>CAVXHC010000014.1:0-801934 GCA_963761355.1 uncultured Solirubrobacteraceae bacterium
TCAAAGTAGTGCGTGCTTTATCCTCTCCGTCGAGGACACGATGGAGTCGATCCTCGACTGGAACACCAAGGAGGGGATGATCTTCAGGGGTGGTTCCGGCTCAGGAATAAACCTCTCGAAGATCCGCGGGTCGATGGAGCCGCTGGCCAAGGGCGGCACCGCCTCCGGCCCCGTGTCGTTCATGCGGGGCGCCGACTCCTGGGCGGGCACGATCAAGTCCGGCGGCAAGACGCGGCGCGCGGCGAAGATGGTCGTGCTCGACGTCGACCACCCCGACATCCGCGAGTTCATCTGGTGCAAGGCGAAGGAGGAGGACAAGGCCGCCGCGCTGCGCGACGCGGGCTTTGACATGTCAATCGACGGCGACGGCTTCAAGTCGATCCAGTACCAGAACGCGAACAACTCGGTGAGGGTGACCGACGAGTTCATGCGCGCCGTCGAAGAGGACGGCGAGTGGCGGCTGACCGCCCGCTCGACCGGAGAGCCCGTGGGTGAGCCGGTGCGCGCCCGTGAGCTCATGAACGAGATCGCAGAGGCGGCGTGGCGCTGCGCGGACCCGGGCATGCAGTACGACACGACGATCAACCGCTGGCACACCGACCCGAACTCGGGCCGGATCAACGCTTCTAATCCCTGTTCGGAGTACATGCACGTCGACAACTCGGCCTGCAACCTGGCCTCGCTGAACCTGATGAAGTTCCGGCGCGAGGATGGGACGTTCGACGTGGAGTCGTTCGAGCGCGCGGTCGACATCGTGTTGCTGGCCCAGGAGATCGTCGTCGGGCCCTCCAGCTACCCGACCGAGGAGATCGCCGTCAACGCCCGCGCCTTCCGCCAGCTTGGCCTCGGCTACGCCAACCTCGGCGCCTATCTGATGAGCAACGGCATGCCGTATGACTCCGACGCCGGTCGCGAGACGGCAGCCGCGATCACCTCGCTCATGACCGGGCGAGCGTACCGCCGCTCCGCGGAGGTGGCAGCGGCGCTCGGGCCCTACGACCGCTACGCGGAGAACCGCGACGCGCACAACAACGTCATGCGCATGCACCGCGATGCCTCATACGTGATCCCCGAGGAGGACAGCGCAGACGAGCAGCTGCTCATGGCGGCGAGACGGTCATGGGACGAGGCCGTGGAGCTGGGCGAGCGTCACGGCTATCGCAACGCGCAGGCGACGGTGCTCGCGCCCACCGGCACAATTTCATTCTTAATGGATTGCGACACGACGGGCGTCGAGCCGGACTTCTCGCTCGTCAAGTTCAAGGAGCTCGTGGGCGGCGGACAGATGACGATCGTCAACCGCACGGTGCCGCTTGCCCTGCAGACGCTCGGGTACTCCGAGCAGCAAATCGAACAGATCGAGGCTCACCTGGCCGAGCACGGCACGATCCTGGGGGCACCCGGCCTTAACGAGGAGCACCTGCCGGTGTTCGACGTCGCCGTGGGCGAGCGGGCGATCTCACACATGGGCCACCTGAAGATGATGGGTGCCGTGCAGCCCTTTATCTCGGGGGCGATCTCGAAGACGGTGAATCTACCCGCGGAGGCCACCGTGGATGACATCGCCGACGCCTACACACAGGCGTGGCGTCTGGGGATCAAGGCACTGGCGATCTACCGGGACGGGTCGAAGACCGCGCAGGCGCTGCGCACGGACGCGCAGCAGGGCGTAAAGGAGCCAGCCGACGTCGATGCGATCGTCGAGCAGGCTGTCAGCAACGCCCTCGCCGAGGCGGGCCCGCGACGCAAGCGGATGCCGCGCGAGCGCCAGTCGATAACGCACAAGTTCTCGATCGGCGGCCACGAGGGCTACATCACCGCCGGGATGTACGACGACGGCAGCATCGGGGAGATCTTCCTCACCGACATCGGCAAGGAGGGCTCGACGCTGCGCGGCATGATGAACTCGTTCGCCACGGCGATCTCGATCGCGCTGCAGTACGGAGTGCCGCTCGAGACGCTGGTGCGGAAGTTCAGCTACATGCGGTTCGAGCCCGAGGGGATCACCGGCAACCCGGAGATCCCGTTCGCGAAGTCGATGCCCGACTACATCATGCGCTGGCTGGCCTCGCGCTTCCTGGATGTGGATGCCCAGGAGGACCTCGGAATCCTGACGCCGGCGGTACGCGCCCGCAAGGCCGCTCAGGACGCCGTCCAGTCCGTCAGCGTCTCCGACACTGCCGGCCCCGGTGCCGAGGATGAGTCGGGGGATGAGTCGGCCTCGGCGAACAGCCCGCAGGCTTCGGCCGGAAACGGCGGCGCCAGCGCGCCGACCGCTGCGCTGACCGACACGCCGCCCGTGGTGCCCGCCCGCCTGCAGGGGCTCGACCTCGGACCGGCGTGCAGCCAGTGTGGGGGCATGATGCAGCGCACGGGTTCCTGCTACACGTGCAGCAGCTGCGGCAACAACACCGGCTGCGGCTGAGTGAAAAGCGTCATCGCAGCGCCAAAATCCGTCACGGCGTGTCCACGCGAACGGCTGACGGCTGAGGGGCGCAACCTGGGTTTATTGGCATCCCACCGTCCTGAGGCTTCCGAGCGAGCCATTGGCGTGGCCGAGACGACTGTATCCACCCGAAAGCAGCAGCACGACTTGCGCCGACCCGACGCCTCCTTCTCGTCCTTTCCGACACTCTCGACCGCGAGGAGGTCGCGAACACGCTCGGATCGGACGAGGAGGAGCCGTCTCGGGCGACTCCTCCGAGACTGCTCCTTCACCACGGAAAAGCAGCAGTCTGAGCGTTGTCTACCTGGGCGATCGAGATTCGTCCGATCCGAAAGCGCACGTGCCGTCACGACGACGCCTCCTTTTGCTGCAAAGCACACATCTGGAGGGCCTGACACGCCCAGGGCTGGCAGGAGCCTCCAAGCCGCCACCCGGAGCCACCAGAACAACGGGGGCCCTGAGGCCCCCGTTGTCCGTGTTCCGTCTGTAGTCTCGAAGCTAGTAGCGGAAGCTCACCCGCCAGGTCGTCGGCGTGGCGGTCGTTTTCACCCGCACGAGCATGTAGTGCCCAGCGTTGATCGGCACGCTGCCTTTGTTCTGACACGTCGTTTCGCCTTTGGCGACCGGGCAGGACAGCACCGCGCTCGTCGGCCCCGAGGGCGGTTTCAGGTCGAGCACTTCGACCGTCGCGCTGCCGCCCGAGAGCGCCCCACCTGCTTCCGCCCACAAGTTGGAGATGACGCCACCTGCGGCGGGCACCGGTCCTTCGATCAGGTCGAGGAAGACGCTGCTCCCCCAGCTAGGCGCGCAGCTGCCAACCCCCCAGACGCCGAAGAGGCCGACGCAGTTTTCGTTCTTGACCGGTGTGATGCTCGCGAAGCGCGCAACCGCCCCACCGAGCGTGTTAGAGCCGGTCGCTCCGGTCGCTCCGGTCGGTCCCGTCGGGCCGGTTTTGCCTTCTTTGCCCTGCGCGCCCGTGGGTCCGGTCGCGCCGGTAGCCCCGGCGGGTCCAGCGGGTCCGGTTTTGCCTTCGGGTCCCGTCGAGCCAGCGGGTCCGGTCGCTCCGGTCGCCCCAGCGGGTCCGGCTGATCCGCCAGGTCCGGTCGGCCCGGCAGGTCCGGTTGCGCCCGTGGGTCCGGTCGCGCCGGTTTCGCCAACGCCGGTCGGCCCAGTCGCTCCGGTCGCCCCAGCGGGTCCGGGCGGTCCCTGTGGTCCAGTCGGGCCAGTGGGTCCGGTCGGTCCGGTCACGCCTGCCGAGAAGACGGCCTGGAACGCCAGGACGCCAACACTGTTCCAAAATCCTGTCGTCCATTCGCTCGTGTTATAGCCGTTGTTGAGGTAGACGAATTCGCCTCCGCTGTAGGACGAACCGAAAACGAAGCCCCACCGCCCCCGCAGGCCGGTGCCTTCGTCGGCGGCTTTGTCGTTTGAGATGCTGAAGAACAGGACATATTGTTTTCCGGCGGTCACGGCGACGCCCCCGGTGTTAACCGTGATCGGTTCAACGCCGCTGCCTGTTGCTGTGTGCATGTCCGGGCCTTCGTACAGGGCAGGTCCGGTTGCCGCGCCATTCCATGCGTATACGTAGGGCCGGAAGATCAGCCCCGGCGGGACTTCGAGGTAGAACGTGAAGCTGTCGAGGCTGGTTTCACCCGCCGGAACGGTCACCACCTGTCCGTAGGTCGCCGTGTTTGGGTCGCCGAACGGTTCAATAGTGGTTGAGCCACCCCATTCACTGACCGTGCTGACCGTCGTGGTGGCGTAGCCGGCCGCCGGAAGCGCGAGCGCGGTCGCGCCAAAACCGAGCAACCCGACAACCACCAGCACGACGCGCAAACGCAAGAACCCATCCTGAAGCCTCGTAAGGACCCCCTCCCTCGGTAATGCCCCGAGACCAACTCCGGGCCTGCTAGCGCCCGTCCCTCCTGCCATCGCCGCACGCGCTGCGACACCTGCGCCCCGGAGGGCCTTGAACGTTCTCATCACGCTGCCTCCAATCCATAAGAGTGCGGGCGAACCCGAGCGCCGCCCGCGAGATCGACCATGCGCCGTCCTGCGGATCGCTCACCGTCCAGAGGCCGTCTGTGAGACGCCGGTACCAGGCGCTGAGCCCGCCGGGTTGGGGGCTTCGCTCAGGGCAGCACCCACCGCAGCGGTGTGTCCTGCCGTCCTTGCCAGCTCACCCCCCTTTCAGTGTCGCCGTGTTCTCGCGCCTGAGATGCCCGTCCATCCAAGAAGAGCCACCGATGACAGTGTGTACGGGAACGTACCAGACCTCACAAATCCTCGCCAAAAGCCCCCAAAGGCCGCCAACACGCCGCTCAGGGAACACGATGCACTACCCGATCAGGCGAGCGCGCGAACTGAGGGATCGTCGCCCGGGAACCGCCGCACGCGCTCAGGGGCCGACACGGCGCACTGCTCAGCGGACCACGATGACGTCCCCGATGAAAGCGCGCCGCGATCCGCCGAGCCGCCCCATGATCCAGGAGAAACGGCCAAGCGAGAGTCCTCCCTTCCACCGAATGCAGGCGCCTCGATCGTCGAGCCCGAGATGCCCCCTTTGGACGAGCACCGAGCGTGTGGGGTAGTCCCAGATGAACGTGGTTGACGACTGCTTGGTCGAACAAAGCGCAAGCCAACGATCGGTGCGCGAGACGCGAGCGCCGAGGGTCGCGCTCGCGCTCTGGGCGTCCGGGTTCGTCAGAGCTGAAGACCGGCCGTCGCCGACATCATTGGTGCTCGCCGTGCGTGGACGGTCGAGATGATCTCGTCGATATCGATTCCCTGCAGGTAGATGCTGGTCGTGCCGAGGTTTGAGTGACCGAGCTGGCGTTGGATGACGTTCACCGACACTCCCTCTCGCGCGAGCCTACTGCGTGCGCGTGGCGCAGCTGGTGGGGCGCGAAGCGGCGCCTGACGCCGGCCTCGGCTGCATGCCGGCGAAACTCGCCGCGGACTGCAGCGGCCGACCAGGGTCGACCTCGGGTAGGGCCGTCGATCACGCAGAACAGCGGGCCCGCCGGGAGCTCAAGACGCTCTGAGAACCAGGGCCTGAGGTTCTCCCAGCCCCACGCGTCCATGCCAACCTCGCGCCGGCGGCCGCCCTTGCCGTGGCGCACGAGCACAGACCCGCGCTGCGGGTCAAGTCACGCCGGTGATCCTCGGGCGGCGGCGGGCGACACTACGAACGTCGGTCAGACCAGTTGGTCGACACCTGCGACATGAGTCAGCCCGTCGCCGGCCCGAGAACCAACCCGACCGGTCGGACGTCGCCGCCCGGTCAGCCAACGATGACAGTCAGCCTGCGACATCGCCTACCCCTCAAGCCCCACGGCTTCGAGGGCTTGTGCCCGGGTCGTGAAGAAGTGCATCTCGCCAATGAGGCCGTTGCGAAAGCCGGAGTACACGACGCCCATGGGTTGCCGCAGCGGTGCGCCGGTGACCTTGATGAGCCCGCCAATCGTCCCGAGCGCCACGACCTTGCTCCCATGCTCCTGGAACTCATCGAACTCGACTCGAAAGTCGTCGAACGTGTCTGTCCAGATCGTCGCAACCTTGCGAAAGCCGTCGTGTCCTCGATACACGTCTTCCTCGACCCACTCGGGGAACGGGTAGCAGACTACATCGCGTCGCAAGAAGGGCAGTAAGACCTCGATACCACCGTCGGCATACGCTGCGAGCGCCTCCTTTACGATCTCCACGTTCTCGCGCGACATCGACTACCCCCGTTCCTCGGCGCGGCGTTCGGCGGCAGCACGGGCCTCGTCGATGTCACAGTAGACCGACCCCCGGACCACCATGCCATCGACCCACTCGGAGACGAAGGCTGCTTGCCGGTCTTGTACGGAACGAGTACTCCCAGCCGGACGGGCGGCCTGGTGAGCCACAGCAAAACCACTCCGTTGCCCAGGTCCCGGCACTCCTCAAATTCGGCCTCGTACTCCTCATAGGGGGCGATCCACTCTTCAAGCACGCGGCGGATGGCCGCCCTGCCCTCAAAAGTGCCGATCCCCAAAGACGATGCGTCCCAAAGTGCGTGATGAGCGTAGAACTTCATCAGCGCGTCGAAGTCACGCCGCGCGAAAACCTCAAACGTCTGCCGCCATCGCTCGGCCAGGTCGGGGGTCGCGGACTCCTCGGACATCGTCCGCTCAGTATCCAGGACCGCCGCTTCCAGCAGCCAAGCGAGCGTCTGGCGAGCCTCGCCTCGGGCTAGTGCAGGACGAGCTCCGAGCGTCTCGCCCGGCGCGCCGGAGACGATCGCTTCGCCATGGCTGAGCAGCAGTCTCAGCGCGGTGGGTCCGGGCTATCGAGAATCGTCCCTTGCGCTCGTCTGCTCGGAGGTCGCTCGCGCCCTCGCTCCTGTGCGAAGGGAGCAGTATCGCATGGCTGCCAGGTGGATGACCAAGCGCCGTCGGGACGCTACATCGCGGTAACCCGAGCGATCGTCCTTCATGTCGCCCGCCATGATCCTTCTTGGGTCGCGCCGAGGAGCCCGCGTTAGAGTCCCCTGGCGATGGCACCGCCCGAGACGCTTTACGCCACGCGCGCGGACGGCGTCAGCATCGCCTATCAGGTGCTCGGGGAAGGGCCGCTCGATCTGGTTGTCGCGCCGGGGATCGTCTCTCACCTGGACTTCCAGTGGACGGACCCGTCCTTGTCCGGGTTCCTGCGCCGCTTAGGGTCGTTCTCGCGGGTGATCATGTTCGACAAGCCCGGGACGGGATGCTCGGACCCGATCGCCCACCTACCTCCCATCGAGGAGCGTGCAGAGGACATCGCAGTGGTGATGGACGCGGCCGGATCCCGCACGGCCGCGCTCATGGGTGTCTCCGAAGGTGGACCAGCGGCGGCGCTGCTGGCAGCCACGCGGCCAGATCGAGTCAGCGCGTTGCTTCTGTGTGGAACCTTCGCGACGACGGGATCTCGGATGTCCGACGAGGAGCTCGCACAGATCGGCCTCACCCGCGCCGAGCTAAAGGCACATACGGCGACGATCCAGCAGGCGCTGGAGCACTGGGGGGAAGGACTTCTTGCACCGGTTGCGGCCCCGAGCATCGACAGCAAGGTCGTGCGGCGCTTCTACGGGCTGTTCGAACGTGCATGTGCGAGTCCCGGCATGGCGCGAGCCCTCGTCCAGGCGGTTGAGACGATCGACGTGCGCAGGGCACTGCCGATGATCAGCCAGCCCACCTTGGTCCTGCACCAGAAGGGCGATCTGGTGGTGCATGTCCTCATGGGTCGTGCGATGGCCGACGGCATCCCCGGAGCGACGTTCAAGCAGTTGGAGGGGAACGACCACGCCTTCTGGCTTGGCGACTACGACCCGATCGTCGACGAGATAGAGCAGTTCCTGACAGGTGAGCGGCGGCACGTCGATCCCGAGCGCGTACTGACGACCGTCCTGTTCACCGACATCGTCGGCTCGACCGAGCTGGCCGCAAGGCTGGGAGACCGGGAGTGGCGGCAGTTGCTGGACCGCCACGACCAGCTCTCCGCCGCCGAGGTCCGGGCGGCCGGAGGGCGGATGATCAAGCACACTGGCGACGGCCTGCTCGCGAGCTTTGACGGTCCGGCGCGTGCCGTGCGATGCGCGGCGCGGCTCGTCGAGCTGCTGCGCGAGCAGGGCATCGAGATCCGCGCCGGCGTGCACACGGGCGAGTGCGAGCTGCGGGGCGATGACATCGGCGGGATGGCTGTCCACATCGGGGCCCGCGTCGCCGCTAAGGCCGAGGCGGGCGAGGTCCTGGTATCGAGCACCGTCCGTGACCTTGTCGTCGGCTCGGAGCTCCGTTTCTCAGGGCGTGGGCAGCACGAGCTGAAGGGCGTGCCTGGCACGTGGTCGATCTTCGCGCTCGGCGAGGATGCGCCGCGCCCCGCGCCGCTTCCGCCGCAGGGTGAGATCTTGCGTCGCGGCGACCGAGCGATGCTGCGTGTGGTGCGACGTGCGCCGGCCGCGTTCCGGCTCGGCGCGCGCCTGGCGAGTCGAAACGCCTAACGTCGAGGCCCGAATCCGGGTCAAGGCGTCTCTCTCCTGGCAAGACGCCCTCCAAGAAGTTGGCGCAGCAGGCGATGTCTGAGGAGTCCACGACCCCCGACTCGGTCGAGATTAGGCGCTTCATTGACGCTGCGAGCCGTGGGGACATCGACGTGCTGATGGGCTTCTTTGCCCCCGACGCCGTGTGGGTCGGATCGCTTTCTGGGATCGGCAGGCGCGAGGGCGCTGCAGCGATCCGCAGCTTCCTTGAAGACTGGATCGGCACCTTCGAGGACTTCGAGATCGAGACTGAGGAGGTTCACGACCTCGGCAATGGTGTGACGCTCAGCGCGTCCCTCCAGAGGGGCCGTCCGGTCGGTAGCACGGGGTATGTTCAACTCCGATATGCGATCGTCGCCGTGTGGGTGGAGGGCATGATCGAGCGGTTTACGACCTACCCCGACATCGACGCGGCCCGTGCTGCCGCCGAACGCCTTGCCGAGGAGCGGCGGTAGGCGATGTCGCACGAGAACGTCGAGATCGTGAAGCAGTCCATCGCAGCGTATGCCGACGGTGGTATTGAGGCTCTCCTCCCCTTCTTTCCACCCGATGTAGTGTGCTACCCGTTCCCCGAGTGGGTTGAGGAAGGCGTGTATCGAGGACACGACGGCTTTCGCAAGGTTGCGACGATTTGGACGGACACGTTCGACGACTTTCGACTTGAGTTCGATGAGTTCCAAGACCATTGGGGGAAGGTGGTGGCGCTCGGGACGATTGGCGGGCTAATCAAGGCCACCGGCGCGCCGCTGCGGCAACCGATGGGCGTTGTCTTCTGCGGCTTTCGTAACGGCCTCATCGGCGAGATGCACTACTTCACGACCTGGGCACAAGCGCTCGAAGCCGTCGGCTGAAGGGGTAGATGGTGTCTCAGCAGAACGTGGAACTCGCCAAGCGGGGGATTGACGGATTCAACCACCGCGATCTCGACGTCTATGACGAACTTCTGACCCTGGACTTCGAGTGGTTCCCGGCGATGCCGGGCGCACTGGGGGGCGATAGCTACCGGGGACGCGAGGGGGTCGAACGGTTCCTTGAGGCGCTCGACGATACCTGGGAGGAGATGCGTTTGGTCGGCGAGGAGTTTCGTGATCTCGGCAACCGCGTGCTCCTCCTCGCGCGGCTTGAGGAGCGTGGCAAAAGCAGCGGCGTCCCGGTCACTCAGGTGCAGTCCATGGTCATCGATTTTCGCGGCGGCAGGATTGCTCGCATCCGCGGCTACCTCGATCACGGCGAGGCGTTGCGGGCGGCGGGACCGGACGAGGAGAGCGGGCAAGCTGACGTCTGAGGGGTCCGGGACCCTGACCTGCTCGAGCTTACGCGGCAGGCGTTCGACGCTGCGAGTCGCGGTGACCTTGATGCGATGATGAGCTTTCTTGCTCCCGACTCGGTTTTTGAGGCGACGGCGTTGGGTGCCAACTTCGAAGACAGCGCGGCAGTCCGTGGCGTCATCGAGGACTGGATGGGCTCCTACGAGGAATACGACGTGGAGGCGCAGAAGATTCTCGACTTCGGCAACGGAGTGGTATTCGCCGCGACCCGTCGCCACGCTGGAATCGGGGCGGTGACGGCGGCGCGGCCTGGGGGCTCCTTTCACGCGCGATAGCACTAGCGCGTCACGGCGGCGCTGGTGCTTGTCGTCCGATCCGGTCGTCTGCTTTGCCGCCGCGCGGACGCTCGCTCTGCTTCCGAGGCTGTTTCGCAAACATTCGCGCGTCCGTCAGCGCGGGCGTTCGCGGTGGGTTTCGCGCTCTGAGGGGCGTGGTGGTCTTGGCAGCGGTGAGACAGATGGGCCCGACCGGGCGTTCCCGGGCCCCTTTCAGGCCCCGGCGGTCGCTATTTGGCGGCTGTGGAGCTTCAGCAGATTGTGCGTAGCGGTGATTAGTCGCCATTCCGACCTGGCGGCGGCTCTGCCACGGCGTTGGAAGCGATCCATCCGGCGGTTGAACTTCGTATGTCCGAACACCGGCTCGATCATCGCCTGGCGTTTTCGGTAGAGCGCGTGTCCGAGCTCGGTGGAGAGCACTCGTCGCATGTGTGCGTAGGCGCCGCCATCCCACCCTGGACGGGTGCCCTTGCGGTGGCCGGCGTCGGGCGGGATCAGTACCTGGATCCCACGGTCGATGGCGTTCTCCATTTGCTCCCTGTGCCAGTAGCCGGCGTCGGCGAGCAGCACCCCCGGCGTCTCTGTGACACCCGCCGCCTGAAGCTCGCTCTGGGTCGCGTCGAGCATCGGCTGCAGATGCCCGAAATCTGGTGAGTCGACCGTGACCTCGGCGGCGATCACGACCTGGTTCTCGTTGACGGCGGCTTGGGCGTTGTAGCCCTGAACGTAGCCGCGCGCGACCTTCAACATGCGCGAGTCCGGGTCAGTCAGGTTGATCTTCCCCGCGGGAGTCTCGGGTGGTGAGTAGGGGGTTGGTGAGGCCCCGAGGCGGCGACCTCTGCTGTCCCGTGCATGCACGCGGTAGTGCTCGTAGGCGGCGTTCGCGCGGGACTCCGCCCACAGCTCCTCCTGCAGACGGCGCTTGGCCTCTTTCAAGCGAGCCGGGCGAGAACGCGGGATCGGCTTGGCTTCCTTGGCGCGTTCCTCATCGAGCTGGCGTTTGGCCTCGCGCAGCCAGCCGCGACGGCCCTGGCTGGTCGAGAGATGCTCCGGCAGCTCATCGCCGCGCTTATCGCCATAGAGCTCGTCCTCGGCTGCGTCGACTTCGGCGGCCTCTTTGAGGATCTCCCGCGCGATCTGATCGAAGTCCGCGTTCTGCTCGCGGCTCGCGTTGGCGTGGACCTTGGTGCCGTCGACGGCGATCGTGCCGACCTTGACCATCCCCGCTCGCGCGCACAGCGTGAGCACGCTGGTAAAGAGTCCGGCCAGAGCGTCTGAGTGCTCTGAACGAAAGCGATTGATCGTCACGTGATCGGGCGCGAGGTTCGACGCGATCACCCGGTAGGCGACGTCCTCCAGGCACGCGCGCTCGATACCTCGCGATGAGCGCTGTCCCTTCGCATAGGCGTAGAGCACGATCGCGACCATCATCGCCGGGTCATAGGCCGCGCGACCCCAACCGTCCTCGCGATATCGCGCGTAGAACGGCGACAGATCCATGTCCTTGACCGCGTCGATCACAAACCACGCCAGATGGTTCTCCGGCAGCCACTCGCGCAGCGAGGGCGACATCAACAACAACTGCTCACGATCACATTCGATGAAGTTCTGGGGCATCCCAGAAGTGTCTTAACGACACCGGACAGACCGGGGGGTTTACGAAACAGCCTCCTTCCCAATGCGGCGGTCTACGGGAGGCGGGATACTGCCTGCCATGGCCGAGGAGCCCACGACCCCCGACCTGGTGGAGCTTGTGCGGCAGACGTTTGAGCCCTTGGACCGCGGCGACGACGGCATCGCCGGCCTGCCGCGTGAAACCGTGCCAACAACCTAAGGGCTTCAAAATGGTCGCCTACGACCCTGCTAGTTGGCACGACTTTTGCATCTCGGTCGCGGGCGCCTCGGGAGCGCTCCTCGGCCTGGCGTTCCTCGCCATCTCGTTCAACCTCGACGCGATCCTCGAGAACGAGCAGTTGCCGGGCCGAGCGATCGGGACGCTCGTCTTCTTCGCGTATCCACTCGGTGCGAGTCTCCTAATCGAGGTGCCCGGCCTCTCGCGAACTGCATTGGGCATCGGCCAGGGGCTCCTCGCCGCGGGTCTGATCGCCCTCGCGACCGCCGACCTACAGCGATGGCGAGGGCACGCGGGCGATCCCCTCAGCTGGCGGCTCACGCACCTCATTCCCGACCTCATAGTCGCCACGCTCGCGTCCGTAGGCACGTTCGCCGTGCTAACCGCGAGTATCGGTGGTCTCTACTGGATCGCGGGAGCGATGGCGTTCGCCACGACATTCGGACTCATCAACAGCTGGGTCCTGCTCGTGGAGATCAAGCGCTAAGGCGAGCGGGCTAAAGCGAGAGTCCGAGCGACACCCGAGCAGGCGAGCGGAAGGACGAAACGCAGCACTCGATGCGCGTGCCGTGAGACTTCTGCATCCGCGCGAGGCTGTCGCGTAAAGCCGCCCGGGGGGGAAGCCCGGGCTGACCGCGCTGTGATGGCCATAGCGGCCGCCCATGGGGCCCACGCCAGCACGGTCGCGTTGCATCCGAGCAACGACCTTGACGATTTTCGACCCCGCCTTAGAACGGCTTCAGTGAGCTCAGTTTGGGTTTATGCGACAGCCTCACCCGTAAAGGAGCACCTTGATCGGCGTCTTGGCGGCCAGGCGTCTGGCGCATCGCCCTGCGACACCGTCTACGCGTCCGAGCTGAGTGCCGCTTGGGCCGCTGTCGGGTCGAGGTACGCTTCCCAGCGCCTAATGCGTCCCTCGCGAATCCTGTAGATGTTGGCGAAGGTTGTCTCGACGTTATGGCTGGTCCCCGCGAGACGTCCGACGTTTGCGATGAGCACGAAGATTCGCGCACCATGATCGACGATCTCCACGACCTCGGTTCCGTACCTCTCCCACGGAACGAGCCAGTCCAGCCAGGCCTGGTGGAACTCCTCCAGTCCGACGTAGACGCGCGTTCCGGGTAGTTCCGGAACGACGGATTCAAAGTCGGGCTCCAAGAGGCCGCCCGCCTCCTCGACAAAGCGAGCCCAGACATCGCCGTTGCCGTGCAGCGCGATCACATCGCTCCCCGCCGCCCCAAGAAACCGCTTGACGATCTCCACGTTCTGCTGCGACACCGCCTAACTCCGTTCCTGTGCGAGCCGTTCGGCGTCGGCGCGGGTCTGGTCGATGTCGCTGTAATTCGTCGCGTCGGTGAGCCGCGCATGCAGCTTCAGCAGATCAGGGGTCGTGGACTCGTCGGGCATGGCGCAGCGGAGTATTGCGGGCCGCTTCCTTCAGAGCTAAGCGAGCGCCCGGCGATCACTGACTCGGGCTATCGCTCAGGACGATTTTCGATAGCGCGGGTCAACCGCACCGAGACTATTGCCTTGCCGTCGCTGAGCGGCAACATGCCGAGGGTATTCCGAGACGCTTGGCGGTCGTCCGAAGCGACACAGCCGAGCGCGTGCGCTGAGACGAGCGCGATGCCACGAGCTGTGCCGAGCCGATTGCTTCAGCTACGCGCTGATCGCCGCAAGGGCGCCGAGGATGTCCACGACCTCCGTACGGGCGGTGTAGTCGGCGTGCGTGTCGGCGAAGCGCACCACGCGTTCCGAGTCGACGATCAACACTGTCGGCATCGGCAGGTCGGTGGAGCCCGATGCATTGAACTTCCTTAGCTCGAGCCCAAGCTCGCGCTGCGCGGCGAGGACATCATCCACGGGCTCAAACGCGATCCCGAGACTGCGTGCTGTCTGGGCGCCTGCGTCCGAAAGGACCGTAAAGGCGAGCTCGGCCTTTTCCTTTGTACGCAGAGACTTGTCGGGGCTCTGCGGGCTAACGGCTACGAGCCGAGCGTTGTAGCGATCAAGCTCCGGGAGCAGCTCTGCCTGGTATGCACGCAGAGCCAGGTTGCAGTAGGGGCACCAGCCACCGCGGTAGAAGACGATCACCGCCGGTCCGTCAGTCAGCAGCTCGCCGAGGGTGACGGGAGAGCCGTTGGCGTCCGGGAGCGTGAAGTCGGCGAGCTTGTCACCCGCGGTGACGATCCCAGCGGGCTCGCCGCGGTCACGCCACGCCCGCTGCTCATCGGTGAAGACCCGAGCGAGCTCAGCCGGCAGGTGGGTAGCAGAGGCGGCGGAAACCTTGGCCGCCTGCTCGGCGATAGTACTCATGGTCTCTCCCTCGCGTCGCGGTTGTGCGGGTTGTCTGACCCGTTCATCGGCACACTCTTGCACGGGAACACTCCAGGCCCGCGTGAACTGTGCCTGTCCTAAGATTGCCCAATGGCATCCGACTACGATCTTGCGGCGGCCGGGCGGGCCATCGCCGAGCCGGCTCGCGCGGCCATGTTGCTGCGGATGATGGACGGCCAAGCCCATACTGCCAGGGACTTGGCCGCCGCTGCGAGGCTCCGCCCGTCGGCGGCCACGGCGCATCTTCGTCGCTTGGTCGACGCGCAGCTCGTCTCCGTCACCACTTCGGGCCGCCAGAAGCTCCACACCCTCGCCTCTCAGGAGGTGGCGACTGCAATCGAGGCGCTAGCTGCTATCTCCCCTCTGCTCCCAGTCGAGTCGCTTCGCGCCGCGCGAGCCGGCACTCAGCTTCAGGTGGCACGCGCCTGTTACAGCCATCTGGGAGGCGCCCTATCGGTGGCCATCGGCGACCGTCTCGCAGCCGACGGCATTGTAGACCCGCTCATACGAGGCGAGGCCGGCCATGTCCGCACCCTCGACCATCCGCTCCTCAACGCCCTGGCCGTCACCGAGCTGCCGGCCGGTTCGGGCGCGGCCGTTCGCGCATGCCTGGACTGGACCGAGGGCGCCCCGCACTTGGCCGGCCGTCTCGGCTCCGCGATCCTTTCGGCGTTGCTCGACCATAAGTGGCTTCTACGCCGCCCCAAGGATCGCGCTCTAAACATCACCGATCTCGGCAGCGCCCGCCTCGACGAACTCGGCCTCACTCTCGGCGCCCGCGCCAGCCGCGCAGCGTAGCGTTGATCCATCGCGCGTCCAGACGCGCTGCAAGCTACCAAGTCGCTCGCATCATCGGGCGTGACTCCGTCCAAGCTCGCGGCATGAGGCCCGGTAGCGGGCGCTCACCTCACCGTAACTCCTTGATCCAGTAGACGATTACGCATTGGGGCTCGTCGGCCCATCATCCTCTCGACAGGCTCGCGCAGCTACGTCACCGGTGGCGGGAACGCCATCGACGCCTGCTCGCAGAGCGATGCGAGCGTCTTGCCACGCCGCGGTCAGGCTTACGCTACGGACGAAACTCGACAGCGCCGGCCGAGAAAGGCCAGACGCCTGCTTCGCCCGGCGTGAGCGATCGTGTCGCGAGCCTGTCAGCGCGTCTGCACAAAGCCAGCACAACCGCGATCGTGGCCGGATGCGCGAGAGCATGAGACCGTCGGGAGGGCGAGGGCGCGCGTCTTCAGGCAAGATGTCGCGCGGCCAGGAACTGCGAGGATCGGAGGACTACATGTGGCTACTGAGAAGTTACAGATCGAACAGCGCGCTGATCGCATCAGTGGCCGTGGGCGTGCTCGGCTCCACGGGAGCGGCGCTTGCCGCCAGCGCGGTCAAGGGGGCGAAGTACAGTGGTCAGCTCTCCGCGCCCCGAGCATCGTACATCGTGAGCTTGAAGGTTTCTGCTAACGGCAAGCAGGTGACGGAGCTGACGATCAGCAACACGCCGTTCTACTGCGGAGGCGGCGGGCGCCCGATTCCCGTCAGGTTCGCGAACGCGACGATCTCCGGATCAGGCACGTTCACCAGCACCGGCAGGTACGTGATTACTGAAGGGCCGTACAAAGGACAGGTTGGCACGAAGCTGAAGATCACGGGCAAGTTCGGCAGCGCTGGTACGGAGCAGGGAGCGGTCACGAGCACCTATCCGAAAAGCCCCACATGCAACGGAAAAACGAGCTATACGACTAAGAAGAGCTGAGCTTGCGAGCGTGACTCGGGGCTGCGGCACGGGCCACAGTCCCACCGCAACTGGTGCTTTGCGCGCTTAGCGAGCGTCCGAGTGAAGGCCGCGCTCACTCTCGCGTTGGACGACAGCCAGCATTCTCTTGGGCGCCCTCTCCTCGCTTTCGCATTCGAGTGCGAGGGAGGTGCCAAGCCGATCCGCCGGCCTCGACGCGTGGAAGCCCCGTGGAAGCCTCAGTCCTCGTCAGCGGACCTGCAGAGATCGCCAGAAACGGCCCGGAGTCCAGAATCTGCGGCCGTCGTCGTGATCTGAACCGCAGAGATCGCTTGTCGGTCCGGGATTCGAGTCCCCGCGTCGGCTCTGGGGTTTTCGGTAGATTCGGGCTTCGGCCGTGACCCGCTGGTGTCCTACTGCTAGCGCAGCATCCCCAAGGCCCGGCCCAACGTCGAGGGGCTAAGAGGCAGGGACCACACGCCCGGCAGCGAACACCGTTCCTTATGAGAGTGCTGCGGAGGGTCGCGTCGGGATTGCTCACGGTCCTTGGAGCCTTCGGCGTCCTCCTTATGATCTACTTGCTCGTGCTGATTGCACTCCCGCTGATTGTGGCCGAGAGGCTGCGAAGGACCGAGTCGGCGACGGTGCGGCGCGACAATGGGATGACTCTGTACAGCTAAGGGCCGTTGCCCGCGGGGCCTCCGTAGATGTAGCCGCTGGCTGAGCGCGCCGCTTCCCAGTGTTCGTGGACCTCGAGCCACGGACTCCAAGGCGTTGGTCTCCAGTCGGAGTCATCGAGCAGGACGCGCCCGTGTGAGACCGCAGCCACGTACGCCACGTGTCCCGGGGCCCCACCGGAGTGGGGTACGAACACGGCGATGGCGCCCACCGCCGGTCGTCGGCCCTCCGGCACGCGACCCCTGGCCGCGCGCAACCATTCTCGTGCGTCGCCATGCACGCTGTTCAGCAAATCGGGACGACGCCCCAGCGCATACCAGGTGCACTGCCCGACCGGGAGCGGGTCGCTGGCAAAGCACACCCCTTGGCTGTCGCAGGAGACGCCGCTGGCGATGGGCGCGCCTCTGGCGGGTGCTCCAATAAGCGCGCCCGACCGCTCCGGGAAGCCCATTTCCGCCTTGTACCACGCGGCGACCCAGCTAGCGCCCTCGCGGCAGGTGGCGGTGAAAGTCCACACACCCTCGGGCGCGCGCGCCGACGCCCGCCAGCGCCACACGACGCTCCCCGGCCGGTTGCTCGGAAGCGTCTCGGCGAGGTGCTCGGCACTGATCTGCAGCGTGCAGCTCGTCGTCGCGGGCGCCGAAGCGGCGATTGTGAGCACGTTGACCGCGCCCGCCTTCGCGTTGGCGCTCACACGCAGACCCACCTCGAAAGGCAGCGACACTGTATGCGCACGCAGCGCTCGCGCCGCCGGCGCAGGTGCGAAGCCTGTCAGCAGGGCTGCCAGGATGAGCGGCGCGGTGAGCTGCCGGATGCGACTCATCACGAGCGAATTATCAGCCCGTGCCACAAGCGCCGCGAGGATCCAGTGCACGAGGTCGACGTTCGCCGATGCCATCACAGAAGCGTGGCAGAAGCGCCGCTCTGGAGCCCGCGCCGCGCCTGGACTGGTAGGGGCCTTCCAGAGCTTTGGTCTGCGGCGTCTACTCGGACAGTCCTGCCGCCCGCAGTCCTTCGACACGATCGTGGTACACCCGGTAGCGCCAGATCCTGTCGCCGCGAAAATCCGAGACGGACGCAAACGGCGCATCGACCGGGACGCCGCTGCCCTTCCCGCATCCCTTGAGCCGACCCAACGTAAGGCGTTCGCCGACGTCGCCCTCTCACGGGGCGCGTGCTCCTGTCTGTTACTCCTCCAGCCCCACGGCTTTGAGGGCCTCCTGACGATCGACGAAGACGCGAATGTGGCTGATCTTGCCGTCGATCAGGTCGTACACGTTCGTGAGAGGCGCTGCCAAGCGAAGGCCGCTGGCTCGGCCCGTGGAGCTAAAGCGTATGAACGCGATCACCCGCTTGCCATCGACCTCTTCCACGCCGTCAAGCTCGATCCTGAAATCGGGTCCGGCTTCCTCGATGTCCGCGAAGTAACGCCTGATGCCGTCGATTCCTTCGTACACCCCTCCAACTGCGGCCACCGGCGTCTCCAACTTGACGTCCTCGGTGCAGCAGGCGAGATAGCCCTCGATGTCCCTCGCGTTGATCGCCGCGATCGCTCGCTCAACCCACCTCACGTTCTCCGGTGACATCGCCTACCCCCGTTCCTCGGCGAGACGTTCGGCGGCAGCTCGGGCCTCGTCGGTTTCGGAGTTCGGACACACGATCAAGCGAACAAAGCGCCCGCCCTCGCTGATCCAGACGTTGGCCTCCCGCTGGGTAACGTGCCGGGTCGTGCCCCTCGGACGCCCGGTCTGCAGAACCCTCACGAACGCGACGCCGTTTCCCGCGTCGCCGGCCGTCGACGGGCGCTGGTTGGGTCGCGCTGCGAGGAGCGTCGCGTCGTTTCAGAGCTCGAGCCGAGCGTAGTAGTTCTCGGCGCCGACTGCCTGCACTTCCGTCAGCCAGTCGGAGTCATATGTGTCCGTCGGTCCCTGCAGCGGGTCGGCGAGCGACCACGCCTGGCGCTTGTAGGTCCAGTTCTCGGGCGCGAGACGGTGCGCCTCGCGGAACCAATGCACGGCGTCCTCTGAGTGCCCAGCCCGTTGCAGGTGCTGGGCCAACTCGAAGCAGGCGGCCGCGCTCGAGTGATCCAGGTCGCGAGGCTGCGAGCGCTCAATGACCTCGTCCGGCGAAAGGGCGTACTGCGAGCGCTCTCCCTTCGCGGCCCAGTCACGCAGCGCGGCGACGTACCGTTCCGGCTCGATGCGGATCTTCTGCGCCTCGCGTAGTTGCTCCGTCCGCAGCGCCGGCAGCTCGGCGACCTGCTCCTCGCTCGGCTGGCGCGGTACCCACGGGAATGCTGGCTCCGGGGGTCGCACGATCACGCCCTCCTCGTCCACCCACATGCCGCTCGGAACGTTCACGATCCCGAACAGCTCGTCGAACAGGTGCGCCTCGTCGATCAGCGCGGGGTGGGTGCTCTTGGCCTTGTCGATCCACGGGCCCGCCGCGGCGTCGCCCCCTGTGTCCAGCGCCACGCTGACCACCTCGAGCCCCTGCGGATAGAGCTCGTCGCGGAGTCTCCGCCAGCCGGCCAGATCTGACCGGCATCCGCACCACGACGCCCAGGTCACCATCACCGTCTTCTTGCCGCGAAGTGACGAGAGCGCGAAGTCCTGACCGTGCCTGTCGGGCAGCACGACATCGGGAAGCTTCGCGCTGGCCAGGGCACGGCCGCCCGACTCGGGGCCGAGCGCCCACAACTCGTGCGTATCGTCCTGGATGAGCGCCATTCCCAGCCGCTCGGCGAGCTGTCGCACGTCGAAGGGACTGTCCAGCGGTACGCACTCGTGGGCGCGACATGCGCCCTGCGGTTTGATGCTCCAGCCGGTGCGCAGCTCGAGATCAGCAGGAGCTCTGTCGAGGCGCTCGAGGATCATCGCAGCGAGGCCAGGGCGTGGTCGAGCGCCATCTGCAGTCGGCGCACATCTTCCCTTGGCAGAGACGCGTGGCGGACGGGCAACGCGCGCGCTCGCAGGAACGTTCGTGGGTCCACAGGGGAAACCTACACCGAAGTCGGCGGTCCGAACCAGGTGGTCAATGCTTCAGGGAGTCCTGTGTGGGTCCCGTCCCCGACCCAGGCAACGTATCCGTCGGGCCGGATCAGCACGGCCGTGGGAGCGGTGACCGCGCCGAGTACGGGAAGCTCCCACTCCCCGGCATATTCAGCATCGATCAGCTGGACCCGGCCAGCCCATGGAGTGATGTCAAAACCGCCGGGCTCAGCGAGGTTGAGCAGCACCGGCTTGGCGCCATGGAGCAGTTCGAAGACTCGGAGCGGGCGGCCGGCGGTCACGAGGTCCAGATCGGGCATGCGTCGTCCGAGCAGGGGGTGGCCCCCGCCGAGGTCGTAGTGAATGTCCAGCCCGGAGACGATCCCGACAAGTCGTTTGCGAGGCTCGTCCATCACCGCCAGCTCCGACACGACATCGACCAGAGCCTGCATCCGCTCGTCCTGGCGCCGGAGCGCGATCTGAGCCATCGTATGCCGGAGCGCACGCGCAGCGACCGGGTGGCGCTCCTCCTGATAGGTATCCAGAAGGCTCTCCGGGGAGGTCCCGTTGATCACCTGAGCCAGCTTCCATCCCAGGTTCACGGCATCCTGCACACCGAGGCTGAGGCCCTGCCCGCCCGCCGGGTAATGCACGTGCGCCGAGTCGCCGGCGAGCAGGACTCGTCCCGCGCGATAGGCCGCGGCCTGACGTGTCATGTCGGTGAACCTGGAGATCCACGTGGGATTGTGGATCCCGAAGTCGGTGCCGTACACCGCTATCAGCGCTTCACTCAGATCGCGCAGGGTGGGCTCGCTGCCAGGCCCGAGCTGCTGCTCGGTCACGACGACCCGCACCGGCCCCTCATCGATGTAGACCACCTCGCCGTCGCGGACCTCGTACTCCAACCTGCCGATGCCATGGGTGCCCTTGTCATCGTGGCGGACGCCCAGCTCTGGCTCCTCGGCCGTCTCGACCTCGGCGATCAGGCTACTGATCGTCGGATCCCATCCGGCGAACTCGATGCCGGCGGCTGTACGGATCACGCTGCGGCCTCCGTCGCACCCGACGAGATACTGCGCCCGCAGCGACTGGCCCTCAGACAGCTTGACATCGACGCCGGTGCCGTCCTGCGCGAAGCCCGTCACCTCACACCTGTAGTAGATCCGCACCGGCAGCTCGCCGATCCAGGCGGCCATGATCCGCTCGATCTGGTTCTGCCAGATCCCGAGCGAGTACGGATGACGCGTCGGGAAGTCGCTCATGTCCAGCGCGGCCGTGCCGAACGTGGCGACCTGAGCCACCTGACCCTCCGCGAGGAAGCGGTCAGCGACCCCGCGCTGATCGAGCACCTCGACAGTGCGCGAGTGAAAACCGCCGGCCCGTGAGCCAACCAGCACGTGATCGGGACGCCGCTCGACGATCGCGACGTCGACCTTCGCCAGCGCCAGCTCAGCCGCCAGCATCATCCCCGCAGGACCGCCTCCGGCGATCACCACCGCATGCTCGGTCATAGCCACACTCCCGTCGGATCCGTCGAGGACAACACACACATTTCGCGACTCCGATCTCCGTGGATTCTGGTTTCGGCCGGCGGTTATACACCACGACCGGGGGCTTCATGAAGGCCTCCCGGGTGGTATAAATTGGAGGCGGAGAGGGTTGGCTGATCGATGGCCGGGGTCGGGGCTGTCGCTTCCGACGCGGCGCCGGTCAGGCGGGCTCGTCGGAGTCGCCAAAGTTCTCAACAAGCCGGTAGAGACGCACGTGGGAACGCGCGATCACTCCAAGTTCGCGCACAAAGCTGTGAGCCTCAGGCGAGTCCGTGAGTTCTTGGCGCTCCTTGATCGTTCGCATGCGCACGGACACCATCATCGCGTCGCCATTGGTGCTTTCGTAAAGCTGGGCAGACACGAAGCCCGGGCTGCCGACGATCACGTCTCGCACCCCGTCGGAGATCCGCCGGGCCAGCTCAGCCTGCTGCGAGGGGTCGACGGTCCAGACGTCGATCAGGATCGGTGGTTCCATTGGGCGCATTGAGTCTAGATCGCTTGGCTGGCCGGGGTCGGCCGCGGGCTGGACCGCCGTTGCGTACGTGGGACTGGGCGGCGACCATCGTTTGATCGAGCAGAACGGCGATCGTCCCCTCGAGTCCGTCGTGCTTCGGTATGGCAACTTCTATGGCCCGGGAACCACCTACGCCGCCGACGGCTCGAACGCCGAGCTCGTGCGCCAGCAGCGATTTCCCGTCGCCGGCGGGGGACCGGCGCACTGGTCGTTCATCCACGTCCGCGACGCCGCGCGGGGGACCGTGGTCGCGGTCGAAGGTGGAGAGCCAGGCGTGTACAACATCGTGGACGACGAGCCAGCCGCGATCGAAGATTGGACTGCCTGCCTATGCTGAGGCGCTTGGAGCGCCCGAGCCTCTCCAGACGCCGCCGCCGCGCAGCCCTTACGGGATCCACGGGATGCTCCTAACGCGCGGCGCCTCCAACGCCAAGGCGAAGGAGCTTTTACGCTGGGCGCCGCATCCCGCCTCGTGGCGCGAGGGCTTCGCCGCCGATCTTGCCTGACCGAGCTACACGCATTGATGCGACGCAGGCGTCTGCGCCGTCTGCGGTAGCGGCGGAATGACTCCCGGGAACCCCTACCACGACTCCTCGGGGCTCACGACTCCGGGCGACCGTCGGCAGTAGGCTCATGAGCACAACCCGACCGACTGGAAAGATGGACGCTCCGCATCAACTCGAGGTCATCGTCGTGAGCCCTGAAGAGGCCGAGTTCGGCACCGCCGAGTTCTGGGCCGGCGACAGGCTGTTTGGTTTCACACTGCTCGAAGACGGCGAGCTGGTTCTCAGGATCGAGCCGCGGAGCGATGGCGGCGCGGTCGTTGTCGGCGCGCACAGCTTGGCCGAGGCGCTTGCGCACGCGAAGCAGCTTCTCGAATCCTCCTGATCGGCACTACCCCCCGGCTTCGCTGGGCCAGTAGCTGCTTGGCTCAGCCGACCCTGGCGTGCTCGGCGCCGATCAGAGCGACGACGAGCACCGCGGGCGCCTGACCCCGGTTCGACCAGCGATGCCGGGTGCCGTTCTGGATGTAGGTGTCACCCGGGTTCAGCGCAACCGTAACGCCGTCGTCCAGCTCGAGCGTGGCCTGCCCCGACAGCACGACACCGAAGTCGACGGTGGCCGTTGTGTGCATACCCGGCTCGGCCGTCTCGAGGTGCTCGGCCAAGCCGGGCAGCTTCTGCTCGAACTCGGCCAGGGCGGCCTCGATGTCGAGATCGGCTGGGGCGCCGGCGCCCCCGTCCGGCGGAATCGTGAAGAACCCCACCCGGAAGCCACCCACCGGCGGGAAGTAGCTCCGTGCGTCGGGTCGCGCCCCGTCATCAGGGAACTGGCAGGTCACGTCGGATCCCCATAGCTGGTGGTACTCGCTCTCTGGCAGCAGCGCGAGCGTGACCGGGGCCACCTGCTCATCCGCGACGAACACCGCCTTGCCTTCGGTGTCATGGCCGGTCACGACTCTTCGCACGTCCATGCCCACTCCTCCCGCTCGTAAGCGCTCCACCCCGCGGGGCGCCGGCGCGCCCCCGACGCCAGGCCGCGGCTTGGCCTGGGAGCGCAGCAACGTTAGCGTACGAAGAGGGCCAACCGCGGTCGGTGAGCTGTGACCCAAGCGCCTGTCATCGCAACAGCGATCAAGCCGACGCGGGGCGGTCGCCGATCCAATAGCGCGGGCCGGGACCGAGGCCGGCGGCACGATCTTGCGGGTTTGAGAGCTTGCAGCGGTCGAGTGACAGGCAGCCGCACCCGATGCACTCGGTGAGCCCGAGCTTGAGTCGCTCGAGCTCGGCGATCCGCTGATCGATTCGTGACGCCCACTCGCGGGTGAGGCGCGACCAGTCGCGGCGGGTGGGTGCGTGCGCGGCAGGAAGCTTGGCCAGCTCGACGCTGATCTCCTCGAGCGTCAGCCCGATCCGCTGCGCGAACACGACGAACGCGATCCGGCGCAGGACGGGCCGCGGGTAACGGCGATGACCGGAGCCGGCTCGCTCAGAGCTGATCAGTCCTCGCTGTTCATAGAAGCGCAAGGCGGACGTTGCGACACCGCTGCGCCGCGAGACCTCTCCGATCGTCAGCAGGTCGGGCACGCGAAGAGCAAACCACATCGGGTCCTTGACTTCAAGCTAACTTGAACTTCTAGTATTGAAACTCCCCATTCCGAACACCTAGGAGAGACCATGACCGAGACGCGAACGGCCAGTCAAGAGATCACCGAGGAGGTCACCTCCTGGCCTGGCGTGGAGGCAGGTCCGGGCCGGCGCGGCGAGTTCGCGTTCAGGCGCGGCCGTCGGGAGATCGGACACCTGCACGGCGATCACGCTGGCCACTTCTTCTTCCCACCACAGATCTGGCAGGAGCTGAAAGCGCAGGGCCGGATCGTGCCCCACCCTGTATTCCCCGACAAGAAGGGGCCGGCGGCGCGTAGCATCAAGAGCGAGGAGGACGTTCGCGACGTGATCGCGCTGATCCGGATCAACTACGACCGCGCGATGGCTGATGAGGCGCGCGCCGCAGACCGAGCTACTTCGTCAGTGCCCGGGCCTTGAGTTGCGTGCGGGCTGTTCGGCTGTTCCCGAGGTGATGGACGGCGGGGCTGACCGGGTGGCCGAGGTTTAGAGACTCGTGGAGTTCGTACGGATCTCTGGCATGTCAGCGTCCAGAAGACCCTCGACGCCGTCAGGGGGCGTGGGTTTTCCGGCGAACGACCCCTGAGCCATAGTGCAACCCATTGAATGTAGGGTGGCAATCTGCTCCTCCGTCTCGACTCCTGTGGCGATCACAGTCACCGATAGGTCGCGACCAAAGACGACGATAGCTTCGAGCAACCAGCGGCGGAAGTCCTGGTCCTCTGAGGAGGCGAGGGAGCTCGTGTCCACCTTCAACACGTCGAGCGGCACCTGTTGCAGGTCGGAGTGGCGGGCGTACCCGCTGCCGCCGAAGTCCTCGATCGCGATGCGCACACCCAGCTGCCTGATCTCCTCGAGGCGCACGACGGCCGCTGCGAGGTCAGCCATCACCGTCGTCTCGGCGACCTCGAGCGTGAGCGATGAGGGCTCGATCCCGGACTGCTGAAGCGCTCGCCGAACGTCGGTCACAAATCCGTCTCGATTCAGCTGATTGGCCGAAATCTTCACTGAGATGCCGACCCGATGGCCTGCCACGTTCCATGCGGCTGCTCGATTGCATGACTCTTCGAGCACCCACCGACCGATCGGCACAATCTGCCCGCTTTCCTCGGCCAGGGGCATGAAGTCGCCGGCGGGCAGGACGCCCTGCTTCGGATGCGCCCAGCGGATGAGCGCCTCGACGTCCACTACCTTGCGAGTCGTCAGATCGTAGATCGGCTGATAGAGCAGGAAGAACTGCTTTTCCTGCAGCGCCGTGTTCAGCTCATGCTCGAGCACCGAGTGACTTTCGATGACCGCGCGCATGTTTGAGTTGAAGAGCGTGTAGCGGTCCTTGCCGGCTGTCTTCGCCGCAGTCAGGGCGAGCTGCGCGTCGCGCATGAGGTCGTCGGGGGTCGCGTATCGGCCGAAGGCGACACCGATGCTCGCCGTCGAGAAGAAGCGTGGCCCGAAATCCTCGAGCTGGACAGGCTTATGCAGTGCCTCGATCATGCGCCGGGCCAGGGAGTCGAGCCGCACCCCGCGGGCTGCTGACTCGACCAGCACGATGAACTCGTCTCCTCCGAAACGGCCCACGGTGTCCTCTGATCGCACGACGTCGACCAGCCGTTGCGCAAAGATCTTCAGAAGCTGATCCCCGGCAGCATGTCCGAGCTTGTCGTTGACATCTTTGAACCAGTCGATGTCGATGAACAGTGCGCCCGCGAGCATCCCGGACTGGCGTCCCGTTCGCGCGACCATTCGCTCGGCCCGGTCCAGCGTAAGCTCGCGGTTGGGAAGCTCTGTGAGGGCGTCGTAGAGGTTCGAATGGGGCAGCTTGCGGGCCGCGCGCGCTGGACCCCGTGGGCGACCTGCGCCAACGACCAAGACCAGCAGGCCGAGCAGCACGCTCAGCAGGCTTCCGACGATCAGCAGGCCGAGCGCATTTCCGTCCGTGAACACGCTCGAGACGACCGGAGAAGGTCCAAAGGTCCTCGCGGTCCATCCGTCATGTAGATCGAGCGTCGCGCTCTGCGCGTTTGGCTGTGGGCTGCCGCTCGCAAAGACGATGTTCGAGGAGCTGCTCGTGTGGCGGAGGCGGATTGTGTATCCCGGGTGGCCGCGCAGGATCTGTTGCAGCATCACGCCGGGTACCAGCACCTCACGTAGCCACCCCACAAATGCTCCCCTTCGGCTCGCGAATGTGGAGGGAGGAACGTTCCCTCTGTACACGGGCGCCTCGACTGCCAGAGCTTCGTTGTTTCCCGCTGAGGCCGGCGTGTAGGTGCTGAGTCCCGAGTCTCGAGACGACAGCAGTCCGGGCGTCAGTGCGCAGTAGTCAAGCCCCGCCGGCGTGCGCCCCACAGGGCTCCTCGCGAGTTCGACGGCGGCGAAACAGCGGTAGGAACGCGGACCGCTGGGAACAATGGGGAAACCGCCGCCGTCGGGTAGCGGCGACCGCGCCTCCGCCGACCTCGCCGACTCCGCCGACTTCACCGTATGACCGCTGATTTTCGCCTCGAACGCTGCGAGTTCCGGCGCGCGCACCAGCGCCACGAGACCGAGCTTCTCGAGCTCCGGGTAACGACGTAGCGCTTGCGCCCATTTCACCCAGGCGCCAAATTCCGCGGCCGATGCCTTTGGACTCCCGGCGAAGAAGGTGCTCGCGCTGACTATGAGGTCTTCCTCGTGTTGGATGGACAGCTTCAGGGTCGAATTGAGACCTGCCGAGGTCCGAGAGAATGCCTGTCGTGGTTCGGCGGCATCGCTGCGCGCCACGGCCTGCGCGCGGAGCACCGAGCCGACGGCTCCCACTGCGACGCACAGCACTGCCGCCGCCCACACAGCCTTCCGGGCTGGGGCCAGTTGCTTCACGCGCCCGAGCCTTTCCCTGCGGGAGACCGGCGGAATCGTCGACCTCGAGTCACCGTCGGTGCTCTGCGGCCCGAGGGTGGACGAAGCTTGGCTCTCAGCCTGTCGAGGCGAACCGTTGACTGCCTCTGCCCCGGAAACTTCGGGAGCGCTGGCACCCTCTGGGTTATGCGGGGGGGTATCACCGTCTGACATGACGACCTCTGCTGCGGGAATGGCTCATCTGGGCAGATCGGTCCGAATCGCCGCTGTCTGTCTGCATCGTGCGTTGGTTTCGACGAATGGCTGGTGAACCTTTACCGATGCAGATCGGTGTGCTGTCCTCGCCACAACCATCGGATCGCGCTTTCCGCTGTTTGCACGCGTTGACCCGGCGCGCGAGCCCGCTTGGCGCCATCCCACGCGCGCGGGTACTAACCCGGTGACGTTGTGGTTGAGTGGGGGCGCCGCCGCCCTACCTGAGGAGGAGCCCATGTCGCTGACGCTGTCTTGTGCCTTCGCCACGTCGCCCCAAAGCCACGAGCATGCGCGGATCGCCGAGTCGCTCGGTTACGAGCGCGCGTTCTTCTATGACTCGCCGCCGCTGTACCCCGACGTGTGGGTGCAGCTCTGTCGGGCCGCCGAGCGCACCGAGCGCATCGGTTTGGGACCGGGCGTCCTGGTGCCGAGCAACCGCCATCCGATGACAAACGCGGCGGCGATCGCCACCCTGGTCGATATGGCCGGCGCCGACCGTGTCACGGTGGCCGTGGGATCGGGTTTCACTGGGCGCATGGCCATGGGCAAGCGTGCGCTGCCGTGGGCCTTCGTTGCCGAGTATGTCCGGACGCTCAAGGGGTTGCTGCGGGGCGAGGTCGTGACGTGGGAGGACGCGCAGATCCAGATGCTGCACTCGCCCGGCATGGCGCCGGAGCGTCCGATCGAGGTCAAGTGGCTGATCGGCGCCGGTGGCCCGAAGGGCGTCGCGGTTGCCCAAGAGCTTGGCGACGGCGTGTTTGCCGTCGGCGCGCTCGCGGGCTTCGACTGGAGCGTTGCCCTGCTGGCGGGCACCGTCCTGCGCGACGGAGAGGCGCCTGACTCCGAGCGGTCTCTCGCAGCTGCCGGCCATGCCGGCGCGGTGACGCTCCACTACGGCTACGAGCACGGCCTTCTGCCCGAGGAGCAGGCGCGTGAGTGGCTGGCCTCCTACCAGGACATCCACGAGGAGAGCCGCCACCTGGCCATGCACTACGGCCACCTCGTGCACGTCAACGCTCACGACCGACCTTTCGTGACGGGTGATCTGCTGAGCGGGTTCGGGCTTGCTGTGACGGAGGAGGCTTGGCGCGAGCGGCTCGCTCAGCTCGAGGACGCGGGAGCGACGGAGATCGCCTACCAGCCCGCGGGTCCCGATATCCCCGGTGAGCTGGAGGCGCTCGCAGAGGCGGCGCGAGGCTGAGCCGGGTCGCGCGACCCCGCGGTCAGTGTCCTGCGCTCTGGCCGCCGTCGATATGCAAGACCTCTCCGGTCACGAAGGGCGCCGACTCGAGATAGAGAACCCCACCGACCACATCCTCGATCTCGCCCACGCGGCCGATGGGGTGCAACGCGCCCAGCCCCGCATAGGAGCTCTCGTCGTGCATCTGAGTTTTGATCACGCCCAGAGACACGGCATTTACCCGTAGACCACGGGAGGCATACTCGATTGCGAGCGATTTGGTGGCGGCGACGAGACCCCCCTTGGTCAGCACGGACAGCGCGGCGGGCTGACTGCTATCGGCCTGCTCAACGAGCGTCGTCGAGACGTTGAGCAGATGCCCGCGGCGCTGGTCGAGCATGTGTCTGATCGTGCGCGTTGTGATGTGAAAGAAGCCAGCGAGGTTGACGGCGATCAGGGCATTGAAATCCTCGAGGGTGTAGTCCGTGAAGGGCTTGCCGATGTAGATCCCGGCGTTGTTGATCAGGGTGTCGATCCGACCGAAGCGCTCGAGCGCCGCGTCTACGATGCGCTGCGCGGTCTCTGGGTCGGAGATGTCGCCCTCGACGGCGACGATGCCGGAGTCCTCTGAAGGCTC
Source organism: uncultured Solirubrobacteraceae bacterium (assembly GCA_963761355.1). Taxonomy (GTDB): domain Bacteria; phylum Actinomycetota; class Thermoleophilia; order Solirubrobacterales; family Solirubrobacteraceae; genus Palsa-744. The sequence goes on from CAVXHC010000014.1 coordinate 28,776, forward strand.
GATCGAGCGAGCGGTCGCGATCACGGCATACCCGCGCTCTCGGTATGCCTTCGCGAGCCCCGCGCCGATCCCCTGCGAGGCGCCGGTGATGATCGCGACCTTCCCGTCGTCGCGCTCCGGCGGCGAGTTCATTCGACCAGGTAGGTCTCGTAGACCACGCCCGGGGCCTGGCGAGCACCAACGCTGATGAAAACGCCCTTGTTCAGCCAGTCGAGCGCGGGGGCAGCGGTCTCGATCTGGGTCGAGGTGCGAAACGTGTACTCGCCGGCATCGACGTCCTCGCCGCGCGCGAGACGTGCGAGAACCTCAGGGCTGCCGTGACGCACCCCTCGCGATTGGACGTAGAGCAGATCGCCGCCGTCGGTCTGCAGCGTGTAGCGGATGTCGCCGAACGACGTCCCATCCGGCAGAACGATCTGCCAGTCCGCGCTCGCGCCCGGCAGCAGCTTGCCGTTGAGCTCGGGACCCGTGAACGTCCCGCCTGTCTGCGGCAGGATCCGCCGGTGGCCCTGGGCGACGTCGCCCAGATCCAGTGGTGCTCCGAGGGTCGCCTTCAAGCGGTAAATCTTCCTCAGGCGAGGATCCGGGAGCTGACCGCTCATCGATGCCACCATAGTCGGCCGGGGGTGATCACTCAAGCGCGCGACACCACGGCATGCCTCGCGCAGCCCGTCTGCCATAAACAGCGCTCTTTGCGGGAATTTTCGCAGCAGCGCTGTTGGCGGTCAGTCCACGCCAACCGAGCAGGAGTACCGTCGATGCGGGACCGTTATCGGCCACTTCTGCTCGGATCTCTCGTGCGGGCCCCTGGAGCGCCAACCCCTCCAACCTCACGGGCTGTTTCGTTCGTAGCGGCAGAAACGCCATCCATCGAGCAGGGCTCGTCCTGATCTCGGGGGCCCTTGCACCTACGGACACATCCTCCTATGCCGGCTGCGGTGCCGGTCCGGCTGACGCGTCCCCCTCACCAAAGCAAAGGAGCAGAACAGGCAATGAGCACGACCACCCGTCAACCCGATGCAGGGCAACAGCCGGGCAGCGACCCCACCGCCGTTCGTCCGTTTCAGATCAGCTTTCCCGAGGCGGAGCTGAGCGAGTTACGCAGGCGAATACTCGCGACACGGTGGCCCGAGCGGGAGACCGTTGCGGACGACTCGCAGGGCGTGCCTCTGGCGACGATTCAGGAGCTCGCGCGCTACTGGGGGACCGACTACGACTGGTCCAAGTGCCAGAAGCGGCTGAACGCCCTCCCGCAGTTCATCACCGCGATCGATGGGCTGGACATTCATTTCATTCACGTTCGCTCAAAGCACGAGGATGCGTTGCCGCTGATCATCACCCACGGTTGGCCTGGCTCGATCATCGAGCAGATGAAGATCATCGATCTGCTCACCGACCCGACGGCACACGGGGCGAGCGCATCGGACGCCTTCGATGTGGTGATTCCCTCACTGCCGGGCTACGGGTTCTCCGGCAAGCCGACCTCTGCCGGGTGGGGTCCGCCTCGGATCGCGCGCGCGTGGGTGGAGCTCATGAAGCGCCTTGGATACACACGGTTTCTCGCGCAGGGCGGCGACTGGGGCGCGGCCGTCACGCAGACGATGGGAGAACAGGCAGCTCCGGAGTTGCTCGGCATTCACTCCAACATGCCCGGCACGGCTCCGCCCGAGCTCGTAGACGGGTTCCTGCACGGCGACCCGGCGCCGTCCGGTCTATCGCACGACGAGCGACGCGCGTATGAGCAGTTGAGCAACTTCTACGCCAAGCACGTCGCCTACGCGCTGATCATGACGACGCGCCCGCAGACGCTGTACGGCCTGTCGGATTCGCCGATCGACCTGGCGTCGTTCATTCTCGACCACGGTGACGGTGCCGGACAGCCCGGGCTCGTGGAACAGGTGGTTCAGGGCAACCCCCCGGGGGACCTGACGCTCGACGACGTCCTCGACAACATCACGCTCTACTGGCTGACGAACACCGGGATCTCCTCGGCTCGGCTGTATTGGGAGAACAAGGCGGGTTTCTTTGACGCCAAGAACGTCTCCATCCCGTTTGCCATGAGTGTCTTTCCCGACGAGCTCTATCAGGCGCCTCGCAGTTGGGCGGAGCGTGCATACCCCGACAACCTGATCCATTTCAACGAACTCGACCGCGGCGGCCATTTCGCGGCCTGGGAACAGCCGCAGCTGTTCGCAGACGAGATGCGAGCGGCGTTCAGGTCGCTGCGCTGAACAGACCGAGTTCCGGCCGCGTCGGAGCGACGGTCGCGTCGGCGCCCTTTCCCATTACCCGTCGCTCAAGCGAGGCGCGGCGGGCGCGTCGCGCACCTCCGAAGCGGGGCCGGCTTGCTCGGAAGCTCGTGACGACCACCAGTCGCTGATGATGATCTGGATCGCGGCGGCCGTGGGGATCGCGATCAACGCACCCAGGATCCCCAGCAGCGCGGCGCCCGCCAAAGACGGCGAGGATGGTCACGATCGGGTTGACGTCGAGCGCTTTTCTGTAGACGAGCGGCTGTACGACGTAATCCTCGAAGCGCTGCCAGAGGACGATGAACGCGATCCACGCGATCGTGGCGATGGGGAAGTTCACCGTCACGGTCGCAACGGCCACCACAATCGCTCCGAGCGTGGCCCCGACGAGGGGTATGAGATCGAAGAATCCAACGACGAAGCCAAGCGACAGCGCGTAAGGCACACCGAGAAGCGAAAGCACGATCCACGTCGCCAGCGTGGCGAGCAAGCTGATCGAGATGTTGCCCAGCGTGAAGCCCGCGACCGCGCGCTTGATTTCGACGATCAGCCGCCGGTAGCGCTCTTCGCGGTCACCGGTCAGCGAGAGGCCCATGTTCACATACTGGCGCCCGTGCAGGACGAGCAGGAACGTGAGCGCCAGCACGGTGACCAGCTGGCCGATGAAGCTGAAGGCCGACACCGTCACATCCTTCAGTGGACCGGCCAGATGTGCCAATCGCTGCGGCAGCCCGCGCGCATCCTGCACGAGCTTTGAAGAGATGTGGTAGCGGTTGTCGTAGTGGCGAGATGTCGAGTAGCGGTGGAGTTCACGCGCGTACTTCGGCGCATGCTCGGAGAGCTGACCGACCTCTTTGACCATGCTCGGCACGACAAGCGCGCCCACGACCACGACGCCGGCGATCGAGACCACCAGGACCGCAAGGATGACCATCGCCCTGGGCACGCGCACGTGGCGGTCGAGCGAATCGACGACAGGGACGATGGCGACGGCCAGGAACAGGCTGATGCCGGCCAGCCGGACGACCGCCCGGACCCGCCACAGAAGATAGAGGGCGATTGCGCACCCGACCGTGATGAGCAGGATCCGCACCACTCCTCTCAGCGATGGCGCCATCAAGCGCACCCGCGCCGCGTCGGACACGAGCATTGGACGGTCCCCGCTGCTCTTGCTCAGTTGCCGTGCCACTGCTTGGCCGCCGCCAATCATAACCTCGCCCGAGGTGTCGACCACCCGCGGGCCGGGATCTCCCTGGAAACGGATTCCTAGAGGCCTGCTTCGCCTGATCCAGCAGGCGCACGCGGACGTCGGGCACCCCGCTTGCGCGGTCTGAAGCTCGCCCCTGCGGGACGAGGATGACAGTGCTTATGATATCATCACTATGGTGTCGCCAGAACCAAAGCAGGCGAGCCTGGCAACGGGTCAGCTGAGCCGTCGGCGGCGCATCGGCATCCTGCTGATCTGCTCGATGAGCCTCCTCATCGTCGGGCTCGACGTGACCATCGTGAATGTCGCTCTGCCCTCGATCGGGCGGGACTTCCACGCGCCCCTGTCGGGCCTGCAGTGGACGGTTGACGCCTACACGCTGGTGCTGGCCAGCCTGCTGATGCTCTCGGGCTCGACCGCTGACCGCCTGGGGCGCCGGCGCACCTTCGTGATCGGGCTGCTCACCTTCGCAGCGGCCTCGCTGCTCTGCAGCCTGGCATCCAATCTGACGATGCTGATCATCTTCCGCATGGTGCAGGGCGTGGGCGCATCGATGCTGAATCCCGTGGCGATGTCGATCATCACCAACACCTTCACCGTCCCGCGGGAGCGCGCCCAGGCCATCGGGGTCTGGGCTGCGGTCGTAGGCGTGTCGATGGCCCTCGGCCCGGTGGTGGGCGGGCTGCTGGTGACGACGGTCGGTTGGCGCGCGATCTTCTGGATCAACATCCCTGTCGGGTTGACCGCGGCGGTCCTTGCCCTGCGCTACGTCCCCGAGTCCAGGGCAGCGGTTGCGAGGAAGGTGGACATCGCCGGGCAGGTGCTCGTGATCACGCTGCTGGCCTCGCTCACCTACGGCATCATCGAAGCCCCCACCCGGGGCTGGGGGTCGACCCTGATCATGGGCGCCTTCGCCGTGTCCGCTGCGTCGCTGGCTGCACTCGTGGTCTGGGAGCGCCGCGCAAGCGAGCCGCTCATAGACCTGCGCTTCTTCCGCTCCGTGCCGTTCTCCTCGGCCGCGGTCATCGCCGTCGCCGCCTTTGCTGCGCTCGGTGGGTTCCTCTTCCTCAACACCCTCTACCTCCAGGACGTGCGCGGGCTCTCACCGCTGCAGGCGGGGATCTACACCCTGCCGATGGCGGCGATGACCATGCTCATCCCACCCTTCTCGGGGCGAATAGTCGGCCGTCGGGGGGGAAGGATCCCGCTGGTCATCGGCGGCAGCACGCTGTGCATCGCGTGCCTGCTGCTGGTCGGGCTGAGCGCCACGACACCGTTCACGTGGTTGTTAACGGCATACGTGATCTTCGGCATCGGCTTCGGCTTCGTGAACGCGCCGATCACCCAAGCCGCCGTTTCGGGCATGCCCCGGGCCCAGGCCGGCGTGGCAGCGGCCATCGCGAGCACATCGCGCCAGATCGGCGCGACCCTGGGCGTGGCGGTGGTTGGCTCGCTCGTGTCCGCCTCCCTGCAGAAGGGGAATTACAGCGACTTCGCCGTGGCCAGCCGCGCCGGCTGGTGGGTGTTGGCCGGCTGCGGTGCCGTCGTGCTGGTCCTCGGCCTGGTCGCGACCTCTCCGTGGGCCGGGGCCACGGCCCGGCACACGGCCGAGTCCATCAACCCCGAGTTCCTCGAAGGAAGCGCGGCATGACGAAGGCGCGTGCCCCTCGAGACGACGCGGCTCGCGAGGCGTGGCAGGCGATGGCCGATCTCGTGCTGGACAACCGACGCCGGCGCGAAGTCAGCGATCGGGTCGGTCTCAGCTTCGGGAAGACCAGGGCGCTGAGGCGGATCGCTCGCCGGCCCATGCCCATGGGCGAGCTGGCAGCACTGCTCGGGATGGATCCGCCCAACCTGACGGCGGTGATCGATGACCTTGAACGCACCGGTCTCGTGGAGCGTCAACCCCACCCCACCGACCGGCGCGTCAAGCTCGTAGCGGCCACGGCTACCGGAGCGGCGCTCGCCCAACAGGCCGAGGAGATCCTCGAGCGGCCGCCGGCGGGCCTGCTGGAACTCCCGGCCGCTGACCTTCAGACGCTGCGCCGGATCCTCTCCGGGGTACGACGGGATCGGGAGCCCCGCTACTGAGCGAGGCTTCGTGCGGGCAGCTGGGCGCCGGTGCGTTCGCGGTGTTTGCAACCGGGCCAGCAGCAGGGTCGGCGCTGGCCTTCCTCAAGCTCTTCCCGCGTCCGGCGAATGCGGCGCTCTCGGGTGGTCTGCTGCTTGGCATCCTCCACCCAGCAGATGAACTCGTTACGGGCCAGGGGCGTGATGTCCTTCCAGGCATCGAGTGCCGTGGCGTTGGCGATCAGCGCCTTACGCAGGTCAGCGGGCAGTTTGTGCACCACCCCACCGGGCAACCTCGGGCCGCTCACAGGCAGATGGTAGTGAGCCGCGGGCAAGCCGCGCTCTCTCCACATGTCTCTCCGTGGAGCGTCATCGGCGGTGCTTGCGCAGGTGCTCTTCGCCCGCGGCGGACACCGACACGAGCGCGCCGTCTCCCGGCTCATGATGACGTGCGATGAAGCCTCTGTCGTTGGCGTCCTCCCACACGGGGAGGCGCGGACACGACGTACGCCACGCCTCGAGCACCTCAGCGTAGGGGCGAGGGCTGGAGCCGATCCACTCGAGCAGGTCGAGGATCAGGGCGTCGACGGTGTCGGGCGGAGAGGGGCCCGTGGATTGGCTAAGGCCGGTCAATGCGTGACCTCCTGTTGGACACCCGACGGTAGTGCACGTTGCGGCCGAGGACGACCGTCAGTCCTCGTTCAAGCCGACGGCCTTGAGGGCTTCGTCGGGATCGTTGAACCAGCGAAAGCGGATCGCTCTGCCATCGCGGACGGTCCACACGTAGCCCTGACGCCACTGCGCCTTGACACCGCTGGCGGAGGTGCCGCGGGCGATGCCGATCACCGCCACGTCCTCGCCGACGTCCACGAAGCGCTCCGGCTCCACGTGAAAGTCCGGGTAGACCTCTCGTATCTTTCCGAGCGTGCGCCGGCTGTGGCTGGTTCCGGACTCCACCGCATACGGGGGGTTCACATATTCAAGCTCCGGGTCGATCAGATGCCGGGCCGACTCGTCCTTGTTCCACAGCGCATAGATGCTCTGAACGAGCTCGACGTTCTCCTGCGACATCGCCCACCCAGTATCCCGTAGTCGGCGCGAGGCGTTGGAGGGAATCCGGACGTCCAGTCAAGAACCTCGCGAATCCGCCGGATGACAGCGACCGTGCGGGAGCGAGCCGCGTGTGCACCCTAAGACGCGCGCGGTGCAATCAGCCAGACTCGATCAACCAGGCTCAGTCAGCCGGACTCTTCAACCAGGCTCTGAGGCTCTCTATTCCGGCGCGTGACCGGTGAACTCGATCACCTGCTGGAAGGTCGAGCGGTTCGTCCAGGCCATCGTGAAGGGTTCGGTGTAGGTCGGCGGGAGCGGGTCATATGTGGGTGGGAAGGTGATCCGCACCCGTTCGGCCCGCCACTTGCTCGGTTCGGGACCCTGCGTTTCCTTCAGGTGTTCGGCCGCGCTCTGGATCGCCGCCCACAGCGATGCCCGGCACGCCTTCAGGTTCCCGTTGCCGCAGTAGTGGCGGCTGTAGGGTCCGACGACGGGCAGGCCGAGCTCGCTCCTCAGATCCTTGGAGATGTATCCGTACCAACCTTCGTCATAGGCCGAGCCGCTCGAGGAGGGCGCGTTTTCGATTGGCGCCATCGCCGCGAACTCGCTCGTCAGTTCTGGGCCGAGCACGGGATCGAGAACAGCTTCGCCGATCCCCTTGAAGGCGGCGTCGAGCACGGCCGCCCCCGGGTTTTCGGGTCCGGTTACTCCGTAGCGGCTGGCACCGTGCAGCGCCCAGTTGGTGACGAGGTTGGCCGCTTCCCCGGCCAGCCGGGTGGGCGCGGGCCCACCGTAGAGCACGAGCGCTATCCAGAGCCAGTCCTGGTCGGCACGCAGGTCCTGCGTGGCGGCTCTGTTCATGATCGAGGCGACGTCGGCCTCGGACATACCGGGCCTGAAGCCCAGGTACTGCTGGACCCGCTGGACGGGGCCGTAGGAGAAGTTGTCGGAGGCAGCCCCCCAACCCGGCGCGGGCTTGTTGTTCCAGTTCACGAACACGTCGCTGCGGGGATCGACTTCGTGGGGGTGCTGTTCAAGCGAGAGGAACCCGCGCCAGTCGTACTGGCCGGTGCCGAGGGTGGGCAGGCTCGGGTCGGTGCCCGGAGCGAGGATCGGCAGGCGCCCCGCCGAGAAGTACGCGATGTGCTTGTTGTCGATGTAGGGGATGTTGAATGTCGACTCGAGCTCGTTCGCGGCTTCGAAGAACTGCTGGGGGTTGTGCACGCGGTCTGAGTCGAAGTCGCTGAAGGCGAGCTCGCCCGCCGGCTCGCGGCCGCGGGTGGAGCGCTCCTTGGCAACCGCGTAGGGCTGCCCGTGCACCGTCACCGTCCCTGAGATCGGACCGTGGACCGATTCAAGGAAGCTGAGTTCGCGTTCGGGTTCGCCGTTGCCGGCGCCCAGCGTTCCCGCGTCGAAGGTTTTCAGCGGGATGCATTTGCCGTTGTACACGTAGGAGGTCGATTCACGCGTGGGCGGGGTGCCGTTCGCGTTGCACAGCTGCTCGAGGAACTGCTGCGTGTCCTCGCTGTCGGCGCTCGTGAGGCTCCACGCGAAGTCTTGTCCGCGCCCGATGAACACGTACGGCGATATCGGGGCCACGATCCCGTCGGCGTCGATGCCGCCGCCGTGTAGGTCGGCCTGCATCACGATCTCCGGGTAGAAGTAGCCGATCTGCGGGCCCATCACCGCCAGCGGATGCCCGTCCGCCGACAGTCCGGAACCGGCGAGCAGGAAGTTGGAGGCCTTACGTTTGGTCGCCTGCGCGGCGGTGGCGGCCGTCGCGACCGAGGAGCTCTCCGAGCCGGGGTCGATCACGGCGGCTCCCGGGGTCGGCCCGGTCGGCACGCCGTCGTAGGGGAAGGACTTCGCGGCGGTCGTGGGCGCTTCCGGATCGTTGACCTCCTTGAGGTCACGGAAGACCTTCAGGCCGGCGCTCGCGCCCAGCTTGGCCTCGAGCTGGGCCAGGAAGTTCGAGTTGTTGACTTCGTTGCCGCCGCCGTTGCCGAAGATCGCGCCGATGAACGCAAATCCGGCCATCGCGTCCGTGGCGTTCACGGGGGGCAGGATTCGTTCGGCGCCGAGCGTGCCCTCATAGGCGTTGACGCCTTCAGCCCAGTCTTCGAGGTCTTTCAGGACCTGTTCGCCCTCGGGGCCTTTTTCGAGCAGCGAGTTCTTCTGTTCGGCGACGAAGTTGACGGTCTGAGCGCTCGGCGTGAACGAACGCCCGGTGAGGAGCAGTTCGAAGGGGTTGATCCCGGGGATGTCGAGCGTCGCCGCATAGGCCGGGCCCAGGCCCAGCGCCAGGATCAGGCCGCGATCCTGTGCGGCGATATAGCCCGAGCCGAACATGACCTGGTCGCGCGTCTGCCCGAAGACGTGGGGGATGCCGTTTTTGTCGCGCTTGATGACGAGGCCCGGCTCCGGTTCCTCGGTGCTCACCACGGGGCCGGTCACGCCGAACTTCTCCGAGAGGAAATATTTTTCGAGATCCGCCGGGGTGACGTTGCCCATGAGGGGCGTCAGTTCGTTGTAGAGGGTCCCCTGATCGAACGAGTTTTCGTTCGGCGGCAGGCCCCCGAAGTCGCCCGGCGCGAGGATCTGGTAGGCGGGTCCCGAGTAATCGGGCGGCGAGGGGGTGGTCGGCGGGGAGGCCGCAGCAGTTGCGGCCGTCGACCCGCCGAGCGCGGCGAGCAGGGCTGCACCGAGCAAACAGGAACGTAGTCGCCGGATTCCGCGGCCGCTCTTCCGCCGAACCGGTCCTGTCCCGAGCACCCTCGTGCTAAACACAGCGCCTCCTCTCCCCTCCTGGCCCTCCCTGGCCCAGTGCAGTCTCACCCTCCAATGTTTGACTGCTGTGACGCGATCGTACTACACGCGTCAAGGGCCTATCGAGGGGCTATCGAGGGACTATCGCGAAGCGCGGCGCGCGAGCAGGCGCCCGCCCAGAAGTCGCGGGCCCCTCACCACGGGCCCGTGACCTCTGAGCGTCCGTCTTTCAACGTCGGATCAGGGGTTGAGACGCTTCTTCAGCGCGCTTGCGGCTGAGAATTTCGCCGCCTTGCTGGCGGCGATGTTGATCGTCGCCCCGGTTGATGGGTTCCGTCCCTGGCGAGCGGCTCGGTGGCTGACGCTGAACTTGCCAAAGCCGGCAAGCGCGACCTCACCCCCGTCGGCAAGCTCGTCGGAGACGGCCTCAATCGTCGTCTCCAGCACCTGCCGAGCCTGGCTGGCGGACAGTCCATTACGCCTCGCGACCTGCTCGGCTAGCTCGTTCTTGGTCATACCACTCCCTTCTCGAGTGTCGTTACTTCCAGCAGGCTAACCGCTGGTGAGGACGACGAAGCCCGCAAACGCGGGATTTGTGCCCCAGAAAAGCCCTAATTTCCGGGGAACTTGACCGGCGCGCGGGCCCGCAGGGGCCCGTCCAGGCGCATATCGGCCGAAATCCTTGACTTTCTGGGCTCCAGGCGGGCGGCCGCGCAGGCCGCCCACAGGACCGTCAGCCACGTCGCGCAGGCCAGCGCGACGTGCACCCAGACGAGCTCTGTCGGCAGGTGGGTCTCGTACTGATCGAGCCCCACGACGCCCTGCAGCGCGAGCAGCACGCAGAGCGCCGTCAGCGAGCGCCGCAGCACCTGATGCTCCGAGCGCCGGCGGGCCAGGTACCAGACGGCCACCGCCGCCAGGCTGAACACGAGCGCGATCTCGGCGTGACGATGGATGACGAAATCCATCGTCCCGCGCCCATCGAAGTCCAGGCGGTTGATCTTCTGTCCGGGCGAGCCGCCCGCGTGGGGACCCGCGGCGGTGGCGGCGGTGCCGGCGAAGATCGTGAGCGCACCGAGCCCGGCCAGGCCCCACACCGAGCGCACGAGCAGCCGGTCGGAGACTCCCGCCTCGCTCTCGCCCGGCTCATAGGTGGCGCGCCAGGCGAGCACCACGGCCGCGAGCAGGATGAGCATGGAGAGCGCGAAGTGGCCCATCACCCAGCCGTAGTCGAGCGCACCCTTGACGGTGAAGCCGCCGAGCACGGCCTGACCGACGACGCCGAGCGGGAGCAGCGCCCCGAGCCACACCAGATCGCGGCGGTAGGGGCGGCGGCGAAGCGCCAAAAGCCAGGCCGCCCCCGCCGCGATCGACACCGGGAAGGTGATCAGCCGGTTTGAGAACTCGATCACCGCGTGGCTGTTCAGCGGCGGGTAGGCGTTTCCGTAGCACTTCGGCCAGTTGGGACAGCCGAGGCCCGAGCCGGTCAGGCGCACGGCGGCGCCCGTGAGGACGATCAGCGTGAGCGCGCCCAGGGCGACGTACGCCGCGATCTCATACTGGCGGGGGGTGACGGTGTAGCCGTTGGTGCGCTCGCGCAGGCGCTCGAGACGGTGGCGCATCCGCTTAAGGATGCCACTCGAAGGGCAGCTGGCCCGCAACCTCGCTGAGCCGTGGCGCGCCGCGGTCGCGCTCTGAGACGATCAGCTCCTGCACGGGCAGGGGCCACTCGACGCCCACCTCAGGGTCATCCCAGGCGATGCCCCGCTCGAGGTCCGGATCGTAGTAGGCGGTCTGCTTGTACATCACGTCGGCAAGCTCCGAGAGCACGCAGAAACCGTGGGCGAAGCCCACCGGTATGTAGAGCTCGCGCATGCTCTCATCGTCGAGCTCCACGCCCTCCCACTGCGAGTAGGTGGGCGAGCCGCGGCGCAGGTCGACGGCAACGTCGAGGATGCGTCCGCGCGCGCAGCGCACGAGCTTGGCGACGCCCTCGCCGACGTGGAAGTGCATCCCCCGCACGACCCCCCTGCGCGAGCGCGAGTGGTTGTCCTGCACGAAGCCATCCTCCTCGGGAATGCCGGCCTCGGCGTGCCACTGGCGTCTGTAGGTCTCACACAGGAAGCCCCGCTCATCGCCGTGGACGGTGGGCTCGAAGACGAGGAGGCCGGAGATGCGAGTGGGGATCGGGCGCATGGGCGCAAGAGGCTAGCCGTCCACAGTGAGGGCGTGCGCCAAGACGGTTGGAGGGGAGACGCGTGGGCGCATGCTTCGAAGGACCCTGTTGGCGCCGGTCACCGCACGAAGCTTCGCCCGTGAGGCTTGATCACTGGGGTTTGAGCGCCTGGATTCCCGGCATCGGGCCGACCCACCCCGAGCCGAAAAGGCGAAGATGGGCCATTACGGCGGACTTGTCGCGTGGTACCCGTAGATTTCGGGCTTGCGGCCAGGGCAGATGAATGTGTACTGCGAGAACTGCTTACCGAGCGGGTTGCCGAGCTCCGCATAGATGCCGATTCCACCGCGCAGTCGCTGGCACGGCGGCGGGTCGCTCGGCAAGATCGGCGCGTGAGCGGCTAGGAACACGTCTTTGGGACCAAGTAATGCTGGGTTGACGGGGTTGGCGAGCCCAGCTTCAGTCGTCATAACAGATAGGCCGATGACGTTGAAGTCGATCGGGTTCGCGCAGCAGAAGGTGACATTGGTGACACCGGCTCGCCGTAATCCACGCAGCAGCGCAGGCACGTTGCCGTCGTTGTTTTCCGGTGGGCCGCGGAGATATCCGCTCGTCGAGTACACCGTGATGAAGCGCTGGCCGAGCGGGCTACTGGCGTCGGCGCCCGGCAGCGCCACACGCAATAGGTAGCTATCTCCGCCCAGTCCGAAGGCCACACCCGCGAAACTCGCGAGCGCGGCTAACAGCAATCCAGCAATCAGCCAGCGTCGAAAACGCAGACGTACACTGGGAATCCACGCGGTTGCCAGTACGGCGACGTATACGAGTGCCGGCAGGTCATAGCGAGGGTCTTTGTGGGTAAGCCAGGTCATCCCCGCCCACGCGACGAATGCGCCGCCGAGCAACTCGGGATAGAGGTTCTCTGGCGTCCAGCGTCGGATACTGCTCGCGATCGCGGCAACCGTCCCGACGAGGAAGAGCAGCAGGAGCGCGCCGCGCAGCTGAATGTTGGAGGCGTCCCAGAAGTACCACGTTAGGTTCTTCAGCGAGAACAGCGTCGGGTAGGTGCCACCGAGCGGGTTGGGCTCTGCCGTGTTGGCCTGCGAGGTGTGCGCTATGACGAGCTGATTGAGCTCGTCGTGGTGGTAGACGTACCACGGCGCCCCGACGACGGCGAGCACAACGACATAGGCGATCAGGCCTCGCCAGTTTCGCCACCCACCACGTGCGACCACGACGACGAGCAGGCCGGCGAGGAAGATCGGCGTGGTCTCCTTGGTCAGCATCGCGAGCCCCGAGGCGCCGCCCGCGAGCGCCGCCACGCCCAAGCGCTCGAAGCGCCGTGACGCGAGAATCGCATACACGCTGACCGCGACGAGCGCCGCCTGAAGTGGGTCGAGATACGCCTCGTGGGCCTCGGAGACGATCATCGGCGTCCCGAGTGCGAACACCACCGCCAGCAGCCCGGCGCGCGGCCCGGAAACCAACCTTCCTGCGCCGTAGCATCCAAGCGCCAGCAGCGGCAAGAACACAAGGTTCAGCGCAAGGATCACCGCCGCTATCTTGTGACCGCCGAGGAACACGCCGAGCGCGCCAACCAGATGGCCCAGCGGGGGATAGGTGTTGAATTCGGTGAACGGTGCCGTCAGCGAGCCGCGCGCGATGTCGTCGTGCACGATGAACGAGTCGATCGTGTGCTGTGCGCTATCCCAGTCCGGTACCCGCGTGTCCTGCGTGAGCCACCACACGGTTACTGCCAGAGATGCAAGCACCGCGGCCGTCGCCCAGCCTGAATCGCTGACCCCGGTGCCCAAGCGTCCGCGCAGGCGCACTCCCAATGATGGCCCGCGACCGGATGCCCGGGGTCGATTTGGGGACAGTACCGGGGTCGACATGTAGCGGCACCGGACCCTATACCTTCGTGCGACCGTCGCCGTCGACGCGCGTGACACGGGGTACCCGCCGGGCGGCCCCTCGCGCCGCTCTTGCCTGACTGGGGTTGATCGGAGCGGCTTCAGTACCTACATTGGGCGCCATCGGGCCGACCCAGCCACCCATGCCTGACACAGCAGAGCGATCTTGGGCGCCCGGGCCGCTCCACCCACAACTCGCCGTGGGCTCCGTGCATGTGTGGCGGGTAGACCTCGGGGCCGTGGCGGACGAGCTCGTCGAGCTGCTATGCGGGGAGGAGCAAGCGCGCGCCGAGCGCATGCTGAGCGAGCGCGATCGTCGCATGTGGACACGCTCTCGTGGAGTCCTGAGGGCGCTGCTGGGCCACTATCTGCAGCGGGAGCCGAGCACGCTCACCTTCACAAGGGGAGCGCACGGCAAGCCCCAGCTCACCCCTCCCCGACCGTCCTTCAACCTGTCGCACTCCGGGCAGCTCGCCATCTACGCCTTTACCTGGACAGCCGCCGTGGGCGTGGACGTGGAGGTGGCGCGCCGGCCCGTCAACGAGATCGCCCTCGCCAGGCGCACATTCGGCGCCGAGGAGGCAAGGCGCCTCGAGGAGCTCGACCCGGCGACGCGCGAGCGGGAGTTCCGGCGCCTGTGGGTTCGACACGAGGCGGAGCTGAAGTGCCGGGGGCGCGGCATCGGCGGCGCGCCGGTGAGCGCGGCCGCGGGCGAGCCGTGGATCGCTGAGCTGGAGGTCGGGCCGCGAGCGGCTGCGGCGGTCGCCGTTCTGCAGCCGGCCGGTGAGCTGCGCTGCTGGGATTGGCCGAGGTCACGAGGCGCCTCGGGAAGACCGGGCGGGTCAGAAGATCTTCACTGAGATCGTCTGGCTGACCGTCTTGCCGGCCACGACCGCGGTGAGCGTCGTTGAGACGCCGTGGTGCTTTCGGATCAGGTTGATCAGTTGCGAGTTGACGCGGATCGGCAGGTGCGTGGTCGTGTTCGAGGCGAGATTGAAGCCGCTGCGCCCAAATGTGGTGTGGCCGCGGTCGGTGCTCAGTGTGGCGACGCCCTTGCATGGGCTGACCCTGCAGAAGAGCGCGACAGCGACGTAGCGGGCGTGGTTGACCCCGTCCGTCTGAGGGCTGACCCTTATGGGGGCGAGCACGGGAGGTAGGCCCTGGGTGCCACCGGCACAGACGTGCGTCGCGTCCGGGCCGGTTCCGAGCACCACCTGCATCATGAGTTCCTCGTTGCGGTTAGTGGCGAAGCCGTCCATGGCGCTCGTGTCCGAGGCGGCCAGGGTGGCGCCGTTGCCGGTGCCGTTGTTCCTGATGAACGAGTCCATCGTGGATCCGCCCACCGCTCCGATCACCTGGTAGGGGACGCCGTTTCGATACACGTTTTCGACGTATCCGCCGTCGTCGTTGAAGGCAACGAAGTCGCCGGCGCTCACGCACAGGTTGATCGGTTCATACGTCGTCACGGTCGAGCCACTGGCTCCGTTGGCACCGCAGATGGGGATGTAGAAGGCCTGCGAGCTGATGTTGACTTTGGCGCCTCCGCCGGGCAGTGGGGAGATGTCCTGAAAGTGGATCTGGGTCAACGGTGACGGTCCGCCGGACGCGCTCTGGGCGCAGCCCTCGAGGCGCACCTTCACGGCCTGGCCGGTGGCGGGTGCTCGGGGGTCCCCGGACGCCTGCGTGACGTTCCACAGGGCCGTGTCCGCCCCGTAGTGGTAGGTGTGAAAGACGCCATTTGGAGCGTTGGGCGCGGGGGGAACCGCTGTGTTTGTGCCGGGATAGCCGAGATTTTCGGCGGTGTTCAGCGTGGCCGCCACCGACAGGGGGCTGCCGAAGGTCATGACCGCGGCTCCGCTCGCGGCCGGCGCGAGAGCTGCGAGCAGCCCTGCGAGCGGGAGGACGAAGAGCAGGTGACGGCCGCGGCGACGGACTCGGGTGGGCGCGTAACGTAGCATCGGGACTGATTTCGGCCAGCGCGGCTATCTGCCTGAGCGGAGATGTTGTTAGCGGACAGACGGACCTGAGTCTGCCGGCGAGCTTCGCTCAGGTGCAGCTGGGCCGGAGGCCGCCGCCAGACCCTGCGTCGCCGGCCTGGTCGTCCTCCACAACCGAAAGGGCGTCAGCGGTGAGACCTCCCAGGCCATGGTCGATCCAGTGCATGTCGGACGACGGCGCACCCTTGTCGTAGGCCAGGACCCGCCCGTTCTCGTAGCGAACATTGGAGGTGTCCCAGCGGCCCTCGTTGCGCAGCACGCTCATGACCGCGGGCAGCTCGCTCTCGCGCCAGACGTCGGCGACGTCCGCGCGCCCGGCTCCACCCTGGCCGCCAAATCGCCAACCGCTCCGAGGTACAGAGAGCTGTGACCGGGGGTCGTGATCCAGGCGAAGCGCAGAGAATCGTACGGGCAGGTCACCTATGCTCCACGCTCGATGAGTCGCGAGCCTCACGGCGAGAGGCCGGACGTGGATGACCGCGTGTGCGTTGTGTGCCGGGCGCCCGAGCAAGCTCGCGCCGGCGAGACAATCGCGCACGTCGTGAACCGGGTGGCAGCGGATCATCCCGCCGCAGACGTTGCCGTCGTGCTCGGGGATCCCGAACTACCTGACGGCTGGCTCGAGAGTCTGCGCGCAGCGGCAGCGCACGAGTCGACGACCGCGACCGTCGGCGCGATGCCCGGTGCGGCAGCCGACGCCGACGACGAGCTCCTGGGTGCGAAGCCGAGACTGCTGGAGGCCGAAGGCACGACCGCGGCCCGGGTGGACCTGGTGGAAGGTCCGTGCGTATACGTCTCGCGAGCCGCGCTCGACCTGCTTGACGGCATGGATGAGGTGTTGCCCACGAGCGCGTGTGCCCTCGCGGACTTTGGCCTGCGTGCCCGGGAGCGCGGGCTTGCAAACCTGCTCGCCGGCGATCTATTCGTCCCCGCGGGAGAGGCCGTCGGGCTGAGCGATGACGATCGTGCCGAGCTCGCGCGCCGCTTTCCCGTGCTCTGGCGAGCGGCGCAGGATCCACCTGCCCCCAGCGTCGTGCGCAGCCTTGCGATCGCCCGCGCGACACTTCGCCGCCTGAGCGTCACGATCGACGCCCGCACACTCGGATTCCATACCGCCGGCACGCAGGTCTACACGCTCGAGCTGATCAGGTTCCTGGCCGCAACCGGCGAGGTTCAGATCCGCGCGCTCGTGGGCCCTGATTCCCAGGCCGCCGCGCAGCTTGAAGACCTCGATGAAATTTCGGTGATCACCTACGAGCAGGCCATCGCTCCTACCCGTAAGACAGATCTGGTCCACCGTCCCCAGCAGGTGTTCACCGTCGACGACCTGGAACTGCTGCGGCCTCTTGGTCACAGGCTTCTCATCACTCACCTCGACCTGATCGCCTACCACAACCCCACCTACTTTCCCGACCTCGCCCAGTGGCACCGCCACGTGCGAGCGACCCGTATGGCCCTTTCGGCAGCAGACCACGTCCTTTTCTTTTCCGCCCACGCACTTCGCGATGCCGAGCGGGAGGACCTGATCGATTCTGAGCGCGCGAGCGTCGTGGCGCTCGGCGTTGACGTGAGCCCAGCGGATGACGTTCCGATGGAGCGGCCGCATGCGCTCGTCGAGAGCGACGGGCCGTTCCTGCTCTGCCTCGGCACCGACTACATTCACAAGAACAGGCCCTTTGCACTCGAGCTGACGGCCACGCTCAGACGAGACCAAGGCTGGCCCGGAACTCTCGTGCTGGCCGGCACTCATGTCGAGCACGGCTCCTCGGCGGCGATCGAGCAGCGCGTACTCGAGCATCGAGCGGAGCTGGGCGGTGCCGTCGCCGACCTCGGCCCGATTTCCGACCCCGAACGCCGCTGGCTGATGGCACACGCCCGCGCCCTCGTGTATCCGAGCGTGCTTGAGGGCTTTGGCCTCGTGCCGTTTGAGGCTGCGGCGGCAGGCATACCGTGTCTATTCGCCAGCCAGAGCTCGCTTGCGGAGCTGCTACCGGCTGAGCTCGCAACGCTCGACGGGTGGAACCTCGAACGCTCCGGCGCGCTGGCCATGCGACTGCTCACCGACGAGACGGCTCGTAAACGTCATGTCGAGGGGCTGCAGCGCGCGTCCCAGGACTACCGCTGGACTCGATGCGCCGAGCGGACCGTGGACGCCTACTGGCGTACCCTCTTTTCGCCGGCGCGCTCATCTGCCCGCCAGGCCTGGGAGGCACTCGAACGCGAGCAGGAAATTGTTCGTCTGGACCAGGGTGTCCACGATCTGCAAACGAGGATTCAGTCGCTCACCGAGAGCCTGGGAGCAGACGCCCTCGCATTGGTCGGTCCAGACGGCCTGCTGTCGCGGGAGGATCAGAGAGCGCTGCTCTCGATGGTGGTTCGCCCGGCCTTGCGTCGCCCGTTGCTGGCGTCGGCACGGGCGGGCTACCGGCTGGCCCGGCGAGGCCGGATGTAGCGATTACGCGGTCTCGGGCGGCCCAGGTCGATCTCACTCGAGCTCAAGCGCAGCCAGGTACGCATCAGCCACACGCGAAAAGCTGTGGACGCGGGCATGCGCGAGCGCCGCTGTGCCGAGGGCGTTGCGTCGTGCGTCGTCGGCCAGCAACCCCTCGATGCGCTGCGCGAGCTGAGCGGGCTCGGTCCCCACGGGCACATGGGAGGTCACGTCCGCAGGGAGCTCGCCCGCCCAACCGAGATCCGTGACCAGCGTCGGGAGCCCTGCCGATAGGCAGTCGGCGATGGCCGCCGACGCCTCGCCGTTGCTGACGAGCCGTAGTTGAACCGCGAGGTCCGCCTCAGCGAGCAGCGCCGCGTACCGCTCGCTGTCCACATGGCCCGGAATCTCGATATCCGCGTCGGGGGCGTGCTCGCGCGCGTACTCGTGCCAACGTCGCGACTCCGCCTCATCGGTGGGACCCGCGATCACCAGTCGAGCCATGGGACGCTCGGCCGCCACGAGCGCGAACGCGCTGATCAGTCCGGCCAGGCCCTTGACCTCGTTGACCACTCCCATGCTTACGAGGAGCGGCGCCTCGGAGATCTCCGTTCGAAGCACATCCACCGCAGGCGGCATACCGAACGGGAGCACGTGTATCGGTACGGCGCGGTCGATCGCGCCGCGGTCGAGCTCCAGCAGATCGGAGGCGAGCCTCGAGTGGACAAAGCACGCGTCCGCGAGATTTTGAATCTCCCGCGTCATATAGATGCCCAGCGCCAGTTGACGGTCCCATTCGGGCGGGCCCTCGCTGCCCACCTCGGGTGGCAAGCGACTTCCATACATGGAACGAATGCTCCCGGCGAGCGCGGCGGCCGGCTCCTCCGGGCGTTCGCGGCCCGCCTGCCAGCCGTAGAAGCCCGTCAGCTGGACGTCGTGAAATACGACAGGTCCTGGGCGCTCTCGCAGTAGTTCGTAGACGTGGCCATGAAACAGGGAGTTGCCCATGCAGTACACGACTCGATCGTGTTGGCGCAGAGGTTCGAGCCAGCGGCGGTCGCTGGCTCCGATGAGCTGCACGCCCTGCTCGAGCGGCTTCGCGTATTCCTCGGCCGCACCCGCCGTGACGATGTCAACATCCACCCGCTTGCCGAGCTCGCGCGCCAGGCGCAGGTTGTAGTCGGCGATCCCCGAGCGCTCCGGAGGCCAGGGCGTCACCAGGGCAATGCGCGATCGATGCCAACGGCGGCGCCTGCGACGCACGATCGCGCGCTCGTAGCCCTCGATCGATTGCTCAGCCACACGCGCCCAGGTGTAGGCGCCCACGCGGGCCCGTGAGCGATCGGCCAGCTGCTCGAGAGCTGAGGGGGAGGTGACCACGTCAGACAGGCACGCGGCGATCGACGCAGGGTCGTGCGGATCGAAGGTGGCCTGGCTGTCACCGAGGATCTCAGGCGGTGTCGAGGTGTTGCTGGCGGCGACCGGCGCTCCACACGCCATCGCCTCCAGCATCGGCAGACCGGAGCCCTCGTAGAGCGAGGCGAAGACGAACAGAGAGCAGGCGTGATAGAGCGCTCCGAGCTCGATGTCGGATACGTACCCCGTCAGGACGAGCTGTCCGGGCTGCACGCCCAGACGCGCCGCTCGCTCCTCCAGAGTGCTCATCTGCTCCGGCGTCAACCGACATGCGATCACGAGCTGGTGGTCGGCGCGAATGCCCTCGGCAAGCAGGCTGTATGCCTCAATCAGCCCCTCCAGATTCTTGCGAAACTCAAAGCCGCCCACGTACAGGATGAAGCCGGGTTGAACGTCCGTGAGCTGTCGGCGCAGATGCGTCCACGCCGCGTCGACTGAGGCGTGCATCTCCGAGAACGTGTCCGTCGATCCGGCGTGGATGACGTGAACGCGATCGGCTGCGATGCCCAGCCGCTCGATGGCGTCGTCGGCGGTCGTTTGCGAGATTGCCAGTACCTGGTCGGCATTGCGGATGAGCTCGAGGCGCGCTTCGTACTCCGCTCGCACCCCCGCATCCTTCAGGTAGTGGTCGGAGAAGACCAGCGGGATGAGGTCGTACAGGGTCACGACGGTCGCCACGCGCGAGTCCCGAGCCCATCGCGGCCACATCGCCTCAAGCGGTGTTCCAAGCTCGAAAGGCGACATGATGTGGTAGACGCTCGGGGCGCTGGAGGGCCGCCGGGCGACCCGGCGATCGTCCGTGCTCCAACCCAGCAGCCCGGTACCCAGTAGCCAGCTGAGGTTCCCGGTGAGCGGGAGCGCGGGGCTGAGCAGCACCGAATGGAGCACCTCCGGCCGTGTCTGCTGCACGGCGCGCAGGTGCTCGACCACGTACCGCGGGATGCCGCGGTCAAAATGGGCGCGGTTCTGCGCACCCTCCGCGTAGAGGCTGACCGAGTGGCTTGGCAGCGTCATGCCGTCGGGGAGGAGGCGATGAGCATTGCCACACCGCGCTCACCCGAGCCTGTCACCTCTCCGGGCAACCACGTGAGCTTGTCTCTGGCCACCATAATCCGTCGCTCGAGAACGTTCCAGCCCTCGACCAGCGCCGCCAGCGATTCATCGTCGTAGGTGCGCTCCAGCTCGTCGCGGTTGTCCGCGCCGAATGGCGTCGTGAGCACGAGCAACCCGCCGGGCACCAACAGCTCACGCAGGCGCTCCAGCATCTCGCGGTCCGGACCGCGGCCGGCCGCGTGCTTCCCATACGCGGAGTCGCCGTAGGCGCCAATGCCGACATGCTCGATGGTGGAGATCAGGAAGACAGCGGCGAAGGCCTCCTCGGGCACGTCCCAATCCTCGAATCGTTCGGCGAAGCTCTCCAGGTTCGGGTGCGAGTACGGCAACGGGCGCAGGTCAAGAGCCGTTACCCGATAGCCGAGCGAGGCGGCCGACAGCGGGAAGGTGCTCTCGGCGCTTCCGATGTCAAGGATGCGTGCCGGGGGGCTGAGGCGACCCAGCGCCGCCATTGAGAACGGCACCTCGACGATCCGCTCGTTGACCGTGGCCAGGCGCGCTTCGCCCGGGCGAAGCTCGACCACGACGGGAGGGTTAAACCACAGGTTGGCCTGAGCGGCGAAGCCACGGTGACCGTCGGCGTGGTTCACGAGGTGGGCGAGCGCTCCATCGAGCTTCTCCAGGGGGAGATCCAGCGCATGTGCCAGTCGCTCGCGGTAGTGACCGTCCGCGGCGACCTCCCGGATGTGCTCCATGTTGACCTGCGAGGCCTCCAGGAATGCGTGAAAAGCCTCCTCGATTCGTCGCAGCTCGAGCCCGGTGTAAGTCGCCGCCTCCGACGCAGACCGTGCGTATACAGCGACGGACTCGGCCTGCTTGCCGAGCGCATGGGACACATCTCTGCGCAGAGCGGCACCCTGCTCCTCCACCGAGGCGCCAACGTGGCCAACTCGGCGATTGATGTCGGCCACGCGCCCATCGATCGGCCGGGTCGCGGGTCGAGCGAAGCCTCTGGCGATGCGCTTGAAGATCGATGACCCATCTGATGTCGACATCGCGTGAGCCTATCTCAGGGGCTGTGCCCCGTTGCCCGAGCATGGGTGCGCCCGAACGACCGCCCCGGTGACGGTCCGCTCACGTTCTCGTCTCACGTCTCCAGCCTGATCTCGACCACCGCGAGCCCCAGGGGCTGGCGATCATCGCTGACCCCCAGCTCGGTCGGGATGGCGGTAGCACTCTCGATCATCAGCGTGCGAGGGCTGGCGGGGAGCGCCAGCTCGAGCACGACCTCCTCCGTGGAGTCCAAGACCACCTCTCCCCGCGAGCTTCCTATCGAGACCTTCGCGGAAAGCTCAACGGGGAGATAATTTCTCAGGGTCACCTTGACACACCGCCAGCGAGCGTCGTCATCGAGTGTGAGGCGCGTCATCGGTCCCGCAAACCGGTGGGTCTGGCTTGGATCGGAGTGTCCCGGCCCCCAGCTTTGCTCCTCATCCGGAGGCAGGGCGAGCTGGTTCGGCGCGATTACACCATCGTTCACCCGCGCGATCCAGGTGTTGCCGATATACGTCTCCACGCACGGATGAAAAGTCACCAGGAAGCCATTTCGCATCAGCATCCGGACAAAGTATGAGGTGCTGAAGCCAAGCTCACAGCACTGATACTCGCGTATTGCCATGAGGGAGACCCCGTCGATACGCACTCCCCAAGGCCCAGCCCAAGGCTGGGCCGGCGTTTCAAGAATCGGCTCCCCGGCGAAGAACACGCGCCCTCCTGGCGCGAGCAGCTTTCGCAGGGACCGAATCAGTCTGACGTGGTCAAGTGAATGATGAAAAGCCTCGAAGAAGAGAATCACATCGACCGGTTCTCGATCGGGCGGCGGGTCCCCGAATTCTCCGACGACAGCGGTCAGCGAGACGTCATCCCGTTCCGCTCGCCGTCGGATGAGCTCGATGTAACCCGGTGAGATGTCTATCGCCGTCACATCTACGCCTACGGTCGCGAGCAAGAGCGTGAGATTGCCCTGGCCGGCTCCGTACTCCAGTAGCCGATCCCCGGGGCTCAGATTCAACAGGCGAAACAGGAAGCCGTAGGCGATCAGATGCTCGCCGGCCGCTGCGGTGCTCCCGGAGTCAAACGGGGCCGGCTGACGAAGGCGTCGGTCGACGTCCACCGACATGACCTCATTGATACGGGCCTCGTACGCCGAGACACCAGCGATCGCACGATAGATATCAAGCTGCGCGCGTTGATACTCGGCCGAAAAGGGGTCGTCCGGCAGAGTCCCGTGGTCGTACTCGAGCCGATAGCCGTCGAGGTACGCGAGGCGCTCAGTGAAGGTTCCACGATCGGCAAGCTCATCCGCACGCCTCAGCACATCATCCAACTGCTCGAGTCTGATCAACTCGACGCCCACTGGAGAGCTCGACTCCCGCGGCCGCTCAGACAACATGTCCGAGCACAGAGACGGCCGGCAGTCCGAAGGGTGGCAACCCAAACGGCGTCTGCGGCTCGGCGCGAGCAAAGCCAGCGTAGAGCAGCATGTCGCGGAGAGCACCGGACGTGAGCTTCCAGTACGTATTGTTGTCACCGGCCTCTGCCTCCTCGCCGACGACGCCGAACCAAAGATGCGGGCGCCCAGCGGACTCCCGCTCAAGATCCGGCTCCACTACCGACTCGATGATCGCCAGCCGTCTCGTGACCGAGCGGATGTTCAACAGCGCCTGAAGTGGGTTCTTGAGGTGTAGGAGGACATCGGCGCAGAATGCGATATCGAACGTTCCGACACGATCCGGAGAGAGGTCGTACACGCTCAGCGTCTGTTGTTCGACGCCCGAATCGAGCCACTCTCGCGCTAGGTTAAAGTGCTGACGCCATTCCTGAGAGTTGCGCTGAGACGGCGACAGCCTTTCCCGCGCTTGCGGAAGCCAGTCGCAGTCAGCGATCGAATCGACATCGAGGGCAAGGACGCGGTCCGCACCGCGGCGCTCAAGCTCTAGCGAGAAGAAGCCGTCGCCGGATCCGACATCGACGGCGGTCATGCCGGCGAGCGAGCTCGGAATGCCATACGAGTCGACGACACTTCGGTGATCAAAATGGCCATGCGAAATGATTCCGTCGCCGAAGTCGATCGTGTGATACCAACCGTCAAGCCGCGGATCATCGGGAGACGTTGGTCGGGCCGAACGCAGAGATGCCATTGCGGGCACCGAGACTATCAATCGCCTCCCGGCATTCCGCGCCCGCCCGCAATCGCCGTGGGGCCGGGTGTTCGGCGCCACCCACGCCAGATGAGGAGTGCCGGACGAGCGGCTAGACTCCGCGTCGCTTTATGGGATCAACGCCTCCCCGTCGCCCTCCGTTGGCAGCGTTAGCGCAAACGTCCGTGCCGACGACTGACAGCCATGCCTCTTTGGGTGGCGAGCGTCCCGGGCGCTTCCGCTCGATTGGTCCCTGGACCAACTCCGTCCGTCCCACTGATATACCCGCGGTGGCTTGGCTCGTTCCTTGCGCACTCGCCGCTATCTATTTCGTGCTGTTCGCGATCCGCTTCACGGGAAACATTGCGGCAAGTGATTGGGTCGCCGACTACTCGGGCGGATTTCTACTCGCAGAATCGGTTGCCCACGCCGGAACCGGCGGAAATACGGTCATTTCCACAACTGGCGCCTGGGTGCCACTTTGGTTTGGCCTGATCACCGCCAAACTTCCCCTTCATCGCCAGCTCTGGGAGGTCATGCCGACCGTCCTCTTCATCGCCTCTGCCCTCACGATCGGCTGGTCGGTGGATCGTGTCGCGGGCCGCCGAGCGGCGATCCTCTCAGTACTCATCATGCTGGTGGCCTCGCCTTGGTCGTTGCGCGTCTTCATCGCAGCAGTCGCCCACAACGTGGTATACCCATGCACCGCGCTTCTGGGGGCCTATCTGGTGTGGCTGGCCAAAGGCGAGCGCCAGCCGCGCATCAAGACGGTCGCGGTGCCTGTGCTGGGCGCGGTCGTTCTCGGCGTGTGTATCGCCTCGGACGCTCTGCTGATCGTAACGGGTGTCATACCGTTTGGGCTCACCGCGATCACGGCTGGGCTGCGACGCAGCCGGTCTTCCAGGCTTGTGGCGCTATCAGCGCTCGCCACCGCCGTCGGCGCCATTCCGATCGCCATTTTCACGGGCGCAATCATGCGCTCAGCCGGCTACGTGACCGTCCCCCCTGCAGCAAAAGTTGCCTCCGGCTCCATTCTATCTGAAAACGCCAAATTGCTATTCAATGGCCTGAGGGAACTCTCGAACGGCTACCTGGGTGCGAGCTGGCCCGGGACATTGCATGCGGTGATCGGGACCCTGTGTTCGATCGTGTTGATAGCAGCTCTACTCACGCTGCTGTTTGTCGGACTGCGTGGCACCGCCCGATTCATCTTGTCGGGACGGAGGCTCCACGGCGGTGAGACACAATCCGAGCTCGCGCTCGGCTTGCACACGGTGTACTGGCTCAGCTCAGCGCTGCTGGTCTGTGGAGCGTTCGTGGTCAGCTCGACGGCCGAAAAAACGTCTCATGTGTCCTACTACTGCACTGTGATCTTCTCGATCGCGGCGATCGTACCCCTGGTCATTTCTCGCGGCATCATTCAGCGGATCCTGGTACTTGTCGCCGTGTCGGTTTTTTTTGTCGGCAGCATCGTGGGTCTAAAGAGAAACTACCTGCAGGTGACCGAGCAGCCTATCGCGCACTACGCAGCGCAGATCGTGAAGCTGGCTGAAGCCAACAATGTGCGTAGGGGTTATGCGGGGTACTGGGACGCATCCAGTCTTACGTGGAACTCACACAACCGGGTTGTGGTACGCCCGTTGGTCCAGTGCTCGAATTCGCCACGCGCCCCTATCTGTCCGTTCGTCCTTATGCGAACACCCTCGTGGTACGCGCCTAGACCGCGTCGCAGCTTCTTACTCGTGGACCCCGACAACCTCTATGTGACCACTCTTCCGTCAGGTCTTGGAGCACCCATCGCCAGCTACGCGATCGGCCCGATTCGGATGTACATCTACCCGTACGACATCGCGTCGCAACTCGGGCCTGCTGCGAACTGAACCAAATCCGCTCACTCCAGCTTCCTAAGCGCCAAGTGAACGCTGGTCCAAACCACCGGCTCCTGCTCCAGCACGAGATGGGGATAGACCGACCAGTGCGGCACGCCATTCTCGATGTCGGCGACCGCACTTGCGAACGGAACCGTGACGTCGAGCGTCGACTGCGATGGGTCAAGCTCCAATGCTCCACCGACAAGCTCCCACTCTCGATTGCCAACGATCGACTCCATGATCTCGTCGCGATCGAACATCAGTATTCCCGGTAGCCCGGGCGGTGGTCCGCTGAGGCGAAACTCGGTAGAGAGTGACGCGACGCCGCCGGGCCGAAGGACTCGGTGGATCTCGTTCATTGCCTGTTCCACCGCATCGCGGTCGCCGAAATGCTCGATGCTTGACGAGGAGAACACGCCGTCGAAGGAATTCTCGGCGTATCGTAGTTCGAGCGCATCCATGTGCTGGACGACCAGACGCCGAGGGTCTGACGGTCCGGCCCAGAACTGCTGTGGCTCGATCAACATTCCCGACGTCGCGGTGTGATCCCAGCCATGAGGATCCAGGTACAGGTCCGTTGCAAATACCCGGCGCACATGGTTCGTCAGGACAAACAGCGTTGCCTCGGTTCCGGCGCCCACTCCTAGCACCTCCGCGTCCGCGCGCAACACGCCGTGATCTCGAAGGGCCCGAACTGCCATCGCGACCTCCCACGACTTTCGATCGGGATGCGCGTGCGTCCAACCATATCCATCAGGCGCGACTGGCTGCCAAACTTGGCGCAGGACCGGAGCAAGGTCGGGATGCGTGAAGTGCTCGACACACGGCACCGTGTTATCGCTGAGTCGCTCCGCCAACCGCCCCATGCTACACCGCGGTCAGGTGGGTGCTTCCCGGCGAATGGCTAGCTGCCGTGGGGTCTCACGGTACCCTTCGTCAGATGTCCGCTCCGGCCAGCTCCACTCTGCCACCGATCGTCGTCGACTCGGTTACAAAGACGTTCCGGGTGCCCGAGGAGCGCACCCACACGCTGAAGGAGCGCGCGCTCCACCCTACCCGCCGCACCCAACACCAGACCTTCGAGGCGCTCAACGACATCACCTTCGACGTGCGCCCGGGCGAGTTCTTCGGGATCGCGGGCCGCAACGGCAGCGGCAAGAGCACGCTGTTGAAGTGCCTCGCCGGGATCTACGGTGTTGACAGCGGCCGGATCTGGATGAACGGGCGCCTCTCGCCGTTCATAGAGCTTGGCGTAGGCTTCAACGCGGATCTGGCGGCACGCGACAATGTCGTTCTCAACGGCATCATGATGGGCCTCTCACCTCGCGAAGCGCGAGCACGCTATGACGCGGTGATCGACTTCGCCGAACTGCGCGAGTTCGAGGAGCTCAAGCTCAAGAACTACTCGTCCGGCATGTACGTGCGCCTCGCCTTCTCCGTCGCGATCCAGGTCGACGCCGACATCCTCCTTGTGGACGAGGTGCTTGCAGTCGGCGATGCGGCCTTTGCGCAGAAGTGCTTCGACGTCTTCAACCGAATGCGAGACGACGGCCGCACGATCGTGTTTGTAACTCACGACATGGCCACACTCAATCGCTTCTGTCACCGCGCGCTACTGCTCGAGAAGGGCTCCGTGATCCACCTCGGGGAGCCGCACGAGGTGGCCGACCGCTACCTGGAGATCAACTTCGGACGCGACCCCCAGGCAGCCGGGGCCGCGGCCGCGGACCGCGGGGGCGACGGCGAGGCGCGCGTTGTCGAAGCCTGGATCGAGGATGAGCACGGCGAGCGCCAGACCTCGCTCCCGCAGGGCCGGCAGATGACGCTGAAGGCGCTCGTAAAGTTCGCGGTCCAGGTGGAGGATCCAGTCGCGAGCGTGTATGTGCTCAACGAAGACCACGTCGCGATCATCGTCGCGACCACTTCGCGCGAGAACGAGCGCAGCGGCCGCTTCGACGCCGACGATGAGGTGCTGTTTTCCTTCTCCTTCGAAAACGTGCTTGCTCCGGGGCGCTACAACCCGCTTTTCACACTCGCCCACCGCGGCACCGGCCTGGACCTGATGGACCGCTTCGAGGGCGCCCTGTCATTTGTGGTCACCGGTCCCGAGGCGATGGGAGGACTCATCGACGTTCCGGTTGAGGTGAGCGTCGCAGGCCATTCACCCTCTCAGTCTTCCCAGGTGCGAGCTTGAGCTCGCCGGCCATTCCCTATGAGAGCCTGGGACGTCCAATCAGAGGCCCCCGGGCGCTGACGGACGACTGGTCGCGTTTCTGGCACCTGACGTACAACATCGCCCGCAACGAGTTCAAGTTGAGGTTCTTCGGCTCCGCGCTGGGCTACGTGTGGCAGCTGATGCGGCCACTGCTGCTGTTCGGGGTGATCTACGTGTTCTTCGTGCTCATCTTCAAAGTCGACAAGGCCAAAGGCGCCGCCAGTCACTTCTACGGGGCACAGCTGCTGGGTTCGATTGTGCTGTTCACCTTCTTTGCCGAAGCAACCGCCGGCGCGGTGCGCAGCGTTGTCGATCGTGAGAACCTCGTTCGCAAGATTCAGTTCCCGAGGCTGGTGATCCCCCTCTCGGTTGTGCTCGTAACGCTGTTCAACCTGAGCTTGAACCTCGTCGTGGTGATGATCTATGCGGTCATCTCGGGCGTGAGGCCGATGCTCAGCTGGTTGGAGCTGCCGCTGATCGTCCTGTTGCTGATCGTGTTTGCGACGGGTATCGCGATGCTGCTGTCGGCGTTGTTCGTTCGCTTTCGAGACATTCAGCCGATCTGGGACGTGTTCTCACAGATCCTGTTTTATGTATCGCCGGTGATCATCCCCGTTGAAACCGTGCGCGAAAAGCTCCTGCTGACGCCTGAGACGTGGAAGCACACGCTCTACCACCTCTACATGCTCAATCCGCTGGCGGTCGTGTTTCAGCAGTTTCGCCACGCGATGATCAACCACGCGACGCTGAGCGCCGGTGAAGCGCTTGGTAGCTGGGCGGCGCTGCTGGGGCCGCTGGCGATCGTTCTGGCCACATTCGGGCTCGGCTTCTGGGTGTTCAACCGCTCGGCTCCGCTCGTCGCCGAGAACCTCTGATCTGCCGCGCTGCAGGGGCTCACCCCTCCCGCGATCGCTGCCGCTCAGCCTGCATTGCCGCGGCGGCCTGCTCGGGCGAGCGCGGCAGCTTGGGCGATGAGCCGGGTAAGCGCGCGAGGCGCGCGGCCCCGGCTCGAGCCGCGGCGGTGGCGGTGCGCAGGAGACGCTCGGGGCTCTCCATGCCCTCGTGCGGACCCACGAAGCGCCTTGGCTTGGTGGCCACCATGTTCATCGACACCCCGCCGGCCACGTGATTCAGCCACATCAAGTACACGCGTCGCATGAGGCCGATGCGCCTCAAGGCAAACCCCAGCCTCCCGCCGATGGCGCTCAGGCGCCACGCCCCTGGCATCGGCGGGACATCGGCATCACCGAAGAACGCCCGGTAGTGCGGCTCGGTGACCTCGGTGAAGAACCCGGCGCGCGTCGCCTCCCAGCGGTAGCGCATGGCCCAGTGGGCGTGCTCGTAGCCTTGATACTGCTCCACCCCCTGGAGATGAACGCCGCTCGGATCGCGGAGCGTCTTCAGAGTCTCGTTGACCATCAGCAACCGCCCCCCGGGCCGCAGAACCCTGAAGATCTCCTCGAAGGTCCGGCGCAGTCCGGCCAGGTCGTTGTGGTGGAGCACCTCGCAGCAGTAGACGTAATCGAGGCTGCTCGACGCGAGCGGAATGTCGTCCATGGTGCCAAGAACGCGCTCGAAGAACACATGGCCGTCGTCGAGGAAGTACTCGGCCGTGTACAGGCCCTGCAGCTCCACGGTCGCAATGTCCAGCGCGATCGCACGCAGCCCTCGCTCAGCGAAGTGGTTGGCGGCCCAGCACGTGTTCGAGCCGACGTCCAGAAGGCTCTGCCCGGCCTGAAACGGGATCGTGCTCAGGAGTTGGTACATGGAGCGAGATTGGACGTACCAGTAGCCGTGATCGAGGTCGGGCAGCCTGCGTACCAGCTCGCGATCCCACCCCTCCAGGCGCATCTGGGACGCGAAGCGCTCCAGTCCAGCGACCTCCTTGACTATGTGGGGAGCCGGATCGTGCAGCAGCTCGGGCACTCCTCGGTGCATCCCGAACTCGGTCGTACACGCCCGGCAGCGCAGCACACCCTCGCGAACCTCACGTTCGTCGCCGCTCTCGACGCACAGCACGAGCGTGTGGTCGCGCCGGCAGGCCGGACAGCGCAGCTGCTCGACAGCTACGAGCTTCACGATCGCCCTGCCGGCTCCCCCCGCACCATCAGCCAGCCGCCCGCTGAGCCTGCGGAACCGTGACATCCACAGGCTGCGTGCAACCGGGGGCGGCCCTGTCAGGATCCACTCTCGTTGGGCGCGCGACCTCCTCGAGGAACCCCTCGAGCGCGTCGATTCGCCTCTCCCACGCGTAATCACGCGCCGTCTCGATCCCGGCACGCCCCAACCGCTCACGCAGATCGGGATCGGAAAGCAGCTTCGCGATGGCGGCGCTGACGGCGCCGGTGTCCGCGTCGGGCATCAGACAGTTTCCGCCGTCGACGCAGAAGTCGCGGTTGCCGTGCGCATCCGTGCAGACGACTGCCGCGCCGGTCGCCATCGCCTCAAGCGGTGGCAAGCAGAAGCCCTCGTGCGTCGAAGTCTGTACAAGCACGGTGGTCTGGTTGAAGAGCTCGTTGACCTGCTCGTCGCTGGGCGACTCCACATAGCGCATGCCGTTGTCGGTCGCGAGCTCGGGCTCAATCCCAAACAGGCACAGCTCCGGTGGCTTCTCGATCTCCGCGCGATCGCCGAGGGCCCGCCACGCCTCGATCGTCAACGGAAGGTTCTTCAGCGGATTCGAGCGCCCGAGCGAGAGCACCATATCCGTCCGTCTCTCGACACTCTCGAGAGGGCGGAAGGTCTCCAGGTCGATCCCCGGCGGGATCAGCTCGGCGTCCAGACCCAGTTCGCGCAGGCGCTCGCGGTTCCAAGAGGAGATCGTCATATAACGAAACTCCGGCCGGTAGGAGTCGATCACCGCGTTGCGCGCGTGCTCGTCGTCGGGGTAGTAGGAGGTCTCGATGTCCTGGACGAAATAGACCGGAATGCCACGCAGCACACTCGCATGCCACACCGGCGCGGCGGTGTTCCACCAGGTGGCAACCTTGATCGCATCCACACCCGCGAGCGCCTCGACGAGTTCGTCGTAGAACTCGAAACTGTGCACCGGCGCACGCAGGTCGAACCAATCGGGGGGATCCCCGAGCGTATACAGCGCCACGTCGTGGCCGCGCTCGCTCAGGCGATTGAGGTGCTCGAAGATATCCCGGTGACCCCCGCCGACACCGGTGCCCTCGGTCACATATGCGATGCGCAGAGCGCCGGACTCGTTGCGCACCTTCCGCGCGTCGAAGAAGTCGCCCCAGCGTTCCCAGAACAGTCGCCGCGAAAGGCGCTCGCGCTCGCCGACCTCGGTGCCACGCGTGACCGACTCATGATGGACGAGTCGTGCAGCTGGAAAGTACACCACGCGAAATCCCGCCTGCCACGCACGCAGGCACCAGTCAACGTCCTCGAACGCCATCGGATAGCCCTCGTCCAGGAGCCCTATCCGCTCGATCACCTCGCGCCGGACATACATGCACGCTCCGGTCACCGCCAACGCCGGTCCGGCCTGGCAGGCCGGACCAAAGCCCTCGGGCTTGAACCGGTAGCGGTGGTCGAACCACTGCGGAGCGCCGAGGTTACGGACCGTGCCGCCGAACTGGATGCGACCGTCGGGGTAGAGCAGTTGGGGCCCTACGATGCCGACATCCTCCTCTTGGGACGCGGCGTACTGCAGACATGCGAGCCAGCCCGGGCGCGCCTCGACATCGGAGTTCAGCACGACCACGTCCGCGTCCTGTGTCGCTGTGCGCAGGCCGCGATTGACGTTGGCGGCAAAGCCGACATTCTCACTCCCGGCGACGACCTCGATACCGGTGATCCGCATGAGCGCGGCGACGTGCTCGGTGCCGCTGTCATCGTCGGCCACGACGATCCGGACCATGCTTCGCGGAACCGTCCGGTGGACGCTCCGAACGAGCGTGGCCACGCGCCTGGCGTCGCGAAAGCTCGGGATCACGATGGTCACAGGCCGCCCGTGCTCGCGATACCAGGCCAGCGAGCGGCGCATCTCACGATCGCGCCCGTAGGAGCGCAAACGCAGCCGGTGCTTCAGCGGCGTGAACCGCAGGGGGAAGGTGAGGGCCCGAAACAGGAGCGTACGCCAGCCGTGGTAGCGGTATGTCAGATAAATGCGCCGGCGCAACCCAGCGAAAGGTCCGCGGGACGTGCTGTCGAGGGCGGCTGCGCCCGTGGGCTCCGGCTTGGCGATCGGGGATCCTGCGTCTTTGGAGGCGTTGCCGTTCATAAGAGAGCCTGTTTGTGCGCCCGAGAGGGATCGGGGGGGGTGTTGAAGTCAAGCACCGCGAAGCCGGCGCGCCGCTCGAGCGACAGCCAACGGCGGAGCCGGGAAGGGAGCAGATCGGCCCGCGAGCCGAGCAGCGTGCCCGCAAGTCGCACAATATGGTGACGGCCGGCCTTCGCAAGCGTCGCGCGGCGGCGGGCGGTCGAGACGCCTTCGCGGATCAGCTCGCGGCGGTCCTGCGCCAGCGCCCCCCGCAGCTGCTGTGTCAGGTGCGCCGGAGAGGCCGGCTCGCGCCAGCCGTAGACCTCGCGCAAGCCGCGCCACTCGTCGAAGCAGCGACGTAGTTCCTCGAGGGCGGGGTAGTCGTGGGAGTGCAGCACCGCTGCCTGCGGGATAAAAGCCTTGGCGTAGCCAGCGCGCAGCATGTCTATCGCCAGCACGCGGTCCTCGGCGTAGGGGACCTCTCGAAACGGCACGCGCTCCCAGGCCGACCGCGCGAGACAAGCGTTGGCGTCGGTAAAGAACCCACGCGCGCCAATCAGCGCAATCGCGGGCAACATCCGCACGGGCGTGTCCGCTGGGCGCTCATGCTCGCTGAGCCGATCCACTCGCGGCTGTCCGTCTGGGGCGAGGGAGCCGAACCAGCGCTCCAGTTCCCAGCGCACGGTGGGCGCCGCGTCCGGGCGGGGACGGTAGGGCCCGAACACGATTGCGACGTCGGGCGCAAGCTCAAAGCCATCGAGCAGGCGCTCGAGCCAGCCCTCGTCGGCCGGCTCTGCGTCCTGGCTGAGCAGAGCCACATGCTCGCCCCGAGACTCCTCCATCAGCAGATTACGCGTCCTACCATGGCCGAACTGCGAGGGGGCGATCTCGACCACGCGCGCTCCAGATGTGCGCGCCGCCTCCACCGATCCATCGACGGAGCCCGAGTCGCACACGATCAGCTCGTGCTTGCGTGTCTGCCTTGCCAGCGCGGCGAGCGTTCGAACGAACAGCTCCCCTCCGTCGCGCGTGGGGATCGCAACCGTGGGGTCAGTCACCGGACACGGTCAGGCATAGAACCCCGTGAGCGTCAGCAGCTGCGAGGCGTAACTGAGCGCGAGCATGGAGACGAGCAGCCCCACGCCCACGAGCAGCGCCCAGCGGCGACCAAACGCGTGCAGCGAGGCCACCACGAGCACTGCCAGCGGGGCGATGGCCGGAAACGCATAGCGTCCGAATTCCGGGATGAAATTCCGCGCCCCTATGGTGTAGAACGCCGCCTCGAAACCAGCTACCACAGCGATCGACATGAGCAGCAGTATCCCCGCCTCGGGGAGATTGCGTCGAAGGAAGTCCCACTCGCGCCGAGCTGCGACCGCAGCCAGCAAAGGAACCATCAGCATCGCCGCGACGATCGCGACATACACCCATCCCGGGAAGAACACGTCGTACCAGCCGAAGGCGCCCCATCCGCGTTCGACAAAGATTACGAACGCCGGCCAGCCGGGTGTATCGAAGTGCGGCGCCATGAATGAAAGACGGGGCAGGAACACCTGCCACAGGTAGCCGAGGTAGCCGAGGGGATGCGCGAGCGCTTCGCTGACCGACCCCGTGGCCGAACCTGCTTCTGCGGGCACCCCCGAGGCTGCGTGGCCGGAAGAGCGAGCGGAGGCTTCGACATGCGCGAACAGCTCGCGCACCGCAAGCGCGGCGAGCGCGAGGCTCGCCCAGCCCACCGCCTGCGTGCGCCGGTGGTGCCGCCAGATGGTCGCCAACAAAGCAACACCCACGACCGGATAGAGAGAGTAGGCGGTGCCCTTGACAAGCGGCAGCACAGCCAAGAGGGCCCCGGTGAGCAGCCCCATGTACAGCGTCACGCCCCGGCGCAGCATCAGGATCAGCAGCAGCTCCAGCGCGGCCGCACCCGCGTTGACGCCGACGTCGTTGTTGACCACCCCCGAAATGAACCCGTACATTGGCTCGTAGGCGACGAGCAGCGCAGCGAGCACCGCGAGCCAGGCACGGCCAGGCGCGAGCTCGCGCGCAAGCAGGAAAGCGAACACCACGGTCAGGGCGCCTATCAACGCGGAGGTCAGCCGCATCAGCGTCAGTTGGTCGAGCGGCGAACTGGACGCGAGCAGATAGGCGGGTGCGAGCGCCGCGTAGTAGATCACACCGTGGGTGGCGGCTGTCTCGTTGCCCCCGCCATTGGCGGGGCTTGGGCGCTCGCTGGCAGCCTGTGCGCGGTAGAGGGCCTGCGCACGGGTCGTCCACGGCGGACGCGTATCGCCGATCTGATGGTCTGTGAAGAAGCTCATGCTGGTCAAGGCGAGCGCCTCTGCGCTCGACCAGCGCTCCAACGGTGAGCCGGGGTTGCGTGAGGGCGGTTCGCCCCGCTCGACCAGCGACTGCGTGTACGCGAAGTGGTCGACCTCGTCGGGAGCCTGGAACGGCGGCGTGATAAGTGCCCAGCAGGCGAAGTTGAGTGCCGCGATCACGAATAGCCAGGCGGCGAGGCGTCCCTGGCCGAACTCCAGCCGACCGGCCGCCGCCGCCAGCGCCAGGCAGCGGACGGACGCAAGACCGAGCCCGGGCAGCACGACGAACAGGATCAGCACGTACAGCCATGGGCCGACGAGATCGGGGCGGAACAGCGAGGCGCGCCGCAGGATCTCGCCGCCGCGGGCGAGGTAGCTACGCTGGGCTCCCGCCCGTGGCAGATACCAGACCGCGATCCGCCCCGCGATCGGATGGCCCCCGACAGTCGGCGGAGAGGGGCTGGGCACGGTCGGCAGCGGCGTGCCTCCCCAGTTAACGACATCGGAGGCGGTCAGACACAGCGACGCCTGGCTTTCCGCAGGGCGCGCGGGCAGCGTCGGTATCGCGAACACCGCGGCGCTGATGCGGTTGCCAGCGACCGCGGCGGGCCCGAGCTGAGTGTCGATCGTGCGCGGCCGCGCCCCGCTCAGCGTGAGCGCGAGGTGAAGGCTAGGGCGAATGCGCGTGCGTGAGATGAGCTGCAGGCGCAGACGACCGGTGCCCGCCGGGATGTCGAGGCCCGGCACGCACACCGGCTCGCCTGGGGGCGCTTCGGCGATGTAGGTGTAAACCTCAACGTCGTCGGTACCGGTGTAGTAGTCGCGGGGGCGCAGACAGTAGAAGGCGATCAGTACGACGAGCGGCACCGCCACGACCAGCGCCGCGCGCCAGACGCGCGAGTCACCGGCGAAGACGACCCCCGCAATCCGGCGCGACGGCCGCACGCTAGCGGCGGCGCAGCCCGAGGATCGACAGAAGGAAGGACGAGAAGAAGATCTGAATTCCGACGATCAAGAGCGAGGCCGCGATCACCGCCAGGTGTTCGTCGGCGAGGGAGCCAAAGCCGTGCGCTATCCAGGTGGCCACGATGACAGCGCCCATCGCCACCCCGACGAGCATGAAAGCGCCGCCCAGCAGCAGGCCGTGCTCAAGGCGAAAACGGGCGCGCATGCGGTCGAACCACGGGTCCTGCTCACCCATGAAGTAGGTGCCGTAGGCGTGCGCGCACAGCCCAAGCGCGAGCACCTGCGTGCCGACGATCATCAACAGCGCGCCGCCGATCAACGCGTGCAGCCCCCAGGCCCGCCCGAAGAAGTCAAGGCCCGCGCCCACGAACACCACGATCAGCGTGCCGACCCCGGCGAGCACGGCCCCGGGCACGATGAACAGATGGTTGGGACTGTGCACGAGCAGGAAGCGCAGGTGGCGCCAGCCGTCGCTGAAGCTCGACAGCTTGCTCTCCCCACCCCGTGGGTGGTACTCGATCGGGAACTCCGCGATCGTCAGTTTCTCCTTGGAGGCTCGGATCACCATCTCCGAGGCGAAC
Source organism: uncultured Solirubrobacteraceae bacterium (assembly GCA_963761355.1). Lineage (GTDB taxonomy): Bacteria > Actinomycetota > Thermoleophilia > Solirubrobacterales > Solirubrobacteraceae > Palsa-744. The sequence goes on from CAVXHC010000014.1 coordinate 64,474, forward strand.
TCCATGCCCGTCGTGCGAAGGTCCAGGCGGGGCAGCACATCGCGTCGGAGCGCGCGCATGCCGCAGTGGGCATCGTTGACGCCGGTGCGGAAGAAGAGGTTGAGCAGACCCGTGAGGATCGGGTTGCCGACATAGCGATGAAGCCACGGCATCGCACCGGGCTGGATGTTGTCCATGCGATCGCCGATCACCATCTCGGCGCCCTCTTCCAGCGCCGCGATGAAGCGAGGGATGTCGTTGAAGTCGTATGTCAGATCGGCGTCAGCCATGACGATGTAGCGACCCTTCGACGCCGCGAACCCCGCGAGGTAGGCACTGCCGTAGCCACGCCTCTTCTCCACCACGACGCGCGCGCCGGCGTCGGATGCGAGCCGCGCGGAGTCGTCCTCGGAGTCGTTGTCCGCGACCACCACCTCTCCGTCCACACCCATGCGCTCGAGCGCCTGCAGCGCGGCGGTCACGCAGGGCTCGATGTTCTCGGCCTCGTTCAAACACGGGATCACAACCGACACCAGCGGCACTGAGCGATCCTCCGCGTCCGCGGCGATGGGGGGCTTGGGCTCGACGATTGTGCTCATGGTGGTGACTCAGTACCCCGGATTGCCTCGACGCCTGTGTGCCCGGGGGAGCGTGGAGTGATGCCGTTATAACGCGCGCGTGGGCGGAAAGGCGCGCGGATTCGCGACATGATGCTAGCGCCATGCGTGTCTGCGTTGTCTACGACTGCCTTTTCCCCTACACCATCGGCGGCGCCGAGCGCTGGTATCGCAACCTCGCCGAGCACCTGTCCGCGCAAGGGCACGAGGTCACCTACCTGACCCTGCGCCAGTGGCCGCGCGGCGAGCGGCTGGACCTCGACGAGCGCATACGGGTCGTGACGGCAGGTCCGCGCATGGCGCTGTACACGGCGGGCGGGCGACGGCGCATCCTGCCGCCGCTCGTGTTCGGGCTGGGCGTCCTCCTGCACCTGATGCGCCGCGGCCGCCGCTACGACGTGGTGCACATGTGCGACTTCCCTTTCTTCTCGCTGCTGTCCGCGGCGATCGTGCGTCCGGTCCTTCGCTTCGAGCTGCTGGTCGACTGGTTCGAGGTCTGGAGCCGCTCCTACTGGCTCGACTACCTCGGCGGCGCCGCGGGGCGCATCGGCTGGCTCGTGCAGCGCATCTGCGCTCTCGTCCCTCAGAACGCATTCTGCTTCTCCGAGCTGCAGGCCCAGCGCCTCCGCGAAGAGGGATTGCGAGGCCCTGTAACCGTCCTGCGCGGGCTGTACGCCGGGGCGAACGAGCCCGTCGCGCCGAGGCCGGCCGACCCCGTCGTGCTGTTCGCGGGGCGGCTCATCCCCGACAAGCAGCCCGTGCTGGCAGTCGCCGCGATAGCGCTCGCCATGCAGCGGATCGAGGGGCTGCGGGGAGAGTTCCTCGGCGATGGCCCCGAGCGCGCGACGCTCGAGGCCGCGATCGCCGGGCAGGGCCTCGAGGAGATCGTCCTAGCGCCCGGCTTCGTCGACGCCGAGGTCGTCGACAGCGAGATGCGCCGCGCCTTGTGCATGCTGCTTCCCTCGCGACGCGAGGGTTACGGCATGGTTGTCGTGGAGGCCGCCGCGCGGGGAACTCCCAGCATCGTGGTCGCCGGCGAGGACAACGCGGCCACGGAGCTGATCGCGGAGGGCATCAACGGCACCATCGCCGGGCGCGCCGATCCTCAGGAGATCGCCGATGCGATCGTGCGCGTGCACGACGGGGGAGTCGAGTTACGCGAGAGCACCGTCAGGTGGTTCGCCGAGAACGCCGACTGGCTGTCGCTTGAGAACTCGCTTCAGATCGTGCTCGAGAGCTACGCGGTGCCGAGCGCGCGGGCGTAGCTGTCAAGCGTTAAGCGCGCGGTGCGCTCCCAGGTGAATTCCCGAGCGCGGGCCAGGCCGCGTACGCGCAGGCTCTGGGCGAGCGCCGGGGCATCGAGCAGCCGTTGCAGCGCCGAAGCGATCGCCGACTCCTCGCGCGGATCGAACAACAGCGCGGCATCGTCTGCCACCTCCGGCAGAGACGAGGCGTTTGAGCAGGCGACCGGCACTCCACGCGCCATCGCCTCAAGCACGGGCAACCCGAAGCCCTCATACAGCGAGGGGAACACGAATGCCGCCGCGATCGCCCAGAGGCCCTCGAGCTCTCCAGCGGAGACCCATGCCGGGAAGCGCACGTCAGCAGTGAGACCGAGTTCGCTGACACGCTCGCGCAGCTCGGCCTCGTACGCAGTGCGATAGCCGGGGAGCACAAGCACCGGGCGGGCCTCGGGCGGGAGCCGCGCGAGCGCGCCGATCAAAGCGCGCAAGTTCTTGTGCGGCCGCTTGGCGGAGAGGCTCAGGACAACCGGGCGCTCGCCGAGCCCGAACCGCGCGCGCACGTCGCTCTCCGGAGCGGGAGCGTCGCGCCGCACAGTGCCAAGGCCGAGCGGAACGACGTCGATGCGTTCCGAGGGGACGCCCAGTAGCCCGATCAGGTCCTCGCGCGTGCTCTGCGAATCGGCGATCACCCGGTCTGAGTGGCGAGTCGCGCCGGGCACGAGAACCTTCATGCCCCTGTCGCGGATGCCAGCATGGGCTTCGGGAAACCGTGCGTAGATCAGGTCGTGCACCGTAACCACCCGCCGGAAGCGTCCCCACACGGGCGCGGTACTCGCCAGGCTGTGCAGGAGGTCGACGCCCGCGCGGGCGGAAAGTCGCGGCAAGAGCGCCTGCTCGCCGAGGACCCATAGCAGGCGGTTGCGCGCGTTCACCGGCACGGTCACTGCGGGCAGCAGTTCGCCCCAGGGTCCACCTCCGGCGGCGGCCGTCTCGCGGTTGATGAACGCGGTGAAGCGCATCCCCGTGGGCGCCTCGGCGAGCAACGCGGGGATCAGCTCACGCGCGGCGACCTCCATTCCACCGGTCTCGCCCGGGACGAGGAAGATGAGGTTCAGTCCGATGTGGGGCTGGCGTGCGCTCACGGGGCCCAACGCTAGCCGGATCGCATTGAGGGCGGTGGACCGGCCAATACGATGACGCTCATGCCGCCCTCGATCGACGTTGTGATCGTCGCGTACAACCGCTACGAGCTGACCGACAGCTGCCTGCGCCACCTTGATGCGCAGACGATCGACCATCGAGTCATCCTCGTCGACAACGGCTCGACCGACGACACACGCGCGCGCATGGGTGCAGAGTGGCCCACGGTCCAGCTGAAGTGCTTCGATGAGAACCGTGGCTTTGCAGAGGCATGCAACCGAGGTGTGGGGGCCGGCTCAGGTGAGGTCGTGGTGCTCCTCAACAACGACGTCGACTGTCGCCCGGACTTCCTGGAACGGCTCGTGGCGCCGCTTGCACAGGACCCCCACGTCGGAGCCGTGGCTGCGCTCATGCTGCAACCCGGCGAGCGGCTGATCGACAGCGCCGGGCTGGCCGCCGATGTGACGCTGGGAGGATTCCCGCGTCTCCAGGGGCTGGACGCAGGGCTCGCGCGCTCGGAGCGACCGATCCTCGCGGGTCCGGCAGGCACGGCCGCCGCCTACCGCCGCTCGGCTTGGGAGGAGGTGGGCGGTTTGGACGAGGCCATCTTCGCCTACATGGAGGACTTCGATCTGGCCCTGCGACTGCGCAGCACCGGATGGCGGGCGGTCGTTGCAGCAGACGCCGTTGGCGTCCATCTGGGCTCAGCGACCCACGGACACCGCTCGGCCTGGCAGCGTCGCCACGGCGGCTTTGGGCGCGGCTACCTGCTTCGCCGCTACGGGCTGCTGCGCGGGCGAACGGCGCCGCGCACTCTCGCCACCGAGGCCGTCGTCGTCCTTGGGGACCTCGCCATCTCGCACGACCTGGCGGCTCTTCGCGGGCGCCTGGCCGGCTGGCGCGCCGGCGCCAATCGCCCGCGGCTGCCCCGTCCGCCCGCTGAGGCGATCGACTCGGACCTCTCGTTTGGCAATTCGCTAGCCCTGCGCCGTGGGGTATATGGGCGGCGCGCCGCCTAATCGGATGCACGCCCCGGTCGCCAGCACTTCTGTGGAGAACGCGGCCCAGACGGTCCCTGGCGTGTCCCGGCGACCGAGGGTTCTGTTTATCAGCGCCGACCCGGTCGGCGAGGAGATGGCGGGCCTCGGGATCCGCTACTGGGAGCTGGCACGGACGCTGCGCGACCGCGCGCAGGTGACTGTCGCTCACGGAGGCAGCGAGCAGGGCGAGACCGACGGGTTGCGACTGATCGCTTACCGTCCCCATGCTCCGGCGGCCCTGCGCCCGCTCATCGCGGCCGCCGACACGGTCGTGACCCATCCCCAGTGGCCCTTCGTGACGAGCTGGCTGCGGCGCTCCGGAGTACGGACCGTCTTCGATCTCTATGACCCGGAGACGCTGGAGACCCTCGAGCTGCTTAGCCCGACCCGGCCACGGTTGCGCCGCGCGATGACCACGCTCACGCTCGATCGTCTACACGCCTCGCTGCATACGGGACACCACTTCATGTGCGCCAGCGAGACGCAACGCGATCTGTGGCTTGGTGCAATGCTCGGTCTGCGTTTGATCGGCCCTCGTCTCTACGACGCCGACGCCACCCTGCGCTCGCTGATCGACACTGTGCCGTTCGGCTTGCCCGCCGCGCCACCGACACCGTCCGGCGGAGGGCCCCGGCAGTCGATCCCGCTGGTGGGAGAGGACGCCGAGCTCGTGCTGTGGAACGGGGGCATCTGGAGCTGGCTTGACGCGCCGACAGCGATCCGCGCGGTAGCCGAGCTCGCTGTACGGCGACCGCGCCTGCGTTTGGTGTTCATGGGCGCCTCCAATCAGGAGGCTGCGATCCGAGCCGGCGCCGAGGCCCGCGACTTGGCAGAGCGCCTCGGCGTGCTCAACCGCTCTGTCATCTTCCACGACCGCTGGGTGCCCTACGCAGAGCGAGCCGCCTGGTTGACCCAGGCCGACTGTGCCATCTCGGCTCACCGCGATCACCTGGAGGCTCGATTTGCGTTTCGCACGCGCCTGCTGGACTGCTTCTGGGCCGGTGTCCCCGTGGTGTGCACGGCCGGTGACGCATTGGCCGAGCGCGTGGCTTCCGAGGATCTCGGGGCGGTGGTCCCCGCCGGCGACCACCGCGCCATGGCGGCTGCTTTGGCAGAAGTGCTTGACCGTGGACCGCACGCGTTTGCGCCGCGGCTCAGCCGAATTGCGGACGAGTACGTCTGGGAGCGGGTGGCCGAGCCGCTTCAGCGATGGATCGCGAGTCCATTGCCGCCCCAGCGAGCGGGCGAGACGCCCGGGGCGATCAGGGCGCCGCTCGCTCAGAGCACCCGCGAGAGCCTCTACCGGATTGCCGCCCGCCACCTCCTGGCCCGGCGCCGTCGCGCCTGAGTCTCGCTCAGGCGCTGTCATCGATCGCTCGGCCGATCCGCCCCGCCATGACCTCCCGCACCTCATGCGGGAAGCGCCCCAGCAGCCTGAGGACAATGAAGTAGACGAGGCTGGCGACCAGGACGCCGAGCAACGGAGGAATAGGAAGGATCACGCCACTGGCCGCGCCAACTCCCCCGGCCAGCGCCGCCACCGGGATGGCGCTTAATGGCAGACGCATCAGCCGCTCGCTGCGCACGAGGACGGTCGCCTCGCCCACGGCCAGCCCGGTCTCGGCAATCAAGGCGGCAATGGCGGCGCCGCGCGCGCCGAGGGAGGGAGCGAGCGCCAGAGTAAGGACGCCGGATAACACCAGCGCGCCCAGGTTGATGAGAAGCACTGGGCGATACCGGCGTAAAGTGAGCAGCGGATAACCGCATGCAAATGCGACAAAGGTGGCGATTAGCGCGAGGCCCTGGATGCGCAGCACCTCGATCGAGGGGTCCGCCTTGGTGCCGGCCACCACGTGGATGGCGAAGGGGGCCCCCACCTCGAGACACAGGACCATCCAGGTGCCCGCCAGAAGCGCCAGCTCGAAGATCCGTGCGCTGGCGAATTGAAAGCGGGCGGAGTCCTCGCGCTCTGCCCGCGCGAGGATCGGGAAGGCAGCGACGATAACCAGGCCGGGGATTCCCACGAGCACTTCTGTGATCCGAAAGGAGGTCGCGAAGTAGCCGGTCTGCACCGCGCTTGATATCAGCGACATGAGCACGAGGGCCACGCGGAAGTAGACGATGTTCACGGCGGCGATCACCGCCCATGGGAGGCTCTCGCGCAGCAGCTGCCACCAGCGCCCCAGGTGGAAGGACGGCCTCAGCGAGGCGTAGGGGAGCACCAGCGGCACGGTGAACGCGAGCGACACCGCCGAGGCGGGTATCGCAACCGCCAGCAGCGGCAGCAGCCCAGCACCGGCAATCGCCAGGCCGACCAGCAGCGCGACGTTGACTACCTGGCGCAGCAATTCCGCTGCCGATATCCAGCCGTAGCGCAACTGCGCCTGCAGAGTCATCGACAGGGTGCTCTGCAGCAGCTGAAGCACGAGACCGACGCCGGCAAGAGCTGTGCCAAGTACCAGCGTGGAGCTGTAACCCACCGCGGCGGCAAACGCGACCGCGAGTGCCACCCCCACGGCCGTCAAGACCAGGCGAATCCCGATCGCCGCGCCCATCATCTGGCGCTTGCGATCGCCGCTGAGGGTGGCGAATTCCCGCAGCACGATGCTGTTGAGACCACCCTCGGTGAAGCCGCTGACGATCGTGATCAGCGCGATGACGGTGGCGTAACGGCCGAAATCTGCGACGCCGAGATGGTCGATCAGCACGCGTACCGATATCAGCGACAGAAGAATGGTCGCCACGTAGGAGCCGGTGCGCAGAACGCTGCCTCGTAGCGCAGCCGGCCCCGCCGCTTGGCTGTCGAGCAGGTGGGCCTCGGCCGGGTCAGCCGAGTCAGCCAAGGGCTCTGGCGCCGACCGCGACGGCACGCCGGGCTCGACGGAGGTCATCATGGAGATGGTATCCGTGGCGTCTCTGGCGCTATCGCGGGTCGTTTTTGCGAGCCGAAGCCCCGTCCCGCTGTTCGGTGAGGAGCAGCGAAGGCCCCCCGCCACGTCCCGCACGCCCACCAAGTTCGACGAGCCCGCCGCGAACGGAAAGTCGGATTCGCGCTCTTAGCGGGCGTGGGCGCGGTGGCGATCACGGCGCACTGGATCCAGTCACCGCCGAGGAGCGTGCCTCGAGCACGAGTTGCTTGCCGGCCGCGGGGATATGGGCCCGCCGACCAGCCGCCCTGCGAAGAAGATGCTCCGTCCCACGCCTGAGATGCGTGCTCGAGTGCAGCGTCCCCGACCGGCTCAGCCGAGCCTTGTGGCATAGTGCCGCCCCTGTCGCCCCTGTACGGAGGAACGCATGAGCAGCCGCAAGCCCGCCCCACGCACCAGCCTGATCACGCGTACCACGTGCCGCATCTGCGGCTGCGCGTATCTTTCGCCCGTGCTCTCGCTCGGCGACCAGCGCATCGCGGGAGCGTTTGCGGATCCAGGCGGTGACCAGCCGGTTGAGCGCGCAATTCCACTCGAACTCGTGCGCTGCGACATGACACGCGACCAGGAAGCATGCGGACTGATCCAGACCAAGCACACCGTTCCCGGGTCGATCCTTTACAGCTCCTACTGGTATCGCAGCGGGGTGAACCGCACGATGACGGAGAATCTCCACGGCATAGCTCAGGGTGTCGAAGCGGTGATGCCACTGGAGTCGGGCGACCTCGTGGTCGACATCGGTTGCAACGATGGCACGCTGCTGGACGGATACAAGGCGGAGGGCTTGCGCTATCTCGGGTTTGACCCCTCCGACGTGGCGCGCTATGCCATCGCCAAGGGCTACGACGTCGTCAACGACTTCTACTCAGCGCAGGCGCTGCGGCGGCGTCGTCCGGACCAGAAGGCCAAGGCGATCACCAGCATCGCGATGTTTTACGACCTCGAGCACCCGCGCACATTCGTCGCCGACGTCGCCGAGGCGCTCGCCGAGGGCGGCATCTGGGTCATCGAGCTGCACTATCTCCCGATGATGCTCGAGGCCAACGCCTTCGACGCGATCGTCCACGAGCACCTGGAGTACTACTCGCTCGCCGTGATCGAGCGACTCGTGGGCGAGGAGGGCCTCGAGGTGGTGTCCGCCGAGCTCAATGACATGAACGGCGGATCGATCCGGCTGTTCATCGGGCACCTCGGCCAGCACAAGCGGACGCCCGAGCAACTTGAGGGGCTGACGGCGCTGCGTGTGAAGGAGTTCGAGCTGGCGCTCGACTCACCCGAGCCCTATGAGGAGTTCCGGCTCGGGGCAGAACGGGTGCGCGACGATCTCGTGGCAATGTGCGCGCGACTTCACGGCGAGGGCAAGAAGATCCATGTCTACGGTGCCTCGACCAAGGGCAACACGATTCTTCAGTACACGGGTCTCGACAACCGCTACATCGAGGCGGCCGCAGACCGAAATCCGGACAAGTACGGCTCCGAGACCATTGGCACGAAAATCCCGATCATCAGCGAGGAGGACTCGCGGGCGATGAATCCCGACTACTACCTCGCCCTGCCCTGGCACTTCCTCGACGAGTTTCTCGAGCGCGAGCAAGACTTCCTCGCGCGGGGAGGGAAGTTCATCGTGCCGTTGCCAGAGGTTCGCGTCGTCGGAGCGCCCTGATCGAGGTCGCGATAGACGTCGCGGCGCGGTTGGCGGCGCGGGCGGCTTGGAGGGCAACGCGCGGCGTGTGCTTGTAGGTCAGGCGATAGACAAGGTTCCGCGGCGTCCGATCCGCGTACGCTTTGGCCGCCAAACGGTCGACGGCGGGCACGTCCTCGGGACGTTCGCGCTGGCTGCGGAACTTCAGGTCGAGCATTAGCCACGGGGGGAACTCGTTCGTCATCACGCGGCGGACTTGGCGCGCCTCCCAGCTGCCATCCGGGAAGCAGGCACGGGCCAGCCGGTCATATCCGTCGATCGCGATCGCATAGCGATGGATGAGTCCCTGATCCATGAATGAGTCGTTTTCGAGGCGTTTGAACAGGTAAGCCGTGGGGAGGTAGTGCAGCCGCAACCCGCCGGGGATCATCTGGAAGAAGCGCGCGACGTGCGCGAACAGGCTGCCGACGAACTCCTCGTCCAGCCCGATCGCGTCCCAGCGGGACTTCTTGAACGTCAGCGAGCCGGCAAAGCTGAAGAACGCGGGCGTCGTCCGTGCACGCCTGAAGTAGCTCCTGCGATCGCGCGACTGAGTGAGATCGAACTGCGACTCGGTCTTGATCCTCGAGACGCGGTGGTCGCGCACCGGACGCATGTCAAGCGTGCACAGCGTGAGACCGCATAGGTAGAGGTCGCAGCCGCTGTTGAGGTTCTCGAGCATCCACCCGATCGCACCCGGCTTCATCACGTCGTCGGCGCAGAAGAGCCAGCAATACTCACCGTCGGCCAGATCGACCATTCGCGCGATGTCCCGATCGATGCCGCCACGCTCGGCGCGTCGCTCGTAGCGCAAGCTCGGATACCGCTGCTGAAAGGATTCGACGACGGCAGTCGTGTCATCGGTCGAGCCGCCATCGAGCACGACGACCTCGACACCGTCCTCCACTTGCGGCAGGATGCTCTCCAGGGTCTCGCCAATGAAGGCGCCGAAGTTGTAGGTCGGAATGCAGACGGATAGTCGCATCTCGACTGCTTACTCTCGCACGGCCCGGGACCGGAGACGGTAAAACACGTCCTTCAGGGGTCGCTTTATGGACACCGGGAGGTAGCGACCGACCCGCGTTGCAATGCGGTTTGCGACGCGTTGGCGTCTGCGCGCCCACACCTGCCGCGCCTTTGTCCGCTCGAATCTCCTGATCTCATCCGGCTGAACGAGCTCCATATCGGACTCGTGGGCATACCACTCATTCACCCCCGTGCGACGGAAATGCACGTACCCGCGGTCGGCCATGTACCTGGCCACGCGCGGGTCGCCTTTGATCGAGTTGTCCTCGATGATCACGATCCGCGGCCTGTGCGCCTCGAGCGTGAACCCTTCGAGCACCGCCGCCTCGTGGCCCTCGACGTCAATCGTGATGAACTGGATCTCGGGAAAGGCCGCCTCCGCAAGCAGGCTGTCCAGCGTGGCGGTGGGGACCGTTATCTCTCTGACCGCGCCACCACTTCGCTTGATCCACTTGAGATGCCCGGGAGTGAGATCGAGCGTGGACATCTCCTCGACACCCTCGACGACGCCGAAGGTCGCCGCACCCTCTCTGTCGCTCACCGCACAGTTCACCACCGTGCACGCGCGATGTCTGCGGATCTCCTCGACCAACGCGGGGATCGGCTCCACCAACAGGCACTGCCACCCCCGCTTCTCGAACAGGTAGCTCGCGCTTCCGGTGAGACCATCGTGGGCGCCGATCTCGACGCAGTATCCCTCGGCGCGATCGCCGAAGATCTCCTCCAGGATGCGATCCTCCCCGAACTGTCCGTATGACTCCGGCTCAGCGTTCATGAGCAGGTTTACGTTTCCTCGACACACGTCGACCAGGCGGCCGGGGTGCTGGTGTGTGAGCGGCGCGGTCGATGCGAGAACACGCCACGAAGTTCAGCGCGAGCCCCTGTCAGCCACGAGAGCGACGGATGGTCCGTTCTGGCCGAGCGGCTCATCGAAAGCTACCTCTAGCACTCGCCAGCCAAGATGATCGAGGGCTCGGAATAGGTCGTCGCGATGCATCCAGTTGCTGTGTGGAGCGATGCCACCGGAGAACGTTGGCAGCCGCCAGTCAAGCGCGTACGTGTGCGGATATACACGATAGTCGAAGCCGTCATAGATCTTCTTGACTTCACTGCCCAACCGTCCCGCCAGTTGCCTGTTCTCTAGTGCCTCGTCGGAATAGACGTGCGTCCACATGATCAGGCGCGACGCCCGCTGAGAAATGAGGTCGAGGAGGCGCATAGGATCGGTCATGTGGTACAGGAACCCGCAAGCGATGCAGACATCGAAGGGCTCTGTTTCTGTGCTCAGATACTCGTTGGCATCGCCACACAGGAACGAGCATCGGTCTAGATCGAACAGCTCCTTTGTGACTAGGCACTTCAGAAACGCGACCCGGTTCGCCTCCACTCCCACAACGCGCGCTGCGCCGGCTTGCTGGGCCATGTAGCTGAATCCGCCCTCGAGCGGTCCGAGGTCCAGGACCCGCATACCCGTTACGCCGCCAAGCCGTTTGAGCGCCCAGTGAATCCGAGGATCATCGAACTGCTCGGCCTGTCCGGCACATACACGCTCATGTGGCGGTGGAAGCTTTGAGACCCAACTCTCAGACGCGGCATCGATCGCTGTTTGTGGACCCGGAAAGGTCGTGACGAACTTCTCGCTCCGAGAGCGCGACAGCTCCTTCGTGTAGCTTCGAGCAAGTGCGAGGACACCCTGAAGCCGATCAACCGCGGCGGCCACCATCTGTGGCGGAGTCTACATGCCGCGCTTCCGGGTTACGGGAGGCGCGCGAGGCTTCGGCTCGCGGCGCTAGACCGACGGCCCCCCGCTGGCCGAGCGGGCGCCCGGGGCCTCAGAATGGCTGATTCGCGCGCTCGCTACTCGGTACGCGGGATGGGTGGAACAGCGTCAGCATTGATTTGTACGGAGGAACGCGCGCCCACATCAGGCCGAGTGGTCCGCCGCCGGCTGAACGGCCAGTACGGCTCGCCCTAAGCGATTTGGAGAACAAAGTCCTCGCGCACGGTGTCCCCGGCCGGGATCACGACCCACTCGGTTTGTGTCGCGTGCACGCAGGTGGTGGCCGCGATTCCAGTGCAGATCGTCGCTCCGAGGAACGTGCCCGTGATCTTATAGGAGCCCGGCGGCAACGAGATTTCGGCGAATTGGCCGTTTTCGGAGGTCTGCGTCGCCACCAGCGTCCCGCTTTCGCTGAACACTTCGACCGTTCCACCCCCAGGCGGCGGAGCGGGGCGTTTGCAGCCGGGCGCCGAGAAGCCCACGAGCGGACCGCCGTCGAGGTAGAAGCCGCTGACGAGCTCCGTCGGCCCGGGAGTGAGGAGCGGCTCGCTGATCCCCGGGCCAAACTCGGCGGAGCCCCAGCATGGTGGTCGTGGTTCTTCGGGCTGTGAGGGCGAGACCTGCGTAGAAGGTGAACTCGGCGCGGTCTGTCCGGTCTGCGACCGCTGATTCGTTTTGGGCCTCAGCCAGACGGCAACGCTGGAGGCGCGTGCACCGGCGTCGGGCGACTGCCGCCTTACCGTCTGGGCAGCGGCATGGTCGAGCGCGGCACCCCTCACGCGTAGCCTGCAACCCGCGTGCGCGGCCCGTGTCCGAGCCACTCTAAGCGTGAGCCCCCTCAATCGCGGGACGTGACAGGAGCTGGCCGGGCGCGCAGACGCGCCCGCCGGGTTGACCGAAGCCACACAGAGCACCATCCCAGCAACGACGAGAGCATGTCGAGCGATGTGATGCTCGACCAGGACGGAGAATATTCGGGCCGCGCCGCGTCTCCCCACGTTGTCCAGTCTACGCCGCGACGGGCAACCACAGTCGCTCGCCGCGATGGCCCTGGCGATGCTCGATGCGGTCCAAGGCTCGAGCGGGTCCGGCGTGGCGCGTCACGTCCCACGGGGATACGTGCGATGAGGTTCGAACGATATTTGTACGTAGGAAAGGCGGACTATAAACTCGGCGTATGAAGGCGGCGATGCTGGCAGGTGGTTTTGGCTCGGAGCGGACTGCCGCCGTGCGACGCGCCGCCGTCTCGCCTTGAGCCAGACCCTCTGCCGATTCTGTGGCGCTCCGGTGGACGCGCTGTTCGCCGATCTCGGCATGTCGCCGCTGGCCAACTCATTCCTACCACCCGAGCGGGCCAACAGCATGGAGCCCTACTACCCGCTGCGAGCGCTCGTCTGCGGGCGCTGCTTCTTGGTGCAGCTGGAGGAGTTTGAGACCCCGAAGGAGATCTTCTCCGACTACGCCTACTTCTCGTCCTACTCGACCAGCTGGCTAGAGCACAGCCGCACATACGCCGAGCAGATGATCGAGCGCTTCGATCTGGACGGGTCCAGCCACGTCGTCGAGCTTGCCTCCAACGACGGCTACCTGTTGCAGTACTTCAACGAGCACCACATATCGGTGCTCGGTGTCGAGCCGGCCGCAAACGTCGCCAACGTCGCCGAGCAGAAGGGCATACCCACGCTTGTCGAGTTCTTCGGGCGCGACACCGCGACCTCGCTCGCCGGCGACTCCTCCGCCGACCTGCTGCTCGGCAACAACGTGCTCGCGCACGTCCCCGACCTCAACGACTTCGTGGCCGGCATGAAGATCCTGCTGAAGCCCGGCGGCGTCATCACGATGGAGTTCCCCCATCTGATGAGACTGATCGAGGGCAACCAGTGGGACACGATCTACCACGAGCACTTCTCCTACTTCTCCTTTCTCACGGTCCGTCGCGTGTTCGAGGCTCACGGACTGCGCCTCTTCGATGTCGAAGAGCTGCCCACGCACGGCGGCTCCCTGCGCATCTACGGGCGCCATGCGGACGACCCCTCCAAGCCGGACAGCGCCGCCGCCGCCGAGCTGGCCGAGCGCGAGCGTATGGCCGGCTACGAGCTGATCGACACCTATCTCGATTTCTATCGCCGCGTCGAGCAGGACAAGCGCCAGATCCTGCGCTTCCTGATCGAGCTGAAGGGGCAGGCCTTGCGGATCGCGGGCTACGGTGCTCCCGCGAAGGGCAACACGCTGCTCAACTACTGTGGTGTGGGACGCGACTTCATTGACTACACATGCGACCTGAATCCGCATAAGCAGGGTCATTTCCTACCCGGCAGCCACATCCCGATCCGCCCGCCTGATGCGCTGCGTGAGGACAGGCCCGATGTCATCCTAATCCTGCCGTGGAACCTGAAGGACGAGATCATCGAGCAGCTGAGCTTCGTCCGCGACTGGGGTGGGCGCTTCGCCGCGCGCACGCCGGAGCTGACGCTGCTTCCATGAGCGCGCTGGCGAACCCCCAGCGCAGCGTTACTCGGCAGATCGGCGGTCGGCGAGCATGAGATTCAAGGAAACGCCGCTACCAGGCGTGTGGCTGATCGAGCCGGAGCGGCTCAGCGATGAGCGTGGTTGGTTCTCGCGCGTATTCGACCGTGAGGAGTTTTGCGTCCGCGGGCTCAACCCGGAGGTCGTCCAGTGCAACGCCTCATACAACACCAGACGCGACACGCTGCGCGGCATGCACTACCAGGCCGACCCGCACGGCGAGTCAAAGCTCGTGCGCTGCGTGCGCGGCGCCATCTTCGACGTCGCGGTGGACCTGCGGCCGGACTCGCCCACCCACAGCCGCTGGCACGGGGTCGAGCTGAGCGCCGAGAACGGCTGTGCGCTGTACATCCCAGCCGGTCTAGCTCATGGCTTCCAGACCCTCACCGACGGCTGCGAGCTGTTCTACCAAATGGGCCATCACTACGTGCCCGAGGCCATAAGGGGAGTGCGCTTCGACGATCCCGCCTTCGGGATCAAGTGGCCCGTGCCGCACGGCGAGCGAATCCTCTCCGAGCGCGACGCCGCCTATCCGGACTTCGCGCCGGCCCACACGCATTCCGTGACGTGAAGGTGCTGCTCACCGGTGCGAGCGGGTTCATCGGCCGCTACGCACTCGACGCACTGACGCATGACGGTCACGAAGTTCACGCTGTCTCTCGGCGCGCAATGGCGCTACCCGAGGGAGCAATCGGACACGAGGCAGACCTGCTCCACCCCGGCGCCGCCGAGAGGCTCGTAGGAGAAGTGCAGCCCACCCACCTGCTGCACCTGGCGTGGTACGCCCTCCCCGGCAGCTTCTGGAGCGCTCCGGAGAACGAGCTCTGGGTCGACGCGAGCGTGCGTCTGGTGCGCGCATTCGGCGCGGCGGGCGGACAGCGTGCCGTGATCGCGGGCACTTGCGCCGAGTACGCATGGGGCGAACGACTGCTGAGTGAGCAGGGCACCCCGCTCGAGCCCGCCACCCTCTACGGAGCGTGCAAGCATGCCACGCACGTAGCCGCCGAGGCCGTCGCAAGGCAACTCGGAGTGTCCCTCGCCTGGGGGCGCATCTTCTTCCTGTACGGGCCTGGGGAAGACCCCGCCCGGCTTGTCTGTGGTGTCGCGCGCGGCCTGCTGGCCGGAGAGCAGGTGCCCACGACCGACGGGCATCAACAGCGTGACTTCATGCACGTGCGCGACGTCGCATCCGCGTTCGTGGCGCTGCTCGGCGGAGGTGTCAGCGGAGCGGTAAACGTCGCCTCCGGGAAAGCACTCCCCGTGCGCGATCTGGTGACGCTGATTGCACAGGAGACCGGCGGCATCGAGCGCGTGCGCTTTGGTGAGCTCGCTCCCCGAGCCGATGATCCTGCGATTCTCGTTGGTGACGTGCACCGCCTGCACACCGAGGTGGGTTTCGTCCCCGCGATCGATCTGAGAGCGGGCGTCGCCGAAACGGTCGCGTGGCTGCGCGGCATGGACTGATGGACAGCGGCGACGGCGACTTCCCGGAGCGCCGCCTCGCGAGCGGCGAGGGCCCGCAACAACTCGCGCACAGCCCCGTCCCCCGCCGGCCCCCACCTCCACCGCCGCGCGCCCGTCGATGCCGATCGTCGGCGGGCGCGCCGAGCTCATCCGCGGATTGGCTGGAACGCCTCGATCTGCCTCATCGTCACCGCGTGCATGTCGGCCCCCTCTCGCAGGGCGTCGTACCACTCGACGATGCTTGCGAGTGCCGTCTCGAGCCCGACAGGGGGACACCAGCCCAGACGTGTCCGCGCGCGCGAGGAGTCAAGCTTCAGGTAGCCCGCCTCGTGTGGATGCGGCCCATCGTCGACGCTCCACCGCAGCTCCCCGGGCCAGAGCTCGGCGATGCGGCGCAACACCCACCCGACCGTCTGCGCCTCCTCCTCGGGCGGACCGAAGTTCCAGCCGTGAGCATGCTCGGGACCGTTCCACACCGCCTGGGCGAGCACGAGGTAGCCGCTGAGCGGGTTGAGCACGTGCTGCCACGGGCGGATCGAGTTGGGATTGCGCACGCGCACCGACCCGCCGGCGAGCGCCGCGCGCATCACGTCCGGCACCAGACGGTCCTCGCCCCAGTCACCTCCGCCGATCACGTTCCCCGCCCGGGCCGAGGCGACCTGGGGTCCAGCGGCATCGGAAAAGAACGACCGCCGATAGGCAGCGGTTACGAGCTCCGCGCACCCCTTCGAGCTGGAGTAAGGGTCATGCCCACCCATCGGCTCGTCCTCGCGGTAACCCCACTCCCACTCACGATTCTCATAGCACTTGTCGGTGGTGACGATGACCACCGAGCGCACGTCGTCCCCGTGCCGGCGCACGGCATCAAGCAAGTTGACTGTGCCGATCACGTTCGTCCGAAACGTCGCCACCGGTTCGGTGAAGGATCGGCGCACGAGGGACTGCGCCGCCAAGTGAATGACCACCTCGGGCGCGACCGAGGCCATCGCCGCGACGATGGCCTCGGGGTCGCACACGTCGCCCTCGATGCTCTCGACGCCCTCACCCACGCGAGCCAGCTCAAACAGCGACGGTTGCGTCGCGCCGTTCACCGAGAAGCCCGTCACGCGAGCTCCGAGCGATTGCAGCCACAAGGCCAGCCATGCCCCCTTGAAGCCCGAGTGGCCGGTGATAAGCACGCGTCGACCCCGCCAGAAGCCGGGATCGACCGTGCCGCGAGGTGGAGCAGTGGCCGCACCAAGCTGACCGGATGCGTCATTGACGCTCACGACGCTACGTCCATATGCGCCACGGGGCTTGACCTGAGCTCCAGAGTTGCTCGAGCTGATTGCGGTCGCGCAGCGTGTCCATCGCCTGCCAGTACCCTTCGTGGCGATAGCAGGAGAGCTGGCCCTCTCGCGCCAACTCGTGCATCGGTTCCTGCTCCCACACGGTGCGATCGCCATCGATGTAGCGATCGATCACGGGCGAAAGCACGAAGAAGCCACCGTTGGTCCAACCACCGTCGCCACGCGGCTTCTCCTCGAACTCCCGCACGCGCCCACCATCGACATCCAGCGCGCCGAACCGCCCGGGCGGCTGTACCCCGGTCACGGTCGCGCTTGTGCCCTGTTCGCGGTGGAAGGTGATGAGGCGCGTGATGTCGATGCTCGAGAGCCCGTCGCCATAGGTGAAGCAGAAGTCCTCGTCACCCACGTATGGAAGTACGCGCTTCAACCGCCCGCCGGTCATCGTCTCCTCGCCCGTGTCCACCAGCGTCACGCGCCAGGGCTCCGTCTCGGAGCGATGGACCTCCATGTCGCCGTTGGCCAGGTCGAACGACACGTCGCACGTGTGCATGTAGTAGTTGGCGAAGTACTCCTTGATCAGGTAGCCCTTGTAGCCGAGGCAGATCACGAACTCGTCGATCCCATGGGAAGCGTAGATCTTCATGATGTGCCAGAGCATGGGTTTGCCGCCGATCTCGACCATCGGCTTGGGACGTACGGCAGTCTCCTCGCTGAGTCGCGAGCCGAAACCACCGGCCAGGATCACGGCCTTCACCGCGTGCAGGTTATTGGACGCCGCGCGTCCGGCCCCGCCCTCACCGCTCCCGCACGCCCACCACGTTCGAGGAGCCCGCGGCGAAGGGGAAGTCCGATTCGCGTTCGCTGCGGACGCGAAACTGGTAGTCGGCGGGGCCGGGGAACTTGAAGCGGTAGCTCGAGTGGTAGCGACCGCGGGCGTCGGTGCTGACCACGTCGAACTCGATCCACGGGCCGCCCGGAGAGCGCGCCTCGAGCACGAGCTGCTTGCCGCCGGCCGGGATCGGCGCGCCGAGAAGCTGCCCGCGAAAGACGATGATCTGCCCGACGCTCACGGTCCGTGGCGCGACGCGCAGCCGAATTCCGGCGCGAACCGAGAGCGTCAGCGTGCCCGTCGTCACCGCTGGCCCTTTGCCCAGGTGGCTGCGGTAGCCGAAACGCAGTGTGCGCGATGAGACCCCGCTCCGTATCCGCACGCTGAAGCGCCCGTCCTTACCCGTGTGCGGGCCCGCCATTCCGGCAGGCTTCGAGCCGACGTATGACGGCGTGGCTGCCACGTCGATCAGTGCCCTGGAGATCGGGACGCCACCGGGACCAGTCAGCCGCCCGTCGACGATCTCCGAGCTGTCGTACCCGCGCGTGATCCCACGCTTCTTCGTGCCCCTCCAGGCCACCCGCAGGCTCGCCTGAGCGGACGCGTTCGTCCCGTTCGCCGGGCCGGGCGGGGGCGGGTTTGCGACGGTGATCTGGCGGTCCAGCACCGGCGCGGCGTTGCCCGCGGCATCGATCACGCTGACGATCAGGTGATGGGAGCCGTTGGCCACCTTGGTCGATTCGAAGGGCACGTCGGCGCTCACGGAAGCCGGGCAAGGGCGGGTGTACAGAAAGGCCGCCAGGCCGTCCGTGGTCTGGCCCACGTCGCGGCAGCGGCCGCCATTCGGGTCAACCACCGTGCTCTGAACCGCCTTGCCGTCGACGCTGAACACAGCCTCGTACACCCCCGAGCCGGGATCGGTTGCGCTGAAGGTCAAATCGCTCGCCCCCCGCACGATCGGCGCGCTCGCGAGTTCGCCGCCCACATTGGCGGCGCTCGGCCCGGCGCTCTGTTCGAGCACCAGGTCAGCGGCGTAGAGGTACAGGACGGACGCGTAACCGTTCGCGTCGTGTTCGCCTTCCTTGCAGTCGAATCCCGCGACGCCACCACAGGAGACGATGGCGTAGAGATGGGTGCCAAGGTTCCCAGCCGGGACGACCACACGATTTTCAGCGGATAGAGGCTGGGCGGGGTTGCCCTTGCCCTGGCATGCCAGGCCAGCGCCGCATTCTTCAAAGATGCCCGTTTCGATCGGTCCGGCGAGCCAGAACTGGTATGCAGCGTTGACCACGGCGCCGCCGTCGGCGTCGCCCGCGCGCCACAGCGTCGCGCTCGCGAGACTCTCGCCCGAGGGCGCTTCAAACGCCCACGTGGCACTGTCGGTGTTGGCGGTGCGCTTCGCCGCGCCGAGCGCGGCGGTCAGCGCTCCTCCCTCGTTGCAGGTATTTTCTGCGACCGCCGTCCCGGCCACGGACCCGCTCCATCCGTCCGCCGGAGCAGCTTCCCCCGAGGGTGTCCGACAGCTGTACACGTGGTACGCGCCGGCGTGCGCGACCGCCGCCATCGCCGCCAGCGCAAGGCACGTCACGAAGGTTCCCTTCACCACCGGCAAGGTCATCTCAACCTCATGTCGCTCCGGAGGGCCTCGTGCCCCCCCTCCCAATTAGTCTCTCAGAGTGAGAACCTGATCGGCAGCTCCGCCAGGCCGTAGATCCCCGAGACGCTCTCATACACCGGCTCGCCGTCGAGTTCGAGTCCGCGCAGGCGCTGGGCGAGGAAGGCGAGCCCCTCCTGCAGCTCGACGCGCGCGAGGTTCGCGCCGAGGCAGTAGTGCACGCCTGCGCCGAACGTCAGCGGGCGCGCGCGGCCGTAGTCGGCGGTGATGTCGAAGCGGTTGGGGTCGCTCTTGCCGGCGGCCTCCCCCTCGAGGTCGCGGTTGCCGGTGAACGCGCACACCATCAGCACCGTGCCCTCCGGGAAGGTGACGTCGCGAAAGGACACCTCCTCGGTCAGGATGCGCGCGGTGAAGGGCGTGATCGGCTCATAGCGGAGCGCCTCCTCGACGGCCTGCTCTGCCAGCGACGGGCGCTCTGCCAACAGCGCCCACTGCTCCGGGTGTTCGGCCAGCAGCCTGATCGCGTGCGCGAGCTGGCTCTGGCTCGTGTCGACGCCGCCGACGAGCACGTTGAAGACCAGGTTGATGCACTCCACGTCGCTCAGCCGATCGCCCTGCTCCTCGGCCTCGATCAGCTTCGAGATGAGATCGTCGCCCGGGCTCTCCCGGCGCGCGCTGACGAGCGCCTCGGCGTACTCGTAGAACTCCTCGACCGCCTCGGTGATCTCCTCGAGCTCGCTCGCCATGCTGGCCGCGTCGAACTGCCGCTGGATCCAGTTCGACCAGTGGTGCAGCCGCGGCGCGTCCTGCAGTGGGGCGCCCATCACGGTCGCGATCGCAAGCGACGGATAGGGCTTGGCGAAGGCCTCCACGAACTCGCAGCTGAAGGAGCCATGGTCCGGGTGGCCGTTCGATCCTGCCGCCGAGGACGCCGTGGCCTGCCTGAGCAGCTGCTCGAGGAAGTCCCTCATCGCCGGGCGATAGCGCTCGACCGCGCGCGGCGACAGCGCCGGGTTGACGAGGCTGCGAAGGCGTGTGTGGTCGGGGCCGTTGACGTGCAGGATGTTGCGCCGCATCTGCTCATAAAGCGGCCCCTCGGTCACGCCGAAGATCTCGGCGATCTTCATCCCCGGGAAGATCGCCGCGCGCGTGCGCAGGAAGAACTCGGCCGACTCGCGGTCGAGCACCACGTAGCCGAAGGGGCCCTCCGCCAGCCAGCCCTCGGCGCGCACCTCCGCCATCTTCTGATGGAAGCGCTCACCGCGCAGCGACGGGTCGGTGTGGTCGAAGACCGGGAGCTCGAGCTCGCTTACCAGCGCCATCCGCTCATCCTCTCATCTGGACGCGATGCGCTCTGAGCGTGCCGGGTCGCGGGCGAGCTTCTTGCCGGGGTTGAACAGGCCCTTGGGGTCGAACGTGCGCTTGATCTCCTCGTGCAGCTCGACCGCGCGCGGGTCCCACTGCGACTCAAGGCGCCCGCGCTTCAGCCAGCCGACGCCGTGCTCGGCGGCGACCGAGCCCCCGAGCGAGACCGTCAGCGCGAACAGCTCCTCGCCGGCGGCCTCCGCCGCGTCGAGCTCCGCCTCGCTGCCCGGGTCCACCAGCACCGTCGCGTGCACGTTGCCGTCGCCCCCATGCCCCCACGCGCACGAGCGCAGGCCGTGGCGGGCGGCGATCTGTTCGAAGCGCTCGAGCCCCTCGCCGAGGCGCTCGACCGGGAAGGCGATGTCCTCGCTGACCTTCGCGCCGCGCACCGCAGTGACCACCCCGTTGAAGCCGTCCCGCCAGCGCCACAGCGCGTCGCTGTCGGGCGGCTCCTCGATCTCAAGCGCCCCGTCCCCGAGCACCTCGAGCAGCGCCAGCCGCTGCGCCTCGACCTCGGCGCGGCTCCCGTCCACCTCGGCCAGCAGCGCGAAGCCGGCCCCCGCGGGCACCGCTCCCGGGTATCCGCCCGCGACAATCTCGAGCGTCTCGGCGTCGATGAACTCGAGCGCCGAGGGCTGAATGCCCGAGGCGAACACATCGAGGATCGCCTGACAGCCCCGCGCGCGCGTCTCCAGGAACACCACCAGCGCACTCGCCGCCTCCGGCGCGGGCAGCAGGCGCAGGCGCACGGCGGTGATCACCCCGAGCGTGCCCTCCGAGCCGATCAGGAGGCTCTTCAGGTCATAGCCCGCCACGTCCTTGCCCGCCCAGCCGCCGAGCTGCACGAGCTCGCCGGGCGCGAGCACGACCTCGAGCCCCCGCACCCAGGCACCGGTCACGCCGTGCTTCAAGGCGTGCGGGCCGCCGGCGTTGGTGGCGACGTTGCCGGCGATCTGCGACTGCTCGGAGGCGCCCGGGTCCGGGCCGAAGAAGAGGCCGTTCTCGCGCGCCAGGCGCTGCACGTGGCGCGTCGTCACGCCCGCCTCGGGCTCGATCCGCCACAGCGCCGGCTCGAGCTCGCGCACGGCGCGCAGGCGCTCGAGCGAGACCACGACGCCGCCGTCGGTGGGCACGGCGCCGCCGGTCAGGCCGGTGCCGCCGCCGCGCGCGATCACGGGCACGTCGTGGGAGTAGCACCAGCGCACCACCTCGGCCACCTCGCCGGCGCTTGCGGGGAGCACAACCGCGTCGGCGTGCCCCTCCACTCCCCTCCGGCGCGCGGCGTCGTGGTTGTAGGGCGATCCCGGCGGCGCCTGAAGCACGTGCTCGGCGCCGACCAGGCGGCTCAGCTCACGCTGCATCACAACGGCCGAGGCTAGCGGGCTCAGTAGCATGGGTCCGTCATGGCGGTCACCCCGAAGCCCCCCGCAGGGGCCGCCGAGCCCTCCGCGGGGACGGTGAAGCAGAGCTTCCGCACGCTCTCGGGCGAAGCGGTGCGCGAGCTCTACACGCCGGCGGACCTGCCCGCCGGGATCGACGGCCCCGAGGACCCGGTCGGACGGCCGGGCTCCTATCCGTTCACGCGCGGAATCTATGAGTCGATGTACCGCGGGCGGCTGTGGACGATGCGCCAGTTCGCGGGCTTCGGAACGAGCGAGGAGACCAACGAGCGCTTCCGCTACCTGCTCGAGCACGGCCAGACCGGGCTGTCGACCGCCTTTGACATGCCCTCGCTGATGGGCCACGACTCAGACCACGCGCGCTCGCTCGGCGAGGTGGGCCGCGAGGGCGTGGCGATCGACACGCTCGATGACATGCTCACGCTGTTCGGGGGTATCGACCTCGGCGAGGTGTCGGTGTCGATGACGATCAACGCCCCCGCAGCGATCATGCTGGCCTTCTATGTGGCGGCGGCCGAGGCCGATCCGCTCGGAGGTGCCGGGCCGATCGCGCCCGAGCGCCTGTCGGGGACGATCCAGGCGGACATCCTCAAGGAGTACATCGCCCAGAAGGAGTGGTGCTTCCCGATCGATCCGGCGATGCGCCTGTGCGGCGACATGATCGAGTGGTGCACCCGCCACATGCCCCGCTGGCACCCGATCTCGATCTCCGGCTACCACATCCGCGAGGCCGGCTCGACCGCCCAGCAGGAGCTCGCGTTCACGCTCAAGGACGGCCTCACCTACGTCGAGCAGGCCGTCGAGCGGGGGCTCGACGTCGATGACTTCGCCCCGCGCCTGTCCTTCTTCTTCAACGCCCAGATCGACTTCTTCGAGGAGATCGCCAAGTACCGCGCCGCGCGGCGCATCTGGGCGCGCGAGCTGAGGGAGAGGTTCGGCGCGAAGGACCCGCGCTCCTGGCAGATGCGCTTCCACGCCCAGACGGCGGGGGTCAGCCTGACCGCGCAGCAGCCGCTCAACAACATCGTGCGCACGACCATTGAGGCGCTGGCGGGCGTGCTCGGGGGCACCCAGTCGCTGCACACGAACTCCTACGACGAGGCGCTCGCCCTGCCGACCGAGGAGGCCGTCACGATCGCGCTGCGCACGCAGCAGGTGATCGCGCACGAAACCGGCGTCACCAACACCGTCGACCCGCTCGGCGGCTCCTACTTCGTGGAGGCGCTGACCGATGAGCTCGAAGCGCGCTGCTATGAGTACTTCGCCAAGATCGACGAGCTCGGGGGCATGGTCGAGGCGGTCAAGCGCAACTACCCCCAGCGCGAGATCGCCGACGCCGCCTTCGCCCTGCAGCAGGAGATCGACGGCGGCGAGCGCATCGTCGTCGGCGTCAACCGCTACGCCCTGGCCGAGGAGCAGCCGCTGCCCACGCTGCGCATCGACCCGGCACTCGAGCAGAAGCAGGTCGGCCGCCTCAACGCCGCCCGCGCGCGCCGCGACGGCGCCGCGGTCGAGCGCACGCTTGCGGCGCTCCGCGAGGACGCCGCCCACGAGGACCGCAACCTGATGGAGCCGCTGCTCCAGTGCGCACGCGCGCACGCCTCCGAGGGCGAGATCGTACAGTCGCTGCAGCAGGTGTTCGGCGACTACACCGAGACGCCCGTCTTCTGAAGGAGCGCCGGCACCCCGCCGGCCGAGACCCTCAGGCGGCGCCCACGACCTCCATCGAGGCCTGGCGCGAGAGCGGGCGCTTGCCCCAGGCGCTCAGATGCGCGTAGGCGATCAGGCGGGCGAGATAGTCCCTCGGATCGGGGCTCTCCACGCCCGCGCGCTCGAACAGCTCCCGCGCGCGGGAGTCCTCGAAGCGGCAGCGCACGTCGAAGTACGGCACGAACGACTCTCCTCCGGCCGGCAGCCCCGCGGCGGTCTGGGGCGGAGCGAAGCGCACCGGCGCCCGTCCCGTGAGCGTTGAGTGAAGCTCGACCAGCTCTCCGGCGCTGAGCGCCTGCGAGCCCGCGACCAGGTTGTAGGTGCCCTGCGCGTGCTCTGAGTCGAGCAGCGCGAGGATCCCGTCGGTCACGTAGTCGACGGGCACGAAGTCCACGATCGAGTCCTCCCGCGCGGGCACCTCCTGCAGGAGCCCCCGTTCGAACGCGCGCATCGGCCAGTAGAGGACGTTGAACACCGGCGTCCAGCCGCTGCTTCGATGCCCGACGACGATGCTCGGCCGCGCGATCGCGAGCGGCACATCCGAGACTTCGCGCAGGAGCTGCTCGGCCTCGTTCTTGGAGCGCTCGTAGGTGTTGCGGAACTCCTGGCCGAGGTCGAGATCGTCCTCGCCGAACACGCCCGCGTGGCGGCCGCTCACGTACGCCGTCGAGACGTGCACGAGGCGCCGCAGCGATCCCGCGGCCGCGAGCTCGCGCGCCAGCTCGCACACGCGCGCGACGCCCTCGACGTTGATCTCCCGCGCGTCTTTGAGCGACAGCTCGAAGGAGATCGATGCCGCGCAGTGGATGATCCGGTCGACCGACTCGAGCAGCAGCGCGTGGTCTCTCCCCGACAGCCCGAGCCCCTGCTCGAGCAGGTCCCCGCGCACGGCTCGCACCTGCGCGGCGGCGTCAGGCGGCTCCTCATACAGCCGCGCGAGCACCTCTTGCAGGCGCTCATGCGCCTCGGCGTCATCGCGCGCCCGCACGAGCACGAACACCTGCTCCTCGCCGCGGTCGATCAGCCGCGCGAGCGCGTCCATCCCCAGAAAGCCCGTCGCCCCCGTCAGGAGGACCGCGCCGCTCATGCGCTCGTGGACAGCGACGGCGCCCGCTCAGGGGTCGCATCCGCGGGCGCGCCCGGAGCGGGACAGCCCATCGCGTGGTAGCCGCCGTCCACGTGCAGGATCTCGCCGGTGATCCTGCGGGCGAGCGGCGAGAGCAGAAAGCAGGCGGCATCCGCCACCGGTCCGGGGTCCTGCGCATCCCAGGCCAGCGGCGCGGTTCCCGACCACAGCTCGGCGAGCTCTGAGAAGCCGGGAATGCCACCGGCCGCGAGCGTCTCGAGCGGGCCGGCGGAGACGAGGTTCACGCGGATCTCATGGCGGCCGAGCTCGCGCGCGAGGTAGCGCGCGACCGCCTCGAGCGCCGCCTTGGCCACACCCATCCAGTCATACGAGGGCCACGCCACGCCCGCGTCGAAGTCAAGACCGACGACACCGGCGCCGTCCGGCGCGCGTTCGAGCAGGGGCAACAGGCCCGCCGTGAGCGCCTTCAGCGAGAACGCGCTCGTCTGGAAGGCGATCGCGGCGCTGTCGGCGGGGGTGTCGAGGAAGCCGCCCCCGAGCGCATCCGGCGGGGCGTAGGCGACGGCGTGCAGCACGCCGTCCAGCGCTCCCCAGCGGGCGTCGAGCTCGGCGCGAACGCGCTCGATGTCCTGCGGGCTGTTGACGTCCAGCTCGAGCACCTCGGCGCTCTGCGGCAGCTGCCCGGCCGAGCGCTCGGTCATGCGCTTGGTGCGCCCGAAGCCGCTCAGCACCACCTCGGCGCCCAGCTCCTGCGCGCGCTCGGCGGTCGCGAAGGCAATCGAGTGGCGGTTGAGCACGCCCGTGACGAGGATGCGGCGTCCGTCGAGCATCGCTCCCCCTACAGCGGGATGTTGCTGGCTCGGGATTGCGGGCGCTCGGCGCCCTCCAGCGCTTCAAGGCAGGAGGCGATGCGCGGGCGGCTGCTGGTTGGCGGGATCACCTCGTCGATATAGCCTTCGGCGCTCGCGGCGCCGACGTGCAGGTGCTCGGCGGCATACGCCCCCGCCAGCCGGCGCCGCGCGGCTGCTGGATCCTGCGCGGCCGCGATCTCGCGGCGATTGAGGATGCCGACGGCCTGCTCGGCGCCCATCACGCCCAGCTCGCACTCGGGCCAGGCGAACACGTAGTCGGCGCCGAGGGCCTTCGAGTTCATCGCGATGAAGGCGCCGCCGAACGCCTTGCGCAGGATCAGCGTGACGCTCGGCACGGTCGCCTCGGCGAACGCGTGCACGAGCTTTGCGCCGTGGCGGATGACCCCGTCCTTCTCCTGGCGGGACCCCGGCAGGAAGCCGGGCGTGTCGACGAGCACGAGCAGCGGCAGCCCGAAGGCGTTGCAGCTGCGCACGAAGCGCGCCGCCTTCTGCGAGGCCTCGGCGTCGAGCACGCCGCCGAGGTACCGCGGCTGGTTGGCGACGATCCCGATCGCGCGACCCTCCAGGCGAGCCAGCGCGCAGACCACGTTGCGCGCGCGCCGCGGGGAGACCTCCATCAGGCGCCCGCCGTCGACGAGCGCGCTGGCGACGTGGCGGACGTCATAGACCTTGCGCGCCTGCGCGGGCACCTGCCAGTCCGGCGCAAGGCCCGGCGCCGCCACCGCCGGCCACAGCTGCGGGGACTCGCCGGCGTGCTGGGGCAGGTAGTCGAGCAGGTCGCGTGCGAGCAGCGCCGCGTCGACCTCGGTGGGCGCGGTGAAGTGGCAGACGCCGTTGCGCTCGTGCACGCGCGGACCGCCCAGCGCGGCGGCGTCCAGCTGCTCGCCGGTCACCTCCGCGACGACGGCCGGTCCCGTCAGGAACATGGCGGCGCGGTCGCTCATGATCACGAAGTCGTTGAGCGCTGGTCCGTAGGAGGCCCCGCCGGCCGAGGGCCCGCAGACGATCGATATCTGGGGGACGAGGCCCGACAGGCGGACGTGCTCGGAGAAGATCCGCCCGTAGCCCGAGAGCGCCGCGAGGCCCTCCTGCATGCGCGCGCCGGCGGACTCCACGAACCCGAGCACCGGCACGCGCGCGCGGCCGGCCATGCGCAGGACCTCGACGACGGTCTCGGCGTGGGCCTCTCCGAGCGAGCCGCCGGCGAACGACGGGTCCTGCGCATAGCAGTAGACCTGGCGCCCGTCGATGCGCGCGTGGGCGGCGAGCACGCCGTCGCCGGCGCGGGCGCGATCGCCCATGCGGCGCGAGCGCACCTGCGTGCGCAGCGGCTGAAGCGATCCCGGATCGGTCAGCACCTCGAGGCGCTCGAGCGGGCTGAGGCGCTCGTCCAGGCGCTCGACGAGCGCGAGCGTCATGGCCCCTCCAGGCACAGCACGGCGTTGTGGCCGCCGAAGCCGAACGAGTTGGATAGCGCCAGCGCCGGGCGGTCCTCGACCGCCTCGAGCGCCCGCGCCACGGGCACGTAGTCGAGGTCTAGATCCTCTTCGCGCTCTGAGAAGCCGAGCGTCGGCGGGGCGATGCGATCGCGCAGCGCGAGCACGGTGGCGACCGCCTCGACCGCGCCGGCGGCGCCCAGCAGGTGCCCGATCGCGGACTTGGTCGAGGACACCGGGATCTGCTTCGCGCGCGCGCCCAGCGCCAGCTTGATCGCCTGCGTCTCGGCCCTGTCGTTGAGCGGCGTGGAGGTGCCGTGGGCGTTCACGTAGTCGACCTGCCCGGCGGCGACCGCAGCGTCGGCGAGCGCGGCCGTGATCGCGTCGGCCTGCCCCTCGCCGTCCTCGCGCGGGGCCGTGAGATGGAAGGCGTCCGAGCTCGAGCCGTAGCCCCGGATCCTGCCCAGCACGCGCGCGCCGCGCTCGGCGGCGGGCCCGCCGCGCTCGAGCACGAGCACGGCGGCGCCCTCGCCCATCACGAAGCCGTCGCGGCGCGCGTCGAACGGGCGCGAGATGCCGCTCTCGGAGACCGCATCAAGCGCGCTGAAGGCCGCCCGCGCGAGCGGCGCGAGCCCCGCCTCCGAGCCTCCCGCGAGCACGGCGTCGGCTTCGCCGGCCTGGAGCATGCGCAACGCCAGGCCGATCGCGTGCGCACCGGACGCGCAGGCGGTGCTGACCGCGAAGCTCGGGCCGCGCAGCCCGTGGCGCATCGAGATCGCGGCGGCGCCGGCGTTGCTCATCATCAGCGGCACCGCCAGCGGCGAGACGCACTCGGGACCGCGTTCGCGCAGCGTGTCCTGACTGTCCACGAGCGTCGCGATGCCGCCGATCCCGGTGCCGAGCACGCAGCCGACGCGCCGCGGGTCATACGGCAACTCCTCGCCCCAGCCCGCGTCGCTGAGGGCCTCGGCGCAGGAGGCGAGCGCGAGCTGGGTGAAGCGGTCGGTGCGGCGCGCCTCCTTGACCGAGAGGAAGTCGCCGGGGTCGAACTCCAGGCATGCCCCCTCGCCGTCGCGGATGCCGCTCACGCCCGCGCTCCAGCGCTCGGACAGCGCGCGCGCTCCCACGCCCAGCGGCGTGACGGCGCCCACGCCGGTGACGACGACCGGTTCCACCCCGCTAGGACCTCTCGGCTATCAGCCTGATCGCGTCGCCGACGGTCTTTACCTCGGCCACGTCGGCGCTCTTCAGCTCGACGTCGAATCGCTCCTGCACGATCTGGGAGAGCTCGGCGAGGTCGAGCGAGTCGATGTCGAGCGCCTCGAGGGTCGCCTCGGGGGTGATCTGCTCGGGGTCTGCCCCGAAGCTCTCCAGGGACTCCATCACGACCTGCTCTATCTGCTCCTGGCTTACCGCTGTGCTCATGAGGCTCCTTTCGCTGTAGCTGTCGATCTCGACGTCGGTGTGCGGCTGGGTTGGAAATCGGTGAAGGGCATCTGAAGACCTCGCCGGCGAGCGATCCGCGCGGGACTACGCGCTCAGGCCCCCGTCCACGTAGAGGGTGCTGCCGGTCACGTAGCCGGCCTGCTCGGAGGCGAGAAAGCGCGCGCACGCCGCGACCTCCTCGGGGCTGCCGGCGCGACGCGCGGGGACGGCGCTCAGGAGCTTGCCGTCGAGGCCGTCGATGAAGTCGGTCACGACCAGCCCGGGGGCGATCGCGTTGACCGTCACGCCCCGCCGCGCCACCTCGATCGCGATCGTCTTGGTCATCGCGATCAGGCCGGCCTTGGCGGCCGCGTAGTTGGACTGCCCGACGTTGGCCCGCGGGCCGACGATCGAGGCGATGTTGACGACACGCCCGAAGCGCGCCCTGATCATTCCCCGCAGGCCGCGCCTGGTCATGCGGAAGGCGGCGCTGAGGTTGGTGTCGATCACCCGCTCCCAGTCGGAGTCGCGCAGCGAGACGGCGAGATCGTCCGAGCGCACGCCGGCGTTGTTGACGAGCACGAGCACCCGGCCGAAGGACCGCTCGAGCGTCTCGAACAGCAGCTCGACCTCCTCCGGGGAGGTGACGTCGGCGCGCACCGCCAGCGCCCGTCCGCCGGCCTCCTGGATGCGCTCGACCGTGGCCGCGGCGGCGTTCTCGTCGCGCTTGAAGTTCACGCCCACCGGCCAGCCGTCGGCCGCCAGCGCGGAGGCGATCGCCGAGCCGATGCCGCGCGAGGCGCCCGTCACGAGCGCGCACCCTTCGCGTTCGTCCGGCGTCACTCAGAGCCCCACGTCACGACCGTCGCGCCCCAGGTGAGGCCGGCGCCGATCGCGCCGAGCACGACGCGCGCGCCCGGCGACAGCGCGCCGCTGCGAACGGCGGCGGCGAGCGCCAGCGGTACGCTGGCCGCGCTCGTGTTGCCGAGATCGGCGATGCAGTCGAACACGCGCTCCTCTGGCAGCTCGAGCCGCTCGGCTACGGCGCCAAGGATGCGCGCGTTGGCCTGGTGGTAGACGAACAGATCGATGTCGCCGAGCGCCACACCGGCGAGCTCGACGGCCTCGAGCGTGCACGTGCTGAGCCGGTGCACGGCCTGCAGGAAGGTCTCGTGGCCGTCCATTTCCAAGAGGCCCCGCTCACGCGTGGCGCAGATCGCGGACGCCCTGCTGCCAT
Organism: uncultured Solirubrobacteraceae bacterium; assembly: GCA_963761355.1. Classification (GTDB taxonomy): domain Bacteria; phylum Actinomycetota; class Thermoleophilia; order Solirubrobacterales; family Solirubrobacteraceae; genus Palsa-744. The sequence goes on from CAVXHC010000014.1 coordinate 94,163, forward strand.
CGCTTCCGAACGCGAACGGGCCGATCTGCCCGTCGCCGTCGAGCGACACGACGATCGCGCCGGCGCCATCCCCGAACAGGGGCGCGGTGCGGCGATCGTCGGGGTCGATGAAGCGCGTCAGCACCTCGGCGCCGATCACCAGCACGTTTCGCGCGCGTCCCGCCTCGATCCAGGCTGTCGCGTGCGCCAAACCGGCGATCGAGCCGGTGCAGGCCGCACCCACGTCGATAGCGGCGGCGTTCACCGCTCCCAGCTCATGCGCGACGAACGGCGCGGTGGCCGGGGTGATCTCGTCAGAGGCCACCGTCGCTACGAGCAGCAGGTCGAGCTCGGCCGCCTCGACGCCGGCGTCCTCGAGCGCGACCCGCCCGGCGCTCGCCGCCAGATCGCTCACCCGCTGTCCGGGCGCGGCGGCGCGGTGCTCGCGAATGCCCGTGCGCCGCTCGATCCACTCGACGCTCACGCCCAGCCGCGCGGCGGTCTCGGCGCTCGATACGCGGCGCTCGGGAAGCGCTGTGCCGAGCCCGATTATGCCGGCGGTGCGGGTGGGCGCAAACCTGCGCGCTCCCGGGCGCTCGGCGGTCTCGGTCTGCAGCGCGGGCGCGTCAGGCGACACCGCTCGACTCCAGAACACTCGCGCTGGACAGGCTGCTTGAGTCAACGAGCGTGGCCTGCGGCAGGTTGCGGCGCAGGAGACGAGCGAGCACCTCGCCCGGCCCGAAGTCCACGAAGGTATCCGCGCCCAGGCGCCCGAGGGCGAGCATCGCCTCGCGCCAGCGCACCGGCGTCGTGATCGCGGCGGCCAGCTCGGCGCGCACGTCGTCGAACGGCTCGGCGGTCGAGCCCGAGATCACGCTCACGACGGGCGGGCGGAACTCGACGTTCTCAAGTGCCGCGCGAAAGGGCTCCACGGCGGGCGCCATGGCGGGCGAATGAAACGCGCCGGCGACGTCCAGCAGGATCGCGCGCACACCGAGCTCGCGTGCCCTTCCCGAGGCGGCTCTGAGCCGCTCGACGGGCCCGGCGAGCACGACCTGACCGGGCGCGTTGTCGTTGGCCAGCACCACATCGTGCTCGCCGGCGAGCGTCGCCACCTGCTCATCGCTTGCACCGAGCACGGCCAGCATCCCTTCGGCCTCGCCCGTCTCTGAAGCGGCCATCAGCTCCCCGCGCCGCACCGCCAGCTCGAGCCCGCTCGCGAGATCGAGCGCCTCGGCCGCGACCAGCGCGCTCAGCTCTCCGAGCGAATGTCCGGCGAAGGCGAGCGGGCGGACGTGCTCGCGCAGGTTCATCCAGCCGGCCACGCTCGCGCAGAAGATCGCCGGCTGAGCGAAGCGCGTGCTGTCGCCCACGCGCTCGAAGGGATCCTCACCGACGAGCTCGATGCACCGCTCTGAGAGCTCGGGGAGCACGCGGTCGACGCGCTCGCGCAGATCGCCCTGCTGGCTTCCCTGGCCGGGAAAGAGGCCCGCTATGAGGACGGTTGACACCGCACAAACATGCTCCTACCGGACCCCGGGCGGGCCCCGAGCCGCTGCCGTTACCCCCCATTTGGGGGGTCATTGTGCGCCTTTGGGGGGGCCTTTCCAGACGGCGCGCGCGGCGCGTCAGGCTCCCAGGCCGAGGCGTTGTGCACGCTGCACCGCGTCGGCGCGATTGCGCGCTCCCAGCTTGCGATACAGCGTGCTCGTGTGTTCCTTGACGGTGTGCGGCGACAGGTACAGCGTGCCCGCGATCTCGCGGTTCGTGGCTCCGCCCGCGATCAGGCCGAGTATCTCCGACTCACGATCTGTCAGCGACGGGACGCCCGAGTTCGTGGACTCCCTGAACACCTCCCTGCCGTCGCCGACCATGCGCACCATCTGAGCGATCTCCGTGGCCGAGGAGTCCTTGGAGATGAAGCCGACGGCGCCGGCGGCGCGAGCGGCGCGGGGGGAGATGCTGCCGGCCCCGGACATCAACAGGACGCGTGGAGCCGGCGCCTCGGCGCGCAGGCGCTCGCAGATCTCGGGTCCGGACTCGCCCCCGAGGAACAGGTCCACGAGCGCCACGTGCGGCTCATAGCGCCGGCACACGGCCACCGCCTCAGAGCCGGTGCGCGCGCTGAGGCAGCGCTCGACCCACGGCATCTGCCCGAGCATCAGCCGAAAGCCCCAGTGGACGACGTCGTGGTCGTCGACGACGAGCACGCGCAACCGCTTCTGCTCCGCCGGCGCGCCGGGTTGCTCGTCAGTCATCGGCGCGGACGTGCTCATTGGCCGGTGGGCACCACCAGACGCACCTGCCAGGCCCCGGGCTCCGACTCGCCGTACTCGAGCACGCCTCCGCACTGGAGCGCCTCGAGCGTCGCCAGGCGCAGGCCGACCCCGCCCCGGCCGCCGCTGTATAGATGAGCCCCGTCGTTTCGCACCTCAAGTACGAAGGTACCCCCGTCACCTGAAAGCGATACGCCGACGCGCGTCGCGTCAGCGTGCTTGCGCGCGTTGCGCACGGCCTCGACGAGGATCGACTGGGCCAGCGCCTCGAGCTGCTCGGGCACCTCCTCCGGGGTGCCGCTCTCGAGCGCTATCTCGAGATCGGGGTACAGCCCCCGCACGCGCTCGAGCTCCTCCGCGAACGTGACGGCGGTCGGGCGCGAGGAGTGCCCGAGCGGGCGCTGAAGCGCCGTGCGCAGATCGCCGAGCGCGGTCTGCACCTCGAGCGCGCAGCGCCGCTGGGTCTCGGCGTCGAGCAGCTCCTCGCGCGACAGCGCCAGCGAGATGCCGAACAGGCGCTGCACGACACCCTCGTGGATCTCGCGCGCGAGGTCGATCCGCTGTTGCAGCTGGCGGCTCTGCTCGTCGTAGGCGGTGACCTCCCGTGCGAGCGAGGCCATCGCGATCGCCTTGCCGAGCGTCCACAGCAGGTTGCGCTCGTCCTCGCCCATCTCCGGCAGCTCCGCCTCGCGCTCCGACAGCACGACGCCCACGAAGCGGCCGGCTGCGGCCATCGGCGTGCACACGATGCGAACCCCCTCGAACAGCTCGCGCACGGACTCGAGCACGTCGAAGTCGCCGGCGCCCAGCACCTCGAGCACGCGGTCCTCGGCGAGCGCCTGCCGTGCCACGGGGACGGAGTCGACGGTCACGAACAGCTCGGCGAAGAGCTCGAGCTCGATCCCGTGTGAGCCGACCGCGCGCACGCGCCGGCGGTCGCGGTCGTAGCGGAAGAGGACCGCCCGGCGCATCGAGGTGAGCCGGCAGATCGCCTCGCACAGACCGCTGAAGAACGCGTCCGGCGGCGAGCCCTCGCCCACCCCCAGCATCAGGTCGGACATCACCTCGAGGGCCTCCACGCCGACCGCGCTGACGCCCAGGCGGGCGTCGGTCACCTCCTCGGAGAACCGCTTGGCGTGAGAGCCTGAGCTGTGTGGAGCCGTGTCGTGCACACCAGCAGGATCGCACGCGAAGGCTCCTCGCAACTTCTTACGTTTCCGAGGTGTCTTGAAGCTAGGATCGGCTGCAGCTCGGGCCGTCCGGCGGCCGCGTCTGCGGCGAAACCCACACCCGGGGAGACGATGACCCACTGCACAGCGGTCCAGCTGAGACGCGCGTGAAGCACCGGCGCCTGCGCAAGGGCCTGCTCGGCGGCGGCCTGCTGGTGGCGCTGTGCAGCGCGACCACGCTGGCCGTCGCATCCAGGCGGATCGTCGCCGAGCAGGCCGCCTTCCGTGCACCGGCCGCGGCACGCTGCCTGCCGATCCGCTCGAACGTCTCGGCGGTGCTGCCCGGGACGACCCTCGCGGTCTCGCCGCTGCCGGGCTCCTACGACGCCTCGCCGTACACGCAGATCAGCCTCCTCGGAGCGCCGAAAGGGGCGCTCGGCGACGTGCGCGTGTCGGGGTCTCACACCGGCTCGCACTCCGGGCACCTGCGCGGCTACTCCCAGGGCGACGGTGCGAGCTTCGTGCCCTCGCGCCCCTTCCGCCCCGGTGAGACGGTGACCGTGCGCGGGAGCGTCAGGCAGGGCTCGCGCAGCCAGCGCTTCGCCTACCAGTTCGTGGTCGCGACGCCCGACGTCCTGCCCTATGAGCCGCCGACGCTCCCGTCCGGAAAAGACCCCCTCGAGATTCAGCACTTCCACTCGCGCCCTGATCTGAAGCCGCCGGCGATCGTCGTGAGCGCGCGCTCGCCGCAGACGGCCCCCGGAGACGTGTTCGCCGCTCCCTACGGCGGCCCCGGGCCGGCCGGGCCGCTGATCCTCGACGAAGCCGGCAACGTCGTGTGGTTCCACCCCGTCGCCGCCAACCTCGCGGCGGCCAACCTGCAGGTGCAGCAGTACGGCGGGCGCCCGGTGCTGACCTGGTGGCAGGGGTACATCCCGCCGCAGGGCTTCGGCGAGGGCGAAGAGATGATCGACAACGGCTCCTATGAACAGCTCGGCCGCGTGCGCGCGGGCAACGGCTTCAAAGCGGACCTGCACGACTTCCACCTGACCCCCAGCTACACGGCGATCCTGACGGCGTTCGACCCGATCGACTGCAACCTCTCCTCGGTGGGGGGCCCGAGCGGGGGGGCGGTCACCGACAGCATCTTTCAGGAAATCGATCTGCGCACGGGGCTCGTGCGGCGGGAGTGGCACAGCCTCGACCACGTCGGGCTCTCAGACTCCTACAGCTCACCTGTCGACACGAGCACAGAGTGGCCCTTCGACTACTTCCACCTCAACTCGATCGACCAGCTGGCGGACGGCAAGACGTTGATCTCCGCGCGCAACACGTGGGCGCTCTATGAACTGAACACGACGACCGGCCAGGTGCTGACGCGCGTGGGCGGCAGGCACTCGACCGTCAAGCTCTCGAGCGGAGCCGGGACCGCCTTCCAGCACGACGCCGACGTGCTCGCCAACGGGACCATCAGCATCTTCGACAACGGGGCGGTCCCGCGGGTGCATCCGCAGTCGCGCGCGATGGTCGTCGCGATCGACCCGCGCGCGAAGACCGACACGCTGCTGGCCCAGTATGAGCACCCCGGAGCGCTGTCGTCGGGCAGCCAGGGCAACGCCGAGCTGCTCGAAAACGGGGACGTGTTCGTCGGCTGGGGCTCGGAGCCGTACTTCTCGGAGTTCAGCGCCGGCGGAGCGCTCCTGTTCGACGCCCACATGCGCGGCTCCTACCAGTCCTATCGCACCTACCGCTTCGGCTGGACGGGAACCCCGACCGAAGCCCCGGCGATCGCAGCCGTCGCTCAGCCGGCGGGTCCGGTGACGGTCTACGCGAGCTGGAACGGCGACACGCGGACGGCGAGCTGGCGCGTGCTCGGCGGGCCCTCGCCGCAGCAGCTCGCGGTCGTGGCCGGAGCGGAGCGCTCGGGCTTTGAGACCGCCATCTCGACTCCCGGACCGGAGCGCTACGTCGCCGTGCAGGCGCTCGATGCGACGGGCGCGGTGCTGGCGAGCTCGCGGACAGTCGCCGGATGAGGCGGCCGCAGGCGGTAGGCTTGATGTTCTGGTGTCGACGGGGGGCCGCGAGAGATGGCCGTGCGCAATGTCACTCCTAAGGCGCGCAAGCCGAGCACGCCTAGCAAGCCGAGCGCGGGGCTCGGGGGCGCGAACCGCGCTGCGGTGGCGCGCAGCGAACCCGCCGATCGCTACCGGCGGCTGCCCACCGGTAGCCACGGGCTCGACCCCGAGGACGTCAGGCGCGACCAGCGCCAGCGCCTGCGCACAGCGCTGGTCGAGCTCGTCGCCCGCCGCGGCTACCGCGCCGTGCGCATCCTCGACGTCACCAAGCTCGCGCGCGTCTCGCGCCCGACCTTCTACGGCCTGTATGGGGACAAGGAAGCGTTGTTCCTCGACGCCTACGATGAGATCTCTCACCGCGCCGCAGAGACGGTCACGCGCGCCTATCGGCAGGCGGCCCCGAGGGACAGGCGCGACGAGCTGCCGATTCGCGCCTTCTGCGCGCTGGCGGCGGCCGAACCGGAGGCCGTGTCGCTGTTCGTGCTGGGCGCCTTCGGCGCCGGCGCGAAGGCGCTCGAGCGGCGCAAGCGGACGCTCGAGGCGCTCGAGTGGGTCGTGCGCTCGAGCCGCAACCCCGATTCGGCCTCGCGCACCGTCGATCTGACGGCGAAGGTGATCATGGGCGGCACACGCGAGGTCACCGCCGCGCGCCTGCGCCATGGCGGCGCGGCCGAGCTGCCCGAGCTGGCGGACGAACTCACAGCCTGGGCGGCCTGCTACCCCTCGAAGCTCCCATGCGGGCTGGAGCGCCCGCAACCGCAGCGGCGAGCGGCCCCCGACGCCGGCGAGACGTTCATCTCCGAGCGCGCGCGACGCGCGCAGGGCCGCCTGCCCAGCGGCCGTCATGCGCTGTCACGGACGTTCATCGTGAAAAGCCAGCGCGAGCGGATAGTCGATGCGACCGCGGCGACGGTCGCCGCCAAGGGGCTCGGCGGACTCACGATCCCCGAGATCGCCCGCCGCGCGAACGTCTCCCACCAGACGTTCTACGAGATCTACGACACCAAGCACGACGCCTTCCTGGGCGCGCTGAAGGTCGGCATGCACCAGGCGCTCAGCGTCTCGGCCGAGGCCTTCCGAGCGCACTCTGATGACTGGCCGCGCGCCGTCGCGGCCGGCCTGCGCGCGCTGATCGACTTCCTGGTCTCAGAGCCGGCCCACGCCCACCTGAGCCTCGTCGACACGTTCGCCGCGAGTCCCGATGCGATCGAGATCAGAGACAGCGCACTGCACGCCTTCGCCGCCTTCCTGCGCCCCGGCTTCGCGCTCGCCGCGAGGGACCGCAAAGTGCCGCTGATCGCCACCGAGGCGATACCCGGGGCCGTCTGGCAGATCCTCCACGACTACGTCGATGATGGACGCATCGCAGAGCTGACAGAGCTGACGCCCCAGGTGATCTACCTGACGCTCGTCCCCTTCGTCGGTCCCGAGGCGGCCGCCGGCGCCGTCAGCTGAGCGCCGCTCCGTGCAGGCCGCTGGTCGGGCGCTCGCGTTCGTCCCACCATTCGTTGACGATGCCGAGCGCACCGCCGATGATGCCCTCCCTGAAGGACTGCGTGTCGTTCAGGCGCGGCAACGGTTCGTCGGGGACAGCGACGCCGAGGAAGCCGCACAGCGGCTCCCAGCCATCAGCGGGATCCCACACGAGCAGGCGATCGGCCGGCACCGTGCTCTTGACCTCGTCGTTCCAGCGGTCCATCGCCGCCGCCAGGCCCTCGTCGCTGGAGGTCTCGCCGGCCAGCACGCCCGTGTCCGGGTCCCAGGTCATCTGGCGCATCAGCGCGATGTAGCGCCGCCACAGCGGGTCGAGCACCGTGCGCGCGTCGGAGAGATGGTGGATGACCGAGTCGCCGTGGAAGATCCCCCACACGGTCGCGCGCATGCTGCGCACCCATGCCTCTGAGTCGCGCACGCTCAAGAGGACCTTTGCGTCGGGGTAGTAGTCCATCAGCTCGCGGTAGTAGCGGGCGGAGGGCCAGTCGACGGTCGACTGGGCGTCGCCGAAGATCTGCTCCCAGTCGGGTGAGCCCTCGGCGGCGCTTTCCCACAGCGGCAGCCCGTTCTCGAGATCGGCCAGTAGGTCGCGCATGTGGTAGCAGACGCCGAATCCGAGCTGTTCCAGCGCCACCGTCTGGGTGGTCGTCGCGGTGCGCATTAGTCCTGCTCCGATGACTTGCATAGACCCCCTTCGAGTTTTTGGCTTTGTATCAGCACCTAACCGGCGGATGGGCACTTGGATCACTAATTGACGGAATTCTTCATATCCGGTGAACGAGGGTCCAGCCCGTAGGAGCCGCCGGCTCAGTCCGCCACGCGCAGGTACGCGAGCACGGCGAGCACGCGCCGATGGTCGTCGTCGCAGGCGGGCAGGTCGAGCTTGGAGAAGATGTTGGTGATGTGCTTCTCAACGGCCCCGGGCGTGACCACGAGGCTCTCGGCGATCGCGGTGTTGGAGCGTCCCTCGGCCATCAGCTCGAGCACGTCGCGCTCGCGCCTGGTCAGGCGCGTGAGAGCATCCATCGAGGAGTCACGCGGCACGAGCAGCTGGGTCACGACCTGGCGGTCGAGCACCGTGCCCCCGTCCGCGACGCGCGCGAGCGCGTCCAGGAACGCCCTGACGTCGCCGATGCGCTCCTTCAGCAGATAGCCGATCCCGGCGGTGTTGTCGCCGATCAGCTCGCTGGCGTAGGCCGTCTCGACGTACTGGGAGAGGACGAGCACCCCGAGCTCGGGCTGGCGCCGGCGCGCCTCGATCGCCGCCCGCAGCCCCTCATCGCTGAACGTCGGCGGCAGGCGCACGTCCACGATCGCCAGATCCGGCTGATGTCCGGCGATCGCCCGCAAGAGCGCGGGCCCGTCCTCGACCTGGGCCACGACCTCGATCCCGTTCTCGCGCAGCAGCGCCACGAGTCCCTCGCGCAGCAGCGCGAGATCCTCAGCGATCACTACCCGCACGGAATGCTGACCTCCACGACGGTGCCGCCCGCCTGCGGGCTTGAGATCTCAAGGCCCCCGTCGAGCGCCTCCACACGCGCGCGCAGGCCAGCGAGCCCGGAACCGCCGGGGTCGGCGCCGCCGCGTCCATCGTCGCCCACGATCACGAGCAGCGCCCGGCCCGCGTCGCTGAGGCGAACCCAGCTGCGCGCGGCGCCGGCGTGCTTGGCGGTGTTCGTGAGGGCCTCGGCGATCACGAAATAGACGGCGCTCTCGACCGCCGGGGCGTGACTGCGACGCGTGTCGGCCCGGACCGTGGTGCCGAGCCCGTAGCGGGCCGCCAGCGACTCGACGGCCGCCACCAGCCCCCGGTCGGCGAGCAGCGGCGGGACGATCCCGCGCGCCAGGTCGCGCAGCTCGGCGATCGCGTGGTGGGCCTCACGCTGGGCATCGCCGATCAGCCGCCTGACCTCGGACTCGTCATCGGCGCGGAGCTCAGCGCGGCCCAGCTGCAGCGTCAGCGCCACGAGGCGCGCCTGCGCCCCGTCGTGCAGGTCACGCTCGATGCGCCGCAGCTCGGCCGCCTGCGCGTCGACGGCCTGGCGGCGGGTGCGCGTGAGCAGGTCGATCCTCGCCCTCAGCGCGCGCCGCCCACGGGCGACGAGCACGCGGTCGTGCAGGGCGATCAGCGAGTAGGCGCTGCCCGCCGTGGCAAGCCCGAGCAGCGCCCACGCGGGCCAGAACTCGTGCACGCCCGCCAACAGCCATGTGAGCAGCCACGTCATCAGGAGGATCACGGCGGCGACGCTCACGAGCGCCCACACGCAGGCGACGCGGCGCACGGCGCCACGGGGATGGCGCCACGCCCAGCGCGCGGTGAAATCGAGCAGCACGGGCACGATCAGCCCCAGCCACACCCAGGCCGGCCAGAAGTACCCCTGACCGTCGAGCGCCCAGATCGCGGCCATCAGGACCGCGGTCAGGGCGGCGAGGCGGCGGACCAGCGAGCGGGCGTACTCGCCCAGCGACAGCCCGGCCGCCAGCGTCGGCATCCAGCGCCGCGAGGTGCCTGCGCGTGGAGCGCGTACGTCCGCGATCTGAGCTCGCTGAGCCATCGCGCCAATCCTCCCACGGCGCACGGGTGCGCGGCATCACCCCGTCAGCGACTTTGCGGTGAGTCTGTCCTGACTGATGCGCTGCACGTCCCACACGAGCCCGGCGCGCTCGAGCGCGGAGATGAGGATCGCGGAGAAGTCGATCTCGCCGCGGGCGAGTCCGTGCGCGGCCGAGGTGGGAAACGCATGGTGGTTGTTGTGCCAGGCCTCGCCGAAGGAGAGCGGCGCGAGCCACAGCAGGTTGCGCGACTCATCCTCTGTCACGAAGCGCCGGCGTCCGAAGAAGTGACACAGCGAGTTGATGCTGTAGGTGACGTGGTGGAGCAGGAAGATGCGCGCCACCCCTCCCCACAACATGCCCTCGATGCCCGCGGCGACGGTCCCTCCGATCAGCACGCCGAGGCCGAACGGAATCGCGAGGCCGACGAGCGACCACAGCACGAAGGTGACGTCCACGAAGCTGATCACGCGGTCGGCCACGAGGTCGGGGGCGAAGCGCTCGCGCGACGCGCGCTGGGAGTGGTTGAAGAGCCAGCCGACGTGCGCATGGGCGAGGCCGCGAAGGGCGCCGCGCAGGCCGCTGCCGTGGTCGACATGGGGGCTGTGAGGGTCGCCCAGGCGATCGGAATAAGCGTGGTGCTTGCGGTGATCGGCCACCCACGAGATCACCGGACCCTCGACCGACATCGTCCCCAGCACCGCGAACAGACCTCGCAGCGGTGGCGAGGTCTTGAAGCTCCGGTGGGTGAGCAGCCGGTGAAAGCCGACCGTCACGCCCAGGCCCACGGGGATGTACATGATCAGGAAGATCGCGATATCGCGCCAGTGGAGCTCGCGGTCCCACGCCTGCCAGGCCACGATCGCCAGCACGAGCGGCGGTACGGCGGTGATCACCGCCGTGATCGCCCGGTCGGCGTTGACGAGCACGGGATCGCGGATCTCCTCCGGGCTCGGACCGGCGTCCGCGCGGCCGATCGACGGCGACCGTCCCGCAGGCGCATCCGCCGGCGCCGTGTCCGGCCGAGCTGCATCCTGTTGCTCTGCGACGCCTCCAGCGGGTGCGGCCATGTCTCATGGATCTTGAACGCGGCGAGCGCTCCCGTCACTGCGGCGGGCCACCGAAGGACAGTGGCTCTCCCCCCGCGCGAACGGGGGGATAACCCGAAGGCAGGCGCTCGGCGCGGCGCGAATTCCGGCGCTCAGCCGGGGCGCACGTCGAGCACGATCTTGCCGGTCGCGCGCCGCTCCTCGATCACCTTCAGCGCCTCGCCGGCCCGCTCCAGCGGGAAGCGCTCGCCGACGATCGGGCGGATCGCGCCCTCATCTACCATCCGGTTCACCGCCTCGCCGATCTCGCGGTTGAGCTCGGGCTTGCCCATCACGTAGGCGCCCCAGCCCGCCCCTACGACCTCGGTGTTGCCGAGCAGCAGGCGGTTGACCCTGACCTCGGGGATCGAGCCTCCGGTGAAGCCGACGACGACGAGGCGGCCGTTCTCGCGCAGCGAGCGCAGGCTGTCGGTGAAGCGATCGCCGCCGACGGGGTCGAGCACGACGTCCACGCCGCCGCTCGACAGAGCCTTGACCTCGTCCTTCCAGGCCCCATCGCTGCGCAGCACCTCATCGGCGCCGGCCTCCTCGGCCACGCGCTGCTTGGCCTCGGTCGAGACGACGGCGATCGTGCGGGCGCCGGCGCCCTTGGCGACCTGCAGCGCCGCGGTACCGACGCCGCCGGCCGCGCCGTGGACGAGCACGGTCTCGCCGGGCTTCAGGCGCCCGCGCAGAACGAGCGCGAAGTAGGCGGTGTGGTAGTTGAGGATCAGCCCCGCGCCCTGGGCGAAGTCGAGCTCGGGCGCGAGCGCGAACGTCAAGAACTCGGCCGCCACGGCCGTCTCGGCGAAGCCCCCGAGCCCGCAGAAGGCGGCCACCCGGTCACCCTCCTTCACCTGCGCCTCCGAAGGCGCGCTGCGCACGATGCCGGCGACCTCGCTGCCGGGCACGAACGGAAGCGGCGGTTTGAGCTGGTACTGCCCGCGCGTCTGCAGGAGCTCGGGGAACGAGACGCCCGCGGCGTGCACCTCGATCACGACGCCGCTGCCCGGCGTGAGCATGCTCGACGGCTCGGGCTCTGCCACCTCGACGAGCGCGAGCGCGCTCTCGGGCCCGCTCAGATCGACTATCTGGACGGCTCTCATGCGGGGCATTATGTCTGAGCGCGTATCCGGGAGCGTGCGCTGCCCGTCCGCCCAAGCGCGAGCCGCGCCACGGCGCTCGGGAAGGATGGCGTCATCGCGGGGTCTTCACCCGGTGAGGCCATCGCAACGCCAAGGCCGTAAACGACAGATCCGGAGGTTCCCCCGTGAAGCCAACCAACCTGCTCCTGCCCGCGGCCCTCGCGTCCGCGATGATCGCCTCGACGGTCGCCGCCGCCGACGCCGGTGTCCCCGTCGCAAACGCCACTCGCGCCGCCACCGTCCAGCTGCACAACACAAGCCTCGGGAAGATCCTCGTCGACTCCTCCGGCTTCACGCTGTATGAGTTCACGAAGGACTCCCGCAACAAGAACACGTGTGTGAAAGTCAGCGGCTGCTCCGCGGTCTGGCCGGCGCTGAGCGCTCACGGCAGCCCCACCGCCGGTCCCGGCGTCAAAGCCTCGCTTTTGTCGACCATCAAGCTGCCCGGCGGGGCCAGGCAGGTCACGTACGCCGGACACCCGCTGTACCTCTACTCCGAAGCCGGCGAACGCGGAGAAACCTCCTACGTGGGCGTCTCGCACTTCGGCGGCAGGTGGCTGGCCGTGAACGCGGGCGGGCGCGCCGTCTCCTAGAGCGAGAGCGAAGCGCTCAGAACAGGGCCGACAGCGCCTCGACGAGGCCGCGCAGCTTGTCTGGGCCGCGCGCCAGGTCGAGCTGGCGCGTCGGCCTCGGCGTGGCGGCCAGGTTCCTCGTCCACTGCAGCTCCTCGGCGCAGCCGAGGTCCTCGGCGTGAGGGGCGCACATCGAGAGGATCGACTCGAGCACGTCGGGGACGCGCGAGCGGCGTCCCAGGCGTGCGTCGATCAGGCTCGCCTCGACGCCGTCGCGGGCGGCGAGAAAGCGGTTCTCGGCGAGCACCTCCGGCAGATCGACCGCGGGGTCCGCGCCCGAGCCCTCGGTGGCCTCCAGCCGCACGAGGCACTGCACGAGCGCCGTCAGCGCCGCCGAGTCGGCCACGGTCGTCTGGGCGTCCATGATCCGCACCTCGATCGTCCCGAAGCGCGGCTGCAGCCGCACGTCCCACCACAGGAAGGTGGGCTCGGGAAAGGCCTCGCAGCGCAGCAGCAGGTCGATCGTCGAGACGTAGTCCTCGTAGTCGCGAAAGGCGCGCGGGATGCCGACGCGGGGGAACGCCTGGAACAGCGGCGTGCGCGCCGAGGCGAGCCCCGTCTCGCGCCCTTGCCAGAAGGGCGAGTTCGCCGACAGCGCCAACAGCAGCGGCAGGTGCGAGCGCAGCCGGTTCAGCGCCAGCATCGCGCTTTCGGGATCGGGCACGGCCACGTGCACGTGCAGGGCGAACGTCGGCTCGCGCCGCGCCAGCTCCCGCATCGAGCCATACAGGAACTGGTAGCGGTCGCCGTCTGAGATGCGCGTGTCCTGCCACAGCGTGAACGGGTGAAGGCCCGCGACAGCGGCTCTGAGATCGACCACGGCGAGCTCCCGCGCGAGCTCGCCGCGCAGGTCCTCGAGCTGGGCCAGCCCGTCGGCCACGGTCGCGTGCGGGTCGGTGCGCAGCTCGAGCGCCGAGCCGTGGGTCTCGAGGCTCGCGTGCCCGGCCAGCTCTCCGGTCAGCCGCGCGATCACGGAATCGGCGTGGGAGGCGAGCGCCCAGCCCGCGGGATCGAGCAGCATCACCTCCTCCTCGACGCCGATCGTCCACGGCGACACATCGGGCGCCCACCGCGCCCATGCGTCATGGCCTGAGAGCTCGACCGCCGGTGCGAGCGTCTCAGACTGCATGGGCGCCGGAGTCCTCCTGCTCGCCGGAGTCGGGGTCCTGGCGCTCGCCGGAATCCTGCGGCCCGATGGCATCCTGCGCCTCGCCCGGCTCGGCAGCCTCGATCAGCCGCTCGAACAGCGCGAGCTGCTCGGCTTCGCCGACGAGCGTCTCCGCGTGCCACTGCACGCCCAGGACGAAGTGCCCACCCGTGCCGAACCGCCCGTGCTTGCCCTCGACGGCCTCGATCAGGCCGTCCTTGGACCAGGCGACCGGGCGCAGGTCGAGCCCCAGCCGGTCGATCGCCTGGTGGTGGAAGGAGTTGACCATGACCGGGCCCCCGCCGGTGGTCTGGGCGAGGCTCGAGTCCGGCGCCACGCGCACCTCGTGGGTCGTGCGGTTCCCGGGCAGGGTCTGGCGGTGCTCGACCACGCCCTTGACGAACTCCGGCACGTGCTGGTGCAGCGTGCCCTGCCTGGCCACGTTCAGCACCTGCGCGCCTCGGCATATGCCGAGGATCGGCATGCCGCGGCGGTAGGCGCACCTGCACAGCTCCACCTCGAAGGCATCGACGACGGGGTCGGTGGGGCCCAGCTCCGGGTGGGGCTCTGCTCCGTAGCAGGAGGGATCGAGGTCGGGACCTCCTGTCAGGACGAGGCCCGCGAGATGGTCCAACAGCGAATCGACGTTCTCCATCGTGAAGGGGGGAAGCGCGACCCCCAGCCCACCGGCCATCTCGACGGCGCGCAGGTATGAGAGCCCGAGCGTCATCTCGGTCTGCGTCGGCTCCCCGTGCAGGACGTTCTGGACGTCGTGCTTGTGACGGATCTCAGACACGGTGACGCCGATCATGGGCCTGCTCATGCCAGCACCCATGTGTCCTTGCTGCCGCCGTTCTGGGAGGAGTTGACGACGAGCGCGCCGGGATCGAACGCCACACGCGTGAGCCCGCCGGGGATCACGTGCACGTCGTCGGCGTTGGAGATCGCAAACGGGCGCAGGTCGATGTGCCGTGGCTCAAGGCGCCCGTCGGTGACGGTCGGGTGACGTGAGAGCATGATCATCTCCTGGGCCACGAAGCGCTCGGGGTAGGCGGACAGGCTCGCGGCCACGGCGCGCACGTCCTCCTTGGAGGCGTGCGGTGCGATCACCACGCCGTAGCCGCCGTGGCCCGTGCGGGGCTTGATCACGAGCTCGTCGATGCGCGCGAGGATCTCCTCGAGCACGCCGGGCTGGGTGGGGTCGTAGGTGTGGACAGACTCGAGCAGCGGCTCCTGGCCGAGGTAGAAGCGCACCATGTCCTCGACGTAGGCGTGCACGAGCTTGTCGTCGGCGACGCCGGTGCCGAAGGCGTTGACGCAGGCGAGGGTGCCCTCGAGGATGGGCTCGAGCAGCAGCTCTGCGATCGCGGTGGGCCGGCCGCGATCGTCTGTGAGCCGGTCCTCGTCGGTGCGCCTGTAGACGACGTCCACGGCGCGCTCAGCGCCATCCAGCTGGGCGAACAGGCGCCCCTTGCGGACCGAGAGCTGCCTCAGGAGAACGAGCGGAATGCGCAGATGGCCCGCGATCGTGGCGTGCTCGTAGAAGGCCGAGTTGGCCTGCCCGTCGCTCAGCAGGACGACGACGGGGTCCTCGCCGGCCGCACTCGGCGCAGCCGCATTGAGCGCATCGCCGAGCGTGCGGAAGGCGGCGTCGAGCGAGCGCACGCGAAGACCGCTCGGGGGCGGCAGATGGGCTCCGAGCACCTCACGGGTCGCCACCGCGTAGGCGATCCCGGACGGTGTTCTGAGGTTGTCCTCGAGCACCTTGAAGGCGCCGTCGGAGTCGCGCACCACATCGAGGCCCGCGACCGTGATCCAGGAGGAGATGTCCTGGCCGGCGCCCATCAGCCGAGGCTCGTAGTGCTGGGCGCCGTCGAGGCAGTGCTCGGGCACGACGCCGGCGCGCACGATCTTCCGCTCGGCGTAGACGTCCCTGACGAACAGCTCGAGCGCGCGCACGCGCTGGGCCACGCCGTCGGCGAGAGCGCGCCATTCTGAAGCGTCGATCACACGGGGGATGGGGTCGATGCGGAACGCCTGCTCGCCGTCGGCCGAGCCGAACGAGACGCCTCTGCGACTGGCGTCGGCCGCCACCGCGGCACTCAGCTCACCCAGGTCGACCTCGTCGATCGAGTCCCGCACGCGACGGTCGTGCTCGGTCGCGTTGAGACCGTCGGCGACGCCCTCATCGAACGCGGCGCCCGCGCGCGTCGGCACGCCCCGTACGGGCGGGGGGCGTTCCGACTGGCCGGCTCGTGGCTTCCGGCGTCCGTGCTGCACATCGGCCCGAAGGCCTGTCCTGGGCATGCTTTGATTCTCCGCCCAACGTGCGCTCAGGTCGTTCGACCCACGTCCAAAATGGCGCTGTCGGACTTGGACGGTAGCGCTCTGTTTCCCTCACGATAGCGGCCTCTTCACGGGCCGGCGCTCGATCGCGGCCGGTCATGGACGATCGGCGGATGCGGGCGCCGAGAGGCGAGCGCCGGTATTCTCAGGGCGCCGTGAGCGAGCGAGGCCGTCCGTGCAGCAGCTGAACTACCTCGGTCCCAGCGAGCTGGCCTGGCGTGAGGCGCCGGCGCCGAAGCTCGACTCCGACGGTGCCGCGCTTGTGCGCCCGCTCGCCGTCGCGACGTGCGACCTCGATGCCTTGATCGTGGCCGGCTCCTCGCCGTTTCGGGCTCCGTTCGCGCTCGGGCATGAGTGCGTGGCGGAGGTACTCGACGTGGGCGACGGCGTCCGCGAGATCCGGCCCGGTCAGCGCGTCAGCGTCCCCTTTCAGATCTCCTGCGGTGAGTGCCCCTCATGCCGGCGCGGGCGCACGGGCAACTGCCAGACGGAGGGGCCCTTTGCGACCTACGGGTTCGGCCCCCACGTGCAGAAGTGGGGCGGCTTCCTGTCCGACAGCGTGCTCGTCCCGCACGCCGACCACATGCTCGTGGCGGTGCCCGACGCACTCGAGCCCGCCGCCGTCGCGAGCGCCTCCGACAACATCTCAGACGCCTGGCGGAGCGTCGGACCGCCGCTCGAAGCCGAGCCGGACGCGCCCGTGCTGGTCGTCGGCGGGGGCGGCGCCGGGTCGATCGGGCTGTATGCGGTGGCGATCGCGCTGGCGCTGGGCGCCGAGGCCGTCACCTATGCCGACCTCGATCAGGGCCGCTCGGCTGTGGCCGCGTCGCTCGGCGCGGACAACCTCGCTGAGCCGTGGCCCGAGCGCGCCGGCCCATTTCCGATCACCGTCGATGCAAACGGCACCCACGAGGGGATCAAGCTCGCGCTCAGCTCGACCGCCCCGGACGGCATCTGCACGAGCACGGCCATCTACTTCGGCGAGCAGCCGCAGCTGCCGCTGCTCGAGATGTACACGAAGATCGTCACATTCAAGACGGGCCGCGTGCATGCGCGCCCGGTCATGCCCGAGGTGCTGGGGCTGGCAGAGCGCGGCGCACTGCACCCCGAGCTGATCACCACGCGCGTGGTGAGCTTCGCGGAGGCCGTCGACGCCCTGCTCGAGCCGGACTGGACGAAGCTCGTCGTCGCACGCGAGTGATCGGCGCACCGCGATCGCCGCCTCCGCTCGGGCGGCGATCGTCATCTGGCACCTCCTCGAGGTCAGCCGCCGGCCGTGGCCGGACGGTGGCCTCTCAGGTTCACCTGCCAATTGGCGAGCGGGAGCAGCAACAGGATCGCGCCCAGCACGATCAGGATCAGTCCGGCGATCGTGATGAGCATGCCCACGAGTGACCATCCCCACGCGTTCAGCAGCAGGCCACGCAGAGTCTCACCCTGGAACAGGGTCGCCTTCTCTTCGGCGAGCTTCGCGTTCTTCGGTTCGGCCAGCGCGGCGGTGCTCACCTGGGCGTAGGTCTGACCGCCGGCGATCTTCGAGAGGTGGACGTTGATGAAGTTGTTGGCGTAGGCCTTGGCCTGAGGGCCGGTCGTGAGCTTCTGCCCGGCGTACTGCTTGATGCCCGGCAGCAGCGCGGGACTGTTGGCGGCCGGGAAGACGATGTTCTGGGGGACGAGCTGGTCGTGGACGACCTGCGAGTCATAGTTGCCGCCCACGACGGCGAGAATGCCCACGACGAGGATGCCGGCCGCGGACACCGTGGCGATCGAGGTCAGGCTGGTCAGTTTCGCCAGCAGCGGGCTGCGCGGCCCGTCGGCGCCTGGCCGGTCCTCGCGGCGCACATGCGATGCGGTATCAACGGGGGCTACGCCGTTGGCGATGGTGCCGGCGGACGGAGGCGGCATGACTGAGCTGGACACGGTGAAGCCTCGTTTCGGTGGATGTGCGCGGGGAGCTGATCTCCACGCTCACCCGACGACCATAGCATGAAATCTAAGTCTAGATTTATATATCTAGATCATCACATCTAGATACGCTAATCTTGTATGGATGGTCGCGGAGTCACCACGCTGGACGTTCCTGACCAACCACGCTCAGGTGCTCGTGTGCATCGCCCACGATCCCGGTATCCGCCTGATCGAGATCTCAGAACGCGTCGGAATCACCGAACGCGCCGCGCACCGAATCGTCGGCGAGCTGGCCGCCGCCGGCTACATCACGCGCGAGCGCAACGGACGGCGCAACAACTACACGATCCAACCCGATCTCCCGCTTCCCGACCGCCTCACGCGCGAGCAGAAGGTGGGCGACCTGCTCGCCATCCTCGCCGAGCAACCCATCGTCGCCTAGAGCTCAGCGAGTCGGCGCGCCAGAAATCGCCGCTCGTAAGGAGAGTGCGCAAGCTCAAGCGCGCGCTCGTAGGCGACGCGCGCCTCGGCGGGCCGGTCCAAGCGCGACAGGAGGTCGGCGCGGGCGGCGTGGAAATAGTGGTAGCCGTCGAGCTCGCGCAGGCCGTCGATCGCGCGCAGGCCGGCCTCGGAGCCGTCCGTTTCCGCTAGCGCAACCCCGAGGTTCAGCTCGACGACCGGGGAGCGCGTCAAGCGTGCTAGCTCGCCGTACAGCGCCGCGATCTGAGGCCAGTCGCTCGTGCCCTCGGCGTGGAGTGCGGCGATCGCTGCCTGCAGCACGTAGCTGCCGCGTCCGCGCAGTGCAAACGCGCGCTCGAGCGCTGCCCGGCCGGCCTCGATCTGCTCGCCATCCCACCGCGAGCGGTCCTGGTCCTTGAGCAGGACGAGCTCGCCGTCGCGGAAGCGGGCGCTCGAGCGCGAGTCGTGCAGCAGCATCAGGGCGAGCAGCCCGAACACCTCGGGCTCGTCGGGCAGCAGCTCGACGAGCGCTCGCCCGAGCCAGATCGCCTCGGCCGCCAGCTCACCGCGACCGTCATAGCCCGCGTTGAAGATCAGGTAGACGACCGCGAGGACCGCGCTCAGCCGATCGGGCAGCTGGTGCGCTGGCGGGATCCTGAACGGGATTCCCGCAGCCCTGATCTTGCGCTTGGCGCGCACAAGTCGCTGCGCCATCGTCGCCTCGGAGACGAGGAAGGCGCGCGCGATCTCCTCCGTTCTGAGACCACCGAGGGTGCGCAGGGTCAGCGCCACCTGCGCGTCGCTCGCGAGCGCCGGGTGACAGCAGGTGAAGATCAGCTCGAGTCGCTCGTCGGGAAAGGCGTCCTCCTGCATCTCCGCCTCCGGCTGGACCTGGCGCAGGTCGAGCAGCCTGTACTTGGCCTTGAGCGTGCGGTCGCGGCGGATGCGATCAACGGCGCGATTGCGGGCCGTCGTGAGCAGCCACGCTCCGGGGCTCGCGGGCGGCCCCTCAGACGGCCATCGCTCCGCCGCCACCGCGAACGCCTCCTGCGCCACTTCCTCGGCCAGGTCGAAGTCGCCGAGGAAGCCGATCAATGCGGCCAGCACGCGGCCCCACTGCTCGCGAAAGGTCCGCTCGAGGGCCGCTACCACGCACCCAGCGGGCGCACCTCGATCGCACCGCCCAGACGCGCCGCCGGGATCTGGGAGGCGAGCTCGATGGCCGCGTCGAGGTCCTCGGCCTCGAAGAAGAGATAGCCGCCAAGCGCCTCCTTCACCTCGACGAAGGGACCGTCGGTCGTGAGCGTGCTGGCGTCCTTGACCTGCACGGTGGTCGCCATCGCGGGCGGCTGCATCTGCTCGCCGGAGGTGACGCCGGGCGTCTGGTTGATCGCCATGTAGTCGGCGTAGACGGCCTTCTGCTCATCCTCGGAGAGGCGTGCCCACGCGTCCGGGTCCTGCGGCGTCGGGCTGTCGCCCTGATAAATCAGCAGCATGTACCTCATTGCTTCCTCCTTAATACAGTACGTGGATGGTCGCCTCTGAGACGAACGAGGAGCGCGGAAATCGACAGCGCATGGCTCGATGGACCGCTGGCCTCGTCCGGCGCTGACCGTCGATGCGGCGGTGGTTGCCCGCACGACTCCGCTGCGGCTGCTGCTGATCCAGCGCGGCGAGCCGCCCTTCGCGGGCGCTTGGGCGCTGCCCGGTGGGTTCGTGGAGGAGGGCGAGGTGGTGGCTTCGGCGGCGGCGCGGGAGCTGGCCGAGGAGACGGGGATCGAGGCCCGAGGCCTCACATTGCTCGGCGTCTACAGCGCTCCCGGGCGCGACCCGCGCGGGTGGACGGTGTCGGTCGCCTATGTGCTCGAGGTGGAGCGCGAGCTCGCGGCCGCAGGTGGCGACGATGCGGCCGCAGCCCGCTGGTTCGCCGTCGATCGGCTGCCGGCGCTCGCGTTCGACCATGCGCAGATCGTCACGGATGCGCTGGCGGTGGTGGAGAGCCGGCTTCGATGATCGACCCGGGCGGCGGCTGTCCGGTGATCGAAGCGTCTTCGCACTCGCGCACGCAGCGCCGGTAGACCGTGTGAAAACCGAGCAGCTGTGGCACGGTCAGGAAACGGTAGCCGCGCGCGCGCAGCCTGCTGATGATGAGCGGATAGGCCGCGAGCGTCTGTTCGCGCGGGCCGCCTCCGTCGTGGGAGAGGATGATCGAGCCCGGCCTCACCTGCGCGAGCACCCGCTGCACGATCGCGCTGACGCCGGGGAGCGCCCAGTCCGATGGGTCCACGTTCCACAGGATCGTGGCCAGCCCGAGCGACCTCGCCGTGTTGACGACCGAGGTGTCGTAGTCCCCGTAGGGCGGGCGGAACACGCAGGGGGTGTAGCCGCTCAGCCTGCGAATCACCTGGAGCGTCCGTTGCAGCTGTCCGCGAACTTCATCGCTTGTCAGCAGGTCGGGGTGGCTCCACGTGTGGTCGCCGAGAGCGTCGCCTTCGCGTAGCTCCGTCTGCAGGGTGCCCTGATAGCCGACGGTCACCTGCCGCCCGATCATGAAGAAGGTGGCGACCGCGCGGTTTGCCCGCAGCATCCGCACGAACCGCGGGGTCAGCGGGTAGGGACCGTCGTCGAAGCTCAGGGCCACAACCTTGCGGGAGGGACCGCTCCGATAGGCGACCGCGGGGCCCTTGCGCACGCAGCCGACGGGGCGATAGCGCACCTGTTCCTTCACCGGCGAGGGCGGCGTCGTCGGCCTAGTGGCGCCGACCTGCGTCGGCGGCGACTGCGCCGTTGACGCGGGCACCGCGGACAGCACGAGGACCGCAGTCCCGGCCACGAGGACCGCGACGCGCCGCACGGAGCCAGCCTCGGCCATCGGGCCAGAATAGACCCGCCGCCGAGGCCAGGCGCCGGGAGGCTGGTCGCGCCGACGTTGTCAGCTGACATTCTTGGCGTGGGTGGAAGGCTCTCGCGCGCATGAGCGATCGCGGTAGATTACCATTCATTATGACTTTACTACTATCCTAACAGTGCTATCATGCCCCCATGAGCAGAACGATCTCCGAGGAGCAACAGACCGAGTTCACGCAGCACGCGGGCTTCCTGCTCGCCCAGCTCGGGCGCGCGGTCACGCGCCAGTACCGTGCGGCGTTCTCGCCCATCGGCCTGAAGCCCCGTGCCACGGCCGCGCTGCTGCGACTGCGGGCGGCCGGCGCGATGAGCCAGCAGGCGCTCGCGGTGGCGCTCGACATCGAGGCGAGCAACCTCGTCGTGCTGCTCAACGAGCTCGAAGACGAAGACCTGATCAGCCGCCGCAGGGACCCGCAGGACAGACGCCGCCACGTCGTGGAGATCACCACTCAGGGTGCCAAGCTCGTGTGCGAAGTCGAGCGCGCCGCCGGCGTGGTAGAGGACGGGTTCTTCTCGGCCCTCAGCGAAGAGGAGCGGTGCGGCCTGCGCGAGCTGCTCGCGCGCGTCGCCGAGAGCGCGGATGTGCCCTCGGCGGCGGAGGTGACCGGCGACGAGTGTTAGCGCTTCGGCGCTGCTGAAATGCCCCTCCCGCGCACGGACCGTCCGCTCAGGCGGACTTGTGCGCTTGGAAGCGAAATGAGCGCTCGCTCGCTTGCACGCGCGGCTCGACGAGACCGGCGTCGCGCATGCGCGCCGGCAGCTCATCCGGGTCGACGGGGACAAGCGTGTCGGCGACGTGGAGCAGCTTGAACACCGGGCCGGTGCCGAGGCTGTCGGTGCCCGCGAACACGCCGCCGGCCCGCAACACCCTTGCCACCTCGCACAGCAGCCGGTTCTGCATCGCCCGCGACGGAAGATGGTGGAGCATCGTGAAGCAGACGACGCCGGAGAAGCGAGCATCGGCAAAGGGCATCTCGGTCGCGTCTCCCTGCTGCACGACCACGCTGTCATCAAGCCTGCGCCGCAGCCGCTCGCAGTAGCGCGGCTCGAGCTCAAGGACGCTGAGCGCGCCGGGGCGACGTGCCAGCACGCAGGTCGTGGCCCCGTAGCCCGGACCTATCTCCAACACGTCGTCCCCCAACTCAACGCCGGCGAGGCCCCATGGGAGCAGCTCGCGCTCGACGGTGCGCGCCCACCAGCCGGAGGAGCAGATCAGGGCGTGGGCGCGGTTCACGGTCTCACCAACCTAGCGCCCGTCAAAACCGGCCGGACGGCTTGACGCCGCTTGGCTAGGTCGGCTGAGCGCGCTCCTCGTTGAGCTTCTGGCGCTCCTCGACGAGCGATTGCAGCTGTCCGCCGACCTCGCTTGAGATGCGCTTGAGATCCCAGTTGCTGAGGGTGATCAGGCGCATCGAGGAGGTGGCGATGACGTCGGCCATGCGCTTGCCGCCGGCGAGGACTCCCATCTCCCCGAAAACGTCGCCCGGGCCCAGCGAGCCGATGACCTCACCGCCTTTGATCACGTCGGCGGTGCCGGACTCGATCACGATCAGGTCGTAGGAGTAATCGCCCTCGTGCACGAGCCTCTTGCCGGCGGACACCGACGTCTCGCTCGCGAACACCGCGACCGTGTTGAGAGCCTTATCGGACAGCGACGAGAACAGCGGAATGGTCTTCAGTTGATCGGGATCCATGACTCTCTACTTTCGCGATGACGTGGAAGAACGGACCGACGGAATATGACCCGCGACGCGACGCGCCGATGATGTGCACCCTACCGCCCGCGCGCCGGCGGATGTGAGCCCGCATGGCGCTGGCGGCGCACCATCACGGGCTCGTCGGCTCGGCGACCGTGACCTCACCGGTGCGGGAGATCCGGTGCCAGCGCAGGCGCGTGCCCATCAGCGCGACGACCACCGAGTCGATCACCACCAGGTACATCAGCTGCCGATAGACGAGCTGCTGCAGGGGCATCCACCACAGCACCCGGCGCGACTCTCGGTCCCAGCCGAACGCCACCCAAGCGAGGACGAGTTGGCAGGCGTTGAACGCCACCCAGAAGGCGAGGATCGGCAGGGGATCAAGGAACAGGATCGAGTAGATCGCGAACAGGTCAATGAGCGGCGCCACCAGCGGCAGCAGAACCTGGAACAGCAGCATGTAGGGCAGCGCGCGGCGCCCGATGCGCGCCTCGTGCGGGCGCCAGAACGCGCCGCGGTGCTTCCACAGCGACTGCAGCGTCCCGTAGGCCCAGCGGCTGCGCTGTCTCCACAGCCCGCCCAGGGTGGAGGGCACCTCCGTCCATGCGCGCGCGTCTTCGGCATACAGCACCCGCCAACCGTGGCGGCCGAGCGCCAGCGTCAGGTCGGTGTCCTCGGCGAGCGTCGCCCCGGAGACTCCCCCCACGTCCACCAGCGCCGCACGGCGAAAGGCCCCGATAGCGCCCGGGACCGTGGGCATGCAGTTGAGCATCTCGTACATCCGCCGGTCCAGGTTGAAGCCCATCACGTACTCGATGTGCTGCCAGCGCCCGAGCAGACCGGAGCGGTTGCCGACCTTCGTGTTACCGGACACCGCGCCGACGTCCTGCTCGGCGAAGAGTTGCACCAGGCGCAGGAGGGAACTCGGCTCGAACACGGTGTCGCCGTCGACCGTGACGACGATGTCGTGCTGCGCGACGCTCAGGCCGACATTGAGTGCGACCGGCTTGCCGGCGTTCGCCTGGCGCAGCACGCGCACGCGCGGGAGCGAAAGCGCCTCGACGAGCTCGGCGGTGCGGTCGGTCGAACCGTCGTCCACGACGATCACCTCAAACGGGGCGGGGTACTCGCTCTCGGCGAGCGGGCGCACGCAGCGCTCGATCCCGACCGCCTCGTTGAACGCCGGCACGATGATCGAGATCGGCGGCGTGAAGGAGCACCCGCGCTCGCGCCGGCGTCCGCGGCGGACCTGCGCTGAGGCCAGAGCGAGCACGAGCAGCATTCGCAGGGCCACGAGGAAGGCCACCGCCAGGACGACGGTCCGCAGCAGGCTGGTCACGGACCTGGAGACGGACAGCCCCGCGAGGAACAGCTGCCCGCGCTGGCGCCCCCAGCCGCCGACGGACGCCATGAAGCCGCCGCGGGGCTCACCGGCGAGCTGCGCGACGGTCACGAAGTGAAAGCCGCGCTGGGTGAGGATCGAGATGATTCGCGGCAGCGCCGCCACGGTTTGGGCGCGATTGCCACCGCCGTCGTGCATCAGCACGATTCCGCCGCGCTCGCCACCGGCGGTCGCCGCGGCGACGATCCTTCCGACCCCTGGCCGCTCCCAGTCGCGCGTGTCGTAGTTGGCGACGACGATCGTGTATCCCTTGGCTGCGATCTGCGCCCACGCCCTGATCTCCTTTGGCTTGATCGCCCTCGTCGTCGAGGAGTAGGGCGGACGCAGAATTCGCGTCTCGCGGCCCGCGATGCCGGCGAATGCGCGCTCGGTCATGCTGAGCTCAAGTTCGCGCTGCCACGTCGGCAGCAGCGCCAGGTCGGCGTGCGTGAACGTGTGGTTACCCAGTTCGAAGCCGTCGCGAACGATCCGGCGCGTGAGCGACGGAGCCCGCACGGCGTTGGCGCCTATCTCGAAGAATGTCGCCGGGACGTGCGCTCGTTCGAGGATCGTGAGGATCTTCGGCGTCCACTCCGGGCTCGGCCCGTCATCGAATGTGAGAGCTATCCGCTTGCCCGGCGCCGCAGCACGCGAGACGAGGCCACCGTGACCGTTTGAGACGAGGATCGGTCCCGAGGATTCAAGCGGTGCGTGCACGATCGGACCGTCGGTGCCGGCAGCGCCCAGCGTCTCGGTGGTGAGCCCGTCGACCAGCAGCAGCAGCACGACCATCGCCGTGCAGAATCCGACAACGACATGGTGCGCGCGCATCTCACATCAGGCGCAGGTCGCGCCGCGAGCTCCGCAGCTCAGTCCGCTGACATCCATGTTCGCCGACGAGCTGCGTTCGGCCACCCTTGGCCCCCCTCCGTCGCCTTCACCCTTTCACCTGTAGCGCAGCGACGTTACCAGACAGCGCGCGCGCCGGAAAGTGCCGCACGCTTTTCATCTCCGAGCACCCTACGTCCGGCAGCCTGCCTTAACAGTCAAACGGTGTGGCCGAGCCGATGCTGACCGTGACCGCGCGCCACCCCCTCCCATCCCCGCCGGTGTCGATTGCGGGCGATTGAAGCCGCATGACAGCGAGCGGGCCCCGGTGAGCGACGCGTAGGCGTCGAGACCACGCGAGCCACCGTACTCACCTGCGAACTCGGTCGTCTTGGCGGCACGGTCAAGGTCGAGGACCCGTCGATGGGCGACGAGCACTCGCGCCACCCCCGGCAGGTGGGAGCCCGGCACAGTCGTGAAGCCAGACATGCCCAGCACGAGCGTGGCAAGCCAGCAGGCGCACAGCAGCGCCATCGCCACGCCGGCGAGGTTCACTCTTTGGGCTCGCCGCCCGCTCTCGTCGACAAACACCGGCGCGTCGTGGCCGCTGGTCTGCCAAGAAGCCGGAGTCGGGCGCACGGGGACGTTGTCCACGCGCTGGCCCGCCACCTCGACCGCGCTCCCCCTTGCCAACCTCCTGCGCCTGCGCCTGGCCACCCTTGGCCTCCCTCCATCGACGTCGTCCCCGCGCCTGTAGCGAAGCGACGTTACCAGACCCCGTGAAAGCGGCAGGGTCTCCTCGCCGGCGATCGCGCCGACCGCGGGCGACGACGCCCGGTGTTACTCCGCCCGGGTGAACTCCCATATCGCGATCGACAGCATCACCAGGCCGAGCACGGCTATGACCGCGGCCTCCAGCGCCGTTGGCACGCGCCAGCCAAACCAGGTGACACCGGGATCGAGGGCGCGACGGGCCGCGGCGCTGATGTCTATGTGTTCGAAGATCGCGCGGCGCATCGGCTCGACCGCGTAGGTGAGCGGGTCCAAACGATTGAGCACGGCGAGCCATGCCGGCAGGCTCGCTACCGAGAACAGCGCACCGGAGATGAAGAACATCGGCATTATCACCATCTGCATCACAGCCATAAAGGACTGCATCTGGTTGATCCTCGCGGCGAACATCACCCCGAAGGCGGTTATCGCGAACGCGAGCAGCATCGCCAGCGCGAGCAGCTCGAGAATCAGGGTGAGCTGATAGGGCACTCCGACGATGGGAGAGATGGCAATCACGATCAGGCCCTGGAACGCCGCTACGGTGGCGCCGCCAAAGCACTTGCCGAGCACGATCGAGCTGCGCGCCACCGGCGCGACCATCATCTCGCGGAGGAAGCCGAACTCGCGATCCCACACGATCGAGGCAGCCGAGAACATTGCGGTGAACATCACCGCCATGCACAACACACCCGGGTAGATGAAGGTTCTGAAGTTGACCCCGTGGGTTCCGCCCGAGGCGAGCGAGGAGAGTCCCGTGCCCAGCACGAACAGAAACAGGAAAGGCTGCATCAGCGAGGTCAGGATTCGCAGCCGATCGCGCGAGAAACGGATCAGCTCACGCTTCCACACCACGCGGATCGCGCGCAGCTCGCTGCCCAAGCTGCGCGCCGGCACGTGCAGCTTGGCAACGTCGCGTGCGGGCGGCCGGGGCGCGGGCGCCTGCTGGGGCCGAGCGCTGACGGTCTCGGTTGCCATCAACGCCTAACGATAGGAGCTCGGCAACGGACGCCCAGAGGCTCGATCTCGGGGCGATGACATCAGCGGCCCATCATGCGCGCCATGTTGCGCCGCATGTCGGTCGCCCCCGACTCCTCCGCATCGCGGATGGTGGTGCCCGTGTAGGACATGAACACGTCGTCGAGCGAGGGACGCGACACGTTGACCGAGCGGATCGGCTGACCGAGCTCGGCGAACAGGCGGGGGACGAACTGCTCACCTTCGGACACGCCGAAGGTGACCGCTCCTTCCGCCAGCACGGCCTCGATCCCGAAGCGCTCATGCAGGGCGATGATCGCCGCGTCGTCGTCGCCCGTCTGAATCTGGACGCGGTCCTTGCCGACGCTCGCCTTCAGTGCCTCGGGCGTGTCGAGCGCCACGATCGTGCCCTGATCCATGATCGCGATGCGGTCGCAGTACTCGGCCTCGTCCATGTAGTGGGTGGTGAGGAAGATCGTGATGTCCTCGTCTCGCTTCAGCTCCGAGATGTAAGTCCAGATCGAGCTGCGGGTCTGCGGATCAAGGCCAACGGTGGGCTCGTCCAAGAACAGCACACGCGGAGAGTGCAGGAGTCCGCGAGCGATCTCCAGGCGACGCTTCATCCCGCCCGAGAAGGTGCCCACGAGGCTTCCCCGCCGCTCCCACAGCCCGACCATCTCCATCACCTGCTGCAGGCGCTCCGCCACGCCACCGCGCGGCATCCCGTACAGCTCGGCGTGCAGGCGCAGATTCTGCTCGGCTGTCAGGTAGCCGTCGAGTGTCGTGTCCTGGAAGACCAGCCCGATGTTGCGTCGCACCTCGTCGCGTTCGCGCGTCACATCGTGCCCCGCCACGAGCGCGGAGCCGGCGCTCGGGCGCACGAGCGTGCAGAGCATGTTGATCGTCGTCGACTTCCCGGCACCGTTGGGCCCGAGGAAGCCGAACGTCTCGCTGCGGGCCACGCCGAACTCGATGCCCCGCACCGCTTCGATCTCGCCGTAGCGCTTGATCAGGCCTTTGACCGACACGGCCAGGTCGGAGCCTTCAGGCGTCGAGGGCGCGCCGGTGCCTGCCGCAGCGCCGTCGGCGTCGATGCCGTCGGGAGTCACCATGTTGAATTCGCTCGTCATCGAGAGGGCCGGAACAGCGGCGGGACAAAAACGGGAGCGACGGGACTCGAACCCGCGACCTCTGCCGTGACAGGGCAGCGCTCTAACCAACTGAGCTACGCCCCCCGTGCGTTGCATGGGAGTTCCTGCGAGTCCGTTCGCGTCCTGCCAGTATGCCAAAGGCCCTGCCGGCACCCGGCGTCTGCTCCGCGCCAGCCGCCATCCGAGCCGCTGCGCCCGCCTGCGGGGTTCTTGGCCGGCTGGCCAGTTTTCCACTAGGCTGTTCTCGTGGCGCTCGTCGGTCCCCCTCCGCTCCTG
The DNA here is from genome assembly GCA_963761355.1 of uncultured Solirubrobacteraceae bacterium. GTDB lineage: Bacteria > Actinomycetota > Thermoleophilia > Solirubrobacterales > Solirubrobacteraceae > Palsa-744. The sequence goes on from CAVXHC010000014.1 coordinate 122,426, forward strand.
AACAGCAACCCGTTCTCGATGCTGCTACGCGACCTGCGCGACGAGCGCTCGTCCTCGACCCCGTTTCCGCCCGGGGAGACGCGCTTCTCGATGGCTCGGACGCGGCGCTTCGCCGAGGAACCGCTGCCGATGCTGCTCGACTCATACGAGCGCTTTGGCCCGGTCTTCACGTTGCGGCTGTTCCACGGCAACGTCGTGTTCATGCTCGGGCCCGCCGCCAACCACTACATCACTGTCTCCCATGCCTCCAACTTCACCTGGCGCGAGGGCCACTTCCGCGACCTCATCGGCCTGATGGGAGATGGGCTGCTCACGATCGACGGCGAGTTCCACCGGCGCTCGCGCCTGATCATGCTCCCGGCCTTCCACCACGAGCACATCACCGCGTCGGTCGACGTGATGGTCGAGGAGACCAGCCGCGCGCTGGACGCGTTCGCGCCCGGCGATGACATCGACCTGTACGCGTGGACGCGGCGGCTCGCCCTGCGCGTGGCGATGCGCGCCCTCTTCGGCCTTGACCCGGACGGCCAGCGCGCGCGTTCCATAGACGCCGCCGGCCTGTTCGAGCGCGCGCTGTCCTTCTACGCCTCCGACTACGTCCTGCGCGTCCTGCGCGCACCCTTCACGCCCTGGGCGCGTATGCAAGCGGCTGCGCGTGAACTGGACACGCTGATCTACTCGGAGATCGCCGACCGCCGCCGCACGGGCGAGCGCGGCGAGGACATCCTCAGCCTGCTGCTCGACGCGCATGACGAGGACGGCACCAAGCTCAGCGACCTGCAGATCCGCGATGAGGTGATGACGCTGATGTTCGCGGGCCACGACACCACCACCTCGACGGTCTCGTTCATGTTCTATGAGCTGGCCCGCAACCCGGACATTGCGAGTCGCCTGGTGGCCGAGCAGGATTCCCAGCTCGAGGGCGGCCGCCCCTCCGCCTCGCAGCTCACCTCCGGCGAGCTCACCGAGCTCGAGCTGGTGCTCGACGAGACCTTGCGCAAGTACCCGCCGGCCTGGGTCGGGCCGAGGCGCTCGGTCGAGCCGTTCGAGTTCGAAGGACAGGGTGTACCCGGGCGCGCGTTCGTCAACTACTCCTCGTGGGCCAGTCACCACCTGCCCCACGTGTTCGAGGATCCTGAGGAGTTCCGCCCTGAGCGGTTCACGCCCGAGGCCCGTGCGGCGCTGCCCAAGGGCGCCTATGTCCCGTTCGGTGGAGGCTCGCGCACGTGTATAGGAATGCGCTTCGGCCAGCTCGAGGTGCGCACGATCGCTACCGTCATCCTCTCGCGCTTCACGCTGTCACTGGCCGATGGCTTCGCGCTGACGATCCGCCAGATGCCCACGATCAGCCCCAAGCAGGGCCTGCCCATGGTCGTCGGCCGTCGTGCCGTCGCGGCCCGTGCCGATCTCTCGGCGGTGGCCTGAAAACGCGGGCTCACCGCCAGCCGCGTGGGAGCGCACCCGGTCACGCCGGCGACCTCAGCCGAGTCTCGCGGAGATCGTCAGGCGATAGCTCAGGGGTTCGACGGCCACAACGCTCGCTCCCACGCCCTGGACGTATACGTGGGGATCGGAGAAGAGCGTCAGTTGAAGCCCTGACAACAGCACTCCCAGCGGCCGCACGACGAGCTTGCCGTCGCTCGCGCCGGCGAGGGCATCCACCGAGGCCCTCACCCCGAAGAGCCCGCCCTGCGCCTTCACCTTCACCTCGCCGCCTTCGCTTGACAGAAGCTGAACGCTGACGCCCGACGGCAACGCCGCCGTCGCATCGGCGCCGGAGATGTGCGCTTGCGCGGTGAGCGCCTGACCCTGCTTCGCGAGGCTCACGTCGCTCAGCCGCAGCGGGCCCTCCTGCACCGCTGCGGCGGTCATGGCGATGCGATTCAGGCCGCGCGCTTCCCACAGGAGCTTCGCGGTCTGCGCCGGGCTCAGCTTCAGGCTCCTGGCCCTGACCCTGACCGAATCGGCGCTTCCCCACAGCAGCTTCACCGCCGGCCAGGCTTTCACGCTCACGCTTTCCACACTGCCGTAGCGGCTCACCCGCGAGGAGATCCGGCTGGCGGCGATCCGCGGCAGGAACACCTGCGCGAGGCCCAGCAGCAGAAGCGCACCTCCCGCGAGGGACAGAGCGAGCCCGATCATCCGCCGACCACCGCTACCATGCCGCATCTCCCGCAAGCCTCGCAGGCCAGGCGGCGTGGCGGTCGGTTCCCGCTAGCCTTGAAGTCCCGACCCGGGCGCGTAGCTCAGTTGGCTAGAGCACCTCGCTTACACCGAGGGGGTCGCCCGTTCGAGTCGGGCCGCGCCCATCCTCCAAGTCACCCGCCCGTGAGCCAGACGACCTTCCACCGCCGCCGATGACCGACGACGCCCCCATTCGCATCGCCGTGATCGGCGCAGGCCCGGCCGGCTTCTACGCCGCCGGCCACCTCCTGAAGTCCTCCGCCGAGCAGGTCGAGGTCGACATGCTCGAGCGTCTGCCCACACCCTGGGGCCTCGTCCGCTCGGGCGTCGCCCCCGACCATCCGAAGATCAAGTCGGTTACCCGCGTCTATGAAAAGACGGCCGCCCATCCGCGGTTCCGGTTCTTCGGCAACGTCCACTTCGGCGAGCACGTCTCGCGCGAGGATCTGTTGGCCCACTACCACGCGATCCTGTACGCGACCGGTTCGCCCGCCGACCGGCCACTGGGCATCCCCGGAGAAGAGCTCCCCGGCTCCCACGCCGCCACCGAGTTCGTCGGCTGGTACAACGGCCATCCCGACCACACCGAGCTCGAGCCCGACCTGCTCTCGGCCGAGCGTGCCGTGGTCATCGGCAACGGCAACGTCGCGCTCGATGTGGCCAGGATGCTCGTGCTCGCACCCGCCGAGCTCGCTCCCACCGACACGGCCGATCATGCCCTCGAGGTCCTCGCCCGCAGCCGCGTCTCAGAGGTCGTGGTGGTCGGCCGCCGGGGACCGGCCCAAGCGGCATTCACAAACCCCGAGCTGCTCGAGCTGGGCGAGCTGGGCGACGCCGATGTGGTGGTCGATTCCGCCGAGCTCGAGCGCGCGCTCGCGGTGCCTGACCCGGAGGCTGAGGCCAACGCCATATCGCGGCGCAACGTCGAGATCCTGCGCTCCTACGCCGAGCGCCCACCGTCCGGACAGCCCAAGCGCATCATCCTGCGCTTCCTGCTCTCGCCCACCGCGCTGCTGGGAAACGAGCACGGGCACCTCGGCGCGGTCGAGCTGATCCGCAACGAGCTCGTGCCCGGGCCGGGCGGTAGGCTGCGCGCCCAACCCACCGACGAGCGCGAGACCATTCCCGCGGAGCTCGCCTTCCGCGCGATCGGCTACCGCGGTGTCCCTCTGTCGGGTGTCCCCTTCGACGATCGCTCGGCCGTCATCCCCAATGACGGCGGACGCATCATCGACCCGTCCACCGGGGAGCCCATCCCTGGCGAGTACGTCGTCGGCTGGATCAAGCGCGGCCCGTCCGGCGTCATCGGCACGAACAAGCGCGATGCTCAGGAGACTGTCGATGCGATGCTCGCCGACCTGTCCTCGCTCAACGGCAGCCAAGCGCCCTCGACCGGGCCCGGGGGGACGCACGGCCCGAGCTCCCCCGATGCGAGCTCGGTTGAGAGGCTCCTGCGCGCGCGCCAGCCCGACATCGTCACCTACGCCGGCTGGGAAGCCATCGATCGCCACGAGCGTGCCCTCGGCGAGTCGGCCGGCCGTCCGCGCGTGAAGCTCACAAGCATCGATGAGATGCTCCGCATCGCCGCCTCAGAAGATCCTTCTGAGGCCTCCTGAGCGCCGAATCCTCGCTCGAGGAGAAGCACCATATGCCACACTATCGCCCGCAGGCCCCGTTAGCTCATCTGGTAGAGCGCCGGACTTTTAATCCGGTGGGGCGAGTTCGAGTCTCGCACGGGGCATTCTGAAAAGCGCAGCGTAGACGCCGGTTTTCGGGGTCACGCTCGATCGCCGATGTTGATTTGGTCCCCGTTTGGTCCCGAGATCGATCTGGTCGTCAACGTGTTCCATCACGACCGCGGGCGCGGGCTGATCCCCAAGCCCGAGCGAGCTTCGCCTATGTGACTTCCGTGACGAGCTCGTTGGTGAAGGGTTGGAAGTCCTCGCAGTGACTGCGGACCCGCCCGATGCGCTGAGGGAAGTCGGGTAGCTCCTTCCAGGAGCGCTGCGCCTCGAAGCTGTCCCAGGGGGCGAAGCTCATGTACTTGCTCGGGTGATCCAGGTCGCGAACCAGCCGAAACGTACCCGACCCAGGCATTGTGCGCGCCCAGGTCACGAACGCCGTCCACTCCTTAACGAACGCGTCCTCCTCGCCAGGCTTCACGGTCCACATGCCGCTTGTGTACGTCTCGGTCATGGCGGCCGAGTCTACGTGACCTGGACGCGCGTGCGTCGGGGCGCTTGTTGAGTGGAGCCAGCGGGTTGAACCCTCGTTTGTCACCCCAGATCGAGATTCGGTTGTAGAAGCCTGTCGATCGCCACGAAGCGCCCGGAAGGACTGCCTCGGCGACCCGCTCCGAGCCGGCGCCGGTGCCAGCCTGATTTGACACAGTTTGCGCGCTCGTGGCACTTAAGGGGTTGATGCTCAATCAGGGCCCCGACGTACAGGCACTCTACGCCGATCATGGCGATGAGCTGCTGCGGTTTCTGGTACGCCGCACCGGCGACAGCGAGATAGCTGCTGATCTGTGGGGCGAGACATTCGCCCAGGCGCTTGCAAGCCGTGGAGGGTTCCGCGGCAAAGACGAGCAGGCCGTCGCCTGGCTGTACACGATCGCGCGCCGACAGCTCGCCCGCTACTACCGCCGCGGTAAGGCGGAGTGCCGCGCCATGCGACGTCTCGGGATGGAGCGACCGGCGATCAGCGCCGAGACAGAAGCCCAGATCGTCCAACGCGCGGGACTCGATGAGATGCGCGACGCGATCGCCGCAGGGGTGGTACTGCTGTCTGATGATGCGCGCGAGGCGATCACGCTCCGCATCGTCGATGAGCTTTCGTACTCCGACCTGGCGAGCCGGCTTGCGATCTCCGAGCAGGCCGCACGACTGCGTGTCTCGCGCGGGATGAGGACTCTCGCTCGCATGCTGGACGTCCAAACACTCAAGGAGGCACGAGAAGCATGACTGAGACCAGCTATGAACCCCAACAGCAGGGCGATGAGTATGAGCGGTTCCTACGGGACATGGGGGACCAGCTCGAGCAGGCTGAGCACAGGCGAGCCGGCCAGGCACGCGGACGTCGACGGATCACAACCGGAGTGTTGGCGCTGTGCGTCGTCGTCGCTGGCGCCGTGCTGCTGGTCGGCGGCGGTGGAGGACGTGCGGACGTGATCGCGCAGGCCGAGGCCGCACTCGCCCCAACTGGCCAAGTCCTCCGGATCGCGACGATCTCGCATCTTGAAATGCGTGGCGGAACTCACCCCGAACTCACGGGCTCGGAAGCCGAAAGCGTCGGGTGGAACAAACCGCGCGCGGCCGAAGAGTGGTCGACGTCTGGGCCGACGCGCTGGCGCATCGCCACAACCATCCCGACGAGCACTCGCGCGGGTTCAGTCACTGCCGCACCCATTCAATGCGCCTACTCCAATGGCAGCGAAGAAACCTACAACCAGGCCTTTCTGACAAACGAGCTGATCGTAGTGCCGGTCAGCAAAGGCCAAGACGAAAGCTCAGAGGAGTCGTCCTGCACGGCCCAGGTCTCTGGCGGCCTAGGCACCGAGCCCGTGACGCACATAGGCTCGATGCTCGCCTCCGGCCAACTGCACCTCATCGGCACGGGGACCGTCAACGGTCGAGAAGTCCTTCGGCTGACAGGCTCCGAACCACGTCAGCGACCCACGAGCGTCAGCCCGGGCGCTGCGTATCCGGTCGAATACGACGTCGAACCTGAAACCTATGCTCCTGTTCGCGTCACGGTCGAAAAAGTCGGAGTGGACGTCCTCGGAAATGCCGGCACGCTGACAGAGATCACCGATGTCACAGCGTACGAACGGCTGCCGCTCAATGAAACAACAGCCAGGCTACTGCGCGTCGAAACGACAGGGCATCCTCTCATCCGTCACCAACTCAACCAGTACGAGCAACGGCTAGGCTCCGGAGCGGCCGGCGGCCAAACCGCCAGTCGCGCCGCAAGGGTCACCCGATCCGCCTCACACCGTCAGCGCCACGCAGGCGATCGACAGGCACACGCGAAGGAAGCGGGCGGACGGGTGCGCTGAGTACTCGACCTCGGTCGGCGCCGGAGGTGGAGCATCGTCCGATCCGAAAGCGCACGCGCCGTCACCGACGACGTCTCCTTTTGCCGCAACGCACACATCTGGAGGACCTGCCACGCCCAGGGCTGACAGGGGCCTCGAAGCCACCACCCGAGAGGCACCAGAACGACGGGGGCCTGGAGGCCCCCGTCGTCCGGTGTTCGCTATCGCGTCGAACCTAGAAGCGGAACATCACCCGCCATTGCTTGTTGGCGCAGCTTGACCCGCTGGTCATCACCCTGACCTCGATGTAGTCGCCGGGGGCTGCAGCACCCGATTCGCCCGCTTTCGAGAAGCAGCTGGTCTTGTTGGTTGAGGTGACCGTGCAAGAGAGCAATGTCGCCCCACTCGTGTTGTCGATCACCGCGACGCTCGCGGTGTCCGTGCCCGTCGCCTTCCCGTTGACGGTCGCGTACAGGCTGCTCACCGTCGCCCCGTTGGAGGGAATCGGACCCAACAACAGGGTGCTCATCGAGAAGCCACTCGTCGGACTGGGGCATTTGGACTGGTTCCAGCCTTCCTCACCTTGACCAACCTCGGTGTAGGTCAGGCAGTCGCCGCTCTGCACTCCCTGGAAGCTCGCGAACGTGGCTACCGCAGCATTGCCAGCTGGGCCGGTGCTGCCGGACCCGGTCGCTCCAGTTGCGCCTTTGCCTCCTTCTTTACCGGTCGCTCCGGTCGCTCCCGTTCCGGTCGGCCCGGTCGGCCCGGTTGCTCCGGTTGCGCCATTGGTTCCATTGCTTCCGGTCGGCCCGGTTGTTCCGGTTGTTCCTTTGGCCCCGTTCGTTCCATTGGTTCCGGTCGGGCCAGTTGCGCCGGTAGTTCCGGTTCCATTGGTTCCGTTGCTTCCGGTCGCACCAGTTGACCCGGTCGGCCCGGTAGCTCCGGTCACGCCGTTGGTCCCGTTGCTTCCGGTCGCGCCAGTCGTCCCGGTTGCTCCGTTCGTCCCATTGGTTCCGTTGGTGCCGGTCGCCCCCGTAGCCCCAGTAGCTCCGGTTACCCCGTTGGTTCCGTTGGCCCCTGTGGCTCCGGTTGCTCCGGTCCCACCGGTTGCTCCGTTCGTCCCATTGGTTCCGTTGGTGCCGGTCGCCCCGGTAGCCCCAGTAGCTCCGGTCACCCCGTTGGTTCCGTCGGCCCCTGCGGCTCCCGTTGCTCCGGTCCCACCGGTTTCGCCGGTCGCCCCAGTGGCTCCGTTCGTCCCGTTGGTGGCTGTGGCTCCCGTTGCTCCGGTAGCTCCGGTTACCCCGTTGGTTCCGTTGGTGCCGTTGGTCCCGGTTGCACCAGTGGCTCCGTTCGTCCCGTTGGTTCCGTTGGTTCCGTTGGTCCCGGTTGCACCAGTGGCTCCGTTCGTCCCGTTGGTGCCTGTGGCTCCCGTTGCTCCGGTCGCACCGGTAGCTCCGGTTACACCGTTGGTTCCGTTGGTGCCGCTGGTCCCGGTTGCTCCGGTTGCACCTGTGGCTCCGTTCGTTCCGTTGGCCCCTGTGGCTCCGGTTGCTCCGATCCCACCGGTTTCGCCGGTCGCCCCAGTGGCTCCGTTCGTCCCGTTGGTGCCTGTGGCTCCCGTTGCTCCGGTCGCACCGGTAGCTCCGGTTACCCCGTTGGTGCCGTTGGTGCCGTTAGTCCCGGTTGCTCCGGTGGTCCCGGTTGCACCGGTGGCTCCGTTGGTTCCGTTGGCCCCTGTGGCTCCCGTCGCGCCCGTCGTGCCTTCGGGCTTCGCGCAGTTTTCCAGGGTCGCTTCGGCACTCAACGGCGGCTTAGAGCCTGCGGGAATGGGTTCGCCCACCCGAATGGCCTCGCCGACCAGTTCCGCACCGTTCGCGTAGATACCGCCGATGCTCACCTCCCCCGTTTCTGCTGTGACGGTTCCTTCGAATAGCACGTCTTCGCCCCCCTTCTGGGGCCCCGACGGCGGTGCATTTACGATTCTCCAGACGTATTCGTCTCCGGGGATAGCTGGAAAGTCGAACTCGCCGCACGACAGGAAGAGGTCGGGTCCGGCCGCTCCCGTCACACCGGTTGCTCCGGTCGCGCCGGTCGTCCCAGTGGCTCCGTTCGTCCCGTTGGTGCCCGCGGCTCCGGTTGCTCCGGTAGCGCCGGTAGCTCCGGTCACCCCGTTGGTTCCGTTTGTGCCTGTGGCTCCGGTTGCTCCGGTCGGGCCGGTGGCTCCGGTGACTCCGTTGGTTCCGCTGGTTCCCGTGAGTCCGGTGGCGCCCGTATGACCCGTCGGGCCGGTCGCGCCCGTCGGGCCGGTCGCTCCGGTGGCTCCTTCTGGACCGGTCGGCCCACATGGACCTACGAGGGGGGCACTGACTGTGGTGATCTTCACCTTCTGCGGTTCGCCGGTCGTATTTGCGTTGACATCGGGTTCGACCGCGCAGGAGATGGCGTAGCTTCCGCCCGCGCCGCCGCCCCCACCGGATTGCAGGCCGCTGGCAGCGCCGCCGCCACCGTAGTAGCCGCCGCCACCGCCGCCACCACCTTCACATAGTCCGGGTCCTTCGGCGCCGCCTTCGCCGCCTTGACGTTCTTTGCCTTCGCCCCCGTCTAGGCAGCCATCATCTGCAGGGGCGCCGCCCCTCCCTGGTTTACCGGCGGCGCCGCCTTCACCCCCTACCCCTGAAGCTTTGCAGCAGGACGAGGTGCCTTCGGAGCCGTTTTCGCCGACGAGAGCCGTGGCGCTCCCGCCCGCTCCGCCAACATAGCCGGCAAAGCTGCCGCCGCCGCCCCCACCACCACCGGCCACAACCAGCGGCAGCGGCCCGGATACTTTCAGCAGTTCGGACCGGCCGCCGCCAGCCCCTCCATAACAGGATTCCCCTCTGCCTCCGGCCCCACCACCACCGAACTCGACGAGCAGTTTTTCGCCTGCGTTGACTTTGAGCGTTGCTGTGACTACCGCGCCCAGACCCCCGGCGCCAGGACTACCGCCCCCCCCTTCGTAACACGGCGGTTTTTCTCCCGGTTTACCTGATTGGCCGACGGCTTCCACGGCAATCCACGATACGCCGGCCGGGACCACGTATTCCGTTTCAGGTCCTCCGGGCGTCAACGTCTTGCTTTCCGCGAACGCGCTCGCACTGAAGCCGAGCATCCCCAACGCCACCAGCATCAGTAATGCGGAAATACCGGCGCCCCGTAGGGCCCTGAACCTTCTCATCGTGCTGCCTCCGTTCCAAAAGAGTGCGAGCGAACCCGAGCGCCGCCCGCGAGACTGACCGTGCGCCGTCCGGCCGACCGCTCACCGTCCAAAGACCGTCTGTGACACGCCGGTGCCATGCGCTGAACCCACCGGGTTTGGGGCGGCGCTCAGGCGCCGGCCACCGCGGCGGTGTGTCCTGCCGTCCTTGCCAGCTGACCCCCATTCCAGTGTCAGCGGTGTTCTCGCACCCGAGATGCCCGTCCATCCAAGAAGGGCCACCGATGACGGTCTTGTACGGGAACGTACCAGACCTCACAAATCGTCGCCAAAGGCCCCCAAAGGCCGCCAACACGCCGCTCAGGACTCTGCTCTAAGGCAGATGGCGATCCTGCTTTACCGAATGCGAGCGTCCCGATAAATCTCGATGACTGAGAGTCCCCCCCGGAGGCACACTCTTAATCAGCTGGAGCGAGTTCGAGTCTCGCACTGGCCATTCTGGAAAGCCCGGCGTGCGCGGGGGATTTCATGGCCCGCGCTTGAGAGCCGATGTCGATTTGGTCCCCGCTTGGTCGCCTTCGGTTCAGGGACGGTGGCGGGCTGATGACGGGGTGCGGCTCGTGTGGCTCGTCGGCGGCGCGTGGCCCCGCGATGTCGCGGATGTAGGCGGAGACCACCGCATCTGAAGACACACGCATGCGCGTGCGGCGCGTGGCTATGCGGTCGGCTCCGGGGCGGAGGGCGGCGCTCGGGCGCCCGCGTCGGCAGTTGTCAATTGTCTGGGTCATGCGGCCTGTCGCTCCATTTCGAGGTCGTTGTGGGCGCTCGCCCCGTCGCGCCGGCTGGCGTCGGCGAGCTGCAGCGATGGTTGTTGGCTACGGGGGCGGAGCAGCGCGAGCGCCAGCAGCAGGCCGATGGCGATCACCGCCGCGCCGGTCACGAAGGCCACGTGGTAGCCGCTGATCAGCGAGCTCGTGAGCGCATGGTGCTCGTTCAGCAGTCCCTTCGTGTGGTCGGTCGCAAGGGCCCCGAGTACCGCGAGACCGAGTGCGCCGCTGACCTGCTGTGAGACGTTGGTGATCCCCGAGCCGAGGCCGGCGTCGGCGGGCGGCACGCCCGCCATCGCGATCGTGAGCAGCGGCATGAAGGCATTGCCGATGCCGAACCCGATCGCGAAGCAGGCGAAGAAGATCGTCGGGAAGAAGGCCGTGTCCGGGCCGGACGTGCTGAACAGCAGCAGGCCGACGATCGCGCTGGTCATCCCGAGGACGAGCACCGGCAGCTCGCCAAAGCGGTTGACGAGCCTGGTCGTGATGCCGCGCGAGAGGATCGCGACCGTGATCGTCCACGGCAGGAAGGCCGCCCCGGTCTGAATGGCGCTGTAGTGGCGGACGTGCTCGAGGTACAGCGTGCCCAGGAAGAAGGTCGAGTACATGCCCGTCACGAGGAAGCCCCTGATCAGGTTGGCCGAGACCATCCCGCGCACCGCGAGGATGCGCAGCGGCATGATCGGGTTCGCGATCCGCGCCTCGAGCGCGACGAACGCCGCCATCAAGACCGTCGCGAGGCCGCCGAAGCCGAGCACCTGCGGTGAGATCCATCCGTGGGCCGTGGCCGCGATGATCGCGTAGATGGCGCTCATCAGCGAGCAGGTGATGAGCAGCGAACCCAGCCAGTCGACGCCGTGCCCCAGTCCGAGCCCGCGGTCGGCGGGGATGATGAGCCGCCCGAGCGCCAGCGTCGCGAAGCCGATCGGGACGTTGACGAAGAAGACCCAGTGCCAGTTGAGCGCCTCGGTGAGCAGCCCGCCGGCGAGCAGGCCCAGTGAGCCACCCGCGACCGAGACGAACACGTAGGCGCCCATCGCGCGTGCGCGCTCTGCGCGCTCCGGGAACTCGGTCACGATGATCGCGAGGATGACCGAGGCCTGTGCGGCGGCGCCGACGCCCTGCAGGAAGCGCGCGCCGATCAGCAGGCCCTGGCTCGAGGCGACGCCACACAGCATCGAGGCGCCGGTGAAGAGCACCACGCCGGCGAGGAACACGCGCTTGCGGCCGAGCAGGTCGCCGAGCCGTCCGGCCAGCAGCAGCAGGCTGCCGAAGGTGATCAGGAACGCGCTGACGACCCAGGTGAGGTTGGCCTGGCTGAAATGCAGGTCATGCTGGATCGAGGGCAGCGCGACGTTCACGATCGTCACGTCGAGGACGATCATCAGCTGCGCGAGGCACACCACGAGCAGCGTCGCCCAGCGCTGGCGCGCGGGCGGGAGGGGGGAGGCGGAGGGGAGGTTCATGTGAGCTCCAACGGTGGTGGTGAGGCGGATATGAGAGTCGTGTCTTGCAATGGGATCGATGTCGAGCTAAAATGGAGGGCGCCTCCAGAACTAACCGGAGGGCACCTCCAGAACTATACGGAGGCATCCTCCGCTTGTCAAGGCCAACTCCATGAGCACCACCGAGACACTTCCCGAGACCCTCCTCACGCGCCCCAAGCGCGCCGACGCGCGCCGCAACTACGAGAAGGTGCTCGCGGCCGCGCGCGAGGCCTTCGCCGAGGGCGGCGAGAGCACCTCGCTGGAGCAGATCGCGCGCCGCGCGGGGGTCGGCATCGGCACGCTCTACCGGCACTTCCCCACGCGCCAGGCGCTGGTCGAGGCGCTCTACGTCGACGAGGTGACCGAGGTCTGCCACTCCGCGGAGCAGCTCGACGGCAGCGATCCGTGGGAGGCCCTGAACAGCTGGTTCGACCGCGTCATCGCCTACATGGCGACCAAGCAGGCGCTGTCGCACGAGCTACTCAACTATCTCGAGCGCGACGCCGCTCTCTTCCAGAGCTGCCGCGCGGCACTGTTCGCCGCCGGCGAGCCGCTGCTGCAGCGCGCCCAGGAGGCGGGCACGGTGCGCTCCGACGTGACGATCGCGCAGGTGCTTCAGATGGTGATGGCGATCACCAAGGCGCCCGCAAGCGACCCTGAGCAGACCAGGCACCTGGTGCACATCGCCCTCGACGGGCTGCGCCACCGCGCGCAGCAGTAGCGCCGGGCCGCGCCCGCCGGCGAGCGATCCGGCTTACCCGGGCCGCCTCGGAGCGCCTCCTACGAGCAGGTCGCAGGCGGCTTTGTCGGTGGTCGTCACCGTCCGCCTTCCTGCTGCAGCACATCCACGAAGGAGCCGAGGGTCTCGGTCGCGTCGAACAGCGCTGCGAGCTGTTCATCCGACAGTTCCCCAAGGTCAATCCGCAGGGCTGCCAGAAAGCGGGCGCGGAACGCCTCTGCAACCGACTCTCCCGCCGCCGTGATGCTGACCATCACCACGCGCCCGTCCTCCGCCAGCCCTTCACGGTCAACCCAGCCACGCTGCTCGAGTCGCTTGATGAGCAGCGTCATCGTCGGCTGCGCCACTCCCTCGAGCTCGGCGAGCTCAGTTATCCGCCTCGGACCTTCGCGCAGGATGCTGAGGACCTCCCCTTCCGTGCGAGACATCTCGCGACTGCGTACCTGCTTGACGAGCAATCGCACGAGCAGCGCGGCGCGTGAGAGCAGATGACTCGCGACGTAGTCGATCTGCTCGGAGCGATCGGTCTCTGAAGCGGTGCTCATCGAGGACACATTGTAAACTATATAGTGTTATGATCTACATCGTCAAGAGGTCTGCGGAGTCTCACAGCCAGAAAGGAGCGCAACATGTTCCACAACATCCTCGTGGCCATTGACGGCTCGCCGGACGCCGAACAGGCGCTCGCGCAGGCGATCGACCTGGCCGAGTGCGAGCACGCGCGACTGACGGTGTTCAGCGCTGTCGTTGCGCCTCCCACCACCGCATACGCCGGCGTGAGCGGCGAGGTGGTGGCGATGCTCGCCGATGACGCGCGGGCCGATGCCGAGGCCAGCCTGCAGAGGGCGCTGGAACTGGTCCCCCACCAGGTCTCCGTCAGCACCGTGTTGAGCGAGGAGCCCGTGAGGCCAACTCTGCTGCGCCAGATCAAGCACGGACGCCACGATCTCATCATCATGGGCTCGCGTGGGCGCGGCGCGGTGCGGTCCGTGCTGCTCGGCAGCGTGAGCCACTACGTGCTGCACCACAGTCCCGTCCCCGTCTTGATCGTGCACGCCGCCTCGGCGCGGCCCGAGACCGCGGGTGCCGCCTCGGTGGCGACTGCCGGGCAAGCTGGAGCGCCTTGCGGCTCCTTAACGGCAGAAGCCCGACGTAGGCCGGGCTTCTGGGCTTGTGGTACCCAAGATCTAGGAGGAGCACAGCTATTGTAGCGTTCCGCACGAGCAGTTGTCAAGCAGCCCGTCCAGGCAGCAGTGATCTGTGCGCTCCCCCGTTGCGTAGTCCCACCATCAGCCCGTCCGCACGCGACGGGGTCTGCAATTCGGGAGCGAGGTCAGAGGATGGGATTTGACAACCCAATACACATAGCGTTTCTGCTGATCCTGCTGCTGCTCGTCTTCGGAGCCAAGCGGCTGCCCGAGATGGGCCGCTCGCTGGGCTCGGGGATGCGCGGCTTCAAGGAGTCGCTGAGCGGCGAGAACGTCCAGCCGACGGCGGCCCCTCAGCAGCACCTGGCCGCTACGTCGACTGCAGCCGGCGCGCCGCCTTCACCGGCCGGCGTCGCGGCCGCCGGCGAGCCCGCTGCGGCCGTCGAGGAGCCAGGGGCGCCGTTCGCCGCCTGATCTCACTCCACATCGGAGCAGCTAACCCCGAGCCGCGGGTACCCCCGGCTCGTTGACAGCGAGGGCGTCGAGGATCGCGTCGATGCCGGGCTCGTGCTCGGCGAGCGACACCGACACGCTCAGCCGGCGCAGCTCGGGCTCCCACCGCAGATCGAAGAAGGGACAGCATTCGCGCTCGACGGCGATCAGTGTTTCGACGTTGTCGGCGTCCACACGCATGTCGAGGTCGACCACCACTCGCCGTGGCGTGCGCGTGACGATCCGCGCGCCCTCGCCCGCCTGTCGGTAGCGCTCGCGCTGTACCTGCAGTCCGGCCGCGTCAAGAGCACAGCTCGGCGCCATTGGCAGCTGATCCACGGGGACACCTTAATCAACCCGCCGACCGGGTTGCTGACGTGACCGCAGCCGGACCGGGATGATGTGCCCGTGTCGCTCGTCATCAGGGAGATGGCCCTCGATGAGGTTGGCCTCATCGTCGACTACTTCCATGGCTCAACGCCCGAGCACCTCGAGACGCTCGGGGTGGACCCGACGCGGTTGCCGGCGCGCCGGGATTGGCATGCTCGCTATGTGGCCGAGTACGACAAGCCGGTGGAGGAGCGCACGACGCTGCTCGTGATCTGGGAGCTCGATGGCGTTGGCGTCGGGTTCTCGACGTCCGACAAGATCACCTATGGCGAGCAGGCGCACATGCATCTGCACATCGTCGAGCCGCAGCGACGAGGATCGGGCCTCGGATCTGCGTGCGTGCGCGAGACCGTCGAGCTGTACTTCGACAGGCTCGCACTGCAGCGCCTCTTCTGCGAGCCGAACGCCTTCAACGTGGCCCCCAATCGCACGCTGCAGAGCGCCGGGTTCAGGTATGTGAAGACCCACGAGACCGTTCCCGGTGCCCTCAACCACCACCAGGCGGTCACGCGCTGGGTGGTTGAGAGGTGACCCGCTCTTTGAGAACTGAAGTGCCGGCCATATCGGCGGCCGCCGCCGTGGCGGCGCTCCTCGCCGTTGCGGCGTGCGCGCTGGGTGTCGCTGCCCCCGAAGCCTCGGCGCGTGCCGCCGCACAGGTGGCGCCGAGGCTCGGCACGGCCCACTCGAGCGGGCAGAGCGGCTTTGGAGGTGTCCGCCCCAAGACGATCTTCCTCGGTGGCGACCCGACCGGGCTCGTGCAGGACATCCGCTGGAGCGCATGGGGCGGCGGCGAGGCGGTCGGCCACGGCGACGCGGAGTACGACTGGCCCGGCACCGCCGTGGCGGCCAACGGCTTCAGCTCGGGCGCGCGCATCGTCGCCTTCCACCTCGGCACCTGCCATGGGCGGCGCTCCTACAACGCGCTCGAGTGGTACTTCCCGAGCTACGGACAGTCATTCGATCCACATCGCTACATCAACGCGTGCACGGGAGCGTTCGTCGGCAGCGACCGCACGACGTCGTGTCCCAACGTCCAGATCAGGGACGGCTCCGGCATCGCGACCTTCGTCACCGTCAGCGGGATGGCCTGCTCGACAGCGAGCCGGCTGATCGGCGAAACGCCGGTCGCGCACTATCTGCCGGGGGGCGGGCGCTTCCTGCAGGACGGCTTCCGCTGCGGCTCGGAAGGGGCAGCCAACGGCTCGCCGGTCTTCGCCTGCGAACAGGGGCCGCGCGAATTCTCCTACACCGTCGAGCCCTGAGCGACGATGGCTCTCGCCCGCATCGAGATCCTCGAGGGCCGCACCAGCGGAGAGAAGCGGGGCATGGTTGACGCCGTGCGCGCCGCGCTGAGCGAGGCCCTGCGGGCACCGGCCGAGGATCCCCTCGTGCGGCTGAGCGAGTACGCGCGCGGGCAGTTCTCGCTGCCCTATCCGGATCGCCACTCCGATCGCTACACGCTCGTCGAGGTCACGATGTTCAAGGGACGCTCGCTGGAGACCAAGCGCCGCCTGTATGAGGCGATCGTCCGCGGGCTTGCCTCCTTCGTAGCCGCCGACGATGTCCTGATCGTGCTGCACGAGCCGGCGATGGAGAACTGGGCTCTGGACGGCGGCACGCCGGCCAGCGAGGTCGACGTCGGCTTCGAGGTCGACATCTGATCGGCCGCCGGCGCTGTGCGATGCTCGCCGATGGTGACGCTCGCCCCACAGCCCTGCCACGCCTCACTGCCGGCCCGCGTCAGATTGCTCGTGCGTGCCGTCCAGGACGACGACGAGGCGATGGTCGAAGCGATCCTCCGGCTGAGCCGCTCGCGACGCGCGTTCGCTCCGCTCGCGCTCATGATCGGGGCCTTCGCGATGCTGTTCGACGGGCTCGCGCAGCTGCTGTCCAACTGGCGGCTCACGCTGATCCAGATCCTGCCCGCGATGTGGGTCTGGCTGGCGATGTTCGACCTCAGGGCGCGAGCGTTTCAGGGCAAGTCCTTCCCCGTGCTGCGCGGCCCGGTTCTGATCCCGATCGCGCTGGTGATCGTCGCGGGCACGATGGCCAGCTTCTTCTTGAACGCGGTGTTCGCGTTCGCGATCGCGCGATCGCGCCCCCCCAAGATCGCACCGGCGTTCGCCGAGGCGCGGCGTCACCTGAAGGCGATTCTCATCTCCGGCGCCGCCGTCGGCCTGCCGCTCGCGGTGGCGACGACCGTCGCTCCCCGCGGGAGCCGTGCGTTGTTCACCGTCTCGCTGGGCGTGGTCATCGCCGTGATGATGGTCTGCTATGTCGCCGTGCCCTCGCGGCTGATCGGGATGAGGACGACCCATTCCAGGCGCGACCGGCTCACGGCGACGGCGCTCGGTGGCGCGATCGGGGCGACCGTCTCAACGCCTCCCTACCTGCTCGCGCGGCTCGGGATTCTGATGCTCGGATCACCCGTCCTGTTCATCCCCGGGATCTTCGTGCTGACCTTCGGGGTCTCGCTGCAGGCGGGCGCCACCGGGGCCGTCAGGGCGATCAAGATGGGCGCCAGCCTCACGGCCGGCGCGTTGCCCGGCGACGCATCGGCCGAGTGAGCGCTCAGAGGCCTAACTCGGCGGGTACGTGGCCCGCGGCGACTGCTTCAGCAAGGCGCCTGTGGTCGTGCTCGTTCTGGTCGGCGTAGGACACCGAGAAGTCAGCGATCGCCTGATCGAAGCGCGAGCCGGCGCCGAGATAGGCGGCGATCGCCAGGCGATCGCCCGAGCGGGCGTGCGCACGCGCCAGCGACCACCCGCAGGCTCGCGCGTACGCATACAGCCCCGATTGGCTCAGCGCTGAGAGGTCGGCGGACGCCTTCCAGTCCCACAGCTGGCGCACGTAGAAGTCGTGCTCCCTGCCGTCGAGCCCCTCGCTGCGCTGCCAGCTGAGGAAGATGTCGCTCGCCGCCTGCGAGATCCGCTGCCCGCGCACGACACGCTCGCCGTGGTTGTCGAACTCGCTCGCGCCGAGGTGGGGCTCGAGCACCGAGGCCTGCGCCTCCTTCGCCTGCAGCACGAGCGCGTCACGTCCGTCGCGGGCCAGCAGGAGGAACACCCACGCGCGCGTGCCGACGCTGCCGACGCCGACGACCTTGCGAGCCATGTCGACGAAGCGATAGGTGTTGAACAGGTAGCACCGCTCGGTATCGAGGCCGGCGGCATACTCGGTCAGGAGCTCGCGGATGTAGTCCGTCTCGTCGCGGCCGTCGCTCGCGCGCATGAGCTCGCGCAGCGGCACGAGCAGCGGTGGAACGCTGCGGAAGCGCAGCTCGCCCTCGACGCGCTCGGTCAGCTTCTTGACAGCCCGCAGGCTCGTCTTGCGCCGGGCGTTGGCGAACGGCTTGGCGAACACGATGCGACCCTTCGCACCGAGCTCGCCGCCGAAGCGATCGACGAGCTCGCTCGCGTTGAGGCGCTCGTACCACACCTCGAGGTGGCTTTTGTCGGCGAAGCTCCGCATCGCCGCGCGATACTCACACACGCACGCCGTCACGATCCGCCGCCGGCGATCGGCCTGCAGCCCGACGTCGCGCCCGGCGATCTCGGCGCTGGCCGCCATCCGCTTGACGTCCCACTCCCATGGCCCGGGCAGCGTCTCATCGAAGTCGTTTGGACTGAACACGAGCCTGCGGTCGGGCGCTGCGAATCCGCCGAAGTTCGAGATATGGGCGTCGCCGCAGGCCTGTACGACGATGCCGCTATCGGGCGTCGCCGCGAGGTCAGCCGCCATCACCGCCGCCGCACCGCGATAGAAGGTGAAGGGCGAGACGAGCATCCGCCCGTAGCGGATCGGCACGAGCTCGGGCAGGCGTGATGCCGCCTGGGCCGTCAGCACCGCCACCGGATCGGGGCGGTCGGCTGCCGGGGCCCAGTCGCCATGAGCGGAGCGGGGCAGCGTCCGGCGGGCCTCGCGGCCGCGTTCTGAGGACTCACCGGACTGAAGCGTTGAGTGGAGCGAGTTGTACACGGCACACACTGTAGGCAGCGCCGTTGATCTAGGAGCCGCCGTTGAGCTTCTGCGCGACCGCGACGACTGACGTGCGCTCGTAGAAGTCGACCGCGACGATCGCGCCCTTGGATCCGCGCTGCTTCAGGCAGCGCTCGATGCGCCGGCGCAGGAAGGGTGCACGCCCGATTGCCGCGTTCAGGGTCTCACTCGGCGGGAACGGCGGTATCCAGTGGTTGATCAGGAGCAGCGGGCCGTCTCCCTCGCCGCGGTAGCGCCTGCAGCTCAGCTGGTCCGGGCGTGTGGCGCCGAGGGGCGTGTCCTGGATGAAGGAGAAGGCGGGCATGTACCAGGCCGGCCCCCCCTTCGCCGGCGTGCCCGGCGCTGAAGCCTTCTCCTCGGCGAACACCACCAGGCGCCGCCCGCCGGCGATCAGCGACCGAAGCGTCGGCAGCGGCTCGCCGCGTTCGAGCGTGGCGACGTCGCGCTTTAGCCCGGCCTGTTCGAACGCTCGCGCGACGGTCGCCGGGGGAACGTAGTCCTCGACGACCAGCACGAGCACCTGGTCGGGATGGTCGTCGAGAAACCGCCTGATCACCTCCAGTTCCTGATCCAGCGGCTCGGCTCCGAGCTCGCACAGGGTGTGGCACAGGTAGGGCTCGGGCGTGCCGCTCAGCCTGCCCAGACCGACGCCGCCGGCGATCCGATCGGCGACGGCGAGGGCGCTCGCGGGGAGCTGTTCTGCGAGCTTGTTGCGATCGGAGCCCTCGGCGCTGAGATCGGTGCGCACCCGCCCGCTGGCAGCGTCGTACACGCCGTAGTGCACGTCGAGCAGCAGCGCACGGATTCCGTCGTCGAGCTGGCGTGCGATGCCGTAGCGCTGATTGGCGAAGTGCCATCCCGGCTCTTCAGAAGCCGCGAACGAATTGTGCGTCCCCGGGAAGACCACTTCATCGAGGCGACGGTCACACAGCGACGGGGCGCCGTTGCAGCTCGTGACCGACGCCTGCTCGTGCCCGTCTGACCCGGATCCGCAGGCGAGGAGCGCCAGCCCCAGCGCCGCGGCGATGACGGCCGCCAGCGCCGCGGCGGCCCAGCGCGCGCGGCGGCGAGTCACTCCTCGTCGGCTCCGTCAGGCTGGCCTTTAGCGCGACGGGCCTGCAGTCGCTCGACGAGCACGTGGGCGAGGTAGGAGTTCTGCCCCCCGATGAGCTCCCACGCGCGCGAGATGCCGATCAGGAAGCAGACGATCACGAGCACGCAGATCGTCTGCAGGTCACCGCGGTCGTTCGGGCGCCGGTCGAGCCCGAGCCCGGCGAGCAGCTGGATGACGAACACGGCGATGAGCGCCAAGAGGAAGGCCATGTCGCTGAGCCGCACGCGCCCGGCGCGCCAGGCCGGGAGCACGCGCACGAGCGCTCCCGCCACGAACAGCATGCCCACGATCGCGACGACCGTCGCGGTGGTGCCGACGTCGAAGCCGGGCACGAGGCCGAACAGCCCGACGGCGAGGGCGTTTGTGAACGCCGTCAGCGCGGCGGCGGCGCGCACGCTGTGAATCTCGGATGCCTCCGGGCCGAGGATGCGCTCGGGACTGACGGAGATGGCGACGAACAGAAGCCCGATCAGCGCCCCCGCCACCTCGGCGGAGGTGGTGAAGAACTCGTGTGCGGAGGCGGTTGTCATGAGACGGCGGTCAGGGCCGCGGCGGCTCCTCGCCGTCCCAGTAGTCGACCTGCTCGGCGAGCCGGAAGAACGCCCGCAGGCCGCCCCCGCGCGGCCGGCGCTCGCCCGCGAACAGCTTGCCCGAGTCGGGGTAGACGACCACGTCGGGCGCGCCGTTGGTGCTGACGGCGATGAAGCGGACCGGCTGATCGCTGCGGTTGAGCAGCTGGTGGGCGCCGCTCTCGCCGGGCGGGAACGAGACGACGTCGCCAGGCTCTAGCTGAGACCAGCCCTCGGGCGAGCGCAGGCTGGGCGCACCGTCGAGCACGACCAAGAGCTCCTCCTCGGCGAGATGGAAGTGGTACGGGTAGGCCGCCTGTCCGACCGGCAGCTCCCATAGCGAGATGCCGAGGCGCTCTGAGCCGAGCCCATAGCCGATGCGCGAGCGCCTGGCCCGGAAGCCATCGCGCTCGCGCGGCTCGTCGAAGCCGGCAGCGTGGAGGTTCTGCTTTCTCACCGCTCAAGCGACGATACCGACCCGGCCGGGGCGCGGATCGGCCGGGTCGGTAGCGGAGCTCAGCTCGGCTGCTCAGCCCTTCTGGCAGTACACGTAGACCGTCACGCTCGAGGAGGTTTCGCTCTCGTTGTCGAACTGAACCGACCAGCCGTTGCCGGCGGCGTTGCGAAGCGAGATGATCGGCGTGACCGCGAGCTTTGCCTCGCTGAATCCGACCGCGGTGGCCACTTCACCCGCCGCCTTGCAGGTCGCTTCGACGGTCGCTTTCGCCCCCTGGGCCTTGTATTCGATCGTGGCCGTCTTTTCGCCCGTTGTGATCGCGCCCGCCGAACCGGTCGCACCGGCAGCCCCCGTCGGCCCAGTCGCTCCGGCTCCGGTCGCCCCCGTGGCCCCCGTCGCGCCGGCGGCTCCCGTCACGCCGGTCGCTCCGGTGGCCCCCGTCGCGCCGGCTCCGGTCGCGCCCGTTGCTCCGGTCGCGCCCGTGGCTCCCGTCGCGCCCGTGGCTCCCGTCGCGCCGACCGCACCGGTCGCTCCCGTGGCTCCCGTCGCACCGGCTCCGGTGACGCCCATTGCCCCGGTCGCGCCCGTGACGCCGGTCGCACCGGTGACGCCTGCCGCTCCGGTTGCTCCCGTCGCTCCGGCTCCGGTCGCGCCCGTTGCTCCGGTGAGGCCAGTGGTACCGGTCGCGCCGGTCGCTCCCTCGGATCCGGTCGCACCGGTCACCCCCTGCGGGCCGCTCGCGCCTGTCGCACCGGTCGCTCCGCTGCCACCGGTGGCGCCGGTCGCGCCCGTCTCGCCGGTCGCGCCTGTCGTGCCGGTGGCACCCACGGCTCCGGTCGCACCGGTTGCGCCGAGCGCACCGGTGGCTCCGGTTTCACCGATTGCTCCGGTGGCGCCCGTCGAGCCCGTTGCCCCGGTCGCGCCCCCTGCTCCGGTCGCTCCGGTCACCCCCTGGAGTCCGGTCGCGCCGGTCACGCCGTTGGCTCCATTGGTTCCGTTGTTTCCATTGGCGCCGCTTTCACCGGTCGCGCCGGTCGCCCCGGTCGCGCCGACTTCACCTTTGGCCGCGGCCGTTCCCGGTTCACCGCGCGCACCCTGCGCTCCCGTCGCGCCGTCTTTGCCGTCGGTGCCCCCCGCACCGTGAGGACCCGTCGTTCCATCCGCGCCCGCGGGGCCCTCAGGCCCCGCGGCCCCCTGCGGACCGGTGACGCTGGTCCCCGCGGAGCCCCTGTCCCCCTTGAGCTGCGCGAGAACCCCCGGCTTGATCTGCCTGGTCGAGGTGATCAGATAGTGGCTCGCGGCCATCGCGCCACTGCTCATCGAGAAGACGAGCGCGAGTGTGGCTGCGACGTTGGCATAGCTGAAACGCGGGCGCATCTGACGGCCTCCTTGCCTTGCGAGCCATCATCGCCTCTCGGTCCGGGTTGGCTGACAGAGCGTCACCGGAGCCGAGCCGAGGAGGCTCGCCCCTTGTGGCGACCGATTGTCAGTGCTGGGGCACGTTTGTGCAATGGGCCGGTTGTCTCAGCGGCGTTCAACTTTTGAACGCCCGGCGGGCCGGCCGACCTTCAGGAGCTTGCCCTGGGCGGCGCCGGGCGGGGCATCGGTCCCGCCCGGGCCACGCCCTGCAGCTACTCGTTGACGGTCACGCCCGGTCCGCTCGAGCCGCCCGCGCCGCAGCTCGGCGTGGGAATCGTCAGCGAGCTGAAGTAGCTGCCCAGGAGCTTGAGCTGCGAGGCGATGCTCGGGCCCCACGTCGCGGGCAGGCTGAACGCGGCCAGCACTTCGGGTGTCTCCGCCACCGGGAACTGGAACCCGTGGGGAACCATGAACTCGGCGACCGTCCCGCACGGAACCGAGCTCGGGATGGCCGAGCTGGGGGTGAGGAGGAAGATATTTGTGGGGTTCGCCGCGCTCGCGCTCGCAACCCCCGCGCCGGGCATGAAAAGCGCCGCGGCCGTGATCGCGAGCGTCACGCTGAGCGCAGAAATCCTGCGTGCCGTTCGAAGTACAGGCGTCCTTGCCATTCTCAACCACTGCCTTCCATGTCGGTCCTTCGACTCTCGCCCTTCATCGGTGGGCGAACCCCGTTCCGCGCGGCAAGTGTAGAGGCGCCCGCGCACGCGGTCAAATCACGCAAGCCGCGCATTCACGCTGCGGATAACCTGACGCTCAGCGTGGAGGCCCTGAGCAACCCGGGCGAGCCGCTGGCGCTGCTTGATCGCTGGCTGGGCGAAGCTCGCGCCGCCGGCGTGCGCGAGCCGAGCTCGGTGGCGTTCGTGACCGTGGGCGGGGATGGACGGCCGTCGGCGCGCACGGTCTCGCTGAAGCGGATCGAGCACGAGGCGCTGGTGTTCACCTCGGCGCTGTGGACGCGCAAGGCGCAGGAGATCCTGGGCAACCCGCAGGTGGCGCTGCTGTTCCACTGGCCCGAGCTCGGGCGCCAGGTCCACATCGGCGGGCGGGCGGCCGTGAGCGAGCGCGAGCTGGCGGTCGAGCTGTTCGATGAGCGCGAGCTCGCGCATCGCGTGCAGACGGTGGTCTCCCGCCAGGGCCAGGTGATCGAGGACATCGAGCCGCTGCGCGCGCGTCACGCCCATCTGATGGACGTGCTCGAGGCTCCACCCGAGTGCCCGCCGGACTGGGGTGCGATCCGCGTGTTCCCCGACGCCGTCGAGTTCTTGCGCGAAGCCCCCGATCGGATGCACGACCGGCTGCTGCACGAGCGCACCGGCGAGGGCTGGCGCGTCGTGCGCCTGTCGCCGTGAGCGCGACGGCGGTAGTCTTGCTGGCCTCGGCGCGGACGACCGCCATCGACGCGGATGACCGCGTGTGTCGCACGAAACCAGGAGGTCCTTCGCATGAGCCCCTCACCGGCGACGCCGTTTGAGTTGAACGGACGCACGGCCTTTATCACCGGAGCCGCGCGTGGAATCGGCGCCGCCACAGCCGAGAGGCTCCACGCCAGGGGCGCCAACGTCGCGCTCGTCGGGCTCGAGCCGGAGCGCCTGGAGGAGAACGCCGCGCGCCTGGGTGAGCGGGCGGCCTACTTCGAGGCCGACGTCACCGACTTCGACGCGCTCGAGCGGGCGGTCGCGGGCACGGTCGAGAGCTTCGGCGGCATCGATGTGGCGATCGCCAACGCCGGGATCGCGTTCACGGGACCGCTCGCGACTGCCCCGATCGAGCAGGTCGAGCGCACGCTCGAGGTGAACCTGCTCGGCGTGTGGCGCACGGACCGCGCGGTCATCGAGCAGATCACGAAACGGCGCGGCTATCTGCTGAACATCGCGTCGCTGTCGGCCGTCACACACACGGCGCTGATGGGTCCCTACACGACCGCCAAGTCGGGCGTCGAGGCGCTCACCGACGCCCTGCGCATGGAGACGTGGCCCAGCGGCGCGCGCGTCGGCTGCGCCTACTTCGGCTTCATCGACACGGACCTGGTGCGCGCCGCCTACGCCCAGCCGTCGGTTGAAATCATGAACGCCCAGACGCCCGGCTTCCTGCGCAATCCGGCGCCGCTGTCCAGCGCCGTCGACGCGATCGAGCGCGGCATCCAAAGGCGCTCGGCGCGCGTGTGGTCACCGCGCTGGGTGGGCGCCGCGATCGCCCTGCGCGGCATCCTTCAGCCGCTGATCGAACGGCGCCTCGAGCGCAGCTCGGCCGAGCTGAGCGAGGCGATGCGCCTGGCAGAGGCGGGCGAGAGCGCCGCGCTCGACCCCCAGCTGGGGGTCGCCGCGCAGGCGCTCACTCCCCGCGAGGGGAGTCCCGTAGCGCGCTGAGCGCGCTCAGTCCTCGCCCTCGGTCGTGGTGCTCTCGGGGTCGCCCTCACCGAGGATGCGGTAGAGGTCGCGGCGGGCCTGGGCCAGCACCTTGCGGGCCTCGCCCAGCTGCGCCTCCGAGCCCGTGCGCATCACCTGCACGAACGCGAAGCTGACCTCGCGGGCGAGCTTGCCGAGCTCCTGGACCTGATCGCTCACGTCCCCGCTCATCTGCTCCCACGGCGCCGGGGCGTCCTCGCCGCGATCCTTCAGCTGAGCCTCGCCTGCGTCCGTCAGCCGGAACAGCTTGCGCCCGTCGATCTCCTCCGAGCGGATCAGGCCCTCGTCCTCGAGCTGCTGCAGCGCCGGATACACCGAGCCGGGGCTCGGGCGCCAGACGCCGTCGCTTCGCTCCTCGACCTCCTGCATGATCTGGTAGCCGTTGCGGGGCTCCTCGGCGAGCAGCAGCAGCGCCGCGGTACGGATGTCGCCGCGACGCGCCTTGCGCCCGCGCCCGCGCCCACGTCCTCCGCCGCCTGGACCGCCGAAGGGAAAGCCGCCGTAGTAGCCGGCGCCCGGGCCGAAGCCGCGGTGGCGGTGGCGGCAGCGCCCGTGGCCTGTTGACTGTGGTTCACTTGCAAACATAACTAGCTCCTATCGAGTTCTATCAAAGTAAGTCAAAGATATATCACAATACTCTCGTAAATCCAAGTGGACACGTCTTTCGATGGGCATGCTTCGCATGCCAGCGGGGTCGCGAGGGGAGTGAAGGCGGCGGCCGGCGAGGATTGCCGTCAGTGGCGGAAGTGGCGGCGGTCGGTGGCGACCATCGCGATCTGAGCCGCGTTCGCGGCGGCGATGACGTCCTCGTCGCGCACCGAGCCTGCGGGCTGGATCATCGCCGTCACGCCCGCGTCGATCGCGAGCTGGGGACCGTCGGCGAAGGGGAAGTAGGCATCGGAGGCGAGCACCGAGCCGGCGAGCAGCTCGGGCTGGGCGGCGCGGGCCTTCTCGATGGCGATGCGCACCGAGTCCACCCTGCTCATCTGACCCGCTCCGATCCCGATCGTGGCGCCGGCGCTGGCGAGCACGATCGCGTTGGAGCGCACGTGGCGGCAGACCTTCCAGGCGAACAGCAGGTCCTCCCACTGCTCCTCGCTGGGCGCCTTCGCCGTGAGCACGCGCATCTGATCGCGGGTCTCCGAGACCACGTCGCGGGTCTGCACGAGCTGACCGCCGATCACCGGCTTGCCCTCGAGCTCGTGCGTGGGGGCGGGCCACTCGGCCAGCTCCAGCAGGCGGACGTTTTTCTTCTGCGTGAGCACCTCCAGCGCATCACCGTCGAAGCCGGGGGCGAGGAGCACCTCGATGAACTGCTTGTGGAGCTCCTCCGCGAAGGCGCGGTCGATGATCCGGTTGACTGCGATCACGCCTCCGTAGGCGCTCTGCGGGTCGCACGCGAAGGCGCGTTCGTAGGCCACGCGGCCTGAGTCCGCGATGGCGCAGCCGCAGGGGTTGTTGTGCTTGAGGATCGCGCAGGCGGGTGCGTCGAAGTCCTCGACCAGCTCGCGGGCGGAGCTGAGGTCGAGCAGGTTGTTGAACGACAGCTCCTTGCCGTGCAGCTGGACGACGCCGTCCAGCAGATGCGTGGCGGCGCCCGCGCGCGCGTAGAAGGCGGCCTGCTGGTGTGGGTTCTCGCCGTAGCGGAGGTCTGAGACCTTCTCGTATGCCTCGCTGAAGGTCGGGGGAAAGCCCTCGTGGACGCGCGGCGCGAACCAGCTCGCGATGGCGGCGTCGTAGCGGGCGGTCAGGGCAAACGCCTTGGCCGCCAGAGCCGTGCGCGTCTGAAGCGACAGGCGCCCGTCTGACTCGCGCAGCTCGGCGAGCACGCTTGGGTAGTCCTGCGGGTCGACCACGACGGCGACGAATCCGCTGTTCTTGGCCGCCGCCCTGATCATCGTGGGGCCGCCGATATCGATGTTCTCGACGATCTCCTCATCGGTCGCGTCGCCGCGCGCGAGCGTCTGCTCGAACGGGTAGAGGTTGACGCACACGAGGTCGACCTGCTCGATTCCCTGCTCGGCGGCGGCGCCCAGATGGCCCTCGTCGTCGCGCCTTGCCAGAAGCCCCGCGTACAGCCGCGCGTGCAGCGTCTTCACGCGCCCGTCCATGATCTCGGGGAAGCCTGTCAAGTCCTCGATCGTACGTGCCCCGACACCGGCCGCGTTGAGCTCGCGTGCGGTGCCGCCGGTCGAGACGATCTCGACGCCCAGCTCCTCGAGGCCGCGCGCGAAGTCGACGATCCCGTCCTTCTCCGACACCGACAACAGCGCCCTGCGCACGCGCACCGCTCCGGGCGCGGCGGGATCCATCCCCGCGGCCTGGCCGGCGCTGAGGTCGCTCTGGGAGAGCATTGCCAGAAGCCTAGCCGTCGTCCTCTTCCTGCGCGGGGTCCCCGCCAGCCCGGCCCTCTTCGCCGGCCGCGGCGTAGGTGATGAGCCGTCGCGGGTTGAGCGGATCGGCGGCGAGCGCACCCCGCGCGAACAGGCGCACCGCCTCGGCGAGCAGGGCGTGCTCGAGCGGGCGCAGGGCCTCGCGCACCTGCTCGCGCTCGCGCGCTGACGGCAGCTCGACGGCGCGCTGCAGGATCACCGGGCCCGAATCCACGCCGTCGTCGATGAAGTGGACGGTCACCCCGAACACCTTCACGCCGTATGCGAGCGCCTGCTCGATCGCGTGCAGGCCGGGGAAGGCCGGGAGCAGCGACGGGTGCACGTTGATGACGGCGCCCGGAAAGCGCGCGAGAAAGGAGGAGCCGAGCAGCTCCATGTAGCCGGCGCCGACCACCAGCTCTGAGCCGCGCTCCTCGAGCCAGTCGGCCAGAGCCCGGTCGCGCGCCTCGCGGTCTGAGTGGTCTGAGCGCGCGAACACCGCGTTCGGCACCCCCCGCGCCGACGCGCGCGCGAGCGCCGGAGCGCCGGCGACGCTCGAGGCGACGGCCACGACCTCTGCCTCGCGCCCGTGCACGCTGTCCAGCAGCGCCTGCAGGTTGGTTCCGGCGCCCGACACGAGCACGGCGATCGCGAGCGGCTCAGCCACGGGCGCCACGATAGCTGTGACCAACCTCACACAGCGCGGTCGCCAAGCATCCTTGAATGGATGGCGAGGGTGGAGAGACATATGTCGACCGTCAGGACAAGGCAATGCTCACAGCACTCGCAGTCACCCTCATCATCACGATCGCGCTCGGTTCCGGGCTGCGCGTCGGGCGCAACGGCGGCCTGATCTCGCGCCGGCCCTACAACAACCGCTACAACGACGCCTCCGGCGCGCGCGACGACCGGTTCGGCTAGATCTCCGTGCGTGTCTGCGCCCAGCCCGCGCCGCTGCGCACAGGGGCGCTAGGCCTGCACGAGAGGCAGCTCCTGCCCCTCCTCCAGCGAGTACTTGCCCGCCGCGCCGTCTGAGCCGGCGAGCGGGTACTCGCCGGTGAAGCACGCGTCGCAGTGGGTGTCGCGCGTCGCCCCCACCGCCTCATACACGCCGGCCAGCGACAGGTAGTGCAGCGAGTCGCACCCCAGCTCAGCGGCGACCTCCTCGGTCGTGCGCCCGTGGGCGATCATCTCCTCGCGCGTGGACATGTCGATGCCGTAGTGGCAGGGGTGCTTGATCGGCGGCGCGGAGATGCGCATGTGGATCTCCGCGGCGCCTGAGTCGCGCAGCATCTGCACGATCTGCCGCGTCGTGTTGCCGCGCACGATCGAGTCGTCCACGACCACCAGCCGCTTGCCCTCGATCACCTCGGGCAGCGGGTTGAACTTCAGGCGCAGCCCGTGCTTGCGCAGCTCCTGGCCGGGCTGGATGAAGGTGCGCGCGACGTAGCGGTTCTTGACGAAGCCGTCGTCCTGCGGCAGCCCCGCCGCACGTGCGAGCCCGCGGGCCGCCGGGTTGCCGGAGTCGGGGACCGCGATCACGAGGTCGGCCTCGACCGGCGCCTCGCGCCACAGGATCTCGCCCATGCGCCCGCGCGCGACCTGCAGCACGCGGTCGTTCATGCGCGAGTCCGGTCGCGCGAAGTAGATGTACTCGAACACGCAGAACGCGCGCCGCCCTCCGGGCGAGACCATGCGGCTCTGAAGGCCATCCTCGCCGAGCGTGACCACCTCGCCCGGCTCGACGTCGCGCAGGAGCTTCGCGCCGATGATGTCGAACGCACACGACTCGCTGGCCACGCAGTAGCGAACAGCGCCGTCGGGATCGTCGGGCTCCGGCTCGAGCGCGCCCAGCACGAGCGGGCGCAGGCCGTGCGGGTCGCGGAAGGCGACGACGCGGTCCTTCGTCATCGCCACGATCGAGAAGGCCCCGCGCAGCCGCGGGAGCACGTCCGCGATCGCGTCCTCGAGCAGCTCCGCCGGGTGCGTGGCGATCAGCGCGGCGATGATCTCCGAGTCAGAGGTGGAGCTGAAGGTGACGCCGCGCTCGATCAGCTCGTCGTGCAGCTCGACCGCGTTGATCAGGTTGCCGTTGTGCGCCAGCGCGACCTCGCGACGGGAGCCGTCGGTGCCCTCCGAGCGCTGCACCGGCTGGGAGTTCTCCCAGGCGTTCGATCCGGTCGTCGAGTAGCGCACGTGCCCGATCGCAAGCTCCCCGGCGAGCGTGCGCAGGTCGTTCTCGGAAAACACCTGGCTGACGAGGCCGAGCTCGCGGCGCGTGACGATATGCCCGCCACGGTCGGCCGCCGCGATTCCCGCCGACTCCTGCCCGCGATGCTGGAGCGCATACAGGGCGAAGTACGACAGACGCGACACCTCGTGACCGGGCGCATAAAGTCCGAACACTCCGCACTCATCGCGCGGTCCCTCACGCATTACAAACACGCTAGCAGTACTCATGCGAACAGCTCCTCGAGGCCCGCATGCGCGCCCGCGAGCTCAGCCAGGGTGAGGCCGATCGCGACGTCCTCCCCGGCGATCTCGATCCTCAGCTCGCCGCCACCGACCGTGCCGAGCGCCAGCATCTGCGTCTCCTCGCCCAGCCTGCGCAGGTCCTCGCGCTCGCCGCTCACCACAAAGCCGCCCGGCCCCTCTCCGAAGAGGGCGGCGGTCAGGAGCGTTGAAACCGGCGCGGAGGACCCCGGTCCCGGCGCGACTCGCCGGATTGTTTCCCAGAAATCATCTGCCAAGAGGACGCTCGCACCGAGCTCCCCGGCCAGGCAGCACTCGGCCAGGGCGACCGCGAGCCCGCCCTCGGCGATGTCGTGGGCGCTCGCGAAAAGGCCCGCGCGGACGGCCTCGCGCACCACCGTCTGGGCGCCGGCGACGGCGTCCATGTCGAACTCGGGGAGACCATCGGGGAGGGGCCGGCCGTGCAGCTTGTCGAGCTCGCCGGCGCTCAGCGACGGGCTGAAGGGCCCGATCAGCGCGATCTGCTGGCCCGCGCGAGCGAACCCGAGCCTCCCCGCCCGGCGCGCGTCGGGCAGCCGCCCGACCATGCCGATGACCGGCGTGGGGTAGATCGGCCCGGTGGCGCCCTCGTTGTAGAGCGACACGTTGCCGCCGACGATCGGCGCTCCGAGCGTGCGGCAGGCGTGCGCGAGGCCGCGCACCGATTCGGTCAGCTGCCAGGCGATGTGCCCCTTCTCGGGGTTGCCGAAGTTGAGGTTGTTGGTCGTGCCCAGCGGCTCGGCGCCGACGCAGGCGAGGTTCGAGGCGCACTCGAGCACGACGGCGAGCGTCCCCCGATAGGGGTCGGCGGCCACGCGCCGGCCGTTGCCGTCGATGCTCACGGCAAGGGCGGGCACCGGCTCACCCCCCGGCGCCGCGCGCTCGGGGCCCGCCGGGTGGATCGTGAGGACCGCGGCGTCGGCCTGCTCGGGTCGGCGCACCGTGCGCGACTGCACGATCGCGTCGTACTGCTCGAACAGCGGCCTGCGCGAGGACAGGTTGGGGGATGACAGCAGCGCCAGCAGCGCCTCCCGCGGCGTCGCATCCGGCGACAGCGTGGCCGGCGGCGGCTGATACAGCGGCTCGCTGGGCCTGACGGGGTCGAGCTCATACAGCGGGCACTCGTCCACCAGCGCGCTCACCGCCATGTCGCCGACGAGCTCCGAGCCGTCGAGCACGCGCACCCGCTGTGAGGCGGTCACGCTGCCGATCGCCGTGCCGCCCACCTCCCACTTCTCGCACACGCCCAGCACCGCATCAAGCTCGGCCGGTTCGACCACGCACAGCATCCGCTCCTGGGACTCGGAGACCATCACCTCGAACGGCTCCATCCCGGGCTCGCGCAGCGGCACGCGGGCGACGTCGATGTCCACCCCCACGCCCCCCTTGGAGGCCATCTCGGCGGCCGATGAGGTCAGCCCGGCCGCGCCCAGGTCCTGCAGGGAGATGAGCAGCCCGCGTGCGAGCAGCTCGAGCGAGCACTCGAGCAGCTTCTTCTCGGCGAAGGGATCGCCCACCTGCACCGTCGGGCGCATGTCGGCGCCGGCGTCCCCCGCGCCGTCGTCGTTCGCGAGCTCGGCCGAGGCGAGCACCGAGGCACCACCGATCCCGTCGCGGCCGGTGGAGGCCCCGAACAGCACGAGCAGGTTCCCGGGACCGGCGGCGGCGCTGCTCATCAGCTGATCGCGCGGCGCCAGCCCGAGCGCCATCGCGTTGACCAGGCAGTTGTACTCATAGGTCGCCTCGAAGTACACCTCGCCGCCGACCGTCGGCACGCCGATCGAGTTGCCGTAGTGCCCGATCCCCGAGACCGCACCGTCGAGCAGGTAGCGTGCGCGCGCTCCGGAGGGCTCGCCGAAGCGCAGCGAGTCGAGCACAGCGATCGGGCGCGCGCCGATCGCGAAGATGTCGCGCAGGATGCCGCCCACGCCCGTGGCCGCACCCTGGAAGGGCTCGACCGCGCTCGGGTGGTTGTGGGACTCGACCTTGAATGCGCACGCGAGGCCCTCGCCGACGTCCACCGCGCCGGCGTTCTCGCCCGGGCCCATCACCACGTGCGGCCCCTCCGTGGGCAGCGTGCGCAGCAGTTTGCGCGAGTGCTTGTAGGCGCAGTGCTCGCTCCACAACAGCGAGTACATCGCCAGCTCGAGCACGTTCGGCGGGCGGCCCTGCTTCTCGCACACGAGCTCGTACTCCTCCCGCGTCAGCCCCAGCGCCAGCGCGTCCTCGAGCGTCGGCAGTGTCGAGGTCCCGCTCGCCATCACACGTGCGCGCCCTCGACGGTGAGGCGCATCGACTCGAAGATCCTCAGCCCGTCGGCCGAGCCGCCGGTCAGCTCCTCGACGGCGTGCTCGGGGTGGGGCATCAGCCCGAACACGTTGCCGGCCTCGTTGCACACGCCCGCGATGTCCTCGAGTGAGCCGTTGAAGTTCTGCACCGGGGCGTAGCGCAGCACCACCTGGCCGCGCTCCCGCATCGCCTCGAGCGTCTGCGGCTCGGCGTAGTAGCGCCCCCACGAGTGCTTGGCGGGAACGCTCAGCTCTTCGCCCGGCGCACACGCGCACGTGAACGGCGTCTCGGCATTGACGACCTCGAGCGCGAGCTGGCGGAAGGTGAAGCGCCGGTTCGCGTTGCCGAGCAACGCACCCGGCAGCAGGTGCGCCTCGCACAGCACCTGAAAGCCGTTGCAGATCCCCAGCACGAGACCGCCCTCGTTGGCGAAGGCGATCACCGACTCCATCACCGGCGAGAAGCGCGCGATCGCGCCGGCCCGCAGGTAGTCGCCGTATGAGAACCCGCCCGGCACTACGATCGCCTCAGCCCCCTTCAGATCGCGCTCGCCATGCCACAGAAGCTCGGCATCGCCGACCCGCCGGGCGGCGCCCAGCGCGTCGACCTCGTCGCAGGAGCCGGGGAACTGCAGCACGCCGAACTTCATCCGCTGCGCCTCGGCACGTCAGTCGACAATGATTTCGTAGTCCTCGACGAGCGGGTTGGCCAGGAGCTTCTCGCACATCGGCTCGAGCTGGCCCACGTCCTCGACGTCGAGCTCCACCAGCCGGCCGACATGCACGTTGGCCACGCCCGTGAAGCCGAGCGCCGGCAGCGCGCGCTCCACGGCGACCCCCTGGGGATCGAGGATGCCGGACTTGGGGCGGATGAGCACCCGCGCTCTCACGCCGGCGCCGTGCGGTCGAGCCACGCCTGGAAGGGCTCGCCGGTGATGAGCTCATACGCCTCGATGTAGCGCGCGCGCGTTCCTGCCACGACGTCGTCGGGGATGGCCGGCGCCGGCGGCGTCTTGTCCCAGCCGCTGTGGGCGGCCCAGTCGCGCACGTACTGCTTGTCGAAGCTCGGCTGCGAGCGGCCGACCTCGAAGCCGTCCGCCGGCCAGTAGCGCGAGGAGTCCGGCGTCAGCACCTCGTCGCCGAGCACAAGCGTCCCGCCCGGCCCGTCCAGCCCGAGCTCGAACTTCGTGTCGGCCAGGATCACGCCGTTCTCGCGCGCGTGCTCTGAGGCGAACGAGTACAGCTCGACCGACACGTCGCGCACGCGCTCCATCAGCTTACGGTCGCCCACAAGCTCGACCGCGCGCTCGAAGTCGATCGCCTCGTCGTGGCCCTCATCGGCCTTGGTGCTCGGCGTGAAGATCGGCTGCGGCAGCTGCTGTGACTCGCGCAGGCCCGGCGGCAGCTCGATCCCCGAGACGCTGCCGCTGGCCTGGTAGTCCTTCCAGCCCGAGCCGGTGATGTAGCCGCGCACGACGCACTCGACCGGCAGCATCTGCAGGCGGCGCACGACCAGCGCCCGACCGCGTGCCTCCGCGGGAACGCCGTCGGTCGCGGAGATCATGTGGTTGGCCACGATCTGGCGGGTCTTCTGGAACCAGAAGACCGACAGGCCCGTCAGCACCCGGCCCTTGTCCGTGATGGGGGTGGGATGGACCGCGTCGTAGGTCGAGATCCTGTCGCTTGCGACCATCAGCAGGCTCGCTTCATCGGACAGGCCGTACATCTCGCGGACCTTCCCGCTGGCGATGAGGGGCAGCTCGGCGAGGGTGCTCACGTGGGGCGATGCTACCAGCGGCTTCGGGGGCCGCGGCAGGGACGCCCGGACGAGCGCTGAGGCCGTGGCTCAGGTGATGTCATCGAGCCGCGCGAGCGCCTTATCCAGCCGCCCGACGATCTCCTCGGCATGGCGGACGTAGTAGTCGTAGTCGAAGATCTCATCAAGGTCGAGACCGCGGGCGCGCTCGTCGGCGGCCAGCAGGTCACGCAGGGGGATGCCCTCCCGCCACGCGCGCTGGGCCAGCTCCTGCACGATCCGGTAGGCCTCATCGCGGGACATCCCCTTCGAGCCCTCCGGGCCGTGCCCCCCGCCCACCAGCGCCAGGAGCACCCGTTGGGAGAACAGCGCTCCGTGCGTGAGCTCGAGGTTCTGGCGCATCCGCTCGACATCGACGGTCATGCCTTCCACCAGCGCGATCGTCGAGTACTGCATGTAGTCGAGCAGGATCGTCGAGTCCGGCAGAATCACCCGCTCGACCGAGGAGTGGGAGATGTCGCGCTCATGCCACAGCGCGACGTTCTCAAGCGCCGCCTGCGCGTTCCCGCGCAGCACGCGCGCCAGCCCCGAGATCTGCTCGGCCTTGATCGGATTTCGCTTGTGGGGCATCGCCGAGGAGCCCTTCTGGCCGGCACTGAACGGCTCCTGCACCTCGCGCACCTCGGTGCGCTGAAGGTGCCTGATCTCGGTCGCGAATCGCTCCATGCCCGCGCCGGCCAGCGCGATGGCCCCCAGGAGCTCGGCGTGGCGGTCGCGCGCAACGACCTGCGTCGAGACGTCCTCGCGCTCCAGCCCCAGCCGCCCTAGCACCCGCGCCTCGAAGTCGGGGCTCGTCGAGGCATAGGTGCCGACGGCGCCGGACACCGCCCCGACGGCGGCCTGCGCGAACGCCCGCTCGAGGCGCAGCGCATTGCGGTGCGCCTCGAAGGCAAAGCCGGCGAGCTTCACGCCGAAGGTGGTCGGCTCGGCATGCACTCCGTGCGTGCGCCCCACACACAGCGAATCGGTGTACTTACGCGCGCTCCCGTGGAGCGCCGCCACGAGCGAGTAGGCGCCCGGCAGGATCACCTCGCCGACGGCACGCAGCTGCAGGGCGAGCGCGGTGTCGAGCACGTCCGAGGAGGTCAGGCCGTAGTGGATCCAGCGCCCCGCCTCACCCGCCGACTCGGCCAGCACGTCGACGAACGCGGCCACGTCGTGGTTGGTGAGACGCTCGCGCTCGTTGACCGCCTCAACCGTGAAGCTCGCGCGGCGGATCGCGTCGAGCTCGATCGGCGTGGGGCCCTCCTCGCCGAGCAGGCCGGGGAGCTCTTCGCAGGCCGCCACCTCGACCTGGCGCCAGGTATCCATACGCGCCTCGTCCGTCCACAGACGGCCGAGCTCCGGGCGGGTGTAGCGGGGGATCAATGTCTTAGGAGGAGGACCCGAGGATCTGCGCGGCGAGGATAGCGGCGTTGCGCGGGTTGTCCAAGCCCACGCACGCCACCGGCACACCAGGGGGCATCTGCACGATCGACAGGATCGCGTCGAGGCCTCCGGCGGCCGTCAGGCGGCCGGACAGCGGCACGCCTATGACCGGCAGGTCGGTGTGGGCGGCCACGGCCCCCGGCAGCGCCGCGGAGATGCCCGCGCCCGCGATGATCACGCGCAGACCCCGCATGCGCGCGTTCTTTGAGTACTCGGACACCACGTCGGGTTCGCGGTGCGCCGACATCACCCGCATCTCATGCACCACCCCCCGCTCCTCGAGCTCGCGGGCGGCCTTCTCCATCACCTGCATGTCGCTCTCGGAGCCCATCACGATCCCCACCCGCGGGCCGTCGACGTCGAACTCCTCGAGTTGCGCCTGGACGTCGGCCTCGGCCAGCGGCTCGGGCACGAGCGAGATGTCCGGGCCCCCGCCGGGGCGGCTCTCCTGTCCGGAGGGAGACCGTTCCTCGCGATCGCCGTCGCCGGTCATGTGATCGATGCCGATAGCGCTGCTCGGCGCTGCTCGGCTGGCGGCGATGTCGCCCACGCAGCCTACGTTACAGCGAGGCGATGAAGGTATCGATCGGGATCGCCGACAGCGTCTCGTAGCGGCCCGTGCCCCGCGAGCCGAGCTCGAGCGACACCCGCGCCATCGTGGCCTCGTCGGGGGCCTCCACCACCGAGATGAAGTCGACGTGCCCGAGCGTCGCCCACTGCGCCGTCACCGTGGCGCCCAGCTGCTCGACCTCTTTGTTGACCTCCTGAATCCGCTGCGGATTGTTCTTCACGGTCTGCACGCCCTCCGGGGTGAGGGTCGACAGCATGATGTAGGTAGGCATGGCGGGACTCCTCCGTCGGAATTGGCCGATCAGGCGCGGCGCGGCGCGCTCGAGCCTGTTCTACCGGATCGCGGCCGCTCGTGGGCGATCGTCCATCCGTCGAGCAGCCGGGGAAGCCCGGCCGGTCAGTTAGGGTGCTCACCTGCCAAGCAAAAGACACAGATACCCGAGGAGGTAGCCGGTCATGCGGAAACTCAGCAACGTTCGCGTCACGCCAGCGCTCGTAATCGCGATCGTCGCGCTCGTCTTGGCGGCCGGGGGGACGTCGTTCGCGAGCGCCCCGATCGCATTCGTAGCTAAAACGGTCGGCCTCAACAGCAAGCAGAAATCGCAGGTCAAATCGATCGCCGCCAAAGAAATCAAGGCCAAGGCGCCCAAACTGACCGTGCTTTCGGCGAAGTCCGCCACCAGCGCGGCCACCGCCGGCAGCGCGGCGACGGCTGGGGCGGCAACCACCGCGACCAATGCCACCAACGCCACCAACGCCACCAACGCGACCAACGCGACCAATGCCGGCAACGCCGGAACCGTCGGGGGCCAGACGGTGCAGAAATTCTTCTTCACCAGCACGGAAGCCACCACTCCACTCAAAACGGTGGCGCAATTTGGAACGTTCACGCTTCAGGCGCGCTGCAACGCCACGAAACCGGATCTCGAGCTGACGTCCTCAGAAAGCGACTGGGACACCGGCGGCACGATGACGGACACCGTAGCCACCAATCACTCCCTGTACAACTTCA
This sequence comes from uncultured Solirubrobacteraceae bacterium, assembly GCA_963761355.1. GTDB lineage: Bacteria > Actinomycetota > Thermoleophilia > Solirubrobacterales > Solirubrobacteraceae > Palsa-744. Next base: position 158,882 of record CAVXHC010000014.1, read on the forward strand.
GCCTCCCGGCCGGCAAAACGGTTGATCTGACCGCGGGCGGGAACGAGAATGGCGGTTACGTCACGGGCGTCACGCCGTCAGGTCACACCATCACGATCACGTACCAAGTTGATAACGGTCCCACTCTCGGTGTCGCCGACCAGTGCGATGAGAGCGGGGTCGCGATCGGCTCGTAACGCCGCTTCCGTTTCATCGGCGCGGGGCAGGTGGTCTCCATGTGGGTCGCCCGTCCCGCGCCGAGTAGCACCTATGCGTGTGAGCTGATCCGCAACCGCCTCGATGGGGCTGTTGCGCAGGACGCCGTGCGATCAGCGGCTCGACGCCCCGCCTAGAGGTTCTGGGTCGTTTGGATGGCGGTGATGGAACCGTTGCCCGCCGTAGCTTCAAATTCGCCACCGCTCGCTTCGGCTGAAAGTACATAGCAAACGATCGCGATCGTGCTTGCGTGCGTAGAAGAGTTGACAGGAAGTGTAAGCGGCATGGTGTCGTCGGCGACAAAAAACGGCGTGGAGGTCTCGTCAAGGAGTCCGGTCCATCCCGCTATGTCGCTAGCTGGAGTGCCACCTTCTTTGGGCGTGTCGACGAGCTTGCACGCTACGCCTGCTTCTCCTTCAGGTGTTGTGTCTGACAACTCCAGCTCGACCTTCGCGTCGACTATGTAGTTGCCGGCAGGCAATTCCCGAGACAAGATGGTTTTGGGACTACTTTCAGTTTCCAACGTAAACGCCACGTGGTGGTTAACTGCTTGCCCCACCGAATAACCACTCACAGCGCCGTCGGTGCCTGTCGGTCCCGCCGCGCCGGTGCTACCGGTCCCACCCGTTGTGCCTGTAGTTCCAGTGGCCCCTTTGTCACCGGTCGGTCCCGTTTCACCGGTGCCGCCGGTCGTTCCCGCGCTACCGGTCGCGCCTTTGGTCCCAGTCGTGCCAGTTTCTCCAGTGGTCCCGGCTGTGCCCGTCCCGCCGGTGATGCCTTTGGCGCCCGTGGCGCCGTTGTCGGTGGTCGCTCCGGCCGGCCCGGTCGCGCCGATGACGCCGTTCAGTCCGCTGAGCCCGCTCGTCCCAATGACGCCCGGGGCTCCCGTCGTGCCGGCTGAGCCCTTGGCGTTCCACGAGTGCTTCGCTTCGCGCTTCTTGCACTTCGCGGTCTTCGAGACCAGGCGTACGGCGCCGCCCTTGTTCTTGACGCAGGCATAGAGCGTGGACGCTTCAACTCGAGGGGCGGCTGTTGCCAGCAGGAGGAGCAGCAGGGCCGTGAGGCCGACGAGCGCGGCCGTCCCTCGTGTGGCGGTTGGTGTAGGCATTCGTACTCCTCTGCTGTCGGTGCGTAGCCGCCGTTATGGCGAGGTGCGTCTCGGCGTGAGCCCGCACTTGAGCGCAGGGAGTCTCGTTCGTTAATGCTCATCCACCATGCCAGATCGCACACCTCGTCATGAGAACATCCGTTTAGAGGCGAAAGCTGAGTGACGGATGTCCGAGCCTCAAGCCCCGACATCCGTCACCGTCCTACACGAGCTCGCTAGCAGAACACCGCTAGATGGAAGGACTCTTGCTGAGGTTCGTCTTTAGCAGTGAACGTCTCGACAAATACGCCGTTGGGGTCTTCTTCCTCGGAGGCGACGCTGTCGAAGCCGACCGGCGGTAGCGTGGTCGACGTCGATCCTGGGGTCGCGATGTATGCGCATTTCGACACGTCGCGGTTGAATACGACGTCGTAGTGGGAGGGGGAGGAGATGATACTTTTCGACGAGACCGTTCCGGTTCCGCCTCGCACCAGCGTGCCGTTGAATTCCACCACCGCCCAGAGGGTGGTGGCCGCTGCTCCGGTTTCACCTTTGCTCCCCGTTGCTCCCGCAGCGCCGTTTTTGCCGGCGGGGCCCTGTGAGCTCCATGAGAGCTTTCTTTCGTGCTTCTTGCATTTCGTCGTCTTGCTGACGATGCGTGGCGAACCGCTCTTCTTCACGCAGGCATAGATTGTCGATGCCTGAGACTGCGGTGCCATCGCGAGCGCCGTAATGACGAGCGCTCCGAACGTCGCGAGCAATACCGTCCCGCGTCGGTTGACTGGTGCGGACATTGATGGTCCCCCCTTGGTCGTTTGGTTGGCGCATACTAAACGCCGCCACGGCCATCGGGCCGACCAGGCCCCGCGAGCGATGCTCAGACAGCTGCTGCGGCCTGTGCGTCGGCCGGCTCGGCCTGCCCGGTCTCCAGCACCAGTTCCCCGTCTGCGACGTCCACGTTCACGGCATCGCCCGGCCGGATCTCGCCCTTGAGAAGCGCTGTGGCGAGGCGATCGACCAACTGCTTCTGGATCACGCGCCGCAGCGGGCGGGCTCCGTAGCTCGGGTCATAGCCCATGTTGCCCAACAGCTGGCGTGCCGCCTCGGTGAGCGTCACCGCCACGCCGCGCTCGCCTACGCGCGCAATCACCTGTGCGACCTGCAGGTCGACGATCTCCGAGATCTGCTCGCGGGTGAGCGCGTGGAAGCGCACGATGTCGTCCAGACGGTTGATGAACTCGGGCTTGAAGTACTCGAGCAGGGCGCTGCGCATCTGCCCGTCTGAGAGCTCCTCGGATATGGGAATGTTGGAGGTCATGGTCAGGACGGTGTTCTTGAAGTCGACCGTGCGTCCCTGTCCGTCGGTCAGTCGCCCGTCGTCCATGACCTGCAGCAGCGTGTTGAACACGTCCGGGTGGGCCTTCTCGATCTCGTCGAGCAGGATGACCGCGTAGGGACGGCGGCGGACGGCCTCGGTCAGCTGGCCTCCCTCTTCATAGCCGACGTAGCCGGGGGGCGCGCCGACCAGGCGCGAGACCGAGTGTTTCTCCATGTACTCGGACATGTCGATGCGGATCATCGCGTCCTGGGTGTCGAACATGAACTCCGCCAGCGCGCGTGCCAGCTCGGTCTTTCCCACTCCGGTGGGGCCGAGGAAGAGGAACGTGCCGATCGGCCTGTCGGGGTCCTGCAGCCCGGCTCGCGAGCGGCGCAGCGCGCTGGCGACCGCCTCGATCGCCTCGTCCTGGCCGACGACCCGCTCGTGCAGGCGATCCTCCATGTGCAGCAGCTTCTCGCTTTCGCCCTCCAGCAGGCGACTGACCGGAATGCCCGTCCAGCGCGCGACGACCTCGGCGATGTCCTCGGCGTCGACCTCCTCCTTGATGAACACCGGCGCGACGCCGTCGGTCCGCTCGCGCTCAGCCGATTCGTACTCGGCGAGCTGCTTCTCGAGCTCGGGTATCTCTCCGTAGCGCAGCTCGGCGGCGCGCTGCAGGTCGGCTTCGCGCTCGGCGCGTTCGGCCTCGGCCCTGGCCTGCTCGAGGCGCTCCTTCGTCTCCTGGATCCCCTGGATCGCCTCCTTCTCTTTCTGCCACTGGGCCGTCATCTCCTGGGAGCGCTCCTTCAACTCCGACAGCTCGGCCTCGATCGTGTCGCGGCGCTCCTTGGAGGCGTCGTCCTTCTCCTTTTTCAACGACGTGAGCTCGATTTCCAGCTGCATCACGCGGCGATTCACCTCGTCGATCTCGGTCGGCAGCGAGTCGATCTCGATCCGTATCTTCGATGCGGCCTCGTCGACCAGGTCGATCGCCTTGTCGGGAAGAAAACGATCGGCGATGTAGCGATGCGAGAGCGTGGCCGCGGCGATCAGGGCGCTGTCCTGGATGCGCACACCGTGGTGGACCTCGTAGCGCTCCTTCAGTCCGCGCAGAATGGCGATCGTGTCCTCGACGGATGGCTCGCCCACCGTCACCGGCTGGAAGCGGCGCTCGAGCGCGGCGTCCTTCTCGATGTACTTGCGGTACTCGTCGAGCGTCGTCGCGCCCACCGCGCGCAGTTCGCCGCGGGCGAGCATCGGCTTGAGCAGGTTGGAGGCGTCGACGGAGCCCTGGGCGGCGCCGGCGCCGACGATCGTGTGCAGCTCGTCGAGGAACAGGATGATCGTCCCCTCGCCCTCGGCGACCTCTTTCAGGACGCCCTTCAGGCGCTCCTCGAACTCACCTCGATAGGCCGCCCCCGCGATCAGCGCGCCGATGTCAAGCGCGATCACGCGCCGGTCGCGCAGCGACTCGGGAACATCGCCTGAGACGATCCGCTGTGCGAGGCCCTCGACGATCGCGGTCTTGCCGACGCCGGGCTCGCCGATCAGCACCGGGTTGTTCTTGGTGCGGCGGCTGAGAACCTGGATCACCCGGCGGATCTCGTCGTCGCGGCCGATCACCGGATCGAGCCTGCCCTGCTCGGCGTCGGCGGTGAGGTCGCGCCCGAAACGCTCGAGCGGGCTCTGCTCCTCCTCGGGAGGAGCCTGCGCAGCCGGGGCTGCTCCATTAGGCGCCATCGTTCCTCCTGTTCGTCGATGGTCGGGAGGGTGGTCGAACGTCGGCAGCGCGGACGAGCTCCACCCCGCCACGGTAGGGAACCACAAGCTCGGCACGGAAGGAGCGACGGACTTCCTCGAGCTCTTCGGCGAGACGCACCTGTGCGCGCAGAGCCTCCACTTCGATCTCTTCGATGTGGGCGTGCATGCCCTCGATCTCCTTCTCCAGGTCGAGCACGCGCTCCACGCCTGCCAGGTTGAGACCGAGATCGGCCGTCATCTCCTGGATGCGCCTCAGCCTGTCGACGTCTTCGTGCGAGTACAGACGCGTGCCCTTGGGCGAGCGTTGCGGCTCGATCAGGCCGCGGGACTCATACATGCGCAACGTCTGCGGGTGCATGTTCGCGAGCTTGGCCGCAACCGAGATCATGAACACGCCGCGATCGGTCGCCACCTTGACGCGGCTGACCGTGGCTGAGCGCCGCCGTGCAGCCGGCCCGGTAGGAGTGGGGGGACGCTCGGAATCCATCATCAGCTCTCGGCGGTCTCGGCCGCCGCCTGACCGGATCGAGCCGGGAACAGGCGCGCGCGCGGGTCGCCGTTGAAGACCTTCGAGAGGGCGTCCACGGCCGCCTGCTGCTCCTCGTCGAGCTTGTCCGGGACGTCGATCACGAAGCGGTAGCGGATGTCCCCGCGCGTGGGAGCGGACCCGCCTTTGCCGCTGCCGGGCTTCGGCGGTCCCTCACCGCGCAGGCGCTGGACGGTCCCGTGCTTGGTGCCCGCGGGGACGCGCAGTGTCTTTGTGCCGTCCAGGGTCGGCACCTGTACCTCGGCGCCACGCAGCGCCTCGGGGATGCTCAGCGGCACCTCGACCTCGAAGTTGTCGCCCTTGCGTGTGAATACGGGCGATGAGGAGACATGCACGATCAGGTACAGATCGCCGGGCGGACCGCCGTTGAGGCCCGGCTCGCCCTTCCCGGGCAGGCGGATACGCCCGCCGTCGCGCACGCCGGCGGGGATGTTCACGCGCAGGCGCTTGATCGTGCGCACGGCACCCGAGCCGTGACAGGTCGGGCAGGGATCCTCGATGATCGTGCCCGAGCCGCCGCACAGCGAGCACGGCTGGGAGATGGAGAACATTCCCTGACCCTCTGTCTCGATGCCGCGGCCCTCGCAGCGAGGGCACACCGTGGGTGAGGTGCCGGGCTTTGCGCCGGTGCCGTGACAGGTTTCACAGACGGTTCGCATCGGCACCTGCAGCGGCACCTGCGCGCCGGCGACTGCCTGGTCGAAGGAGATCGACACCTGCGCCTCGAGGTCGGCGCCGCGCTGCGCTCGCTGGCGCTGTCGCTGGGTGCGCATCGAGCCGGCCCCGCCGGGCCCGCCGCTGCCGCCGAACAGGTTCGACAGGATGTCGCCCATCGAGGAGGCGTCGAAGTCGAAGTTGCCGAAGCCGCCGAAGCCGCCGCCCGGCCCCGCGCCGGTCGCGAAGGGGCCCGCGCCGGTGTCGTACTGCTTGCGCTTCTCGGGATCGCCGAGCACGTCGTGTGCCTGGGAGATCTCCTTGAAGCGCGCCTCCGCGTCCTTGTCGTCCGGGTTGCGGTCCGGGTGGTACTTACGCGCGAGTTTGCGGTAGGCCTTCTTGATCTCCTCGGGGGTCGCTTTCTTGTCGACCCCGAGCGTCTTGTAGTAGTCGGGACGCGTTGCCATGTCGTCTCCTCCGGTTAGGCGGCGACTACGACCCGCGCCGGGCGGATGATGCTCGCGCCCTGCCGGTAGCCGGGTTGGTAGACCTCAACCACGGTCCCGCTCTCGGCGCCGTCGGGGGGCTGCGGGACGCTTGCCATCGCCTCGTGCAGAGCCGGGTCGAAGGCCTCGCCTACGGGAGTGAAGGACTCGATGCCCGCGCGCGCGAGCGCGGCGCTCAACTCCGAGCGCACGAGGCGAACGCCATCGAGCAGCGGGTCGTCCTGGGCGGCCGCCTCGAGCGCGCGGTCGAGGTTGTCGAGAGCAGGGAGCAGCTCCTTGGTCAGCCCGGCCACCCCCCGCGCGTGAGCGACGGCGGACTCGCGGGCGACACGCTTGCGGTAGTTCTCGAAGTCAGCCTGCGTGCGCTGCGCGAGCGCCAGGTACTCGTCGCGCTGGGCAGCGGTCTTGACCAGCTCATCGAGATCGCCCTCGATCTGGCTGGCCTCGCCGTCGGCGGAGCCGCCGGCCTCGCCTCCCGGCGCCGGCGCCGGGGCGCCGTCCCCCGGCACGTCCGTGCCGGGGGAGACAAGCGGCTGATCCTCGTTCGCCTGCTCGGCGTCCACGATCGTCTGCTTGGCGTCACTCATCACGCTATGCCTGCGGCTCGTCCACGACCTCGGCGTCGACCACGTCCTCCTCATCAGAGGACGCGCCGCCATCGCCGGCCGAGGCGCCGTTGCCGGCGGCCGCGGCCTGCTCCTGCGCGCGCTGGTACATGGCCTCGGAGATCGCGTGGAAGGCGGTCTGCAGAGCCTCGGTCTTGGCGTTGATCGCGTTCGGGTCCTCCGCCTCGAGCGACTCGCGCACATCCTTGACGGCTGCCTCGATGCGCTCCCTGGAGTCGGAGTCGACCTGGTCGCCCAGGTCGGCGAGCTGGCGCTCGGCCTGGTAGGCGGCGTTCTCGCCGTTGTTGCGCGCCTCGGCGAGCTCGCGCGCTGCGCGATCCTCCTCGGCGTGGGACTCGGCGTCGGAGACCATGTTCTTGATCTCCTCATCAGACAGGCCGGAGCCGGCCTTGATCTCGATCTTCTGCTCCTTGCCGGTGCCCAGATCCTTGGCTGACACGTTGAGGATGCCGTTGGCGTCGATGTCGAAGGCGACCTCGATCTGCGGAATGCCGCGCGGCGCCGGCGGGATCCCCGTCAGCTGGAACTTGCCGAGCGACTTGTTGTAGTTGGCCATCTCGCGCTCACCCTGCAGCACGTGGATCTCCACAGACGGCTGGTTGTCCTCCGCGGTGGAGAAGACCTCGCCCTTGCGCGTGGGGATTGTGGTGTTGCGCTCGATCAGCTTCGTCATCACGCCGCCCTTGGTCTCGATGCCGAGCGTCAGCGGAGTGACGTCGAGCAGCAGCACGTCCTTGACGTCGCCGGCGAGCACACCCGCCTGGATCGCCGCTCCCACGGCCACCACCTCGTCGGGGTTGACGCCGCGGTGGGGCTCCTTGCCTGTGAGCTCCTTGACCTTCTCCTGGACGGCCGGCATACGTGTCATGCCGCCGACGAGCACGACGTGCTCGATCTCCTTGACGCCCTTGTCTTTGGCGTCGTCGATCGCCTGGCGTACAGGCGCGACGACCCGGTCGACCAGCGCGGAGGTCAGCTCGGCGAGCTTGGCGCGCGTTAGGCGCGTGTCGAGGTGCTTGGGTCCTGAGGAGTCAGCCGTGATGAACGGCAGGTTGATCTGCGTCTCCTGGGTGGTGGAGAGCTCGATCTTCGCCTTCTCGGCCGCCTCGTACAGGCGCTGCAGCGCCATCGGATCGGCGCTCAGGTCGATGCCCTGGGACTTCTTGAACTCGCTCACGAGCCAGTCCACGACCGCCTTGTCGAAGTTGTCGCCGCCGAGGTGGTTGTCACCGGCTGTCGACTTGACCTCGAACACGCCGTCGCCGATCTCAAGCACGGACACGTCGAAGGTGCCGCCGCCGAGGTCGAACACGAGAATCGTCTGGTCTGACTCCTTGTCCAGGCCGTAGGCCAGCGAGGCCGCGGTCGGCTCGTTGATGATGCGCTTGACGTCCAGCCCGGCGATCTTGCCGGCGTCCTTGGTGGCCTGTCGCTGGTCGTCGTTGAAGTACGCGGGTACGGTGATCACGGCGCCGTCGACGGATTCGCCCAGATATGCCTCGGCGTCAGTCTTCAGCTTCTGCAGGATCATGGCGGAGATCTCAGGCGGCGAATGCTGTTCGCCGTTGACCTCGACGCGCGCGTCGCCGTTGGGACCGGAGACGACCTTGTAGGGGACGATCGACTCCTCCTCGCGCACCTCGGCCTCCTTGCGGCCCATGAAGCGCTTGATCGAAAAGATGGTGTTCTGCGGGTTGGTTACGGCCTGGCGCTTGGCGACGGTGCCGACGAGTCGCTCGCCGGATGCCGTGAAGGCCACGACCGACGGTGTGGTGCGGCCGCCCTCGGCGTTCTCGATTACGGTGGGCTCGCCACCCTCGAGCACGGCCATGCACGAGTTCGTTGTGCCCAGGTCGATGCCTATGGTCTTGCCCATGTGCGAATGCTCCTTCTAAATCAGCTTGATAAACCTAAGTCGTATTATGGCAGATTTTCTATGCGCGTCAAGCGATTCGGGCCGTATTCGCCGACAACCCCCCCAAACGGGGGGTACGCGGTAACCGGGGGCGCCGGGACGGGTATCAGCGCACAAGTGACGAGACTCGAGCGCAACGTGAACATCACCGCCGTCGTGATCCCATTCCTGGGTGTGATCGTAGCGGCGGTGCTGTTGTGGAACCGCTTTCTCGACCCCCTCGACCTGGCCATCTTCGCGGTCATGTACTTGCTCACCGCCGTGGGCGTCACCGTCGGCTTTCATCGCCTGCTGACGCACCGTGCCTTCCAGACGCGCCCGTGGCTGCGCTACACGCTGGCCGTCCTCGGCTCGATGTCGCTGCAGGGCCCTGTGATCGATTGGGTGGCCGACCACCGCAAGCACCACACCTTCACCGACGAAGAGGGCGACCCGCACAGCCCCCACACCGGCCAGGGCGCCGGCCTGCGGGGCATGCTCACCGGCCTGTGGCACGCCCATGTCGGCTGGCTGTTCGAGACGCACGGGCAGGCCTCCTCGAAACGCTTCGCGCGCGACCTGCTCGAAGACCGCACGATGCGGCGGATCAACAAGGGGTTCCCGCTGATCGCCCTGTACAGCCTCGTGATCCCGTTCCTGCTCGGCTTCGCGCTGAGCGGGGGCTCGCTCGTCGCCGGCGGGCTGAGCGCGCTCCTGTGGGGCGGGCTCGTGCGGATCTTCCTCGTGCACCACATCACCTGGAGCATCAACTCGATCTGCCACTTCTTCGGCCGCCGGCGCTTTGCGACCGAGGACGAGTCGACGAACGTTTTCTGGCTCGCGCTGCCATCGCTCGGAGAGGCCTGGCACCACAACCACCACGCCTTCCCCCAGTCCGCCTTCCACGGCCTGCGCTGGTATGAGCTCGACCCCTCCGGCTGGCTGATCCTCGCGATGGCGCGCGTGGGACTCGCCTCGGACGTGGTCAGGGTCACGCCCGAGCGCGCCCGCGCGAGGCTCGCCGGGGCCGAGTCCGGCGACGCCGCCGTGGGCGCCGATGCGCTGGCGAGCCTCGACCGCGAGAGCGACTCCCGCGAGCAGCAGCCGGCGTTGCCAACCGCCACCTCCTGACAACGACGCCGGATGGCGGTACCTTCTATGTATGAGGGCGGTTGCGCTACCTCCCAGCCTGAAACTGCCCACGCCGGTCAAGCCGAAGCTGCGGGGTGTCTCTCATGAGTACGCCTTCTTCGTCTCGCTGGGCTGCGGCGTCGCGCTGATCCTGGCCGCATCCAACGGGCGCGCGCGTGTCGCGGCGGTGATCTACGCGGTCGCGGTCTCGGCGCTGCTCGGCACGAGCGCCCTCTACCACCGGGTCACCTGGCGGCCATCGGCGCGGCGCTGGATGAAGCGGTTGGACCATTCGATGATCTTCGTGCTGATCGCCGGCACCTACACGCCGGTGGCGCTGCTCGCGCTGCACGGTTCGCTGGCGCGGGTGATCCTGATCGTCGTGTGGGCCGGGGCGCTCGGCGGGGTGGTGTTCAAGCTGCTCTGGATCGATGCGCCCAAGTGGCTGTTCGCCGCCGTGTATGTGGCCCTGGGCCTCGTGACGGCGGCGATCTTCGGAGAGCTGCCCGCGACGATCGGCTGGCTGGGCGTGGCCGGACTGGCGCTCGGCGGCCTGTTGTACCTCGTCGGCGCCGTCGTCTATGCGAGCGGCAAGCCGGATCCCGCGCCGCGCGTGTTCGGCTACCACGAGGTCTTTCACGCGCTCGTGATCGTGGCGGCGGGACTGCACTATGCGGTGATCGCCTTCGCCGTGCTGCCGCGCGGCTGAGGGACTCAGATGAAGCTGTTGCGGCTGGGGCACATGCGCGCGAGCGCGCACGCGGCACAGGCGGGCCGGCGCGCGTGGCAGGTCCGCCGTCCGTGGCGCAGCAGGTTGACGTGCAGCTCGAGCTCCTCGCCCGCTGGCGTCAGCGCGAGCATCTGGTCATGGAGTTCTGCGAACGGGGCGCCCGCGCGCAGCAGCTCGAGGCGCATGCCCACGCGCGAGACGTGCGTGTCGACGGGCACGTCGCGCAGGCCATAGGCGAACAGCAGCACGCACGCGGCCGTCTTGCGACCCACGCCGGGCAGCGTCAGGAGATAGTCCCGCGCCTGCTCGATCGGGACGCGCGGCAGCCAGTCGAGTGAGAGCGTGCTCGAGGGATCGCGCTGATCGCGGGCGATCGCCTCGAGGATCGCCTGGATGCGCAGCGACTTCACGTTCGAGATGCCGCCGGGTCTGATCGCCTCCTCGACGGTGGCGTTGGGTGCGCGCATCACCGCCTCCCACGTTGGCAGGCGCTCGCGCAGGCGCAGATAGGCGACGTCGCGGTTGCGGTCGTTGGTCGACTGCGACAGCACCGTCAGCACCAGCTCGGCGATGGGGTGGCCGTGGGGGCGCATCAGCGGAGCGCCGTAGACCGCCCGTAGGCGGTCGCGGATCCTGCGCACGCGCGCACGCGAGGGGGGCGTCCATGCGTGTCGGGGCGGGGCACTCGGCGGCACCGCTTCACGGTATCTGCCGCGCGTGGCCTCTATATCCTCGCCCGGTGCCCGAGGTGAGCGATCACAACCAGGATCTGGACGGGCTGCCCGTGTTCTGGCGCGATGCGCCCGCGCCCGCCGGCTTCACGGGAACACCGCCGTTGTATCTGCACGGCGTGCCGAGCAACTCGGACGACTGGCTCCCCTTCCTCGAACGGACCGGTGGCCGTGCGCCGGACCTGCCGGGCTTCGGGCGCTCGGGCAAGCCCGGCTCGCGCCGCTACACGATCACCGAGTACGGGCAGTTCCTCGAGCGCTTCCTTCAGGAGCTCGGCCTCGAGCGCGTGAGCCTCGTGATGCACGACTGGGGCGGCGGTCGGCCTCGCCTTCGCCCAGCTCCACCCCGAGCAGATCGAGCGCCTGGTGATCATCAACGCGGTGCCGCTCCTGCCCGGCTTTCGCTGGCACCGGCTCGCGCGCATCTGGCGCACGCCCGGGCTCGGCGAGCTCGCGATGGGGATGGCCAGCCGGCACACGCTGCGATACCTCTCCAAGCAGACGAACGCCACGCCCGGGCCGCTGCCCGAGGCATGGCTGGACAGCGTGCTCGACCACTTCGACCAGGGCACCCAGCGCGCGATCCTGCGGCTGTACCGGAGCTCCTCTGCGGAGGTGCTCGCCAGAGCGGGCGGACGTCTGGGGTTGCTCGATATGCCCGCGTTGGTGGTGTGGGGCATGCGCGATCCCTACATCCCCGGGCGCTTCGCCGAGGTCTACGCGAGCGCGCTTGCCGACGCGGAGCTCCTCGAGCTGCCCGACGCCGGGCACGTGCCGTGGCTTGACCGTCCCGACGTGGTCGATCGGGTGGTGAGCTTCCTGAACGCCCCATCGCGGTGAGCACGCTCCTCGCCAACCCCGCCTCCACGCCCCTCAGCGCCGGCGCGGACGCACGCCGGGTGCCCGCCTGGACGATCACGGCGGTGCTCGGGATCGCCTACCTGATCGCGGCGCCGCCGAGCGCCGATCTGGCGGCGGCGAGCTATCGCAGCGAACTGTTCGGGCGGGTCGGCTTCACGCTGTGGGACAACGGCTGGTATGGAGGCCACCACCTCCCCGCCTACAGCGTGTTCGCCCCCGCGCTCGGCTGGCTGATCGGGCCGCTCGCGCTGGCGGCGGTGTCGATGACCGTGGCCGCGTGGCTGTTCGCGCTGCTGATCGACGGTCGCTTCCCGGCGCCCGCCGTGCGCATCGCCGCCGTGTGGTTCGCGCTGGGGGCCGCGATCGGGCTGCTCGCCAGCCGCGTGCCGTTCGACCTGGGCCTGGCGATCGGGCTGGGCGCCCTCGTGCTGGCTCAGCGCGGCCGCCGCGCGAGCGCGCTGGGACTCGCCGCGGTGTGCGCGCTGACGAGTCCGGTGGCCGGTGCGTTCCTCGCGCTGGCGGCGCTGGCGTGGGCGCTCGGCGGGCGATCGCGGCGGTTCGCGCTGGCGCTGACGGCGGCTTCGCTCGTGCCGATCGCGGCCTTGACCGTGGCCTTCCCCGAAGGCGGCTCACAGCCGTTCGTCGCCTCCGCCTTCTACCCGGACCTGCTGGGCGTGCTGATCGTGTTCGCCGCGATCCAGCCCGAGTACCGCGTGCTGCGGATCGGCACGCTGCTGTATGCGGCGGCGCTCGTCGGCTCCTACGTGATCCCGACCGCGGTCGGTGGCAACGTCGATCGTCTCGGCGCGCTCGTGGCGGGACCGATCGCGGCCTGCGTGCTCGCCGGGCGCTCGGCCGGGCGCCGCGCGGTGCTGATCGTGCTCGCGCCCTTCCTGTTCTACTGGCAGGCGAACGCGCCCGTCGCCGACTTCGCCTCGGCCGCCGGTGACCCCGCGGTGCACGCCTCCTACTACACGCCCCTGCTCGCTGAGCTGCGTGTGCTCGGTGTCGGCTACTCGGCGCGCCCGGCGCGCATCGAGGTGGTGCCCACGCGCGACCACTGGGAGGCACGCTTCGTCGCTCCGCACGTCGCGATCGCGCGCGGCTGGGAGCGCCAGCTCGACACCGACCGAAACGGCCTCTTCTACGGCTCGGCCCCGCTGACCCCGGCGCGCTACAGCGCCTGGCTCTCTGAACAGGCGGTCGCCTACGTGGCGCTCCCGGACGCTCCGCTCGACTACTCGGCAGAGGCGGAGGCGCGGCTTCTGCGCGGCTCTGAGCTGACCGGGGCGAAGGTCGCCGGCGCCGGCGCGCGGGGAGGGTCCTCACCGATCCTGCGTGAAGTGTGGCGCTCGCGGCACTGGCGCCTGTTCGCGGTCTCCGCCCGTCCGCTGGCCGAACCGCCGGGCGTGATGACGCGAATGGGAGGCGACTCGTTCACGCTCGCGGCGCCGCGAGCGGGGCGCTTCCTCGTTCGCGTGCGCTTCACCCCCTACTGGGCTCTGTCGCGCGGACACGGGTGCGTGCGCGAAGCGCCGGGCGGCTGGACCGAGCTCGAAGCCGCGCGTGCCGGCAGCGTGCAGGTGGTGATCGACTTCTCGCTTCAGCGCGTGTTCGCCCATGGCCCACGCTGCCGCTGAGCATCGACTAGGCTTCTCAGCGATGGTCGCCCGCGTTCGTGTTCTGCAGGGGCGCCTCCTGCCGCAGGGATGGCTTGACCTTCTGCGCCAGGTCGCGCTGTTTGCGGCGGCGTATGCCGGCTACCGCCTGGTGCGCGGTCTGGTCGAGGGGGACGCCAATGCAGCCTTCGCACACGCGCGCGAGCTGATCTCCTTCGAGCGCACGATGCACGTGTTCGTGGAGCCCTCGGTGCAGGCATGGGCGTCGAGCAGCCGCGTGCTGATGGACTTCTCCAGCTGGCTGTACGTGAACGCGCAGACGACGGTCACGATCGGCGCGCTGGTGTACCTGTACCTGCGCCACAACCGCAGCTTCTACTTCGTGCGCAACATGTTCATGATCGCGATGGCGATCGCGCTGGTCGGCTACACCGTGTTCCCGACGGCGCCCCCGCGCTTCATGCCCGAGTGGGGCTTCATCGACAGCGTCTCGGACTTCACCGGTGTGCAGGTCTCGCACGCGAGCGCGTCGATGACGGCCCTGTTCAACCCCTACGCCGCCGTGCCGTCGATGCATGTCGCGTTCGCGCTGATGATCGGCTGGCCGCTCGCCCGGCTGGCGCGCCACCGCACGGTCAGCGTTCTGTGGCTTTTGTATCCCTTCCTGATGGCGTTCGTGATCGTGGCCACGGCCAACCACTTCATCGTCGACGCCCTGCTGGGGGCCCTCACGGCTGGCCTTTCGGCATATGGCGCGCGCTGGCTCGCGCGCGCGCGGCCGGCCGTATGGCGCTTCTCCACCCCCTCTCCCCCCCACCTGAGCAGCGGCTAGCGCTGGCGGGCGAGGAGACGATGGCGCAGACAGGAAAGACCCCCACGCGCGGCAGCGCGAACGGCGTCGCCGGCCCGCACGCGAGCGAGCGGCGATCGCGCGCGCGATCGAAGGCGACGGGGCGGATCGCGCTCACCGCCGGACAGCGCCGCGAGCTGATGCGCGACCGTCTGATCGAGTCGCGGCTGACGCCGAACGCGATCTCGCTGACGGGCTTCGCCCTGAACGTGGTCGCGGCCGTGCTCGTGTGGGAACAGCTGTTCTTCCTCGGCGGGGTGGCGTTCATCGTGGGCTCGACGATGGACACGCTCGATGGCCGCTACTCGCGGATGTCGGGCAAGGGCACGCCCTTCGGCGCGTTTCTCGATTCCTCACTCGACCGCGTCGAGGAGGGAATCGTGCTGGCGGCCGTGGCCGGGTACTTCGCGCTGCAGAGCGACCGCGTGGCGGCCGCGGCGGTCGTCGTCGCGGTGCTCGCCTCGCTGATGGTCAGCTACACGCGTGCGCGCGCCGAGGCGCTGGGGGTGGAGTGCAAGGTCGGCATCGCCACGCGGCCGGTGCGGGTGGTGATCCTCGCGATCGGGCTGATCTTCGCGAAGGGCGCCTCGCTCGGCAGCTTCGAGCTCTTGAAGCCGGCCGTGTATGTGCTGGCGGCGCTGAGCCTGATCACCGTCGCCCAGCGCGTCTGGCACGTGCGCCGCGAGCTGTCGGTGTGACCAAGCGCAGCGGGCGGAGTAGTTAGCACGAACTTTTACGGAAGGACTTTCCTTGTGAGCACACACCTCAGCAACGGCCGCGCCTCGAGCAACGGCGCCGCCGCAAAGAACGGCGCGGCCGCGAAGAACGGCGCCGCGCGCTACCAGTCCGAGAAGGTCAGGGTGGCGATCATCGGCGTGGGCAACTGCGCCTCGGCGTTCGTGCAGGGCGTCCACTACTACCGCGACGCCAACCCCGACGAGCGCGTTCCCGGCCTGATGCATGTCGATCTGGGCGGCTACCACGTTCGTGACATCGAGTTCACGGCCGCCTTCGACATCGACTCGACGAAGGTCGGCAAGGACCTCGGCCGGGCGATCTGGGCCGGGCAGAACAACACCATCAAGTTCGCGAAGGTGCCGAAGAGCCTCGGCGTGCCGGTGTACCGCGGCATGACCCACGATGGCCTCGGCAAGTACCTCAAAGAGAAGATCACGAAGGCCCCGGGCGAGACCGCGGACATCGTGAAGATCCTCAAGGACACGCACACCGACGTGGTCGTCTCCTACCTGCCGGTGGGCTCCGAGCAGGCCACCAAGTGGTACGTCGAGCAGGTGCTCGAGGCCGGCTGCGGCTTCGTCAACTGCATTCCGGTGTTCATCGCGCGCGAGGACTACTGGGACAGGCGCTTCGCCCAGGCGCGCCTGCCGATCGTCGGCGATGACATCAAGTCGCAGGTCGGCGCCACGATCGTGCACCGCTCGCTCGCTCGCCTGTTCGCCGACCGCGGCGTGAAGATGCTGCGCACCTCGCAGCTGAACGTGGGCGGGAACATGGACTTCTACAACATGCTCGAGCGCGAGCGCCTCGAGTCGAAGAAGATCTCCAAGACCAACGCGGTCACCTCGATCATGGACGAGACGCTGCCCGCCGGCGACGTGTACATCGGCCCCTCGGACTACGTGCCGTGGCTGACCGACCGCAAGTGGGCGCACATCCGCGTGGAGGGCCAGGCCTTCGGCGACGTGCCGCTCAACGTCGAGCTGAAGCTCGAGGTGTGGGACTCGCCCAACTCGGCGGGCATCGTGATCGATGCCGTGCGCTGCTGCAAGCTCGCCCTCAACCACGGCCTCGGCGGCCAGCTGGATGGGCCCTCGTCGTATTTGATGAAGTCGCCCCACAACCAGCGCCCAGACGACCTTGCGCGGGCCGACACGGAGAAGTTCATCGCCAGATATTCCGGGCGCCCGGGCACGAAGTCGAAGGTGAAGGGCCCGCCCAGGAGGGCGACGCGCCGAAAAGCGCCCGTCAGAGCGCCCGCCGCGAACTAGCTGAACGCGCCGCGGGGCCGAGGCGTCGAGGCGTCTCGGCCCTACCCGCCACTGACGGGCGCGGTGGCGCCTGCCAGCTTCGGCCGACCGGCGTTTTCGCGCTTTGACTCATACATGGCGTTGTCGGCCATCGCCACCATCGCGTCGGCGTCGGCCTCTTCGCCGCTGGTCCAGGCCACGCCGATGCTGGCCCGCGCAGCGATCGCGCCCTTCGCCACCCGGATCTCATCGAGCTGAGCCTCGGCGAGTCGCTCGGCGAGCATCATCGCCTGCTCGGGACCACCGACGTCGGGACACACCGCGAGAAACTCATCGCCACCGATGCGGCCCAGCATGTCCCCCTCTCGCAACACACTGCGCAGCCGCTCGGCCACCGCCTTCAGCAGTTCGTCGCCGGCCGCGTGTCCAGCCCGGTCATTGACGTCCTTGAAGCGATCCAGGTCGACGAACACCACCGCCCGTTCGGCCTGCCGCTCGCCGCTTGCGATATGGGTCTCGAGCGTGCTCATGATCGACGCGCGGTTGTAGCAGCCGGTGAGCTCATCGAAGGTCGCCCGTCGCCTCAGCTCCTCGCGCATGCGGGTGCTGTCGGTGATGTCCGCAACGCAGCCGATCGCCCCGGTGATCGGCCCATCATCCTGGCTGAAGCTGCGCAGCCCGACCGCGCAGAAGCGCAGCTCGCCGCTCGAGGGCACGCTCAGCTCGACCTCGATGTCGGCCGGCTGCCCGCTGGCGAGAACCTCGTCGAGTGCCACTGAAAGAGCCGCCCGATCGGTGTCCTTCACGCTCGCCAGCTGCGCGTCGACGGTATCCTCGCGCTCGACGCCGAGGATCTCGTGGAGCCTGTCGTTGGTGTAGACGACGTGGCCGCTCGTGTCGACCTGGAAGAGCCCCACGGGAATCGCCTTGGCGAGCCCGTCGAGCAGCTCGTGCGCGGCCATCTCCTCAGAGACGTCGACGATCTCACTGACGACACAGTGGTAGTCGGGGTCGTTGAGCAGGTTGTGATTGGTGACCTCGAACCACACCCACGATTTGTCCTTGCGGCGATGGCGCAGGCGCACGCGGCGCCCGGGACCGGGAGAGACGAGCATCTCGATCCAGTTGTCGACGGCGAGTGGCTGGTCGTCCGGGTGCATGAACTCGGACCCGCGCCGGCCGATCATCTCCTCGCGTGTCCAGCCCAGCAGTTGGGTCGTGGCCTCGTCGACGTCCACGATCAGGGCGTGGGCGTCCTTGCGCATGCGCGCGAACCGGGGCATGACCTTGGGGATCTCGGAGGGCGCGCTGCGGTCGGCTCCCTCCTGCGCTGTGATCACGACCAGGATCATCAGCACGCCGTGGCGCTCGCGCAGGTCGAGTCCGTAGACCATCGACGTGAGCTGGGGATAGTCGACCGGATGCACCGGA
Source organism: uncultured Solirubrobacteraceae bacterium (assembly GCA_963761355.1). Classification (GTDB taxonomy): domain Bacteria; phylum Actinomycetota; class Thermoleophilia; order Solirubrobacterales; family Solirubrobacteraceae; genus Palsa-744. The sequence continues at coordinate 176,811 of CAVXHC010000014.1, forward strand.
TAGCGGGCGGCCCCCTCGGTGATCACGCGTTCCCAGCCTCGCAGCAGGTGCTCGTCATGGACGGCCAGGTCCGCGCCCGAGCGACCCTCGAGGATGGGGTTCTCCCGCAGCGGGATCGACTCCGGCATCGCGACCATCACGCCCTCCGCGGTGTGCGCGGCCACGGGCGCACCCGGATACAGCGCGAGCAGCGACGTCAGGGTGCGCTCGAGCGTGTCCGCGTCGAGGTGTGCGCCCTGTTCGGCGTCGAACACGTCACGATCGAGATCGGCGATCTCGATCGCTCCTGCTTGAGGCGGCCGTGTCTCTGTTTGCGTTGCAGTCATTGAGCAGGTTCGGCAGGGTTCCTCCGGGCAGGGGCCCAGACGTCGCAGCCGATCGGACTTCATTTCAGGTGCGGATCTCTAATCGGTCGCTGCTCATGTGAACTGGAGCTATGTGGGACAGCGCTGGACCAAGTGACCGCTTCCTCTTCTCCAGCGGCGGCGAGGCCCGCGCCCCTATGCTGCATGCGTGCCGGCAGAGAAGTACGCGATCGCCCATGTGACCCCATACCCGTGGGAGGCGGAGGAGAACGAGGTGAACGCCTACCTCGAGCGGGTGACCTCGGAGCTCTCGCGGCGAGGCCATCGCGTGCTCGTGCTGGCGCCGTCGCGCTCGCAGGAGCGGGTGCGGGAGTCGCGCAGGCAGCTGCGTGCGCTGCGCGGACGCCCGCAGGGCCTCTTGGAGGGGACCGATCAGGGGACCCCGGCGGTGATCGCAGTGGGCGAGGTTCTGGACGTCGCGAGCGGCGCCCGGCGGCGCACCTCGGCGCTGTCGATCGACGTGGCGCGCACGGTCGAGGAAGTGCTGACGATGGTCGAGCTGGACTTCGTGCACGTGCACGAGCCGTTCGCCCCCAGCACCTCGAACGCGGCCCTGCGCCACTCGCGCGCGCTGAACGTCGGGTCCTTCCACGCGCCCAACGAACGCCTGCTCTCCACGCTCGTCGCGCGGCGCTTCGTCGAGAGCTTCTTCGGGCGCCTCGATGCACGCACGGCCAGCCTTCCCGCGACCGTCGAGCTGATGTCGCGCCACTTCCCGGGCGACTACCAGCTGGTCCCCGACGACGACGGCGCCGCCGATGCGCTGGAGGAGATCTATGCGATCCTCGCGGCGCGCCGGCACTCGACGAGCGGCGATCCGGCGGCCAAGCGGCGCCTTGAGAAACGGACGCTGATCGACGTCGACCTGCACATGCACACCGACCACTCGCACGACTGCGCGACGCCGGTGGAGGTGCTGCTGGCGACCGCGCACACGCAGGGCCTCGGAGCGATCGCGGTGACCGACCACAACGAGATCTCAGGGGCGCTTGAGGCGCGCGCACAGGCTGCGGAGGCGGGCGTGAAAGTGATCGTCGGCGAGGAGGTCAAGACCGACGGCCAGGGCGAGGTGATCGGGCTGTTCATCGAGGAGAAGATTCCGCGTGGGCTGAGCCTCAAGGAGACCGTCGCGGAGATCTCCCGCCAGGGCGGTCTTGTGTACGTGCCGCATCCGTTCGACCGCATGCACTCGGTGCCCGACTACGAGCACCTGTTGACGATTCTCGACGAGGTCGACGCGATCGAGGTCTTCAACCCGCGCGTGGCGATCGGGGCGTTCAACGAGGAGGCGGCGCGATTCGCCGCCAAGTACCGCATCATCGCCGGCGCCGGTTCCGACTCGCACGTGGCTCAGGGCCTCGGCTCCGTGCGGATCCGCATGCGCGAGTTCGAGGGACCCCAGGAGTTCCTGCAGTCGCTGCGCGACGCCGACATCCTCACGCGTCCATCCTCGCTGCTGTACGTGCAGGCATTGAAGTTCCTGCAAACCAAAGCCACCCCGCCGGCGGCCCGCGAAGCGAGTCGCGCGCGACGGGTCAGAAGGGCCAAGCGGGCGCCGAGGAGGCGTCGACTGGGGCGATGAAGCGCGCAACTCCTGGTGCACCTCCAAGGACAAGCCACGGCGCCGTCAAATCTCTCGGGTCGATGCCGGTGACCGACGATGAGATCAGAGAGAAGTACCTGGAGCGCGCGATTCGCGAGCTGAACACGCTCACGCGCGAGCTGCAGGCGTGTCCGCACTGCCCGCGGGGCAACCTCATGCCGGTGCTCGGCTCCGGCCATCCCCAGGCCGATGTGATGCTGCTGAAGTACGCGCCGCTGCCGTCGGAGATCGAGGAGGGCGTGGCCTTCTACGGTCGCGCCGGCAGCGCCTTGATGAAGTCGCTCAAGCGCCTCTCGATCGACCCCCTGGCCGTGTACGGAACGCTGTGCGTGAAGTGCCCGCTGAGCGACGCCTCGCTCGCCGACTTCGCCTGCGTCGCGCGAGTCGTGCAGGAGATCGCGATCGTGCAGCCGAAGATCATCGTCGTGATGGGATCCGAGGCGCTGGCAGCGCTCGGCGAGATGTCGATCCCGCTCGCGCGTGAGCTGCAGCCGACGCTCGGGGAGATCCAGCAGCTGACTCCCAGCATCGACGCGCTGTACGTGCCCAACATCGACGACTCGCTCGACGAGCAGGACGCAAAGCGGGCCTTCTGGTCGGCCTTCCGCGCGCTCGGCGACTGGTACGCCTCGCAGCCGCCCTACTGACCGGCGCCGCAAACCCTTCAGACGGTGATGACGATCTTCCCGAGCTTGCCGCCGGCGGCGAAGTGCTCATACGCGGCCGCCGCCTGGAGCAGCGGATAGGTCTCCGCGACAGGCACCCCGATCTGTCCGCCGTCGAACAGCGGCAGGACCTCCCGCTCCACGAGACGCGCCGCGATCGCTTTGTCCTCGAGCGAGCGCGCTCGCAGCGTCGAGCCGTGGATGCGGGCGCGCTTGCCCATCAACGCCAGCAGGTTCAGCTCGCCCTTCGCCCCCGCGGCCACGCCGATGATCACGATCCGCCCCCCGCTCGCCAGCGCCTCGAGGTTCTCCGCGAGGTTGGGCGCGCCCACGAGCTCGAGGATCACGTCGAAGGGACCATGCTCGGCGAAGCCCTCCGGTGCGATCACCTCGGCTCCCAGTGCGGCGACGCCCTCGCGCATCTGCTCGTCGCGCACGGTTCCCGTGGGCCTGGCCCCGCCCGCGCGCGCGAGCTGGACCGCGGCCGTACCGACCCCGCCGGCCGCACCGTGCACGAGCAGCCGTTCGCCCGGGCGCAGCAGGGCCTGGGTGAAGATCGCATCGTGGGCGGTGGTGAAGACCTCGGGCAGGCCGCCGGCCGCCGGCCAGTCGAGTCGCGCCGGCACGGGCATGAGAAGGCGCTCGTGCACGCTTGAGAGCTCCGCCTGAGCGCCGCCTCCGACGATCGCCATCACGCGCTCGCCCAGGGCAAAGCGCGTGGCACCCGGCCCGAGCGCCACCACCTCGCCCGCGAGCTCCATGCCGGGGATGTCCTGCGGCCAACCGGGCGGTGCGGGGTAGAGCCCGCGCCGCTGCATCATGTCGGCTCCGTTCAAGCCGGCGGCGCGTATGCCCACGAGCACTTCGCCGGTGCCGGGGACCGGATCCGGGTGCTCCTCGATCACGATCTGCTTCTCGCGGATGGTGACGGCGCGCATCGCGGGAAACCCTACTGGGAGCCTTCCCCCGCCTCTTCGTCTCGCACTGCCTCCTGGCCTCGACCGGCCTGCCCGCCGCGCGAGGCGTCCCCGGCGCGCTCGAACAGGGCGACGCACTCGATGTGATGGGTCTGGGGAAACATGTCGACGGGGCGGACCTTGCGCAGCGCCCATCCGGCCTCCACCAGTTCGGCGGCGTTGGGGGCGAGCGTGGTGGGGTTGCAGGAGACGTAGACGATGCGCCTGGGGGAGGCGTCGATGATGCGGTGGATCACCTTCTTTGAGAGGCCCGCGCGGGGAGGGTCGACGACGATCAGGTCCGGGCGCCCGGCGCGCTCCAGCAGCTCGGGCAGCGCCAGGCGGGTATCGCCGGCGAAGAAGTGGGCCTTGGTGATCCCGTTGCGCCGGGCCCCCGCGATCGCGTCCGCGACGGCCTCTTCGACGAGCTCGATCCCCCACAGCTCGCCGGCGCGTGGAGCGAGCGTGAGCGCGATCGTGCCGATACCCGAATAGAGGTCGTACACGCGCTCCCAGCCCTCGAGCGCCGCGTACTCGGTAACCACCTGATACAGCCGCTCGGCCATCTCGGTGTTCGTCTGGAAGAACGCCTCCGAGGAGATCAGCAGGTCGAGCTCGCCCAACTGCTCGGGGAGCTCGGCCTCGCCCCAGACGAGCTCGGTCTCGCCGCCCGCCGTCGTCTCGGCGAGGCTGCGCGAGCGCGTCCACAGCACGCCCGAGAGGCTCTCGCCAAGCGCCTGGCTGAGCGCAGCCGCGAGCAGGCCCGCCTCGAGCTCGCCCTCGGTGGTGACGATGCGGACCTGCAGCTTGCCCGTGCGCCTGCCTTCGCGCACGACGAGATTGCGCAGTCGCGCGCGCCCGTCCCCCGCCGGCGCCGTGCGGTCGTGGCGCACCCCGTCGGGGCCGCGGCGAGCGCCGCCCCGCTCCCAGGCGCTGAGCCCCTGCTCCCGGCACCAGCGCAGGGCGACCTCGCGGGCGAGGTTGCCGCGCTCTGAGGCGAGCAGGCAGTCCTCGATCGGCGCCACGCGGTTGCCGCCCGCGGGCACGTGAAAGCCGCACACGAGCTGCGCGCCGCCCGCGCCCGCGCCCTCGGCGCCCTCGCCGGCGGATTCGACGCCGAAGGAGTACTCGAGCTTGTTGCGATAGCGCCACGGCTGGATCGCGGGCACGATGTCCTGGAGCTCATAGCCATCCAGGCGCCCGATCCGCCGCAGCGCGTCGTCGACCTGGGCGCGCTTGACCTCGAGCTGGCGCTCGTAGGGGAGCACCTGCCAGGGAACGCCGGGATGGTCCGCGACCGGAGCAATCCGCTCGGGGCTCGGCTCGAGCACCTCGAGCGTGCGTGCATGGGCATAGCTGCGCTTGCGCTTGTACACGACCGCGCGCACGCGGTCGCCGGGGATCGCGTCCGCCACGAACACCACGTATCCGCTCTCGCCGAGACGGGCGACACCCTCGCCGCCGAAGGCGAGCGATTCGACCTGGAGCTCGAGCTCATCGCCGCGCTGCGGGCGCGGCGTCGCCGCGGCAGCCTCGACAGCCGCATCGGCCAAGCCCGCACCGGCTGTCGCGATCTCCTCGGCGGACAGCGCGGGATCGGCGGCGCCGGCCGGGCGGGCGGGGAGCGTGAAGGGGGGTGTGGGGGTGTTCTGTTTCACGCCACCAGCATCTCCAGCAACGCCTTCTGCGCGTGGCGGCGGTTCTCGGCCTCATCCCAGATGCGCTGGCGTTCGCCGTAGAGAACCTCGGCGCTGATCTCCTCACCGGGGTGGGCTGGCAGATCGTGCATGGCGAAGGCACCCGGGGCGGCGGCGTCGAGCAGCGCGTCGTCGACCCGGTAGTCCGCCAGCGCGGCGCGGCGCTTCTCGGCGGTTGCCTCATCGCCCATGCTCACCCACACGTCGGTGTAGACGGCGCGCGCGCCCTCGACGGCCTCGCGCGGATCTGAGTGGAGCGTCAGCGACCCGGAGGCGCCCTCGGGTAGCGCGAGATCCTGCTCGAGCGAGTAGCCCTCGGGCGAGGCGACGGCGACGTGCATCCCCGCCAGCGCGCCGAGCTGGGCGAGCGAGCGAGCGACATTGTTGCCGTCGCCGACGTAGGCCACGGCGAGGCCGTCGAGCGAACCATAGGCCTCGCGCAGGGTCAAGAGGTCAGCGAGCGCCTGACAGGGATGGTAAAGGGCCGTGAGCATGTTGATGACCGGGACCGAGCTGTACTCGGCCAGCTCCTCGAGCTCCGCATCCGCACCGGTGCGCATGCCGATGGCGGCGACGTGGCGGGAGAGGACGAGCGCCGTGTCGCGCAGGGCCTCGCCGCGCGAGAGCTGGAGCTCATCCGAGCGCAGCACGACCGCATGGCCGCCCAGCTCGTGCACGCCGACCTCGAAGGAGACGCGCGTGCGGGTCGAGGGCTTCTGGAAGATCAGCGCGACGCTGCGCCCGGCGAGGGCCTGCGAGGAGAGCGGCGCCCGCTTGAGCTCGAGCGCGCGGTCGAGCAGGGCCGCGAGCTCCGCGGCGGTCAGCTCGGCTCCTGTGAGAAAGTGGCGCGACATCGGGCAGCCAGTCTAGGCTAGGGTCCGAAAGCCATGAGGAGAGGCCTTCCGATATTGATCGCCTGCTCCGCGCTGGTGCTGGCGGGCGGCTGCGGCTCCTCGAAAAGCTCCACCAGCAGCTCCAGCTCGGCGAGCACGTCGACGCCGACCTCGACCAGCGGCGGGCTGAAAACGACCGGCACGCCGAAATACGGAGTCCCGGCGGCATCGGCGCCGGTGCAGCGGGGGGTCGTGCAGATCGCCTATCGCAACATCTCGATCGCCCCGGACACGCTCAAGGTGAAGGTCGGGACCACGATCAAGTGGACCAACTACGACGCGATCGAACACAACGTCACCAGCGAGAGCGGACCGCAGAAGTTCGCCTCGAGGACGTTCGGCGAAGGCAGGAGCTTCTCGATCACCGTCACCAAGCCCGGGGTGATCCACTACGAGTGCACCATCCACCCGGCGTCGATGAACGGGACTATCGACGTAGTCAAGTAGGCGGCTTGCACGCGCCGTCCGCGGCGGGTGCTCGATCAGGCGGGGCCGAGGTCCGGCAGGCCGGCGTCAGGTGTGGAGGCGGTCGCATACAGGCGCCGGGGGATGCGCCCGGCCCTCCGCGCCAGGTGGCCCGCCTCGACCGCGGCGCGCATCGCGGCGGCCATGCGCACGGGATCCTGCGCGCGGGAGATGGACGATGCGGCCATCACCGCGTCGCAGCCGAGCTCCATCGCAAGCGCGGCGTCCGAGGCGGTTCCGATGCCGGCGTCGAGCACGACCGGCACGTCCACCGCTTCGCGGACCAGGGCGATGTTGTAGGGGTTGCGGATGCCCATGCCGCTTCCGATGGGCGAGCCCAGGGGCATCACCGCCGCGCAGCCGATGTCGGCGAGGCGCCGTGCGAGGACGGGGTCGTCGGTGGTGTACGGGAGCACCACGAAGCCCTCGTCGATCAGCTCCTCGGCGGCCCGCAGCAGCTCCGGGGCGTCGGGCATGAGCGTGTCCTCGTCGCCGATCACCTCGAGCTTGATCCAGTCGGTGAGGAACGCCTCGCGCGCGAGCCGCGCGGTGGTGACGGCATCGCGGGCGGTGCGGCAGCCGGCGGTGTTCGGCAACAGCTCGACGCCCGCGGCGGCGAGCACGTCGACCAGCGATCCGCGAGCGGCGAGCGGACCGGCGGGGTCGAGCCGGCGCAGCGCCACGGTCACGAGCTGTGAGCCGCTCGCGGCGATCGCCCCCGACATCAGATCGAGCGATGGGAACCCGCCGGTGCCGAGCAACAGCCGCGAGTGCAGCGTGCGTCCGGCGACCGTCCAGCCCTCCGCAGGCGGGGCGGCGCCGTTGTTCGAGCTGGGCGGACTCGCAACCGGGTTGACGCCGTCGCTCATCGCGAGATCATCCTCCCTGCATCGCGGTGAGCACCTCGACAGCCGCGTCCTCCGGGAGCACGTAGGACTCCCAGCGAGCGCGCGGAACCACCTCGCCGTCGACCGCGACGGCGACTCCGCGCGCGTCCTCTGCGATGCCGAGGCCGCTCAGCACGAGCGCCACGGTGTCGCCCGCGCGCACCTGCGAGGTCTCGCCGTTGAGGCTGATCATGAGACGGCCACCGTCGGCGGGGGAGCGCCCTCCGTGCGCGGCGCGGGGGATGGGAGGGTGAACCGCCCGGGCGCGCAGGCCAGCAGAAGCGGGTCGGCCGGCTGCTCGCCCGCGAGCACGGGGGCGAGGAGCTCGGCCGTCAGCGGTGCCAGGAGGATGCCGTTGCGGTAGTGCCCGCATGCCCACTGCAGGCCCGCAAGCGCGCCCGCGCCGATCGCGGGCGCGTTGTCGGGCGTGCCCGGGCGAAGCCCCACACAGAGCTCCTCGATCTCGAGCTCGCTCACGCCGGGGACGAGCTCGTGGGCGTCGCGCAGGAGCTCATATACGCCGCCCGCCGTCGCCTGCGTCTCAAAGCCGCGCTCCTCAACCGTCGCCCCGAGGACATAGCGCCCGTCCGCGCGCGGCACCAGATAGCCGCCCTCGAAGCGCACGACACGCCGCAAGAGGCCCGGACCGGCGGGATCGCGCAGGCGCAGCAGCTGGCCCTTGACCGGCCGGACGGGCACGCGCGCGCCGGCGGGCAGCCCCTCGATCTGCTCGATCCAGGCGCCGGCGGCGACGACCAGCTGCCCGGCGGCGAGAAATTCCTCGCGCCCGGCGCGATCGCTGTCGGCGGCGGCGAGCGTGACGCCCGCGACGCGCGTTCCGCCGGCGTCGGTGTCGATGCTGATCGCTCGCACATGCTCGCGCAGCTGTACCCCCGTCGACTGGCAGGCGCTGCGCAGGGCGCTCAGCAGCAGGCGCGGATCGACCGAGTGGTCGTCCGGGGCTTCGAGCGCCAGGCGCACGGTCGGCGCCAGCGCGGGCTCGCGCTCGCGGGCCTCGCTCGGGCGCAGGCGCTCGGCGCGCAGTCCGAGCGAATCGCGAAATGCGATCTGACGCTCGAGCTCGCGCGCCTCATCCTCGTCGCGGGCGACGAGCAGCGTGCCCGTGCGCATCAGCCCCACCTCGGCGCCGGCTCGCGCCTCGAGCGCCGCCGCGAACGCCGGCCAGATCTGCGCCGAGCGCAGTCCCAGCTCGAGCAGGCGACGGCCGGCCTCGCCGAACTCCACCTCCGCCACCGGCGCGAGCATGCCCGCGGCCACGCGCGAGGTCCCTGCGCCGATCACGTCGCGCTCGACCACCGTCACCGACATCCCCCGCTCGCGCGCGCGCCAGGCCACGGACAGCCCGATCACGCCGCCGCCGAGGACGACCACGTCTGGGCAGGAGCGATCTGCGGACGCTGGCACTGAGCTGATGCTAGCCCGCTGTCAGACTTGGGTCCATGCCCCTCAGGGACCTCGGCGCAGAGCGGCGCGCGCAACTGGCCGCGGCGCGTCTCTACCTCGTGTGCGGAGCGAGCCTCGACGGCCGCGAGCTCCCCGACCTGCTGCGCGCCGCGGTGGCCGGGGGCGTCGAGGTCGTGCAGCTGCGCGAGAAGCAGCTGGGCGATGAGCAGCTCGTGGCGGTCGCCGACGCCGCGCGGGCGCTGTGCGAGCGGCTGGGAGCGCTGTTCATCGTCAACGACCGTCCCTGGGTGGCGCTCGAGGCGGGCGCCGATGGGGTGCACGTCGGACAGGACGACATGCCTGTCGCGGAGCTGCGTGAGCTGGTCGGCGCGGACATGCTGATCGGCCTGTCCACCCACGCCCCCGACGAGATCGACGCAGAGGACGCCGCCCTGGCCGACTACATCGGGGTCGGGCCGGTGCACGAGACGCCCACCAAGCCGGGCCGTCCGGCGGTCGGTCTCGAGCTGGTCCGCTACGCCCACGAGCACGCCCCGGTGCCGTTCTTCGCGATCGGCGGACTTGACGAGGGAAACCTCGGCGAGGCGATCGAGGCGGGGGCGCAGCGGGCGGTCGTGCTGCGCGCGATCGCGGCGGCCGAGGATCCCGAGAGCGCCGCACGAAAACTGCACGAGCTGCTCGACTCGAGCCCGCTGGAGTCCTGAGGTGAGCGAGGGTCCCGCTCCGGTGGAGCCGGTGGAGGGTCCCGCCCGGCTTGAGCCGCTCGGCGAGGATGAGCGCCCGCGGCCGCTGCTGATCGCCGTCGCGGTGTGCGCCGTGCTGGCGGTCGCGGTGATCATCGGCGCCGCCACGGTGCACGACCTCGCCCGCCACGGCGGCTCGCTCCCGGGCGCGGTGTTCCTCGCGCTGGTGCTGGCGCTGCTGGCGCTGGGCATGTACCGCCGGCGCTACTGGGCGGTGCTGGGCTTCGAGGCGCTGCTCACCTTCCAGATACTCGTCACCTCGCTGGCGCTGGTGGTCGCATCGACGATCGCCGCGGCGGCCGTATGCCTGCTCAGCATCGGGCTCGGCGGGTGGCTGTTCTGGAAGCTCGTGCGCGTGATGGGACGGATCCAAGCCGGGGAACGATAGGCTCAGCGCAAATGGCGGCTAGAGCGTATGACTGCGTCGTGATCGGCTCCGGGCCCGGTGGCTATGTCGCCGCGATCCGTTCCGCCCAGCTCGGGAAAAAGACCGCGGTGATCGAGCGCGACAAGGTCGGGGGGCGCTGTCTGAACTACGCGTGCATCCCCGCCAAGGCCGTGCTGCGCTCGGCCGACCTGCTCTCGGAGATCCGCGACTCAGAGGCCTACGGCCTGAATGTGAGCGGCGTCGAGGTCGACTATGCCGCCGTGCAGGCCCGCCGCGAGAAGGTCGTCTCGACGCTCACCTCGGGCGTGTCCGGTCTGTTCAAGAAAGACGGGATCGACCTGATCGAGGGCGACGCGACGCTGACCGCGGACGGCGGCGTGAGCGTCGGCGGGGAGCTGTTCTCCGCCCAGACCGTGATCCTCGCCACCGGCTCGGTCCCGCGGGCGATCCCCGGAGTCGAGTTCAGCGAGCGCGTGATCGGCACCGAGGAGGCGTGGGCGCTGAAGGAGCTGCCGGCCCGCCTGGCGGTGGTCGGCGCGGGGGCCTCCGGTGCGGAGATCGCCTCCGGCTATGCCCGCCTGGGCAGCGAGGTGATCCAGCTCGAGGCGCTCGAGCACCTGCTGCCGACCGAGGACCCCGACATCTCGCGTCTGGTCGAGCGGAGCTTCAAGCAGCAGGGCATCGACGTGCACACGAGCACGCCCGTGGAAGACGTGCAGAGCAGCGCGACGGGTGTCAGCTTCACCTACGGCGCATCCGGCGCGGACGGCTCCTCGGGCGCGCCGCGCGCGGAGGTCGACTATCTGGTGATCTGCGCCGGGCGCGGCGCGGACGTCGAGGGGCTCGGCCTCGCCGAGGCGGGCGTCGAGCTGGACGAGCGGGGGCTCGTGAAGGTCGACGGCGCCCTGCGCACCTCGCGCGCCGGGGTGTATGCGATCGGTGACCTCGTGTCCGGCCCGGCGCTCGCGCACAAGGCGTCTGACGAGGGGATCATCGCCGTCGAGGACTCCGCCGGGCTCCCCACCCACGCGCTGTCCCACGTGGACATCCCGCGCGCGACCTTCTGCACGCCGAACGTGGGCTCCTTCGGCCTGACCGAGGCACAGGCGCGCGAGGACGGCTACGACGTGGTCGTCGGCAAGGTCAAATACGGAGCCGTGGGTGGCGGCATCGTCTACGGCGACCCGGGCGGCCTGGTGAAGGTGGTGGGCGAGCGCAAGTACGGCGAGCTGCTCGGCGGGCACATCGTGGGCGCGCGCGCGACGGAGCTGATCCAGGAGCTCGTCAACGTGCGCCTGCTCGAGGGCGGCTATGCCGAGGTGGGGCGGATCGTCCACGGCCACCCGACGCTGTCGGAGGCCGTGATGGAAGCCGGACGGGCAGCGGACGGCTGGTTGATCCACGGTTGATCGTGAGCGGTCCGCCGGCCAGCTTCTACTTCGACCTCTCAAGCCCCGAGGCCTACCTCGCGGCCGAGCGCATCCTCCACGTGCTACCGGGACCCGCCGAGTGGCAGCCGGTGCTCGCCTCAGCGCTCCCGGGCGCCGACACCTTCGACGGCCTGCGCTCCCGCGAGCAGCAGCAGATCCACCGCGAGCAGATCGCCCGGCGCGCGGCGACGCTCGGTCTTCAGCCGCTGCGCTGGCCGGAGCCCTTCCCGTTCGACTCGGCCCTCGCGATGCGCGTGGCCACGTATGCGAAGTCGATCGGGCGGAGCGTGCCGTTCGCCCAGGCGGCCTTCCGCCAGGCGTTTGCAGGCGGGCACAGCCTCGAGCAGGTAGACCACGTGCTGATCGCCGCGGCGGCCTGCGAGATGCATCCGGCGGCGGTGCTGGCCGGGGCCGAGCTTCGCTCTGTGCAGCGGGAACTGTCGAGCGCGACCGCGCGCGCGGCGGAGAGGCAGATCACGGAGGTCCCCGCGGTGGCAGTCGGCGGGCGCGTGTTCCTCGGCGAGCGCGCGCTCGAACAGGCGGCGGCGTGCATGAGCGCCTCCTCGGCGGCGGTGTCCTCGTGAAGGCCAACCGTGCCTACCGGCTGATCGTGACGCGCGCCGGACGCACGCCGGCACTCCTGGCCGACGCCGAGCGCGTCGACCACATCGAGGTCGTGGAGATCGACGGCGGGGAGGTGGTGCTGTTCTGGGACCGGCCTCCGCACGCCGCCTCGCGGCTCGCGCGGGCGCTGCGCGAGGAGCTGAGCCGGCTCGAGGCGGACGAGTTCCTCGCGCGCTGGAGTACCGTGGAGCGGTGATGGCATCCGGCCTGCCGCAGCCCGAGGAAGCGCGCGAGTGGCTGGCCACGATGACGCTGATCCGGCGCTTTGAGGAACGCGCGGGTGAGATGTACGCGCGCGCGAAGGTCGGAGGCTTCCTGCACCTGTCGATCGGCGAGGAGGCCACGATCGTGGGCAGCGCGCGGGCGCTGCGCGAGGACGACTACCTGATCTCCACCTACCGCTCGCACGGCCACGCGCTCGTGCGCGGCACACCGCCCGAGAACGTGATGGCCGAGCTGTTCGGGCGCGTCGACGGCTGCTCGCACGGGCGCGGAGGCTCGATGCACATGTTCGACCTCGCCCGTCGTTTCATGGGCGGCTACGGCATCGTCGGTGGCAACCTGCCGATCGCGGCGGGCATCGCGCTCGCGAGCGACCTGCAGGGAACCGACGAGGTGACGCTGTGCACGTTCGGCGACGGCGCCTCGAACCAGGGCACGTTCGGCGAGACCCTGAACCTGGCCGCGCTGTGGAAACTGCCGGTTGTGTTCATGGTGACCAACAACCAGTTCGGGATGGGCACGGCGCTGCGGCGGCACTCGGCGGTCACCGACCTGCAGCGCAAGGGCGAGAGCCTGGGGGTCCCGGGGATGCGCTGTGACGGCATGGACGTGCTCGACACGCACGCCGTCGTCGCCGAGGCCGTGCGGCGTGTGCGCGAGGAGCGCCAGCCGCTGCTGGTGGAGGCGGTCACCTATCGCTTCCGGGGCCACTCGATGGCCGACCCCGAGCAGTACCGCACGAAGGAGGAGGTCGCCCAGTGGCGCGCGCGCGACCCGATCCCGGCCTTCGGCGAGCTGCTGATGAAGGAGGGGGTGATCGACGAGGAAGAGCTGACGCGGATCGACGCGCAGGCGATCGCGCGGGTCGACGCCGCGGTGGCGTTCGCCGAAGCCTCGCCCTTCCCCGCGCCGGAGTCGCTGTATGACGACGTGTATGTGCTCGACGATGAGGTGCGCGGCTCCTACTCGGTGAGGACCACCAGCGCGCTGTCATCGCCGTCCGAAAGCGAGCTGGGGGGCAGTGCCGACGAGGACGGCTCTGGGGAGATCTCCCAGCAGATCACCACCGCGCTTCAGGCCAGCGAGGACGCCTCCTGATGGGCGAGATGCGCTACCGCGAGGCCCTCAACGCGGCGCTGCGCGAGGAGCTCAGCCGCGACGAGCGCGTGCTGCTGATGGGCGAGGACATCGGCGTGTTCGGCGGGGCCTTCAAGGTCACCGAGGGGCTGCTCGAGGAGTTCGGGGAAAGCCGCATCCGCGACACGCCGATCTCCGAGAACACGATCGTGGGGATGGGCGTGGGCGCGGCCATGACCGGCCTGCGTCCGGTGGTCGAGCTGATGACGATCAACTTCGCGCTGCTGGCGTTCGACCAGATCGTCAACCACGCGGCCCACATCCATTACATGTTCGGGGGCCAGGCGCAGGTGCCGCTGGTGGTGCGCATGCCCCAGGGCGCCGGCCACCAGCTGGGGCCGACGCACTCGCACTGCCTGGAGGCGCTGTTCCTGCACGTGCCGGGACTGCTGGTGGCGGTGCCGTCCACGGCCGCCGACGCCAAGGGCCTGTTGAAGACGGCCATCCGCGATGACAACCCGGTCATATTCATCGAGCACGAGTCGCTCTACGGGGTGCGCGGGGAGGTGCCCGACGATCCCGAGCACCTGGTCGGCTTCGGCCGCGCGCGCACCGCCCGCGAGGGCTCGGACGTGACGGTCGTCGGCATCTCGCGCATGGCCGTGACGGCCGAGCGCGCCGCCGCGACGCTGTCGAGCGAGCACGACGTGAGCGCCGAGGTGATCGATCCGCGCACGTTGCGCCCGCTCGACCTCGACACGATCCTCGCGTCCGTGAAGAAGACCAACCGCTGCGTGGTCGTCGAGGAGGGCTGGCCGCACGGCGGCGTCGGCGCGAACCTGGCGGCGCTGATCACCGAGCAGGCCTTCGACGACCTCGACGCTCCCGTCAAGCGCGTGACCGGAGCCGATGTGCCGATGCCCTACTCCAAGCCGCTCGAGGACCTCGCCTATCCGCACGAGGTCCAGATCGTCGGAGCCGCGCTCGAGACGCTCGGGCTCAGGAACGCAATCGCCGGAGCGCCCTGATGGCCGACATCGTGATGCCGCGCCTGTCGGACACGATGGAGGAGGGAACGATCCTGCGCTGGCTGAAGAGCGACGGCGAAGAGGTGCGCCGCGGCGAGGAGCTCGTCGAGATCGAGACCGACAAGGCGACCATGATCTACGAGTCAGACCAGGACGGCGTCCTTCAGAGGGTCGCCGGCGAGGGCGACACGCTGGCGGTGGGCGAGCTGATCGCGCACGTCGGGGACTCCGCCTCGCCGCCCGAGCAGGCCACTCCGAGCGATCACCTCGTGGATGGGCCGGCCTCGCGGCCGGCGAGCGTGCACGCGCAGGGTGCAGCCGCAGAGGCGGGCGGCCCAGACGCGGCCGGCGTCCCCGCGCCGGCGTCCGCACAGGCGCCTCAAGCGGCGGCGGAGCGCGTCAGGGCCTCGCCGTTGGCCAAGCGCATCGCGCTCGAGAGCGGCGTGGACCTGCATACGCTCACCGGCAGCGGCCCGGGCGGGCGGATCGTCAAGGCCGACGTGCAGAGCGCCGGTGCCGGCGCCCGGGCCTCCGCGCCCGCGAGCCCCGCCGCGCCGTCGCCCGCGGCGGCCGCCGTCGAGGGCGTGGCGACGGCCAAGGGCGAGACGACCACGGTCGAGCTGACGCGCACGCAGCAGACGATCGCGCGGCGGATGGCCGAGTCGAAGGCGACGATCCCCGACTTCTCGCTGCAGCTGGAGGTCGACATGGAGGAGTGCGTGATGCTCCGCACCGAGCTCAAGCGTTTGTCACAGACGGAGGCGCCGACATACAACGACATGGTCGTGAAGGCCGCGGCACTCGCCCTGCGCGAGCACCCGCAGGCGAACGGCAGCTATCGCGACGGGCGTCTCGAGCTGCACTCGCGGATCAACGTGGGCGTGGCCGTCGCCGCCGAGGACGCGCTGGTCGTGCCCACGGTGTTCGACGCCGAGGAGAAGTCGCTGGGAGAGATAGCGCGCGAGACCCGCGCGCTGGCCGGGCGTGTGCGCGATGCGACGATCACGCCGCCGGAGCTCGGCGGAGGGACGTTCACGGTGTCCAACCTGGGCATGTACGGAGTGGCGAGCTTCACGGCGATCATCAACCCGCCGCAGGCGGCGATCCTGTCGGTCGGCGCGGTCGAGGCGCGCGCGGTGGTGCGCGGGGAGGAGATGCTCGCGCGGCACACCATGACGATCACGCTCGCCTGCGACCACCGCATCCTCTACGGCGCAAATGCCGCTCTGTTCTTGGCGCGCATCCGCGAGCTGCTCGAAACGCCCGCGGCGCTCACGCTGTAGGACAGGCGCACCCCGTCCCCTTGAAGTACGGCCGAAACTCGGCGCTAGGGTAGAGGGAGCGAAATGAACGACGGTCGCGGCACGCATGCAAACGACGAGCTCTGGGTGGCTCACCTGGGCACGGTCCCCTACGGTGACGGTCTCGCCATCCAGCAGAGTGTCCGCGCGGCGCGGCAGGCGGGCGATCTCCCGGACACGCTGCTGCTGCTCGAGCACCCGCCCGTCTACACGCGCGGGCGCCGTTCGCGCGATGACGAGCTCGTGCTCGGCGAGGCCTTCTACCGCGCGCGCGGGATCGAGGTGGTGGACACGGACCGCGGCGGGCGCGTCACCTACCACGGGCCCGGCCAGCTCGTGGGCTACCCGATCATGCACACCTCCGACATCGGCTCCTACCTGCGCACGATGGAAGTGGCGATCATCGCCGCGCTTGCGCACGTGGGTATACGGGCGCGCTCGCGCTGTGCCGAGGGCCCCGACTACACAGGCGTGTGGGTGAAGGAGCGCAAGATCGCATCGATCGGCGTCCACGTCTCGCGCGCCATCACCACCCACGGCTTCGCCGTCAACGTCGATCTCGACCTCGACCCCTTCTCATGGGTCATCGCCTGCGGGCTGCCCGACGTGAGCATGACCTCGATCGCCGAGGAGCTCGACGGCGCCGCGACCGTGGGGATGCACTGCTTCCGCAAGGAGATGGCCTATCGCTTCTGTGAGGCGCACGCACGCCGACAGCGCCTCGTCTCGGCGCGGCGCCTCGGCATCGACACCACGCACGCCGCCGGGCTCGCGTCCGAGCGAGCCCCGATCAGATCCGTCCCATCCCCGCCGGCGCAGCCCGTGCCCGCATGAGTGACGCCGTCAACCCGCCCGCCACCAGATCACGGGCGAACCCCGGCGGCATGGATGTGCTGCGCGTGCTCGGAGCGAACGTGCGGCCGCTGCGCGAGCGCAAGCCGCCGTGGTTCAAGGTGCCGCCGCCCGGCGGCGAGCGCTACCGCGCGCTGTCAGAGCTGATCCGCTCGGAGAACCTGCACACCGTCTGCCAGGAGGCGGCCTGCCCGAACGTGGGCGAGTGCTGGGAGCGTGGAACCGCCACCTTCATGATCCTCGGCGACACCTGCACGCGGCGCTGCGGCTTCTGCAACGTCAAGACCGGCAAGCCGACCTGGAACGATCCGCTCGAGCCCGCCCGCGTGGCGCGCACGATCGCGCGCATGGGCCTGCGCCATGCCGTCATCACCTCGGTCGACCGCGACGACCTGCCCGACAAGGGCGCCTCCGCCTTCGTCGGGGTCATCCGCCAGGTGCGCCGCCAGGCGCCCGCCTGCCAGGTCGAGGTGCTGACCCCCGACTTCCAGGGCCAGGAGATGCCGCTGGCGAAGGTCATCGCCGAGCGCCCGGATGTGTTCAACCACAACGTCGAGGTGGTGCCGCGGCTGTACCCGCTGGCACGGCGCGGCTCGGAGTTCGCGCGCTCCTGCCGCGTGCTTGCGATGGCGAAGGAGATGGGCGGCGATGAGGTCCTCACCAAGTCGGGGCTGATGGTCGGGCTGGGCGAGACCCACGAGGAGATGGTGGACGCGTTCGCCGCGCTGCGCGAGCACGGCGTGCAGGTGCTCACCGTCGGGCAGTACCTGCGCCCGTCCGAGCGCCACCTGCCCGTCGTGCGCTACTGGCACCCCGAGGAGTTCGCGGCGCTCGAGCAGGCCGCCTACGGGCTCGGCTTCGAGCACGTCGCCGCCGGTCCGCTGGTGCGCTCGAGCTACCACGCCGACGAGCACGTGCCGCAGTCCCGCGCGGGCGCGGGGCCGCTGGCGGCGCACGCGTAGCTGAGCTCGAGCCCACCCGGCGTGCGGCGCAAGCCCCGCGGATAGGCTCAACGGCGCCCTCGCCGCGCGGGGGTTGCAGCGATGTTCCCACTCAAAGACAACATTCCGCTCGCGCGGTTTCCGCTCGTGACGCTCGCGCTGGTTGCGATCAACGTGATCGCCTATCTGCTCGAGATACGCCACGGCGGCAGCTTCTTCGGAGGACCCTCCAGCAGCGTGGCGGTGCGCTACGGGGCGATCCCCTATGAGCTCACCCACCCGGGCACGCACTGCTATCCGGTCTCGCTGCACACGCTCGAAGGCGTTCACAGCACCGTCGCCTGTCAACGTGCCGGGCAACCCCCGCCGGTGGCGATCGGCGCGCTGCCCACGCAGCCCGCGACCTGGCAGACGGTGTTCACCTCGATGTTCCTGCACGGCAGCTTCCTGCACATCTTTGGCAACATGCTCTTCTTGGCGATCTTCGGCCCCACCGTCGAGGACTCGACGGGGCGCGGGCGCTTCCTGGCCTTCTACCTGCTCGGCGGAGTCGTCGCACTCGGCGCGCAGGTGCTCGTCAGCCCGGACTCGGTCGTGCCCACGCTCGGGGCCTCGGGAGCGATCGCGGCGGTGCTCGGTGGCTACGTGCTTCTGTATCCGCGCGCGCGGGTGCTGAGCCTCGTGTTCATCATCTTCTTCGTCACCATCGTCGAGGTCCCCGCGATCGCCCTGCTCGGCTTCTGGTTCGTCCTGCAGCTCGCCCTCGGCGCGGCCGGCCTGGCCAGCCCGGTCGGCGGCACAAGCGGCGGCGAAGGCATCGCCTACTTCGCCCACGTCGGCGGCTTCGCCTTCGGCCTGCTCACGATCCGCCTGTTCGCCTCCGCGCGCAAACCACAGCCACTGCCCGCGACATGACGCGCCTGGCCGTCCTCGCGATCGCGCTGATGTTCATCGCCGGCTTCGCCTTCCTCACGTTCGCCGCGGTCG
The DNA here is from genome assembly GCA_963761355.1 of uncultured Solirubrobacteraceae bacterium. GTDB lineage: Bacteria > Actinomycetota > Thermoleophilia > Solirubrobacterales > Solirubrobacteraceae > Palsa-744. The sequence goes on from CAVXHC010000014.1 coordinate 195,360, forward strand.
TCGAGGAAGGTTTCGACGTGGCCAGCCTGCTGTCGATCTTCATCCTCGTGCTGCTTGCCGTCGGCATCGTCGGCGCGCTGCGCAATCCTCCCCGTTGACCTTCATGCAGTCAAACGCGTCACCCACGCCCCCCCAACCGCGCTCGCGCCGCCGATGAGCACCTCTCCGTTCATGACGCCCGGAGACAGGAGCCGCAGGCGCGAGCACAGCCGCCGCAGGCGCAGGCGCAGGCGCGCCATGATGGCGGGCGCGCTCGCGCTCGTGATCGTCGCGGCGCTCGTCGTGGTCGCGCTCGGCGAATCACACACGAGCCACGGCGCAGCCACCGCGGCCACCCACACAGGCGATGCGGGCCACGCGACGGCGAGCGCACCCGCGGCCCTGTCGCCGAGCGGGCTGCCACTCGGCAAGGCGGCGTTCCCGCTCACCGGGATCGCGACGCCTCAACAGGACCCCATCCAGATCGTCTTCGCCAACCCCCCGCGCGCCGGGCTGCTGTTCAACCTCAGCACCGGCCAGGTGCTGTGGCAGCGCAATCCCTACAGGCGCCTGCGCATCGCCAGCCTGACCAAGATGATGACCGCGCTGCTGACGGTGAAAGCGGCACCGGCGAACGCGCACGTGCTGGTGACCAGGCAGGCCGTCGAAGCCCCGGGCTCGAAGGTCGGCGTGCTGCCGCTGGGCAAACACGTGCGGCTTGAGAGCATGCTCTACGGCCTGCTGTTGCCGTCCGGCAACGACGCCGCGATGGCGCTCGCACAGCACGTGGCCGGCACCGCTTCACGCTTCGTCAAGCGCATGAACGCCGAGGCGGCCAGGCTGGGGATGGGCTGCACGCGCTACTCCTCGCCGTCCGGCTATGTGAACCAGGGCAACTACTCCTGCGCGGCCGACCTCGCGATGCTCGCGCACGTCGATCTCGAACAGCCGCGGATAGCGAGCATCGTGCACACCTACACGGCCGCCCTGCCCTTCCCCATCAAGGGGGGCAAGCTGTACCTGTACAACAACAACCCGCTGCTCATCTACGGCTACCCGGGGGTGACGGGGCTGAAGACCGGCTTCACGCTGGCCGCCGGCAAATGCCTCGTGGCCACCGCCGAACGCCACGGCGTGCGCCTCGGCGTGGTGCTGCTCAACTCGCCCAACCCCGCCATCGAGGCCAGCGATCTGCTCAACCACGGCTTCGAGCAGGTCTACCACCAGGCGCCGGTGCCCCAGCCGCCGATACCGCTCGGAATCTGACCTTCAGACGCTCGAATGGCCCGCGCCCGCGATGCGGGCGGGGCCACCGTGCACGCGCGCGGACGGGCGCAGGGCGGCGTCGCTTCCTCTATACTGATTGACTGGTCAGTCAGCCAAAGGAGGACACGTGGATCTCGACGACACCCCTGAGCAGGCCGCCTATCGCACGAAGGTGCGCAGTTGGCTTGAAGAGCACAAGTCCGAAGCGCCGGTCCTCAGCGGACCCGGAGCGCTCGAGGACGAGGATGAGATAATCGCGGCGCGGCGCGCCTGGCAGGGCAAGCTGGCGGAGGGCGGCCTCGCGGGCGTGACCTGGCCCAAGGAGTACGGCGGCCAGGGACTCGGCCCGATCGAGCAGGTCATCTGCGGCCAGGAGATCGCCCGCGCCGGGGTGCCCGGCATCCTCGACGCGATCGGCGTCGGCATGCTCGGACCCACGATCATCGCCAACGGCACCGACGAGCAGAAGTCGCGCTACCTCGGTCCGATGCTCCACGGCGACGAGGTCTGGTGCCAGCTCTTCTCCGAGCCCGCAGCGGGCTCGGATCTGGCGGCTGTGCAGGCGCGGGCGCGCCTGCAGGACGACGGCAGCTGGCGGCTGACCGGGCAGAAGGTGTGGACGACCAACGCCCAGTTCGCCTCCTACGGGTTGCTGCTCGCGCGCACCGACGCCGACGTGCCCAAGCACAAGGGCCTGACGATGTTCATCGTGCCGATGGACGCCGCGGGAGTGACCGTGCGCGGCCTGCGTCAGATCTCCGGCGAGGCGGAGTTCAACGAGGTCTTCTTCGATGACGTCGCGCTCGACGCGGGCGCTGTCGTCGGCGGAGTCGGCAACGGCTGGGGCACGGCGCTGACCACGCTCATGTACGAGCGCGTCACGATCGGGCTCGGCGGCGAGGGCATGGGCTACAACTCGACCCGCTTCGCAGCCGCGATCGCGGACGACAAGCAGGCCCGCCGCGACCGCAATGTGCGCCACCAGCTCGGTGAGATCTCAAGCGAACTGCTGGCGGTGAGGTTCACCGGCTACAGGACCCTGACGGCGCTGCAGAAGGGCCAGATCCCCGGCCCGGAGGCAGGCCTTGCGAAGGTCACGATCGTCAACGGCGCGATCAAGGCCGGCGATCTGATCGCCGACGTCTACGGCCCCGACGCGCTGGCGAACGACAGCGAGTGGTCCTACATGATCTCCTTCCTGCCCGGCCTGAAGTCGGCGGGCGGGACCGAGGAGATCCTGCGCAACACGATCGGCGAGCGCGTCCTCGGGCTGCCGCCGGAGCCGCGCCTGGACAAGGGCATCCCCTTCTCCGAGCTGCGCTCCAAGGAAACGGCGGCGGCATGAACCTGTCACTGTCAGACGAGCAGGTGTTCCTGCGCGAGGCCGCCCGCGGCGCGCTCTCGCGCTTCAAGACGTTCGAGGCCGCGCGCGAGGCCCTCGACGGCGACGAGACCGCGCTGCCAGACCTGTGGCCGGTGGCCGCGAGGCAGGCTGGCCGGGCCTGCTGATCAGCGAGGAGCACGACGGCGCCGGCCTCGATGTGTTCGACGCGATGCTCGTGCTCGGCGAGTGCGGCCGCGTGCTGGCGAGCGTGGAGCTGCTCGGGCCACCTGCCGGCGACCGCGATCCTCGGCGACGCTCCCGTCGCCGCCGAGTTCCTGCCGGACCTCGCCAGCGGCGAGAGGCGAGCGGCGTATCTGCCCGCGCGACCGCCCGACGACGTCGAGCAGAGCTGGAGCAGCGACCCGAGGCACGGTCTTGAGCGCCCCTCGCTGCCGAGCGCCGACGCCACCGACGGCGACGGGCGCGTGCGCCTGAACGGCAGCTTCGCGTTCGTGCCCGACGCCCCCGGCGCCGACGTGCTGGTCGGCGTCGCGATGCAGGATGGCCGGCCGATCGGCGTGGCGATCCTCGGCGACGCCCCCGGCGTGAACGTGGAGTCGGTGGTCCGCTACGACTCCACCCGCTCGCTCGGACACGTCACGCTCGAAGGACGCCCCGGCCGTGGTCCTGGACGCCCCCGAGGAGTCGCTCGCGGGCGCCTGGCATCTCGCTCAGGCACTGATCGCAGCCGAGTCGATCGGCAGCGTCGAAACGGCGCTCGACGTGTCGGTCGCATACGCCAAGGAGCGCTTCACGTTCGGCCGGGCGATCGGCTCCTATCAGGCGATCAAGCATTCCCTGACCGAGGTGCTACGCCAGCTCGAGAACGGGCGCTCGCTGCTCTACTACGCGGGCTGGGCGCGCGCGGGGGCACCCGCGGAGTTCCCGCTGGCCGCCAACGCCGCCCGCTCGGTCGCCTCGCGTGCGCTCGACCAGGCCGCGCGCACGATGATCTCCGTCCACGGCGGCACGGGCGCGACGTGGGAGCACGACGCGCCTCTGTACTTCCGCCGGGCCGAGCTCTCCCGCCGCCTGATCGGCGGCGCCTCGGACGCGACCGACCGCGTGGCCGGCGAGCTGTTGATGCAGGCCGCCGCCTAGCGCCTCGCGCGGGACGCCGGCCGCGGGGTGCGAGCGGTGGTGGCGGTCGTCAAGGCCGCCAGCACGGGCGCGCCGTAGGCGGCGTGCACGGCTTCGATCATCGCCGGTTCCACGCCGCAGTTGATGCAGAACCCGTGCTGTGACCAGCCGATCGCTCGCGCGAGCACCTCGTCGGCGTAGCTCACGCCGGTGGCGTCGTGGCCGTAGTAGTCATACGCCGCATCCCAGGCGCCACCGTCGAGCGCGTATTCGGCCCCATCCGCGGACAGCAGGTGGGCGGCCGCCATGATCGAGTCGAAGTCGTCGTAGATCGACGGGTGGGTCTTGGTCATGTGGTCGTAGGAGGCGGGGCGCCTGCCGTAGATGTAGGAGTCGCTCACGAGCTGCCAGGTGCTGACCGGGCCGTTGGTCACGTTGAACTGCATCGGCCCTCCGCAACAGCCCGCGAAGTTGAGCCCGCTGTAGATGCCGGGCGCGGTCGAGAAGGCCGACTCCTGCTTGTGGATCGACGCCAGCAGCAGCCAGTTGACCGCGAACGTGCGCTGGGCGACGGCGTAGATCGGGTAGAAGCCTTCCATCCAGCGGGTGTAGATGTGCGTCTGCGTCTGATCGACGAAGCGCCTTGCATCGAGGCTCTGCTGAAGGCTGCGACGGCTGCGCGACGATCGCCGAGGACGAGTGCCCGCGCGCGGGCACTGCCTGGCGCGCGCGCAGCGCCCTCGGCCGCGCCTGCGCCCGGCAGAGGACGCTCGCGGCCGCGACCGCGCCGGGCGTGGGCGTCGCGGCCGCGACCGGCACGAGCGGCGGCAGCGCGGCCGCTGTGGAGGTCCTCTGGCCGACCAGGCCGCTGAGGACGGCCGCCAGCACGCCCACGCCCACCAAGCAGATCACGCAGGCGATCAGCCACGCCCTGCGTTCCGAGGGCGGGCTCGGCAGGAGCACAGCTGCGCTGTCGGGGCTGGGGGTATCGGCCATCGTCATCTATTCGGCCACAATCATGGATTGCTACACCTACCTGTCGCCTAAATATTCAAGACCCCGCCGGATGTGGCAGGCAATCGCAACGGCGGCGAGCATCCGTGCCGAGAAAAACACGCGACGTTGTGCCTGCTGTCGGGTTAGTCGATTGTATGAGGAGACCCGTACTCACCCTCCCGGCGCTCGCGCTCACGCTGACCTTCGCGATCTGGGCGGGGGCGTGGGCTCCCGCGCAGGCGGCGGCGCCGTCCGCCGCCCCGCCGCTGTCCGCCGTCCAGCAGCACTACCTGTCGCTCGCGCAGCGCGGCGTCGCGCGTGCCGAGCAGCGCTGGCGCGATCCGCGGCGGGGCTGGTACGACGCGCGCCTGGGCGACCGCGACCGCTATCCGCTGGCCACGATCTGGGACATCGTGCCGTTGTTCGAGTCGATCGACGCGCTGGCCATCGCCTCGCCGACGCAGGCCAACAGAAACGCCGTCGCGCGCTTCGCCTCCGGCGCCGAGCGCTACCTGAACCGCGGGTTGCGCCCGGTGCCCGGCTTCTCGCCCTATCCGGGCGACCGCAGCGCGAACACCCAGACCTGGTTCGACGACAACGGCTGGTGGGGTCTTGCGTTCGTGAACGCCTACCGCGCAACCGGAACGGGGCGCTGGCTCACCGACGCCGAGCGCGCGCTCGCATACATCGCCGCGGCCGGCTGGGATCGCCAGGGCGGCGGGATCTGGTGGAACACCAGCCACCCCTATAAGGCCGGCGAGGCGCTCGCCGCGGGCACGCTGCTCGCCACGCTGCTCTATCAGCAGACGCATTCCGCGCGCTACCTGAACGACCGCGCGCATGTTCCTCGCGTGGGCGAACACCAGCGGCTTCAGCGCCGCCAACGGCCTGTATGCCGGCAGCAACCTCAACCCGACACCGATCGACTACATCGAGGGGCCGCTGATCTACGCGCAGGCCGTGCTCTGCCAGCTGACCGCAGACCAAGGCGACTGCGAACGCGCGAGCACGCTGACGGCCACCTCGCTGGAACGTTTCGGCTACCTGCTCGACTTCTCCCCGCAGTACGACGCGATCTACCTGCAGTGGATGCTCGCGCTGTACTCCCTCGACCACGAACCGATCCTGTATTCGCTGGCCGCCGACAACGCCCGCGACGCGCAGACGCGCGCGCTCAACGGCGCCGGCCTGTATCTGTTCTCCTGGAACGGTGAAACCCTGCCCGCGCAGGACGCGGCTCCGGGAATGCTGCAGACGCAGGCCGCCACCACGAGCCTGTTCGCCTGGCTGGCCGTCTACCCGCCGCCGTCGTGACGGCGCTCACACACCGAGGCCGCGCCGTATCACGCGATCGAACACGTGGTCGGGCAACAGCCGCTTGGCCATCAGCATCCCCCTGGCGCGGCGCCCGACGAGGTAGCGGGCCTTCATTCGCGGGGACGTGAGCGCCCCTTCGATCGTCTCGGCCAGCTGTTCCGCCGGGATGCCGCTCTGCGCGGCGTCGTTCATCGCCTTCTCCATCCCCGCCAGCGCCGGGCCGTACGCCGGCTCGAGCTCCGCCGGGATGTTCACGCGCTCGGCTTCCGCCTGGGCCTTGTCCCAGATCGGCGTCGCGACCGAGGCCATCTCGATCAGCGCCACCTGCACGTTCGAGGAGTGCAACTCGACGCGCAGCGCGTCGGCGATCGCCTCAACCGCGTGCTTTGATGCGGCGTAGGGAGCCGTGAACGCGCATCGCGACGCGCCCGCCGATGGAGGACACGAACACGACCCGCCCGCGCGCTCGGCGCAGAGCCGGCAGCAGCGCCTGGGTGACGGCGATCTGACCGAACACGTTGACCTCGAACTGCCTGCGCACTTCATCCAGCGGAATGATCTCGAGCGGGCCGCCGATGCCGATGCCGGCGTTGTTGACGAGCGCGTCGAGGCGTCCGCTGCCGGGCTGACCGGCCTGAGCGGTCTCCTCGTCGACCTTCTGGGCGGCCTTCGCGATCTGCTCGGCATCGGTCACGTCGAGGGTCAGCGCGACCACGCGACCGGAACCCGTGGCCTCGGCCACGAGGCTCTCCCCGGCGGCCGGGTCGCGTACGCCCGCCAGTACCGTCCAGCCGTTCCTCGCCAGTCTCAGCGCTGTCGCGCGTCCGATGCCCGTCGATGCACCGGTTATGAGCGCCACTGGCATCGCCGGACCTTAGCGGAGCGCACCGGCGTGAGGGGTGCGATTGCGTCGTTAGCACCGACTTAAGATGTTGCTCGATCGTTTGCCCGGTGAACACGTCGTCCATCGCCCTCCGCGCCGCCATCGTCTCGGCCGTCGTAGTCGCGCTGGCAGGGTGCGGGACGAGCTCGCACGCTCGCCCACGCCAGCGACCCGGCCGGCCCCTCAGAGCCCGTCGTGAGCACCAGCTGCGCGGCGACGGCGGTTGACGCGCTCGGCAAAATCGCGCTGCGCGTCTACAACGAGGGTGTATCGAGCGAACGGACCGCGGCCGCGGTGCAGCTGATCACGGCCTCGCTGCCACTGCGCGAGGCGGTCGAAGCCGGCGACGCGCAGGCGGCGCGCGCGGCCGAGCGGGCGCTGATCGCGACCGGGCACATGACGAACCTGAAGGTGATGCGCGGCGGGCACATCCTCGCCGCCGCCGGCGCTCCGCATGCGCTCGCGCCGCTGAGCGGGACGCTCACGGGGGTGGCGGGCACCCCGATCGCGACCTTCGTGGCGAGCGTGTGGGCCGACAGCGGCTTTGCCGACGAGATCACGGGCATCGACGAGGGCGACGTCGCCCTGCGCGCGGGCGCGCGCAGCATCGCCGCCTCGCTCTCGCTCCCGCGCGGCGAACTCTCCCCCGAAGGGTCGCTGACGGAGCACCACGTCAACTACCGCTACACCTCCTTCCCCGTCGCGGTGTATCCGGCGGGCCACCTGCGCGCGTACGTGCTGCGATCGTTCCCCTCGCTCGCCGCCCTCTGCGGTCACACCCAGGAAGACACGCTCGTCAACACGCTCAGCCGCGTCGCCGTGAGCATCTACACCGCCGAGAGCGGCCGGCGCGCACAGGCCGAGGTCCGCCGCGTCCAGCACGACCCCGCGCTCCTGCGCGCCGTCGCCGCGCGCGAACCCGCCGCCACCAGGCGGGCGATCGAAAGCCTGCTCAACCATCACATCGTCCGCCTTCGCGTCAGCGCCGGCGGGCAGCTGCTGTCCGACGTCGGCGGCCCGTACGTGCTCGCGCCCGTGCGCGCGCCGCTTCGCTCAGGCGGGCGCACGATCGGCAGCTTCGTGCTCTCGATCCAGGACGACGAGGGCTACAAGCGCCTGGCCAAGCGTCTGGCCGGCGTCGACGTGCTCATGTACATGGGCTCGGAACTCGTCAAGAACAGCCTCGGCCCGAACCCCGGGCCGGTCCCCTCGAGCGGCACCTACCACTACCAGGGGCGCACCTTCCGGGTGTACACGCTCCACGCCCAGTCGTTCCCGTCGGGGCCGCTGAAGGTCAGCGTGCTGATCCCGATCCCCTACAGCTGATCGGCCGCCATCCGCGGCCGAGCGCGCGCGGCGGTCACGCCGGAACGAGCGACCGGCGCTTGTCGTTCAGGGCCTCGAGCAGTTTGTCGAAGGAGTCGGAGAATTTCTCGACGCCCTCGCGCTCGAGCGTCCCGGTGAGGTCGTCGTAGTCCACACCCGCGCCGGCCAGCTCATCGAGCACCAGCTGCGCCTGCTCGAGCCCGCTCTGCAGCCTCGCCTGCGGCTTGCCGTGATCCTGGTAGTCGCGGATCGTCTCCTCGGGCATCGTGTTGACCGTGTCGGGCCCGATCAGCTCCTCCACGTAGAGGGTGTCCGGGTAGGCGGGGTTCTTGACCGAGGTCGACGCCCACAGTACCCGCTGCGGCGTGGCGCCCTTGGATGCGAGGAACTCCCAGCGCGGCCCGGCGAAGGCCTCCAGGTAGTGGGCGTAGGCGAGCTTCGCGTTCGCCACCGCGAGCTTGCCCTTGAGCTCGTCGTGCCCGCCGATCTCATCCAGGCGCCGGTCGGCCTCGGTGTCGATCCGCGACACGAAGAAGCTCGCCACCGAGGCCACCGTGCCGGGGTCCCCGCCGGCGGCGATCAGGCGCTCGATCCCGCGCAGGTAGGACTCGGCCACCTCCGCGTAGCGGCTGAGCGAGAAGATCAGCGTGACGTTGATCGAGCGGCCCTCGGCGATCACGTCCTCGATCGACGCCAGCCCGGGCCTCGTCGCGGGGATCTTGACCATCAGGTTGGGGCGGTCGACCGCTTCGTGGATGCGGATCGCTTCGCGGAACGTGGCGAGCGTGTCGTAGGCGAGGCCCGGGTCCACCTCAAGCGAAACGTACCCGTCGCGCCCCTGCCCGTCCTCCCAGGTCGCCCGGAACACGTCACAGGCCTCGCGGATGTCCTGCTGGGCCAGCGCCCAGAAGACGTCCTTGATGGGGAGCCCGCCGTCGAGCTGTGACAGCTGCTCGTCGTAGGCGTCGCCGGAGCTCATCGCCTTCTGGAAGATCGTCGGGTTGGACGTCGCGCCGACGACCGCGTCGTCGTCGATCAGCCCCTGCAGGTGCCCTCCGCGGGTCGATTCGCGCGAGAGGTTGTCGATCCACACGCTCTGCCCCAATTTGGAGAGGAGCTCGAGCGGGGAGGCGTTCTCGGGGGGGGACATGATCAGATCTCCTTCTCTAGTTCGATATCGCGCTTCTGCGCTCGAACACCGCTCTGGCCCTGAGGACGATGTTCTCCACGCTGAACCCCAGTTCTCTGAGCACGATGGCGCCCGGCGCCGAGGCGCCGAAGCGGTCGAGGCCGAGCACGTCGCCGTCTGTGCCGACCCACTTCCACCAGCTCATGCTCGCGCCCGGCTCGACCGCCAGGCGCGCGGTCACCTCGCGTGGTAGCACCTGCTCGCGGTACTCCTCGGTCTGGGCTTCGAACAGCTCCATGCAGGGCATCGATACCACGCGCGTCCTGATTCCCTCATCGGCGAGCGCCCGCCCTGCGTCAAGGGTCAGGGGCACCTCGGCGCCGGTGGAGATGAGGATCAGCTCCGGAGCGTTGCCCGAAGCGGCTGCCGCGGTGCCCCCGTCGCTGGAGGCGGCCGGCGCGGACGAGTCCCACAGCACGTAGCCCCCATACTCGAGCTCCTCGGCTGAGGCCACCTCGGAGCGATCGAGCACCGGGATCTTCTGGCGCGACAAAAGCAGGGCCACCGGGCCGTCGCTGCGTTCGAGCGCCACCCGCCACGCCGCCGTGGTCTCGTTCGCGTCGGCGGGGCGGATCACCCACAGGTGGGGGATCGCGCGCAGCGACGCGTAGTGCTCGACCGGCTCGTGTGTCGGGCCGTCCTCGCCGAGGCCGATCGAGTCGTGCGTCCACACCCACAGCACCGGCAGTTCCATCAGCGCCGCCAGCCGCACGGCGCCGCGCATGTAGTCGGAGAAGACGAGGAACGTAGACCCGTACGGCTTCACGATCCCACCGTGGGCGGCCATGCCGTTGACGATCGCGCCCATCGCGTGCTCGCGAATGCCAAACGGGATGTTGCGCCCGGAGTGCACCTTGGAGAACTCCCCGGCGCCCTCGAACACTGTGTTGGTCGACGCCACCAGATCTGCCGCCCCACCGGCCATCGTCGGGGCATACTCGGAGAAGGCCGCCATCGCCTGATGGCCGGCCGCGCGCGTGGCGAGCTGTTCACCGGCCTTGAAAGCAGGGAGCACATCGCGCCAGCCATCGCGCAGGTGCCCCGCCCACGCGCGATCCCAATCCTCGGCGAGCTCCGGCAGCCAACAGGCGCCATGAATCGAAGCGCTGCTGCCAGGACTGTTGGGAAGCGGCGCCGGCAGCGTCGAGCGACATGTGCTCGTACACACGCTCATCGACCCAGAACGAGCGGTCGGGGTCGAAGCCCATCACTTCCTTGGTGGCCCGCACCTCCGGCTCGCCGAGCGGCGCGCCGTGCGACTTGGCCGTGTCGACGGCGTGCGGCGCCGGGTAGGCGATGTGCGAGCGGATCGCGATGAACGACGGCCGCTCGGTTTCGGCGCGCGCGGCGTTGAGCGCGAACTCGAGCGCGTCGAGGTCCTCGGAATCCGCCACCCGCTGCACGTGCCAGCCGTCGGCCTCCATGCGCGCGCTGTGGTTCTCGCCGTCGAAGGAGATCGTCGTCGACCCGTCGATCGTGATGTGGTTGTCGTCGTAGCAGACGATCAGCTTGCCGAGTGCGAAGTTCCCGGCGATTGACGCGGCCTCCTGGCTGACGCCCTCCATCATGTCCCCGTCACCGCAGATCGCGTAGGTGTGATGATCGACGACCTCGTGGCCCGGGCGGTTGAAGCGGTCGGCCAGAAAGCGCTCAGCGATGGCCATCCCGACGGCGTTGGCAAAGCCCTGCCCGAGCGGCCCGGTGGTGATCTCGACGCCCGGCGTGTGGCCGCGCTCGGGATGCCCCGGCGTGCGCGAGCCCCACTGGCGAAACTGCTTCAGGTCGTCCAGCCCGAGGTCAAAGCCCGTGAGATGGAGAAGCGAGTACTGGAGCACGCACGCGTGACCGTTGCTCAGCACGAAGCGGTCGCGATCGGGCCACGAGGGGTCGTTCGGATTCAGGTGCAGGAAGCGCATGTACAGCGTGTACGCCAGCGGCGCGAGCGCCATCGCCGTCCCCGGGTGCCCGGCATTGGCCTTCTGCACGGCGTCCATGGACAGGCCGCGAATCGTGTCGATCGACAGCTTCTGGATCTCACCGTCTGCCATGAGCTCGATCCTAGCGACGATCGCCCGCTAGAGTCACCTGTCATGCCTGAGCAGTTCTGCGACGTGGGCAGGGGCATCACCCTCTGCTACGAGACCTTCGGCGATCCGTCCGATCCGACGGCCCTGTTGATCATGGGGCTGAGCATGCAGATGATCGCCTGGCAGGAGGACTTCTGCCTGGAGCTCGCGAGCCGCGGATTCCACGTCGTGCGCTTCGACAACCGCGATGTCGGGCACTCGACCCACCTCGAGGGTCCGGCGCCTTCGATCCCCCAGCTGCTGCTCCGCCCCAAGCGGGTGGCCCGCTACACGATCTCCGACATGGCCGACGACACCGCCGGCCTGTTGGAGAAGCTCGAGCTCGCACCGGCACACGTGATCGGGGCGTCGATGGGCGGGATGATCGCCCAGTCGCTGGCTGCGCGCCACCCGCAGGACGTGCGTTCGCTCGTGTCGATCATGTCCAGCACCGGCAGCCGCTTCAGCGGACAGCCGCGGCTGAGCAGCTACGCCGTCTTCCTGCGTCGCGCTCCGACCGGCCGCGACGCGTTCATCGCGCACGCGGAGAGACTGTTTGCCGCCCTGGGCTCGCAGGGCATCGAGCGTGACCCGGCCGATATCCGCGCGATTGCCGCAGCCGGCTACGACCGCGACCACGACCCCGCCGGTCCCGCGCGGCAGCTGGCCGCGATCGTCGCCTCGGGCGATCGCACGCGTGAACTGCACGACATCACCGCGCCGACGCTCGTGATCCACGGCAAGGCCGACCCGCTCGTGGCCTACTCGGGCGGGCGCGCGACGGCGCGTGCGATCAGGGGAGCCAAGCTGATGCGAGTCGAGGGCATGGGTCACGACCTCCCCCGGGCGATCTGGCCGAGAGTGATCGACGCGATCGCCCAGAACGCCGCGCAGGCGCCCTCACCCGCACCGCGCGCGGCCGCCCCAACCCAACAGGCCCGTCCGGAGCCGCTCTCGGGCCTGCTGGGATAGGACGTCCCCTCCTTCTCCTCCTCCCGGGTCCAGCAGCCCGGGACGGCCTCAGCCGCTGTGGGGTCGCCGACGCAGGGCTCGCAGACCCGCTGTCGAGTGTGCACGCCCGGTCGAGCAGCCGCTACCCGGCCGCACCCGCACAAGCCAGTGCAGGTCGTCGCGGCAGTGCGAGCGGCGGTACGGCCAGCGCCCGTGTAGCGCCCGGAGCATCCGCTGCTCCTGGCAGGTGAACAGTCTCATCCCCGATCTCGATTTCGGTCTCGCATCCTGCTTGACCCCCAGCCTCTTGTACAGGTTCCCCAATCGCCTTGCCACACCCAGCCACCCGGCTCACGCATCCTGCGAATGGACGGGATCCATCTTCCTCGCGGACATATAAATCACGTTTTACGCAGAATGTCAACCTGCTCGCGGGCACGCGAGGCGGCCCGGCTATCGACGTCGTCGTCCAAGTCGCCACGGCGCTTCAGTGGGCGACCCTCGCGATCGGCGAGCGGCCAAAGACCGAGCGCGCGGTCGACATCGTGAAGGTGATGCTCGCCGCGGGCCGAGCAGCCTCAGCCTCGAGCGCGTAGCGCAGACTGCGAGGCCGGCTCTCCAACCAGGAGGCCTGCAGGCAATGCTTAAAATCGCGCCCGGCGGGAATCGAACCCGCGGCCTGCGGCTTGAAAGACCGCTGCTCTTTGGCTCCCCGAAGAGAACCGTTGACCACTGAGCTACGGGCGCGCGCTGGGAATGTCCACAGGCTCGAGAACCTGTTAGTGCCTAATCTAAGCACGCCCGGGCCGGGCGCGCTCGCCGCTAGACGAACCGCTTGACGAACTCGACTGCGGTGTCGGCGACCTTGCGCCAGCCGCTGTCGATCGTGAGCGCGTGCCCACGATCGGGGATCTCGACGATCTCGGTTATGCCCGGGTTGTGCGCCTGCTTCTTGTATGAGGCGTTGGCGATCGCCCATGGCACGGTGTGGTCCTTCTCGCCGGAGATGATCAGCAGCGGGCCGCGGTCGCGGTTCGAGCTGTCCACTTTCGCGTCGGTCCCTGGATTCAGGTTGGCGGTCGCCGCCTGGAACAGCGGTGCGCCGGGCGCGGGCACCGCGTAGGTCTCATACAGCTCGTGGGCCTCCTGCTCGCTCACCGCGTTGGCGAATGCATAGCGGAACTGGGTGTAGCTGAGCGCGACCGCGCGCTTGCGGTTCGACGGGTTGTGAAGCACCGGCATGGCGGCCCTCAGCGCGGAGATCGGCAGTGGCAGCACGCCGCGGAAGGGCGCCGGGTCGATCGCCACCGAGGCGGCCGAGAGCCCGCGGCCGGCGACGATCTGGGTCAGCAGCCCGCCGAAGGAATGCCCGACGACGGCCGGCTTGCGCTCGAGCTTCGCGATCACCTCGATGAAGTGGTCGGCCACCTGACCGACGGTCTTGCCGGCGAACACCTGCGGGTGCGCATTCGCCTCGGCGACCGTCTCAGGATCGTCCGGCCAGCCTGGCGTCAGCGCCGTGTAGCCCGCCTCCTCGAACACCGCCGCCCACCGGTCCCAGCTGCTCGGCAACAGCCACAGACCGTGGATGAACACGACGGGCGTGAGGCCTGTCGCGTTCGCTTTCTTCGCTTTCTCCACCTGCCGGGACTCGCGAGCCGTGATCGCAGCCGCCATCCGCCTACCCTACCTCGCGCAACTGCTCCAGGCCATCCGCGATCGTGGTGACAGGAGCGTAGGAGAGCTGCTCGCGCGCCTTGTCGATCCTGATCGTGCACTCCTGCGAGGAGACCCAGTAGGTGAAGCTGGTGAGCGGTGGGCGCCCGGGCAGTGGCAGCAGCCGCCATGCCGCTTCGCCGGCGCTCGCGAGGACCGCCGCGGCGGCGGTGGGAACGCTGCGCGTCGGGGCGGCGACGCCCTGCGTCGCGAGCAGGTCGCTGACGAACTCGCGAAACACGACAGGCTCGCCGTCGGTCACGAAGTAGGCGTTGCCCGGGCGCCCGCGCGTGGCGCCGAGCACCAGCCCCTCGACGGTGTTATCGACGTGCGTCGTCGAGGTGCGGTGGCGCCCGCCGCCGATCCACGCAAAGCGCCCGCTGCGCGCCAGCTCGACCATCACCGGCAACAGCGTCGTGTCGCCCGCGCCCCACACGAAGCGTGGACGCACGACCACCGTCTCGAACCCGTCCCTGTTTGCCTCGATCACGGCCATCTCGGCGCGCGCCTTCGTCGAGCTGTAGAGCACGGGTGAGTCTGGCCTGAGCGGCGCCGTCTCGTCGACCTCCACGAGCGGCCGGCCGGCGAGCAGCGCCGCCTCGGTGCCGACATGCACGAATCGCCGCACGCCCGCCTCGGCGCAGGCTCGCAGCGCGTTGTTCGTGCCCTGCACGTTGCCGCGCTCGAAGTCCTCGCGCTCTCCCCAGTCCCCGAGCGTCGCCGCGGCGTGGAAGGCCAGCTCGCAGCCCTCGGCGCCGGCGCGCATCGCGGCGAGGTCCGCCAGCTCGCCGTCCACGGGCTCGGCGCCGCGCGCGCGGACCCGCTCGGCCGCCGACGGTGAGCGTGCGAGCGCGCGCACCTCGTGGCCGTCGGCGCGCAGCCGCTCGATCAGCCTGCCGCCGATGAAGCCCGAGCCGCCGGTGATGAACACCCCGCTCATCGAGGGCGCAGGCTAGCCGAATTGAGCACCGACTGCGCGGCGTTGTAGCCGTTCATGCCGTGTGCGCCCGCACCCGGAGGAGTCGCCGCGGAGCAGATGAACACGCCCGGGATTCCGGTGCTGTACGGATCCAGCGCCAGACGCGGGCGGATCACCGTCCGCACAGGCGTGTTGGCGCCGGTGATGATGTCGCCGCCGACGTAGTTGGCGTTACGGCGCTCGAGCTCGCCGGTCGAGCTGATGGCCTTCGCCAGTATCCGCTCGCGCAGGCCGGGCGCGAACCGTTCGATCTGGTCGAGCAGCGTCTCGGTGGCGTCGCCGGTGTAGCCGTTCGGCACGTGCGCGTAGCTCCACACGGGGTGGACGTCGTCCCTGGCACGCGTCGGGTCGGCCAGCGACTGCTGGCAGACGACCACGAACGGGCGCTCGGGCATGCGGCCGCGGTTGATCTCGCGCTCGGCGACGACGACCTCATCGAGCGACCCGACGGCGTGCACCGTGCCGGCCCGGCGGGCGGCCTCGCTCGTCCACGGCACACCGCCGGCGACGGCGAGGTCGACCTTGAACGCGCCCGGGCCGTGGCGGTAGCGGCGATAGGCACGCGCGACCCGCGCGGGCAGCGCGTCGCCGGCGATGGCGGCGACCGCGCCCGGCGCAAGGTCGAACACGATCGCATCAGCCGGCCCGAGCTCGGACAGCGCCTGCACGCGACGCCCGGTCTCGAGCGTCCCGCCGTGCTCGCGCACGACGGCCGCCAGCGCGTCCGCGATGGCCCGCGAGCCGCCGCGCGCAACCGGCCAGCCGTACTGATGGCCGGCGCAGATCAGCGCCATGCCCACGGACGAGCTCATCGGTTGCGACAGGGGACTGAACGCGTGCGCGGCGCAGCCGCCCCACAGGGCGCGGGCCTCGTCGGTTGCGAACGCGCGCGCGAGCAGCGTGGCGGGCGTCGCCGCCGGCACCCCGAAGCGCAGCAGCCGGATGGGGTGGCGTGGGACGTGCAGCACCGGGCGCATGATGTCCTCGCTGAGCGCGGCGAAGCCGCGCGACGGCGGGCCGAAGATGCACTGCCAGCGCGCCCCGTCCTCGCCGAGCCCCGCGGCCGTGGCGCTCAGCGAGCGCAGCAGCACTCCCGCGCCCCCGCCGTCGAGCGGGTGGGCGAGGTCGACCTCGGGCCAGCACCAGTCCAGACCGTGGCGCTCGAGCCCGAGCTCGTTCAGCGAGCGCGCGCCCACCGCCATGATGTGCACGGCCGAGCAATCGTCGTGCAGCAGCCCCGGAAGCGTCAGCTCGCTGCTGCGCGTGCCGCCGCCGATTCTCGCGTCGGCCTCGAGCACCGTCACCTTCATACCCGCGCGCGCCAGCACGGCGGCGCACGTCAGCCCGTTCGGACCGGATCCGACGACGATCGCATCGCTCACTTAGCCACCGGCGCGGCGGCCTGCGCGGGCGGGCCCGAGCCGATCACCTCGACCGGGAAGGTGCCGGTCTCGTCGAGCCACGGCTGGCGCTCGACCATGTCCTTGACCTGGACGTAGCCCTCCTCGATCAGGCCGCGGGCGGCGTCGAAGATGCGGTAGCGCTGGCGCTGCACCTGCGCGGGCTGGGACTCGATCGTCACGATCCGCAGTTCGCCGTCCGCGAAATCGCAGCGCTCCTGCACCGCGGCGAGCAGCTGCTCGTTGTGGAAGTGGCCGTCGCCGAAGTTCCAGCCGACGGCGACGCCCGAGATCAGCTCACCCTCGCGCACCGAGTAAGCCTCGACGTCGTCGACGGCCCGGGGAAGCAGCCCGTTCAGCGCCCGCCCGTGCGTGTGCATGGCACGGAAGGCCAGGCCCTTGGTGAGCAGCAGCTCGGCCATCTCGCGGCCGTACAGGCTGCTCAGCTGCTCGACGACCACGTGCGCCGGCTTGACCAGGGAGGAATCGAGCTTCTGCTCGGCCCCGTCCTTGCGGAACAACCACTGGCTAGTGGCCCAGTTGCCGGCGTAGTAGCGCATCGAGGCAAGGAAGGAGATCTTGTCGGGGCGCAGGTTCCCGGCGATCGGGACGAGCACGCCGACAACGACGATGGCGGCGATCAGCAGCGGTTCATCGAGCGTCGAGAACGGCACGTCGCCGTAGTGACCGAACAGGAACAGCAGTCCGAAGATCATGAACAGGTTCCACTCGAGCGGCACCGCCAGCGGGAACGTCGAGGTGATGTGGACGTGGAAGATGATCATGCCCACGACCGCGATCGTGCAGAGCGTTCCGCCCCGCGACACCAGCAGGATGAGCGGCAGCGAAAACTCCATGACCGTGCCGAGATGCGCGGCCAACGCCGCGCGGCGGGAGGGCCTGAGATCGTCCGGATAGTTCTCATAGAGCTGGCGCTTGGCGGCGCGCGAGCGGTTCCAGGGAGTGTTCGAGATCATCACGGCCACGACGAACGGGAAGTGCTTGTTGAGCTTGGACGCCGCCGCACCCCACCAGATGCACACGAGCACCAGCTGGGAGGCGACGAACAGGTTGCCGATCGGAAACAGAAACACGATCAGCAGCAGCCCGTACAGTTCCGGGCGTGCGCTGAGGAAGGACACCTTGTCGCGCAGGCCGAGCAGCACGAGGAAGCCGAGCAGCACGCCGATCGCGGTCGTGTCGAGGCGCCCGGCCCGCCAGCCGGAGACGGCTTCGCCGTTCGAGGCGAGCAGGTACACCGCCGAGGCGATCATGCCGGCATACAGCGCCACATCGAGCAGCGTGCGCCGCGATCCGCGCGTCAACGGGACTCGCTCGGGGAACGGCGGCAGGCGGATCGTGCCGGGACGCAGCCAGTAGAGGATGCCGCCGATCGGCGGCATGAAGCGGAACGTCAGCGGCATCGATCCCGCGCCGAGCCCGACGAACTCCCACAGCATCGTCCACACGACGACCTTCTGGAAGACGATCGGTTGGGTCCACCAGCTGCCGAGATCGCCGAGGCCTCCGAGGCCCGAGGTGCTCGCCGAGATGACGAGCGCGCCTGCGACCACGAAGATCACGAGCTTCACGATGTAGAGCAGGTACACCGCCGTCGGCACGCCGACGCCGTTGATCGCCCAGTCCTGGGCGAGCGGCTTGATCCGCTCGAGCAGCGGTTTGCGCTTCCACTCCTCGATGTCCACCGGCGGTGCGCTCGGAGCGATGAACCCCATGGCGTTTCCCCCTAGTCCGCGCTTGCGACGATATAGCGATCGAGCGTCGAGGAGTCATGCGAGCAGATCAGCTCGACCTCGTCTCCGTGCTCGTGGGCGAGCTCTCGCAGGCGCTCTGAGTTCTGCCGCCGGGTGGCGCCGTCGACCTGGTTCAGCGCCTGGAAGGCGCGCAGCCCGGGCGGGCAGTGCGCGGGCGTCTCCACCTCGCCGTGGTGAAAGTAGGCGTCGCCGCAGTGCAACAGCCAACCATCCGGCTGCCTGACCGCGACACCCGTGTGGCCGAGCGTGTGTCCGCGCAGCGGTATCAGCAGGATCTCGGCATCGCTGCCCGGCAGGATGCGCACGCTGTCGAAGCCAAACCACTCGTCGCCGCCGACGTCGTGCTCGGACCAGTGCGGCCCGTGTGCCCAGTGCGCGGCGATGTAGCGTGCGCGCTCGCGCCAGCCCGGGTGCATCGCCGCGGCGAGCTCCGAGCCGAGCAGGTGGACCTCAGCGTCGGGAAAGTCCGGCAGACCGCCGGCGTGGTCGAGGTCGAGGTGCGTCGTGACGATGTTCCGCACATCCCCCGGCTCGAAGCCGAGCTCGCGGATCTGCGAGATCGCCGTCTCGGCGGAGTCGGCGATGGGACGGACGACGGTTGTGAAGGGGATCCCGAGCTGGCGCGGGTTGTGAGTGTCGGCGAGGCCGAAGCCCGTGTCGATCAGCACCAGCCCCTCGGCGCCCTCGATGAGCAAGCAGTGGCAGACCAAGCGCGTAGCGGCCAGGAGGCCTCCTTCACCCGCGAGCAGACGCGCGCCGCGGGGACACATGGTGCCGCAGTTGATGTGATGGATCGCGCGTGGGGCGCTGTTCATGGCGGCAAGCGTACCTGCCGGGCGCGGCTGTTAGGTTGCGGCCATGTCCCATGAGCCTTCCGCTGGAGAGGACCTTCCCGCATTCGGAATGCTCACCCCGCGGACGCGGCATCTGCTCGCGCTCGAGTTCGGCTCCAAGGCCGAGTTCGACGACCCGAGCCTCGAGTGGAGAAGGCTGTTCTCCGAGCTGCTCGGCACGTTCATGCTCGTGCTGGTCGCCGCCGGTGGCGGGATCCTCCACGGCAAGGGCCAGATCAGCCTGGCGGCCGCGGTGGTGGCGCCCGGGCTGATGGTCATGGCGATCATCCTGTTCATGGGCGCGGTCTCCGGGGCCCACCTCAATCCCGGCGTCTCGCTGGCGTTTGCCATGCGCGGAGACTTCCCGTGGAAACGCGTACCCGGCTACATCGTCATACAGCTGATCGGCGCCACCCTGGCATGCCTGTTTCTCGAGGCCGTCTTCGGCAACGTCCAACATCTCGGCGCCACGCTGCCCGGACCGGGCTACGTCAACTGGCAGGCGCTGCTGATGGAGGTCGTCCTCACCGCGACGCTCGTCAGCGTCATCCTGGGCACGGCCTCCGCCGCCCAGAGCGTCGGCCCGATCGCCGCCCTGGGAGTCGGCGGCTACGTCGCGCTCGCCGGTCTGTGGTCGGCGCCGGTGAGCGGCGCCTCGATGAACCCGGCCCGCTCGTTCGGCCCGGCACTCGTGAGCGGAGACTTCTCGAGCTACTGGGTCTACGCGCTCGGCCCGATCGCCGGCGCACTGATCGCGGTCGGCTGCGCCTATGTTCTGCGGGGACGCGGCGGCACCGCGGTCTCCCGTAAGGCCGGATCCGGCGCGCTCGGCGAACGTCGAGTGTCCGGGTAGCGACGCTCAGGGATCCACCGAGAAGCGCAGGCGCGCCCGCTCGAAACGATCGATCTGAGCGGTGCCGAGGGCGCTCGCGGGAGTGAGACAGCCGGCTCGCTGGGGTGTGGCGCCGTCCTCTGCGAGCACCATCCCCGCCTCACCGAGCATCCTCGCGGTCGCCAGGTAGCCCGGGTGCCCCTGCGCCTGCACGCGGGCGTCGATCTGATGTCCGCCGGCCGTGCGTCCGCTCACCGACATCGTCCACTCCCAACCCTCCAGCCGGTCCTCGGCAGGGCCGAACCCCGATGCCGGGCCGACTCGTTCAAGGACATTCGCGAGTCGCCGCCTGACCGCCGGGCGGGCGCCGGCGAGGCCGCGAAGGCCGACCTGCGTGGCCGACAGCGCGCCCGCGACCCCCCAGCGCGCCGGAAGCGAGGCGGCGCCTCCGCCGAGCACCATGCCCTCGCGATAGCGGAACGGCTGGGCCGGGCGCCCGTCGGCAGCCGCGACGAGTGCGGCCGTCCGCTGGATCACGGCGGGATTGATGAATGGGGCCGGCGCCATCGGAGCGATCACGGCTCCGTCGGATCCACGACGCGGCCCGAGCGGAATCGGTGAGATCCGTCGCACCGTCGCGGCGGCGGCCGCGTCGGTGATGAGCGCCGCCGGATCGGTGGCGCGCGCCGCATCCTCGTCGCCCACCAGTGCGGAGATGCTCTGGAAGGTTCCCCCCGAGATCCCGTCGGACGGGCGCGGCATCCCTCCCGGTGGCTTCACCGTCACCTCGAGATCGGCCGCCGCAAGACCCTCGCCGAAGCGCTCGAGTGCGGCCTCGGCGGCCAGCAGAACCAGGAGATCGGGAGGCAGCGCCTCGAACCCGCACACCTCAACGATCTTCACGCCGGCGGCCGCCGCCGCCTCGTCGAACTCTTCGATCATCCGCCGCACGAACGGGATCTCGCCCGTGAGGTCGGCGTAGTGGGCGCCATGAGCCACGCAGGCCGCGATCACCGGCCGCCCGTAGCGGGTGTATGGCCCGACGAGGTTGAGAACCACACTGGCCCGCGCCGCCATCGCCGCGAGCGAGTCCGGATCCGAGACGTCGGCCACGATCGTCTCGGGCGGGTGCACCCCGGCTTCGCCCAGTATCCGCTCCGCCTTATCGGCGTCGCGCGCCGCGGGCGCCCAGCGCATGTCGGTCTCGGCTGCGCGTTCGGCCAGGTAGGCCGCGACGCGGCGGCCGGTGACCCCGCCGGCGCCGAACACGACGACGTCAAGATCGCGATCGCTCACGCCTCCGGACGATACAGGCACGCCTGTATGCTCACGGCGTCCATCTTCTCGCCGGGAGGCAGCATGTCGAGCCTGACCTGCTTGGTGATTTCTCCGCTCGGCGATCCGGGCAGCGACACACGTAAGCGCGCCGATCAAGTCTTCAAGCACATCATCCAGCCCGTGGTCTCGGCGCTCGGTTTCGCCGCCAAGCGAGCCGACGAGATAGGGCTGCCCGGGATCATCAGCGGCCCGCTGCTCGCCGCCGTCGCCGATTCGGACCTGGTCGTGGCCGACCTGACCGACCACGACGCCAACGTGTTCTACGAGCTCGCCGTCCGCCACGCCGCGCAACGGCCGGTCGTGCAGTTGATCGACTCGGCGCAGCGACCGCCGTTCGACCTCCGCGACCTGCGCACTATCCGGCTCGATGTACACGACCTCGACAGCGCGGAAGAGGCGCGCCGACAGCTCAAGGACCAGATCGAACGCAGCGGCACCTCCGCGCACGTCGACACGCCGATCGCGTCAGCCAAGGCCCTGAAGACGCTGTGGGAGAGTCAGGAGCCGGCCGCACCGGTCCTCGCTGAGGCTCTCAACGAGATCCGCGCGCTCGAGCAGGAACGCACCAGGCGCGCCTCAGCCGGGGACGGGCCCGCGCGTGAGGCGGCGGAGCCGCCGAATCTCTCAGACAGCGAGCAGCTGTCCTTCCCCGGGCAGCCGCTGTTCCCCGGACGGCCTCTCTTCAGCGGCCTGCCGTCGGCCTTTGAGCTGGCCGCCGACGGCGGGGAGGCCGATCAGAACGGCCCCGGCGATCACGACCGCTCCAACCACGACAGCGCCAACCACGACGAGCGCTCGAGCGAGAACCGCGTCGCCAAGTCGCAATCGAGCGCGAAGGCCCGCAAGGCGCGCAAGCGCCACAACTGAGAGCTCAGACCCCGGCTGTCGGCCGGGGTTCCGAGACGCGCGATGTGGCGGCGAGCAGTTCGGTGATGGCGTCGTCGATGTCGCGGGCCAGCATGTCGACATCCGGCAGCGCCTCGCGGTCGGCGTAGACGCCGAAGCAGGCTTGCTCGTGGATCGTGGTCATGCCGACCGACACGGTGTGGCGGTCCGACAGCGGGACGACGGGATAGGTGGCCTGCAGCGGACAGCCGAGCATGTACATGGGCACGCTGGGACCGGGGATGTTCGATACCACGAGGTTGAACGTACGCGGGCTCGCGATGAACCGCGACAGGGTCTGCTGCACCGTCACGGGGACGCGCGCGACGGCCTTCAGCACGAGGTCGGCTCCGTCGGGCTCGCCGTCGCGCTTGCGCCGGCTCATGGCGGCGTGAACGCGGTAGAGACGACCGAGCGGGTCGGGCTCGTCGCAGGGCAGCTCGGCGAACACGAACGAGATGTGGTTGCCGAGGACGTCGTCGGGGCTGCGCACGCTGACCGGCACCATCACCTTGAGCGCGACCGGCTCCTCGCCGCGGCGGATCAGGTAGGCGCGCATGCCCCCGGCCACCGCGGCCAGCATCACGTCGTTGACGGTCGTGCCGTAGGCGCGCTTGACGACCCGCAGGTCACCGAGGGGGCGCTGAGCCCACGCCAGGCGGCGCAGCGGCGACAGTTGCCCGTTGAGCACGCTCGCCGGAGCGGCACCCAGCAGGTGGGTGAGAGCACGGGTCGCGCGCAGCGCACCCGCGGCGGTCTGCCGCGCGGCGGGCGCCGGTGATCTCGCCGCGCGCAGCGGCCAGCGCAGGAGGTCGAGCTGCTGAGAGAGCAGGTCGCGCACCCCCCTGACCAGCAGCCGCTCCCCACCCGGCTCGGGCTCCGCGCGCCAGTCGTCGAGCTCGCACGGGGCAGTCTCGACGGTGGCGTCGAGCAGCAGCGAGGCGAGCTCGACGGCGGCGATGCCGTCGACCATGCAGTGATGGGCCTTGCCGACGATCGCGAACCGTTCCTGCTCTATGTCCTCGCAGATCCACATCTCCCACAGCGGTCGGTCGCGGCGCAGCGGCGTCGAGAACACCTCCTCGACGAGGTCACCGAGCGGACCGGGTGCCCGGTAGACATGACGGCCGACCGAGAAGGCCTCATCGTCAGTCCACTCCGGTGCGTGTAGACCGAGCGGCACCGACGCCAGCTTCTGGCGGTAGCGCGGCGCGCGTCCCAGCCGCAGCTCGATGTGGTCACGGAGCTCCGGGAAGCTCGGCAGGCGGCCTTCCGCGGGGGGGAGAACAGCGCGACGAAGCCCACGTGCATGTGCGCGTTGGGCGTCTCCACCGCGAGGAACGAGGCGTCGAGCGCGGACAGGCGCGGGCCGGTCACTCTGCCAAGGCCAATCGCGGCAAGGCGTGAGGTACCGGCGCCGTCCGGCTGGACGGCGGCGCAGCGGCTGCGACCGCGCGGGTGCGCGGTATCGCTCGCCGGCCCCACTCGGCGTCGAGCGCGAACTCGACGAGCCTGTCGAAATAGGTGCGCAGTGGCGTGGGCGCGATGCCGGCGCCACGCAGCGCGACACGCGAGCGGCGGTCGTCATAGGTGACCCGCATCGCGAAATACGGGAA
The DNA here is from genome assembly GCA_963761355.1 of uncultured Solirubrobacteraceae bacterium. GTDB lineage: Bacteria > Actinomycetota > Thermoleophilia > Solirubrobacterales > Solirubrobacteraceae > Palsa-744. The sequence goes on from CAVXHC010000014.1 coordinate 219,171, forward strand.
GAAGACCTCGCTGCGCGTCAGCGCCTGGCGGTAGCGCTGATCGCGCGCCGCACGAACGAGCAGCGGGTGCACCACGCGCCGGTACAGCGAGGGATCGATGAGGCGCGGCGCAGGACGTCTGAAGTACGCCGCTGCGAGTTCGACGAGTTCGCCGACGCTGCTCGCGTGCGTGCCGGCCGTCAGGTGGAAGGTGGCGCCCTCGGCCTCGGGCGACTGGCTGAGCGCGAAGATGGCGTCGGCCACGTAGTCGACCGGAACGACGTCGACCGGCGCGTCGCGGCGGGCGGGCAGGGCCGCGTAGGCGCCGCGGGCGAACGCGCGCAGAGGCCAGTAGAGGACGTTGAAGGACGTCGTCCAGCCGCTGTCGCGCTCACCGACGATGATGCTCGGGCGCAACACGGTGATGGGCAGCCGCTGCCACCAGCTCGCGAGCAGGCACTCCGCCTCGAACTTCGACTGCTCATAGGCGTTGCGGAAGCGCTGACCGACGTCGAGGTCGTCCTCCGAGAAGCACCCCGCGTGCTCGCCGGCGACGTATGCGGTCGAGATGTAGGAGAAGCGCCGCAGCCCGCCGCGCGCGCGAGCGCGCTCGGCGAACTCGAGCATGCGCAGGGTTCCCTCCACGTTGACCTCGAGCGCGTCCGCGAGGCCCTGCTCAAACGACACGTTCGCAGCGCCATGCACGACCTCACCGACCCGCTCCGCGAGCCAGTCGCGTCTGCCGCGCAGACCCAGCCCCGGGCGCGTGATGTCGCCCGGCACCGCGACCACCCGCCCGGAATAGGGGTGACCGCGACCGAACATGGAGTGCAGCGTGCTCTGCATCCGCGCGCTCACCTCGACATCGTCGGCACCACGAACGAGGGCATATACGCGACGGTCGGTGCACTCCAGAAAGCGCGCCAACACCTCCATGCCCACGAACCCGGTGGCGCCGGTCAACAGCACACCGTCCGAGACCCGCTCGCGGCCGCCGCAGGCCCAGTCGCCGGTTCTTCCGCCGGCCCACCGAGGCGCGCCCGCCTCAGCGCTCGCGTCCCGGCCCCTCAACTCCCAACCCCTCGGCAAGTCATCTCAGCAGGCGTCCCGTCTTTCTTAGGCCAGCAGTTCCCGCACCTCCCCGCCGCGCACGACGCCAGTCCAGATGTTGGACTGATTGTGGCACCGCCGACGGGCCGTGGAAATGGCCCGGGCCAACAACAAGCCGCAACTAGCGTGAAACAAATCGCCGGCTATCGGGCGCTAGGCTCCGCTCGGAGATCATCGAGTAATCCCCGCCCGCAACGGCTCAGAAGAAGGAGACGGCGACGTGTCAGACCTGGACGATTTCAACCGCGCGATCATCGAGGAGTTCCGTGCCAACGACGGCAACGTCGGCGGACCGTTCGAGGGGGCACCGGTGCTCCTGCTGACAACGACCGGGGCCAAGACTGGCGAGCGCCGCACGACCCCGGTGATGTATCTGCCGGATGGCGAGCGGATGGTCATCTTCGCCTCCAAGGGGGGCGCACCCACCAACCCCGCCTGGTATCACAATCTCCTCGCCACCCCCACGGCGACGGTCGAGGTCGGCGCAGAGACGCTCGACGCCGACGCCGTCGTGACGAGCGGTGAGGAGCGCGAGAAACTGTTCAACCGCCAGGCCGAGCTCTACCCGCAGTTCGCCGATTACGCGCAGAAAACCAGCCGGCAGATCCCGGTGGTTGCGCTCGTGCGCAAGGGCTGACGGCCGCCTGCAAAGCCCCGGTCGGCGCGTGGCGAGCGCATATAGTCTTGCCCGCCGTGCCGGTGCGTCGCATAGCTACGAACGGGATCGAGCTGCAGTTCCTCGACGAGGGTGAGGGTCCGCTCGTCGTCCTCTGCCACGGGTTCCCCGAGCTCGCCTTCTCCTGGCGCGGGCAGCTGGCGGCGCTCGCGGCGGCCGGCTTCCGCGTAGTGGCGCCCGACCTGCGCGGGTACGGCGGCAGCTCGGCTCCGGCGGAGGTCGACGCCTACGACGTGATCACCCTGTGCGGCGATCTCTGCGGCCTGCTCGATGCGCTCGGCCAGCGCGCAGCGCTGTTCGCAGGTCACGACTGGGGGGCGTGGCTCGTGTGGCAGCTCGCGGTCATACATCCCGAGCGCGTGCGCGCCGTGGCCGGGTTGAGCGTTCCATTCGTGCCGCGCTCGCCCGCGGCGCCGATCCCCATCATGCGCCGGCACCTGGGCGAGGACTTCTACATCGTGTGGTTCCAGCAGCCCGGAGTGGCCGACGAGGCGCTGGCCCGCGACGTGCGCCGCACGCTGACGACCTCGCGCCAGTGGACGGCGTCGTGGGCCGATGAAGAAGACTCGCCGCCGCGACGGCCGCAGTGGCTGTCGGAGACGGAGCTCGAGGTCTACATCGAGGCGTTCGAGCGGACCGGGTTCACCGGCGGACTCAACTGGTACCGCAGCATGGATCGCAGCTGGGAGCTCACGGCGCCGTTCGCCGAGCGGCGGATCGAGCAACCGGCCCTGTTCCTCACCGGCGAGCGCGACCCCGTGCGCAGATTCATGCCCGCTGAGGCGATGCGCGGTTGGGTGACAGACCTGCGCGAAGAGGTGGTCGTGGCGGGCGCGGGACACTGGGTGCAGCAACAGGAGCCCGAGGCCGTCAACGACGCGCTGCTGCGCTTCCTCGGCGAGCTGTGAGGGAGGTCGGGGAGGGCGTCAGGCCTCGAGCCTGATGCGCACCGTCACTGGCTGACTCTCGAGCGCGCGAAACGTCGCCGCGTTCACCGCGCGGCCGACCGGGTTGCTTGCGAACGTGCGAATTCGCGCCTTTACGTCGTCGTCCGGGAGGAGCTCGGCCGTGCCCGCTCGCCAGTGCCGACCGAGGCGCACGCGCACCTGCGGGCTGGCTTCGAAGTTGCGCACCCATCCGGCGTGGTTGCCGTGCTGGGCGATCAGCCACAACGTCTGCTCGTCAGATGGATATGCGATCACGGGGGTGTGCCGCACGGCACCCGTGCGCCGGCCGATGGTCTCCACGAGCGCCATCCCGGGGGGCGTGATTCCGAGCCTGAACATGCCCCGCATCAGCGGGTTGGCGGTGTAGCGCCCGACCAAGATCTCCCAGCGCCGCTTGACCGGTCTGTCCATCGCGCGGCAGTCTAGACGCTCACACCTCGAGCCCGGCGAGTCGATGAGCTTCGGCTCTCAGCCATCGGCGACGTCGATCGCCCACGCACGGGCAAGGTGCTGGGCGGCCATCGTGTTGAGCAGGTCGGCGAAGCCCGCGGGCGCCGCGGGCAGCAGCGGCTGCTCACCATCGGTGATCGCGCCGAGCACGCGCTCACACGACTGCTGCGCAAGGTCGATCGCCCGATCCAGATCCACGCCGACGAGCTCGCCGTCGCGCTTGGCGAAGCGCCCGGCGACCAGCACGTGCCGGACGTTTCCCGGGTTGGCCTGCGCCACCAGACAACCGACGGGATCGGCCATCGGGACCATGTTCAGCCGCCGCCCGCCGACGACGATCACGTCGGCCTGCTTGCCCGGGCTGAGCGAGCCGATCCGCTGCTCGAGACCCATCGCGTGCGCACCGTTTGCAGTGCCCCAGCCCAGCGCGTCGCGAACGCCCAGATCGAGCGGGTCGGGCATCTGGTTGCGCGCGTTGAAGGCGTCGTTGCGCATGCAGCGCTCGAACTGCAGGCCGAGTCGCATCTGGCTGAACATGTCACCTGAGTTGGAGGACATGACGTCGCAGGACAGGCTCGGGCGGATCCCGAGCTCGATCGCACGGCGGATGACAGGGTGGCCCATCCCCATCTGTATCTCGGTCTCCGGGCTGGAGGACACCTTGCAGTCGTTCTCAGCCAGGCGGCGCAGGTTGCGCTCGTCAAGCGTGTTGCAGTGCACGTGCACCTGGTCGGCCGACAACAGGCGGTGATGATCGAGCTCAGGGATCCCTTCGGTCGCGAGCGATCCCCAGTTACAGCCGGTGTGCAGAACGCTCGGCACTCCGAGCTCGTGCGCAGAGCGGGCCTCGGCGATCGTCTGCTCGAATGGCAGCAGCCCCACCTCGGTCAGGGCGACGCCCATCGTCACGAGCCCCTCCTCGGAGGAGAGCTCCTGCTCGCGGATGCGCCGAGCGTCGGCCAGCCGCTGCTCGTGCTCGGTGAAGACCGGCTCACGCGTCGGCGCCGGGTAGTAGCCGTAGGCGAACATCGCGCGGATGCCCGCGTCGCGCAGGCCCTGGATCGCGGCGTCGGCGTGCGCCGGCGTGTTGTTGCAATGGGAGAAGTCGAGGATCGTCGTGACCCCGGCTTCGAGGGCTTCGAGCGCGCCCACGTAGTTGCCGGCGTACACGTCCTCGGCGGAGCAGTTGGGCGAGATCGACATGCGTATGCCGCGGAAGTAGTCCTCGAGCGTCCAGTCCGCGCAGATACCGCGAAACGGGGTCTGCCAGGTGTGACGGTGCGTGTCGACGAAGCCCGGCATGACCACGTGCCGGCCGACGTCCACGACCTCGGCATCCTCCACGTCGACGCGCGGGCGAACCTCGGCGATCACGCCGTCCTCGATCAGCACGTCGCCGACCGGCAGCTCACCGACGGTCTCGTCCATCGACAGCACGTAGCCGCCGCGCAGCAGTACCCGCTCGCTCATCGCCGCTCCTCACTCCAGGGTGGTCGCGGGCCACGGTAGACCCCGCTTCACCGGCTTGTCAATCTCGCGCGCCCTACTTCGAGCAGAGCACGTAGGCGGTGACGGGTCCTTTGACCCCCGAGCTGCTGTACAACCATCCCGTCGGGGCAGCCGAGTATGAGCCGCTGCCGGAGGTCGGCGGAGTTTTCGTGGCGGAGTTCACCGGACCTGAAGAGGTGTAGAAGTCTTCGTTGTTGGCGTTGCTCCCGCCGCCGCCGATCGCAACGTCACCGGCTGGACACGATGCCGTGACGCTTTTGCCGCTGCCACTGGCGGTCGCGTATACGACGGTGATGTTCGACGCCACCGAGGGACCGGTGGCTCCAGTGGCTCCGCTGACGCCGGTGCTTCCGGCCTGGCCTTCTTTACCCGCGGCCCCCTCGCTGCCGGTTGCGCCGGTCGCCCCTTCCCTGCCGGTTGCGCCGGTCGCCCCTTCTTTGCCTGCGGGACCTTCTTTGCCGGCCGGCCCGGTGACCCCCGTCTGGCCCTGTGACCCGGTGGCGCCCGTCACACCTTTTTCGCCGGTCGCTCCCACCTTGCCCGCTGCGCCGATCGCGCCTTCGGCACCGGTCGCTCCGGTCACCCCGACGACACCCTGCGCACCGGTTGCACCGGCTCTGCCTTCCGCCCCGGCCTTGCCTTCGACTCCCGCCGCACCCGAAGCGCCCGTCACACCCTGCGTACCGGTCAGGCCGCTCGCGCCGGTAGCGCCGGTGGCTCCAGCCGTCCCGGTTGCACCGGTGGCTCCCGTCGTGCCCACCGCCCCGGTTGCTCCCGTGATCCCTGTGGCTCCTGTGGCACCCGTCGTTCCCACGGCCCCCGTCGCTCCCGTGGTCCCCGTCGCTCCCGTGGTCCCCGTCGCTCCCGTGGTCCCCGTTGCTCCCGTGGCTCCGATCGCCCCGGTCACGCCTGCTATTCCCGTGGCCCCCGTCACTCCGGTCGCTCCGTCCTGTCCGGTGGCACCGGTCTGGCCGGTGGCGCCGGTTGCTCCTGTCGCTCCTGTCGCGCCGGTCGCTCCTGTTTCGCCGCTCGCTCCTGTCGCTCCGTTCTGGCCGTTGCCGCCGGCGCCCGCGGACTTACCTTCGGCGCCCGTTACCCCGGCTGCCCCCGTCGCCCCGACGTCTCCGGTCGCTCCAGTCACTCCTTCTGCGCCCGCTTCGCCTTCCGCGCCCGCTTCCCCGGTCGCTCCGGTCGCCCCCACTTCACCTTCGGCTCCGGTCGCTCCTGTCGCCCCCGTCACACCGTTTGCTCCCGCCTTGCCGGTGCGGCCGGTCGCGCCTTTGAAGCAGATCGCCGAAACTTTCGTGTGCTTCCCGACGGTCAGGGTGCAGGCGCGCGGAGCCGACACCGCCGGAGCAGAGGCGGCCTCGGCGCTGGTGAGGACGACGGGCAGACCAAGGCTGCCGAGCAGCGGACCCACCGCAATCGCCAGCGCTGATCGCCTGGCTGTGGACGCGCGCCAGCTTCTGCGTATGGCCTTCTTCGCGCCCTCGCGGGTGGCTTGGCTGCCCTCCATGGCGGTCGTATCCTCCTTGACGTCTCAGCAGAGTGGCTTCCCTGCCCGACGGAGTGGCTCCCTGCCCTCCGAGCGATGCACGCTAACAGTTGGATTTGGCGCAGTCAAGAAGTGCTGAGACGGCGTGCAGCCTCCTACTCGGCCGTCCTTGACTTCTTCCTACTCGCCCGTCCTTGACTTCTCGAGCAGGCGGGGGTGCTGTGCCAGGTAGCGTTCGGTCACCGAAAAGCGGGGGTGCTCGTTCTCCGCGATCTCGATCTCCTCCACCGTCGCGCCGGCCTTCAGCGCGACTTCGCGCCGCTCGGATCCAAACAGCGCTCGCGCGGGCACGGGTGCCTGCCTGATCGCCTCCAGCGCTCGCTCCTTGGGGGACCGTTCGTCTTGCGTCATCTGCTCAGTCCTTTCGTCGGCGCGGGTGAAGCGTCCCGCGGGTTTAACGCAGCGACCAGACGGAACCGGCGGCAGGAGTGGCGGGGACGACAGGAACCGGGTAGATTGTGAGGGGAGGAGAGAACCTATGGAAACCGCAGTTACGGAGAACACCGGCAGCGCCAACGCGGTGGCGCTCGGCGCGACCACGATCGCCGAGGCGTTCCGCATCACGGCCGCTCAGCGTCGCGACGACGTCGCGATCCGGACCAAGGACGACGTCTTCACGATCACCTGGGGAGAGCTGCGCGAGCGCGTCGATGCCGTGGCCCGGGGGCTCGCCGGGCTCGGGCTCAAACGCGGCGACACGATCGCCCTGATGCTGTCCAACCGCCCGGAGTTTCACATCTGCGACCTCGCGTCGACGATGCTCGGCGCGACGCCGTTCTCGATCTACAACACCTACGCGCCCGCGCAGATCGCCTACCTCGTCTCCGACGCGGGCGCGAACATCCTGATCTGCGAGCAGCAGTACCTCGAGCAGGTGCTCGAGGCGCGCAAGGAACTCGAGTACCTCGAGCACGTCATCGTCGTGGACGGCGAGGCGCCGGCGGGAACGCTCGCGCTGTCCGAGGTCGAGGGCTCGAACGCCGGCTTCGATGTCGACGCCGCGGTCGCGCAGATCCAGCCGACCGATGTGCTCACGCTGATCTACACGTCGGGCACCACGGGACCGCCCAAGGGTGTGCAGCTGCTCCACCGCAACCTGCTCGCGGGCACCCAGGCCGTCGAGGCGCTGATCGACCTTCCCCCCGACGGCCGCGTGATCTCGTGGCTGCCGAGCGCGCACATCGCCGAGCGAAACGCACACCACTACCTGCCGGTCGTGTTCGGCCTCGAGATCACCTGCTGCCACGACCCGCGCCAGGTCCTCTCCTACCTGCCCGAAGTGCGCCCGAGCTGGTTCTTCGCGGTGCCGCGCATCTGGGAGAAGCTGAAGGCGGGTCTCGAGACGATGGTGGCCGCCGCGCCCGCGGAGCAGCGCCAGGCGATTCAGGCCGCGCTCGACGCCGGCGTGCGCAAGGTGCGCCTCGAGCAAAGCGGAGAAGCGGTGCCCGCCGAGCTGGCCGAGCAGGTCGCGAAGGCCGACGAGGAGGTGTTCGCCGGACTGCGCGAGACGCTCGGTCTCGACCAGGCCTCAGCGATCAACGTCGGCGCCGCGCCGACGCCGGTGGAGGTGCTCGAGTTCTTCCACGCGATCGGCCTGCCCCTCGCCGAGCTGTGGGGCATGAGCGAGACGTGCGGGGCGGGGACGGTCAACCCGCCCGGGAAAATCAAGATCGGGACCGTCGGACCGCCCTCGCCGGGCGTCGAGATCAAGCTCGACGATGACGGCGAGGTGCTCGTTAAATCCGACGTGGTGATGCTCGGCTACCGCAACCTGGCCGAGAAGACGAAGGAGACCTTCACCGACGACGGCTGGCTGCGCACGGGCGACATCGGCGCCTTCGACGAGGACGGTTATCTGACGATCGTCGACCGCAAGAAGGAGCTCATCATCAGCGCGGGCGGGAAGAACATGTCGCCGGCGAACATCGAGGCGGCGCTGAAGTCGGGCTCGCCGCTGATCGGGCAGGCCTGCTGCATCGGCGATCGCCGCCCCTACAACACCGCCCTGATCGTGCTCGATGCCGACTTCGCCCCCATGTGGGCGGCGCAACAGGGCATCGCTGACACAACGCTCGAGTCACTGGCCGACGATGAGCGTATTCGCGCCGCGGTGCAGGAGGGTGTGGATGCGGCCAACACGTCGCTTGCGCGCCCCGAACAGGTGAAGAGGTTCACGATCGTGAAGGGCGACTGGCTGCCGAGCGGCGATGAGCTGACGCCGACGATGAAGCTCAAGCGCAAGCCGATCGCCGAGAAGTACGCGAGCGCGATCGACGCGCTGTACGCGTCCTAACCCGCGACCGTCGCGGCGTCGCGCGAACCCTCGTCTTCACGGTCGCTTTCATCGACCGCCTGCTGCACCCCAGCGCGCAGACCGATCATCGCCACGACCGCCGCGGCGGCCATGATCGCCGCCATCACGTACAGCACCGAGCGCGTGGCGTAGGCGAAGTCGAGCCGCACGAAATGGGGGATCGAGGCGATGCTTCCGCTGCCGCTCTGCGAGTTCGAGAGGCTGGAGGCGAGGGCGTGCGCGTGGGCTGCGGACAGGCCTTTGCCCATGAACGACGTGACCAGCCTCGAGTGCAGCTGTGAGATCAGGAGCGTGCCGAGGATCGCCAATCCCAGGCTGGCGGAGTAGTTGCGGACGGTCTGGGTGATGCCGGTCGCCTCTCCGTAGGCGAGCGTCGAGGCCCGGTTGACGGCGTCTGTGCTGGCAGGACCGAGCATCATGCCCATGCCCGCGCCGGCCAGGATGATGTCCCACTCCTGCGAGTGGAAGCTCAGTCCGGTGACTTTGCCGGCCCACAGCCAGAAGCCTGCGGCGCCGAGCAGGCAGCCGAGCACGACGGGGCGCTTGGCGCCCAGGCGATCGAGCATGCGCCCGCCGATCTGCGCCGCGACCACGAAGCCGATGAAGAAGTAGAGGAGCACGAGACTGGCATTCCCGGGCGACTTGTCGAGCCCTATCTGGGCGTACTCGCTGGCGAAGAAGAAGACGGGGATGAACACCAGCATCGTGATCGCGAGCACGAGGTTCTCGACGAAGAACGGCCGAATACGAAAGATCTTGACCTGCATCAGCGGTGAGGACGTTTTCTGCTCGACGAAGTAGAAGACGATCAAGAGCGCCACGCCCGCCGCGATGCAGGCCCAGATCGCGGGGTCGCTCCATCCCCAGATCGAGGACTGCTGGAATCCGAACACGCTGAGGGCGACCCCCGAGGCGATCAGGGCGAGGCCCCGGTAGTCCATCCGGGCCGGGCGATGCACGGTCACCGGTTTCGAGATCACGATCAGAAGCAGCGCGATCACGGCGACGGGGATGTTCACCCAGAAGATGGCACGCCACGTCCACTGCGTCAGATAGCCGCCGAGGATCGGGCCGATCGCGGTGAGACCGCCGGAGATGCCGAAGAAGATCGCAAGCGCCCTGCCGCGTTCGTGCAGCGAGAAGGTGTGCACCACGATCGCCAGCGCCGCCGGGAACATGATCGCGCCGCCGGCGCCCTGGATCACCCGGAACGTCACGATCCAGGCCTGCGCCAGGCTCCCCTTCGGCGTCAGCCCGCACATCGCCGAGGCTCCGGCGAACACGATCACGCCGAGCGTCACCATCTTGCGATGGCCGACCGTGTCGGCCAGCCGCCCGCCGAATGCGAACAGCGCCGCCAGTGACAGCAGGTAGGCGTTTATCGCCCACTGCACGCCGGTGCTCGTCAGATGCAGCTGCTTCTGGATTTCGGGCGCGGCGATCGACACGATCGTCTGGTCGATGAACGTCATCGACACCGCGAAGATCATCGCCGCGAGGATCAGGTTCCGCGATCCTCCCGCGCCGCTTGAGTTCATGCGCCCGCTCCCCCGCCGGCGTTGCTCATGCGCCGGCCGCCTCGCCCGCCAGTCCCTCGAGCAGCTTTGCCATCTGCTCGAGCGTTGAGGCGTTCCCGGCGACGTCATAGCTGCCGCTCAGCTCGCGCGGGTCAAGGTAGCCGAGCAGCACCTCTCCTCCCCGCCGCCACACGAGCATGCGCAGCGGCAGCTCGATCCCGATGCGCGGATCGCTCTGCATCAGAGGCGTCCCGGCGCGGGCGTTTCCGAACAGCACGACCTCCTCGTCGGCCAGCTCGAGGCCGGCCTCGCGCGCGCCGGCGGCATGGTCGACTCGAGCAAACACCGTCAGGCCACGCGCGGCGATCGCCTCGAGCAGGGACTTCATCGTCGCCTCGTAGCCGCGCGCGCTGGGCTTGACGATCATCGCCGACATTCTCCTACCTTCCGTCGCATTCGTCCTTCCCGCCGCGGCCGGGACGTCCTCATTCAGCTCCGCCGCCCAGGGCCGCGACCACCTCGGGCGTGAGCGCCGCGATCGACGGGAGCACCACATCCGCGCGCTGAAGCGCCTCCTGCGGGGGCGGGAAGTCGCGGTTCGGGATGGCGATCACCCTCATGCCCGCGGCGGCGGCGGCGCGCAGGCCGTTGGCGGAGTCCTCCACCGCCGCACAGGCGGCCGGCTCACAGGGAAGCCGCCGCGCGGCCTCCAGATAGACGTCCGGCGCGGGCTTCCCGTGCGCCACCTCCTCGGAGGAGACCGACGCCCTGAAGCAGTCCGAGAGCCCGGCCAGCTCCAGCACGAGCGCGATGATCGAGCGGTTGGCCGAGGATGCGATCGCAAGCGGCCAGCGCGCGGCCAGCGCCGAGACGGCGTCACGGGCGCCGGGCAGCAGCGGCAGCCGTTTGCGGTACAGGCGCTCGAGACGCTTCACCACCTCCGCGGAGATCGCCTCGGCGCTGAGCGGGACCGCCAGCTGCTCGTGCATGTAGCGCGACCACTCGAGCGAGCTCATCCCCATCATCGCCCGCTGGGCGTCTGTGCGCCAGTGCCCGCCGCTCTCCTCCACGAGCTCGCGGCGGGCGTCGTTCCAGACCGTCTCGGAGTCGATGATGACGCCGTCGAGGTCGAAGATGACCGCGGCCGGCCCGCTCATCGCTCAGGCTCGCGCGGCCCTCGGATTCTCGAGCACGAGGGCGACGCCCTGGCCCGAGCCGACGCATACTCCGAGGATGCCGTAGCGGAGCCCGCGCAGGTGCAGCTCGGTGGCGAGCGTCAGCACGTAGCGGGTGCCCGAGGACCCAAAGGGGTGGCCGATGGCGACGGCGCCGCCGTTGGGGTTCAGGCGCTCGTCCGGGACCTCGAAGCCGTCGAGCTGGCGGGGCAGCTCGGCGAGGACACCGAGCGCCTGCGCGGAGAACGCCTCGTGCACCTCCCACACGTCGATGTCCGCCGGGCCGAGGCCCGCCCGTCCGAGCGCGCCGGCGATCGCGAACGCGGGCGCGATCCCCATGAACTGGGGATCGAGCGCGTAGGTCGCCGAGGAGACGACGCGGGCCAGCGGCTCGACGCCGAGCTCTTGGGCTGCCGCGCCGCTGGCCAGCACGACCGCGCTCGCGCCGTCGCTCAGCGGCGAGGAGTTGCCGGCGGTCATCTGCGTGGTGTTCGGCTGCGGCGGGAGCGCTGCGAGTGCCTCGGCGCTCGTCTCGCGGATGCTCTCGTCGTGCTCGAAGGTGCGCGCCGGCTGCTTGCGCGTGGCGGGGATCTCGACCGGTGAGATCTCGGCCGCGAGCCTGCCCGAGTCGCGCGCCGCCGCGGCCTTCTGCTGCGAGCGCAGCGCGAACGCGTCGATCTGCTCGCGGGTGAGCCCGTAGCGGTCGGCGACGTTCTGCGCGGTCTTGATCATCTCGACGTAGGCGTCCCGCGCCAGCAGCGCCGGGTTGGGCGGGCCGCCGGCGCCGGACCACATCGTGTCGAGCATGAACACCGGCCCGCGCGGGCTGAACGGCGCATCGCCCTTCATCAGCGCCCACCCCGAGCGCGACATCGACTCGACGCCCGCCGCCAGGCCGACCGACAGCTCGTCGCTGCGAATCGCGTGCGCCAGCGAGATCGCGCCCGACAGCGAGGAGGCGCAGAAGCGGTTGACGGTGATCGCCGGGACCGAGTCGGGGAAGCCCGCGGCGAGCGCCGCCCAGCGCGCGATGTCGCCCATCCCCTCGTGCGCGGGGTTCACGCAGCCGGCGGCGATGTCCGCCACGCGCTCGCGCGCGACCCCGACGCGCTCGCACGCCGCCGCCATCGTCTCACCGAGTAGATCGTCGACGCGCAGGTGCGACAGCGAGCCGCCGTAGCGGCCGACCGGCGTGCGCACGCCGCCGAGTATGAAGGCGTCGCTCATCAGCGCTCAGCCCCCCATCGGCGACGGCGGTATGCGCGTCTGGCCCCGAACCTCGGGGACCAGCATCGCGAGGTTGTCGATGAAGCACCACGACCATTCCTCGCCCGGCTCCAGCGAGCGGATGATCGGGTGGCTGCTCGCATGGGCGTGCTTGCTGGCATGGCGGTTGGGCGAGTCATCGCAGCAGCCGACTTTGCCGCACTCCAGGCAGATGCGCAGGTGCAGCCACGGGTCGCCCGTCAGCAGGCACTCCTCGCAGCCGTCGACGGCCTCGGGCAGCTGCGTGATCTGGATCTGGTCGAGGTGTGTGCAGGTGGCCATGGCGTCCTTTCGTCAGGATTGCGTGAACGGGAGCTGCACCCGGAAACTCGTGCGGCCCGGTTGTCTCTCGAGCGTCAGCGAGCCGTCGTGGCGGTCGACGACGATGCGCCGTGCGGTCGCGAGGCCGAGGCCCGTCCCCTTGCCCACGTCCTTGGTCGTGAAGAAGGGGTCGAAGATCCGCCCCGCCACCTGATCGGGGATCCCGGGACCGTCGTCTGCGATCTCGACGACGGCGCAGCTGCCGTCGCGGCGGGTGCTGACCGTGATCGTCCCCTCGTCACCGAGGGCGTCGATCGCGTTGTCGAGCAGGTTGGTCCACACCTGGTTCAGCTCCGAGCCGCTCACGGTGAGCTTCGGGAGCGTGCGGTCATAGTCGCGCACGACCTGTATCCGCGTGTGCTTGAGCTTGTGCGCGAGCACCGTCAGCGTCGTCTCGAGTCCTTCATGCAGGTCCACCTCGACGAGCCCGCCGCGGTCCATGTAGGCGTAGGACTTGACCGCCCCCACCAGCGTCGACATGCGTTCGGTGGACTCCTCGAGCTCGGCGGCGAGCCGTCCCGCCGTCAGCGTCGCGGCCACCCAGCGAAGCGCCGCTTCGTTGGCCGGCCCCGCGAGCTCCTCGACGCGCCGGAGCCAGGCATCGTCGACGCCCGCCACCGCCAGCGGCTCGGCCAGACGCCAGGGCTCCTCGATCCCCAGTGCTTCAAGGCGCGCGAGCACCTCATCTTCGGCGTCGGCCGCGTCGAGCGCGTCGAGCGCCGTCGCCGAGGTCCCGCGCGCGAAGGCCTCCTGCTGCAGCGCCACGAGCTGCTCGGCCTCCGTGCGCTCCACGCCCGCGTCGACGAAATGCGCGAGCGCCGAGCTGATCGCCTCGAGCACCTCGGTCAGCTGCGAGGCGGCCCGCCGGGCCGCGGCGGCCGGGTTGTTGAGCTCGTGCGCGAGGCCCGCGGCCATCGTGCCGAGCGAGGACAGCCGCTCGCGGCTCTGCTCCATCTCGGTGACCCTGCTCATCACCGGCGCGACCTGGCGCATGACGCGCCGGTGGATCGCCGGCTGGGCGAACGCCAGCCGGCGGAAGTCCTCGGTGGGCACGACCGCCATCCGGCATGCGGTCTCCGCCTGCATGCGCGCCCCGACCGCGCCGCCGGTGAGCACGGCGATCGCGCCCATCCACGTCGGCGCCCGGTGGCGGCCGACCGGCTCGGTTCGGCCCTGGTCCACCAGCAGCGCCAGCGCTTCGCCCTCGAGCACGAGCTGCAGGCCCTCCGGCGACTCGCCCTGCTCGGCGATCAGCTCGCCCGGCTCGAGGTGGTAGGGCCGCGCGACGGGCACCCACTCGGCGAGCTCAGCGTCGTCGAGCTCATCGAACAGGTCGACCCCGCGGAGCTCCGCGAGCGTGACCGGAGCCTCGGTGACGGGAGCGCCGCTCACGCCTCCACCAGGTATTCGTGGATCAGCGATACCGCCATCGAGCCCTCGCCGACGGCGCTGGCAACCCGCTTGATCGAGCGCGCGCGCACGTCGCCCGCGACGAACACGCCGGGAACGGAGGTCTCCAGCACGTAGGGCTCGCGCGCGAGCGGCCAGCCCTTGTCCTGCACGTCGCGTCCGGCGAGGATGAACCCGCGCTCGTCGCGCGCGAGCGTGCCCTCGAGCCAGTCCGTGCGGGGAGAGGCGCCGATGAACACGAAGCAGGCATCCGCGGGCAGCGTCTCCTCGCCGTCCGGGCCCGCGACGCGCACGCGGCGCAGCTGCCCGTCCTGCGCCTCGGCGGCGGTGGCCGTGCTGCCGGTGCGCACGTGGACGTTCTCGAGCCCGGCGATCTGCTCGATCAGATAGCTCGACATCGACTTCTCAAGCGAGGAGCGCACTAGCATCGTCACGCTGGCGGCGTAGCCACTGAAGTAGACGGCGGCCTGGCCGGCGGAGTTGGCGCCGCCGATGACGATGATGTGCTGGCCGCGGCAGGCTCGGGCCTCGGTCATCGCCGCCCCGTAGTAGATGCCGGCACCGGTCAGCTCGGGAAAGCCGGGCGTGTCGAGCTGGCGGTAGGAGACGCCGGAGGCGATCAGCACGCAGCTCGCGCTGAGCGTGGCGCCGTCGCTCAGCTCCAGCAGACGCGCGGCGCCCTCGGGGCGCAGAGCGACGGCTTCCTTGACGGTCAAGAGCTCGGCTCCCAGTCGCCGCGCCTGGGTGGTTGCGCGGCGCGCGAGGTCCGAGCCGCTGAGGCCCGCGGGGAAGCCGAGGTAGTTCTCGATGCGGCTCGACTGCCCGGCCTGGCCGCCCGGCGCCTCGCGCTCGACCATCACGGTCTTGAGGCCCTCCGAAGCTCCATACACCGCCGCCGCGAGGCCGGCCGGCCCGCCGCCGACTACGACCAGGTCGTAGTGGTCCTGAGCGGGGTTGGCGGTGACGCCGAGGCGCTCGGCCAGCTCGAGGATGGACGGGCGCTCGAGCACATCGCCGTTCTCGAGGAACGCGACGGGCAGCCGGTCGGCCGGGACCGCCTCGACCTTCAGCAGCGCGCGCGCCTCCGCGTCGCGTTCGACGTCGAGCCAGCGCACCGGCACGCGGTTGCGCACGAGGAAGTCGCGCAGGTCATGCGACTCGCGGGAGAAACGGTGGCCGACCAGGCGCAGGCCGCCGGCCTCGAGCGCCGCGCCGGACTCCCAGGTCGTGAGCAGATCCTGCACGACCGGATACAGCTGCTCCTCGGGTGGGTCCCACGGCTTCAGCAGGTAGTAGTCGAGCGCCACCTCGTTGATGGCGGCGATCGCCGCCTCGGTGTCCGCGTAGGCCGTCAACAGCACGCGCTTGGCATCCGGCACGATCTTGCGCGCCTGCAGCAGATACTCCGTCCCGGGCATGCCGGGCATGCGCTGATCGGCGATCAGCATCGCCACCTCATCTCCACGCTCGCTCAGTTCGCGCAGGACCGAAAGCGCCTCTTCGCCCGATCCCGCGCGCACCACGCGGTAGTGCTCGCCGAAGCCGACGCGCAGGTCGCGAGCGACCGCTGCCAGCACCGCGGGCTCGTCGTCCACGGCCAGGATCGCGGGCCGGCGCGCGGGCCTCGTCTCGGGCTCCTGCATGGTTGTGGTGGCTGTGCGCTCGGCCTGAGCTGACATCGCAGCTGTTGAGACTAGAAGGTCCGCGATAATCGCCAGCCTATGGCCAGCGCGCAGACGATGCCCTACTCCGGCCGCACGGCCTGGGCCAGGAATCTCGCGGCGCCCGTCCGCAACTTCCTGAGCACGGAAACCGCCGGCGCAACAGCGCTCCTGGCCGCCGCGATCGTGGCGATGCTGTGGGCCAACGTCGCGCCTCACTCCTACGACTCGGTGTGGAGCACCGAGCTCTCGATCCGCATCGGCGACGGCGGGATCTCCGCCGACCTGCGCCAGTGGGTGAACGAGGGCCTGATGACGTTCTTCTTCCTCGTCGTGGGGCTCGAGGCCAAGCGCGAGATCGACATGGGAGAGCTGCGCGAACGCCGCCGCCTCGCGATCCCGGTGCTCGCGGCCATCGGCGGCATGATCGTGCCCATCGCGATCTTCCTGGCGTTCAACGCCGGCCGTGCGAGTGCGCACGGCTGGGGCGCGGCGATGTCGACCGACACCGCCTTCGCCCTGGGTGCGCTGGCGCTTCTGACGCCGCGCGCCGCAACCCGCCTGCGCGTGTTCCTGCTGACGCTCGCCGTGTTCGACGACCTCGGCGCGCTGCTCGTGATCGCGACGTTCTATACCAAGCACCTGTCGCTGCCGGCGCTCTTCGTCGCGATCGCGCTGTTCGGTCTGCTGTTGGCCCTGCGCTGGGTGCCGGCCTTCAGACGCCAGCTGTCGGTACTCGTCGGGGTCGCGCTGTGGGTCGCGCTGTTCAAGTCCGGCATCGACCCCGTCATCGGCGGCCTCGCGGTCGGCCTCGTGACGAGCGCCTATCCGCCCACGCGCGAGAACCTCGAGCGGGCGACCGCGCTGACGCGCTCCTTCCGCGAGCAGCCGACACCCGAACTCGCCCGCGAAGCGCAGCTGGGGGTGCTCGCCGCGATCTCGCCCAACGAGCGCCTCCAATACGACCTCCACCCCTGGACGAGCTTCGTGATCGTACCCCTGTTCGGCCTGGCGAACGCCGGCATCCACGTGACCGGCGGACTGATCGGCGACGCCGTCACCTCGCCGATCACGCTCGGGATCCTGGTCGGCTACGTGGTCGGCAAGCCGCTGGGCATCCTCGGTGCCTCGTGGCTTGCGACGCGCCCGGCCCTGCATGGGCCGCGCTCGCCGCTCAGCTGGCCCTCGCTCGCCGGCGGCGGGGCCGTCGCGGGCATCGGCTTCACGGTCTCGCTGCTGATCTCGAACCTCGCCTTCCACGGCGAGCAGCTCTCAGAGGCGAAGCTCGGCGTGCTCGCCTCGGCGATCTTCGCGCCGCTCGTGGCCTCGGCGATGTTCGCGGTGTACCGGCGGCTGCCGAGCGAAGTTCGCGCCCGCCAGATCGCGGGCACCGTCGAAGACATCCTCGACCTCTCAGAGGATGTCGATCCCGAGCGCGACCACATCCGCGGTCCCGACGATGCGCTCGTGACGCTGCTCGAGTACGGCGACTTCGAGTGCCCCTACTGCGGGCAGGCGGAGGCTGTCGTGCGCGAGCTGTTGAGCTCATCGACCGACGACGTGCGCTATGTCTGGCGCCATCTTCCGCTCAACGACGTGCACACCTCGGCGCAGCTGGCCGCCGAAGCGGCCGAGGCGGCGGAGGCGCAGGGGAGGTTCTGGGAGTTCTACGACGCGCTGTTCGCCCACCAGGGCACCTACACCCCGCAGGACCTCGTCAAATACGCGACAGAGCTCGGCCTCGACCTCGACCGCTTTCGCGACGAGCTGCACCGGCACGTGTACACGCCGCGCGTGGCCGAGGACGTCTCGAGCGCGGACTCAAGCGGCGTCTCGGGAACGCCCACGTTCTTCATCAACGGACGCCGCCACCAGGGCGCCTACGACATCGACACGCTGACCGCCGCCGTGCGCGCGGCTCGCCGTCGCGCGAGCCTCGTGGCCGCGTGAGGCCGGCTCAGGCTCGCGCCGCGCGGGGCGTGCGGGGCGTGCTCGCTTTGCCGCTGCGCCTGCGCACGCGCGCCGAGCCCGTCTTCACCGCCGGCAGCCGCCCGACCTGCCACAGGCCGTCGTCGTGTTGCATCTGCAGCCAGCGTTGGCCGTCGCGGCGGCCGAGCGCGATCAGCTCATCGATGAACTGGCGCGCGAGGAACAGGTAGCTGAGCAGCTCGCCGTGGACCGCGCTGCGCTCGGCGCTGACGACGCGCCCGAGCAGCGCGAGGTTGGTGTTGCGCACGAGCCCGCTGATCCCCGCGTAGTGGCGCTCGTAGACGTCGCGGGCCAGACGCCCGATCGCGAGACGATCACTCGGCGCGACGAAGATGTAGGGGATCGTGCGCCGGCCCGCATGGCGGGCACGCACCTTGCCCGGGGATGAGCCGTCGGGCACGAGCGTCTCGTTGACGGCGGCGAGCGTCGCCACGTCGTCGGCGATCTGGTCGCCGAGCACCACCGACAACAGCTGCGCAGCGCCGTCGACCGCGTCCGGGCGCATCGGCGGCGAATCGGCGGTCAGCGAGGAGTTCAGGCCGATCACGATCACGCGGTCGGCCCCCAGCTCGAGCGCCGGCTTGAGCGGCGCGTTGAGGCGCACGCCGCCGTCGCCGTACCAGCCTTTGGCCTCGCGCGGGCGGCGGATCTCGACCGCCGGGAACGCGCCCGGGATCGCCGCCGAGGCGAGCACGTGCTCGGGCGCGAGCCGGGTCGCGACGTAGTCGATCGCGCGCGCCAGATCGAGCCCGAGCTCCGGACCGCCGTGGTGGAAGACGACGCTGCGGGTTGTCGTGTAGGCGGTGGCGACTACGGCCGCGGCCGTCAGCGTACCGTCCTCGACGTTGCGCGCGATCCGTTTGAAGTCGACCAGCCGCTCGAGCGTTCCGAGCAGCGGCGAGGGGTCGAGCAGCCCGTGCAGGTCGGCGCCGGGCAGGCGCGCGAGCATGGCGGCGGCGCCGAGCACGCGGCCGAGCTCCGCGGGCGACACCAGCGGTCGCAGGGCATCGCTCCAGCGGAGCTCGCGCCACATCTCGAGCGCGGCCGTGACCGTGTCCGCGAACGGGTCCTGCGCGCGCGCCGCGAGGAACGCCCCGTTGAGCGCGCCGATGCTCGTCCCGACGATGATGTCCGGGGCATCGCCGCGCGCGGCCAGCGCCGGCGTCAGCGCGGACAGCGCGCCGGCCTCATAGGCGCCGCGTGCTCCGCCTCCGGCCAGCACGAGCGCGGTCCGCTCGCGGCGAGCGCCGTCTCGTCGATGGCCATTCTGTCGAGCGGACGCGGGCATTCCCGCTCCAGACTACCGCCGCTGGCGGCGCATCCAGCCGGCCGCGAGCATCGCCTGCGTGCTGGATAGATCGCTCCATTGCAGATGGCTATGCTTGGACGGCAGCGCAACGAGCGAGGGAGAGGACGGCTTGAGCACCGGCACCACGAAGGAGCGCATCGTCAACTCGAGCGCGACCCTGTTTCGCCGACAGGGATACACCGCCACGGGCGTGAAGCAGATCGTCTCCGAGGCCGAGGCTCCTTTCTCCTCGCTCTACCACTTCTTCCCCGGCGGCAAGGACGAGCTCGCCGCGGCGGCCATCCGCTCTTCCGGTGAGATGTTCAGGGAGCTCGTCGAGGGCGTCTTCGACGCGGCCCCGGACGCGCTCAGCGGCGTCCACGACTGCTTCGCCGGCGCCGCCGAGACGCTGCGGCTCACCGGCTACGCCGACGCCTGTCCGATCGCGACGGTTGCGCTCGAGGTTGCGAGCACCAACGAGCCGCTGCGCAGGGCAACAGCCGACGTGTTCGACAGCTGGATCGCTTCGGCGACCACGCGCCTGGCCGCGGAGGGCATCGAGCAGGCGAGCGCGCGTGCGCTCGCGATCGCCATGATCGGCGCACTCGAGGGCGCGTTCGTGCTCAGCCGCGCGCTGCGCAGCACCGAGCCGCTCGAGGTGGCCGGCGCGCACGTCGCGGCCGCCGTCAAGGCGGCTCTTGCGGCTCAGCCGTGACCGAGTATCGGGTGCGGCACGTAGGGCTCCTCGAGGCGTGAGATCTCCTCCGCGCTGAGCTCGAGCTGCTCGGCGGCGAGCGCGTCCTCGAGGTGCCCCGGCTTGGTCGCCCCCACGATCGGCGCGGTCACGCCCGGCTTGTGCAACAGCCAGGCGAGCGCCACCCGCGCGGGCGGCTCGCCGCGCTCGCCCGCGACCTCCGCCACGCGCTCGACCACGTCGAAGTCGGTCGGCTGGGCGTAGAGGTAGTCGGTGAACTGATCGCTCTCCGCACGCGTCGTCTGGCGGGCTCCGGCGCGCGTGCGCGTGCCCGCCAGCACACCGCGGGCGAGCGGACTCCACGGGATCACGCCGACGCCCTGATCGAGGCACAGCGGGATCATCTCGCGCTCCTCCTCGCGGTAGATGAGGTTGTAGTGGTTCTGCATCGAGGAGAAGCGGCTGAAGCCGTGGCGCTCGGCGAGGTGCTGGGCCTTTGCGAACTGCCACGCGAACATGCTTGAGGCGCCGATGTAGCGGGCCTTGCCGGCGCGCACGATGTCGTTGAGAGCCTCCATCGTCTCGGCGATCGGCGTGCGGTTGTCGAAGCGATGGATCTGGTAGAGGTCCACGTAGTCCATGCCGAGGCGCTGAAGCGAGGCGTCGATCGCTGACAGGACGTGCTTGCGAGACAGCCCGCCGCCGTTCTCGCCGGGGGTCATCGGCATGAACACCTTCGTCGCGACGACCACCTCCTCGCGCGTGAACAGCTTGCCGAGCAGCCGGCCGGTTGCGATCTCGCTCGCGCCCTGAGAGTAGGTGTCGGCGGTGTCGTAGAAGTTGATGCCGCCTGCGGCGGCCGACCGTACGATCGGCTCGGCGGCGTCCTCGTCGAGCACCCACGATCTGTCAGAGCTGTTGCCGAAGCTCATCATGCCCAGGCAGATGCGCGAGACCCGCAGGCCGGTCGCGCCCAGATTCACATACTGCATGGCGCATACGCTACCCGCATCGCGCGTGCGGGGAGAACAGCGCCCCGGCGCTCACCGGGGCGCTGTCGGGCGCGGAGCGGGTGCGCTCCACCTCATCGCTTGCCCAGACCCATCCGCTCCGAGTTCGACGCGTCCCTGATCGCCCAGGCGAGTCGTTCGATGATCTGCAGCGATGCATGCTCGTCTTCGATGTGAATCGGGTGCACGTACTCATCGAGCAGGATGCGGTCCTGCCTCTCGTCCATCACAAGGATCCTCGCCATCGAGAATCTCCTCTCTGATCTGAAAAAGAACATCCGTGCTCGTGGTTGTCTCCATTCCTTTGGTGTGCCCAGGGTCCGACCTCCCCGAGCACATGGAGCTGGTTGCGGGCGCTGCTTCATCCCGTGGGGCTTGAGTGTCCCGACTGTCTGAGATCTGCGTGGTCCGCCCGCCGGCTAGCATCTCGCTTCTCTTTCACGAGGGGCTGCACGGACCAGTGGATGGCGGCCAACGTGTGATCGCCAATGCGCTCCGCTGTCGGGTCGCAGTCGCGTGTACAGCCGGTGGCCGCACACCCGATCGCTATGGGCGCGAGGATAGCGCTGCGTCGGCGATCTTGGCAGGGCCGGCGCCGAATTTTTGGCGCTAAATCCGGCAACCCTCGCTCTAGCCGCGGGGGTACAGCGTGACGAGCGCCGCGCTGCTCGCCGCCAAGTTCAACTCGAGTGCCCCGGGCTTCCCCGACACGCGCGGGAGCGGTGTGCCGTGAATCCAGCTGCCCGCGCTCGAGACGCCGCTGCCGCCGAGCGAGACGTGCGCCAGCGCCCGCAACGACGGCGCCTGCAGGCGCAGGATCGGGCCGGCGGCGAAGCGCCGTGAGAGGCGCAGGTGAACGACGAGCGGGTGCGGCGAGGAGCCGGCGAAGTTGACGAGCACGATGTGAACGCTGCCGCTCGGGCTCGCGAACGCGGCGGCCGTCAGATCGCGGCTCCCGGACGCCAGCTTCGCGGCCACCGGCCGGTCTCCGATGAGGTGACGGGCGAGCAGCAGCGCATACCACTCCGGGTTGGCGTGCAGCGCGCCGCTCGCCAGCTCGCTCGCGTCGGCGGCCGCCAGCGGGCTGTAGGAGCCCGGTTCGGAGATCAGGTCGTGGAAGTTGAGCCCGGCCACGCCGCTCGCCATCGCGCGCGCGATGTAGTCCACGGCCCACAGCGAGGAGGCGAACGCATCGCTGACGCCGGGCGTGCCGCGGCAGGAGATGTTGTTGGTCTCATCGACCCGCAGCGACAGCGCGCTCGCCTGCTCGATCGCGGCGAGGCGCGCGAGCGTCGAGCTCTCGTTGCGGCGCGTGACGGGGCTGATCAGGTCGCTCAGCGTGACCGCGCTCCCGCCGCATTTGCTGAGCGGGTAGTAGTGGTCGGTGAGCAGCGCGGGACGATCGGGGCTGGCGGCCAGGCCGCTCACCCACGCCAGCACCAGCCGCCCGGTCGAGGCATCCGGACCGACGATCTGAACGCCCGGGACCGCCGCCGCGATCGCGGTGCGGAAGACCGCGGCTTCGGCCAGATAGGCGGCCTGCGCCCAGCCCGCCGGCCGCAGCGCATCAGCGACATAGCGGTCGGGCTCGTTGCCGATCGCTATCCCGGCGAGGCTCGCGCCGAGCTGCGCCTCGGCGGCCAGCGCCTCCTGCGCGGCGACGGCCGCTTCGCCGTGGCCGAGGTTGACGGTCAGGATCACGCGCCAGCCGCTCGCACGTGCGAGCGCCGCCAGCGCGGTGAGGTCCTGCGGCGTGATCGTCGCCTGCGCCCACGCCGGCGCAAGCCCTTCCTGGAGCCAGGCGGTGGTCTCATCGGAGCTGATGCCGCCGAAGCGCATCACGCCCGGGCCGAGCGAGCGCAGCAGGCTGACGAGGTCGCCGCTGCTTGCGAACCCGGCGATCGAGTGCAGGTCGCTCGCCTCGAAGGACAGCCCGAGGAAGTCTTCGGGGACCACCGGGCCGATCGCCGCTGCCGGGCTGACAGACACGCTGGCCGTCGCGGCGCCTGTGCCCGTCGCGGCCGGGGGCGGCTTGTGCACCGGTGCGGCGCGCGCCGGGGATGCGCCGCCGGCGAGGCAGGAGGCGGGCGCCGCCAGCGCCAGCGCGGCGAGTGCCGGCGCCAGCGCAGCGAGCGCTGCCCGGCGCCGTCTGATCACTCGATCCGCTCCGGGCACCCGCGCATTCTCGCGCCTGCGCCAGATGGCCGCGCCGGGTGGGTGATCCTCAGCGGCTGGGAGCTCCGAGGTCGCCGGCGCCTCGCCTGGACGTCAACGGCCGCGCGAGCCCGGCGAGGTACCCCGCCGGGTACTCGCCCTGCCCGCGCTGCTTGAAGCGAGGCGGCTCCGAGGGCCGCAGCCAGGGACGCAGGCGGCGAGCGCGCTCGTGGCGCTGCTGCGGCGAGAGCGTCTGTTTCTTCTGTTCGTTGAGGGACATGGCCCGCAGTCTCGCGGCCGAGATTAAGCGCCCGATATGTGCCTGCGAAGGATCCGCTGAGAGCTCAGGCCGTCTGCAGCGGAGCTGAAGCCCCGGCGCGCGAGCGCACCCTCCCGGCCCTCGGCGAGAGCGCCGAGCGGTTCTTCACCGCCGGCCAGGGCGCGCCCGGGCGCCCGAGGAAGAAGCCCTGGGCCAGCGGCACGTTCAGGTCGAGCAGCGTCTGCAGCTCGGCATCGTTCTCGATGCCCTCGGCCACGAGCAGGCAGCCGACCCGCTCGGCGTAACCGACGAGCGCGCCCACGAGCGCGGCGCGGTCCGCGTCGGCATCGATGTCGGTGATCAGCGAGCGGTCGAGCTTCAGATAGCTCGGATGCACCGTCGTGACCTGGCGCAGACCCGAGTACCCGGCCCCCATGTCGTCGACGGCTATGCGCGCGCCGCGCTCGCGCAGCGGAGCCATCGTCTCGCTCAGCTGCAAGTCCGACTGCACGAGCGCCTCCTCGGTGACCTCGATGATCAGCCCGGAGAGGTCAAGCGGGCGGTCGAACATCTTCAGCGTCTGGCGGTCGAACAGCACCGGAGCCGACAGGTTGACGGCCACGCGCACGCGCCGGGGGCGCTTCGCATACAGCTCGAGCGCGACGCGCAGGCATGCCCGCTCGAGCGCGTCGCGCTCGCCCAGCTCGTCGGCCAGCGAGAACCAGTGAAGCGGGCTGCCCGAGCCGTCGGGCCCGAAGCGCGCGAGCGCCTCGTAGGCATGGATCGATCCGTTGCGCAGGTCGACGATCGGCTGCACGGCCATCGACAGGCCGTCACCCTCGATGAAGCGGTTGAGCGCGCCCCGTGCGCTCTGCATCCCGTGCCCGCTGAGGGAGTCGCCGGCGTAGCTTGAGATCTGGCCCGTGCCGCTGCGCTTGGCAACGCGCAGGGCGATGTCGGCGGCGCGCAGCAGCGCCTCGGCGTCGATGCCGTCGCGCGGGGCCTGCGCGATGCCCGCGCAGGCCGACACGCGGCGAAGGTCCTCATCGCCCGCCGGCAGCGCCGCGAGCAGACGCTCGGCCGCCGGCAGGGCATCTGCGCTCGCGAGCATCACGGCGAACTCGTCTCCGCCCAGGCGCCCGGCCACACCGCCCGCGCCGATGGCCGCCTCGAGGCCCTCGGCGAAGGACTCGAGCACGGCGTCGCCCGCGGCGTGCCCGGCCGTCTTGTTGACGACCCCGAAGCCATCGAGGTCGAACAGCAGCAGGGACAGGGGCGCCGCCTCGCTGGCCTGTGTGCTGTGCTGCTCGAGCGCCGCGCGAAAGGCGGCGCGCGAGAGCAGGCCCGTGAGGTCGTCGTGGTCGGCGTCCCAGCGTGCCCGCGACAGCAGGCGGTTGAGCTCCTGCGTGAGCCGCCCGATCGTGAGCATCAGGCCGATCGCGGCCAACGCGAGCGCCGCCTGATCGGCGCTCAGGTGCTGGGAGAGGAGCACGGGAAGCGCCAGCGCGACGAGCACCACGGTGCGCCCGACCCAGTGCACGCGCCCGCCTCGCGCCATCACCCCGGCGGAGACCGCGGCAAGCCACAGGACGCTCAGGACCGTCACCCGCTGATCGCCCAGCCCCACGATCAGGATCGCCGCCACGCCGGCCAGCGACTCCTCGATCTTCAGCCACGAGGTCCGCCGCGACAGCTGCACGGCGGCCGTGATCGCGATCGTCGCAAAGCCGGCCGCGCCCAGCGCGGGATGGGGGAGCAGGGAGGGCTGCGTGAGCGCCAGCGCGATACCCGCGGCGCCGATCGCGGCGCGCGTCCATGCCGCCGTTCGTCGCGGGCGCTGCACGTGGGCGTCGGTCTCGATCGCCACCACACCGCCTGATCGGCGAAATTGCCGATGACACTTGATTCGCCGCAGATCAAACGGCCGAATCGCGGACTCTAGGCCGCGAAGCGCTGCTGGGCGCGCGCGCGGCGCTTGGCCGCCTCGACGTCCCGGTCCTTGGGCGGCGCGGAGGTGACGAGGCCATCGAGCAGACGCGTGGTGGCACGCGCGACCTCCTCGACGGCGCGGTCGAAGGCCTCGGCGTTGGCCTGCGAGGGCTTCGTCGATCCGCTGATCTTGCGGACATACTGCAGCGCGGCGTCGTGTATCTCGCTCGCGCTGGCGGGCGGCTCGTAATTGTGGAGTGATCTTATGTTGCGGCACATGCAGCCAAGCCTAGCGAGGGATGAGCCGTGACGGTGGACGACTCGAGCACGGCGGGCGCGCAGCCGGCGGGCTCGAGCGCGGCGGACGCCGGCCCCGGCGCACCCAGCCCCGATGCGCTGCTCGTGCGGCTGGACGAGAGCCAGCTCGGCATCCTGCGGCGCGTGGGCGAGGAGTGGGGGCGTGCCTGCGGCAACCCCGAGGTGTGGCGCCAGGCGCTGCCTGTGGACCCCAGCCTGTCGAGCTATCCGGATCCCGTGGACGTCCGGCCCAGCCGCTTCGGGCGCTTCGTGCCGGTGCAGGGCGGGCCGGTGCCGGGCGTGGAGGCCACGCGCGAGGGTGAAGTGTCGCCATCGCCGCCGGGGCGGGCTCGCGCCGATGTTCGGCGGCTGCTGATCGGTCCCCCGCTGCGGAGCACGGCGATCGCGCGTGAGCGGATGCGCAAGCTCATCGCCCTGCCCGTGCTCTCGGCGGACGCACTCTCCTCGGTCGCCTACGGCCCGGAAGCGATGCTCGCGATCCTCGTGCTGGCCGGCACCGCGGGGCTGAGCCACTCGCTGCCGATCGCGGCGGCGATCGCCTTCCTGATGCTCGCGGTGGGCATTTCCTATCGCCAGACGATCCGCGCATATCCGCACGGCGGCGGCTCCTACATCGTCGCCAGTGACAACCTCGGGCGCGTGCCGGGTCTCGCCGCGGCGGCGGGCCTCGCGACCGACTACATCCTGACGGTCGCCGTCTCGGTTGCCGCCGGCATCGAAGCGATCACCTCGGCGATCCCGTCGCTGGCCTCCGAGCGGGTCGTGATCGGAGTGGCGGTGATCGCGGTGCTGCTCGCCGGCAACCTGCGCGGCGTGCGCCAGGCCGGCTCGCTGTTCGCAGCGCCGACGTACCTGTTCATCCTCGCGATGTTCGTGCTCGTCATCGTCGGCCTCAGCGACGCGAGCGCGCGAGGATTCCATGCCACGCCGCGGCCGGCGCTGACCGCGACCGAGGGCGTCAGCGTGCTGTTGATCCTGCGCGCCTTCGCCTCCGGTTCGACGGCGATGACCGGCATCGAGGCGATCTCCAATGCCGTGCCCGTGTTCAAGCCCGTCGAGTGGCGCAACGCGCGCGCGACGCTCACCTGGATGATCAGCCTGCTGGTCGCTCTGTTCGTCGGCACGATCGCAATGGTGGAGCTCGACGGGATCGTGCCCAACGCGAGCGAAACGGTGCTCTCCCAGCTCGCCCATCGCAGCTTCGCCTCGGGCTTCATGTACCCCGTCACGCAGGCGGCGACGGCGGCGATCCTGCTGCTGGCGGCGAACACCGCGTACAACGACTTCCCGCGCGTGCTGTTCCTGCTCGCGCGCGACTTCCAGGCGCCCCGCCTGTTCCTGCGGATCGGCGATCGCCTGGCCTTCACCAACGGCATCCTGCTGCTGTCGCTCGTGGCGGTGATCATCTACGTCGGCTTCGGCGGCAGGACTGGTCCGCTGATACCCCTGTATGCGGTCGGCGTGTTCCTCGCCTTCACGCTGTCGCAGGCGGGCATGGTCATGCACTGGTGGCGGCTGCGCGATCTGCACTGGCGGCGGAGCCTCGCCATCAGCGCCACCGGCGCCGTGCTGTCGGCGATCGTGTTCATCACCGCCGCATTGACGAAGTTCACAGCCGGCGCCTGGGTGGCGCTGCTGGCGGTCGGCCTGTTCATCCTCGCCGCGAACGGGATCCGCCGCCACTACGAGCTCGTCGGCAGGGCCACCGCGCTTCACCCGCACACGATCGAGGTGCCCAGACAGCAGATCCTGCCGGGCGCCCGCAATGGCGCCGCGAGGCCGGGGCGGGAGGCGGCTGGCGAGCAGGAGAGCCGGACGGGCGCTGATGAGAGCGAGGAGAGCCCCGAGGAGCTCCACCACCTGATCATCGTGCCGCTGGCCTCGCTGGACCTCGCGAGCATGCGCGCGCTCGCCTACGCGGCCTCGCTGCAGCAGCCGGTGCTGGCGGTTCACGTCAGCCCCAGCGATGAGGAGGGCGAGCGCTTCCGCAGCTACTGGAGCACGTGGGGCGATCATCTGCCGCTCGAGGTCGTCGTCTCTCCCTACCGGGCGATCGTCGCGCCGATGGTGAACTACATCGAGTTGCTGCACCGGCTGAGCCCGCAGCTGACGCTGACGGTGATCCTGCCGGAGATCGTGGTGGAGCACTGGTGGCTGCGCATCCTCCACAACCAGACGGCGCCGCGGCTGCGCCGGGCGCTGCGGCCGCTGCCGAAGATCGTCGTCACGACCGTCCCCTTCCACCTGCCCTCCGCGCGCTCGTTCAAGCAGCGCTCTGGAGCCGGAGCGCCGGAACGCTGATCGCGCAATCGCGATTGCAGGGCTCGCAGGTGCCGGGGAGAGGCCGAATGTTGACTACGTGGCGGCTCCCCGTCACGAGTCAGGGGGCGCGCACAGCATGAGCCGCATGGCCTTCGTACTGCCGGAAACCCAGGAAGTCCTCTGCTTCGCCTGCGGCGAGGAGCTCGGCGAGGGCGTCACGCGCTGCCCGGCCTGCGGCGGCGAGGAGCTGACGCGCATCTGCCGTCTCGTTCCCGTGGCTGCGCCGCCGGTATCGCCGCCGGCTTCCGCGGCGCTCACAGGAGCGCAGGCGCCGCGCGAGCTCGAGGCGACCCCGACCGAGTAGCCGCTCGCGCACATTGTCGCTCGCGCGCGAGCGACCCCAGAACGCCCACAGCCTCCGAGGAGGGCCGGAGGCTGCGGGTGAAACCTCACATCAGGGCCAGGAGGAGAGCCTGCCCACAAGGAAGCCTACCCGCGCGAGTGGTCGGCCAAACACGGACTTCGCCTGCACGATTCCGTGCGCCCCATCCGAGGCGTGACCTAGGGTCGCGAACACATGTTCGACGACCGCGATCCGTGCGTTTGGCTCGATGCGCTGAACGCCGAGCAGCGCGCGGCCGCGACCTACCCGGGCGGCGTGCTGCTGATCCTCGCCGGGGCGGGTACGGGCAAGACGTCGACGCTGTGCGCACGTGTGGCGTGGCTTCTGAGCGAGGGGGTAGCGGCCGAGCGCATCCTGCTGCTGACGTTCACCCGCCGCGCTGCACGTGAGATGGTCGAGCGCGCGGGCGCGCTGGCCGAGCGGAGCGCGCCGGACGCAGGCCGCGTCGTGGGCGGCACGTTCCACTCGGTCGCCCATCGCATGGTGCGCACGCATGCCTCCTCGCTGGGCCTCGCACCGGGCTTCGGCGTGCTCGACGCCGGCGACGCGAGCGACCTGCTCGACTTCGTGCGCCAGGAGCAGGGTCAGGCGGCGAGCCGCCGGCGCTTCCCGCGCGCGCAGACGATGCTCGACATCTACTCGCGCACCGTCAACGCACAGATCCCGCTGGCGGAGGTGCTGGCGGAGTCCTTTCCATGGTGTGAGGAGCACCGCGAGGCACTCGGCGAGATCTTCCGCGCCTACGCCGCGCGCAAGCGCGCGCTCGGCCTGCTTGATCTCGACGATCTGCTGCTCTACTGGCGCGCGCTCGCCGCCGACGAGGTGCTCGGAGCACGTATGGCGCGCGACTTCGACCACGTCCTGATCGACGAGTACCAGGACGTCAACGGCCTGCAGGTGGACATCGTGCGCGGGATGCGCCCGGCGCGCTCGGGCCTGACGGTCGTCGGCGATGACTTCCAGGCGATCTACGGGTTTCGCGCGGCGAGCGCCGGCCACATCCTCGATTTCCCCGAGCAGTTCCCCGGCACGCACACGGTCACGCTCGAGCAGAACTACCGCTCGACCACGCCGATCCTGTCCGTCGCCAACGCCGTCTCCGCGCAGGATGAGCTCGGCTTCCCGAAGACCCTGTGGAGCGAGCGCGAGGGCGGCCAGCCGGCGGAGCTCGTGTTCCCGCGCGATGAAGGCGAGCAGGCCAGCGAGGTGTGCGGCCGCGTCATGGCCGCGCGCGAGGAGGGCGTCGAGCTGCGCTCGCAGGCGGTGCTCTTCCGCACCGGCCACGACTCCGACCAGCTCGAGCTGGAGCTCACGCGGCGCGGCATCCCCTTCGTCAAGTACGGGGGCCTTCGCTATCTGGAGGCCGCCCACGTGAAGGACCTGATCGCGCTCCTGCGACTGACCGACAATCCGGCCGACGAGGTGAGCTGGTTCCGGGTGCTGCAGCTGCTCGACGGGGTCGGCCCGACGCGGGCCCGGCGCGTGCTCGACGCGCTGCGCGGAGCCGAGGGCGCAGAACCGCGGCTCGAGCGCTGGCCGGCCGCCGCGGCCCACATCCCCGAGGGATCGCGCGGGCACGCCGACGCGGTGATCGCCGCGCTCAACGCCGCCGGCTCGGACGGCCACGGCAGCACCGGCGCGCGGGTCGAGCGCCTGAGCCAGGCGCTTCACCCGCTGATCCGCCTGCGCTACGCCGACGGGGCGATGCGCATCTCAGACCTCGACCAGCTCGCGGCGGCCGCGCGCGGCGCCGAGGACGTGCGCCACTTCGTCTCCGAGCTGGTGATCGACCCGCCGGCCTCGAGCGCCGCCCTGGCCGGCCCGCCGCACCTCGACGAGGACTACCTGGTGCTCAGCACCGTCCACTCCGCCAAGGGGCTCGAGTGGGACACCGTCCATCTGATCGCCGCCTACGACGGCAACTTCCCCGCCGACATGAGCGCCGGCAGCCGGGAGGGCATCGCCGAGGAGCGGCGGCTGCTCTACGTCGCGCTCACGCGACCGCGGCGCAGGCTGCACGTGTACGTCCCGATCCGCTACTACCACCGCCCCAACGGCAGCGACGACGCGCACGGCTACGGCAAGGCCTCACGCTTTCTCACGGACGCCGTGCAGGGCCTGTTCACCGTCACCCGCACGCTCGAGGCACAGGCGCTCACGAGCGCCTCGGCGCTTCCACGGCGCCGAATCGAGGTCTCCGTCGACGCCCTCTTCAGCTAGAGCCGCCGCGGCGGCGGACGGCGCGCCGCCAGGCGCTTGGCACGCTCGCGCTCCTCCCACTCCTTGGCGAGCTGGCAGAAGCTGAAGGCCCAGGCGCGGCCTCGAAGCAGACGGCGCACGTTGAGCACGAGATACGGGATCGCCAGCGCCACGAGAATCAGCAAACCGGTCATGGTTCCTATACGCAGGCGGAGGGGCAGACGGATGCATGCCGGCGCCCTGGCCACAGCCCGCCCTCACGCGCGCAGGAGGCGGCCGTCGCCGGCGAGCGCGAAACCGCCGAGAGCGAAGTGCGTGGCGAGCAGGTCCGGCACGTCCTCGCGCGCGACGGGCGTCACGCTCGTGCCCGCCGGCGTCTGCTCGCTGAGCACGAGCCCGGACCAGTCGCTGAGTGACGTGCGCGTACCGTCATCCTGCTGGCGGCTGACGATCAGCCCGGTGACGAAGGGCGAGCGCGGGTGCGTCGAGGTCCACCAGTTGCTCAACTCGACGTCGATCGGAGGGACCGCTTCGGGCAGGAAGCCGTAGACATCGATCCACTCCTCGCCGGCGGCGGTCTGGAGCACGAGCTCGGGTCCATCCTCGACCACGCGAAAGCGCCAGCCCGACTGCTCGACGGCGGGCCCGGGGCCGAATGGCAGCGGCTCGAGCAGGGTTCCGTTGCCGAAGCCGACGTCGGCATGCCAGATGTCACCGTCGCCGCGCACGCGCAGGACGAGGTGGGTGCGGGGACGCGTGACGCCCTCCTCGGCTCCGAGGCGCACGCGCGACAGCAGCAGGTCGACCTCGGCGCCGAGCGCCTCGAACGCGGCCTTTAGCAGCAGGTTCTGCTCAAAGCAGTAGCCGCCGCGGCGCTCGGCCACGAGCTTCCGCTCGAGATCGCCGAGAGCAAGCGACACCGGCACGCCGCCTTGCGGATCGAGGTTCTCGAAGGGGATCGAGGTGACGTGCGCGCGGTGCACCTGTGCGAGGCTGGGGCGCCCGTGCAGGCCGATCCGCTCCAGATAGGCATCGAGGCCGAACACGGCGCGGACTGTAGTGTTCCGCCGCGATGAGCGATCTGTTCGACGTGTCCGGCAAGACGGCGCTCGTGACCGGCGGCTCGCGTGGTATCGGGCTGATGATCGCCCGCGGCCTCGTGCAGGCGGGCGCGCGCGTGATCGTCTCCTCGCGCAAGGCCAATGACCTCGAAGCCGCGGCCGAGGAGCTCGCGGCGATCGGCGACTGCCACGCGATCCCCGGCGACGTCGCGACGCACGAGGGCGCCGCGCTGCTCGCAGCGGCGACGCGCGAGCGCTTCGCGCGACTCGACATCCTCGTCAACAACGCGGGCGTGGTCTGGGGCGCACCACTCGAGGAGTTCCCCGCGAACGGCTGGGAGAAGGTCCTGCATACGAACGTCCAGGGTGTCTTCGACCTGACCGTCGCCCTGCTTCCAGAGCTGCGCGCGGCGGCTGACGCGGAGGATCCCGCGCGCGTGATCAACATCGGCTCGATCGACGGCATACGCACGCCGGCGCTCGACAACTACAGCTACAGCGCCAGCAAGGCGGCGGTGCACATGCTCACCCGCCACCTGGCCAAGCGCCTGGCGGGCGATCACATCACCGTCAACGCGATCGCGCCCGGCCCGTTCGAGAGCAAGATGACCGCCTTCATGTTCGAGACGCCCGAGGCCCGCGAGATGATCGATGCGATGGTGCCGCTCGGGCGCGCCGGGCGTCCCGACGACGCAGCCGGGCTCACGCTGTTCCTCTGCTCGCGCGCGGGCGCCTATCTAACCGGCACGGTGATACCGCTGGACGGCGGCATCACCGGCTGCGACTAGCAGGCCGCCCCGCCGAGCAGCGCGCTCCCCCGTGGCGCGCTGCCCGGCATCTCCTCCTCGGCCGACCTCAGGCCGCCGCCACGTTGTTCTCTGCCGTCACGCTGTTCTGCGCCGCGACGTTGTCCTGCACCGCCAGGCCGTCCTGCCTGAATGGCAAGAGCTCGGTGACGCCCGCCTGTTCGAACACGCGACGGACGAGTCGCGAGCCGGGGATCAGCGCGAAGTCGTACCCGCGCCTCTGGCAGAGCCCGCAGCGGAACGCGATCACGGCCACGCCGATCGAATCGATGTAGGTGAGCTCACGCAGGTCCAGCGTGATGCCGGTGACTCCTTCATCGCACAGGCGCTCTATCTCTGCTTCGAGCGTTCGCGCCGAACCGCCGTCCAGTGCGCCCGAGAGGACCAGCGTGTGCGGCCGGCCCCTGACACGTGAAGGTACGAAGCGCGCTTCGCTCGAGGCAGGCGGGCTGCGCCTGCCGCTGTTGAAGGCAGTCTGCGTCCCGTTGGGGACGGTTGCCACGGCGCCGCTATCGATCCGTCTCTCGACACTCGCAGCCATCATCGTCTGATGGGGTTTCATTACATCCAGCTCCTTCCAAAAGAGCCTCGAAATTGATTACCAGGGGGCCCGGATCTCGCGATCCAGTGCCGGATGAGTGGCCGGGAGGAGCTAGCCCGGTCGCTCTGGAATCAGAACGAAGCAAGCGGTACGCCATGGCTGGCAGGACAGCCTCAGCCGGCGCATCGCGCGCGGAGCTCCAAGGAGCAGGAGACCCGCGAGAGTGAGAAAGCCTGAAAGACCAAGACCTGAGGAGCCCGCCGCCGAGCCGGAGGCGCCGCTCGGTGCTGAGGGAGGGCTCGGAGCCGGACCGACCGGCGGGGTGCCGGCGCCGGAGCCGCCATGACCGCCGCCGGAGGCAGATCCTCCTGCCGCGGCCACGTAGGCCACGCTGGTGGCCTGGCCCATCGACGGGGCCGACAGGAAGCGCTGACTGCTCAGCGCCTGGGCGCCGCAGGCGTTCGCCGTACCGTCTCCCAACTCGGACAGTTCGCAATCGAACTGGCGAACGCGCTGTGCGGTGCTCGTCACGACGCCCGCGCCGACGGACGGTGGGCCCGCCTTGGCGGTGGTGGGGACTTCCAGCGTTGCACCCGGGCCCTGCGGCGGCCCGCCCGCGGTTTCCGGAAGAGCGCCGATGGCGGAGAGGTTGGACGGCGAGCCGCTGGAAGGACCGGAGGACGTGCCGACGACGACGCCTTCCTGACCTTTTTCAGGGGCTGAACCGGTAAGCAGGCCTTCCGCGGATTTTTCTGGGGCGGGCGTCGTTTTTTCCTGGGCTGGCACCGTGAGGATGGTTTCTGGGGCAGGGGCCTGGACTTCCGTGCCCGGGGAGGACACGGGTTCGGGCGCCGGGGCTTTTTGTTCGGATTCAGCCGCTCTGGTGGTTTCTTGAGCCGGCGCCGGTTCCGGGGCCGGCACCGACAACACGGGTTCCGGATCCGCCGGAGCGGCTACCGGAGGCGGGACCGAGACCACCGTTTCCCCAGTCGACGGGGTCGCTTCCGGCGCCAGCGCGAGAGGGCCTTCGTCGGCCCGGGCGCTTGCTGCGAGGACGAGGACGCCGAGCAGCGCCCAAACGACCGCTCCCAGGCCAATCCGCCTCCATGGATTGTGCGCCATCCCAAGCATGTTTCCCCGCAGCTTACGCTTCCCGTGGGGCAATGATAAGGGCTTCCTCAAGCGGGCGCGTCGGTGACGTTCGCACAGAGCGGAATTCCGTTCCACAGAACACGAGCCCTGGGGCCGGGCAGCTAGTAGGCTGCGCGCTCAGGTGCCAGCAGCCGATCGTCCGCCGCGTCGCGTCATAGGCGGCTCAAGCGCGGCCACGCACGGTCAGCTGGGGATGTTCGTGCGCCGCATGGCATTGCTGGGGGCGATGGTCGCGGCGCTTCTGGCTCTCGGCACGATCGGCCTCGCCGTCACCGAGAGCGTGGGGCCCTGGTATGCGTTCCGCTGGTCGCTCGACACGATCGCGACGGTGGGCGGCTTTCGCCAGCCTCACACCACGGCCGGGCAGATCGTCGATGTCGGGCTGATCGTGCTGGGCGTAGGTACGCTCTTCTATGCGCTGGCGACGGTTGTCGACTTCTTCGTCGCGGGTCATCTCGGCGACCTGCTGGCCGCCCGGCGCATGCAGAAGATGATCGATTCGCTCCGCGACCACCACATCATCTGCGGGTTCGGCCGCGTGGGACGCCAGGTGGCCCGTGACCTGCGCGCAGCTCGCGCCGAGTACGTGGTGGTGGACTCCGACGCCGATAACCGGCACGTGGCGGACGCGGCGGACGTACGCTTCATCGCCGGCGACGGGGCCGATGAGGCGGTGCTGCTGCAGGCCGGCATCGAGCGGGCCCGCTCGATCATCGCGTGTGCGGACTCCGATGCGAACAACGTGTTCATCACGCTCACCGCACGCGAGCTGCGCGCGGACATCCCGATCGTGGCGAGGGCGGCGGTCGAGGACTCCGAGAAGAAGCTGAAGCGCGCCGGGGCCGATCGCGTGATCTCCCCCTACAAGGCCAGCGGCACCGAGATGGCACGGCTGGCGCTGCACCCGCAGCTGAGCGGAGTCGTGGATGTCGACATCGAATACCGGATGGAGGAGATCGTCGTGACCGACGGATGCGAGGGCGTGCACCAGACCGTGGGCGCGATCCGCGGCGGCTCGATGATCGTCGGCCTGCGTCGCCAATCGGACTTCCAGCCCCAGCCGCCGGCCGAGACGATGCTGCTGCCGGGCGATGTGATCGTAGCGATGGGCACGCCCGGCACGCTCGAGCGCCTCGAGGACCTGTTCGGAGGACGATAGGGCGCCGCCCGGGGCGCCGACCGCGTGCCTGCTCAGGCGAGCATCCGCAGTGATTCCTCCCACAGGCGCTCGGCCAGCGGCGGGTCGAGCGCGAACCATGCGACCCCGCTCATCGCGAAGCGCCCCTGAGGGCGTTTGAACAGCACCTGCGCCTCATTGCAGTCCTCGAAGTAGCGCCCGCCGACGCCCTCGAGCTGCGGCGAGACAGCGAGCAGCACGCTCGTCGCCGCACCCTGCTCGACCGTCTTGAAGCGAATCCGCCCGCCCGACTGGGCCCTTGCCGCCTCCATGTACTCGGGGCTCACGTGTCGCTTGGTGGCGATGCCGCCCGGCATCAGCGCGTTGGCGGTGATGCCGTCCTCTGCCCAGCGCCGCGTGGCCTCGACGGCGAACAGCACGTTTGCCGTCTTCGACTGGCCGTAGGCGAGGAACGGCTCATACGGGCGGAAGGCGAAGTGGATGTCCTCGAAGATGACCGGCGAGCGCAGATGGCCGCTCGAGCTCACCGAGACGATGCGCGCGCTGCCGTCGGCGGCGAGCGCGTCGTGCAGGCCGAGCGCGAGCGCGAAGTGCCCGAGGTGGTTGGTCGCGAACTGCATCTCATAGCCCTCGGAGGTGAGCTCGAGCTCGTGGAGCGCCATCACGCCGGCGTTGTTGACGAGCAGGTGAAGCGGCCCCTCCCACGCCGCCGCGAACGCATCGATCGTCGCCCGGTCGGCGAGGTCGAGCTTTGCGACGGCGACGTCGGGGTTTCCGGTCGAGGCCGTGATGTCGGCCGCGACCCGCGCTCCTGCCCCGAGGTCCCGCACCGCGAGCGTGACGGCAGCGCCTGCGCCCGCGAGCGCTCGGGCCGTCTCGACACCGATGCCGGATGAGGCGCCGGTGACGACCGCGCGCCTGCCCGACAGGTCGGTCCCGGCGGCGACCTCGGCGGCCGTTGAGTCGAAGCCAAAGGGGGTGGTGATGAGATCCGGTGTGGCCATGTCTGGTCGGTCCTTAGATTCTTCGAGCGCTACGGCGCGAGGCGCTCGATCAGCCACTCGCCGCCGTCCACGCGACGGTAGCGCAGGCGATCGTGCAGGCGATCGTGGCGCTGCTGCCAGAACTCGAAGCTCTCAGCGGCGAGCCGAAAGCCGCCCCAGTTCTCAGGCAGCGGCGGCTCGCCGGTGGCGTACTGGCGCTCGAGCGCCTCAAGGCGCTGCTCCAGCGCCTCGCGGCTGGCGATCGGCTGACTCTGCGGTGAGGCGAGCGCGCTCAGCTGGCTGCCGCGCGGGCGGGTGCGCACGTAGGCGGCCGACTCGCTCGCGCTCGTGCGCTCGACCGGCCCCTCGATCCTCACCTGGCGGCCGAGCGGGTCCCAGTAGAAGACCAGAGCGGCGCGCGGGTTGGCGGCGAGCTCGCGGCCCTTGCGACTGTCGTAGTTGGAGAAGAAGACGAAGCCGCGCTCGTCGAAGTGCTTGACGAGCACGATCCGCACCGAGGGCGCGCCGCCGGGCGAGGCCGTCGCGAGCGCGGCGGCCTCAGGCATGCGCAGACCGGCCACCTCGGCCTCGCTGAACCAGAGCCCGAACTGCGCGAGCGGGTCGGGCGCGACGTCCTGCTCGCGCAGGGGCTTTCCGTAGTCGGTCACCCGCACATTCTCTAGGACATCCGTCCGTAGCCGCCCCTCCCGGCGCAGATTTCCAACGACACTCACCCGATGGGCGCGAGCTTGTTGAAGGGGGGCGAGGGCCGGGGGGCGAAGAAGCGCTCGAAATCCGCCCACGACGGCAAGCGCAAGCACGGCAAGAAGCAGGCCGAGCATCACACAAAGCACCACTCAAAGCACGAGCGCAGGCGCAAGCCCCACAAGCCCGTCAAGCATCGCCGCGCCGCGCCGCACCACGGCACGCTGCCGGTGGTGGCGCCGATCGCACCGGCCTCGCCGCCCGCGCCCTCGCCGAGCCCGGTTGCGGCGGCCGGCCCGGCGATCACGCTCGAACAGGCGCATCGGCTGCTGTGGCGCGCGGGCTTCGGTCCCACACCGGGGCAGGCCGAGTCGCTCGCGGGCCAGCCCCTGCAGCAGGTCGTCTTCGGCCTCACGCGCCCGTCCGGGCCGGCGACGCTGACGGGCCCCGCGCCGGTCGATGAAGAAGGCTACCCGCTCGATCCGGCCAACGCCTGGGGTGAGGATCACTGCTGGTGGCTCGATCGCATGGTCCGCTCAGACCAGCAGCTAATAGAGCGGATGACCTTCATCCTGCACGACTGGTTCGCCAGCTCCAACACGCAGGTCGGAAGCCAGCAGCTGATGCTCGACCAGAACGAACTGTTCCGCTCGATGGCCTTCGGCAGCTTCCACGACCTGTTCCTGTCGGTCACCACCAACCCGGCGATGCTGCTGTTCCTGAACGGCACATCGAACAACAAGTGGGACCCGAACGAGAACTACGCGCGCGAGATGATGGAGCTGTTCTCGCTCGGCGCCGACCGCGGCGCCTACACCGAGGACGATGTGCGCGAAATGGCGCGCGCGCTGACCGGCTGGCGCAACGACTGGTCGGCTGAACTCGGCGACTACAACTTCCGCTTCGACCCCAGCTACCACGACACGGGCGAGAAGACCGTGTTCGGGCAGACGGGCAACTGGAACTACGAAGACGCCGTGCGCCTGTGCGTCGCCCACCCGCTGCACGCCTCGTTCTTCGTGACCAAGCTGTGGGGCTACTTCATCCCCAGCGCGCCCTCGGAAGCCACCCTCGCCTCGCTGCAGGGCCTGTATCTGAGCTCGGGCTACAGCATGCGGGCGGTCGTCGAGGCGATTCTTCAGCACCCCGACTTCTACGAAGGCCCCGAGCTCCTGACGCCGCCGGTCGTCTACAACGCCGGCCTGCTGCGCTCGATCTCCCGTCCAATCGACACGACCGCGTGGGCGTGGCTGTCGGCGAACGCCGGCCAGCAGCTGTTCTACCCGCCGAACGTCTCCGGCTGGGACTTCACCCGCTGGCTTGACACCTCGACGGCGAAGGCGCGCTGGGAAATGGCGAGCTACGTGACGTCGAAGACCTACCCCAACCCGTGGCCTTCGCCAGGCGAACCCGTGTACAGCCCGAGCGAGGAACCGGCGAGTGCGCTCGCGAGTGCGCTCGCCTACTGGGCCAACCCGTTGCTGTCCAGCGAATCCGAGCAGTGCATCGCAAGCTTCGCGCAGAGCTGCTTGAAAGAACCGCTCGCGAGCTGGGAGCGGAGCCCCTACCGCGCGATGCGCCAGAACGCGCTGCGCATGCTGATCGCAACCTGCCCCGACATGCAGGTGAGCTGAAGATGGCCAGGAGCTGCTCGTGCAACGACTTCACCCGATCGCAGCTTCTGCGACGCGGCGCCGCTGTGGCGGGCAAGGGGCTGCCGGCGATAGAGCCGGGGATGCCGCTGCCGGCGGGTACGGGGATCGACCGGCGCACGTTCCTTCTGCGCTCGGCCGGTGCCGCGCTGTCGGTCTACGGCGTCTCGATGCTCAGCCCGCGCCAGTTCGAAGAGGGGATCGCGAGGGCCACCGCGGCCGCCGGCCCCGACGAACCGGTGCTCGTGTCGATCTTCATGGAAGGCGGCTGGGACGCGCTGTCGGTGCTCGCCCCGGTGAAGGAAGCGAAGTACAAAGAACTCCGTCCCACGCTCGGTCTCGCCGAAGGCGCCGGCAGGGTCTTCACCGAGGATGAAAACCTGATGTGGCATCCGGCCGCCACGGGCCTTGCCGAACTGCACGACGAGGGCAAGGTCACGGCCTTCCCGGCGATCGGCTATCAGCCGCAGGACGAGAGCCACTTCACGAGCCGCCACTACTGGGAGGTCGGCGAGCTGGACGTGAAAGCACGCTCCGGTTGGATGGGGCGCTACCTGGACCTGGCCGGTGAACCCGACAACCCGCTGCAGGGGCTGTCGCTCGACTACTCGCTCGCGCCGTCCCTCGCCACTCAGACGATGCCTGTTGCGGCGGTGTCCTCGCCGGCCGACTACACAATGTGGGCCAACGGCCTGGGCGAACCGATCTCAGCGCCCGCGCTTGAGACGTTCGGGGCGCTCGGCGCGCTGTCGGCGCCGTCGCCGGCCTACGCCCAGGCCCGCAACGCGTCCTACGACACGAGCCTCGTCCTCAACAAGATGGCAGCGTTCGTCAAG
Source organism: uncultured Solirubrobacteraceae bacterium (assembly GCA_963761355.1). GTDB lineage: Bacteria > Actinomycetota > Thermoleophilia > Solirubrobacterales > Solirubrobacteraceae > Palsa-744. The sequence continues at coordinate 258,440 of CAVXHC010000014.1, forward strand.
TCCGAGGAAGAATCCGATGACAAACCGTCGGTCACCTACCCGGCGGGCGACTTCGCCGAACGACTCGCGGCGCTCGCGGCGATGCTGCACAGCGGGATGCCGATCAAATGCGCCTCGCTGAACGCCGTCGGCTCCTACGACACGCACTCGGACGAGGCCGGCACGCTGAGCACCAACCTCGAACAGACGGTCGCCGCGCTCGTCGCCTTCCAGCGCGACCTCGAAGCGCGCGCACTCGATCAGCGCGTGCTGATCCAGCTGTGGTCGGAGTTCGGTCGCCGCCCCAAGGAAAACGGCTCCGGCACCGACCACGGCGCCGGCGGGGCGGCGTTTTTGATCGGCACCCGCGCCTCGGGCAAAATGGTGGGGGAGTTCCCGGGCCTCACGAATCTCGACGTCAATGAAAACGTCCTGCCGACCTCGGACTTCCGCGGCATGTACTGCTCGCTGCTTGAACAGTGGTTCCAGACCGAAGCGGGCCTGGTGATCCCCGAAGCGGCGTCGTTCGAACGGCCCGTGCTGGTGAGCTGACGGTGCTCGGCGCGACGAGATCGGCCCTGATCCTCGCCGCGCTCTGTCTCATCTGCGCGGCGCCGGGCGCGATCGCCGCGCCCGCGCATTCCAGGCACCATCGGAACTCCCACAGACCCGCCTGTCGGCGCACCAAACATCGCCGCTGCCCCACGAGCCATGCAAAGAAAGGCTCGACCCGTAAGCACGGGCGCCGCAAGGGCTCCAAGCCGAACAAGCCCAAGCACGGCTCCGACAGCGCCGGGCCCACGTCTTCGTGGGCGGCGGTCCCGGGAGCCGTGGGACCCGGCTCTACGCCCGCCTCTCCCTCGGCCACCTCGAGCCCGACGGGCGGCACCGCGCCGGAAGAAGCTCCCGCCACCCAGCCGGCGCCGGCGCACGTCGAGGTGACGGCCGAAGACACGGAAGCGTTCCGCTTCGTGCTCTCCCGCCCCAGCGTTCCCGCCGGGCGGGTGATCATCGAATTCGTGAACCACGGCCAGGACGAACACAACCTGAACGCGCTCGAACCGACCGAAGGATTGGTCGCGGGCTCGATTCCGAACACCGCGCCGAACGCTCACCCGAGCCTGAGCGTCGACCTGCGCCGGGGCAGCTACACGCTGTTCTGCTCGATCGCCGACCACGAGGCGAAAGGCATGAAGGCGACGCTCGTCGTGTATTAGCGCGCCAGACGCGCGAAACGGGACAATTCGGCGCATTTTGGGTGGCGCATCGCACCACATTGGCGCACCACTCGCCGCCCGGGCAGTGGTAGGCCTTAGCCATGCGCATCCAGGACGACGCCGAGGCGAGGTAGATGGCTCGCAGAGAGCCGAAACCGGTGCGGCTGCTGGAGAACCCGGGCGGCGACGTGGTCTCCCTGAACAGCGCTCGCGCCGCTCTGGCTGAGCGGCTCAAGGCCCGGCGCTCGGAGATCGCCGAGGCGGTGTTCGCGCGTTTCCGCGACATCGGTTTTGACCCCGCCGACGGCGAGGACGCGGAGTACGTCGCGGGAGCGCATGCGGGGATTCGCGAGGCGGTCGACTACGGCCTCGGGGCGATCGAGCGAGGAGAGGAATGGTTCGGCTCGATCCCGCCGGCGACGGTGGCGCAGGCGCGCCGTGCGGCTCGCAACGGCGTGAAGCTCGACAAGGTGCTGCTGCGCAACAACGCAGGGCACACGGTGCTCGAGGACTTCGTCGTGCAGGAGGTCGACCTGGCCAACCAGGGCACCGTGCTACGCGGCGTGTTCGGGACGCTCGGCGCGATGCTCGACCACTTCACGGCCCTGCTGGCCCACGAGTACCAGCGCGAGGTCGAGCGGACGGCGCGCTCGCCGGAACTGCGCCGGACCGAGCTCGTGCAGAGGCTTCTCGCCGGCGCGCCGGTCGACACGGAGGCGCTTCGCTACGAGTTCGACGCCGAGCATGTCGGCCTGATCGCCGTCGGCGCGAAGGCGAAAGACGCCGTTCGCGCTCTCGCCGGCGGACTCGGTCGCGAGCTGTTGAGCGTGTCACCCGGCGAGGACACGGTATGGGCCTGGCTCGGCGGCCGCCGGGCGCTCGACATCGCCGAGATCGAGCGGGTCCTGACGGCCAGGGATCCCGCCGGCGTGTCGCTCGCCGTCGGCGGGTCCGGCAGCGGCATCGACGGGTGGCGTCTCACCCACCGCCAGGCCGAGGCCGCGATGCTCGTCGCGCAGCGGCGTCCGCAGACGCTCACACGCTACGCCGACGTTTCGCTGCTCGCGGCCGTGCTGCGCGACCGGGAGCTCGCGAGCTCGCTGGTCGAGGTCCACCTGTCGCCGTTGGACGGCCAGAAGGACAGCGCGGTGTCGCGTGAGACGTTACGCGCCTACTTCGCGGCGGGGTGCAACGCGGCAACGGCCGCGGCGGCGCTGCGGGTTGACCGGCACACGGTCGAACGCCGGCTGCACACGATTGAGACGAGACTCGGCTGCCAGCTACAGAGCTGCCGCGCCGAGCTGGAAGTGGCGCTGAGCCTGGAGGAGCTCGGCGAGCCACCCCGGCTGCCGGACGGCAGTCAATCGCCTGCGCGGTGAGCTGCCGCGATGTCCTCGGCGACCCTGGACCTGGTGCGATCGATCAACACGGCGCATGAACGTGGGGACTTCAGCTCGGCGGACTGGGCGCACCCGGAGATCGAGTATGTGATCGCCGACGGACCCTCACCCGGCAGGTGGGTGGGGGCGGACGGAATGGCACAGGCCTTCCGCGAAAATCTGATCGGCTGGAAGAACTTCCGCACCGAGGTGGATGAGTACCGCGAGCTCGACGATGAGCGCGTGCTCGTGCTGACCCGCAGCACCGCGCAGGGCAAAGCGGGTGGACTGGTGGTTGGACAGATGCGCACCAGGGGGGCGGCGCTGTACCAGGTCAGCGCGGGCAAGGTGACGAAGCTCGTCTACTACTGGGAGCGCGAGCGCGCCCTCGCCGACGTCGGCCTCGCGCCGCAGGGCGCCGCGGCCCGTCCCGCCGGCTGAGGCCCGCCGCCGGCCTGCCGGCGCATCCGTCGCTGCCGAGGGGTCAGCTGCGTGATTCGTCGGGCCAGTGCCCGTGTGCGTCGAGGTAGCTCCGCGCAGCCTCCTCTTCATCGCGCACCCGATCGCCATCCACTGAGGCGCGGTAGAGCCAGTTCATCGCGTAGATGGCCAGCCCTGCGCTCACGATGCCAGCGCCGCCCTCCAGGTCTGATTCGCTCCCGAGAGCCATCACGATCAGGCCGGCCAGCACCACGGCTGAAGGCAGCAGGTATCGCACCGCGATCAGGCGCCAGCCGCTGTGCCCGACCCGCCTATCGCCCGTCTCGAGTGGGGACTGCTCGCCGCTCGTCTCGCCATCTGTTCTCGCCGCGTTATCCATCTCCAGGCCAGGATCGCAGGCCCCGACGGTTGTAACAACCGGAGCGGGTCATCTTTGGCCGCCAGACCATATGGCCGCGCACGCCGCCGAGGGAGGATCATCCGATGGCCCTCGAGCCCCTATCGGCCGCGGAACTGGCTCAGACGCCGACGCTGTTCGCCGGCTTCATGGGCTACATGGACAGGGGCTACAAGACGGTCGGCGAGCTGCTGGCGATCTATCGCGAGCGCAGCGGCGCCCTCGATGCGGCCGAGGACCGCGCGGACGACCTGCGAGTTCGCCGTTTCATGGACGACATGACGCGCAAGCGGTGGACGACCGACGTGGTCATGCGCATAGGGGTGTTCGACGGCACCTTGCTCGTGATTGACGGAATACATCGCGGCATCGCATATCTGGCATGCCTCGAGCAGGGGGTCAGCCCCGAGCTCCTTCCGGCGCTGCGCGTCGCCTGCTGAGGGCGGGCGCGCCGAGGGCGTCTCATCAGATCGTCGCCGACTGGGTCAGACCGGCCTGCGTCCAACTGACCACGGTTCGCGTCAGCTAGACTCGCCGCATGAAAACTCGCCGCACGACACCAAAGTGGGTCGAGCGCCAGATCGACGAGGCACTCCTCGCGATTGCGATGCAGGCGGGGTTCCTCTACGCGCATCGCCGTGCCCGGCGTGTGCTCCCCAAGGTCGCCCTGGGCGCGGCTGTCGCCACCGGCGTCGGGGCCGCGACTGCGGCTGCGGCCACCGTTGCCGGTATTGGCGTCGTGGGCGTGGCCGGCGGCGCTGCGGCGTGGTATCGCCACTCGAAGAAGTCAGCCGCCGTGAGCCCCCAGCAAGGCGACAGCGGCTGGCGCCCGGCGGGAGCCGGCGCGGCGGCTGAGACGAACCTTGCGTCGAATGCGGACAGCCCGTCCGTGAGAGCCTCCGAGTCTGAGCGCTCGACCACGGAGTAGGGCCCCCTCGTCGACCGTGGATAAGGAGCAGCAAGAGCGCTTTGCAGAGCAACCGGTCGTCCTGCTCGAGCCAGGGGAGTACACGCTCCGGGTCGAGGAAGTCCAGATCGCGGACGACCGCCTGTCGATCCGGCCGCTTTGCATCGTCGTCGGCGGGGACTCAGACGGGCAGAAGGTCTGCCCGGAGACGTACGATTTTCATGAGGGCGGCGAGAACGCTGCGGCAATCCGCAATCTCTACGGGTGGGGCGCCAGCGAGCAGGAACTGCTGAGCACCGGCGGCGACGTGAAGTCGATTGGGGCGCTGCTCGAGGGTCGTCTCGGCCGGGTCTCACTCCAGCAGTGCGAGAGCGCGACCGGCGAGTTGGTCAACACGCACGAGCCGGGTGCGATCAAGCCGCTGGAGGACTAGCGACGCGAGGCGTTCGCGCGGCGATTACGACGCCGGCGTGGCGTTGTACTCATCGTCGGTGACGTGCTCGCCCCACATGACGGCGTTGCCATCGTCGTCAAGCTGTTGCATCGCGAGGTGGGTCATGAAGCGGCTGGGGGCGGCCCCGTGCCAGTGGTTCTCGCCGGGCTCGAAGAAGACTCGGTCGCCGGGTCGGATTTCTTGAACCGGCCCGCCCTCGCTCTGGCAGCGCCCGACGCCCTCTGTGACGAAGATGGTCTGGCCCAGGGGATGCGTGTGCCACGCGGTGCGTGCGCCGGGGGTGAAGTGAACGCTGGCTGCTGCCAGGCGCGACGGCTCCGCCGCTGCGGCGACGGCGTCGATGTACACGGCGCCCGTGAACCAGTCGTGTGGGCCAGCGTTGGTTTCAAGGGAGTTGCGGGTGATCTTCATCGGGTTCTCCTTGGTGATCGCGCGCTGTGGTGCTTCCGTTCGAGTCGGACGCCGAGCTTGCGCTAGAGCGCGCTGGCGTGGATCTCCGAGCAACGCGGCCGATAAAATCGTGTTGCCATGGATCACCTTCTCATAAGCACGATCACCGCGGTTCATGCTCAACCGCATCCCCCCATTTTCAGGGTCCATGGTCATCTCCACCGGCACTCCTCCGTCGCGAAGATTCATGCCCGTCACCATTTTCGCATTCTCGGAATACATATTAATGCTCACCTTCGCCCGCAGGGTCCCCCGCTCGACTATGTGGCACTTTTCCTCTTCGCCATGCTCAGCGGCGTTGGAATCAATGGATTCGGTGAGGTCGCGCTTCTCGGCGCCGGCGTCTATGTCGCCAACCACAAGCTGCCCATCGAACCCGTGCTCTTCCTCGCCTGGCTAGGCGCGATGTTGGGCGGCATCATCGGTTGGGTGGTCGGTTGGCAGGGGGGACGTCGTCTGTTGACTGCTCGCGGCCCCCTTTTCCATTTTCGCACCAAGATGCTCGGCCATAGCGAGGCCGTCTACTACCTGCATCCTTCCCTCGCAATCCTCGTCACGCCGTCGTGGGCGGCCGGCATCGAGAAGGTGCACTGGCGGCCGTACATCCCTCTCAACGCCCTGTCTGCTCTCATCTGGGCTTTGCCGCTCGGCCTGGGCGCTTACTTTCTCGGATCACACATCACGACTGAATTCTCAAACGAGATCGGCTGGGTGGTGGCCGCCGTCATTGTCCTGTTCGTCCTCTATCTGGTCTTGCAGCGCTTCCTGCGCACTCCCCGTGATCGCTCTCAATGACGGGTAGCGGCCTCTGCGCGCCCGCTTGCGGTGGGGACACCCTCAGGGCCCCTGCTAGTGATATACTCCTCAGTATCTGGATTCTCGACGGTATGCGAGGTTCGGTTGGCCGACGGCACACATACGTTTCTCTTCATGGACCTCGTCGGCTTCACCGCGCTCACGGCCGAACGCGGAGACGAGAGCGCGGCCGAGGTGGCGCTGCGCCTGTTTGCGTCTGTGAGACGCCTATTGCCGGAGCATTGCGGGGAGGAGATCAAGACGATCGGAGACGCGATGATGATCCGCTGCGACGATCCGCGCCAAGGCGTCGAGCTTGGCCTGCGGATCTCCGAGCGGATCGATGACGAGCCCGACCTCCCTCCGCTGCGGGTCGCGGTCCACTCGGGCTCGGCCGTCTGCCGGGACGGCGACTGGTACGGAAGTGCGGTAAACGTGGCCGCGCGCCTGTGCTCGGCGGCGGGCGGCGGCGAGCTCCTTGTCAGCGATGCCGCACGCGAGGCGTCCGGGTCGCCGCGTCACGTCAACTTCGGGACGCATCGGTTGCACTGGCTGAAGAACGTCCCCGAGCCGGTCGGCGCCAGGTCCGCGGCGCGAGTGGAGCGACCTCCGTCGCAGACGTCGCTGCGCACGAGCGCAGAGCGCAGTGTCCACCGCCCCGTTTCCGGCTTCCGACCACGACAGCCCGAGGTGACACGCTGATGCCAAGACTCACGCGCAAGGAGCAGCAGGCGCACACACGCGAATGCCTGATGCACTCGGCCGGCAAGGTTTTTGCCCGCCGGGGTCTGCAGCAGGCCTCGATCGACGAGGTGGCTGAAGACGCGGGCTTCACCAAGGGCGCCTTCTACGCGAACTTCAAGAGCAAGGAGGAGCTCTTCCTGGCGATGCTCGACGAGCGCTTCACGCGACGCATCGAGGACATCGAACGCGTGATCGCCAGCGAGGGAAGCACGGCGCAGAAGGCCCAACGCGCCGGCGACAACTTCGTGCAGATGCTGAGTGCGGACCGCGAGTGGGAGCGGCTGTTCTTCGAGTTCAGCGCATACGCCGCTCGTGACGACGACTTCCGCGAAGAGCTGGTCACGCGCTATCGGGCCATGCGCGACCGGATGGCTGCGGCGCTGCAGGCTCACTCCGAGGGGGCCTCCAAGGGGGCGGCGCTCCCATTCGATCAGGTGGCACTGATGGTGTCTGTCATGGGCAACGGCTTTGCGCTCGAGAAGCTGCTCGAGGGCGACGCCGTCCCGGACGAGCTCTACGGAACCATGCTCACAGTCTTTTTCGCGGGCCTCGAGGCGCTCGCGGACGCACCGGCGCACATCTCGGCCACTTGAGTCGAAGAAATGTGATCGGGGGCCAGACGGCGGAAGTGCTCAACTCCGACGGGTTTGTGCGCATCGACGGACCGTTCCAGACGAGCGATGCGGCGTTCCACGCCGCGAGTGCTCTCGTCGAGGCGTGTCGCCTTCAGCGAGGGCTGCCTCCGCTGTCGATCGTCGGTGACTTTGTCATCCCACCCCTGGACGGCGCGCCCTCGCGGGACTTTCAGACCCTGCACTTCGACTTCGGGTTGCCGCTTGATCCAAGGGTTGCCCAGGACGTCGCGCGGTATACCGCGCTCTATGTTCCTGCCGACGTCGCCGACGTTCGGGCGGCCACGCGCCTGGCGCCCTTGGCCGCACTGCTGTCTCAGCGCTCCTGGCCGCAGCCTGCTGAGCTCGTGGAGCGGCTGACCTCCTACGGGCGAACGCACGGCGCCTGGAATGATGCCGGCGGCTACACCGAGGGAAGCCTCGCGCGCATCATCGAGGCTGCCGCGGCCTCGAGCGCGCCGATGCTCCCCAGCGTGAAGCTCGAGCCTGGCTTTCTGTGTGGGCTGGAGTTCGACAGCCTGTCCTCTGAGCGGGCGTTCTTTTCACGCTTTGGCCTCCGAATCGAGGACGCCGAGACCGAGATCGCGCTCGAACCCGGGGAGCTCCTGCTATTCGACAACCTCGCGGTTGCACATGGCCGACGCGGAACACGCAAGCCAGGGGAGCTGCGCCAGCGCGTGTTCGGCCACCACCTTCAGCCGGCGGCGCAGAGCGACTTGCGCGACAGCGTCCTTCAGGCGTTCTACGCGGTGCGGTCGGCCGAAGCGGTGTGGTCGATCTCTTCCATGCCGTAAGCGCCTACGAAATGTCCTCTGGCATCGTCGACGCCAGAGTGCAGCACCAGGTTCGCCGCGAACAGTAGGCCGGCGACGTGGGAGCCACGACGAGGCGGAATGGTCGCCGTGAGCGAGCGGCTCGCGAGCCCGCATGGATCTGCCGCGCGGACATAGGACCCCTGCGTCACGAGGTCGACAGAGCACGAATCGACGTCGAGATAGTGCAACGTCCGCTGACTGCGCGAGCTGAGATTCAACAGCAGCCGCTCAACCCGCCGCCGTCGGATCGAGGTCACCTCACCACTCAGCGCCGTAGCAGCGTCAGAGTCGAGATGGTAGGCCGGGTCGACGCTCTGCTGCTTCAGGGACAGCCGCAGAAAGTTGAATCGAAACTCTCTGCCGCCGTAGTTGATGACCGGCAGGGCAATCGCAAACGCGCGGCATGCTGGCAGATCGCAGTCGATGCCGTGGACGCCTTCAAGCGCAGGGAAGTAACCGCGACACCGGTCCCGATCCAGAGCCGCACGAGCACCGAGCTCGAGCCCCGCGTCTGCGGCGCTGTCGGCCAATCCAGGGAGATAGATCTCGACGGCGACCGGGTGATGGATCGGCGGGAGTTGACGTGTGATTTGCACCGCCACGGGGCGACGATGGTATGGAGGCGACCGGCGGTCGCTGCGGGGTGGCGCCTCGCTTCGCGATGCCGCCCACAACTATCGTGCGATTGTGACCCGTTGGCGTGATCGTGAGGGTGTGCGTGACCCGTGCCGGGGACTGCGTTCGCTGAGCGCCTTCCAGCGGGGATTGTCCTCGGGCGTTCGGTTCGCTGAGTGCCATCCGGTGGCCGGGAGTGCCGCCGCGTGAGCGTGGTGTTCGCTCTCCTGGCGGCGTTCTCGAACGCGCTGAACGTGACGACTCAGCACATCGCGAGCACGAGCAGCCCGGCCAAGGTCTCGGGCTGGCGACTGGTCAGGTATCTCATCCGCAGTCCGCTGTGGCTATTCGGTGGGGCGGCTGTCCTTGCGGCATTCGTGTTTCAGGCGGTGGCCTTGAACAACGGCCCGCTGTCGGTCGTGCAGGCCCTGCTCGTCACCGAGCTCGTCTTCGGACTTGTCCTGCGCAAGATGTGGATTCACCAGTCGATCCGGCCTGCCGCGTGGGTTTCGGCCGCCCTCACGTGCGTCGGGCTCGCCGTCTTCGTCACCATCAACGAGCCACAGGGCGGCACCCCCTCGCCCGCGTCGCACGCCTGGGTGACGGCGTTGGCGACGTGCGGCGGTGCGGCAGCGATCATGGCCCTGATGGCGCGTCGGGGATCACCAATTCGACGCGCCGGGCTGTACGCGGCCGCTGCCGCCACGGTCTGGGCGCTCGAGGCGACGTTCATCAAGACGACTACTGAGACTCTGACCGAGTCCGGGCTCGCGGCAATGTTCACGCACTGGCCGGTATACGCCGTGGCCGTTGGTGGCATCACAGGAACGGTGCTGGTTCAGGCCGCGCTCCATGTCGGACCTCTGAGCGTGTCCCAACCGCTCCTGGTAATCGTGGACCCCTCCTTGAGCATCATCCTCAGTATCTGGCTCTTTCGCGAGCACTACGCCAACGGAGCGGCTGCGATCGCCGGCGGCATGGTCGCATTCATCGTCATGTGCTTGGGAGTGGTGGCCCTGACGAGGACCGCGCCGGCGACGATGCAAGCCAGCGACCGCAGCAGCAGGACGCCCGGTCGGCCCGGCAACGCGCCGGGCTCAGCGCACCCGCGAAGATCGCCGGACTAGCCTTCTGGCGATGAACTCACCGCGACGGACGGCGCCACTGCCGCCGATGTGGGCACGCTGGGTCCTTGCGATCCTGGTGGCCGTGGCCGTGATCGGGGGCATAGTGATCGCGATCAACCGGGCCGGCCCCGACGGGGGGACCTCCGAAGCCGGGGCGGAAGCCGAAACGAATCGGTTGGCCGACGTCGCGATCACCGAAGACGAGGCGCCCCACTTCGCCGGCCTGCCTCCGGGCTCCGTGCCCACCTCCGCGCTCGAGCGAGCGATCGCACGCGACGTCCGACAGCGGATTGCGGGCGGCCAGCTGACTGGGCCGCTGGAGGGTGTCAGCTGCAGCGCGGCCGGGACAGGCAGCACCGGGCGGAACCCCTACAGCTGTACCGTCCACAGCGCCGGCGTCGCCTATCCGTTCCGGGCGGTCATCGACGAGCGCCACCAGCGGCTCACCTGGTGCAAGATCGATCAGCCACCGGTGGCGAACACCGGTCCGGAAATCCAGATCAGCGCTAGCTGCCGGGCCTGAACGGACGCCTGTCCTGGCTGGACAGCCCAGCCGGCGACGGAGCAGCCGGTAGAGACGGGAGGCTACGGAGGGCTGTGGCGTCGAGCTAAGCTCCTCTGCGCAGAAGCCCGGTGTCCACGGGGCCTCTGAGCTTGATTGGGTATCAACCCCGGCGCGGACAAGGGAGCGCGAATGCAACGACAGCGGCTCGGAGGAGACGGGGCGGAGCGGCTCGGACGGATGAGCATCCTCTCCGGTCTGTCGATTGGCCGGCGGCGCGAGCTTGCCAGGCTTGCGGACGAACTCATCGCCGAGACCGGTGAGACCGTCATGCTGGAGGGCGATCCGGGCTACGAGTTCATGATGCTGGAGGACGGTGAGGCGGATGTCGTCCAGGGCGGCGAGCGCATCAACGTTATGGGCCCCGGCGATTGCTTCGGCGAGCTCGCGACCCTCTCCGACGGAATCCCTCGGACGGCGTCCGTGGTCGCCAAGTCGGATCTCCGCGCGATCGTGCTGACAGCGCATTTCATGCGCGAAATGCATGACCGCCTGCCATCGGCTGGGGACGCCATTGATCAGGTTGCTGCCGAGCGACGGGAACGAGATGCGCTCCGGGACGCCAATTAAGGCGGCTGGCGTTTCCGTGAGAAGGGGTGATGTCGCAGTCGAATGTGGAACTCACACCAAGGCTATTCGTCAAGTGCGGCCCAACCGGGATCAAACCGGTGACCTCCTGCTTGCGAAGCGTCCCCAGGAACCTTTGATGCGAGCGAGGAGTCGCTGATGATCGTCACGACGATGAATGATCTCCCTGGGTACGAGATCGACGAGGTGCTGGGCGAGGTGTTCGGGCTGACTGTCCGCTCACGAAATGTCGGCTCGCAGATAGGAGCGTCGCTGAAGTCGCTGGTCGGCGGCGAGTTGAAGGGAATGACCAAGATGCTCGCCGAAGGACGCAGGCACGCGCAGGAGCGACTTGTCGAAGAGGCTGAGACCAAGAACGCCAATGCGATCATCGCGTTCCGCTTCGACACCTCGGAGCTTGGCGCTACATGGACGGAGATATGCGCTTACGGCACTGCCGTGCGGGCAACCAAACGGTCGTGACCATCCGCACTGGAGTTCGCTCGAGTGCCCCTACGTGACGGAACGCTTCGCGTCGTGACGCATGAAACGACTGTTGACGATCGCAGGCGCCGACCTGAGCGTCTCCCCTGCGGACAACTGGCAGAGGGGCCAGGGCGCGGCGTTCAGTGCTCCGACGACGGAAGTCCTGCGAAGATCCGATCGGTGAATGACCCATCTCACAGACAGGACGTCGGTGTCTCGGAACCTGGTGAGAGCGACGTCGAGCGCGTCAACCGCAACCTCACCGAGTTGCTCGGCGAGCTGCGGGTCGCGATTCCGGGGGTACAGGTCCTGTTCGCCTTCCTGCTGGCTGTCCCCTTTAGCCAGCGCTTCGCCAGCGTTGGCCCGTTCGAGCGGCTCGTCTATCTGGTGACCTTGCTGCTCACGGCGATCGCCTCTGCATTACTGATCGCCCCATCGGTCTACCACCGGATCGAGTTCGGCTTTCACGACAGGTCGCACGTCGTCACGATTGCCCACCGGCTGACGCTCGCCGGATTCGCCTTTCTCGCCCTCGCAATGACAAGCGCGGTGCTCTTGGTCACCCGCTATCTCTTCTCCGTGACCACCACGATCATCGTCGTGTCTCTAGTCTTGGCGATGTTCGGGACGCTCTGGTTCGCCCTTCCCTTCAGCCGACGGCGAGCACTACGCCGAGGCTTGTCCGGCTGACTGTCCACCGTCACTGGCTACGAGCCCCCTCTTGGTGGCGCCCGTCACCGGCGGCCGAGGGGGAGCCCGCGCGGCGAGCCGCGTTCCGCACATGACGGTTTCTAGAGCCGCGTCCCTTCGGCGCTCCAGCGCGTGGCATGATAGGAGCACACGACTGTGACGTGGTGAGCGTGGGCCTTGCGGCAGTTTTCGGATGCGCACCTGGCAGCATTGGGAGTACTGGCGCTGACCGTCGGCGTGTCGGTGTGGGCGCCACGTCGTCATCCGGGGCCCTGGATCGTGCCGGCTGCGCGCACGTTGGCGCTCGTGATCTTCGTGGGTTGGGCAGGGGAGTACGTCGCCGACGTCGTGCTCGGCACCTGGATGATCCAGTACGACCTCCCGCTGCAGCTCACCGACGCCGTCTCGGTGGTCGCGATCCTCGCCTTGTGGAGCCGCCGAATGATGCTCGTCGAGCTCCTCTACTTCTGGTCACTCACAGCCTCGCTGCAAGCCGTGCTGACGCCAGACCTGTCCTGGAGCTTCCCGAGCGTCTACTACTTCACCTACTTCACCTACCACATCGGCGCCATCGTGGCCGCATGCTTCTTGGTGCTCGGTTGCCGTATGTACCCGCGCCCGGGAGCGGTATGGCGGGTCTTCGCAGCGACGCTCGCGTTCACCGCCATCGCGGCGCTCGGCGACGTTGTCACCGGCGGCAACTACATGTACCTGCGCGAAAAGCCTGAACACAGCTCGCTGCTCGACCTGATGGGACCGTGGCCCTGGTACATCGCCGAGACGGTCGTGCTCGCGCTCGCGCTGTTGCTAACTGTAAAAGTGCTGACCGACTGGGTTCGGCACCGCGATCTTGCCTACGCGAGAGACCCGACAGGCGCTGAGTTCGTGCGCACCACCGGCTGACGGTGACACGGGTTAGTCCAAGCCACGGCGTCGCGAAGCTCCCTGCCTCGAACAGGGCGATGACGTGTGCGAACTCGGCGCCGCGAGACACACGACCGCATCGGCACGGCACTCCCATGAGGTCTGCAGCTCCCAGACTCGCTGCATGACGACGTTCGTCCTGATCCCAGGCGCGGGGACCGACCCGCTCGTGTACGCCGCCACGATTGAGGCGTTGAGTGATCTTGGCCACCCGGCTCTGGCACCGCCTCTACCGCTGCGGGATGACCACGCGCGACCGAGCGATCAGGCCGACGCCATCGTGCAGGCGCTGCCGGCCGATGCCAAGCTAGTCATCGTCGCCCAGTCGCTCGGCGCGTTCACCGGTCCCCTGGTCGCGACCCGAATACCCGTGGCGCAGCTCATCCTTGTGGCGCCCATGATTCCCAAGCCGCGAGAGACAGCAGGTGAATGGTGGAGCAACACCCGGCATGACGAGGCGATCGCCGAGCTTCTCGCGCGCCACGGGCCGATGAGCGCTTGGCGACGCGATGCCATAGCTGAGGTCTTCCTCCATGACGTCGACCCGGCTGTCGCCCGAGCCAACGAACGCTTCCAGGGCACACCCGGGCAGGGCATGTTCGTGGAGCCCTGGCCGCTTGACGCGTGGCCCGCAGTGCCCACACGGGTTCTGATACCGACGAGCGATCGGCTGTTTCCGGTTGACTTCCAGCGTCGCATCGCGCGCGAGCGACTCGGTCTCGAAATCGACGAGATGGCGGGTGGCCACCTGCCGATGCTCTCGCGCCCGCGAGAGCTGGCCCAGCGGCTCGTCGAGCTGCCACCGGCCGGTTAAGGCCAACGGCGGCACACCCGCGGGGGCTCGCCTACGCCTGGGCTAAGCGATCGGCTCCCGGCCGAGCCAGGTGCCTGGTCCAGAACCCCCGTCGCAAGTGGGGCGCTCGATCGGCATTCCGGGTGAGAATGTTTGAGTCGCGTCGTACCGGCGCGAAGAGCGCGCCCGCAACAGTCACCTTATTCTGACCCCACCCACTTCTCCACGCGATTGTTCCAGCTGTCGGCGACATAGGCCGATCGGCCGGCAATTGCTATCCCCCACGGGTTGTCGACGCTGTTCCCAGAGCCGAACTGCGTCACGTATTCGCCCGTTGGTGTGAACTCCTCGACACGATTGTTTCCGGAGTCCACAACCCAGAGGTTTCCGTATGGGTCGACCGCGATACCGGTGGGTTCATCGAGCTGGCCTTCTTTTGAGCCCGCAATCCCAGCAAGACATTCCGTGGTACATGCCTCGGCATGTGCTTCTCCGTTCTCTACGCCCCAGCCAAAGACCCTTACGAACGCACCCGAGGGCGAGAACTCCTCCACGCGATTGTTGCGGGTATCCACAACCCAGACGTCGCCACCGGAATCCACGGCGACGCCCTCCGGATGATAAAGCGGACCGATCTCCGTTATGTATTCGCCTTTGGGGGAGAACTCCTCGACACGATACTTGCGGGAATCCGCTATCCAGATATCGCCGTTTGGCGCAACCGCGACGCCTGATGGTTCGGTGAACTGGCCGATACCACCGCCACTCGACCCAAAGTGAGTGATGTATTTGCCCTCGGCCGAGAACTCCTCGACACGGTTGTTTTCGGAGTCCGCAACCCAGAGATTGTCGTTCGGTCCGATCGCTAGTCCGGCAGGCCCCCTGAACTGGCCGTCACCCGTGCCTTCACTTCCAACCTGGCTCAGGTATTCGCCGCTAGGCGAGAACTCCTCGACGCGGTTGTTCTCGGTGTCGGCGACCCAGACGTTGCCCTTTGAGTCCACCGCGACGCCCGTAGGGTCGCGCAGCTGGCCGTTGCCTGAGCCAAGCGACCCGAAGATACTGGTATAGCCGGTGGTGAACGTTTGGTCTGAGCCGTAGGCCGTGCCACCTGCGTCGGTCGCCGAGATCCGGAAGTGGTATGTGGTGTTCGTGGCCAGGCTGGCAAGCGCAGCGGACACGGCTATCGGGCCTTCTCCGGATGCCGGCAACGAGGAGCACGGGGTACTTGACCCGTACGCATTGGTTGTGCCGTATTCGAACTTGCAGGCGCTGACTCGGCCACCATTGGGATTGACGGACGCGTTGAGCGTGGCCGAGGTCGCGGTGATCGAGGAGGCCGCCCCTGTTTCGACCGCCACGGCGTTTGGCGTCGCTTCTCGACGGCTCTCGATCAGACTCACCCGCTTGCCGCCCGCTTTCGAGGAGCCGACCGCGGTGCATTCGCTCAGAGCGACACATGACACGCCAGTCAATTCGCTTGGCCGTTCGCCTTCGCGCGGTGTCGTTTCCTCGCTCCACGACACGCCGTCCCACCTCTCGGCAAGCGTAACCGTAGTTCCCTGATCCTTGCTGTGGCCGTAGCCAACGACTGTGCAGTCCGTGGGTGAGACACAGGACGCCCCTTTGAGCGAACCGTCGGTGACATCCGACAATTCCGGTGCCGCCGTCGTCGTCCACTGCGCTCCGTTCCATGTTTCCGCCACGGCCGGCCCGTATGCTTCACCGGCCGCCATGCAGAATGCGGCCGATGTGCATGTGACGCCTTCAAGGTCTCCGTACCATGCGCGCGGCTGCAGCACCCAGCCTCCGGAGGGGCTGTTCACCAAAAGTAAGCTGAACGGCTTGGCGCCTTTCCCTGTGTCGTACCAGCCAACAGCCATACACGACGTCTGCGATCCGCACGAGATACCGGCAACCACACTATGGGTTGAGTCGGTGGAGGTGGGTGTCTACAGGCTGGTCCATGTGGCGTTACTCGATCGCGCGGAGTAGTTCACCCATACGCCAGCCGCGTTCTTCATCGTCCCGACAGCCACACATTCGCTCTGTGACAGACATGATACGCCCGACAGTTCGCTGTCCAGCGACCCTTGCGGAGGCGGGACTTCCTGTGGCGACCACACAGATCCATTCCACCGAACGGCAAAGGGAACGCTATCTCCGGATCGTGTGTCGACGGCGGATCCTACAGCTGTACAGGCAGTGGGGGCCGTGCAGGAGACGCCCGACAGATACGGTGCTGTGTAGCCTTCACCCGGGGTAACGGTCCTCTGTATCCATTGTGCGCCGTTGAACCGATAGGCCAGCGCACGGTTATTTACCCAACCGGCTGGATGCCAGTAGTAGCCAACGGCCATGCAGAAGCTGGCCGACGTACACGACACGCCATTGAGCCAGCTTTGGTCCAGACCCGGTTCGTTCGAAGGCGTCTGGCCAGCCCACCGCAGAGGTTCATAGGTATAGCGGTCGTCTGGGTCGGTCAGGGCGGTGCCCGCCGCCATCGTGACGGTTACATCCACCGTGCCGCTGCCGGCCGGAGCCACTGCGGTGATCGAGGTTTCCGAGTTCACCACAAAGCTTCTGGCGCTGGTCGCGCCGAAGTTGACCGCACTGACACCAACAAAGTTGGTGCCCGTGATCGTCACGGAGTTGCCTCCGTTCGCCGGGCCGATCGCGGGAGCCAGGGTTGCGACGGTGGGTTGCGCAGTCCGGAACACACTGTCTGCTCCCGTGCTGCCCCCGGCGACCAGTCGGTAGTGGTAGGTGGTATCTGGTTGAAGGCCGGTGATGGTCTTGCTCACCTGCTCTTTGGCCGTGTCCGATCCCGCAGACGCACCCGGCTCCGGCACACTTGTGCCATAGGACGTTGTGGTGCCGTATTCGAAGTGGTAAGTCGTATTGATGCCCTGCGGATCCACCGCGCCGTTCAGCGTGGCTTCCGTGCCCATCACCGCGGTCGCGGGTCTCGTAGCGATGATGGGAGTCAGGCTCGTGAGCTCGAGTGGGCCGTTCGGCGTCCCGTTGCCCGCCGGCCCGTTGTAGCCGAGCCCAGCCTGGCAGAGATATTCAGGCTCACACTTCCCGTTGCTGCCTTTTGTGACTCCGACAAGGGCGCCCGGATCGGAGTAGAACGCCTCGGCACCCGGTAGGGAGCGCGCGAAGGCGCTGGCATGCGCCTCGATCCCTGCGACGAGAGGCGTGCTCACACTCGTGCCGCAGACGACCCTCCAGCCGTGGTAGGGCGTGCTGTAGCTCGAAACCGGCGTTTCACAGGCGCCAACGGCGGCCACGTCGTTTGTGGTCCGGTTCGCACAGCCCGTGTCGAACTGCCAAGCGGGCTTTGGCTCGGACCTGCTGCAGCCGCTGCCACTTTCCGGCCACACTTCCGCAGACCAGCCGGTCGATGCCCTGCGCAAGCTGGTGGCCCCTACGGATACCACGTCTGGATATGCGGCGGGGACTTCGGGCGATTCGTACCCCGACCCATTGTTGTCATAGCCTGTATCGCCGCCAGCGGCGGTGATCATCACGCCCGGATGGTCGTCGTAGGCGGCGCGATATTCTTCGCAGTTGTTTTCCCCGCAGCTTTCCTCAGCGTCGCCGTAACTGTTTGAGATCTCCGTCGCACCGAGGTCTGCAGCCTCATTTACCGCCGTCGCAAGATCAGAGTCGGAATTGCTGGCAGCGTCCACCAGCAGGATGTGGCAAGAGGGACACGCCGCCGAGACCATGTCAACGTCCAGGGCGTTCTCACCCTGCCAGCCGTCAGGCGGGTAGTTGTATTCCTCGCCGTACTCGTTGACCCTTCTGAAGCAGCCGTTGGCTTTGGTGCATGGGCTGAGGCCGTACCGATGACGGTATGTTTCGAGGTCTTCTGCGATCCCTTCATAGCCGTAGGCATCGACGACCGCGATCGTTTGAGTCGATTCTTCCGGGTAAGGGATGTGGAGGTTGTAGGCCGACTGAAGATCCAAGGGGTCGTATCCACCGTATTCCCCACCACCTTCGAGCGGCCGCCCGGCGCCCGCTGGCAGCTTCCAGTGGCCTGACGCTCTGATCGGCTGCGGATCGATGATCTCTTCGCACAGATCTTCAGGGCACGCCCAGTAGGGCTTCGTCTTGGAGGGCTTCAAGGAGATCCCCGCGCGCAATGCTCGGTGGCGGATCCTGTGTCCTCGGAATGAGAAGGACAGCCCCTCGCCCAAACTGTTCGGCAGCAAGGTTGTCGTGGCGCTCACTCCACCCGGCGATAGCGGAATGGTCTCAGCAGCGCGGGCAGACGCGACTGACGCCCACGCCGCCGTTGCCGTGGTCAACGCGACGGCGATCGCTGCTACAAGCGGTGCGCACAGAAGCGCCCGCGAGCGCACCACGGCCAGCCAGCCGCCGATCCGCTCAAACAAAGCCAGCCTCCCCACTCCCCCGTCCGCCTCATCCCTCGCGTCCTTGGCTGTGATGCATCCACCGTCATGCTGGAGGGCCCCGGAGTCCCTTTTGTTGGCAGCCAATCCGGCGATCATCCAGCATGTGCCTATCATTACCAGAACACCGATCCGGGGGTTGTTACGGCCGTGTCACAGACGCCTCCCGACGAGGAGCCACGACACCGACCCAGTCGTCGAGATCAAGGCGCTTTCCGATGGGGCCAACCGGGATCGAACCGGTGACCTCCTGCTTGCAAAGCACGTTCGCGGAAGACCTACAGGCCCGAATCCCTTATAGAAGCTCGGGCGTCACGGAATCGCGGAGGTCGAGGACGCGATCAGGCGACCGCCGCCGTTGGACTGTCCGCGCCGGCGGCTCGTGCGGCGCCACCGCCGAGCTGGCTGCGAAGCTCCGACAGGTCGAGGCTGAGCGCCTCGAGCTGGTGGATCACTCCGTACAGCGCGGACTGGTCGGAAAGTGGGCAGGACAGCTAGGAGGTCATCGAAGCGCGTATCGAGGGTAGTGATGATCAGCTGCCGACGGTCCTTGACGCGACGAAGCAAACTTTGCAGCGGGTCGTCGAGAAATGGCAGTCTGCAGCGGTACCCGCCCGACGCCCAGGTTCAGATGCCGGGCTTGGCGGAACGCTCTGCCGACCCGGGCCGAAGAGATGGAACCCGACGCTGATCTCAGGACCCGTGAAGGGCAGATCGCAACGCCACACTGCGGAACCGCCTTCGGAGGGAGCGCAGGCGATCGGACTGCCCGGTTGTCAGCGCTCGCTTGACCGACTCTCGCACTGCGATCCGGGTTAGCATGGGAGCCGAGCGTGCGAATGTCAGCGCCAGTCGGCGGCTGGGTACCATCAGGATGCTCCATGCCACTGGGTCGTTGCCGTCGGCGAAGCGCAGCTTGTAGTGCTGCTCACCGGGCGCCAGATCAAGGCGCTGATCGCCGCGGGCAAACGCGTCCTCGACGGCGCGCAGGATTCCAAGCATCGCCGGCTTGAACTTGGCGAACCGTTCGTCCCATCCACCGTTGAGGTACAGGAGCTCCCCGCCGGCCTCAGCGAACAGCTGAGCCGAGACTGGTTGGCCGTCGACATCGAGCATCCACAAGCGAAAGCGTCCGGACTCGATATGCGCACGTCCAATATCGGCGAGCGCCGTTCGCAGCCGGTCTCCAAGAGCAACGATGCTCGACTCGCCCCGGCCCTGCCAACGTCCCTCGTGTAGGCGCATGTACGCGAAAAGATCGGCGTCGAGCGTCTGCAGCGTGCTCATTCGTGTCGTTCCCCCGGCCGCGGCGAACTGACGCTGTGCGCGCCGCATCTGACCGCGGAAGTTGGAGCTCTTCCCGCCCAGCCAGGCGTCGAACGACTCCTCGCGCAGCGACACGGTCGGAGAACCCAGAACATGGTACTGGCGCGTCGGCGGACGGAGGCGTCCCGGCCAGCCGTCGCGCAGCGCCATCGTCCAGTGTGAGCCCGCCGACACACTCTCAAAGGCAATCACGTCGGGCCGCGGCGAAACACCGGCCAGCGTCGCGGCGATCGATTCGGCGACCTCTCGCTCCCGACCGGGAACTGCCAGAGGCGACGAACGCGGCATATTGTCGCCGAGCAGCCGATAGTCCAAACGCCCGCGCGTACCCTCATCCACGAAGAAAGGCGCCACTCCCACGAGTCTCTTCCCTTCACGGGCCGCGACGACACGGGCGGACGCGCTCGCCGGTGCCAGGTGGCGCAGCCAGCTCAGCATCCAGGTCGGCGAGCCCATCGGCTGGGCTTGGACGACGGCGAGCTCATCCCAAGCGGGCGCGAGCTCCTGCAGGTAGGACGGATCGATGATCAGCTCGCAGTCGAGCACGGTCAGTGGCCCTTCCCGCTAGCGCACCACACGGCTACCGTTCACCGCAAAGACGGACCTGCCCATCTGTCCCAAGAGCAGCCGCTCTTGAGGATTCAGGTATTGCAGAAGATCTTGCGCTTGATCGGCCGACATGGCACGGGAAGCATCGGCTCCGCGTAGGCACGACTTGAGCCCCAGCAGGGTCATCAGGGCGTCGCCGACGTAGACGCCTACCTCGAGCGGCTTGCCGCGACCACCCGGATCAAACCACCACGCGACTGCCTGACGGCCAACACGATCGCCGAGCTCAGGAACGCGCCATCGGCGATCGCGCAGCGCACCGCGCGCTACCGCACGGAACTCCGCGATGGACTGGGCGCCACGCTCGCACGCGCAGCGGTCGCTGCAGAGCTCCCGCCGGAGATCGTCGAGGCGGGGGCGGGGGCGCTCGTGCCGATCATCGTCGTATTCAACGTGCTCGTCGCCGCTGGCACACCGGCGCGGGAGACGCGGGAATTACTGCGCGCAGCGCGCACCGTCGCGGCAAGCTGAGCGGGATCCGATGCCGAATCGGGCTCGGCGGCATCGCCACCGTATGCCGGGTACGGGTCGGCGGCCGGTTGCGCGGTGCTCGTGCGGTCAGCCAATACTGTCCAGCTCGGTGAGCTCGTCCTCGGAGAGGACGAGCGCGGCGCCGTTGATGTTGTCGCACAGGTGCGCGAGGGATGAGGTGCCGGGGATCAGCAGGACGGTCCGGGGGAGCGCCGTAGCAGCCAGGCCAGCGCGGCGGCCATCGGTGTGGTGTCCAGATGTTCGGCGGAAAGGCTCCGACTGCCGCAGCGATGTGACCACTTTGCAGGCCGTTTAGAAGTGGAGCCAACCGGCATCGAACCGGTGACCTCCTGCTTGCAAATTGGGCTGAGGTGATAGCGGGTGGTCGCCAGTGGGCGTCGATGGCGGAATTTATTGGCTGAAGCGGGGCTCCGACACTCGTTGCTGGCGGTAGTTTTCCGTTCCTGCTTAGCCCTTGCTTAGTGCCTGGTTGCGTCCCAATACTGCTTCGGAAGCCCGCTGGATACAAGTAATCAGGCGCCTGCTTCCCGCGCGAAGCGGGTTAGTGCGTCTGCGGGCCTCGATGCCACCACCTGAGCGCAAGCAGGACGATCGCTCGCGTGGCCAAAGGAGGCACGCGCTTGGGCGGTTCCGCGTGACCGCTTCTACGATCGGGGTTTTGAGGTGTCCACTGGACCGCACGGAAAGCGATCGCGCGGATTACCTGATCGTGAGCATCTCAACGGACGCGGTTAGAGAGGGCCGGTTGGAGGGTACTGTAGGGCAACAATGAACTGGGATCTGCGACACCGGAAGTCATCGCTGGTGATCCGGGTGCTGCTGGCCGTTTGGATCGCCGTCATCGTCGTTGTGCTCTGCGCCACGGGACATTGGTGGGGCCTGGTGTTCGTCGTTCCCCTCGTCTTTGATTTGTACCTGGTCCGCCGGATCTCGCCGGCCGGCTCCGGCCGGTAGCGGGGCGTCAGCGGAATTCGGGGTCGTAAAAGGCTGCGGGGCGGAACATCGGTGCGCGGTTTCGGAAAGCGCGATGTTGCAGCCGACTACTTCCCAATCTGGGCCCGGAGGACGGAATGGCGAGCCGGCGCGAAAGCACTCACCGGCAATCACATCATCTGGCAATTGCATTACCAAAAAGCCGATCGTCCGCGGGTGCCCGCCGGCCATACTGCGCGGACCCACTGAAGCGCACCGGAGCCTCGTCAACGGCCAGGGCGGTAGCGGGTCCGCCGGCTCGCCCCTCACATCCGCGCTAAGCAGGAACTCGCACCATTCCCGCCAAAATGCGTCTGCCTCGAATAATGCGGGGCCGGCCTGGTGTTTCAGTTGTGATCGGGCGCGATCACTACGAGCGCGATTGGCCTGCTGGTCTGTGATTGGTAGTGGTCGTAGCGGCCGTGGTTGATGCTGTTCATCAAGGTCCAGAGCCGTGAGTAGTCGGGGTCCGCGGCGTCGATGACTGCGGCTTGGCCGCGGAGTCGACGCCGACCGATCTGGACCTCGACGTCTGGGTGGGCGCGGACGTTGTGCAGCCAGGCCGGGGGTCGGTTGCTGCCCTCGTTGGATGCCGCCAGGACGATGTTCTTGCCGTCTCGCGCGTATACGAGGGCGCTCCTTCGTGGCTTGCCTGAGCGGCGCCCGGTTGTCTTGAGCAGGAGTGTGGGAGCCCCGATTAAGCCGTGCCCGATGCGGCCGTCGCTGCGCTCGTAGAGCCAGCGGTGAGCGTTGAGTATCGGCCGTGGCGCGCTGCCGGGCGAGGTCATGCGGTTGAGAGCCCGCGCGAGGCGGTTGATCGGCGGCGGGTCCTCCACCGTGGGGGCCGGGGCGGTCAGCGAGCTGCTCATGCCGGTGTCACTCCGTAGGAAGCCATCAGCGATGTTGCCACCTCAGGAGTCGGTGCGGCGCCGCGGTGCAGCGCGGCCGCAGCGGCTCGGAAGTAGCCCTCGAAGCCGGCCGGCGTGAGCAGCTCCAGGAAGCGCGCGCCGCTTTGTTCGTGTACCCGGAAGGTGTGCGGTATGCCGCGCGGCTTCAGGACCGACTCTCCGGCGCCCAGCACCCGGGTCTCGTCTCCGAGCTGCACTTCGAGCGTCCCCTCGAGCACGTAGGTGAGCTCGTCCTCGCGCTCGTGCACATGCGGCGGCGGTACCGGGTAGCCCGGTGCGATGGAGAACTCGAGCAACGCCACAGCACCGTTTGTCTCGGCGCCCCCGACGTGCTCGATCACCCTCGAGCCTCCGACGTCAAGCAGCGTCCGCGAAGTGGTCACAGTGGTAGTCACGCGATCTCCTTTCGCCCCTTCTTTGGTGGTCGTCGGCACTCCTGTCTGAGGCCTGGGATGAGGACGTCGAGCAGTTGCTCGGTCCGTGCGCGGATGTCGAAGCCGCGCGAAAGCGTCAGTGCCGCCTGGTCGATCCCGAGGATGCCAGCGAAGATCGTCTCCGCGGTCGCGCGCGCGTCGAGCTCCTCGTGCACCTCCCCGGCCAGTTGCCCCTCGCGGACGATAGCCTCAAGCGCGGCCAGCGGCAGCTCCGAGAACGTGCCGTACTCGGAGTCCGGACCGTAGCGCAGCGTCAACTCGATTCCTAGACGGACAACCACGAGCAGGCTCTGATCCTCCTCGAGTAGCCGCGCCCGTTCGCGCAACAGCGCCGCCAACCGCTCGAGCGCCGGCAGGCCATCGTCCACTCGCGCGGCGATCAGCTCGACGAGCTGCTCCTGCTTGTGTCTGAAGGTCGCGAGCGCCAGCGCCTCGCGCGAGGGAAAGTGGAAGTAAACCGCGCCCTTCGTCAGGCCGCTCTCGCGGATCACCTGGTTGAGCGATATGCCGTCGTGGCCGTGCCGCGCGAACGCCGTCGCCGCGGTCTCCAGAATCTGCCGTCGCGTCTGAACCGCTCGCTGTTGCCTCGCACGGGTGGGAGCTCCGAGGCTGGAGGGCATACGATGAGAATAAAACCGACCGGTTGGTTTGTCAACACGCGCCGACGGGAAAGCAGGCCTCCGCAGCTTCGAGCACAACCACCCGCTCCTCGCCGGCGAGGGGTGGGACCGGTTAGGCGGCTCGGAGGTAGCGGCGCAGCGCTTCGCGGATCAGCTCGGAAGTGGTGGTTCCCTCGGCCTCGGCCCGCTCAAGCAGCTGACGCCGTAGCTCAGGGTCTAGCCGGACTGAGGGACCGGTGGCGCGTGAGGTTCGGCCGTCAACCCCAAGAGAACAAAGTGGTGGCCCGTGCCTCACCGCACGAGCCACCACCCAGTCCTCAATCGTGGGTCAACGCGGTCGGTTGTCATCCACCCCTGGCTCGCGGACCAATGCAAGCGCCACCAGCCCCGTACTGCAGTTGCAGCAAGGACGAATAGGAGGCGCTGGCGCTGGCGACCTGATCACGACATCTGCTTAGGCCGCGCGATGCGACAGTCTCAGGGTCTGTGGGCGTCCGTACTCGTGTTTCGTCACGAGTAGCTCAGGACGCCAAAGCGTAGTCCAGCGCAACCTGCCGGTCCGCGCAGCCCTTCATCTCGATGACGCGACCATGGCGCTCGGTGAGGACCACGTAGCGGATTCCGTGATCGAGTGGCCACGGGTCGCGTTCGCGGTGTGGCCGAAAGGCCACGAGCGTGCGGTCGCCCACCTCTTTGACGTCCTCGACGCTGCCAGCCAAGCCAGACTCGACCAGGTTCTGCCTCATCACTTCAACGATCATCTCGCGGTTCTGGCAGTTCCACGGTCCATCCTCCACCGCACGCCACTTGGCGTCCGGCGCCAAGAGCTCTTCGAGGGGCGCGAGATCCCCTTGCGAGATGGCCTCCCAGGTCCGGCGCACCTGCTCCTGAGTCATTCCTCGAGCGTACACCCGTGGCGCTTGCGTCACCGGCTCCGTAGGCGTAACGTGCTCGACTTGCCTGGCTGAAGTTGACCACTGACGTATGCCGCCCACCCTCGTCCACCGCCCTGGCCAGGAAGCGGCGCCCGATGGCAGACTCCACGGACAAGCCGAGTATCGGGCTACTTGCCGCCCTGAGCATCGGGGTGGGCGGAATGATTGGTGCGGGGATCTTCTCGATCCTAGGGGTCGTGGCAAGCGTCGCAGGCTCCGCCATGCCCGTTTCCTTCGCCATCGGAGGAGTCGTCGCCGGTCTCGCCGCCTACAGCTACGTCGCGCTCGGGCGAACGTTCCCGAGTGTCGGCGGCCCTGTCACCTTCCTGGTTCGTGGCTACGGAGAGGGCGCGGTTTCAGGTTCACTGAGCCTGTTCCAATACTTCAGCTACATAATCACGATTGCCCTATACGCGACAGGGTTCGCCGCATATGCCGTGACTTTCATCGATCTCCCGTCCAAGGTGTGGGCGGTGGGCGTCGTGCTCGCCTTCACGGCGATCAACTTTCTCGGGAGCCGAACGATGGGCCGGGCGGAGTCCGTGATCGTCATCATCAAGGTGGCGATCCTTATCGTCTTCGTCGCGGCAGCGTTCATCTCGTTGCCCGGAGGCGGGGTTGCCCGCCTGTCGCCGGCCGCCTGGCCGGGCCCGCTGGCGATCTTCACCGGAGCGGGGGTGTTGTTCGTTGGCTACGAGGGCTTCGGCCTGATCACGAACGCGGCCGCCAACATGGCGACCCCGAAGAGCGAGTTGGGTCGCGCGATCTATGGCAGCGTGGCGATTGCGATCGTGATCTACGTGCTCGTTGCCACAGGTGTGGTGACCAACGTGCCGCTAAACGTCCTCAAAGGACTCGGGGATTCCGCCCTCGCCATCGCGGCCAGGCCGTCCCTGGGCCAAGCGGGCTTCAGATTGATCGCCGTCGCGGCGTTGCTTTCGACCGCCTCGGCGGTGAACGCCACGTTGTTCGGGTCCACGAACGTCGCGTACCAGATCGCCAAGAACGGCGGTCTGCCACCCGCGTTTGACCGCAAGCTCTGGGGTCGTGACGTCGAGGGACTCTTCATCACGTCCGGGCTGGTGCTCGTGTTCGTGCTGATCTTTCCCTTGAGTGCCGTCGCCTTCATGGGCAGCGCTGCGTTCCTGCTGGTCTACTCGGCGGTCAATATCGGCCACATGAGGGTCCGGGAGCAGACAGGGGCCAAAGCATGGCCGGTGATGGGCTCGGCGGTCACGTGCCTCTCCCTACTCGTGGTCCTCGTCTACCACATGATCAGCGCCGCGCCGACATCGGCGATCGCTCTCGGCGTCACGCTGGCGGGAAGCTTCCTCTTTGAGAGTGTGTACCGCCGCACCAGTGGGCGAACCTTCAGGGAGATCCTGACGGCGACCGACCCTGCCCCCGCGCCGGCCGCCCCCACCGCTCGATGAGTCAGGCCGCCGTGGCCGTAGCCGTGGCCCTGCCGTGGCGCCAATCGATTGGACTGTAGGTGGCGACTTTTAGCGACGGCACATCGAGAGACCACTCGAGCGCCCAACCCCAGGCCAGTGCGAGGTGAGCCGTCCTGAGTTCCCCGGAGAGTGTGATCTGCCGCACTGGGGCTACGGGAGCGGATTCGGAGCCAGCGCAAGCGGCGTGACGATGCTCGGAGCGTGCGGTCCCCGTCTCGGGGGCATTGAATAGGCTCGACGTCAGTGGCGCGCCACGGCGATGATTCGGCTGATCGAGACGATGCTCTCGCGGAGGGCGGAGGCGGCGCGTCGCTCTCCCATGTGCAGGAGTCGACCGACACTGGATCAGAACCTGAGAGGCGGGGCCCTGGCGACGCGGACGCTCGTCGCGGCCAGGTCGGTCGGCCTGAGAAGTGGCCGGATCGCCTGCGGCGGTCGATCGCCCGCGGCTCCTGGGGCCTTGTCGCACTGGCGCTGCTGGTTGGGGCGGGCGCGGGGGTGGGCGCGATCGTGTTCCGCGAGATGATCCGCGGTGTCACCTACCTGTTCACTGGTCATCTGCAGTACGGGGCGACTGGTCGCACGCTGGATCCGCTGCTGCCCGGTCTCGGGATCTGGTTTGTGGTGCTCGCGCCGGTCGTCGGTGGCCTGATCTACGGACCGCTGGTCAGCCGCTTTGCCCCCGAGGCGCGTGGACATGGTGTGCCGGAGGTGATGTACGCGGTCAACCGGCTGGGTGGTCGGATCCGCCCGCAGGTGCCTGTCGTGAAGTCGCTTGCCTCGGCGGTGTGCATCGGGTCGGGTGGCTCTGTCGGGCGCGAGGGCCCGATCGTGCAGATTGGCTCTGCGCTCGGCTCGGTGACCGGTCAGCTCGCGCGGGTGTCGGAGTCCCAGCTGCGGCTGCTGGTTGCGTGTGGAGCCGCCGGTGGGATCTCAGCGACGTTCAACGCTCCCATCGCCGGAGTGTTCTTCGCGCTCGAGCTGATACTGCGCAACTTCGAGACCCGGTCGTTCGGCCTCGTGGTCCTGAGCTCGGTCACCGCCGACGCGATCGGCCGCGCGGCGTTTGGCAGCCTGCCGTTCCTCAAGCTCGCCGCGTTCACCTTCACCTCGCCGCTGGAGCTCGTGCTGTACGCAGGTCTCGGCGTGCTGGCGACCGGAGTCGGCTTCGCCTTCGTACGCGTGCTGTACACCGGCGAGGACATCGCCGATCGGCTCTGGAAGGGCCCCGAGTCGCTGCGTCCCGCGGCAGGTGGCATCCTGCTCGGGCTGCTGCTACTGGCGGTCCCACAGATGTACGGCGTCGGCTACCCGGTGCTGCAGCTCGCGATCGCCGGGCACTACGCGATCCTCATACTGCTTGGACTGCTCGCGGCGAAGATCCTCGCGACCAGCCTGACGATGTGGATTGGCGGCTCGGGCGGGGTGTTCGCACCGTCGCTGTTCATGGGCGCGATGCTCGGCAGCGCATACGGCGCGATCGCCCACGAACTTCTGCCGCATCTCGCGTCCTCGGCCGGCGCCTACGGCCTCGTTGGCATGGGTGCCGTATTCGCCGCCGCCGGACGTGCCCCGATCACCGCCGTCCTCATCATCTTCGAGCTGACGGGTGACTACCGGATCATCCTGCCATTGATGATCGCGATCGTCGTTGCGACCGCACTCAGCAACATGCTGAGCCGCGACACGATCTACACGCTCAAGCTGCGCCGCCGCGGCGTCGACCTCGACGCGGGCGACCCGTCGAGCCTGATGGCTCAGATCACGGTCGGCGAGGCGATGGGCGAGATTCCGTCGCCGCTAACACCGGAGCAGTCTCTACGGTCCGTGATCGCCCGATTCGCGGTAGAGCGCTCCGAGGTGCTCCCCGTCATCGACAGCCACGGCACGCTGCTCGGTATCGTCGCAGCTACCGATGTGGAGCAGGCGATCGCGCAAGGCCACGATGGGCCATCAGCCGCGAAGCTCGCCCACGCGGCGCACGAACTGCACGCCGACCAATCACTCGAAGACGCGGTCCCAGCCCTCGCCGCCAGCGACGACGAAGGCCTCCCGGTTCTCGCCGCACACAGCGATGAAGTCGTCGGATGGCTCACACACCGACGCCTGCTGCGCGCCTACAACGAGCGTATGGAGCACCCTTGAGCGCGCGGGGAGATCCCCGAGCCGATTCCGCTGGTGATTAGCATGCATCCGACGATGGCGGCCAAGGGAGCGCTCGATGCTCCGCTGCGCCGAGAGCGGGCGTCTCGAAGATCGGGGCCCACGCTCTGGCTCCTTCATAGAGAGACGACAGGGACGAGCCGAGGCCCATGGAACGATCACGACTGCTTCGCCACGGGCAAGCGGAAGTCTGCCGTGGCGACACCGAGACGCTCGCGGCTGAGCGATAGCCCCGGGCTCGCCTACGTCGCGCTCGCCCTTGTCACAAAGCGGGGCCCACGCCGGTCCGACGAACAGCCCCGCGGCATACTCCCGCTGGGATGACCGACGACGCTATGGACGTCACGCGCAGTTGGTTCGACACCTGGAATCGCGGCGACCTCGACGCTTTCACCGAGCTGTATTCGGCAGACGCCGAGATGACGGCCCCTCCGTCGTGGGTAGAGACAGGAACCTTCGAGGGTCGGCCGGTGATCCGTCGTTTCTTCGAAGGCCTCAAGGAGTCCTGGGAGGGACAGGACGAAGCAGTCCTCCGAGAACTCTTCCGGGCGCGAGACAGCGTCGTGTCCCGCATGGACTGGCGGGTCCGCGGCAGGGTGAGCGGCATCGAGACGCATATCGGCGTGACGAACGTCAACACGATCGACGCCGGCAAGATCGTGCGACAGCGACACTATCTCGACCACGATGAGGCACTCAAAGCTCTTGAGCGGGCCGATTTGGGTGCCACTGTCGCTACGCCGAGATGACCGTGAACTTCTTGAAGGGCTCGCTGAAGGTCCACACGGACCTTGTGCCTCCGTCGAAGGAGGCAACGTCGCCGGCCCTCAGCAGGACACGCTCGCCGGTGCCACGACCTGCTGATGAACCTCAAACCACCAAACCAGGCCGGGCGCCGCAGGCGCCACGTGAGCTACCCAACGACGCGTCAGCACTGTTCTAACGACCCCGGCCCCAGCAGTCCGTCGATCAGATCGTGGATCACGGTGTGCACCTCGTGGCTCTCACGCACTGGGTCTGTTGCGTTGGCGATGATCATGGCGGCCTCATCGAGCGCGGCGATGACGATGGTGGCCAGGGGGCGAGTGGGCTGTGCCCTGAGCTGGCCGGCCTCGATGGCGGCGCTCAGGAGCTGCTCGGTCATGCCCAGGCCGTAGCGCTGGGAGATCTCGCTGAAGCCCGCCCAGCCGAGGATGCTCGGGGCGTCGAGCAGCATGAGCTGCCTGATCTCGGGCTCGACAGCGATCTGCAGCCAAGCGTCGGCGGTGATGTGAAGCGTCTCGGCCGGCGTGCTCGGTTTGGCTGCGGTTATGTCCACGGTCAGCCGTTCGATCACCTCGGTCTCGATGGCTTCTAGGACGGCAAGAAAGAGCGCAGTCTTGTTCGCGTACTGGTGGTACATGGCGCCGCGGGTGACGCCAGCCGCCTGTGCGATTTCGGGGGTGGAGGCGGCCGCGTAGCCGCGTTCGCCCCACAGCCGTCTCGCGGCAGAGAACACTGCTTCCTGGGTGGCGGCGGACCGCTCTTTTTGTGTTCTTGACATTACGGACAGGTTGTGATCTCCGCCATCAGCGCCTGAGTACCCTGCCCGGCGCCGCGGAACTTAACGACGTATACACCGTCGTCACTGGCCTCCATCAACCCCGGGAGCGAGCCGCCCTCTCGAAACGGCGTGATGTAGCGAATCGCCGAGACAGTTCGCAGTCCGCCATTCACAGACATGAGCCTACCCCGGGGTAAAGGACGACTACCAGGGCATCGAAGTCCCGGCCACGATCGTCCTCGCAGCGCTCGATGAGGCCGCCATGATCATTGCCAACGCGGCGGATCCAGTTCGGGAGAGGCAAGACGTACATGCCGTGATCAACTACCTGATCGACGGACTGCTGGAAGGCGGCACCGGTCGGAGCGGACCCAGGGCCTGAGGCGCCATCCCCTACCCGCGTCGCGCCTCTTGCGAGGCCGATCGTTGTTCATTGGCCACAACTGGGCACAAATGCTGCGATCGGGCTGATCCCGCACCGATCGCACGCCGCTTGTGTGCATCAGAACTGGCCGATTTGCAGTCCTTTCCTGAGTGGAGCCAACCGGGATCGAACCGGTGACCTCCTGCTTGCAAAGCAGGCGCTCTCCCAGCTGAGCTATGGCCCCTGGAGGCCTTGAGTTTAGGCGAACGCCGTCGAACACCGGCCGCGACCGTGCCAGAGCTCGAAGCTAGCTGCCGTCGTCTCCCGGGTCGCGACCCTGGTGCTCGACATCTGCCGAGAGCTCGCCGGGCGCCTCCCCGGGGACCTCCCATTCCAGCTGGTCCTCGTTGAAATCCTCGATCTGCGCATCCGCTCCCGCCGAGGCGGCCCCAGCCGCGCCCGAGGGAGAGCCTTCCGCGGCTGGCCCGGCCGCGCCGTCATCCATCACCGCGCGCATGTCCAGCTCGGCGGTCTCCTCGGCGGCGACCGCGAGGTCCGCGCTGCTCGCCGGCTCGTGAGCTGTGTCGCGTTCCTCGCCAGAAGTGGCGGTCGCGCTCGCGGTCGCGCGGACCGGCATCGTCTCCACGTCGGCTTCAGCGTCGAGATCCGCGACGGTCGTCGCCAGCGCGTCGTTGAGCGCCGCCTGCTCGGCGTCGAGACCCGTCTCCAGCGCCTCCCTCTCCTCGCGGGCGACCTCGCCCGGGTCCGCGCCCCGAAGGCGCTTCAGCTCCAGGTGATCGCGGATGGCGTCATCGAGCAATCCCATGCGCCGCCAAACCATACTGCGCTTGCGCGCTCTGCATATGCCCGCGCTCCCTCGCCTTCTGCCATTACACTGCTCTTGCCTTGCGCCCGGTCGCCGTCGCGCGCACACGGGGCTATAGCTCAGCTGGGAGAGCGCCTGGATCGCACCCAGGAGGTCGGGGGTTCGAGTCCCCCTAGCTCCACTCTTGTTGTGTGTCAGGACATGCCGGCCACCTTTCCTCGGTGTCCAGTATGTCCCGACACATGTGTCCACTATGTGGTGGAACCACACACCCCTAGCTCCACTCAATACCCGCCGAAGTCCTGCGTGTAGATCGCCCCGGCCTGGCCGCGGGCCAGCGAGAAGGGGGGGTGGACGGAGACGCCGATGCCCGTGTTTCGGAAGCGGGGGTCGAGGATGTTGGCGCGGTGCCCGGGCGAGGCCATCCAGGCAGCCACAACCGCTTCGGGGGTGCCTTCCCACAGCGTGCCCCAGCCGATGTTCTCGCCGACTTCGTAGGTGAGCCGCGAGCTGAGCAGGTAGCCCGACGCGCGCATACGGCTGACGGGAGTGTCGCCATGCGGTCCATCGTGTTCGAAGTAGTTCCACACGGCCATGTTGTCGGTGTGGGCCTGGGCCGCGTGCTGCAGTCGCACGTTGGCGCTCAGCGGCCTCTCGCCCGCCTCGGCCCGTTCGCGGTTGATAAGGCAGAGAGTCACAGCGCGGACGAGGCCGAGGTCGGTCGCCGAGGGCTGCAGGCCGGCGTCCAGGCAGGCGCCCGGGATGCGGCGGGCTGCCCCGGCTCTGCCGCCTGTCCTGCCGGCGCGGTGGACCGTTGCCCAGGCGGGCGAGGACATCAGCGCCAGCAGCGTCACCGCCAGCACCACGACCAGGCTCGTGCGCGGCACGAACGCATCGGGGTTGGCGGCGCGGCGGGTGGCCGGCGCGGGGCGCCTCGTCACTCGGTCGCCCGCGGCCGCCGCGCGGCACAGGGCCAGCGCCATGGCCGCGACCAACGCCCACGCGACGAGAACCCCCAGCAGGGGTACGTCGAGATGCGGCAGAACAACACTGGGGATCCGTGCCCGCAAACCAAAACCCTCTTTCGTTGGCCTACGGGGTTAGCTGACGGGCTAGCGCTGAAAGAGCCTGCGCTTCTCACGGTCTCGCCGTGCGATTAGCCCCAATAACTTGGGTCCCCCGTTCCCCGGCACCCTGGCCGGGGACTCGGCTTTCTCGGCGGCAGGCTAGCAAGGGTGGAGGACGACAACGCCGGGCTTTCGCAGATTCTGTCCGCAAATACCGGAAATCGGGGCAATCCGGCGCCAATCCGGCGCTCCAGTGGTGGCGGACTGGCTGATCGGCTAGGCTCTGCCGCAGGAGCCGCAAACGCAAGAGGGCGGCGCAGTTGCGACATCCGGGAGGGAAGGTCGTGAGCACCACCAGCCGGGCAGGCCAGGAGGAGACGCCCCTCGATGAGGTGCTCGTCGCCGATCGCGAGAACTTCCAGGACGGTCCGCCGCTTGAGCTCTTCCGGCGGATGCGCGGCGAGTGCCCGGTCCACTGGACCGAGCGCTTCGTCGAGTACCCGGACGAGGACGGCTTCTGGTCGGTGACGACCGCCGACGACGTGCACGAGGTCAGCCGCGACTGGCAGACCTACTCCTCGGAGATCGGCGGGTTCACATCCATAAAGAACGCGATCCTCCCGCTCGAGCTGCAGCAGGCGATGTTCATCGGCATGGATCCGCCCAAGCACGATCGCCTCAAGGCGCTCTTCCAGCGGGGCTTCACGCCCAAGCGCATCGCAGAGCACGAGGACGCGATCCGAGCGATCACGGTCGCGGTGCTAGACCGCCTCGAGGGCTCAGACAGGTGCGATCTCGTCACCGACGTAGCCCAGCCGGTCGTGGCGCGCGTGATCGGCAGCTTCATGGGGCTCTCGCCCGAGGATGACGAGGTCTGGGCGAGGCTGATGAACACGATCGTCGGGGCGGGGGACCGGGATGTCACGCCGGACGGCACCGAGACGGTCATGGATCACGACGTCCCGGAGCTGTTCGAGCGCTGCGGCAAGCTCATCGCCGAGCGCCGCGAGACCCCCACCGATGATCTGACCAGCGTGCTCGTGCACGCTGAGGTGGACGGCGAGAAGCTCGAGGACCACGAGATCGTGATGGGCTTCTTCCTGCTGATGGCCGCCGGCAACGACAGCACCAAGGCGACCTACTCAAGCGGCATGCGCGCGCTGATGGAGAACCCTGAGGAGCGGCGCAAGGTGCTCGAGGACCCGACGCTCGTGCCGGGCGCGGTCGAGGAGTCGCTGCGCATGTTCCCCGCCTTCGCGCACTTCGCGCGCACGGCCACGGTCGACACCGAGCTCCACGGCCAGACGATCCGCGAGGGCGAGAAGGTCGTCATGTGGTACCCCTCGTCAAATCGCGATGAGACGCGTTATGAGGACCCCGACCGCTTCGACGTGACGCGCAATCCCGAGCACCAGGCCTTCGGCGCCGGCGGACGGCACTTCTGCCTGGGCACGGCGCTCGCGCGCCTCGAGCTGCGGATCCTGATCGAGGAGACGCTCGCGCGCTTCCCGCAGATGGAGATGGACGGCGTGCCCGAGTACTCGGAATCGCCGTTCGCCAACCAGCTCAAGACGCTGCCGGTGCGGCTGCGCCCGTAAGCTCGCCGGAGAGCTCGACACACAGCTGCTCGAGCAGCCGCTGCACCTCCGGAAGGCGCTGTGTGTCGTGATCGTCGAGCAGCGCCGACAGCTCCTCGCGCCGTGCGCTCAACAGCTGATCTGACATCGACACGCCCGCCGCCGTCAGCGTCGTGCCGTCCCCGGTATCTGCGACGAAGCCACGCTCGCGCAGCTCGAGCACGACCGCGGCGACCCGCTCGTCCTCGATCGACTGCTCGCGGGCCATCGCGCGCGTGCCATCGATGCCATAGCTGCCGAAGCGCGCGAGCGCCCACACCGCCCCCGGGCTGAGATCGACGTTCGCGCGGGCAGCGACGCGCTCGTTGAACGCGCGGCGGCGCTCGCGGCTGACGAGCACCCCGAGCGCGCGGTCGAGCTCGGCCAGCGAGGTCGGGCTCTTCGGCGCGGCCAGCGCGTCGTCGAGCCCCTGGCTCGTGGAGGCGGTCGCGCGCAGCGGCCGCTCGCGCAGCCGCAGGCTGAGCGCGAAGCCCACCGCACCCACGCCCGCCGCCACCAGGAAGACCGGGCGCAGCGCGTGTACGTAGGCGTTCTCATAGGCGTGTTTGGCCGCCGCCGGCAGCGTGGCCACCTGCGCGCCCGTCAGACGTCCGCCGCCGGCCACCTGGGCTCCGAGCCGACCGCCGATCGCGCTGTGAAGCTCCGAGCGCAGGCGCGTCGTGAAGATCGTGCCGAACACCGCGGCCCCGATCGAGCCGCCGATGCCACGCGCCAGCGTGACCCCCGAGGTGGCCGCGCCGAGCACGCTGTAGTCGACGGCATTCTGCACGGCCAGCACCAGCACCTGCATCACCATCCCCAGGCCCAGCCCTAGGATGAGCAGGTAGAGATCGGCAAGGGCCGCGCTCGTGTGGAGATCCAGGCGCGACAAGAGCAACAGGCCGATCGTCATCACCGCTGTGCCGGCGATCGGGAACAGCCTGTAGTGCCCGGTTCGCGAGATCACGCGCCCGGAGATGATCGAGGTCGTGACGAGGCCGCCCATCAGCGGAATCAGGCGCAGACCCGCACCGGTGGGGCTCGCTGCGAACACCGTCTGGAAGAACAGCGGCAGGAACGTCACCGATCCGAACAGCGCAAAGCCGACGATCAACGACAGCAGAGCGCCGATGCGGAAGACCTCGTCGCGCAGCACCGCGATCGGCAGCACCGGTTCGGCCGCACGGCGCTCGACGGCCAGGAACACGAAGATCAGAACGACGCCCGCGGCCGCGACGAGAACCGTCGGCGCGGAGCCCCACACCCAGGTGGTGCCGCCGAGACTCGCGACCAGCACGATGGCGCTCAAGGCGCCCGCGAGCAGCCCGGCGCCCAGATAGTCGATCACGGGACGGCTGCGCACGCTCACGCTGGGCAGCGTCGCCGCGATCACGCCCAGCGCGACCAGCCCGATCGGAAGGTTCACGTAGAAGATCCAGCGCCACGACAGGTGCTCCACGATCACACCGCCCAGCAGCGGGCCGGCGACGCTCGCGAGGCCGAACACGGCGCCGAACAGCCCCTGGTAGCGGCCGCGTTCGCGCGGGGAGACGATGTCTCCGACGGTCGCCTGTACGAGCACGATCAGCCCGCCCGCGCCGAGCCCCTGGACGGCGCGAAATGCGATCAGCATCGTCATCGATCTCGCCAGCCCGCACAACGCCGAGCCGACGAGGAACAGCACGACGGCGCTCTGCAGGACCCGCTTTCGACCCAGCTGGTCGCCGAGCTTGCCGTACAGCGGCGTGACCGCCGTCTGCGCGAGCAGATAGGCGCTCGTCACCCACGACAGCCGCTCGAGGCCGCCGAGGTCTCCCACGATCGTCGGCAGGGCCGTCGCGACAATCGTCGAGTCGAGCGCCGCCAGCAGCAGCACCAGCATCAGGCCGCTGAAGATGACCCCGACGCTGTGCTTGGAGGCGGGGCGCGAGACGGCTGGAGCGGCGGCTACGTTCACGTGGGCGCGGTCTTAGCACACAGCAGCAGCGCGAGACACACAGGGGCGCGGGGCGAACGCTCGGGGAAAGCGCTGCCGGCCCCGCGCCCAATGTGTTAAGGGCTCAGCGTAGGAGGCACGCTGCCCACCCTGACTAGCACCGAGGGGCACATTTGGATCACTTGATCGCTCACAACACGAGATCCGCGTCGAGCGCCTCGGATGCGAGTACCATGGGTGCACCACGCGCGTGGGCTTCTCCTCTGCTCCTGTCCGCGCGCCCCGCCGATAGAGCTGGGAGAACCGAGGCATCCATGCCAGACGGTCACAGCACTCTACCGGTCGGAGACGGCCTCACCGAAGCGATCTCCGCTGCCATGGTGACGCTCTACGCCGAGGTCTACGGCCACGACCGCACCACGGCCAGCACCTACATCAACGACAACGTCGTCGTGTGCATCCTCGAGGACATCCTCACAAAGACCGAGGAGCGACTTGTTGCCGACGGCAGCGCGACCGAGGTGATCGAGGGCCGTGTTGCCTTCCAGGCCGCGCGCGAGGACGAATTCAGCGCGGCCGTCGAACGCCTCACCCGGCGCAAGGTCGTGGCGTTCATGAGCGCCAACCAGACGCTGCCGGGCATCGCCTGTGAGATGTTCTTCCTCGAACCCGTGAAGGTCGCTCGGTGAGATCCGCCACTGCGCTGAAGCTCGCCGACGCGGTCCTCATGCAGGAGGTCCAGGCCGGGGAGCGCTCCGCGCTGGCGGAGCTGTATGACCGCTTCGCGGTGCGCGCCTACCGCACGGCCTTCGCGGTCTGCCACGACCGCGACTGCGCCGAGGACGCCGTGCAGGACGCCTTCGTCTCGATGTGGTCCTCGCGGGCGACCTATGAGCCGGGGCGAGGATCGGTCGTCGGATGGGCGATGACGATCGTCCGCCACCGCGCGATCTACCTGGCCCGGCGCCGCTCGGCCGCCGGGCTCGACGAAGGGGCGGCTCGGCTCGATGACCAGCCGGCGATCGACGACGTGCCCATGGACTTCGCCCTGCGCGCAGAAACAGAGGAGTTGACCGCCCTGCTCGCGCGGCTGCCGCCGACGCAGCGCGAGGTGATCAGGCTCGGCTTCTTCGAAGGCCTCACGCACGAGGAGATCGCAAGCCGGCTCGCCCTGCCGCCGGGCACCGTCAAGGGACGTATGCGGCTCGGGCTGACGAAGCTCCGCAGCGCGCTCGACACCCCCTAGATGATTGATTCCACGGTTTAGGCGCAGTAGTCGACAAGGGCGCGGCTGGGCCGGCCGAGCTGGTGGTTCAGGGAGATGGCGGCTGCGAGGGTCAGCAGGCGTTGCAGGATGCGCTCGCGCAGGCCGGGGAGAGTGCGTGCGCCGTGACGCTCGAGGGTCAATGTTCCCTTGCAGCTCCAGAAGATGCTCTCGATGCGTTGGCGGATCGGTGCGAGGTGCGGGCCGCGCCCGGGCTCGTCTTTGCGGCGAGGTCTGAGGATCATCGCGTTCATGTCGCTGACGGCCTGCGCGAACGCCCGGCCGGCGTAGCCCTTGTCGCCGATCAATGTCTCTCCACCCTCACGGCGGGTGCGCGCCAGCAGTTCCAAGGCGACATCTCGCTCATCGCGTTTGGGGGAGGCGACCGTGACCGCTCTGGGTGTCCCGTCGGGCGCGAAGATGCCGTGCAGGCGAAACCCCCAGAAGAATCGGGAATGACTGCGGCAGTAGCCGTAGTCCGCGGCGTCGCCGAGGGCAGAGCGCTTGACCGTCTCTCGGCTGCGGGCACACTCGATCGGGGTGGAGTCGATGAGCAGCAGCTCGTCATAGAACCCCGGGCTCTGGGAGGCGAACACGCTCATCAGCCACTCCAGCGTGTCCACCAGTCTGCGGCGACGCTTGAAGTAGCCGGCCTGCCCAGGGATCGTTGGAAATAGGTGGAGCAGATGCTTTGAGGCGACCTTCAAGAAGCGACGGTCGGAGGGGATCCCCATGATCGCCTGTGCGACGCAAAGCGTGACGACCTCAGCGTCTGTGACGCTCCTTCTCGCGTTCTCAGGCTTCTCAGGCAGGAGATCGTCAGCCGTGACATAAACGGCAGTGAGCAGCAGGTCGAGGTCGGCGTCCATCGAGGCCCCCTTCGGGTCGGCGGTGACATTGAGCACCGCCGACTTCGACCCTGCTGCTTACAAACCCTCGAAAACCACGGACGCCGCCGTGGAATCAATCATCTAGGCGGGTGCCACGAGCAGCTCCGGCCCCTCGCTGTCCGGGTCGGCCTTGTTGACCTCGGGGTTGGCCGGCCGCGCCGTCAGCCGCGCGCTCGGCAGAGGCTCGCACAGCGCGAGAGCGTCCTCTGCATCGAGCGCCGGCGAAAGCCACGCCCGCCGTGCCTGCTCGTCGGCGAGGATCACCGGCATGCGGTCGTGGATCGGCGCGGCGACGCGGTTGGACGTCGAGTCGCACGTCAACAGCGTGACGCTCTCGATCCACTCGCCCGCGATCTTGCTCGGCGCCCACAGCGCCGCGAACGCGAACGGCTCGCCGCCGTCGAGCTGGAAGTAGAACGGCTGGCGAGGCTGGCCGCGGCGCTCGGGCGCGAGCCACTCGAAGTAGCCGTCGGCAACCTGCAGCGCACGTCGCGACGACTTCGCAATGAGGCTCGCGAAGGGCGCCTTCGTGGCGACCGTCTCCACGCGCGCGTTGATCAGCTTGCCGCCCCCCTTCAGGTCCTTCGCCCAGGGCGGGATCAGCCCCCAGCGCAACAGCCGGGCCTCGGGCTCGCCGTGCGGAGCGACGATCGCCAGCACCTCTTCGGTGGGGGCGATGTTGTAGCGGTGGGTCCCCTGCTCGCTCAGGATGGGGACGCCCAGGCGGGCGTTGAGTTCGTCAATCCCGGCTGTGTTCGTGTAGCGCCCGCACACTATGCGCCGGGCCGCTCGTGCAACAGGCGCGGGTCCGGCAGCGGCGTGAGCGTGTCCTCGAGCTGTGCGCGCAGCGGCTCGAACCTCGGCGGCAGCGACAGATGCTCGCCCAGATGCTGCTCGTCCTCGTCGACCGCGAACCCGGGCCCGATCGTCGCGATCTCGAACAGCACCCCGCTCGGCTCGCGGAAGTAGATCGAGCGGAAGTAGAAGCGATCGATCACCGGGGTGGGATGGGCGCCCGCCTGCTCGAGGCGCTCGCGCCACTGCTCGTGCTCGGCCGGCGTGGAGGCGAACGCCACATGGTGGACCGAGCCCGCGCCCTGTCTGGGAGTGACGTCCCCGAGGGCCGCGTCGTAGGCGTAGAAGCCGCTGCGCTTCTCACCGCGCGCCTCCCAGCGGCCGGTCGCGTCCTTGGTGAAGCCGAGAGTCTCGACGAGCAGCGACTCGCTGCTGACGGGATCGAGGGTGTAGGCGCGCACGCCGTCGAATCCGCGAAGCGCGTGCTCGGAGGGGATGTCCGGTGCCACGGCGGTCAGAGGCTCCTGCGCGTCCGTACTCGGTTTGAGCTCGTGCTCGAGGCCCTCGGGGTCGGCGAACAACAGGCTGTCGGCGGTCAGGCTCGCGTCCACGCCGCGTGCCGCCAGCCGCTCCTTCCAGAATCGAAGCGTGTCCTCGGAGGACACCCGCCAGACGATCCGGTGGACCATCCCCGCGCCGACCCGCCCCCGCGCGGCGCCCGGATACTCGAAGAACGTCAGGTCCATCCCGGGCGAGCCGTGCTCGTCGCCATAGAACAGGTGATAGACGGTCGGATCGTCCTGGTTGACGGTCTTCTTGACCATCCTCAGGCCGAGCACGCCGACGTAGAAATCGACGTTGCCGACGGCGTCGCCGGTGATGGCCGTGATGTGGTGGATCCCCTCGAGCTTCATCGGAGATGCCATTATCGCCTAGTGCAAGATGGAGCACTGATCCCGCGTTTCGGCCGTGCGCGCCGGGACCCGACGCTCGCGGTGCTCGAAGGCTTCCACCCGCTCAAGCACGCCCTCCGCTTCGGCGCGAACGTGCTCGAGGCCGTGTCTCCCGATCCTGCCGAGCTCGAGCGCCTCTGCGAGCGGCTCGCGCCCGATCTGAGCGAGCGCCTGCGAGCGCTCGTGCGCCCGGTCGACGCCATCGTCTTCGATCAGCTCGCGCCGCTCGCGCCGAGCACGGGGGTGATGAGCCTGGCCGAGCGCGCCGTCGCCGATCCCGCCGCCGTGCTCGCGAGCCCGCGCGAGGCGCCGGTGGTCCTGCTCGAGGACCCGCGCGACCTCGGCAACATGGGGGCCTGCGTGCGCGTGGCCGCCGCCGCGGACATCGCCGGCGTGCTCACGAGCGGCAGCCACGACCCCTGGCACCCGGACGCGCTGCGCGGCGCCGCCGGGCTCCACTACGCCGTGCCGGTCGCCCGCCTCGAGCAGCTGGACGTCCTCGCCGGCGGCGCTCGTCCCCTGCTGGCGGTCGATCCTGGCGGCGATCCGCTCGATCCGTCGAAGCTGCCTGCGCGCGCGCTGCTCGCGTTCGGCACTGAGCGCGACGGGCTCTCCGAGGAGCTCGCCGCCCGCGCCGAGGCGCACGTGAGCATTCCCATGCGCCCCGGGGTATCGAGCCTCAACCTGGCGACGTCTGTCGCCGCGGTGCTGTTCGCCTGGCGCCTCTCGGCGCGCGCCGCCCCGACGCTCGCCTGAGCGCGCGCTAGGCGGCGGCCGCTTCCACGCCGTCCAGCAGGCGCCAGTTCCCGCGCAGCGCCGCGCTCGCGCGCCGCAGCATCCGATCGCCCGTCTCCTGCGGGTTCCCGACGCCGGCCACCAGCTCGGCGATCAGCTCGCGTGCCTGGCGGGCGTGCTCTGCGTCGAGTTGCTCGTGCAGCCTGAAGTACGCGACCGCCGGCCCCTCCTGCTGATAGCCGTAGTGGGTCGTCAGCCCATCCATCTTCGTCCTTGAGACCTCGGGCTGGCCGGCCTCGATCGCATACAGCACGGCCAGGTGCTCGAGCAGGTCCTCGCCCGCCGTCCACGCCTGCACGCACTCTCCCGTCTCGGCCGGCGCCGGCTGATCCGCGGACGGTGCCTCGCAAGCACGCGCCGAGCGCGCGAACTCATCCCACAGCGCCACGTGCGAGCGCTCCTCATCGGCGTGAGCGCGCAGAGCGGGTGCGTGCGCCGGCCCCGCCTTCTCGGCCGCCTGCGCCGAGGCCTCGGCCAGCGCGACCACAGCCCGGCGGTACTCGCCGGCGTAGACGCCGAGCTCGTGAGCGCTCAGCTGACCGGCGCTCCAGCGCTCGTAGAACGGGTGCTCGAGCACGTTGGTCTCGCTGCGCGCCCGATCGAGCCTTGAAAGAACGTCCATGGGAATTCCCTTCTTCGCGTTGGTCGTCGTCGAGTTCGGTCGCCGCCGGCTATGCGGGGTTGGCGCGGGCCCAGTCCACGATCTCCTGCGATCCGTCGAGCACCGTGTCGTCGTCGAGCACCAGCGTCGGCACCCAGCGGTTGCCGGTCAGCCTCTGCACCTCACGGCGCCCGCTGGTCTGGTTCAGGAACCCCGGCAGCGGCCCGTAGCCGTATGACAGCACGACCTGCGGATCGTAGCCGGCGTCCTTGAGCGCGTGGTAGGCGTTGCCGCACGGATGCCCGCCCGGCCGCGGAGCGTGCTTGAAGGTTCCGTAGCAGACGTACAGCTTCACCTAGGACACCGTCAGCGTGCCTTCCATCCCCGCCTGGCGATGTCCGGGGACCGAGCAGTAGAAGGTGTAGGTGCCGGGCTTCAGTTTCACCGTGACCGACCGTGTGCCCCCGGCGAAGGTGGGGGTCGCGCCCAGCACGGTGCTCCCGGACGCGATCGTCACGTTGTGTTCGACCGGAGACATGTTCGCCATCGTGATCGTGACAGTCCCGGCCTTCGCACTCAGCGACTTCGTGTCATAGCTCAGCTGGCCTTCAGGGTTCGCGGCGAGCTTCAGCATCGTCGTCGCGGCGGCGGGCGAGGACGGCGGCGGGGGCGTTCCCGTGGTGGCTTTCGGCGGGCCGGCCGGGGTGGACGTGGCAGGCGCCGGGGCGGCCGGGGCGGGCGTCGATTCCGCGGCGGCGCCGGCCGGCGCACTCGACGCCGACGCTTTGGCGGGCGCGGGCGTGCTCGCTGTGAGCACGGCCGCCGCGGCCGTCGCCACGACGAGCACCGCGCTGATCGCTATCACGGCGCGCTCGCCCGACTGGCTGCCGGGGAAGTCGGGGCGGCGCAGTCCGATGCCGACGGCCACGATCAACGCCCACGCGACCAGCACGCCGCCGGCGATGTAGAAGGGCACCCTGCTCTTCTCCGCCGCCAGGATGGGTGCCAGGTGAAGCGTCGCCGGGTGCATCGCGGGGGCGAGCCTAACCGATGGGGGCCCGGATATGCTCCTCGGCGAGATGACCGAGACGGTGCGCACACCCGAGGCGAGCCTTGAAGGCCTGCCCGACTTCCCCTTCAGCTCGCACTACCGCGACCTCGACGGCGTGCGCCTGGCCCATCTCGACGAGGGCGAGGGCGCTCCGGTGATCTTTCTGCACGGCGAGCCTACCTGGTCGTTTCTGTGGCGCCACGTCATCCCGCCCGTGCGCGACGCGGGCTTTCGCTGCGTGGCACCAGACCTGGCCGGCTTCGGCCGCTCGGACAAGCCGGTCGACATCGACTGGTACTCCTACGACCGCCACGTGGACACGACCGCCGCGCTGCTCGAGGTGCTCGACCTGCGCGAGGCGACGATCGTCGTGCACGACTGGGGCGGAGCGATCGGGCTGCGCCTCGCGGTCGAGCACCCCGAGCGGATCGGGCGCCTGGTGATGATGGACACCGGCCTGTGGACCGGCCGCCAGCGCATGTCTGACGCCTGGCTCGCGTTCCGCGACTTCGTCGCGCGCACGGAGGATCTGCCCGTGGGCATGCTCGTGCGCCGCGCCTGCCTGACCGATCCGGGTGACCAGGTGGCGGGCGCCTACGACGCGCCCTACCCCAACCCCGCCTCCAAGGCCGGCGCGCGCGCCTTCCCGCTTCTGATCCCGCAGGCGCCCGATGCGCCAGGCGCGGCCGAGGGTCGCAGCGTGCTCGACGCCCTGGCCGAGGACCACCGCCCGACGCTGATGCTGTGGGCCGACTCCGACCCGATCCTGCCGCTGTCGGTGGGCGAGGCCTTCGCCAAGCGCATCGGCCGCTCGGCCCCGCGCCCGATCCCGGACGCGAGCCACTTCCTGCAGGAGGATCAGGGTCCGCTGATCGGCCGCCTGATCGCCGACTGGCTGCTCGAGGGCTGAGCTCTCACTCCGCCGTGGTGCTCGTGATCTGGGCCTGCTCGGGCGCCGGCGGCAGCCCGGGCTCTGAGCGTGAGGCGCGCAGCTCATAGCCCGCCCGCGCGGAGGTGTCGACCCGCGAGAGCACCGCGTCGGCCCTGCTCACGCGCGAGAGGCCGTCCTGCACGGAGATCGGGAGCAGCGCCGCCACGCGCTCGGAGATCCCGAGCTGCTTGGGAACGTGCACGTCGAAGCGCGGCACGCGCAGCGTCTCGACGATCGCATCGGCCACCTGCTGGGGCTCGATCTTCCTGAACTGGCGCTGGCGCGGCTCCGACAGGCCGAGGCCCAGTTCGGTGTTGACGGCGACCGGGCTGATGACCGATATCTCGACGCCGGAGCCGCGCACTTCCTTGCGCACGGCGCGGCTGAGGTTGATGACGGCGGCCTTGCTCGCGCAGTAGGTGGCGCCGCCCGGGAAGCCGTACTTGCCGGCCTGCGAGGCGATGTTGACGATGTGCCCGCTGCCGCGGGCGAGCATCCGCGGCAGCGCGAGCTTCATGCCCAGGATCACGCCGTTGACGTTGATGTCGAGGATACGCTGGGCGGTGGCGTCGTCCTCGGCCAGGAACGGCCCGATCGGCATGATGCCGGCGTTGTTCACGAGCACGTCGACCGGTC
Organism: uncultured Solirubrobacteraceae bacterium; assembly: GCA_963761355.1. Taxonomy (GTDB): domain Bacteria; phylum Actinomycetota; class Thermoleophilia; order Solirubrobacterales; family Solirubrobacteraceae; genus Palsa-744. The sequence goes on from CAVXHC010000014.1 coordinate 302,019, forward strand.
CGAGCTGCTCTTCGGCGAGGTTCAGGAACTCATAGAAGGAGGCGCGGTCGGTCACGTCGAGCGACAGGGCGACGGTGCTCGGGCCAAGCTCCGCGGCGGTCCGCTGCGCGGCCTCGAGATCGACGTCGCCGATCGCCACCCTCACGCCCTGGCGCAGAAGCGCCTCGGCGGTGACGCGCCCGATGCCGCGCGCGGCTCCCGTGATGGCGGCGGTCTCTCCGGCGAGGATGCGAGGCTGCTTGGCCATGGATCTCCTCCTGGCGGTCCGATTGTTGAAATACAGTGCGGAACGCTAGCGCGCCTGCAGGTAGTGACAGCGTGCAGACAGACTAGTACCCTGAAGACATGTCCTCCTTCAAACACGGGGAGCATCGCATCGCCTACACCGAGTTCGGTGGCGGTCCTGCGGCTGTCACCCCGGCGGGCGAACGAGGACGGACGGCGAAGAGCGCGCCGGCGAGCACGCGGCCGCTGATCCTCGTCCACGGGCTGCTGCTCTCGCAGGAGATGCACGTCCCGCTGGCCGAGGCACTGGCAGCGCGCGGCAACCGGGTGATCACGATCGATCTGCTCGGCCATGGCCAGTCGGACCGCCCGCGCGACATGTGGCGCTACTCGATGGCCTTCTTCGCCGAGCAGGTGATCGGGTTGATGGACCACCTGCAGATCGACGAAGCCGTCGTGATGGGCACCTCGCTCGGGGCCAACACGGCGCTTGAGATCGCCTCGATCGCGCCCGAGCGCCTGCGCGGGATGGTGATCGAGATGCCGGTGCTCGACAACGCGCTGCTGTGGAGCGCGCTCGCCTTCACGCCCCCGCTCGTCGCGCTCACGTTCGGCGAGCCGATCATGAAGATGATCGCGCGCGCGGCGCGCGCGGTGCCGCGATCGCTGTTGCCCCACTACGGCAACGTCATGCTCGACCTCATCCGCCAGGAGCCGGGTCCGGGTGGCGCGCTCATGCAGGGGCTGTTCTTCGGCCGCATTGCCCCCCACCGCGTCGAGCGCCGCACGTTCGAGGCGCCCACGCTCGTGCTCGGCCACCGCCGCGACCCGGTCCACCCCTTCTCCGATGCCGGCATGCTCGCCGACGAGCTGCCCAACGGCCGCCTGCTCGAGGCCGACTCGCTGATGGAGCTGCGCACGCACCCCGAACGGCTCACCGGCGAGATCGCCTCGTTCCTGGACGAGGTCTGGCGCCCGCAGCGGGCGAAGGCCGCCCGGCCCAAGGGCAAACGCACGCGTACAGCCTCCGGCTGACAGGCGGCGGCCCACCCGCGGCGCAGTTCGGTGCGCTCTCGCCGGGCGCCGGCTACTTGGCCGGGAACAGTTCGACTTCGTTGATGCTCACACGGCCGGGCGCCGTGGGGGTGCCGATCGAGGCCGCGGGCGCGCCGCTGATCCACAGCGTCACGAAGCGGAATGCTTTCGTCGAGTTGCCTAATTTGATGAGCATGTGCCGCTTCTTCTCGACCTGGTAGGGGCTCAGGTGGACCCACGCCGGGTTGGTGATGGCGGTGGGTGCGGCGCTTCCGTTGGCGCCGAACACCTCGACCGTCATGCCCGGAGTGGAGGTGATCAGCTCGAGAGCGCTCAGCTTCTGTGCGGTGTTCAGGTCGATCAGCAGACCCACGGCCATCCTCGGCGCGATCGCCGGGTCGACCCGCGCGGTCCAGCCGGTGGTGGTGTCGCCGTCGACGGCAAGGCTCGGATCACCGAGCGTTTCCGCCGGGTAGTTTTCGGGGTTGTAGCTTGAGACCGAGTTCGTGTCGAGCAGGATCGCCGGCGTGCTGGGAGGCTGTTCGGCCGTGTTCGTGCCGCTCGCCGGCGTGGTCGTTTTCGGCGTGGGCGTCGCGGCGGGCGTGGTCGTTTTCGGCGTGGTCGTCGCCGCGGGCGTGGTCGTTTTCGGCGTGGCCGCGGTCAGCGGGATTTTCGGCGGTTTGACGGTGCTGACCGGAGGGACCGGCGTGACCGGGGTGGTCGGCGTCTTGGGCGTGGTGGCCGGCGTCGAGGCCGGCGCTGGCGTCGTGGGGGTAGCCGGCGTCGTGGCCGTGGGCGCCTGCGCGATGATCACGTTCACGTGGCGCGCGGTGGTCTTGTTCATCGCGGCGTAGGCGGCCGTGGCCGCACCGATGAGGAGTAGCGCCGTCAGGCCGAGGACGATCGCGCTCGCGCGCCGGCCTGAAGAGTGTGTGGAGAGGCTGCCGGGCACGGGCGTGCCGCACTGCGTGCACCATTCCTGGTTGGGCTCCATCGAGGCTCCGCACTTCTTGCAGCTCGGCTGCGCCTGAGCCGGCGTATCCGGCGCGGGTGGAGCGCCCGAGGAGTCGGGCGCCGGCGGCTGCTCTGTGGAGGGGGCAGCCGGAGGATCGGCGAGCAGCGTGGGCACTGAGCCAGATTCTAGCCAGCTTGCCCGCGCCGGGGCGAGGCTGGCCCGCCGGGCACGATCTCCCGGCCGGTCGGCTGAAGCTGCTCGTCGAGCTCGAGCTGCCAGTAGTAGCGGGTGAAGGTCATTCCCGCGCGGAAGTCGCCCACGTGCGGGCTGATCGCCTCGCCGCCGGCCAACCGCACGATCAGCTCCGGATAGCTCTGCCCGGGCAGCGCGGCGTAGGCGGGCGCGGGAAATGCGCCGCCGAAGCGCGTGTTCACGTCGGTGATCGCCACCCCGATGTCGGGATCGCGGAACACCTGGATCGTCGCGGGCCCGCACACCGCCAGCGCCTCCATCGTGCGCCGGCCCAGCTCGATCAGCTCGGCGTCATGGATCACCTGGCCCTTGATCGACTCGCCGCCGCGCGACTCGAGCATCGTGCGCGGGATCGCATTCAGGCAGCGCCCGCCGAGGTCGCCCAGGCAGTCGATCGAGAGCTCGGGACCGCCCATCGCCCGCTGCACCATCGCCGGCTCTGAGATGTAGCCGGCGAAGAAGCGCGCCTCGGCGGCGTCGTGGGCGAGATGGATCGAGCGGGCGCCGGAGCCGCGGCGCGGCTTCACCATCACCGGATACTCGATCGCGTCGAGGTCGTCCTCGGGCAGTACCGTCGGCGGCGAGGGCAGCTCGAGCCGCTCGAGCAGCCGGTGGGCCGCGTACTTGTCGTAGGTCGCGCGCGCGACCTCCGCCGAGGGCACGAGCGCGGGCAGGCGACCCGCGGCGCGTGCGTGCGCGAGCACCTCGATGTCGAGATCCGTCAGCGGCAGCAGCGCGCCGACGCCGTGCTCCTCGCACAGGTCCTCGAGCGCGGGCACGTAGCCGGGGTCGTCGATCAGCGGCACCGACACGCGCACGTGCGCGGCATAGCGCGCGGGCGCGAGCGGCGAGGGGTCGGCGACGACCGTCTTCGTCAGCGCGGCAAAACAGGAGACGATGTCATAGCGCTTGCCGGCGCCTGTCAGGAGCACGGCCGGCGGGCTCACAGCTCGCCCTTCCAGCCGCCGGCCTGCCCCTTGTAGAGGCCCGAGCCGCCCAGCACCATCGCGATTGTTCGCCACAGGATCTTCAGATCGAGCGACAGCGAGCGGTGATCGATGTAGTAGAGGTCGAGCTCGATGCGCTCGTCCCAGGGCAGCGAGGCGCGGCCGTTGACCTGCGCCCAGCCGGTGATGCCCGGCCTGATCTGAAGGCGCCCGCGCTGGCGGGGGGTGTACTGGGCGACCTGCGCCGGCAGCGTCGGGCGCGGTCCGATCAACGACATCTCGCCCCGCAGCACGTTCAGCAGGTTGGGGAGCTCATCGAGCGAGGTCCTGCGCAGGAACGCACCCACGCGCGTGATGCGTTCATCGTCGGCGTCGATCGCGAGCCCGGCCCCGATGTGCTCGGCGCCGTCGACCATCGTGCGCAGCTTGATCACCTCGAACTCCCTGCCCTCGAGCCCCGCCCGGCGCTGGGAGTAGATGACGGGGCCGCGCGACTCGAGCCGGATCGCGAGCGCCGCGAGCGCGATCACCGGCGAGCTCACGAGCAGCGCCACGGAGGAGACGACGGCGTCGACGGCTCGGCGGATCATCTCCTCACCTGGTGCCCTCGGCCGGATCCCAGGACGCGGCCGTGCCGTGTCCCAGCCAGTCCCACAGTCCCGCCGCGGGCGAGGCCGTTGACAGCACGTAGTAGCGCGCGAGCAGAAGCGGCCGCGCGGGCAGCGGCCCGGCCAGCAGCGCCGCCAGCAGCAGGGCGATCTGCAGCAGGAAGGTGACCGTGTACAGCGGGCCGGCGCCGAGCGCGAGCAGCGCGGCGTTGGCCGCGAGCGCCAGCACGTGCAGGCCCGGCGTGCAGTAGCGCAGCAGGCGGTGGGAGAAGATCATCAGCGCATAGCCTGGCGGGTAGCCGCGCGGAGAGAGCATGCCGCCGCGCAGCAGGATCGGCCAGGTGTGGCTCATCATGCGCCGCTTGCGCGCGAACTCGCCGCCCAGCGAGGGGACCATCTTCTCGGTTGCCTGCGCGTCCGGCACGTACACCGCCCGCAGCCCGCGCTTGACCATGTTGAAGGGGAGCGAGAGGTCGTGGCCCATGATCGGATCGACGACGATGTAGCTGTCGCGGCGGGTGGCATAGATCGCGCCGTTGCCCGCGGTGATCGAGCCGAGCCGCGACTCCAGCGCGCGCACGGCGAGCTCATAGCGCCAGTACACCCCCTCCTGGTTGCCCGCGCCCGGACCGCTGGCGGCCTGCACGAAGCGCACCTGCCCGCAAGCGTAGCCGACGCGCCGATCGCCGAACGCGGCCACGAGCGCCTTCGCCGCGTCGCTGAGCCACAGCGCGTTGGCGTCGGAGAAGGCGACGATCTCTCCCCGCGCGCGCTCGACGGCGGCGTCCTGCGCGCGGATCTTGCCGCCGCGGGGCAGCTCGAGCACGACGTCGGCGCCCGCCGCGCGCGCGCGCGCGGCGGTCGCATCCGCGCACCCGTCGCAGGCCACGATCAGCTCGAAGCGCTCGCGCGGGTAGTCGAGCTCGAGCGCGTTCTGCACCTTCGCGGTGATCACCGACTCCTCGTCGTGCGCCGCGACGATCAGCGATAGCACCGGCGGCGGGCCCGCCGGCATGTCCGCTCCCGTGTTGCTCCCGGGACGCGAGCCGCGGCGGAACACGCGCGCGAGCAGCGCCAGCGCGAGGGCATAGCCGAGCTGCGTCCACACGATCAGCCCGGCGCACACCCAGAAGACGATCTCAAGCGCGGTCCTCATCGCATGGGATTCTCGCCGAGCAGGAGCTCATAGAGCTCGAGCGTCCTGCGCGCGATCCCCGCCCAGGCATACTCGCCCGCGGCGGCGGCCCGCGCGCTGTTCGCCATCGCCGCGAGCTCGTCCGGGTCTTCAAGGAGCTCTTCGAGCGCTTCACCGAGGGCGGCGGGGTCGCCGGCGGGGACGGTATGCGCGGCGCCCGTGGCGGCGATCTCGGGGAAGCCGCCGACGTCGCTCAGTAGCAGCGGCACGCCCAGGCCCAGCGCGGTGAAGGCGACACCGGACTGGTCGATCTCGCGGTAGGGCAGCACCACGAGGCTCGCGCGGCGCATGACGGCCGGGATCTCCGCTCCGGAGACGAACCGCGGCAGGAAGCGCACACCCGCGGTCGCGGCCGACCGCAGCGAGCTGATGTTCATGCGCGGCATGCCCACGATCCACAGCTCGGCAGCGCCCGATCCCCCGAGGTCGCGCTGGCGCCAGGCCTCGAGCAGGACGTCGATGCCCTTGTAGGGACGAAGCAGGCCGAAGAACAGCACGACCGGGCGCTCGCCTCCGCGCAGCTCGGGCGGCAGCCGCGCCTCGCCGCCCGCGTCCTCGCCGGCGAGCTCCTGCGGGCCGAGCAGGACGCCGTGGGGGATCACGTGCACGCGCGCCGGGTCGAGACCCAGCTCCCCGGTCAGCCGTGCGCGGCCGTGCTCAGAGTGCACGACGATCGCGTCGAAGCGGTCATACAGACGCCGCTGCGCCTCGCGCTGTCCGCGCCGGGGCTCGCGCGGGAGGATGTCGTGGGCGGTCAGCACGAGTGGCCGCCGCCGCGAGGCTCGGGGACCGCGGGCGGGGAGCAGGTGGCGGTCCACGTGCTGTAGGTCGATCCACTGGAAGTGCACGACATCGGCGGCCCGCGCGCGGGCGCGGTAGCGGAGCATGTCGGGGACGTGCTGAAGCAGCTTGGCCGCGAGGCGCAGGCGAGGGTGCTCGGCGCCGGGAGAGAGGCGGTAGAAGAACTCGTGCCGTTGATACCCCTCGGCGGGCGACACCGGGCCGTAGTCGAAATGGCTCGTGTACAGCTCGACATTGGCCCCCGCCGCCGCCAGCGCGCGGCAAAGCGCATGGTCATACGGCGGCGTGAAGGCCGAGGGATCGAGGACATGGACGCGCACCGCAGGGACAATAGGGCGCGCCTGCGGAGACAATGGGTGAGTGACCGACACCGAGCCGACGCTCGACGCCAGCCGCACGGCCGGTGAGATCGAGTTGACCTACTGCGTCGTCAACACCTCCCAGCGAGAACTTCTGCTGCGCGGGCTCGACGCGCTCGCGCGCGAGCGCGAGAGCGTGCCTTTCACGACGGAGGTGCTGGTGCTCGACAACGGCTCGCGTGACGGCTCCGCGGCCGCGGCACGCGGGCACCCGGCGGTGGATAAGACGATCGCACTGCAGGAGCGCCGCGGCAAGGGGCTGAACGACTCGGAGCTCCTGCGCCGCGCGCGCGGGCGCTACGCGCTGCTGTTGAACGAGGACTCAGAGCTCCGCCCCGGGGCCACGCTCGCCCTGCACGAGGCGCTCGACTGCCACCCGCGGGCGGCCTGCGCCGGGGCCAGGCTCCTGCGCCCGGACGGGACCCCGCAGGCCTCGGCCTGGCGCTTTCCGACGCCGCTGACGGCGCTCGCGGGGGCGCTCTTCCTGCATCGCCTGCTGACCGTCCAGAGCCGCGGCGAGCGCACGCGGGAGGTCGACTGGTGCCAGTCGGCGGCGCTCCTCGTCAGGCGCGAGGCGGCCGCGCAGGTCGACTACCTGGATGCGGACTTCTTCGTGTACTCCGACGAGGTCGACTTCGCCCGGCGCCTGCGCGACGCGGGCTGGCGCAGCCTGTATGTGCCGGGCGCGGTGGCGGTCCACCACGAGCAGCTGTCGAGCGATGCCGTGCCCGAGCGCCGCATCGTCGAGCTCGCGCGAAACCGCGACCTGTACATGCGCAAGCACCACTCCCCCGCTGCCGCGCGCGCGGTCCGCTGGCTGACGGGCTTCAGCTATGCCGTGCGCGCGCTCGCCGCGTTCGTGCTGCCGGGGCACTCGCCGCGGCGCTACTGGCGCCACGTCACCGCGACGCTCGCCCCGGCGCGGGGCGAGGGCCTGCGCGAGGCCGCCGCCGAGTACAACCGCTCCTAGTTGACGTGCCATCTCCCGGATGTCGTTCGTGTCGGTCAGCCGCGCGGTCAGCCGCGCGGTCAGCCGCAGCTGGGCGCGCAGGTGGGCGAGCTCGCCGCTCGCCGCCGTCGTCGTCGCTCGCTGCTCCGTGCGCTGGCGGCGCAGTGCCTCCGCCCGGCGCCGGCGCTCGCGGGCGCCGTCACGCGCTCGCTGCGTGTCGGCGAGCCGCTGAGACATGTTGAGCGTTTCGGCCGCGCCGGCTGCCGACTTGAGGCCGGGCCTGGGCTGCTCGACACTCAGAGGTCCTTGAGCGGGTCCTCAGCGTAGGCCTCGACCTCTCCCCCGCGTGCGCGGAAGGCCGCCACGCGCCTGCGGCCGTCGGCGACGAGCGCCCACGCCTGGGCGCGCTCGTGCGGCCTGAAGAAGCGCGTGGCCAGGAGCAGCGCGGGGGCCAGCGCGAGCCAGGCGACACGCGCCGCGAGGCCGCCGAGGCCGCTCGTCGGCAGGAGCAGCTCGCCGCTGACGGCCACGCCGGCGAAGATCAGCGTGAGCTGCGCCAGGCGTCCCCACTCGAAGCCCACCCGGAAGAGCGAGCGCGTGAACAGGTACATGACCACGAGCATCGCCGCGTAGGCGCCGCACAGGGCGAGGCCCGCGCCCGCGATCCCGAGGCCCGCCCCGCTGTTCGGCACGAGCAGCAGGAGCAGCGCCACGTTCACCGCCAGCCCGATCGCCGCGGCGGGGAAGTTGCGCGAGGTGATGCGCGCGCGCCCGGCGATCACGACGAACACCAGGAACAGCCCGTACAGCGCCCACCCGAGCGAGAGCCAGGGCAGCGCGCGATAGGCGCCGAAGTACTGGGGCGCCGCGAGCAGCCTCACCATCCAGCGCCCCAGCAGCGCCACGCCGCACACGACGATGCCGGTGGCGAGCGCGTAGTAGGTGGTCACGAGCGAGTACAGGCGCGCGGCCTGCTCATCGCTCTCGACCGAGTAGGCCAGCGGCGGCCACGCGTACTGGAAGCCGCGCACCGCCACGAACACGACGGTGGCGAGCTTGATCGCAACCGAATAGAGCCCGGCCGCGCCGTGTGAGTAGACGCGGAACAGATAGAAGCGGTCGGCCACCTGCAGCGCATACACGCTCGCTTCCGCCGGCACCGTGGGCAGCCCAAAGTGCAGCATCGGGCGCAGGTCGGCGAGGTGCACGCGCAGCGAGAAGCGCCGGCGCAGGACCCACCACAGTCCGAGCACGACGATCGCCGAGGCGCCGAAGTTGCCGAGCAACAGGCCGCGGGCGCCCTGACCGGCGAACACGACTAGCGCGATCGTGAAGGTGACGGTCATCACCACGTTGGCGCCCGAGGCGAACACGTAGGTGCGGGCGCGCTCGTCGACGCGCAGCTGCGCGTAGGCCATCTCGAGGTTGGTGAAGGCCCACAGGCCGAGCGCCGCGCAGTAGATCAGTTCCGGGTCGTACTGGCCCAACAGCAGCCGCGAAAGCTGACCGGCGTAGGCCGCGGCCAGCAGCGCCGCGAGCGTCGTCGTCCACGCCACCGTGGCGCTCGCCGTGCGCGCGATGCGATCCCGCCGGGCGCCGTCTTCATCGTCGAAGTAGAAGCGGATGAAGGCCTGCTCGACGCCGACGCGCAACAGGATGCTCGAGAGGATCACCGCCGTCAGCAGCGATTCGGCCGCTCCGTAGGCGCTCGGGTCCAGGTGGCGCGTGTACAGCGGCAGCGTGATCAGCGCGAGGGCCTTAGCGAGGATATCCCCGAACTGGTAGGCCGCGCCCGTCGTGATCAGGCGCTTGAGATAGCCGCGCACGGCTCAGAAGCTACTGGCGGCCGCGACGCCATCGGCGGCCCCGCGGGAATCTGCCCGCGCGCCCCGAGTCCCGGCGCGGGCCAGCGCCACGCCAACCCCGAGCAGCGTCCAGGTGATGGGATCCTCCAGGAAGTCGGCATAGATCCAGGTGTGCAGCAACAGCGCGGCGAACGAGGCCGCGATCGCGATCCGCGGCGGCGAGCGTCCCGCGGCGGTGAACAGCACGAGCAGGGCGACGATCAGCAGCGCCGCATACAGGGCCAGCCCCACGATCCCCTGCTCGGCCGCGACGGTCACCGGGATCGTGTGCGAGGCCGAGGTCGCGTTCTCGGCGCTCGCCTTGGCGTGGCGCTCGTACTCCGTTTCGAACGAGCCGGCGCCGTAGCCCTCGAGCGGCCGTTTGGCGAACAGTTCAAGGCCCCCGGAGATCAGGTTGGTGCGCCCGTTGGTGGCGTTGTTGGTCGAGCCACCCGAACCCTTCAGGCCGAAGTGCAGGCTGGCCGGCGCCGCCGCGAGGATGACCGCGGCGATCGCCAGCAGCGCGACCGCCACATAGACCGTGCCGCGCACATCCCAGCGGAACGCCGCGAGCACGGCCAGCCCGAGCAGGAGCGCCGCGATGCTCGACTCCGAGAAGCTCGTCACGAGCCCCGCCAGCAGCCACGCGAGCACCACCGCCCCCCACAGCACCACCCGCCGCTCGCGGCTCCACAGCACGACGGTCGTCAGCTGGATCATCACGATCGCCAGGAAGCGCCCGTAGATGCTCGGGTCGAAGAACACCGAGTTGACCCTGAAGTAGTTGTCGTACTGGTTGGCCGCGACCACCTTCGGGTTCAAGAACAGCGACTTTCGCTCGTACTCGATGAAGCCCACCCCGGCGAACAGGATCGCCAGCACGACCGCCACGCCCAGGCAGCCCAGCAGCAGCTCGCGCGTCCAGCGCACGTCGCGCAGCAGCACGAACAGCAGGCCGAAGGGCAGGTAGAAGAAGGCGATGTTCTCGGCCGCCTTGGCGTGGTCTGAGGAGTAGATCGCCTGCACCACATACAGCGCCACGGTCGCCAGCAGAAGCCATTCCAAGCCGCGCGGCGAGATCCACTCGGAGCGTCCCCTGGGCACGTGCCGGAGCCCCTCGAGCGCGCGCCCGAGGCGCCCCTGCGAGAGCCACGTGAGCGTGCCGGCCGCCACCACCAGATAGAGCGGGATCAGCAGGTTCACCGTCCGCCCGTCGGCCGCGACCGGAAGCCTGAACGGCAGCGCGAAGACCGCCAGCAGCGGAAGCGCCTCCGGGCGCCGGCGCATCAGGAGCACGAGCGCGGCGATCACGATGATCGCGCCGACCAGGGCCGCCGCGATCACCCCCGCGCCGGGCAGCTTGGTCGCGAGCGCAAGGCCCGCCGTCGTCGAGCTCCCGGTCGCGCTCATCCTGCAACCAGCGTGAAGCTTCGCGGGGAGAGCACCGAGCGGGCCTGTTCGCGCAGGCTCACCCGCACACGGTATTCGCCGAGCGGGGCGAGCGCGCCCTCGGTCGCCGGTATCAGGATCGTGTGGCCGTGCGAGGTCGCGATCAGCGAGTAGTGGTGCGCTGTGCCGCGGCGTCCGTTCCAGCGCAGCGAGAACTGTTTGTAGCGGGGCAGGCGACGATCGCGCACGAGCGTCGCGACGACGTTGCCCTGGGCATCGATGATCGTGACCGTCGCCGCGTCCGCCTTGGCGAGCTTGAAGGAGATCCGCTCCTGTTCGAGCGGGCCGGGGGTCGTCGGCGAGAAGCGGGGCGTCAGCATGAAGCGCTGCACGGCCGTGGGGGTGTGCTTGAGACGCTGTGTCAGGAAGAACGCGGCGAAGCAGGCAACCACCAGCAGCGCGAACACAACCTGCGCCGGCCGATCTCCGATCGACCGCTTACTGCCAGCGGTCAATCGCCGCCGTCCAGCGCGAACCGCTCGACCGTGTCCGAGCGCAGACCCAGCCTGAGCGTCTCCAGCGAGAGCACGTCCGCGGGCGCGATGTTGCCGAGGTTGCACTCCCCGCCGAAGCGCTTCAAAAGCCACACCTGCTGCTCGCGCAGCGGCGCCTCGAAGATCAGGCGGTCGATGTCGATGGCGTGGGCGATCTCGTCGATCAGGCCGGTGCGAACCTCGCCGTCGGCGCGGTAGATCCCCGCGGTCCCCGACTCCCTCGCCTCGGCGATGACCTTCCACGCGCCGGCCTTCAGGTCGCGCTCGATCTGCTCGACCCACACGTACGGCGCCATGATGAAGGCCGAGTCCTTGCTGCCGACCTCCGCGAGAACCGTGAACTCGCGTGCGAGCCTCGAGATCAACTCGAGCTTGACCTTCGGATCCAGGGCGATCGTGCCGTCGGATACCTCGACGTGGCGCAGGCCCAGCTCGCGCAGCCACGCCACCAGCCCCTCGACCCGGCCCTGGCGGATCGCGAGCTCCGTGAGCGTGCCGCCGAGGACGACCGGAATCCCGTGCGCGGCGTAGCGCTCGAGCTTGGGTCGCAGGTTGGCGCTGACGAGCGCAGTGCCCCAGCCGAGCTTGACGACGTCGACGCACTCCCCCGCCACCTCCAGCAGGCCGTCCACGTCGGCTATCGACATGCCCCGGTCGATCACGTGGGTGAGTCCTCGCTCGCGTGGCTTGGCCGAGCGCTCGGGTATGTCGAGGAAGCCGGCTATGGGACGGACGCAGCCTTGTCGAGACCCACCACCACCGCCACGCTCGCGGAGCCCACGAGGGACGCCGTGGCCGATTCCATCGGCTGCACGCTGGTGACCGAGATGGTGCGCCCGACGGCCTGGGCTTCGGCCTCGTGGCCGGGTGTGTACTCCACGACCGTGACCTGGTTGGCGCCGGGCGGGCGCCCGTTCAACGCCGTGGCCTGCGTGTAGCCGCTCTGGCGCAGGCTTTCGGAGACCTGGTGGGCGAGACCGGTGGTTTCCGTGCCGTTGAGCACCGCCACGCTCGTGTCCGCGGGACTCGCCGCTGCGGGCGATGAGCCGCTGCTCGAGGAATGGTGGGTATGCGTCCTTGCGTGCGTCGTGCGGGCGTGCGCGGTGGTCGAGGAGCTCGCCGCCGCCGCACTCTTGCCGGTCGAGCTCGCGCCCCCGCCCGAGGAGAGGATGACCACGAGCACCACGACGACAGCGATCACGCCGCCGACGATCGCCAGCGTGGCTCGCGCGGGTGAGCGCCTGGCGGGCGCGCTCCGCGCGGCGCGATTCGAGCGCTGTCTGGCATATGCGCGCTCTGCCCGTATCCCTCCGTCCTCGGCCAGGGCCGCGCCGCTCTGCGCTCGCTCCTGCGCGGACGCCGCCGCGGCGCTGGCGCCCGTCGCTGCGGCGGCGCTGTCACCGGCGGCGGCCCGCCGTGGAGCCGTCGGCGCAGGCGGGTGCCGCGGCGGGCTGGGCGCCCGCGGAGTGGCGCTCGCCACCACGTTCGCTGCGGCAGCGGCGGTCGCCGGGGTCGCGGTTGCGGGCACGGCGGGGGCCGGCGTCGCGGGGGCCTGCGGATTGGCCGGCGGGGCGCCGGCGGCCGGCGTCGCGGTTGACGGTTTGGCAGCTGCCGCTGCTGCCGCTGCTGCCGCGGCTGCCGCCGGAGTGGCGGCTGCCGGCGTCGCGGGGGACTGCGCCGCGGGCGCGGCGGCGGGTGGGACGCCGGTCGCCGGAGCGCCGGTCGCCGCGGAGGGAGCCGCTGATGCGCCTGCGGCGGTCGCGCCGGCGGAGTTCACCGGGGGCGGAAGCGGGGGATTCACCGGCGTCTGCGGCTGAGCGGAGCCGGACACGGTGGCCGGGGGGATCGGCGGGCGGGCCGCGGCCGGCGGCTGCGCCACTCCCCCGGCGGGCGAAGCGGGGTTCGGCTGGGCGCCGGCTGCAACCGCGGCCGTCGCCGCGAGCGTGCCGGCCGCGGTCACGGCCTGTGCGGGCGCCGGGAGCGGTGCCGGCGGGGTGGCTGCGGGAGCCTGCGGGACAACGGGCGCCTGAATGGGAGCAGCCGCCTGGGTGACCGGGGAGGCGCCCGCCGGCTTGATGGGGGCGGCACGCGGGACGGGACGGACGGCGGGAACGGGCTGCTGGACACGCGCGGCGGCGGCCGCGGTCACCCGCTGCTCCAGTTCGGCCGAGCGCTCGGGGGCACGGCCGGCCCACTCGCGCAGTCGTTTCAGCTCGCGCGCCTGGGAGAACACCAGCAGCGAGAGCACGGCGATCCCCAGCAGTGCAGCACACGCCGCCAGGGCTCCGATCTGGGTGAACGAGTTCGAGAGCGAGAGGAGCGCGAGCGACGAGGGCGTCATGAACCTCGGGAGTGTATGAGTGGTGCAGGCGCAGCGCGCAGGCCATCGCGGCGCTCTGCCTTGCGTGCGGTTCCGTTGGTCTGGTACTCGAGGCGCGCGGCGGAGAGCTCGGACACCTTCGCCGCCAGCCCGGCGGCGTCGCCCTCGAGCACGAGCAGCCCGATCTCCGCGAACATCGACTCCACGGCCTCGGCCGCGAGCGGGGGGCGCTCGGCCAGGAGGATCTTCTCGGCGAGGGTGGGCCGCGGATGCTCGTAGCTGTTGAACAGCTCCTCGTGGATCTTCTCCCCCGCGCGGCGCCCGACGATCTCGATGTCGATGTCACGGTCGGCGTCGAGGCCCGAGAGCTCGATCATCGCGCGCGCCAACTCGACGATGCGGACCGGTTCGCCCATGTCGAGTACGAACACCTGGGCGCCGCTGCGCTGCGGCGTCTCGCTGCCGGGCTCCTCCCCCGCCGCCGGCCCCGGCGCGCGCGGCGCCGGCGCGCTCGCGCCCGCGAGCGAGCCCGAGCGGATGATCAGCTGGACGGCCTCGGGAATCGTCATGAAGTAGCGGGTCATGCGCTCGTCGGTCACGGTCACCGGACCGCCGCGCTCGATCTGGCGGCGGAAGATCGGCACGACGCTGCCGGAGGAGCCCAGCACGTTGCCGAAGCGCACGGCGGCGTAGCGGGTGTCCGCGAAGCGCGCCGTGGCGGCCTCGAGCGCGAACTCGGCCAGCGCCTTGGAGGCCCCCATCACGGTCGCCGGCGCGACGGCCTTATCTGTGGAGACGAGCACGAAGCGTTTCACGCCGACATCCCCCGCCACGTGCGCGACGACCCTCGTCGCGATGGCGTTGTTGCGGACCGCCTCGACGGGATTGGCCTCCATCAGCCCCACGTGCTTGTAGGCGGCCGCGTGGAACACGACCGTGGGGCGATGCTCGGCGAACACCTCGCGCATGCGCTCCTCCTCCTTGCAGTCGGCGAGCACGGCCGAGAGCACGGCCGGGGGCACGTGGCGCTCGTCCTCGAGTTCGCGCTGGATCGAGAAGAGGTTGTCCTCGGCGTGGTCGAGCAGGATGATGCGGTGCGGCTCGACGCGGGCGATCTGGCGGCTGAGCTCCGAGCCAATCGATCCGCCGGCGCCGGTGATGAGCACCGTCTCCCCGCGCAGGTAGGCGCCGACGCTTTCGAGCTCCATGTGCACCGCCTCGCGGCCGAGGACGTCCTCGACGCGCACCTCGCGCACCTGCCGGGCGATCGTGCCCTGGTCCTGGAGCAGCTCGAAGACGGTGGGCAGCGTGCGCACCGGGATGCCGCGCTTACGGCACTCGCGCACGACGCGCGCGCGCGTGGAGCCCGGCGCGGAGGGGATCGCGATGATGACTTCGTCTGGCTCGGACTCATCGAGGATGCGGGGCAGGTCGGCCTCGGTGTTGCCGCGCACGCGCACGCCGTCGATCCGCAGCCCGTGCTTGCTCTCGTCGTCGTCGAGGAAGCCGACCGGCGTGAGCCCGAGCTCGCGGTTGCGGGAGATCTCGCGCAGAACCAGGCGCCCGCCGTCGCCGGCGCCCACGATCAACACGCTGCGGTCGCCCTTGCGCCCACCGCGGAAGGCGGCCAGCGGGCGGCGCTCATAGACGGTGCGGGCCAGCATGCGCACGCCCAGCAGGAACAGCAGGCAGAGCAGGAAGTAGAGCACGATCACGCCGTTGGGCAGCCCGATCGTCGAGGTGCCGTGGTCGGTGCGATGCTGCACCGGGCGCAGCACGGCGACGGCGACGACGGTCAACAGCACGATCGCCACGATCGCGCGCATCACCGCCTCGTAGTCGCGCTGGCCCGAGTAGCGCCAGCGGCGCTGGTAGACGCGCGCGAGGATCAGCACGGGCAGGCTTCCGATCAGGACCCACCAGATAGTGCGTTCGCGCAGCACCGAGTAGTAGCCGCTCGGGCCTTTGTCGAAACGCAGTTGGAAGGCGAGGTAGTATGCGAGCGCGACCAGCACCCCGTCTACCGCCAGCTGAGGCAGCGAGTGCCGGTGGAGGGGAAGGGCCGCCGAGCGGATCCGTCGGCGCATGTTGGGATTGTAAGGCCAGATACGACGGCGCGGGCCCGTGCCGCCGGGTGTTCAGGCGAGGAGCGGTGACAGGAGCAGGTCGAGCAGCTTGCGCGGGTCGCGGCGAATGCGCTCCTCGGGGCCGCCGCGCTCGCGCTTGTGAAGCTCGAGCTGATCGGTGGCGGTGAGCTTGCGCAGGCGGCCATCGGCGATCAGCCCTTCATCGACGGCGCCCAGGCGGCCTTCAAAGGTGGTGTAGACGGGCACGCCCAGCGCCACGGCCTCGCGGTTCATCGTGCCCCCGGCCGATATCACGAGATCGGCATAGGCGATCAGCGACTGCGCGTCGATCGCGTGCTCGGGCACGATCAAGCCGGGCACCCCGGCGAGCGCCGAGCGCTGGGAGTCCACGCGCGGCAGCACCACCGGCTGCACCCCCTGCTCGGCGCCCGCCGTAGAAAGGCGCACGAGCACCTCGGCGAACAGGTCGTTCTCGAAGCGGTGGTAGAGCGACACCTCCGGCGGCGGGCGCGCGATCACGATCGGGCGGCCCGGATCGAGCGCGAGCGCCTCGAGCACCCCCGGGTCGGGCTCGAAGTCGGCCAGGTAGTACTCCTCCTTGAGCCCCTCGTAGGGGCGCAGCTTGCCCCTCGCCCCGTAGCGCTCCAGCCGCTCGGGGGGGATCGCGGCGGGCACGACGACCGCGCGCGCCAGGCGGCAGTTGACGTTGTGCTGAACGGTGGCCCACTCGTAGTCGAACATCGTCGAGCTCGGCACGCGCAGGATCGCGGCCGCGACGGTGATGTCGTTGGAACCGTGGCCGAGGGCGATGTCGAAGCCCCCGGCGCCGCCCGCGCGGGCATCGGCGCGCGCGAAGCGCACGAGCGCAGCCGAGCGCGAAGCCAGGCCGGCCGCCTTCGCCAGCAGCCGTTCACCGCGATGGTGGCCGATCACGGTGTGGGCGATGCCGAAGCGCTCGCACAACTCGATCGTCTGCGCGAAGTCGCGCACGGTCACGCGCACTTCATGCCCTTCGGAATTCAGGCGCTCGATCAGCGGGCGCATGACCAGCACGTGCGGGCTGTTGGTGAGATCGATCCAGATGCGCATGGAAATGCGCACGGTATCGTTGCCCTGCCCATGCTCGTGCTCGCATCGATCTCCGGGACGCTCGTCAACGAAATCTCGCACTTCGTCCGCGAAGCCGGGCTTCCGGGCGTTTTCGCGCTGATGGCACTCGGCTCGGCCTGCATCCCGATTCCCTCCGAGGTGGTGATGCTGTTCGCCGGCTTTGCCGTCGCGAACCCCGAACAGAGCGCCTCCCATCACCACATGACGCTGCTCGGCATCATCCTCGCCGGCCTGCTCGGAACGATGGTCGGCTCGTGGGTCGCCTACGGGGTCGGCCGCGGCGGGCGCCTCGAGCTGCTCGAACGTCACGGCGGCAAGGTGCACATGGGGCCCGCGCAGATCGATCGCGCCGACCGCTGGTTCCAGCGCTACGGGGAGGCGACGGTCCTGTTCGGACGCCTGATCCCGCTCGTGAGGGCGTTTGTGTCGCTGCCGGCGGGCGTCGCCAAGATGCCGCTGGGGCGCTTCACGGTGCTGTCGTTGATAGGAACCACCCCGTGGGTGGTCGGGCTCGCGTTCCTCGGGAACGCGCTCGGTGGCGACTGGACGAGCGCGCGCAAGTACTTCGAGTACGTCGACTACGCGATCCTCGCGGTGATCGTCGTCGGCGTCGTCTATGCGCTCATCCACCGCCGGCGCAGAGCCGACCCCGCAACGGACGTGGGCTGAAGCGCGAGGCGGTGCTCAACCGCGCGCGGAAATCCGCCCTTCCCCTGAACCAGGCGCTGGCCTTGGGGCTTCTGCAGGGACCGACGGAGCTGTTGCCGGTCTCCTCCTCGGCGCACGCGGCCCTGCTCCCGTGGCTCGCGGGGTGGTCCTACCCCGAGCTCGACCCCGCCCTGCGCAAGTCCTTCGAGGTGGCGCTGCACGCCGGCGCGGGCGCGGCGCTGGCGATCGACATGCGCCGCGAGCTGATCGAGCAGGCGCAGAGCGCGGACGCGCGCAGCGCGGCGACCGCCGCCCTCTCGCTTGCGCCGGCGGCGCTCGCCGGCTACGCACTGCGGGAGATGATCGAGCGCAGGCTGGGAGGACCGCGCTCGATCGCCGCGGGACTGATCGCCGGTGGCGTGGCGATGGCGCTGGCCGACGCCCGGCCCGCACGGGGGGCGCGCGACTTCAAGGACGCCGGGCCGCGCGACGGGCTGGCGCTCGGGCTCGCCCAGGCCCTCGCTCTGATCCCCGGCGTCTCACGCAGCGGAGCGACGTTGACGGCGGCGCGGCTGCGGGGGTTCACGCGCTCTGACTCCCAGACGCTGTCCTGGCATGCCGCGCTGCCGGTGCTCCTCGGCGCGAGTGCTCTCGAGGCCTCGCGGCTCGCGCGCCGCGGCACGAGCGCGCACGCGCGCGGCACGCTCGCGGCCGGCGCCGGCGCGGCCTTCGTCTCGACGCTCGCGAGCGCCGCGGTGCTGCGCCGGGCGCTGCGCGGGCGCTCCCTGCTGCCCTTCTCGCTGTATCGCGGCGCGCTCGCGCTGGTGGTGATACGCCGCCTGCGCCGGGCCCACAATAGGGACAGATGACGGTCCTCGGGACTCTGCTGGGAGGGCGCTATCGCCTCGACGCCCAGATCGGGCGCGGCGGCATGTCCACCGTGTATCGATCCTTCGACATCGTGCTCGAACGGCCGGTGGCGATCAAGCTCATGCACCGCGAGATCGCCTCGGACTCCGATCAGCTCGAGCGCTTCCGCCGCGAGGCGCGATCGGTGGCGCAGCTCAACCACCCCCACGTCGTGACCGTGATCGACGCAGGTGAGGAGCCCTCGCCCGACGGGCACGATCCCGAGGGCAACGGCGCCGTGGGCACGCCGTACATCGTGCTCGAGTACGTCGAGGGAGAGACGCTCAAGGACCTGATCCGCGCCGAGGGCCCGCTCGAGATCCCACAGGCGATCGCCTATGCGATCGAGATCGCGCGCGCGCTCGGCGCGGCGCACGAACACCTGATCGTCCACCGCGACGTAAAGCCCCAGAACATTCTCATCTCAGACGAAGGCGGGGCCAAGATCACCGACTTCGGCATCGCTCGCACGCTCACCGAGGAGGGGCTGACGATGGCCGGGCGGGTGCTCGGCACGACCGACTACGTCTCGCCCGAGCAGGCGCTGGGAGCGCCGGTGACGGGACAGTCCGACCTCTATTCGCTGGGCGTGGTGCTGTATGAGATGCTCACCGGCGAGGTCCCCTTCCGGGGCGAGTCGCCGGTCGCGGTGGCGATGCGGCACGTGCGCGAGCAGGTGCCCGACGTGCAGCTGCTGCGCCCGGAAGTCTCCGCCGCGACCGCCTCGGTGCTCGACCGGGCCGTCGCCAAGGACCTCGACGTGCGCTACCCGGACGCGACCACGATGGAGGCGGATCTCGAGGAGGTGCTCGCCGTCGAAGCCACCCGCTCGGGCCAGGCCACGGGTGAGGTCACGACCGTGCTGCGCACGCTGCCCGGCACGGCGCGCCGGCGGCTGCCCTGGCGCATGCGCCACCCCGCGCGATGGGCCGTGTCGCTCGTGCTGCTGGCCGCGATCGTCGCGATCGCGCTGATCGCGCTGGCGGGACGCACGCACAGCGGCACGGGCGTCCCGCCGGACATCGACTCGCATTCGGGCCTTGAACCGGTCGCCCTCGCGCAGACCGCCGCCCACGACTACAACCCGTTCGGCACCGGGCCCGAAAACCACGACCTCGTGGACAACGTCGTCGACAGCGACCCGAACACGTCGTGGAGCACCGAGCAGTACTACGAAGGGACTCTCAAGAAGGCCGGGGGGACCGGCGCCGGGCTGTACCTGGACGCCTCGCCGGGCGTGGCCGCCAACGCGATCGAGATCCAGACGCCCACGCCCGGCTTCGGGGTGCAGCTGTACGCCGCCGACACGATTCGCCTCGCGCTGCCATACGGCGATCCGGTGACGCTCGCCGAAAGGGGCTGGCAGGGACCGTTCGGCGCGAGTAGCTACGTCCACGACCGCGAACGCATCCCGCTGAGCTCCGGCGGACAGCGCTTTCGCTACTACCTGATCTGGATCACGACGCTCCCGCCCAACATGCAGTCGGCGTCGATCTCCGAACTGACGCTGTTCAGATAGGCCACCCGTCAGTAGCGGTAGCTGCGCCGTCGCGCCTGGCGCTCGAGCGCCAGGCGGCAGAGGCGATCGACGAGCTGCGGATAGTCGATGCCCGACGCCTGCATGAGCTTGGCGTAGACGCTCGTCGGGGTGAAGCCGGGCATGGTGTTGAGCTCGTTGACGAGCACCCGCTCGCCGTCGACGAAGAAATCCACCCGCGCGAGGCCGTCGCAGCCGGTCAGCAGGAACGACTCCAGGGCCAGCGCCTGTACGCGCTCGCTCGCCGCGGGGCTGATGCGCGCGGGCACCGTCAGCTCCATGCCCCCGGCGGTGTACTTCGCGCGAAAGTCATACCACTCGCCGGGGAAGGAGATCTCCCCCGGGGTCGAGGCGATGGCGGGGAGCTGCCCGGACGATCGCTCGAAGGACGGGCGCCCGAGCACGCCGCACTCGACCTCGACTCCGTGGCCCATCGCCTCCACGATCACGAGCTCGTCGTGCGCAAAGGCGCCATCCAGGGCCTCGCCCATGCGCGCGGCGTCGGTCACCCTGACGATCCCCAGCGATGAGCCGAGGTGGGCGGGCTTGACGAACACCGGCAGGCCGAGCTCTGCGAGCTGTTCGAGCACCTCCGCACGCGAGCGGCTGAAGCGCTCGTCGCGCACACCCACGTAGTCGACCTGCGGCAGCCCTCGCGCGGACATCAGCTCCTTGAAGACGACCTTGTCGAGGCTGAGCGCGGACGCCGTCACGCCGGCCCCGACGTAGGCCACGTCGAGCGTCTCGAGCATCCCCTGCACGGTGCCGTCCTCCCCGAACGGGCCGTGCAGCACGGGGAAGACGACGTCCACACCGAGGAGCCCGTCTCCGGGCGTCACGCTCAGGCGCTCGCCGTCTGAGAGCCAGGCTCCATCCTGTTCGATCTGCACCCAGGAGACCTCATGCCCGCATGCCTCGAGGCCCTCGCGGACGGCCGCCCCGGAGGACAGCGACACATCGTGCTCGGAGGAGCGCCCGCCGGCGAGCACCGCGACGGTGAGCGTCTGCGCAGCGGATGGCGCGGAGGTGTCCATCGCCCGGCTCACCCGGCCGGCGCTGCCGCGGTGGGGGTGGTCGGCCCGGTCGTCGCCGGCGTGGTCGCCCCGGTCGCACCGGTCGCCCCGGTCGTCCCACCGAGCGCGCCGATCGTGATCGTGACGGTGGCGCCTTTGGCCGCGCGCGCGCCACCCTTGGGACTCTGCTTCAGCACGATCCCGACCTGGCTCGGTTCGATGGTCGCGGCGGTCACCGCCTTCGGGGCGAACCCGGCGCGGCCGAGGGCGGCTGCGGCTTCGGTCTGGTTCTGGCCCACCACGGAGGGGACGGTGACGTCGGTCGGCGCCTTCGCCACCGTCAGGTTCACCTTGCCGCCGACGCGCAGCATGCCGCCGGCGGCGGGGGACTGCGACAGCACCGTTTCGGGCGTCTGCGATGCGGAGACCTGCAGAGTGACCGTGCCGAGCGTGAGTTCCGCCGTCTCGAGAGCCGCTTCGGCGGCGGCGCGGGTCTGGCCGACCGTGTCCGGCACGCGCACCGGCGATGGACCGCTCGAGACGAGCACCGTGACCGTGGTGCCCACCGGCAGCCTCGTGCCGGCGGCGGGTTCGCTCGCGATCACGAGACCTTCGCTGACGGTCGTGCTGGCCTTGGCCTTGGTGGTGGGGTTGAACCCCTCCGCGCGCAGCATGTTCACCGCCTGCGAGGAGGTCAAGCCTTCGACTTTGCCGAGCGGTGTGGTGGGCGGGCCGCTGGAGACGAGCAGGTTGACGCGCGCGCCGTGGTTGACGACGTGCCCGAAGGTCGGCGTCTGGGCGAACACGAGACCGCTCGCGACGGTCGTGCTCGCGCTCGGCGTCGGCACGGGGGTCAGCCCGGCGGCCCTAACCCTGACGAGCGCAGCCGTTTCTGACATGCCGACGACATCGGGAACCTTCACGCGGCTCGAGCCGGACAGGAGCAGCACCGCGAGCACGCCGGCGATCACCGCCGCCGCCACCGCGGCGGACCACAACAGGACGCGCTGACGGTGACCGTCTGAGGAGTCGGGGGGGTCCTCGGCGTAGGGGTCGGCCGCCGGCATCAGCAGCGGGCCGGTGCCGGGAGGGGGCCCGTCGGGCGGCGGGGATGCGGGCGCGGCCGGCGCGCCGATCGAGATCGGCAGGGACTGGCGCTCCTGCTGGAGCGCCGCGATGAACTGGTCAGCGTCGGCGTAGCGCTGCGCCGGGTCCTTCGCGAGCGCGCGTAGCACGATCGCATCGAGACCGAACGGCAGCGCCGGGTTGAGCGCGCTCGGCGGCAGCGGTTCGGCGGAGACCTGCTTGAAGGCGATCGCCACCGCGGTCTCGCCGTCGAAGGGGACGACGCCGGTCAGCAGCTCATACAGGATCACGCCAACGGAATAGAGGTCCGAGGACGCGCTCACGGCGAGGCCCTGGGCCTGCTCCGGGGAGAGGTACTGGGCGGTGCCCATGATCGACCCGGTCAGCGTCATGTCCGAGGCGCCTGCGCGCGCGATCCCGAAGTCCGTGACCCGCGCGCGACCCTCCTCGTCGAGGATCACGTTGTGGGGCTTGAGGTCGCGGTGGACGACCCCGCGCCTGTGTGCGAAGCGCGCGCCGCGCAGGATCTGGACGACGATGTCGATCGCAGCCGCCGGGTCCAGCGCTCCCTGTTCGCGCACGATCGTCTTCAGTGAGCGCCCGGCGACGTACTCCATCGCGATGTAGTAGGTGCCGTTCCACTCGCCGCGGTCGAAGATCCCGACGATGTTCTGGTGAGACAGGCCCGCCGCGCTCGAGGCCTCGCGGCGAAAGCGCTCGACGAACTCCTGGTCTTCGGCGAAGTGCTGGTGCAGCACCTTCAGCGCGACCTCGCGTCCGAGCAGCTGATCCTCCGCGAGGTACACCTCGGCCATGCCCCCGGAGCCGAGCCGCGAGAGCACCCTGTAGCGCCCGTCGATGATCGTCTCGGCCTCGATCATCGCAGCAGGCTTTCCATCACCTGTCGAGCGACCGGGGCCGCGAACGCGGCGCCCTGGCCCGGCACGTCCTGCAGCGTCACCGCGATCGCCACCGTCGGGTCCTCAGCCGGCGCGAAGGCGATGAACCACACGTTGTTGATCGCCGTGCCGATCTGCGTCTCGGCCGTGCCGGTCTTGCCGGCCACCTTGACGCCCGGTATCTGCGCCTCGGTGCCGGTGCCTTCGGTGACGACGGCTTCCATCATCTTCCTCACCGCCGACGCCGTCGAGGGCTTCATCACGACCGACTGTACCCGCGGGGAGACGCGTTCGACGGTGCGCCCGTCGGGGTCGATGACGCGGTCGGTCAGATGCGGGACCATCAGCCGCCCGTGATCTGCCACCGCCGCCGCGACCTCGGCCATCTGCAGCGGCACGACCGCGAGTTTGTCCTGGCCGATGCCCATCCGCCCGACGTCGACGAGCGGGCTCAGCGGCGACAGGCGGCGCGAGCCGAGATAGGGACCGGACACGGACATCTGTTCTGAGGGATAGTCGAGCTCGGGCTTGCGGTCGAAGCCGAAACGGTCCATATAGCGGGCCATCGTGGGCTTGCCGAGTCGTTCGGCGACCTGCGCCCAGACGGTGTTGACCGACTTGACGAGGGCCTCGGTGAGGGTTATCGGGCCGAAGCTCTCGTTGTCGTCGTTCTGCAAGGGGACGCCGGAGATGAGCACGCCGTTGCGTCCGCTGACCGTCGATTCCGGCGTGTAGGTGCCGGTGTCGATCGCGGCCGTGGCGGTGACGACCTTGAAGGTCGAGCCGGGGGCGTAGCCGAACTGGGTCGCGCGGTTGATGAGCGGCCGCCCGCTTGAGTCGGCCGCGAGCTTTGCATAGCCCCTCGGAGAGCCCAGCGAGTTGGGGTTATAGCCGGGCGTCGACGCCATCACCCGGACCGCGCCGGTACGCGGATCGAGCGCGACCACGGCGCCCTGGTGGGAGCCGAGCGCGGAGATGGCGACGCGCTGCGCGGTCGGGTCGAGCGTCGTGAAGACATCGTCGCCCTGCGGCTTCTTGCCCTGCAGCTGGTCGAGCACCGACTGCAGGTTGCGGCCGGTCTGGCCGGTCAGCTGCGGGTTTCGAAAACGCTCGATTCCGGTCTGGCCCAGGTCGGGATAGACGTAGGAGTAACCGACGGCGTGAGCGAACTCTTCACCGAAGGGATAGACGCGGCTGTAGGTGCCTTCCGCTCCGCGCACGCTGCGCGCGAGCACGGCGCCGTTGCCGGCGAGGATCAGGCCGCGGTCGACGCGTTGCTGCTCGAGCACGCCGCGCGCGTTGAGAGTGTTTTCGCGCAGCGAGGAGGCTTCGAAGATCGTCCAGCGCGAGGTGAACGCGAGCAGCAGCGCGAACAGCACCACGACGAGCCCGTAGAGGCGAACGATCGGCCGGTTCACGAGCGGACCCTCATTCGAGCTGCCCCAGTTCGAGGCTGCGAATCAGGGAGGCCGCATTGGCTTCCGAGCGCAGCGAGTGGTCCAGCAGCGTGCGGCGGCGTTCCGGGGACAGCGTGGAAGCGCTCACGCCCGAGACGTAGCTGCTGCTGTAGAGGTCGATGTTGCCCGGCAGCCGATACGGGACCCCGCTGTACAGCGTGACCAGACCGCGGTTGTTGGTGCCGATGAAGTAGACCGACTGCAGGGTCAGGTACACGGCCGAGCCGAGCAGGCCCAGCACCACGAGCACCACCACGAGCGCGCCGGCGCGCCGGCGGCTGACGCGGCGCGCCGGGGCGCCGGATCCCCCGGCGGAGGGGCGCCGCGGTTGGCGGCGGCTCACCGGAGCATCCGCGGGCGAATCCGCCGGTCGATCCGCGGTCGCGGTCACCGACGGCGTGACGGCAGGGACGCCGGTCATCGTCGCGTGCTCGCCGACCCAGTCCTCCGCCGGCTGATCCCGCCCACCCGGTGTGAGCTCGGAGGATCGCTCGGCCAGCGAACCCGCCGCGGCCTGCACCTCCTCGAGGCGCAGCAGAACGACCGTGATGTTGTCGCGACCTCCAGCCTCGTTGGCGGCCGCGATCAGCGCCTCCCCCGCCTCGCTCAGCCGCGGATGGGCGCGCAGCACCGCGGCGAGCTCGGCCTCGCCGACCATCGTCGTGAGGCCGTCGCTGCACAGCAGGTAGACGTCGCCGTCGCGCGCGCGGAAGGAGCGCGTGTCGACCTCGACCGTGCCCTCCGGCCCGAGCGCGCGCGTGATGACCGAGCGCTGCGGGTGCTCGATCGCCTCCTCCGGAGTGAGCCGGCCCTGGCGCACGAGCTCGTCGACGAGCGAGTGGTCGTCGGTCAGCCGCAACAGCTCGCCGTCGCGCAGGCAGTAGGCGCGGCTGTCGCCCACGTGGGCGATGGCCACCTCGCGCTCGCCCACGTAGACGGCCGTGAGCGTCGTGCCCATGCCGGCCTGCTCGGCGTTCGAGTGCGACAGCTCGTGGATGCGCGAGTTCGCTTCGAGCGCGAGCGCGGACAGGGCGAGCTCGGGCTGTGAGGCGTCGTCGAGGCCGTGTCTGAAGGACTCGACGGCGATCCGCGAGGCGACCTCGCCGGCCTGCGCGCCCCCCATGCCGTCGGCCACGACGAACAGCGGCGAGCGGGCCAGCAGGGAGTCCTCGTTGGCCCGCCGCTGGCGGCCGGTGTCGGTTCCTGCGTACTGCTCGGCGACGCGCAGCATGTCAGTCGACCTCGAACCCGAATTCGCTGTCGCCGATGCGCACGCGGTCGCCGGGGTGCAGCGGCCGCGGCGTCTCCAGCAGCTCCTCGTTGAGGTAGGTGCCGTTGGTGGAGTTGAGGTCCTCGATCACGAGCACGTTTCCCTGGACGTGGATGCGCGCGTGCCGCGAGGAGGCGAACGGATCCTCGAGGCGGATCTCGGCTCGATCGCCGCGCCCGAGCACGATGTCGCCGTCGAGGTCGTAGATCATGCCGGGCTCGTGGCCGGGCGCGCGCTCGACGACGAGGCGCGGCGACCGATTGGCGACGTCGGCGCTGCCGAGGGCCGAGGCCGAATACATGCCGGTGGCATCGGGTGGGATCACGCCGGCCCCGGATCTGCGACCGCTCGCGAACGGCACGCCGCCTTCGCTCAGATCCTTGCGCGCGCTGCGCGCCACCCACAGCACGAACAGGTAGAGCACGGCGAGGAAGCCGAACTTCAGCGCGACCGATACGGGTTCAAGCGTGGTCAATTGGGCTCGCGCGCGCTCATCGGAGTTCGAAGATCATCTCTGTCGAGCCGAGCACGACGTTGTCTCCGGGCTGAAGCTGCTGTGCACCGCGAATCGGCCGGCCGTTGACGAGCACGCCGTTGGTGGAACCGAGATCCGCGACCGTCCAGCCGGCGGCAGTCGGGCGCAGCTCGGCATGCCGGCGCGAGACGCCGACGTCGTCGAGGACTATGTCGCAGTCGCGGCTGCGTCCGATCGTCCCGCCGGCCGGCGCCAACAGCAGGCGGCGCCCGCCCACCACGAGCAGCGCCTGCGCCGTCGCGCGACGCGCGTGCGCCTCTTCGACCGGCCCGCCCACGCGCCTGGAAGTGCTGTAGATCATCGTCTGACCGTGCTCCTGCAGCGGTTGAGGATCGACCGGATCGTTTCCCCCGTTGGTGTCACTGTGACCCGCGGGGCGGACCGACCTCGCCTGGATGCCGAATTCCCCCAGCGCCAGACGCTCGTCGGTGTGAAAGACGATCACCGGATGCGACGCGAGGATCAGCTGCTCGCGGCGGGCGTGCTCCAGCAGGTAGGCGCCCAGCTCGTCGAGGACCTCCTGCTCGACCCCCTCGTAGCGGGCGCGGTCCTGCGGCGATAGCCACACCGAGTACTCGTTGGGCGCGTACACGCGCGAGACGGAGACGGTGCGGTGCTCGTCCATCTCGCGGGCGAGCTTGCGCGCCAGCTCCATCGGGCGCACCTCGGATCGGAAGATGCGCCCGAAGGCGCCCTCGAGGAGGTTGGCGATCGTGGTCTCGACGCTCTGCAGCAGGTTCATTGGCGGGGGCCCGGCCGGCCGATCTACGATCGCAGGCATGCAGCCCCAGGGCTGGGTCGGGTGTGAAGCCATGCTACGTCAGACGGGGCCGCGCAGAGCGCGCACACCCACGGCCAGCGCCCCACCGAGGACGGCGCCGAGGACGGCGCCGCGCTGGCTGAGGTGCGCCGCGTGCACCGACAGGCCGCTGCCCAACAGCGGGGTCGCGGAGGCCATCGCGGCGGACCACACGGTCACGCCGACGACGTCGAAGGCGGCGCGCCGGCCGCGAACGACGAGCGGCAGGATCGCCGCGCCCGTCGCCCACAGGACCGCCCCCAGCAGCACGCCGAGGCTCAGCGCGGGCGCCATGACGTGGGTGGCGGTACTCGACAGCGAGGCCTCCCAGACGCTCCGCGCGGGCACGCCCGGCGGCTCGCCCAGCCACAGATTCCGTGCCAGCAGCGGCTCGGCGAGAATCAGCCACCAGTAGCCGAGCGCGGCGATCGCGGCGCGGTTGCGAAAGCTCGAGGCCTGCCCGGCGATCGCGGGGAAGGCGCCGGCGAGACCGGCGAGCCCCAACAGCGGCGCGAGCGCGGCCGCGAGCCAACCGAAGCCCACGCCCCGCGTGCGGCGAGCGCGTGGCCACAGCGCCAGCGGAAGGGCCGCGGCGAGCACGAGCAGCGCCGCCCCGGACCGCCCGGCCGACAGCTGCCAGAGCACGGCCGCGAAGACACCCGCCGCCAATACCTTGCGCGGCAGCGTGCGCGGTCGCGTGCGCGGCTCGGAGGCCTCGCCCGCAGCGACCGTCTCGGCGAGCGCTGGCCGGGCCGGCTCAGCGGGCGCTCGGTCGCGGTCGAGGATTCGCCGCCGCGCGACGAATTCCGAGGGAGGCTCGACCGGCGGATCGGGTGGGGGCCGATCGATTGGCTCCTGTCTGCCTCCGCGCCGCGGCCATAGCGTCAGCCGCGCCGGCCGCGGGCCCTCTTCGAGCGCTCCTTCCAGGGCCAGGCGCAGCTCCTCGAGGGTGCCTCGCTGCTTGGGAGACGGGACCAGTGCCGCGTCAAGCGCGCGCGTGAGCGCGCGCGGCAGGTCTCTGCGCCGGCGCTCGAGCGGCGCGAGCGGGCGGCCGATGCGCCGTGCCGTGGCCGCGGGCGTGGCTCCTCGCACCGGGTTCGCCCCGCTCAGCGCCTCATAC
The DNA here is from genome assembly GCA_963761355.1 of uncultured Solirubrobacteraceae bacterium. GTDB lineage: Bacteria > Actinomycetota > Thermoleophilia > Solirubrobacterales > Solirubrobacteraceae > Palsa-744. Next base: position 329,922 of record CAVXHC010000014.1, read on the forward strand.
AGGACCAGCGCCAGCGCATACAGGTCGGCCTCCGCGCCGGCCTCGCGCCCCTCGCTCTGCTCGGGCGCCATGTAGGCGAGCGTGCCCAGCACGTCACCGGTGTGCGTGAGCACGTCCTCACCGGCCAGGCTGGCCCCGCCGAAGTCGGTGAGCTTGGCCGCGCAGATGAACCCCTCCGGCATTCGCACGCGCTCATCGAGCTGGTCCGGGACGAGCACGTTCTGCGGCTTGATATCGCGGTGGATGACCCCGCGTGCGTGCGCGTGGGCGAGGGCGAGGGCGAGGGCGATGCCGATCTCGAGAACGTCCTCATCCGACAGCTCTCGCGCTGTGATGAGCTGCGCGAGCGTCCTACCCTGCACGAGCTCCGAGATCAGGTAGAAGGCGTCCTCAACGGCGCACGCCTCGTATAGGGCGACGATCGCGGGATGGGCGAGGCGGGCACTGGCGAGCGCCTCGCGGCTGGCGCGCTCACTGTCTCCGTCGGGGGCGAGCGCGACCCGCTTGACCGCCACCTCGCGGTGCAGCAGCTCGTCGCGGGCGCGCCACACGACGCCGAAGCCTCCCGCCCCGAGGCACTCGAGCAGGCGGTAGCGACCGAGCACGAGGTCGTTGACTGCCGGCGGAGGGGCCGGGCCCTGTGGGTTGGGCGTCCGTGTTGGGTTGGCGAGGGTGAGCAGCGACTCCACCGCATCCCGGATTCGCCGTCCGTAGGCCGGCTACCTGCGCCCGGGCGCCTGAAAAACCGCAGTGAGCGATAAGTTGCAGCTTGCCCGGGGGGTGGGCAGTCATACTTGGGCACTTCCGGAATCCCTGCAAGGAGCGTGCTTTTGTCGTTCTTCGACGATGGTGAGGAGACACAGCCTCGGCCGTCAACACGAGCATCCAAAGCGCGCGGTGGGAGCGGCGGCGGCGGCGAGCCTTCGGGCGCTGGCCCGCGGCCGCGCCGACCGCAGCGCTCCGCGCGCTCGCTACCGCTCGACCAGCACACCCTGATGGTGCGCCGGCGCTTTGCCGCCGGCATCGGCGTGGTGCTGCTGATCGTGATCGTGCTGGTGGTGAACGGCTGCCTGAAAAGCCAGCGCACGCAGGACCTGAAGAACTACAACCGCGACGTGAGCCTGATCGCGACAGAATCCGACGAACAGGTCTCAACGCCCCTGTTCTCGACGCTCACCGACGCCGCCGGCAAGTCGGCGCTGAACGTCGAGGAGCAGGTCGATCAGCTGCGCATCCAGGCACAGACGCTGGCGAGTCGCGTCAAAGGCCTGAGCGTGCCCGGCAGCATGAGCTCGGCGCAGCGCAACCTCGTGCTGGTGATGAACCTGCGCGTCGAAGGATTGACGAAGGTTGCGGCGCTCCTGCCCACCGCCCTCGGCGGCCAGGGCAAGCAGGCGAGCACGCTGATCGCGGGCGACATGGAGATCTTCCTGGCCTCTGACGTCATCTACTCTCAGCGCGTCGCGCCGCTGATCCAGCAGACGCTCGCCTCGAACGGGATCCACGGCCTGCAGACCTCCCCGACCCGCTTCATCCCCAACCTCGGATGGCTCGAACCGGCGACGGTCCTCACGCGCCTGTCCGGCAAATCTTCGAGCCAGGGCGAACAGACACCGAGCGGCCACCACGGCAGCGCGCTCAAGGGAGTGAGCGTCGGCACCACCGCGCTTGAACCCGAACCCGCGCTGAACCACATCAGCGGCGGCGGCAGCCCGACGTTCACCGTCCAGGTCGAAGACGCCGGCGAATTCAACGAGACGAACGTCGGGGTCAACGTGACAGTGACATCCGGCGGCAAAGTGATCAAGGCCACCCACGCGATCGAAAAAACGGAACCCGGCAAGACGGCGAGCGTCGACATCCCCGTCAGCGGAGTCCCTCTTGGAGCGGCCTCGAAGATCGAAGTACAGGTCGAACCGGTGCCCGGCGAAACCAACCACGAAGGCACCAAGAACACCTATCTGGCGATCTTTGCGCAGTAGCCCGGCCCTCACGCGGGGCCTGCGCGGCGTGACGGTTGCGCCAGCGGCTAACTTGTGACGGTGGCCAGCGACATCACCGACACCCAGGGCATCATCGCCATCGCCGCGGCGGCTGTCGCGCTCGTGTCCCTGATCCTCGCGATCACGCTGGCCGTGCGCGTGCGGCGCCTTCACCGCGCGCAGAGGCTCGTGCTCGGGGCGGGCGACGAGCGCGACGTGATCGCTCACGCCGCCGGCATGCAGGACGCATTCGAAGCGCTGCGCCAGTATGTCGATGACGCGAGCAAACGCCTCGACGAGCGCCTGGCGGCCGTCGAGGCGGCGCTGCGGGGCACGATCGCGCACCGCGCGCTCGTGCGCTACGACGCCTACAACGAGCTGTCCGGCCGGCAGTCGGTGTCGATCGCCCTGCTGGACGACGAGCAGTCGGGGATCATCCTCTCGTGCATCCACCACCGCGATCAGGCGCGCGTGTATGCCAAGCACATGCAGGGCGGACAGCCCGAACTGGAGCTCTCTCCGGAGGAGGCCGAGGCCGTGCGCCTGGCGCTCGCATCCACCGCTCCGGCCGGGAATGGCGCCGAGCCGACGGCCTGACATGCCCGGCAGGCCGAGGGTCGGCTACCTGGGGCCGGAGGGAACGTTCAGCGAGGAGGCGCTGCTGGCGAGCGCCGCCGCGGATGCCGTCGAGCCGGTTCCGCTGGCGACCATCTATGACACCGTCATGGCGCTGCGGCGCGAGGAGCTGGAGTGGGCCGTCGTGCCGATCGAGAACTCGCTCGAGGGCTCGATCAGCGTGACGCTCGATCTGCTCGCCGGTGAGGCGAGCGACGTGGATATCGTCGGCGAGACCCTGCTGCGCGTGAGCCACTCGTTGATCGCCGCGGAGCCGTTCGCGCTCGAGCAGATCGAGGAGGTTCTCACGCATCCACAGGTCCCGGGCCAGTGCGCCGTGTTCCTGCGCGGCGAGCTGGCACACGCGCAGGTCCTTCCCGCGAGCTCGACCGCCGAGGCCGTGCGAATGGTCGTGAACGATCGAGAGATCGCCCGGCGGCGGACGCCGGGCGGCGCTCGGCACGCTGCTGGCGGCGAGGATCTACGGGGGCACGGTGCTGCGCGAGGGCGTGCAGGACCGCGACGACAACGAAACGCGCTTTGCCTGGCTGGCGCGCTTCAAGGAGGGCGCGCAGGGCGGGCGGACAGGCTCACCGCCGCTGCTACCGTCCGGCTCTGAGGAGTGGAAGACCTCGCTCGTCTTCTGGGGCCCCGGCGCCGCGCACGCCGGCTGGCTCGTGCGCTGTCTGGACGAGTTCGCGCGACGGGACATCAATCTGACGAAGATCGAGTCGCGCCCGCGGCCCGGTCGCCTCGGGAGCTACATGTTCTTCGCCGACCTCGAGGGCCGAGCGTCCGAGACAGCCGTGGCCGAGGCCATCGGCGGCCTGCGCGCGCTGTGTGAGCAGGTGCGGGTGCTCGGCTCCTACCGCGCCGCGCGTGACCCACAGGCGCACGCCGGTTGACGAACCGGTCGCTGACAGAGTGCCACGCGATGAGGATGCCCCGCTACACTCCGGCCCTGAAGATGCAAAGCACAGTCCCACCAGAGCCGGTGGGGTCCGTGCCGCCTTCCGAGCACCAGCGGCACGGACCTGGCACATCGCCAACAACGGCGATGGGTGGTCGGGTGCTCGTGCTGAACGCCACCTACGAGCCGATCAACGTGTGCACGGTCCGGCGCGCCGTGGTGCTGCTGCTGAAGGAGAAGGCCGAACTGCTGGAGCGCGGGCGCTGGGAGCTGCACTCGGAGAACTCGACGCTGGCGCGGCCGGTCGTGATCCGGCTGATGACCTACGTGAACGTCCCGCGCGACGCCCACCGGCGCAAGATCACGCGCAGGGCGGTGTTCGCCCGCGACAGCTGGACCTGCCAGTACTGCGGCTCGCGCTCCAACCTGACCGTCGACCACGTGATCCCTCGCTCCAAGGGGGGATCCTCGAGCTGGGAGAACATCGTGGCCTCGTGCGCGCCGTGCAACCGGCGCAAGGGAGATCGCCTGCCGCGCCAGGCGGGGATGCATCCGCGCCATGCCCCGCGCACGCCGCGGGCGGAGATCTTCATCCACGTGGCGAGCCCCACCATCCCCACCGCCTGGCTGCAGTACCTGCCGCAGGCGGCCTGAGCCGCCCCGCACGCACGAAGGGCGCCCGACGGCGCCCTTCGCACTGCTGCTCTGACTGGAAAAAACCGAGACGGCTAAAAGGAACAGCCGGAGGGACCAGAACCGGCGGTCGTCTCGGGGCATCCCGGGTTGGATTCCGCTAAGCGGTCCAGCCTGTCCGACCTAGCGGCCGGTCACCTCCAGGGTCCCGCAAAAACTGTCAGCTAACGTTAGGACCACCTCCTTTCTCTGGTCTGTGCAGAGTAGCGGACGCGGGTGATGGTGCACAGCCCTTGGGGAGATCGACCCTCAGCGAAGGATCACGCCGAACTCCTGCGAGTACGTGGCGCCGGGCTCGCCGCCTGAAAGCGCCGACGGCACGCTCGGCACGACGCCGATCCCGGTTTCGCGGTACTGGCCTTCGAGGATGTTGGCGAGGTGTTTGGGCGAGGCGATCCAGGCCTCGACGATCGCCTGCGGCGTCGCGAGGCTGAGGGTCCCCCAGGCGAGATTCTCACCGATCACATAGCCGTCCTCGGGGCTGGGTATGTAGCCGGTCCCGCGGATACGGTCGACCGGGGTCTCGCCCGCCGGGGACACGTGGTCGAAGTAGTCGTCTGAGATCATTTCCGCCCCGTGGCCTTCGGCGGCCTGTTCGAGCAGCGGGCTGCGGATCAGGGGGAGCTCGCCGTTTTCGGCCCGCACGCGGTTGACGAGGCAGAAGACCGCGTCGCGGATCAGTTCGAGATTGGGCGGTTCGGGCGTCAGCTGGGTGTTCTGGCAGGGGTCGGCAAGCGCGTTTGCGATCATCGACTCACGAGCCTCGAGCGCAGCTCGCTGCCCGATGGCGGCCGAAGATGTGTGAGATGTGCGCTTCGTGCTCGCGTGCGTGCCGCGACGCGTCCGGCAGCGGCGGCTCAGCCGCTGTTGCTTGCGTGAGGCGTGCGCGGAGCGCGCCGAGCTCGATCGACAGCTGCCGCGGTGGCGGGTGGTGCTTGCCGCCGTGGCGGTGGTGCTCGCAGCCCCGAGGAGCGAGACGCTGAGGATCGCCGCAGCGGTCGCAATGAGGGGTCGGGAACTTGGCACCCTCCGTCTGTCGGCCGCGGCCCACCCGCATGTGAGCGCGGGGGTGTCAATCTGGACGCAGAGCGGGTAGGGGCTACTGCGTCACTGCTCGTCGTCGCCGGGCATGCCCTCGTCGGCCTGCACGTCGGCCGGCACGCCCTCGTCGGCCTCGCCGGACGGCGGATCCTCCCCGTCCACCGCGGTGATGTCCTCCTCGCCGGTGTCCACCACCAGCGCCACGGCGCTCACGACATCGTCCTCCTTGAGGTTCATAACGCGCACACCTGTCGCCGAGCGGCCCTGCCGGGAGATTCCGTCGGCGGGTGTCCGCTGGACCATGCCGCCGACGCTGATGAAGACGAGCTCCTGGTGGTCGCGCACGACCAGGGCCCCGGCCAGCGCGCCCTTCTGCTCGGTCAGCCCGATCGTCTTCACGCCTTTGGCGCCGCGGCGCGTTTTGCGGTACTGGCTGATCAGGGTGCGCTTGCCGTAGCCGTTCTCGGTTACCACCAGCAGGTCCATGTCGTCGCGGGCGACATCCATCGCGATGACCCTCCCGTCCTTGCCGACGTCCATGCCGCGTACGCCCGTCGTGTCCCGTCCCATCGAGCGCACGTCGGACTCGGCGAAGCGGACCGTCAGCCCCGCCCGCGAGACCACGATGACCTCGTCCTCGGGATCGACCGCGCGAACGGCGAGCAGCTCGTCGTCGTCACGGATGTTGATGGCGATGATGCCGTCGGCCTTGATCGGCGTGTTGTAGGCCAACAGCTCCGTCTTCTTGACGGTGCCGCTGCGGGTGGCGAACACGAGGTACTTCGTCTCGGTGAAGTCGCGGGTCGAGAGAACGGCCTGGATCATCTCCCCCTCGCGCAGCGGCAGCACATTGACCAGCGCGCGGCCCTTGGCCGTGCGCGATGCCTCGGGCAGCTCATAGACCTTCGAGCGGTAGACCTTGCCGCGGTTGGAGAAGAACAGCAGGTAGTCGTGCGAGGAGCACACGAACAGGTGCTCGATGAAATCGCCGTCCTTCATGTCCATTCCGGTGACGCCGCGCCCGCCGCGCTGCTGCTGGCGGTAGCTGGCCAGCGGCAGCGACTTGATGTACCCGCTCTGGGTGATCGTGATCACCATCTGCTGGTCGGCGATCAGGTCCTCGATGTCGATCTCATCCTCGGAGTGGGTGATCTCCGTGCGGCGCTCGTCGCCGAAGCGCTCTGAGATCTCTGTGAGCTCCTCCTTGATGACTCCCAGCACGCGGGACTCGTCGCCGAGGATCGCGCGCAGCTCGGCGATCCGCTCGGTCACGTCGGCATGCTCCTGTTTGATCCCGTCGGCCTCGAGCGCCGTCAGCTGGGAGAGGCGCAGGTCGAGGATCGCGGTCGCCTGGATCGCGCTCAGCTCGAAGCTCGAGATGAGCTGCTCGCGCGCGCGGTCGCGGTCGCGTGAGCCGCGGATCAGTTCGATGATCTCATCGAGGTGTCCGAGCGCGATGAGCAGGCCCTCGAGGATGTGCGCGCGCGCCTCCTTCTCGGACAGCTCGTGCTTGGTGCGGCGCACGATCACCTCGCGCTGGTGGGCCACGTAGTTGTGGATCACCGCCAGCAGGTTCAGCGTGCGCGGCACGTTGTCGACGAGCGCCACCATGTTCACGCCGAACGTCGTCTGCATCGGCGTGTGCTTGTAGAGCTTGTTGAGCACCACCTTCGGGATCACGTCGCGCTTCAGCTCGATCACCAGGCGCATGCCGCGCTTGTCGGACTCGTCGCGCAGGTCGGAGATCTCGGGGATGCGTTTCTCGTGCACGAGCTCGGCGATCTTCCCGATCAGCCCGCCGTCGCCGCCCTTCTTGACCATGAACGGCAGCTCGGTGACGACGATCGCCTCCTTGCCCTGTTTCAGCGGCTCGATGTGCGCCCGCGCCTGCACGCGCACGCGCCCGCGGCCGGTCTCGTAGGCGTCGCGTATCCCCTGCCGGCCGAGGATGATCCCGCCGGTGGGGAAGTCGGGCCCCTTCACGTGCTTCATCAGGCCATCGATGTCGATGTCGTGGTCGTCGATGTAGGCGATCGTCGCGCCGATCACCTCGCGCAGGTTGTGCGGCGGGATGTTCGTCGCCATGCCCACCGCGATGCCCGAGGATCCGTTGACGAGCAGGTTCGGGAAGCGCGCCGGCAGCACCAGCGGTTCCTGGCGCGAACCGTCGTAGTTCGGCGCGAAGTCGACCGTGTCCATGTCGAGATCGCGCATCATCTCGGTCGCGATCCGGGCCAGGCGCGCCTCGGTGTTGTGGCTGACGAATCCGTTCGTCAGGAACGAGTGATCATCGCTGTCCACCCGCAGCGAGTACACCGGCTGCACACCGGCGTCCTCTACCGATGCGACCTCCGCGTAGTGGTAGCCGCCGCTCAGCGGCTCAAGCAGCGCCGGCACCTCTGAGCCGAGTCGCTCGAGGACGCTCGTGGTGGCCGCGGAGATATGCGCCCCTCCCAGCGTTTGGCCGAGTTCGCCAACAGCTGCGATGCGATGCTCAGAAACGGCTTTTGCGTTCATGGCGAGTCGCTCGCCGGGGCGGATCTCGCCGATCAGCCGCCACAACAGAAGCGGGACGCCTGCTAGCTCGACAAGGCACAGCACGGGGTGGTTCGCGGTTCCGGTCAGCTCGTAGCCCTCCGACGTGCGCAGGCGCAGCGTGGGGTGCTCGCCGGAGTGAAACAACACCGATGCATGAATCGGACGACCGAGGCGGTCGAGCACCTCGACGTCAACCGGAGTGTCAGAGTTGGGCTTTGCGTCCGGAGCGAACGTATCGATCCGCACCGTGCCTGCGGGCGTGCGCACGCGTGTGTCCCCGGTGACGCAGTAGCGCATGGCGGCCGCCGGGTCGTCGTCGACCGAGCCGAAGTTGCCCTGGCCGTCGACGAGCTCGTTGCGCATCGAGAAGTCCTGGGCCATGCGCACGAGCGCGTCGTAGATGGCGGAGTCGCCGTGCGGGTGATAGTTGCCCATCACCTCGCCGACGATCTTGGCGCACTTGGCGTATGAGCGGGTCGGCCCGAGGCCGAGCTCGTTCATCGCGTAGAGGACGCGGCGATGCACCGGCTTCAGGCCGTCGCGCACATCGGGCAGCGCGCGGCCGACGATCACGGACATCGCGTAGTCGAGATACGCCGTGCGCATCTCCTCCTCGAGCGCGCGCGGTTCGACGTTTCCGCCGCTGATCACGTCAGCGGATGCCATGGCTCACCTCCCTACACATCCAGATTCGCCACGGCGCGGGCGTTCTCTTCGATGAACTCCCGCCTCGGCTCGACCTGGTCGCCCATCAGCTTCGAGAAGATGCGGTCGGCGACGGCGGCGTCCTCGAGCGTCACCTGCGCCAGCATGCGCGTGGTCGGAGACATCGTGGTTTCGCCGAGCTGGTCGGCGTTCATCTCGCCGAGGCCCTTGAAGCGCTGCAGTTTGATCCCCTTCTGCGCGACCGTCATGACGGCGGCGCGGAGGGCCTCGAAGGACGGGGCCTCCTCGTGGGCATCGCCCAGGCGCACGGTGAACGCGGGGACGCCGGCGAGCTCGATCAGCTGAGCGTGCACGCGCGCGAGCTGGATGTACTCCTGCGAGGAGAAGAGGGTTCGCTTCATGCGGTGGGTGCGGGCGAAGCCGGTCTTGGCCTCGACGGCCTTCACGCGTATCTCGAGCGGATCCTCCTCGACCAGCAGCTCGGTGGCGTGCGTCTCGCCCTCGAGGCCGGCGCGGCTCAGCAGCTCGACCGCCGCCTCGGGGCTCATCACCTGCTCGCCCAGCAGCGAGGACTCCTCGAGGAACTGGACCATGTCGTGGCCGTGGACGGCCCGCAGAGAGGATGACCAGCCCTCGTACTGCTTGAGCAGCCGCGAGAAGCGCTGCCAGCGCGCCTCGGTCAGCTTGAACTGGGTGCCATGGCGATCGAAGATCTCGATCTTGTCCCACTTGTCGGAGAGCAGGATGTCCTCGAGCTCCGAGTCCTTTTCGATGTAGCGCTCGCGCGAGCCCTGCTTGAGCTTGTAGAGGGGCGGCTTGGCGATGTAGACGTAGCCGGCCTCGATCAGCTCCTGCATCTCACGGAACAGCAGCGTGAGGACGAGCGTGCGGATGTGCGCACCGTCGACGTCGGCGTCGGTCATCAGCACGACCTTGTGGTAGCGCGCGTTCTCGATGTTGAACTCGTCGCGCACGCCGGTGCCGATCGCGGTGATCAGCGCCTGGATCTCCGTGTTCTGCAGAACCTTGTCGATGCGCGACTTCTCGACGTTCAGGATCTTGCCGCGCAGCGGCAGCACCGCCTGGGTGTTGCGATCGCGGCCCTGCTTGGCCGAGCCGCCGGCGGAGTCGCCCTCGACGACGAACAGCTCGGCGAGCGAGGGGTCCTTGACCGAGCAGTCGGCGAGCTTGCCCGGCAGCGTGGAGTTCTCAAGCGCGGACTTGCGCCTGGTCAGGTCGCGCGCCTTGCGCGCGGCCTCGCGCGCGCGCTGAGCCTGGACGGACTTCATGATCACCGCGCGCGCCTCGCTCGGGTTCTCCTCGAGGAACTCGCCCAGCCCGGTGTTGACGATCGACTCCACGAAGCCCGCCATGCCGGGGTTGCCCAGCTTGGTCTTGGTCTGACCCTCGAACTGGGGGTCGCGCAGCTTCACCGAGATCACCGCCGTGAGCCCCTCGCGCACGTCCTCGCCTGAGAGATTGTCCTCTTTCTCCTTGAGCAGGCCGTGATCGCGCGCGTACTTGTTGAGCGTGCGCGTGAGCGCCGAGCGGAAGCCGCTCAGGTGCGAGCCGCCCTCGCGCGTGGAGATGTTGTTGGCGAACGAGTGGATCGACTCCTGATAGGAGGAGTTCCACTGCATCGCGATCTCGGCGGCGCCCTCGCCGCTCTCGCCCTCGAAGAAGATGACCTTGCGGTGGACGGTGTCCTTGTTCTCGTTGAGGTAGGTGACGAAGTCCTCGATGCCGCCGTCGTACTGAAAGGTGGCCGAGTGACCTTCGCCGCGCTCGTCGACGATCGAGATGCGCAGACCGCGCGTGAGGAAGGCGGTCTCGCGCAGGCGCTCCTCGAGCGTGTAGAAGTCGAGCTCCAGGGTCTCGAAGATGTCGGCGTCGGGGAGGAACGTGACCGTGTTCGAGGTGGGCGCGCCGGCTGGAAGTTTCTCGCCCTTGACCAGGTCTGTCTGCGGGGCTCCACGCGAGTACTCCTGCGAGAAGTGGTAGCCGTCGCGGTTGATCTCCACGAACAGGCGCTCGGACAGGGCGTTGACCACCGACACGCCGACCCCATGCAGGCCGCCGGAGACCTTGTAGCCGCCGCCGTCCCCGAACTTGCCGCCGGAGTGCAGCACGGTCAGCACGACTTCGACGGCGGGACGCCCCTCCTTCTCCATGATGTCGACAGGGATTCCACGGCCGTCGTCCACCACGGTGACGGAGTTGTCCGGGTGGATCGTGACGGTCACCTCGGTGGCGAAACCGGCCAGAGCCTCGTCGACGGAGTTGTCGACGACCTCATACACGAGGTGGTGCAGCCCCATCACGCCGGTCGAGCCGATGTACATGCCCGGACGCTTGCGAACCGCCTCGAGGCCCTCGAGGACCGTTATGTCCTGCGCGTCGTAGCTGGAGGTCCCGCCCGTCATCGACGGGTCGTTGACGCCGCCCTTGCCGGCGTCTTCTTCAGAACTGTTGCTGCGTGTCGCCAATGACCCTCCGATGACGTGAGAACGCCCCGGATTCCGGGGCGCAAAGACCACCGGCCGGGGCGGGATAAGTGTGCTCATAACAATAGCAGGGCGGGCTCCCGGAACCGGTGCCCAAACGCGCCTAAATCCCTGCAAATTAGGGCGAAATAGGGCTGCGTGGCGTTCGCCGAAACCGAACACGACCGTAGCCCCGGCGGCCACGCCACTCCCGCGAGGGGGGTCCTGGAAGAGCGTGGCCGTTGGTCCGGGCCCCTCCCCCCGATATTGTAGCGTCTGACACGAGACTGGAAACCAGCCGTTACGTCAAAGGCGGGCACCTGGGATGGGCGCTTCGCGCGTTCGTTTTCACCGTCACCCGGTACGGCAGCGCAGCTCGCGGATCGCCTCGGCACCGAGTGCGGCGTTGAGACTCCCGGTCAGCTGCTCGGCCATCAGATCGAGCTCCTGCGCCCACACGGCGGCCGTGCAGGTGACCGTCAGCACGCCGTCGCGCTCGGCTGTCGGGCGCGCGGCCCGCGCGATCGCCGGGCCGGCCGTCGGCTCCCAGATCTCCTGCACGCGCGCCAGCGTTGTCGCTGGGGCGAGCGTGCGCGTGAGTCCCTCGAGGGCCAGCGACAGCGAGCGTGGCGCCCTCCTGCTCACGCGGCGAGCGCCTCCGTGAGGATCCTGCCGGCGGACACCCGCAGGCGCGTGACCGATGCCCCTGCGGCCCCGGGCACGTGCGCGAGGTCTGTCGTCGCGATCACGCTCTGGCCCCCGCTCGAGAGCTCTTCAGCGAGCAGCTCCCGGCGCTCGAGGTCGAGCTCGCTCATGACGTCGTCGAGCAGCATCAGCGGCGTGCGTGCGCGTTCACGCGCCAGCACGGCGCGCTCTGCCAAGAGCAGCGACAGCAGCGCGAGGCGCTGCTCACCCTGGGAGCCGTACAGCCGCAGCTCGCGTCCGTCGCGCAGCAGCGCCAGCTCGTCGCGGTGGGGACCGTGAGACGAGAAGCCGCGCTCGAGATCGCTCGATCGGCGCTCCTCGAGCTCGGCGAGGAACCCGTCCTCATCCTGCGCGCGCGAGCGCGGGCGATACTCGAGCGTCGCCTCTCCGCTCAGCCCGAGCAGCGCCGCGTGCTCGGCGAACGGCTCCGCCAGCAGGGCGATCACGCCTGCGCGATCGGCGGCGAGTGCCACGGCCTTGAGCGCGAGCTCGCGGTCCCAGGTGGACAGCGTCGCCTGCGACGCCCCGCCGCCGCGGATGCGCCCGAGCAGAGCGTTGCGCTGGGCGAGCACGCGTGAGTACTCGCGGCGCACGCTCGCCCGCAGCGGCCAGATCGCCGCCACCACCTGATCGACATGGGCACGGCGCAGGCCCGGAGGCCCCTTCAGGAGCTCGAGGCGGTCGGGTTCGAACACGCTCAGCAGGGGCCTGTCCTCGAGGTCGAGCAGCCGCTCGACCGGCGCCCCGTCGGCGGTCATCCGCTTCACCGCTCCGGTGCTTCCGGCGATCGTCCCGTAACCGACGCTCAGCTCGTGCGAGCGCGCGCCGTCGGCGAGCTGCACGACGACGCGCGCCGCCTGCGAGCCGAAGCGCACCAGCTCGCGCTCATTGCGCGTGCGCGGCGAGCGCGCCGTGCAGCCGAAGTAGATCGCCTCGAGCAGGTTCGACTTGCCCGCGCCATTCGGCCCGTGCACCACCGACAACCCCTCCCCGAGCACGGCCTCGGCGCGGGCGTAGGAGCGAAAGTCGCGCATCTGCACGCTGACAACGCGCACGAATCAGCCCGTCAGACGTTCAGGCGAATGGGCATGATCAGGTACACGAAGTCGCCCGAGTCCGGGGATTCGATCAGGCCCGGGCGCAGCGGGCTGATCAGCTTCAGCACGAGCTCCTCGGACTCGATGCTCTCGAGCCCGTCGCGCAGGAACTCGGGGTTGAAGCCGATGTCGAAGGGCTCCCCGTTGAAGGGCACGGGGATCGCCTCGCTCGCGCCGCCGACGTCGGGCGTCTGCGCCGAGACGGTGAGCGTGCCCTCGCTGAAGCTCAGACGCAGCGGCGCGTTCTTCTGCGCCAGCAGGCTGATCCGCCGCACGACATCGGTCAGCTCGCCGGTGGACAGGCGCAGCTCGTGATCGACCGACTCCGGCAGCAGCTGGCGATAGTTCGGGAACTGTCCGTCGATCAGGCGCGAGGAGAGGACGATGTCACCGAGCTCGAACACCACCTGGCTCTGCCCGACGCTGACGGCCAGCGAGTCGCTCTGCGCCGATTGGGCGATCCGCACGAGCTCTGCCAGCGCGCGCGCCGGCACGTTGGCCTCGAGGCTTCCCTGCAGGGCGTTCTCAAGCGACGTCTCCTTGACGCTCAGCCTGTAGGAGTCCGTCGCCACCATCCGCAGCTCCTGCCCGGAGGCCGACATGAGAATGCCCGTGAGCACCGGCCGCGTCTCATCGCGCGAGGCCGATCGCGCCACGCGGGTGACGGTCTGCACGAATGCCTCCGCCGGCAGCGTGATGCGCGTCTCCTCGGTCGGGCTCGGGAGGGTGGGAAAATCCTCCGTGCGAAGCGTGCGCAGATGAAAGGTCGCCGGACCGCAGATCAACTCGACATCCTGCTCTGAGCTGCGCAGCTCCATCGTCAGCTGCTCGGCCGGCAGCGAGCGGGCGACGTCCAAGAGCAGGCGCGCCGGCAGCACGGCGGCGCCCGGCTGCGCTACCTCGGCGGCGAGCGGCACGCGCAGGCCGATCTCCATGTCGGTGGCCAACAGCTCGGTCGGCGAATCCGCCGGGGCCGAGATCATCACGCCCGAGAGGGCCTGCACAGCGCTGCGAGCCGACGCCACGCGGGTGACGGTCTGCAGCTCGTTCAACAACTCTGCCGCCGACAGGGACAGCTTCATCGGTACTTCGCCAGAGAAGAATAGAAGTCAGTAGTGGCTGTGTGTATGTGTGTTTGACCGAGGATCGTGGTGAGTCGGCGTCGGGGCCTGTGAACGAAGCTGTGCATGGCTAGGCAGAAGTCTCTCATCCGCGCCGGTCGGGCGCAGATGCTGTGATCACGAGCCGCGAGCGTCGAGCTCGCGCTGGAGCTTTTCCACAACCTCACGGGCGGTGTCGTCTTCGGCGATGCGCTTGGCGGTGCGCCGGCAGGCGTGCAGCACGGTGGTGTGGTCGCGCCCTCCGAAGTGCCTGCCGATCGCCGGCAGCGATTCGCCCGTGAGCTCACGGGCGAGATACATGGCCACCTGCCGCGGCCAGGCGACGCGGGGAGTTCGCGAGGAGGAGATCAGCTCCTTGCTCGACAGGCCGAAGTGCTCGCAGGCCGCGGCCTGGATGTCGCTCACCGCGCGTGCGTCGCGCCGGCGCCCGGCCAGCGCCGGGCGCGGATACAGGCGGTCAAGCACCTCGTTGGCGAGCTCGGGCGTCAGCGGGCGCCCGGTCAGCGAGCTGAAGGCGACGATGCGGATCAGGGCTCCCTCGAGCGCTCGCACGTTGCTCTGCACGCGCTCGGCGATCACCTCGAGCGCGAGCTCGTCCTCGAGCTGGATGTGGTCGTGCTGGGCGCGCTTTCTGAGGATCGCCCGACGCGTCTGGATGTCGGGCGGTTCGATGTCGGCGACGAGCCCGCAGGCGAAGCGCTCGCGCAGGCGGTCCTCGAGCGCCTGCAGGTCGTGCGGCGGCCGGTCTGAGGTGAGCACGATCTGCCGGCCGCCGTCGTGGAGGGCGTTGAAGGTGTGAAAGAACTCCTCCTCGGTCTTCGTCTTTCGCTCGAGGAACTGGACGTCGTCCAGGAGCAGCACGTCGATGTGGCGGAAGCGCGCCTTGAACCCCCCCGTCTGCCCGCCGCCGAGTGCGCTGAGGAACTCGTTCGTGAAGGCCTCGCCGGTCGTGCAGCGCACGGTCAGACCGGGGTTGTGCGAGAGCAGAAGGGCGGCGATCGAGCTCAGCAGGTGGGTCTTGCCGACGCCGGGCGGGCCGAAGATGAACAGGGGGTTGTAGGCCTGGGCGGGCATCTCGGCCACGGCCAGGGCGGCGGCGTGGGCGAGGCGGTTACAGTCGCCGATGACGAACTGATCAAACGACAGCTTGGGGTTGCCGAGGGGGCCGGTGAGCGAGTCGAGGTCGTCCTCGAGGCGGGCATCGGGAGGGTTGGCGCGCTGCCCGCCCGCCGCCGTCGCGCGTCCGCGCCCCCACGTGTCACGCGCGGGCGAGGCCTCTGCGCCGCTCGGCGCCGGCCCTTCAGAGCCCGGCCGCTCGCCGCTTGAGACGAGATCAACGCTCGCGCTCGAGCCGAGCACGAGCGCGACGCTCGCCTCGATGATGGCGCCGAAGCGGTCGCGGATCCATCCGCAGGCGTGCTGCGGGGCTTCGACGAGCAGGCGCTCACCCGCGAGCGAGCGAGCGCGCAGCGGCTCAAGCCAGATGCGGTAGGTGGGCTCGTCGACGGCCCGTGCAAGCTCGGCCTGCACGCGTGTCCATATGTGCTCCAGCTCGGCGCTCACAGCAGCGTCAATCCAGCTTCTCCCAACAAGAGAAAGTGATCCCGGCTATTCAAGGAGGGCCCGCTGGGACCCGGTCAGGCGACTATAACCGACGCTCTCCGGCGCTTGCGCAGGCTGGTCGCAATTGGCGGAAAAATTCGGGGTCCCTCGCTGGTCGTATACTGGAGCGCCAGCTCACGCGGTCGCGGAGCCGTTGCGCGCGCCCCGCAAAGAGGAGTCTCGCCACAGGCGGAGAACAGCAACCATGAAGCGCACCTACCAGCCAAAGAAGCGCAAGCGGGCCCGCGCACACGGGTTCCGCAACCGCATGCGCACGCGCGCTGGACGGCTGACGCTCAAGCGCCGCCGCGCCAAGGGACGCAAGCGCCTCTCCACGTAAGCGTGATGGGAGCGCGATGAACCCGCGGTCCTCCGGTCGTGCCCGCCTGTCGCGCAGCGCCGAGTTCGAGCGCGTCTACCGGCAGGGCCGCTCGACCGCCAATCGCCACCTCGTGCTCTACGCATTTCCGAACGCGTCCAGCGACCGGCCGCGACTGGGGCTGTCTGTCTCGCGCAAGGTCGGAGGGGCGGTGGAGCGAAACCGCGTCAAGCGGCTCCTGCGGGAAGCGTTCGCGCGCACCGAGCCCCAGCTGCGGCCCGGCCAGGATGTTGTGCTCGTCGCCCGCCCCGCGGCGCGGGAGCTCGCCGAGCGCGAGGGACTCGAGGGAGTGGACGCGTCGCTCAGCGAGCTCGTGGCCAAGGGGGGGCTGCGCGCTTCGAGCGCCGGGGAAGAGCACGCGTGAGCTCGACCGCCTCCTCGCCGCGGGGTGCGTCCTCGCCGCACCTGTTCACCCGCGCCGCGCGGGCCGTCCTGCTCGCCCCGATCATCGCCTATCAGCGGGTCATCTCACCCGCCATTCCCCGCCGCTGCAAGTACGAGCCCACCTGCTCGCGCTATGCGGTGGAAGCGATCCGCGAGTACGGCATACTTAGGGGCCTTGTGCTGGCCGGCTGGCGCCTGCTCAGGTGCAATCCGTGGAGTTACGGCGGGTACGACCCGGTGCAGGCCCAGCGAGTGTTCCGGATCGGTCCCCACGCCGACGCCTGAGTCGGCGCCGGCCCGGCGGCCCGCACCCGAGCGACGATCAGCGCACCTCATCACAAGCCACGAGCCGCCCAACACGACCGCCGAGATCCACTAGCGCATGCCAATCCTCGCCAACGTAATTCAGGACGCGTTCTCGCCCCTGATCAACGTATTCGAATCGATCATGGTGTTCATCCATGCCCACCTCGTGGGGGGCAGCTGGGGACTCGCCATCGTCGGGCTGACAGTGCTGATCCGCGCGATCCTCGTGCCGCTGACCTACCGCCAGCTGAAGTCGATGCAGGAAATGCAGCGGCTGGCTCCCCAGATAAGCGCGCTGAAAGAGAAGTACAAGGAGGACAAACAGCGCCAGCAGCAGGAGATCATGAAATTTTACCAGGAGAACAAAATCAATCCCCTGGCCTCCTGCCTGCCCCTGCTCCTGCAGCTGCCGGTGTTCATCTCGCTGTTCTACATGCTGCGCACGGACCTGAAGTTCGACATCTGCGGGCCGCAGATGCGCCAGTTCTACTCACAGGAACTGGGCAAGCACATCGTTTCAAACAGCGAGATCCCTCAGAAGGCTGTGACCGTTGCGGGTCACACCGGCAAGGTTCCGGGGCTCACCGAAATCGGCTGCAGCACGCCGTTTCACTCCAACGGCGCGCTGCACATCATCGCCCCCGGCTCGGCGAAGTTCCTGTTCATACCCGACATCACCTTCAAGGCGACCGGCGTCGCCCTCGTCGTGCTGCTCGTGCTCTACGTCGGCTCACAGCTCGTGTCCACCCTGGTGGCGACGGCGGCGGCCGATCCCAACCAGCGGCGCCTGATGCTGCTGCTGCCGCTCGTGTTCGTGGTCATTCTCTTCAGGTATCCGGCCGGCCTGCTCGTCTACTGGATCACGACCAACCTGTGGACGATCGGCCAGCAGTTCCTGATCCGGCGCCATATGGGGCCGGCCGCACCCGCGGAGCCGGTGCAGGGCTCCGCCAACGGAAAGCCCGACCGTGTCGCCAAGCCTGCCAAGGCGGCGCTCGCGGGCGCTGCCGTGGCGGGCAGCGGGAGCGGTGGCGGCGGGAGCGGAGGATCGTCCACTCCACCACCGCCTCCGCGCAAGAAGAAGAAACGCTCGGGAAGGCGAAGATGAGCGAGGAGGAGCGGCGCATGGAGGAGGACTGGGAGGGCGAGGAGGAGCTCGACCCGGCGGAGACGCTCGCGGACCTGCTGGAGGAGATCGCGGAAGGACTCAGGCTCGAGGTCGAGGTCGAGGTCGAGGAGGGGGACGGCGTGCTCACGGGCCGTCTGGAGGGCGATGACTTGGGGCTGTTCATCGGCAGGCGCGGCCAGACGATCGACGCGGTGCAGCACCTGGCCCAGCGGATCGTCTTCCCGGAAGGCCCGTCGCCGGTCCGCGTGGTGATCGACGCCGACGGCTATCGCGAGCGCCGCGCGGAGTCGCTGCGCGCCGATGCCGACGACGCGGCCGCAGATGTGCTGGCATCGCGCCGGCCCGTCGAGCTCGACCCGATGCCCCCATGGGAGCGGCGCATCGTCCACGAGCACCTGCGCGATCACGCCGGCGTGCAGACGCACAGCGAGGGCGACGAGCCCGACCGCTACCTGGTGGTCTCGCTGCTCGACGACTGACGGCTGCGCGAGCGTTTCACGTGAAAACAAGGTGAGCGCCAGCGCGGCAGCGAGGCGGCTGTGACGGATCCGGCGGCGGACGTGGAGGCGGCGCTCGCCGCGCTGGCGGGCAGCTACGGCCTGAGCGAGCGCCAGCGCGAGCAGCTGGGCGAGCTGCTCGCAGCGCTGGCGCGCGAGGAGCGGGCGCCCACGGGCGTGCGCAGACCGGAGCGCGCGGTGAACGTGCACGTGGCGGACTCGCTCGCGGCGCTGGAGCTCGAGGCGGTGCGTGAGGCTCACACGATCGCCGACGTGGGCACGGGCGCCGGGTTCCCGGGTCTGGCGCTCGCGGTGGCGCTTCCGGGGGCCGAGCTGCGGCTGCTCGAGAGCCAGGCCCGCAAGTGCGAGTTCCTGCGGGGCGCCATCGCCGGCGCGGGCATCGAGAACGCGCGCGTCGTGCGTTCTCGCGTGGAGGAGTGGCGCGAGGGGGAGGGCGAGCACGACGTCGTGCTCGCGCGCGCGGTGGCTGCGCAGCCCGTCGTGCTCGAGTACGCGGCGCCCCTGCTGCGGTCGGGAGGGACGCTGGTGGATTGGCGCGGCAGGCGGGCGGCGGATGAGGAGGAGGCCGCCCTGCGGGCGGCCGGCGAGCTCGGCCTGCGGCGCACCGAGGTGCGCGCCGTGGCCCCCTTCGAGGGTGCCACGGACCATCACCTGCACCTGTACCTGAAGGTGGGGGATACGCCCGCGCGCTTCCCGCGGCGGCCCGGGATGGCCCGCAAGCGGCCCCTGGGCGAAGCCTCTGACCGTGATCGGCGCTAGCTTGCAGGACGTGGGCACCGTGTATGCGATCGCCAACCAGAAGGGCGGGGTGGGCAAGACGACGACGGCCGTGAACGTGGGCGCGTGCATCGCCGAGGCCGGCTACGCGACGCTGCTCGTGGACGTCGACCCGCAGGCGAACGCGACCGTGGGGCTGGGGATCGCGCGCACGCAGGCGCCCGGTCTGTATGAGGTGCTGACCGGCGAGGCCACCGCCGAGCAGGCGCTGACGGACTCGAGCGTTCCCGGCCTGTGCGTGCTGCCGGCGGGCGCCGGGCTGGCGGGTGCCAACGTCGAGCTGCCGCGCATGGAGGGCTTCGAGGAGCGCTTGCGCGAATGCCTGAGCCCGGTGCGCGACAGCTTCGAGTACGTCCTTCTGGACTGCCCGCCCTCGCTCGGACCGCTCACCGTCGCGGCGCTGGTCGCGGCCGACCGGGTGATCGTGCCCGTGCAGACCGAGTACTTCGCCTTGGAGGGGCTCGCGGGGCTGCTCGAGACGCTGGCGCTGGTGCAGCGAGACCTCAACCCGAGGTTGACTGTTGCCGGGATGTTACTGACGATGCACGACAACCGCACGCGGCTGGGGCGCGACGTCGAGCGCGAGGTCCGCGGACACTTCCCGGACCTGGTCTATGACACCGTCATCCCCCGCAACGTGAGGGTGGGCGAGGCCCCGAGCTATGGCCTGCCGGTGACCCACCACGATCCGCACAGCGCGGGCGCCGAGGCATACTTCGAGCTGGCAAAGGAGGTGGCTGCACGTGGCTGAACGTCCGCCCACGGGCGCTGGGGTAGGAGGACGGCGATGAGCCCTCCCAAACGTGGCATGGGCAGGGGCCTTGAGGCGATCCTGTCGGTGTCGGCCGAGCGCAGGGACGCCGCCGGCGATGAACTGCGCGAGCTGCCGGTCGAGTTGATCTCGCCCAACCCCCGCCAGCCACGCAGGCGCTTTGACCAGGAGGCGCTGGCCTCGCTGGCGGGGTCGCTGGGCGAGCGCGGCGTGCTGCAGCCCGTGCTCGTGCGCCCAAAGGCGGGCGGCAAGTATGAGCTGATCGCCGGCGAGCGGCGCTGGCGCGCCGCTCGCATCGCGGGCCTCGAGGCGATTCCGGCGCTTGTGCACGAGCGCGACGACGCCGAGGCGCTGGAGCTGGCGCTGATCGAGAACATGGCGCGCGAGGACCTCAACCCGATCGAGGAGGCCCGCGCCTGTGCGGCGCTGGTCGAGGAGCTGGCCCTTACACGCGAGCAGGTCGGGCGGCGCGTGGGGCGCAGCCGCGTGGCCGTGAGCAACCTGATCCGGCTGCTCGATCTGCCCGACGAGGTGATCGAGTTGCTGGCCCGGGGCGCGCTCAGCGAGGGGCATGGCCGGGCGCTGCTGTTGGCCGAGGACCACGATGCGCGCAGGAGCCTCGCGCGCGAGGCCGTGGCCGAGGGGTGGTCGGTGAGGACCGCCGAAGTGCGCGCGCGCCAGAGCAACGGCGGGGCCGGCGAGGCGCGCACGCGCACGAAGCGCCCGGGCGACGCCGCGCACGGCGAACACCCAGACCAGCGGGCGGCGGCCGCGGAGATCGCGCAGGCGCTCGGCCACGCGCTCGGCGCCGAGGTGCGCGTGAAGGCTACGCGCGAGGGTGGATATCGCGCCGAGCTGTCGTTCGCGACGGCCGCCGAGGCGATCGCGCTCGCACGCGGTCTGCGCCCCCGCGTAGTGGCCTAGCCGGGCAGGCTAGAATCGGCGCCCCGGGCGATTAGCTCAGTTGGTTAGAGCGCTTCTCTGATAAGGAAGAGGTCCCAGGTTCGAGTCCTGGATCGCCCATGAGGCTACGAGAGCTGACAGCGGCGGACTGGCCGCAGGTGCTGAGACTGCACGAGGAGTCCGTGGAGGTGTTGAGCGAGATGGACGAAGCGCGGCTCGGCTTCATCCTCGCGCTCGCGCGCCGGAGCCTCGTGGCCGAGCTCGACGGGGAGGTTGCGGGGTTCGCGATCGCGATCGCGCAGGGCACGGACTACGACAGCGACAACTACCGCTGGTTCGCTGAGAACTACGAGCGCTTCCTGTATCTCGACCGCATCGCCGTCTCCTCGGCGCATCGCCGGCGCGGCCTGGGGGGAGCGCTGTATCAGGCGATGGAGGCGACCGCCGCAGAGCAGGGGAGGATGGTCTGCGAGGTGAATGTGGAGCCGCCCAACGAGGCCTCGCTCGCGTTTCACCGCGCGCGCGGATATCGCGAGGTCGGT
Source organism: uncultured Solirubrobacteraceae bacterium (assembly GCA_963761355.1). GTDB lineage: Bacteria > Actinomycetota > Thermoleophilia > Solirubrobacterales > Solirubrobacteraceae > Palsa-744. The sequence goes on from CAVXHC010000014.1 coordinate 351,085, forward strand.
CAGCTGGCGCACCCGACGCGGACCGTCGTGCTGCTCAGCAAGGAGCTCCCGGCAACGCCGGAGCCCGCGCCGAGCGCCTAGAGCACCTTCGACAGGAACGCCCGCGTGCGCTCGTGGCGGGGGCTGTCGAGCACGTCGGCCGGCTGGCCGGACTCGACCACGACGCCGGCGTCCATGAACACGACCTCATCCGCAACCTCGCGCGCGAAGCCCATCTCGTGGGTGACGACGATCATCGTCATCCCATCGCGGGCGAGCTCTTGCATGGCGCGCAGGACGTCGCCGACGAGCTCGGGATCGAGCGCCGAGGTCGGCTCGTCGAAGAGCATCAGCTTCGGCTCCATCGCCAGCGCGCGGGCGATCGCCACGCGCTGCTGCTGGCCGCCGGAGAGCTGGGCCGGGTAGGCGTCGCGCTTGTCGGCGAGGCCGACCCGCGCGAGCAGCTCGGCCGCCTGCTCGCGCGCCTGCTCGCGCGAAGTGTGCTTCACCTGGATCGGCGCGCAGGTGACGTTCTCGAGCGCGGTCATGTGGGGGAACAGGTTGAAGTGCTGAAAGACCATGCCGATCTGGGCGCGCATACGAGCGATCTCCGATTCGCGCAGCTCGTGAAGCTTGTCTGCGACCGCGCGGTAGCCGACCAGCTCGCCGTCGACCGACAGCAGCCCGGCGTCGATTTTCTCGAGGTGGTTGATGCAGCGCAGGAACGTCGACTTGCCCGAGCCCGACGGGCCGAGCAGGCACATCACCTCGCCCGCCAGCACCTCGAGGGTGATGCCCTTCAGCACCTCTAGGCGCCCGAAGCGCTTGTGCACGCCCTCGGCCTTGACCATCGGCTCGCTCATCAGGATTGATCCCGGCGCACCGCGAACAGGGCGATGCGAATGCGTTCAAATGGCGTCAGCGAGCGCGTGCGCGTGCTGCGACCGTAGTAGCGCTCGATGTAGTGCTGGCCGACGTAGAGGACGCTGGTGAGCAGGATGTACCAGCAGCTCGCGACGATCAACAGCTGGATCGTCTTGAAGTTGACCGAGTAGATCAGCTGGGCGGCGTACAGCAGCTCGGTGACGACGATCACGCTCACGAGCGAGGAGCTCTTCAGCATCGAGATGGTCTCGTTGCCCGTCGGCGGGATGATCACGCGCATCGCCTGCGGCAGCACGATCCGCCGCAGCGTCTGCAGGCGTGTCATGCCGAGCGACTGCGCGGCGTCGGCCTGGCCCTCGTCGACGGAGATCATACCGGCGCGGACGATCTCCGCCATGTAGGCGCCCTCGTTCAGCCCCAGCCCCAGGATCGCGGCGGTGAACGGAGTTATCAGCGTGTTGGCGTCGGCGTGTATGAACGACGGCCCGAACGGGATGCCGAGCCCGATCTTCGGGTAGAGGGCGGCGATGTTGTACCAGAAGAGCAGCTGCACGAGCAGGGGAGTGCCGCGAAAGAACCAGATGTAAAGCCAGCTCGCCCCCGATACAAGCGGGTTGGGCGACAGGCGCATCACCGCCAAGAGCACGCCCAGCGTGATCCCGATCACCATCGCGATCACCGTCAGCTGAATCGTGATGACCACGCCGTGGAGAATGCGCGGGTCGAACAGGTAGCTGCCGACCACGTTCCATTCGAAGCGGGGGTTCGTGACGACCGAGCGGACCAGCGCCGCGGCGATGACGAGGACGATCGCCGCGGCGATCCAGCGGCCCGGGCGTCGAACCGGCACGGCCCGGATGTCCTCGGGCCGTGCCCCACCGTCGGTGACCTCGGCGGAGGGCACCGACTACTTGCTCAACCGCTGGCGCCGTTGATCTTCGGCGTGGTGATCGCGCCCGACTCGATACCCCACTTGGTGAGGATCGCCGTGTACCTGCCGCTCGCCATCAGGTTCTTCAGCGCGGCCAGTACCGGCGTGGTCATGCCGCTGGTCTTGGGGATCGCGAGCCCGTACGGGGCAAAGCCATAGCTCTTGCCGATCAGCTTGAACTGGCCGTCGGACTGCTTGATCTGGTAGGCCACCACCGGCGAGTCGGCCATTCCGAGTTCGGCTCTCCCGCTCGACACCGCCAGGTTGACGGCGTTCTGTCCCGGGAAGCTGAGCACGGTCACCGGCTTCTTGCCTTCCTTGGTGCAGGTCTTGCTCTGCTTGGCCGCCTCTTCCTGCTCGGTCGTGCCCTTCTCGACCGCGACGGTCTTTCCGCACAGGTCGCTGAGTTCGTTGACGCCGGGGTTGGCCGAGCTCTTCGCGTAGAACGATATTCCCGCGCTGTAGTAGTCCACGAAGTCGACGGTCTTCTCACGTTCTGCGGTGTCGGTGAACGAGGAGGCGCCCATGTCGTACCTGCCTGCCGCGAGGCCCGGGATGATCGTTTCGAAGTTCGAGTTGATCATGTTCACCTTCAGGCCCATCACTTCGCCGAGCGCGCGCACGAGGTCCGCGTCCATGCCGATGACCGTATGCCCGTCGGGCGCGATGAACTCGTTCGGCGCGTACTGAGCTTCGGTCGCGACGTTCATCGTGCCTTTCGATTTCATCGCGGCCGGCACCTGCGCCTCGATTGCAGCGTCCGCGCTGCTCGTCGCCGACGTGGCGGTGGTGCTCGCCGTCGTCGAGCTGCTGCTGCCGCAGCCGGCGAGCACCAGGGCCAGGAGGACGGGAGCGCCGATCAGGGCGCGGAGCTTGGGCATCGGGAACCTCCAGTGCGGCTTTGAGTGTTGGGCGCGGCTGCCGGCCGAGGCCGCGCAAGTATAAGGCGCGCCCCCGCCGTCTCAGAGGGGCGCTGGCGATCGGCCTTGCAATACCTGACGATTGACCCTCTGGAAATCGCGGTTGCCTGCCGATACGCAGTTGGTGGGCAAACTGCGAGAAGCCTCATTTCGGCCTAGGCCGCCTCTGACGCGGGCGCGGCGGGTGTCCCTGTCCGCATTTGCCGGCAGCGTGATCATCGCCGTCGGCGGGGGACCGCTCTCGGACGGTCCGCTGCGTGCGCTCGCGACCGCCGGCCCAGCGTCCGGCAGCGACCGCTCGGCTCCCGCCGCGGAAACCACCTCGACGGCCGCCGTCAAGCCCGCTCTGCCGACAGGGGGCCAGGAAGCGGGCGCCCAGACGCCGCCTGCGCAGGCCGGCGGCACCCAGGAAGGAGGCGAAGGCGCGAAGGAGGAGAGCTTGAGCCAGTCGACGACGACCACCTCGACGACGCCAGCCGCGACCTCGACGACGCCCGCCACCACCACGGCGACGACGGTAACGACCACCTCGACGACGCCCACCACGGCCACCCCCCCGCCGGCTCCCCCGAGCCCGGCCGTCAGCGCCGCACCGAGCCCGCCGGCGGCCGGCACTCCGGTGCCGGCGCCCGCCGAAGCCCCGATCGTCGTTCGCCAGCGCCCCCAGAGGATCACCGGCGGTGAAAAGGTGGAACCGAAGATCGCCACGACGCATGGCCAGCCCGCCACGGGCGGCGCCGCCCCCGCCGCCAGGGGCGTGAGTGGCAAGCTCGCCCCGGCGCCCGGCACGGCCGTGGCCGGCGTGCCGAGCAGCGCCTTCGCCAACAACAACGTCGCCCCCCCGCCGCAGCTGGCCGCCGGTGAGGCCGGCGCGCTCGCCGCCGAGCTCGCCTCCTCGGCGGCCTCGGTGCAGGCGCTGTCCTTCTACCGCATCCCGCTGTTCCTTCTGCCGATCTATGAGTCCGCCGCCGTGCAGTACGGCGTGCCCTGGCAGATCCTCGCCGCGATCAACGAAATCGAGACCGACTACGGCTCTGACCAGTCGGTCTCCACAGCCGGCGCCGTCGGCTGGATGCAGTTCATGCCCCAGACCTGGAGCTCCTACGGCGTCGACGCCTTCGCGGCCGGCTACGCCGACCCCTACAACCCCGTCGATGCGATCTTCGCCGCCGCGCGCTACCTGCGCGCCGCCGGCGCCGCCCAGAACCTGAAGAGCGCGATCCTCGCCTACAACCACTCCGAAGAATATGCCGACTCCGTGCTCCTGCGCGCGAAGCTGATCTCCACCTACCCGCAGTCGGTGATCGGCACGCTCACCGACCTCGTGGACGCCCGCCCACCGGTCTCCGGGCGTCTGATCTCCTGGCAGGAGCGGCCCTCCGCCAAGGCGGCCTCCGCCCCATCCCCCACCCAACCGAACCCCGCCGCCACGCCCGGCGCCGAAGCGCCCCCCGCGCCCACGACCGCGGCCGCCATCGCCACCGGCAAGGCCTCGAGCGCACCAGGGGCGCTCAAGCTGATCGACCTGCTGAGCGCCCCCCACGCAGCGGTCGTGGCGGTCTCAGACGGGCGCATCGTGAAGCTCGGAGCCTCACGCAAGCTCGGGCGCTACGTGATCCTGAAGGACCTCTACGGCGACGTCTTCACCTACGCCGGCCTCGGCTCGATCGCCCACAGCTACCGCCTGGCGGCGGCCTCGAAGGCCCCCCTGAAGGCACCGGCGGCGCTCAGCTCGGGAACGCACGACCCCGCCCCCCAGACGCCCGCGAGCGCCGGGCGACAGCTGCCCGAGACGCTCAGCGCGAAGACCCCGCCCCCCGCCGGCGAAGACACCCTGCTGCAGGCCGAAGCGAGCCCCGCGGGCATGGGCAAGGTGCGCCTGTTCGCACACCCCCACAACCCTGACGCGATCGCCGCCGCCCAGAGCGCCGCCTTCCTGGCCCGCGCCGAGGCCCGCGCCGAAGACGCCGCGGGTGTTGAGCCCCTGCGCAGCGGATCGCTCGTGGCCGAGGGCACCGTGCTCGGGCGCGTGGAGCTGCCGGCGAACGCGAAGGACGGCCACATGCAGTTCGCAATCCGACCCGCCGGGGACGCCCAGACGATCGACCCCGCCCCGATCCTCGAGAACTGGGTGAAGCTCTCGACCGCGCTTCACCCGCGCGGCTCAAAGAGCGCCCAGAGCCTCCTCGGCGCGACCGCCTCAGAGGCCTTCCTGTTCAGCAAGGGCCGCCTGCAGCAGGAGATCCTCTCAGACCCCCACATCGCGATGTCCGCCTGCTCGCGCGAAGTGCTCGCCCAAGGGCAGATCGATAAGCGCGTGCTCGCGCTGATCGCCTACCTCTCGCGCTCCGGGCTCTCGCCCACGATCGCCGCGCTCAGGTGCTCGGGCTCGCGCTATGACGTTCAGGGCTACGTGCCCGCCACCCACCTCGGCGACGCGCTCGCGATCACAGACGTCAACGGCACGCCGGTGGCCCACCACCAGGGCCCGGGATCGATCACCGACACGACGATCCGCACGCTGTTGAGCCTGCCCGCGAGCTTTGCCCCGCATCAGATCGTGAGCCTCATGCACTACCCCGGCGCTCAGAGCACGCTCGCGCGCTCCGACCACGGCGCCTACATCGAGGTCGCCTTCGAAGTGGCCAAGCCCGCTCTGTCCGCCAAGGCCGCCCACTCCGCTCCCACCGGGCCGAGCGCCCCCTCGCCGCTGAGCGTCGGCGGCGATCTGAGCTCGGCGCAGTGGGAAGCGCTGATCGCGCGCGTGGGAGCGCTGCCGTCACCGGCGCTCGTCACCTCGCCGAGCTCCTCGGCGATCACGGACCCCAGCGGCGGCTAGCAGGAAGCCGCTCAAGCGCCCGCGCGCGGATGTCGATAGCGAGTGCGGACGGCCGACAGGTCATCCGGGTAGAGGGCGACCGGGGGCCAGATCCCTTTCTCCGCCCCCGGTCGCTCCTGATAGCAGCGCTCGCAGCCGATTTGGGCGTGCCTTGTGCGGGATAAACGCGCCCCCGGCCGGAGGAGGGCCCGGACCGGGGACGCTCCCACTCATTCCTTGCGGGGCTTCCAGGAGGAAGCTCACAAATCGTATGTGTCGAACAGGCGGAATTACGCTCGCGCGCGAGGCGCGTCACGCTCGCCCCTGGCGCTCAGCCCGCGGAGACCGCGTCCGCCGCGAGCGCGGGCCAGCGCTCGGCCCATGGCTCGGCCCGCTCCAGCTGCGCTGCGACGGCTATCAGCAGATCCTCACGGCCGTAGGCGGCGACCAGCTGCGCGCCGATCGGCAGGCCCTCGGCGGTCCGGTGCAGGGGCAGTGAGATCGCCGGCTGGCCGGTCGAGTTGAAGATGGCCGTGAACGCGGCCAGTGGCACCGAGCGCATGATCGGCGCGACCGGGTTCGAGGAATCCGGCGCAAACGTGCCGAGCGGCGTCGCGGGCTCCGCGGTGGTCGGCGTCAGCAGCAGGTCGAACCCCTCCTGCCACCACTCGGCGATACCACGGGTGAGACGCTGGTGGTACTCGACCGCGGCCAGGTAGTCGGCGGCGGCGTGAGTCCGGCCGAGCTCGGCGAGCGCCCACGTGCTGGGCTCGACGTCGCCAGCTCCGATCGTCTCGCCCGTCCTGGCCTCCCAGTATTTGAGGTTCCAGGCGACCCCGGCGGTCCATCGCAAGAGGAAGCTGGGGATGTAGTCGGGGTCGTCGAGGGCGCCGGGATATGAGGGCTCCACGCTGTGGCCCAGCTTCTCCAGCGCCCGTGCCGCCGCCTCCGCGGCCGCGACGCAGTCGGGGTGCGTCTCAAACTGGCCGCCCGGGGGCGTGGTCATGAGCCCCACCCGCAGCCTGCCCGGCTCTCTGCCGAGCTCCTCGCAGTAGGGCCGCGCCGGCGTGGGCGCCGCGTAGGGGTCGCCGGGCATCGCGCCGCAGATCGCATCGAGCACCCCGGCACTGTCTCGGACCGAGCGGCACACCACATGCTCTGAGACAAGTCCGGACATGACGTCTCCGAACTCCGCGCCGAGCGACACGCGACCGCGCGATGGCTTGAGCCCGACGAGCCCGCAGTGGCTGGCGGGGATGCGGATCGATCCGCCGCCGTCGTTGGCGTGCGCCACCGGGACGAGGCCCGCGGCAACGGCCGCCGCCGAGCCCCCGCTCGAGCCGCCGGGCGAGCGCTCGGGATCCCAGGGGTTGCGCGTCGCCCCGTAGGCCGCCGGCTCGGTCGTCGGCAGGATGCCGAGCTCGGGCGTGTTGGTCTTGCCGAGCAACACGAAGCCCGCCTCACGGAACCTGCGCGCCAGAAACTGGTCCTCGCGCTCGGTCCATGCGAGCCGCTTGAGGAACGCCATGCCCTCATGGAACGGGTCACCGGCCGAGTGACAGAGGAGATCCTTCAAAAGCAGCGGGACGCCGCGAAACGGCCCGTCTCCCAGCGGCCGGTCCGCCGCCGCGGTGGCCTTGTCGAACAGGTTCGTGATGACCGCGTTGAGCTGGGGGTTGAGCGTCTCGATACGGCCGATCGCGCTCTCGACCAGCTCCGCCGGCGACGCCAGACCGTCGCGCACGAGCTCTGCCTGTCCCGTCGCATCAAGCCGCGCCAACTCCGACATCGTCCCTCCCGCCAGCGGTTGCCAATGAGCCCGGGCGACTATACCCCGCCCATGCCCGATGCGGCGCCCCCGGGGCACTCAGCGCTTCAGCGAGACCGCGCGGGTGACGCTCACCGTCTGACCGCCGGCGACCGAGCTGGCGGTCAGCGTCACGCGAACAGATTTCTTTTGGCTGAGCAGCCGGCGCCCGAAGGAGGCGATGTGGACGCGCACGTTGACCTTCTGTCCTGCGCGGGCCTGGTAGTTGCTGGTGCCCAGCGGGCGGCAGCCGCGGGCGCAGCGCGCCGCGCTCGCGCGCTTGGCATGGGGCTGGACGACCTGGACCGTGATCGTGATCGTGCCGCGGCAGCCACCGCTCGCGCTCACCGGGCAGGTCACCGGGATCAGGGCGTTGCCGTGGCGGTTGACCGTCACCGACCTGATCGAGATGACCAGCGGCGTCGGTTGCGTCGCTCCCACGACGGGCGGATCGGACGCCTGCCCCGCGCCCGTCACGACCGCCGTGAGGAGTGATTCCACGGGGCCGCTCGAGCCGCCCGCGTTGCTCGCGGTCTCCTTCACCCGCAGCCTGTGGCCGACGTCCGCGGCGCTCGGGGCGTAGGTCTGAGCGGTGGCGCCCGAGATCGAGGAGCAGCCTTCGCCCGCGGAGTCACACAGCTGCCACTGAATGGTGTAGCCGGTGGGCGCATTGGTCCACGATCCGGGCGTCTCGGTGAGGGTTTGCCCCTGCTGGGCGATGCCCGTGATCGTCGGCGGCGCGGTGTTGGCCGGCGGCGGCGGGACGACGACGGCCGTGGCCGCCGATTGGGCAGGGCTGCTGGTGCCGGTGAAGTTGCTCGCGGTCTCCTGTACCCGCAACCTGTGGCCGGCGTCCGCGGCGGCGGGTGCGTATGTCTGAGCGGTCGCGCCCGAGATCGAGGAGCAGCCTTCGCCGGCGGAGTTGCATCGCTGCCACTGATAGGCGTAGTTCCAGAAGGGCCCGTTCGTCCACGAGCCGTGCGCCTCGCTCAGCGTCTGGCCCTGTTGGGCGGTGCCGGTGATTCTCGGCAGGGCGGTGTTCACCGGTGGAAAGGCATAGGAAGCGGCCGGGGCGGCGAAGCTGGCGCAGAGGCAGGCCATCCCCACTCCGAAAAACAGCACCAGGCGGCCGGCGGGGCCTCGCCTTTTACCCTCGTCGCAACCCCGCTTCAGCATCGCGTGGCCATGAGCTAGGCGGGCTGGCCCGCTGCGAATGCGGCGGCGGGCAGGGTCTCGCCCTGGTCAAGGGCAAGGCGACCTGCCCCGATCTCTGCACAGAAGACCCTGATGACGGCGGGATCGAACTGCGATCCGGCATTGCGCTTGAGCTCCGCGAGTGCCTCCGCGTCGTCGATCGCCCGCCCGTAGGGGCGGTTCGAGGTCATCGCGTGGAAGGCGTCGCAGACGGCGATGATTCGGGCCCCCACGGGGATCTCCTCGGCAGAGCGGCGATCCGGGTAGCCGGCGCCGTCATAGCGCTCGTGGCTCGATCGCACGAGCCGCGCGACCGGGCCCATCGCCGGCGCGGCCGCGAGGATGCGCTCGCCCACTTCGCAGTGGCGCTCGATGATCGCGCGCTCCTGGGGGTCAAGCGTCGAGCGCTTCTGAAGGATCGCGTCGGGCACGGCCACCTTGCCCACGTCGTGGAGCTCCGCGGCTCTGACCATCGTCTCGAGCTCCTCGCCCGAGAGGCCCATCCGACGGCCGACCGCGCGCGAGAGAATCGCGACCTCGTGCAGGTGCTGGTGGAGCTCGGGCTCGCGCTCTGCCATCACCTGCAACAGAACCCGGCGCAGCTGATCGGGCGCATCAGAGTGCTGGCGCGAGCGCTTATCGGCATACAGGCGCTCATCGACGAGTTGGAGCGCCTCGGCGCGCTCGGAGGCCTCGCCGGGGAGCATGATCAGCCCGAAGGCGGTCGAGATGTCAAAGCCCTGGCCGTGCTCTGAGAGGGCGTCCACGGCCTCCCGACAGACGTCCTTCGCATTGCGCGCCGTCAGCGGTGAGAGGGCGCAGAACTCATCCCCGCCCAGACGGAAGGCCTGGCCTTCAGGCTCGACGGCCTCCGCCAGGCGCTGGCCGAGGCGCGCCAGCAGGGCATCTCCGACGGGGTGCCCAAAGGCGTCGTTGTAGCGCTTGAAGCCATTCAGGTCGAACAGCAGCAGGGCCCACGGCGAGCGCTCAGAGGCCGACTGCAGCACGTCCTCGAGGCAGATCAACAGCCGGCGGCGATTGCCGAGGCCCGTCAGCGGGTCGGTCAGCGCCTCATGGCGGCTTCGCTCGACCAGCGCGAGGTTCTCCGAGAAGGTGAGGCCCATGCGGAAGATCACGCCGGTGATCGTGAGCACCGCGAGCACGTAGGCCGATGCCTTCAGCGGCTCCTGGGCCTGCAGGGACAGAAGCGCGAGCGCGCACACAGCAAAGCTCAGCGGCAACACGAGCAGGCGGCGCCCGTGCAGGCCGATCACAGCGGAGGGCCGCGCGGGCTGCCAGGCGGCGAGGCCGAGCACGACGGCCGAGGCCGGCCAGAGCGTTTCAAACAGGCTCGCTTCCCCGTGCCCTGAGGCCGACCAGTAGAGCGAGAGCACATCCGCCCCGGCGCCGATCAGAAGGCCCGCCGAGACGGTGCCAAGCACGCGCCCCGGCCGCCACCCCGTGATCGCGAGCACAGCCACGACGAAGCAGATCAGGAGCATGTCCCCGAGCGGGTAGATCAGATCGCCGACGACGGCGCTCGTGGAGCCCCCGCTTGAGTGGACGATGGTCGGCAGCAGGAACTGGGAGGCCAGCGCCGCCACCGCCAGCGCGCCCACGAGCCCGTCCAGCCACAGGCTGGGGTAGAAGTGGCGCACACGCGCGCGCACCAACAGGCCGAGGCTGAGGAAGGCCGCGGGGTAGAAGACCAGCCACAGCACATCGCTTGAGGAGGGGAAGGGGGCCGAGGTGACCTGGCTCGGATCGATCGTGAAGATGACCTCCCCGGCGCCCCAGCAGAGCAGGCCGATCCCGAGAGCCGACCAGGCCCCGCGCTCGGCGGCAGAGAACCACGCGCGCGAGAGGCACAGCGCGGCGCCCGCGAACAGTAGGACGTTGAAGAGGTAGTTTTCAAAGAAGCCGTCGAGGCCAGAACCGCCGAGCCCCGTGAGCGAGTGCGCCGCGTAGGCTGCCAGGCCGATCAAGGACAGCGCCCGCAGTGCGCGCACGATGCGCCGGCGCGAGGGGCTGAGCGCGGGCACCGGGCGTTGCCTGGCCGTGGCGGGGGTCCTCAGGAGCGCATCGAGGGACTCCGGCTTGGCGCGGACCGCCGGGGCCGGGCTCTGGCGCAGGGGGGTGCGCGAGCTGGGAATGCCGAGCACGCCGGCGCTCCGTGTCCTTCGCGACCGAGCAGCCGGGGAGGGCATCATGCTCACAGGAACGAGGTCGGTCGCGGCGGCTCAACCCTTGACGGGCGCCCGTGCGCGTGGACACATTGCCCGAAAAGGACGACGGGCTCGCGGCGGGCGGTCCGGGCGCGAAAAGCGGTGTACTGTGGACGGAAGTGAGCTCGGCTGCGAACGCCAACGGGCACAGCGCGATCCCGCGGCGGAAGTCGCTCGCCGTCGTCGGTGGCGGCTTCGGCGGAGTCGCCGCCGCGGTGATGCTGAGGCGTGCCGGCTACCGCGACGTGACCGTGTTCGAGCGCGGCGAGCGGGTGGGCGGCGTGTGGAACCACAACACCTACCCCGGCGCAGCCTGCGATGTGCCGTCGCACCTGTATGAGTTCTCCTTCGCCCCGAACCCACGCTGGACGCGCCGGTTCGCGCCGCAGGCGGAGATCCAGGCCTACATCGAGGACGTCGCCCGACGCCACGGGGTGCTGGACGCGATTCATACGAACACGGAGGTGACGGGCGCGCGCTGGGATGAGGAGCGCAGCGTGTGGATGCTTCAGACGAGCGCCGGGCCCCACGAGGCCGACATCCTGATCACCGCCTGCGGTCAGCTGTCGGTCGCGAAGATGCCGTCGATCCCCGGTCTCGAGAGCTTCGCGGGGCCGATGTTTCACACCTCGCAGTGGCGCCATGACGTGGACCTCGCCGGCAGGCGGGTGGCCGTGGTGGGCACCGGCTGCAGCGCGATTCAGGCCGTTCCGGCGATCCAGCCCGTGGTCGCGCAGCTCGACGTCTACCAGCGCTCCCCCGGCTGGACCATGTCGAAGATGGACTTCGCCTACAGCGAGCGCACCAAGCGGCTGTTCGAGCGCTTCCCGCTGCTTCAGCGGCTCGACCGGCTCGCGGTGTTTGCGCTCATGGAGCTGGGGGCGATGGGGATGACCGGTCATCGCTGGGCGCTCGAGCCGTTTCGCGCAGGGGCGCGCCGACAGATCAACAGGGCGATCGCGGATCCCGAGCTGCGCGCCGCGTTGACCCCCGAGGACGAAGTCGGCTGCAAGCGGCTGATGCTCACCGACGACTGGTATCCGACGCTCGCGAAGCCGAACGTCGAGCTGATCACCGACGCGATCGACGCCGTGACCGAGGGGGGCGTGCGCGTCAAGGACGCCACCGAGCGCCCGGCCGACGTGCTCGTGCTGGCAACCGGCTTCAAGACGCATGGCTTCGTCGCGCCGATGGAGATCGTCGGCAGGGACGAGCGCACGCTCGCCGAGGAGTGGGCCCAGGTAGCTCGCGCCTATCTCGGTACGAGCGTCCCCGGCTTCCCGAACATGTTCCTGCTCTACGGGCCCAACACGAACGGAGGAACCGGCTCGGTCATCTACACGATCGAGGCGGGCGTGAACCACGTGCTGGCGGCGCTCGGCGAGCTCGAAGCGTCTCAGGCGCGCCGCATCGAGGTCCGTCGCCGCACGGCGGAGGCCTTCGACCGCGAACTGCGCACCGCGCTCGCGGGCACGGTCTGGCACACCGGCTGCACGAGTTGGTATGTCGACGAGAACGGCAACGATCCCAATCAGTGGCCGTGGCTATGGAGCACCTACCGGCGCAGAACGGCGCGCATCGCGCCGGGCGCCTACGAGCTGAGCACGCCCGCGCCGCCGAGCGCCCGAGCTCCCGGGCCTGCGGTAGAGTCGCGGCCGTGAACGAAAAGAGCGCCGTCAGCGCCCTCGTGGGCCTGAGAATCGCAGTCGGCGTGGGGGCCTGGGCGACGCCGCGGCTCGCGGGCCGCATGTTCGGCCTCGACGCGGCCGCGAACCCCCAGTCGCCCTATCTCGCTCGCCTGTTCGGCGTACGCGACATCGCACTGGCTTGTGGCACGATCGCGGCCGAGGGCGCCGCACGGCGGCAATGGCTTCAGGCCGGCGTCGCCTGCGACGCAGCCGACGCCCTCGCGGGCGTGGCCGGCGGCTTGGGCGGATACCTGCCGAAGCGCAGCAGCTTGCTCGTGACCGTCACGGCAGTGTGGGCCGCTGCCCTCGGTGCTTCGGCGCTGCGCGCGCCGCAGGACGCCGCGCTCGACGAGAACTCAGCCGGCCTCTAAGGGGCCGGCCGACCGGCGCAGAGCGCCGCCTGAGGCCTGGCCGCAAGCCGGTCCGCGCTCCGCCAACCAGCTGGCTGGCGGAGCGCGGTGGCTGTCAAACGGACTGCGTGCTCGAACGTGCTAGTGGAGCAGGTAGTCCAGCGTCACGTCGGCCGCCATCACGCCGTAACCGAGCTTGGTCGGGTGAATGTCGGCTTCCGGGCTGGCCGGGTTGAACGTACCGCCGGGGCACATGGCCGTGAAGGCGCAGATCGTCGGGATGTCGCCTGCTTCCTTTGACGATCCCCCGAAGTAGCCTGGCCCGTTGAACAAGGGCTCCACGCTGGTGAAGCTCGTCCCTTTCACTTTCGCCGTGGCAGCTGAGATCGCTTCGTTCAACAGCGCCAAGGACTTGTCTCCGCCGGGTGCAGGCAGGATCGTCGGGTACGGGTTGTAGTTCCCGATAACGACGATCTGTGCGTTCGGCGCGGCCGCGCGCAGCTGCGAGAGGATGCTGTAGACGTTCCCCGCGATGTGCCCGTACTCGGCGGCAACCTGAGCTTCCGTGCATGTGTAGGTCGTCGGGAAGCCACACGTGTGCTCGAGGAACTGCAGCACGTCGTTGGCGCCGATGTCAAGCGAGATCGGGCTTACGTTGGGGTTCGATTTCAGGATCGACAGCGCGTCGGCGAGCTGCGAGCCGCCGTTGGCGTACGGGTGATGCAGCCACACCTGCGGGAACGGCGTCCCCGTCGGACCGCCGGCGCAGTAGCCCGTTATGCCGGAGCCGTTGATGAACGTTTCCGAGGTCTCTCCCGGGCAGCCGTCGTTGATGAACGTCAGGTTGCGGCTTGCGATTTTCAAGACGTTGGCGAAGTCGGTGGCGTAGCCATCGGTGTAGTTCGCCGGGTTGATGTTCGGGTATTCCGCCTCGAACTGGGCCTGGTGGTAGCCGTAGGTGAGCGAGTCACCCAGCGCGAGGTAGGTGTTGCCGAGCTTGGCGGCGCCGGCGGTCGGCGCGACCACCAGGGCACCGATCGTGGCTATTGCGGCGACGCACACCAGCAGCGCGCGCACGCGTGTGAGAACAGACATTGACCCTCCTTAGTTTCCCAACTGCGGTCCTGGGCCGGGACTCCCTCCGCCACAGCCCTGGCTAGAAGCAGTCATCCTAACCAACGCCGGAGCATCCAGCAACCCCGAGGCGCCGCCGGTGCGAGCGGTATCAGCCCGCCAGTGGCCCGAAGGGAGCTCCCAGCGCGGCCGGCCCAGGGCGCGGGCCATGCGGCGAGCAGGTCCAGCCAGGCTAAGGTATCGGGCGGCGCGTGCCGATGAGGGGCTCGTGAGCACTCTCCCTCGTCTGCGCCTGTCCGATCGGCGCCGGGTCCTCAGCGCACCTTCCGCCGCACGCCGGCTGGCGCTCGCGCTGGGCTCGGCGGGGATCCTGTCGCTGACGCTGCTGCTCGTACCCGCACCCGCGGGCGCTTTCATCACCGGGAACTTCGGCGTGCAACAGCGCAAACCCGTGTGGCTGCGCGGCGCGCCACTCCAGTACCACCAGGGGCCGGTGATCCACTCCTCCGACACCTACGCGATCTACTGGGACCCGCTCGAACTCTACAACTCGCAGTGGCAGAAGAACATCGACGAATATTTCCGCTCGGTCGGACTGGCCAGTGGGGAAACCAACGACGTGTTCGCGATCAACTCCCAGTATGGCGAAACCGGCTACAACACCGTCCCCGCCGCGTCGGCTGCGGCCAAAGAAGCGCACGCTGCCAACCAGAGCACCTTCCGCGGCGGCTACACCGACACCGATTCCTACCCAACCACGGGCAATTGCACCGAACGGGCGGAAGTCGTGTGTCTCACCGACGAAGAGATCAGAGCTGAGCTTCAGAAAGTCATCAAATCCGGCGTGCTGCCCGGCGCGACAGGGACTGTACCGGGCGCAAAGACCACCCCCATCTACTACCTGCTCACGCCGCCGGGTGTGACCGTGTGTGAGGGAACTCCCAGCCCCAGCACCTGTTCGAACTCGGCTCAGCTCGAAACCGAAGCGAGCGAAATCGCCAAAAAGAAAGTCGCCCACCCCGCCGAAACCGGTATCTGCGGCTACCACTCGGCGATCAGCGGAGCGACGCCGATCGTCTACGCGGTGCAGCCGTGGGTGGCCGGTGACGCCGGATTCATCGAATCGGTCTCCCCCCTGAAAACCTTCGGTCCCACCGCCGATGTGCTCGCCTGTCAGGACAACGGCCCCTTGGACGAGCCGAATCAGATCGACGAACTCACGCCGTTCGCCGCCTACGCCACCGGCCTTTCCGACGTGATCGTCGGCGATCTCGCAAATGAGCAGAGCAACATCGTGGTCGACCCTCTACTCAATGGGTGGTACCAGAACGCACCGGCGGAAGAGAAAGGCTTCCCCGAGCAGGGCGACATGTGCCAGTGGACCTTCGGCGAAGCCCCAACCACCGCGTCGGAAAGCCTGACACATGCCGACGAAGTCGGGAACGATGAATTCGCCGGCGCCAAATACTTCCTTCATTGGGCCTTCAACAGCTCGGGCTACATCACCGGAAAACCGCTCGTCGGCTGCTGGCAGGGAAACAACCTAAAACCCCATATCACCGCCCCGACAACCGTGAACGCCGGAGACGTGATCGCGCTTGACGCAAACGAGTCGGGCATAGCGCTCGCCGCGGCGCCATTGGGTCCGCGCGTGGCGAAAGAAGAAACCAGGCTCGCACAAGAAGTCGAAACGATCGTCCTCGAGGAAGCACTGCTCGCGGCTGAGCTGACGGAAGTGTTGGCAGAAGAAGGCAAACTTCAGACCGAAATCAACAAGCTGGCGACAGAAGAGACAAAACTCTCCAACGAAATCACCCAGCTCGAAAAAGAAGAACTTCGAGTCGACGTGGAAGAAGCGGAACTGGCGCAGGAACGGAAAGAAGCCGAAGAAAACGGCATAACTGAAGCCGAACAGGAAAAATTCGAAAAAACCGAACGAATACTGGTCAACGAACGCAAGCGGATCACCACCGAGATACCGGCGGACAAAGCGACGCTCAAGACCGACGAAGAAAGCACCGTCACCCTCAAAGGCAAGAAAAAACTTGACGAAGAACGCAAGCCCACGATCAAACTCGATCAGAAAATCGTCGCCGAAGACAAGACGCTCGCTGAAGCAGAAAAGAAACTCGCCGACGAACACCGCCTGATCGCCGAACGCGAGCCGTTCGTCGCCCCGGACTACAAATGGGACTTCGGCTACAAGGAAAACGGCACCGAGGTGACCGAAGAAGGGGAAAACAAGGGCAGCGTCTTCCACGCCTTCCCATGCGCCAAGACCTACACCGTCAGCGTCAGGGTGCTGGACGGCGGCGGCTACGAAGCCGGCTGGCCGGAACCCATCGAAAAAAACGTCAAGGTCGAAGGCACGCCCTGCGAAGAACAGGCGGCCCCGGTCACCGGCGGCTCAGGCGGCGGCTCCGGCACCCCGGCGCCCGGGAGCTCGACGCCCTCGACCGCGGGAAGCACGGGGTCCGCCGGCGGTGCGAGCGCGACCACCACGCCGGGCCCCGTGGCAACGGCTTCATCTCTGTCTCGCTCTCTGCGGAGCGTCCTCAGCGGCGGCCTCGTCGTCCGCTACTCGGTCAACGAGCAGGTCGCCGGACACTTCGAAGTGCTGCTGGCGGCATCGACCGCGCGCCACATCGGTTTGAAGGGACCGCTCGCCACCGGGCTCGCCAAAGGCACGCCCCCGCAGACCGTGATCGCCAGGTCGATCCTGGTCACGACCCGGGGTGGCCGCAACACCGTGAAGATCAAGTTCTCCAAGAGCACCGCCGCGCGTCTGCGCCGTCTGCACAAGGTGTCGCTGATGCTCAGGCTGGTCGTCCGCAACGCCGCGAAAAGCCCGACGAGCACCACCTCGCTGAGCGTCGTCACGCTCACCGGCTGAGCGCGGTGCCGTGACTCAGTCCGGGGAACGTTTTTCGCGTTTCTCCCGGGCCTTGCCGCGAAACACGAAGTACCACAGCCCCGCCAGCAGCACGTAGCCGGACACGATCGAGATCAGCGAGATCACGGCGAGGCCGGTGTTGTTGCCGGCGGCCGATTCTCCGTCGAGTGCGAACAGGACGGCCAGGGCCAGCGCCGCGGGGTCCATATCGCCTGCCGTCCCTCCCTACAGGCCGGGCCAGTGGCGCTCGACGTAACCCGAGTTGTCCACGGCCCCGACCTGCCAGCGCGAGGCGTAGACGCCGCTGCGACCCGCGGTGTCGTAAAGCATGCCGTCGACGTACATGTAGGTGTGCCCGGCGTTTGCGAAGACCGTGATGTAGCGGCCGGGGCCGGGCGCCCCCCAGCTCTCGAGCGTGCCCGAGGTCTCCGGTTCGCTCAGCAGGCCGCCCGCTGCGAGCGCGTAGCTGACCGAGCCCGAGCAGTCGTAGGCGTTGTCGACGAACGATGCGTGTCCGCCCCCGTACACGTAGGGAAAGTCGGCGATCGCGTTGGCTCCGGCAACCACCTTCTGCACGGCTTCCGGAACGCCGCTCGGGATCGGGATCGTCCCGTTCCCGCCGATCGACTCGCCTCCGGGCACGGCGGTCAGCTGGCGCGCCTGCGTCTGCAGCGCCGCCTTTTCGACAGCGTGCATCTGCGCGAGCTCGTGGCGCACTTCGGCATCTGACTGCGCTCCCGCCGCGACGACCTCTTCGCCGGCGCGCGCCGGCGAGGTGGCGGCCCTGTGGTGCACCGAGGCGGGGGCCGGGTAGCTGCTGGATTCCAGGGGGTCGGCCACCTCCTTGGCGCTGCCGTCGCCGCCCGCCCCGGTCGCGACCGCGGGAGTCGCGACGGCTGCCGGAGGGTCGGCCGGCGCCTGCGTTTTGGCGCCATGCACGGATGTGCCCACGCTGGCATCGCCGCAGCCCACCACGCCCGCCGCGCCCAGCAGGCAGGCGAATACGACGATCACGTGCTGAGGCGCCCTCATCCATCAATAGGCTAGCGACAGCATCCGCCGTGCCGTGCCGCTACCCTGACCGGATGCCAGAGAGGACCGCCGCGGTGGAGATCCGGCCGCACATCCGCCTCCTGCACGGAATGCGCCGGCCCGCCAACTGGATGCAGCTCGTCCGCTTCGGCCTCGTCGGCGGCGTCGGATTCATCGTCAACCTGGCCGTCTACACCCTGTTCGTTCACTCCGTCGGGGTCGATTACCGCGTGGCCTCGGTGGCGGCCTGGCTGGTCGCCGTGGCCAACAACTTCATCCTCAACCGCCACTGGACGTTCGACGCCCGCGAGGGTCGTGCACGCTTCCAGGCGATGCGCTTTCTCGTCGTCAGCCTGGTGGCGGAGGGTTTCAGCCTGCTGCTGCTGACCCTGTTCGTGGAGGGCGCCGGTATCTCCAAGGTGCCCGCCCAGGCGCTCGCGGTGGCCGGCTCGATGCCGCTTAACTTCCTCGGCAACAAGCTGTGGAGTTTTCGCGCCCGACGCTGAGGCTGTAGGGCGGGTACCTATACTCTGGCCTTTCCCCCTCTCGGAGGATTTTTGTGCAGGAGATGGTCATTTACGGCGTCAGCTTTGACATGGTTGGCAAGCAGCCGATCGTGCTCCTGAAGACGGTTGACGGCAACAAGTTCCTGCCCATCTGGATCGGCCATCCGGAGGCCGCCTCGATCCTGATGAAGCTGCAGGGGGCCGGCACGCCGCGGCCGATGACCCACGATCTGCTGTGCGACATCCTCGGCGAGCTGGACGTCAAATGCACGCAGGTGTCGGTCACGGAGCTGCGCGAGAACACCTTCTTTGCGTCGATCACCCTCAGCGTCGGCGGCCGCGAGCTCGAGATCGACTCCCGCCCGAGCGACGCGATCGCGCTCGCGGTTCGCTCCGGCGCCCCCATCTATGCGGCCGAGGAGGTCATCTCGGAGTCGGCGATCGAGTTCGAGCACGACGTCGAGGAGTCCGAGGACGTCGTCGAGAAGTTCAAGGAGTTCCTCGACCAGGTCTCCCCCGAGGACTTCGCCGCCGGCGACTCCTAGCGCTCAGGCCGGCCCGGCGCTCGCCAGGATCCGCTCCACCAGCTCCTCGAAGCCGATTCCCGCGGCGTCCGCCGCCAGCGGCAAGAGGCTTGTTTCCGTGAGGCCCGGGACGACATTGGTCTCGAGCACCGTCAGCTCGCCGCTGTCCTCCTCGAGCATCAGATCGACTCGCGCCACGCCGCGACAGCCGAGCAGGCGATAGGTCTCAAGCGCAAGCTGCTGCGCCCTCGTGGTCGCCTGGGCACCCAGCTCTGCCGGGCACACGAACGTGGTCATGCCGATCTCATAGCGCGACTCGTAGTTGTAGAAATCCTCCTCGCGCGGGATCGCCTCGACCACCGGCAGCGCCACGGGCTGCTCGCCCGGCGTCTCGGAATCCAGCACCGACACAGCCAGATCGCGGCCCTTGACGTAACGCTCGATGAGGATCTTGCGGTCGTAGGAGAGCGCGCCCACGATCGCGCCCGGCAGCTGCTCGCTCGCGCGAGCGAACTTGACGCCCAGCGCCGAGCCCTGGCGCGCGGGCTTGACCACCAGCGGAAATCCGAGCACGCGCTCGACGTCCACGAGCGCGGCCGCGGCGCCCAGCTCTTTGAAGGAGGACTCGCGGAAGAAGTGAAAGTCCGGTGTCGGAATACCGGCCTCCTGCATCAGCTGCTTGGCCAGCACCTTGTCGGTGCAGCGCATGCAGGCGGACGGCCCCGAGCCCGTATAGGGGACCCCGATCGCCTCGAGCAGGCCCTGCACGGTTCCGTTCTCCCCGTCTGCGCCGTGCAGCGCTATGAAGGCCGCGTCGAGCTCGGCCTCACGCAGCTGCTGAACGAGCTCCGGGCCGGCGTCGATCGCGACGACGTCGTGCCCCAGCCGCGCCAGCGCCCCCTGCGCCTGAGCGCCCGAGCGCAGCGACACCTTGCGCTCCAGCGAGGTCCCGCCCTTGAGCACGGCCACTCGTTTGACGCCCGTCTGCGGGCCGCCCGCCGGGGCCCGCTGCCGTCTCCCGGCTTCGAGCGTACCGCCGCTCATCGATCCTGCTGCTCGCCGGCTGATCTGCGCGCGGTGCGTCCCTCGCCATCGCGACGGGGGAGCTCGACGACGTCCGCCAGCCCGGCCGCGGGCTCGGCGGACGGCTCCTGCGCCTCCGATGGCTCGCCCGCGCGCTGCCCGCGTGCAGCGGGTGGGGAGGGCGGGGATCCCGTCAGAACGCCGTACAGGCCGGCCTGCCCGCCCATCGTTCTGCCGATCCGCCGAATGCCCTCGCGTATGTCATCGTCGGGTACGCCGGCGAAGTTCAACCGCATCGATGAGGCGCCGCTGCGCCCATCCATGTAGGCGGCGCGCCCCGGCACAAACGCGACGCCCTCGCTGTCGGCCAGTAGATCGGTCGTGTCGACGCCGCCGTCGAGCGTGGCCCAGATGAACAGCCCTCCCTGCGGCTTCGTCCAGCTCGCCTTCCCACCAAAGTGCTCGTCGAGCGCCGCGAGCATCACGTCGCGCCGGCGCCCGTAGAGCACTCTCAGCCGCTCGATGTACTCGCGCCAGTCGCCCTCCTTGAAGTACGCAGCGACGAACAGCTGCGTGACCGGCGAGGAGCACAGGTCGGCGCCCTGTTTGCCGAGGTTGAGCTTCTCGAGCACCGGCCTGGGGGCCACCGCCCAGCCCAGGCGCAGCCCGGGGGAGAGGATCTTCGAGAACGTGCCGAGGTAGATGACCAGGTCCGAGGCCCCGCCCCGCCCGACCGCTTCGGCGTCCAGTGAGTAGAGCGTCGGCAGGGGCTCGCCCTCGTAGCGCAGCAGGCCGTAGGGATTGTCCTCGAGCACGAGCAGCTCGCGCTCGCGCGCCACCTCGACCAAGCGGCGCCGGCGCGCCAGCGACATCGTCACGCCGCCGGGATTCTGGAAGTTGGGGATCGTGTAGATGAACTTCGGTCGTCTGCCTTCGCCGGCGAGGTGGTCGAGCGTGCTCTCGAGCTCGTCGATCGGCATGCCGTCGCCGTCCATCTCGATCTGCACGACGTCGGCCTGATAGGCGCTGAAGGTGGGCACCGCTCCGGGATACGTCGGCGCCTCGGCGACGATCACGTCGCCGGGATCGATCAGCGCCTTGCACACGAGATCGATCACCTGCTGGCCGCCGGTGGTGACGATCACCTCGGCCGGGTCGACCGCCGTGCCCTCCTCCTCCATCACTTCGACGATGCACTCCACCGTCGCGGCCATGCCCTCGGTGGGACCGTACTGAAGCGCCCGCGCCGTCGACTCGGCGGCCACTTCGGACATCAGCTTCGCGTACAGCTCCGGCGGGAACGTCGTCGTATCGGGCAGCCCGCCCGCGAGCGAGATGACGTCGGGGCGCTCGGTGAGCGCCATCATCTCGCGCATCGCCGAGCTCTTCATGCCGCGCGTGCGCGCCGCGAACAGGCTCTCGTAGCGCGCCAGCTCGTGCGCTGCCGGCCGGGCCCGTCGCCCGTCGCCTACTCCTTTGATGGGTCGGTCCATTTCGTTGGGTCTCTATTCGCCACCGCACCCGTCGAACCTCGGCCTGGCCGGCTGACAGGTCGTCTATCGTCCTGACCGTTCGCAGCTCGCTCCGCACCTCACGGTAGCGCACCACCGCACGCTCGTTGCATGAACGGCACCTTCTTCTACATAGGTCTCGGCGCCGGCCTCGCGGCCGCATGTGGGCTGCGTGCGTTCCTGCCGTTGCTGCTCGCCGGTGCGCTCGGATCGGCCGGTGCGCTCGGCGTGAGCTTCGCGCACGGCCGCTACCACTTCCTGCAGTCCAGCTGGTGGCTTCTCGCCGTCGTGGTCGCGCTCGTGCTCGCCTACGCCCTGCAGCTGCTGGTCGGTCTCGATCCGATGCTCGACCCCGGCGCTGAGCGCTCACGACCGGCAGCGTTCGCGGCCACGCTGAGCGGGCTCGGATATGGCGCCGGAGCGCTGCTGTTCGCCGGCACGCTCGCCGCCCACGGCGACGCCTCCTGGCCGGGCCTCCTCGGCGGCCTGGCCGCGGTGTGGCTCGCGCAGAGCGTGGTCGTGCCGCTGTTCGCCCGCGCCCGCGCCCGCCTGCCCGATCGCGCCGCGCGCGAGGCGCTGACGATCTACCTCGACGCCGCCGCGCTGCTGCTGGCGGCGCTCGTGGCGCTTCTGCACCCGCTTGGCTATGTGGCGCTGGCCCTGTTCGTATGGCTGCTCCTGCGCACGCGCTCGCGTGCGTCGAGCAAGTACGCGGGCTTGCGCATCCTGCGCCGCTGATGGCCGCGAACGTGAGCCCCACGCCACCCAAGCTCGTGCTGTGCGTGATCGACGCGATGGCCCCCGCGATGCTCGAGCGCACGGTTGCCGCCGGCGCGGCGCCCGTTCTTCAAAAGCTGATGGAGCGTGGGCTCTACGTGCCGGACTGCGTGGCCGCGTTCCCGTCGGTCACGCCCGTGTGCGCCGCATCGATCGTCACCGGCGTGGCCCAGGACGCGCATCGGATTCCCGCGATGAACTGGTTTCACCGTGAGGAGAATCGCTACGTCGAGTACGGGTCGAGCTTTCGCGCCGCCCAGCGCTTTGGCATCGGGCGACAGCTGACCGACACCGTCTACAACATGAACCGCGCCCATCTCTCGCCCGACACGCTCACCGTGTTCGAGACCCTCGACGACGCTGAGGTGCGCACGGCGGGCACGACCTACCTGATGTATCGCGGTCGCTACCGCCACGAGCCCCAGCGCGACACCGCGCTGACGCGTGTCGCCTCGACGCTGATGCGCCACGCTGTGATGGGTCCGCGCGAGCTGTTCTACGCCGACATCTTCGCCTCGCGCGCGACCGGTTGCCGCTCCGGCCTGGGCATGCCCGGTGTGCGCGACCGCCATTCCGGGTGTGTCTCGAGCTACATGGTCGAGCACGACCTGTTCGACTTTCTCCTGCTCTCGCTCCCGGACAACGACTGGTATTCGCACAAATACGGTCCCGAGGCGCAGCTGCAGTCGATCGCCCAGGCCGATCTCCAGCTTGCGCGCGTGTGTCAGGCCTCCGGTGGCATCGAGGAGTTCCTCTCCGAGCATGCCGTGATCGTGCTGGCCGACCACTCCCAGACGCCGATCACGGACACGATCGCGCTGCAGGACGAGCTCGCCGACCTGGGCGTGCGCGGACCGTCACGTTCGGCGGGCGGTTCGCGGGGGGAAGAACCCCGCATCGCCGTCTGCCCCTCACAGCGCGCCGCGATGGTCTATGCCCTACACGAGTCCGAGCGTGACGCGATGCGGGCCTCCGTCGTCACTCGCGCGCTCGCGATCGAGGGCGTCGAGCACGTCATGTGGCTGGCACGCGACGCTCACGACGTTCCCCGCGAGGGGATCATCTCGAGCCCCTTCCACGGCGAGCTGCGCTTCTGCCCCGGTGGCCCGCTTGAGGATGCGCGCGGCAGCAGCTGGAGCGTCGAAGGGCCACTGGCAGTGATCGAGGCAACCGCCGAAGACGGACGCCTGCGCACCGCGGCCTACCCGGATGCCCTCGCCCGCGCGTGGTCGGCGCTCACCTGCCCGACGTCGGGCGAGGTGCTGCTGTCGGCCGGGCCGGGCTATGAGTTCGTCGACTGGGGACGCCAGGCGCACCTCGGCGGCGGCAGCCACGGCTCGCTGCACGCCTCCGATTCGCTCGGCGCGCTCGTGCTGTGTGGCGTTGCGCTCCCGCAGCCGCAGCCCGCGCAATGGGCGATCCGCGACATCGCGCCGCTCGTGCTGGGCCACTTCGGGTGTGCGGGGAACAGCCCGGCCGCGGCCGAATCCGCCGCAGCGTAGGAGCCCTGAGGAACGCGAGCGGGCAGAGGAGTCGCGTTACCCTCGCGTGGTGCGCCGCTCCCTGATGCTGACCGTGTGCGCCGTCGGGTGCCTGCTGGCCGCCACGGCCGTGGGCGTTGCCGACGCCTCCTCGGGCGCTGCCCACTCCCCGGCGACGGCCGCGACGGCCTCATCACAGGCGAGCGGCTCGGAAACTCCTGTGCCGGTGGTCGCCTCAGACACCCCGCCGGCCGGGCGCATGCTGTCGGCGAACACGGTGCTGACGATCGCCGACCGGCTGCCGAAGCTGCAGGCCGTGCGCGCGAAATACCCGGGCTCCTACGCCGGCGCCTATCTGAAGGGCCCGCTTCACTGGCAGGTGAGCTACTTCTCGCGCAATGGCAAGAAGGAGATCGGCCAGGTCATCATCGCCGACTCCTCCGGCCGGGTGCTCGAACAGTGGACCGGCTTCCAGGTCGCCTGGACGATGGCGCGCGGCTACCCCGGCGCGTTCGGCGAGCACGTCAACGCCGTGTACATATGGCTGCCGCTGTGCATCCTCTTCATGGGCCCCTTCTTCGACTTCCGCCGGCCCTTCTCGCTGCTGCACCTCGACCTGCTCGTGCTGCTGTCGTTCTCGGTGTCGCTCGCGTTCTTCAACCACGCGCACATCTACGCCTCGGTGCCGCTCGTCTACCCGCCGCTGCTGTACCTGCTCGTGCGCATGCTCGCCCTCACGCGCCGCGAGCGACCCGGCCGCGAGCCGGGCCCGCTACGCCTGCGCGTTCCGGTCGCGTGGCTGGCCCTCGGCGTCGTGTTCCTGATCGGGTTTCGCATCGCGCTCAACGTCACCGACTCGAACGTGATCGACGTCGGCTATGCCGGCGTGATCGGGGGCGAGCGGATCGTCGACGGCAAGCCCCTGTACGGCTCCTTTCCCTCATCGAACGA
This sequence comes from uncultured Solirubrobacteraceae bacterium, assembly GCA_963761355.1. Lineage (GTDB taxonomy): Bacteria > Actinomycetota > Thermoleophilia > Solirubrobacterales > Solirubrobacteraceae > Palsa-744. The sequence goes on from CAVXHC010000014.1 coordinate 375,654, forward strand.
ACACGGGGACACCTACGGGCCGGTCAACTACGAGGCCTACGTGCCGTTCGAGCAGATCTTCGGCTGGAGCGGGCGCTGGGATGATCTGCCCGCCGCCCACGCCGCGGCGATCACGTTCGACCTGCTCGCGCTCGCGCTCATCTTCCTGCTCGGCCGGCGCGTGCGTGGGCCGGCGCTCGGGGTCGCGCTCGCATACGCGTGGGCCGCCTACCCGTTCACCCTGTTCTCGCTCGAGAGCAACTCAAACGACGCGCTCGTCGCGGTGCTCGTGCTCGCGGCAATGCTCGCCTGCAGCTACCGTTCCGTGCTCGGCCGCTCCGCATCGCGGCGCGCTGGCCGCGCTCGCCGGCCTCACGAAGTTCGCTCCGCTCGCGCTCGCGCCGCTGCTTGCGACGCACGGGATGCGCGAAGGCGAGGCGGGCGCGCGCGCATCGCGGCGCGCGCGCATGCGGGGGCTTGCGGTGTTCGTGCTCGCGTTCGTCGTGACCGCTGCGCTCGCGTCGATCCCCGCTGTCAGCCATGATTCGCTGCACACGATCTACTCGCGGACGATCGCCTATCAGGCCGACCGCAACTCGCCGTTCTCGGTGTGGGGTCTCTACGGTGGGCTGGCCGGGCCCCAGCTTGCCGTCCAGATCGCCGCCGTCCTGCTCGCCGTGACGCTGGCCGTCGTCCCCCGGCGCCAGGATCTCGTCGGCCTCGCGGCGGCGTGCGCCGCCGTGATCGTCGCGACGCAGCTGGGGATCGACCACTGGTTCTACCTCTACATCCCCTGGTTCTTCCCGCTCGTGATGCTCGCCCTGCTGGGACGCTTCAGCGATCCGCTGACTCCGCCGCCGGCCGTGGCATCAGCACCTGCTCAATGGAGTCGGCCCGCAGCGGTTGCGAGCAGCGGATGAGCACTCCCATCAGCCATGGGTCCTCTTCAGAGGTTTCAAAGCGCACGGGCATCTGTGTGAGCAGCGACTCGATCGCCTGCTCGCGCTTGACGCCGATCACGCCGCCGCGCGGACCGGTCATGCCGACGTCGGTGATGTAGGCGGTCCCACCGGGCAGCACGCGCGCGTCGGCCGTGGGCACGTGTGTGTGCGTGCCCACCACCGCGGTCACGCGCCCGTCGAGGTGCCAGCCCATGGCGATCTTCTCGGAGGTCGCCTCGGCGTGCATGTCAACAAGCACGTGGTCGACCTCCCCGATTTCGCCGAGGGCGACCTCGATCTCGGTGAAAGCCGAGCGCCCGGCGCGCAGGTACAGGTTCCCGCTCATGCTCACCACGCCCAGGCGCACCCCCTCATGCTCCACCACGCAGGTGCCGCGCCCGGGTTGGCTGCGCAGGAAGTTCGCCGGCCGCACGATCCGCGGCTGGGCTTCGAGATAGGGATAGATCTCACGGCGGTGGTAGGTGTGGTTGCCGAGCGTGATCGCGTCGACGCCGGCGGCGAGCAGCTGGTCGGCGATCTTGGGGGTGATTCCCAGCCCGCCGGCGACGTTCTCCGCGTTGACGACGACGAAGTCGGGGGCGTAACGCTCGCGCAGCACGGGCAGGCAGTCGAACAGCGTGCGCCTGCCGATGCCGCCGACCAGGTCGCCGACAAAAAGGATGTTCCGCGCGCTCGCCGGCCGCGGAACGGCCGCCTCGGGCTCAGCCATACTTTGCCGATGGTTGCGGCCAAGTGAGCGGCGTCCCCGAGAACGGCCCCGACGCGGCCCCGCCCAGCACAGAGGAGCGGGAGCTGACGGACTCCCCGAAGTCCACACCTCCCGAGCAGCCAACGCGCGTCGTCGTCCCGCGCTGGGTCCAGCTGGTGCTGCTCCCGCTGGCGGTGCTGGCGGTCTGGGCGCTCGCGAAAGCAGCGGGCAAAGTGCTGTTGATCTTCGTCGTGGCGGCGGTCATCGCGCTGATCCTCAACCCGGCTGTCGCCTTTCTCCAGCGCTCGCGGTTGCCCCGGGGTCTAGCGGTACTCGCGGTGTACCTCGCATTCTTCCTGACGCTGGCCGGGATCGGCGTGCTGCTGGCCAACCCTATCTCCAATCAGGTGCGGACGTTCACGCACAGCCTGCCGAACCTCGTCAACGAAGCCAACCACTCGATCCTCGGCCTGCAGGGTGACCTTCACCGGATCGGCCTGCATGTGCAGCTGGCGGAGCAGGGCAAGACGGCGCTGCAGACGCTCCAGGACAAGCTCTCCAAAAGCGGCGGCTCGATCGTGTCCTTCGGCGGCGGACTGCTGACGGAAGCGGTCAGCGCCGGCTTTGACATCGTGCTGACGTTCGTCCTGTCGGTGTACATGCTGCTGTACGGCGCGCGCATCGGCAAGCTCGTACGCAGGCTCATGCCCGCCGGCTCGGGGGCACGTTCTGACGACTACCCGACGCTCGTGCAGAACGCCGTCTCGCGCTACATCGGCGGGCAGTTGCTGTTCAGCGTCGTGATGGGGACGACGGCCGGAGTGGCGCTGTACATCTTCGGCATCCTCGGCATCTTCCCCGCCGGCAGCAAATACGCGGTCGTGTTCGGGGTGTTCCTGGGCGTGATGGAGTTGATCCCCTATCTCGGGCCGTTCCTGGGTGCGATACCGCCCGTGTTGGTGGCGCTCTTCACGAACCCGATCAGCGCCGTGTGGGTCGCGCTGTTGTTCCTCGGCATTCAGCAGCTCGAGGGCCATATCGTCGCGCCGCAGATCTTCGGCAAAACGCTGCGCATCAACCCGCTGCTCGTGATCTTCGCACTGCTCCTCGGGCAGCAGCTGTATGGGATCGTCGGCGCGCTGATGGCACTCCCGATCCTCTCGATTCTGCGCGAGACGACGGTCTATCTGAGCCGTCACTTGACCTTCGAACCATGGGAGCGCTCGCGGGATGGGCTCCTGTGAGGACCCTCGGCGAGCCGCCCGCGGCCGCCGACTCGCCGATCCTCAGCGTGCGGGGGATCGACAAGCGCTACGGCCGGCGTCAGGCGCTGAGCGCGGTCAGCTTCGACGTGCGGCCGGGGGAGCTCGTCGCCGTGGTCGGCCCGAACGGGGCGGGCAAGACGACGCTTCTGTCGATTCTCGCCGGCGTCCAGCAGCCGAGCGCCGGGAGCGTTGAGGCCTCGGCCCAGCCGCCGGGCGAGGCGGGCGCGATCGGCTGGTCGCCGCAGAATCCGGCTCTCTACTCGAAGCTGACGGTAGAAGAGAACCTGCGGCTGTTCGCCCGCCTTGAGAAGGTGGCGGACCCCGACGGCGCGGTGGCCGGCATGCTCGAGCACACCGGACTCTCAGAGCGGGCGGGCGATCGCGTGGAGCAGCTGTCCGGCGGCAACCGTCAGCGCGTGAACGTCGCGCTCGGGTTGATCGCCGACCCGCAGCTGCTCGCCCTCGACGAGCCCTCCTCGGCGCTCGATCCGCGCCAGCGCGCGCGACTGTGGGAGTTCCTCAAAGCGCTCATCGAGCGATCCGCGGGCGCCCGCGCCACGAGCGTGCTGTTCTCGACCCACCATCTCGGCGAGGTGCGCCGTTACGCCACCCGCGCGATCGTGCTGGCTGACGGTCAACTGCTGTTCGATGGCGCGCCGGCCGAGCTGATCGCGGCGAGCGGGCGCGGCGAGGATGATCTCGAGGGGGCCTTCGTCGCCTTTCTGGCCGAGCGCGGCCACTGATGCGCTGGCTGCTCGCCAAGGACCTCCTGATCCTGCGGCGCTCGCGGCTGCTCGTGGCGACGCTGATCATCTATCCGGTGGCGCTCGCGCTGCTGATCGGGCTTGCGATCTCGCGCAGCCCGGCGCGGCCACGCGTGGCGGTCGTCGATGAAACGCCGCCCGGCCAGACGGTGCAGGTGGGCAGCGAGCGCGTCGAGGTCAGCCAGTATGCCGATCAACTCCTCAACCAGGTCATGACGGTGCGCGTGTCCTCGCGCGCGCAGGCGGTCGAGAAGGTCAAGCGGGGGGATGTGCTTGCCGCCGTCGTGATTCCCGCCGACCTCGCCGCGCGGCTCTCCTCGAGCATCGTGCCGGCACGGCTGGAAGTCATCTACAACGGCGATGCCCTCGAGCAGGCGCTCGTGCGCTCGACGCTGAACTCGGCGCTGGCGCAGGCCAACCTCGGGTTCTCCGAACAGATCCAGCAGGCGGCGGCCAGCGCGATCGATCAGCTGCTCGCGGGCGGCAACCTCGGCGTGCTCGGAGCTCCCCCGAACCTGATCGGGCTCAGCCAGATCCCGCCGGCGCTTCAGCAGATCCTCGCTCACGAGCCGCCGGGACCGCAGCGAAAGCAGCTCGAACGGATCTCGAGCTTCGCCAACTTCGCCGCGCAGAACCTCTCCCTGAGCAAGAACGTGCTGTCGACCGTCAGCCAGCCGATCCAGGTGAAGAGCACGCTCCTGCACGGCAGGCGCACGCCGCTGAACACGTTCGCGGTGGTGGTCGCGGTGAGCGTGTCGTTGATGTTCATCGGCGTACTGCTGGCCGCCGGCGGCGTGGCGCTCGAGCGCGAGGAGCGCGTGCTCACACGCCTGCTGCGCGGCCTCATCACGCGCGAGCGGCTGTTGATCGAGAAGATTCTCCTGTCGGCGGTCTGCTCGTTCGTGGTGGCCTTCGCGATGCTCGCGGGCGTCAGCGCGTTCGTCACGCTCGACTGGAGCCGCGTGGGGTTGTGGCTGATCGCGCTGGCGTTTGGCGCCGTCGCCTTCGGTGCGCTCGGTGTGGCTATCGGCGTACTCGTGCGTGAGGTGCGCGCGGCCTCGCTGCTCGCGTTTCTGCTGTCGCTGCCGCTCGCCTTTCTGGCGCTCGTGCCGGCCGGCGCGGTCGCCGTCGGGGTGTACGACGCGATCAAGGTGGTCTCGTTCGTGTTCCCCTTCAAGGCCACCCTGCAGGCGCTGGACGCTGCCGTCAACGAAGCGTCTCCGCCGATCGGCTCCGCGCTCGCGCACCTCGCCGGCCTGATGGTCCTGTTCGCGGCGCTCGCCCGCCTGGGGCTGCAGCGCGCCGACTGAGTGGCTCGTGCTCTGCACGCCGCCAATGCGAACGCTCTAACCTGAGAAGGGCGATGGCCTTTCCACAGACGCGCATGCGCAGATTGCGCGCCAGCGCCGGCTTGCGCGGGCTCGTGCGCGAGACCGAGCTGAGCCCGGGTCGGCTGATGCTGCCGCTGTTCGTCGTGGATACCAGCTCGAGCGAGGCCGCGCGCGAGCCGATCGCCGCGATGCCGGGCGTCGAGCGTCTGTCGATCTCAGCGGCGGTGGCCGACGCGCGCGAGGCCGCGCAGCTGGGAATCTCGGCCGTGATGCTGTTCGGGGTTCCCTCCGAGAAGGACGAGCAGGGTTCGGGTGCGTGGGATGAGGAGGGCGTCGTGCAGGTCGCGACGCGCGCGATCAAGCAGGCGCTGCCGGAGCTGCTCGTCGTGACCGATGTGTGCCTGTGTGAGTACACGTCACACGGGCACTGCGGCGTGCTGCGGGGCGACGGCACGGTGGACAACGATGCGAGCGTCGAGCTGTTGGCGCGTACCGCCGTCAGCCAGGCGCGCGCCGGTGCCGACCTGCTCGCGCCGTCGGACATGATGGACGGGCGCGTCGGCGCGATCCGCGAGGAGCTCGACGGCGAGGGTTTCTCCGAGATCCCGATCCTCGCCTACTCGGCCAAGTTCGCGTCCGCCTTCTACGGGCCGTTTCGCGAGGCGGCCGGCTCGACTCCGGCGTTCGGGGACCGGCGTGGCTACCAGCTGGACCCCGCCAACGGCCGCGAGGCGGTGCGCGAGGCGCTGCTGGACGTGCAGGAGGGAGCGGACATGGTGATGGTCAAGCCGGCGCTCGCCTACGGCGATCTGATCAGCGCGGTCAAGGCCGCCACGGGCCTGCCGCTGGCGGCCTACAACGTCAGCGGCGAGTACGCGATGGTCAAGGCCGCGGCCGCCGCCGGCTATCTCGACGAGCGTGCCACCGTGCTCGAGATCCTCACGTCCCTGCACCGTGCGGGGGCCGACACGATCATCTCCTACCACGCCAAGGACGCAGCCCGGTGGCTCCAGGAAGAGGCCCGATGAGCCGCGCGGCGGACGTTGAGGGTTCAAGCGAGGCGGTGCTGAAGATCCGCAGCCGCAAGGACGGCGCGGCGGTGCCGCTCGACGACCTCGACCGCCGGCTGCTCAACCTGATGCAGGGCAGCTTCCCGATCGCCCAGAGGCCCTACCGCCATGTGGCAGAGCTGGGCGAGGTTCCAGAAGCGGAGGTGATGGCGCGCGTCGAGCGCCTGCTGGCAAAGCGAATCATCCGTCAGGTCACGCCGATCTTCGACACGCGGGCGCTCGGCTACTCCTCGATGCTCGTCGCCGCCAAGGTCGATCCCGAGCACCCGCATCGCGCGGCCCAGGCGATCAACGAACATCCGGGCGTCTCGCACAACTACCTGCGCAACCACGAATTCAACCTGTGGTTCACGATCGCCACGGAGCCCGACTCAGAGCTCGGGCTGGAGGGCACACTCGAGGTGCTGGCGCGCGAGGCCAAAGCGGAGTCGGTCCGCCAGCTGCCGACGCTGAAGCTGTTCAAGATCCGCATGGACCTCGAGATGGAGGGCGACACCGAGGCGCTCGCGAGCGCGGCCCAGGCGACCGAGCCGATCGAGCTCGATCCACAGCCCTACGACGAGCTGGACATCGCCGTGATCCGCGCGCTGCAGGGGAACATGCAGGTCGTGGAGGAACCCTATGCGCCCGCGGCGGCAGCCGTCGGGCTTACAGAGGAGCGCTTCCTGGACCACCTCTCGGGGATGCAGGAGCGTGGTCTGCTGCGCCGCGTGGCCGCGATCCTCTATCACCGCCGGGCGGGGTTCTCGGCCAACGGCATGGGCGTGTGGAAGGTCCCCGACGTTCAGATCCTCGACATCGGCCGCAGGATGGCGGCCGTGCGCGGCATCTCCCACTGCTACCAGCGTCCCACCTACGAGGACTGGCCCTACTCGGTGTTCACGATGGCGCACGGGCGCTCGAAGGTCGAGTGCGACGCCGTGCTCGATGCGATCGCAGAGCAGACCGGGATCAACGAGCGCGCCACCCTGTACTCCTCGACCGAGTTCAAGAAGATCCGCCTGCTGTACTTCACCGAGGAGTTCAAGCAGTGGGAGCGCACGCACGCTGGATGACCCCGCGCCCGCCGACGCCTCGCCGCGAGGGCCGGTGACCGCCCTCACCGACACGCGCTCAGCTTCGCTGTACAGGCGCGCCCTGAAGGTGATTCCCGGCGGCGTCAACTCGCCCGTGCGGGCGATGCGGGCGATCGGGCGCGACCCGCTGTTCATCGAGCGCGGCGAGGGCGCCGAAGTGCTCGACGTCGACGGCAATCGCTATATCGACTACGTCTGTTCATGGGGTCCGTTGATCCACGGGCACGCCCACCCGGCCGTGCTGGACGCGATCGAGGCGGCCGCGGCGAAGGGCACGAGCTTCGGCGCGCCCACGGCGGGAGAGGTCGAGCTCGCGCTCGAGATGTCTAGGCGGATGGAGGGGGTGGAGATGCTGCGCATGACCTCCTCGGGCACGGAGGCGACGATGACGGCGCTCCGCCTTGCGCGCGCGGCGACGGGCCGCGAGCGGGTGCTGAAGTTCGCGGGCGCCTACCACGGCCACGTCGACGGCCTGCTCGTCGACGCCGGCTCCGGCCTTGCCACGCAGGCGCTGCCGGCGAGTCCGGGCGTGAGTGCGAGCGCGGCCGCGGGGACGCTGGTCGTCGACTGGAACGAACCGGAGGCCCTGATCGCGGCGACCGGGGAGCACGCGCTGGCAGCGATCCTGGCAGAGCCGCTGCCTGCCAACATGGGCCTCGTCCCCGCCCGCGAGGGCTTTCTCGAGCTGCTGCGCGAGCGCGCGGACTCAAACGGGGCCCTGCTCGTGTTGGATGAGGTGATAAGCGGCTTCCGCGTCGCCCGCGGCGGCGCCCAGGAACGCTCCGGCGTGACCGCCGATCTGACGATCCTGGGGAAGGTCATCGGCGGCGGGCTGCCGGCCGCGGCCGTCGGCGGCGGCGCCGAGCTGATGAGCATGCTCGCGCCGTCCGGAGAGGTGTATCAGGCGGGGACGCTGTCGGGAAATCCGCTCGCGGTGGCTGCCGGGCTGGCCACGCTCGAGCTGCTCGACGAGTCCGCCTATGCGCGCCTGACGGCGCTCACCGAGCAGCTCTCGGCCGGGCTGCGCGAGGCCGCATCGGGGCGGGCCGTGCAGATCTCGAGCGCGCCCGGCCTTCTCACCGTCTTCTTCAGCGAACGCCCGGTGCGCTCCTTCGAGGACGCCCGCGCGTGCGACCTGGGTGCCTACGGTGCCTGGTGCCGCGAGCTGCTCGCGCGCGGGGTCTACCCGCCGCCGTCACAGTTCGAGGCGTGGTTCCCCTCGCTGGCGCACTCCGCCGAGCAGATCGAGCGCACGGTCGAGGCCGCGGTGGCGGCCTTCGCCAGCCTGGATGCGACGGGGCGCCAGGGTGAGTGACGTGCTGCAGCAGCTGGCGGCGTTGCTGCGCGAAGAGGGCGGCCTGATGGCGACGCTCGTCGGCTCGGAGACGTGTGGCGACCCCGCCGCCGAGTCGAGACCGGCGACCCCCGCGCAGGTAGCCGCCGAAGGCCCTCGCACGCAGGGCAGGCGCGAGCAGTACGAGCTGCTGGTCGAGGCCATCTACGAGGGCTATCTCGTGCACTACGGCTCCCCCCGCGTGGTGCGTGCCGCCGAGGCCGACCTCGGGCTGCTCGCGGGCGACCAGCTCTATGCGATCGGGCTCGCGATGCTCGTGGCGCTCGGCGACACGGCCGCGGTGGCGGAGCTCGCCGACACGATCACGCTCAGCGCGCTCGCGCAGGGCGCCGGCGAGCTGGCGCTGGCCGACGCGGTCTGGGACGCCGGCGCGCGCGCCGTCGGCTGGGGGTCGAGCGATGCCCACCGGCGCGCGAAGGATCTCGCCTTCGCCGGCGCGCCCGGGGCGATCGAGGCGATGCGCACAAGCGCTGCGGGGCTGTCGGCGTCGCCCTGAATCCGGCCTCGATATTGTTGTGGTCGGTGACCGACAAGCACGCAAAGCGCAAGTCCAAGTACACGCTCGACCGGCAGATCCCCGGGGCGTTTGAGGGCGAGACGATCACCAGACGACGGTTCATGACCGTCAGCGCCAACGGTGCGGGCATCATCGCGACGGCGGCGTTCACGCTGCCCGCGCTGGGCTTTGCGGTGGGCCCGATCTTCAAAAGCACGCCGCACCGCTGGGAAACCGTCGGCCCTGTCGACAGCTTCGTCGACAACAACTACATACCCACGGTCATCACGCTCACCTCCGGCATCGGCGAGGCCGGCAAGGCGACCGTGTACGTGCGCAAGCGCAACCCCGCGCTCGACACCGACCGCTATGACCTCGAGACGAGCTTCATCGCGATCACGAGCCGCTGCGCGCACCTCGGCTGCCCGGTGCGCTGGGTGGATGCCGCCGAGCGCTTCATCTGCCCGTGCCACGGCGGCGTCTACGACCTGCTCGGACGTCCCGTCGGCGGACCACCGGTGCGGCCGCTGGATCGCTTCTACACGCGGGTGCGCAGCGGATACGTGCAGATCGGCCCGCGCTTCAGCGTCAACAGCGAACTGCGCCGCTTCTCCCCGCGCGATCCCGGCGAGCCGCTGGACGGCATCGGCCAGTACCTGTATCCGTCAAGACCGGGCGCGCAGAAACTGTAAGCCCGAACGCAGCCTGTAATCGTGCCCAAGCTCCCAGCCCCCCCAATCCCCTCGGCCCTCAAGGCGCCGCCGCAACGTCCGAGCGAGGGCAACGGCACGGCTCCCACTCCGGTCGAGCATGCGGGGAACGCGGGGATCAACGTCGTCGATTGGGTCGACGAGCGCACCTCGCTGAGCGGCGCCGCCCGCTGGCTGATGTTCAGGAAGATCCCGAAGGGCACCAACTGGTTCTACACGCTCGGCTCGGCCACCCTGTTCGCCTTCCTCTCCCAGGCGGTGACGGGAGTGTTTCTGGCGATGTACTACCGCCCGGACGCCTCCGGTGGCGCCTATGAATCGGTGCGCTACATCACCAACGACGTGTTCCTCGGCCAGTTCGTGCGCGGCATGCACAAGTGGGGCTCGACGGTGATGGTGATACTCGTGTTCCTGCACATGGGCCGCACGTTCTTCTGGGGCGCCTACAAGTACCCCCGCGAGCTGAACTGGGTGATCGGGGTCGTGCTGCTGATCCTGACGATGGTCATGTCCTTCACCGGCTATCTGCTGCCGTTCGACCAGCGCGCCTACTGGGCGACGATCGTGGGCTTGAACATCAACGGCACCGGCCCGCTGATCGGCCCCTACCTGAGTGATTTCCTGCGCGGGGGCTCGGAATTCGGGGCCACCACGCTGTCGCGCTTCTACGCCATCCATATGCTGCTCATACCCGGACTGCTCGTCGCGCTGATCGGAGCGCACCTGTACCTGGTGACCAAGCTGGGCACGACCGCGCCGCCGTGGATGAAGGCCGAGAAGAACCCCGAGCTGCGCGAGACCGAGGTATAGGGCCGTGCGCCGGCGACCAGCGGCCCCCAACCCGCGACCGGCGGCGCCGCGGCGATGAACCAGCGCGAGAAGGAGGAATACCTCCGCGAGTACGCGATCCTGAAGGCTCAGGGCAAACCGTTCTTCCCCTACGCCGTGGCAAAGGACGGGGCGATGGCGTGCGTGGTGATGGCGGTCATCATCGCGATGTCGCTGGTGCTGGGCGCCGAGCTCGGCTCGAAGGCCAACCCGACGACCACCACCTACGTGCCGCGCCCGGAGTGGTACTTCTTCTTCCTGTTCGAGCTGCTGCGCGTGATCAAGCCGCCGAGCCTAGTCGGGCTGGCCACGATCGGCGTGCCCACGATCTGCATGATCCTGCTGTTCCTGCTTCCGTTCTACGACCGCGGTCCCGAGCGCCGCCCCGAGCGCCGCCCGATCGCCTCGGTGACCGCCGTCGTGGTGATCGGTGCGATGGCGTTCCTGACCTACTCGGGCGCCAACGCGGGCTCGCCGACGGCGATCGAACTCGCCACGCCCGCCGCCGTCAAGCAGGCGGGTGGCAGCACCCTCGCCGAATACGAAGCCGGAAAGCTGGTGGTCGCCCAGTCGGGCTGCCTTGCCTGCCACAAGATCGGCGACAACGGGAACGCCGGCCCCGGCCCCGACCTGACCCATATCGGCGCGCGGCTGCCGCGCCAGGGCATCGCGCGCACGCTGGTGAATCCGACCGCGCCGATGCCGTCGTTCCGCAACCTGCCGCCGCAGAAGTTCAAGGCCGTCGTCAATTTCCTGTCGCAGCTGAAGTAGCGTTCGCCCATGCACGCTCAGCAACGCGCCGGGGCTGGCCGATCTCCGCGTGGCGCGGGAGCGTCCAGCGTGGAGGAGCAGCCGCCGGAGCCCGTCGCGCTTGCGGCCGGCGATATCCCCGTAGAGCAGGCTGAGAGCGGAACGCTCGAGGCGGTCGAGGTGCGGGCGATGTTCGATCGCATCGCGGGCGTCTACGACGCGATGAACACGGCGATGACCGCGGGGCTGCACCGCCGCTGGCGGGCTCGCGCCGCCGAGCTCGCGCACGTGGGTTCGGGCAGCCGCGTGCTCGACGTGGCGACCGGCACCGGCGACCTCGCGATCGAGCTAGCGGGCCGCGTGTGGCCGGGTGGGGAGGTCGTGGGGTGCGATTTCGCCGAGGGCATGCTGGCGCGGGCCCGCGCCAAGGCTGCGGTGCTGGACGCGCAGCACGTGCAGCCGCGCTTTGACAGCTGCGACGCGCTGGAGCTGCCCTACAACGACGATTCCTTCGATGCGGCGGCGGTGGGTTTCGGTGCGCGCAACTTCACAAGCCTGCCGCGCGGCCTGAGGGAGCTGGTCCGCGTCGTGCGCCCCGGCGGGCGCGTGGTGGTGCTCGAGATCACGACCCCCACGCGCGCGCCGCTGTCGCTCTTCTACGGGCTGTGGTTCGAGCGCATCGTGCCCGCACTGGGGCGGCTGGCGGGCTCGCTGGTGGCGCTCGGGGCGCGCCTGCGGCGATCGGGCGCACCGGTGGCGATAGCCGGCGCCTACACCTATCTGCCCAACTCGGTCAAGCGCTTTCCGGCGCCCGATGCGCTCGCGGCCGAGATGGAGCGGGCGGGCCTGCGCGACATCGGCTACGTGCTGACGGCGGGCGGCATCGTCGCCATCCACGCCGGCACCGTCCCGCGCGGCGGGGCAGCATGAGCGCGGCCATTCCAAGCACGATCGGGCACAGCCCGACCGTGGGCGTGGACGGACTCGACGCGATCATGCGCCGCGGCGGCCCCGAGCTGCGCGAGCTGATGGCCCGCACCGAGCTTCACCTGGAGCAGGTGACGGCGCAGGCGGGTGCGCCGCTCGCCTCGCTCGCGAACGCCACGATCGTCGCCGGCGGCAAGCGTCTGCGACCGCTGCTCGTCGTGCTGGCCGCGGTGTCCGCCGGCGGACCGCCGGACACCGCCGAGGGCGAGGGGCGACTGATTCGCGCGGCCGTGGCGGTCGAGCTCGTGCACTCGGCGACGCTCGTCCACGACGATCTGATCGACGGTGCGCCACTGCGCCGCGGCCATCCGACGGTGGCGGCGGCCGCCGGGCGCGGCCTTGCGATCGCGACCGGCGATCTGTTGTTCTCGCGGGCATTCGCCGAGCTCGCGCGCAACGACGACGCCGCACAGCTGCGCGCGCTCTCGCAGGCCAGCTCGGCACTGGCCGCGGGCGAGCTGTTGCAGCGAGAGGACGCCTACGCGTCGGACGTTGCGGTCGAGCGCTACCTGAGGCGCTGTGAGCTGAAGACGGCGGCTCTGTTCGAGGCCGCCTGCCGGCTGGGAGCGCTCACGGCGCGGCGGGGCTCCGAGGCCCTCGCCGACGCGCTCGGCGCGTTTGCACGGCAGGTCGGGCTCGCGTTCCAGATGCTCGACGACGTGCTCGACGTGTCCGGCCCGGTCGAGGCCACCGGCAAGTCGCGCGGCAGGGACCTGCTCGACGGCACGGTCACGCTGCCACTGATCCTGGCGCGCGAGCGTGAGGCGGAGCTGGCCGCGTTCGATCTTTCGACGCTCGAGTATCCCGAGCAGGCGGAGGCGCTGTGCGAGCGGATCGCTGCGACCGGTGCGCTGGAGGAGGCGCGCGAGCGAGCGCTGGCCGTGGTCGCGCAGGCCAAGGCAGCGCTGCCGGCGATGCTCCCCGACGGGCGCGCGGCGCTGCTGGACATGGTGGCCGACGCGGTGGTGGAGCGCTACCGCTGAGAAGGCCCCCGCGACGAGGGCCGAGAGCTGCTCAGAAGTCTGAGGGGACGATTAGGTCGGCGTCGAGCGCTCGTATGAAGAACTCGATTTCGTCAGACATGTTGGCGTGCGTCACGCGTCTGAGATCGCCCAGCAGTGCGGCCGCGGCGCGGTCGAGCTCATCCTCGAGGCGCTCGACGGCAGCCTGCTCGAAGATGCCCTCGCGCCTTGACTCGCACTCGGGACAACGCAGGACGATCCGCCAGTGGCGGTGGCCCTCCTCGGACCAGTCCAAGGGAAACACGAGCTGGCCGGAGCAGTGAAAGCAGATATGCAGCTGACCTGGCGAGCAGACCTCGTCGGCGGCGCCGCGGCGCTTCGAGCGCACGACGCCCGTGTTCTTGGCGGCGGGCGGCGGTGCGCTGGGCCGGACGTCGGGGTGCTGGCTGTCGTGATCGCTGTCGTAGGTCATGGCTCCCTCCCGTCATCGACCTCCGCGACGCTCGCCTTTAGCCCAGTGGACGAGCGGTCGGCAGGGAGCGTGGGCCGCCAGGGTGCGGTGGTAGGTTCATGAAGGCCATGCCCAGCGCGATTCGCACGATTGGCCACGAAGATCGGCTCAGCCTCGTGGACCACCTCGATGAGCTGCGCAGCCGTCTGATAATCAGCGCGATCATCCTGGCCCTCGCGTTTGGCGTGTGCCTGTGGCAGAACCACACGCTGCTTCACATCATCAACAAACCTCTGCAAACCCAGACTCGAAAGCAGGTCGCCAAGGGCGAGGGGACGGTTGGGCAGGCCGTGCTCGCGCAGCGGGCGGTGCTCAAAGTGGCGCACAGCACGCAGGCGGCGCTCGCGATATTGAGCCGCCCGAGCAGCGGCCTTTCGGCGCAGGCGCGCGCCCAGCTGCAGCCGGTGATCGGCTCCCTGGGGGCAGACGTTGCAAGGATCCCGCGCTACCCGGTGGGCGACAACCCGGTCACGCTGGGCGTGGGTGAGCCGTTCACGACGACCATCAAGGTGTCGCTCTACTTCGCGCTCGTGTTCTCACTGCCGGTGATCCTGTACGAGCTGTACGGCTTCATCCTGCCCGCGCTCAGTCCCAACGAGCGACGCATCACGCTGCCGCTGCTGACGGCTATTCCCTTCCTGTTCGCCTGCGGCGTGCTGTTCGGCTATTTCGTCGTGCTGCCCGCGGCGGTGCGCTTCTTCGTGAACTTCAACTCCAGCGAGTTCAACGTGCTGGTCCAGGCAAGCCAGTTCTACGGCTTCGCGGCGACCGTGCTGCTCGCCATGGGTCTCATCTTCCAGGTGCCCGTCGCGATTCTGGCCGCCACGCGCATCGGAATCGTGACGCCGCGCCAGCTGCGCAAGAACCGACGCTACGCGATCGTGGCGTGCGCGGCGGTCGCCGCCTTCCTGCCCGGAGACGCGATCACACTGCTGCTGGAGACGATCCCGCTGTATGTGCTGTATGAGGCGAGTATCCTGCTGGCATCGCTCGTCGAGCGATCGGAGAGGCGCCGGAGCGAGACGGCCGCTGACCGGTCGCCCGCCACGAGCGCGCAGGACGCCGGGAATCCTCAAGGAGATCCGGCGCGATCCCTCGACCAGGCAACGGAGCCAAGCGTGCAGGAATTGATCGACCACGTAGACAACGAGCTGTCGCACTGATGCTGTTCGACCTCAGAGGTCGCCACCGCCGTCGCGCGGTGCGGTTCATCTACACGGGCCTTGCCATCCTGATGGGCATCGGGCTGGTGGGCTTCGGCGTGGGCGGGGGATTCGGCGGCGGCGGCCTCTTGAATGCGGCGTCGAGCAACGAAGGCTCGAACGCCGCCAGCTTCTCCAACCAGATCAAGAAGTACGAAAAGCTCACAAGCGAGCAGCCGACCAACCTGAGTGCGTGGGAAAACCTCACAAACGCGCTGCTGCACGAAGCGGGCGGTGAAGCGTACGTCACGCAGACGGGGGTGGTGACGACCAAGGGCAAGGAACTGTTCCGCCGGGTGGCGCGTGCCTGGGGCAGCTACCTGGCCCTGAATCCCCCCAAACCCAACGCCGAACTGGCCCAGCGCATGGTGACGGTGTTCGGCGAAGAAGGCCTCAACAAGCCGGCCGCGGCGGTGCAGGTTCTGCAGATCGTCGTGGCCCAGCGGACGACGAGCGCTGCGCTCTACGCCAGTCTCGCCGAGTACGCCTACAAGGCTCACAACGTGCGCGTCGGCGACCTGGCTGCGGCGAAGACGCTCGAACTCGCGCCGGCCGACCAGCGGGCGCGGCTGAGGACGGATCTCGATGCGGTCAAGCAGAACCCGACCGGTACGACCCAGTCGACCACGCCCGCGCCGACGACGACCTCACCCCTCACCGGAACTTCGACCGGGACTTCGTCGACCAAGACGAAGTAGCCCGGTCGCGCTCGTGGTCAGCTCCGGGGAGACCGGCGATGCGTCGGGCGAGGTGGCCGCGGAGGACGCCCAGCGCTACACGGCGAGGCTGTTGATCGGCTGTGCCGACCAGCCCGGCATCGTGGCCGCAGTGTCGGGCTTTCTGTTCGAGCGGGGAGCGAACATCGTCTCCTCGCACCAGTACTCCTCCGATCCCACCGGCGGACGCTTCTTCCTGCGCACGGAGTTCTTCCTTGAGCTGAGCGAGCAGACCGCAGCCGCTCGCGAGCGGCTGCAGCAGGACTTCGAGGCCGCCGTCGGCCGGCCGTTTGAGATGGACTGGGAGATCCGCTGGTGGGGTGAGCGCCAGCGCATCGCCATCCTCGTCTCCCGCCACGACCACGGCCTGCTCGAGCTTTTGTGGCGCTGGCGGCGCGGTGAGCTCGACGCCGACATCGTGGCCGTCATCTCAAATCACGACGATCTGCGACAGGAGTCGTCCGCTGCTGGCGTGCCCTACCACCACGTGCCGGTGGAGAAGGGCCGCAAAGAGCAGGCCGAGGAGGCGATCCTCGAGCTGCTCGACGGCAACGCCGAGCTGCTCGTGCTCGCTCGCTACATGCAGATCCTCAGTGGCGACTTCCTGGCGCGGGTGCAGATGCCCGCGATCAACATCCATCACTCGTTCCTGCCGGCCTTCGCCGGAGCGAACCCGTACGGCCGCGCGCACGAGCGGGGGGTGAAGCTGATCGGCGCCACGGCGCACTACGTCACCGAGCAGCTCGACGATGGGCCGATCATCGATCAGGACGTGGTCCGCGTCGACCACCGCCAGAGCGCCAAGGAGCTCGAGCGCGTCGGCCGCGACGTCGAGCGGCTGGTCCTGGCCAGAGCCGTCTCGCTCCACCTCGACGACCGCGTGATCATCGACGGCAGGCGCACGATCGTGTTCTGAGCCGGCGGGGCGTAAGCCGCCCGGCTAGAATCGCTGACCGAGCCGGCCAATCGGGCGCCGGCGCCCTCACGGGCCGTTAGCTCAATCGGCAGAGCAGGGGCCTCTTAAGCCCAAGGTTCCGGGTTCGATCCCCGGACGGCCCATAGGCAGGAAAGCCCGGCACGGCAGCGCTTTCC
Organism: uncultured Solirubrobacteraceae bacterium; assembly: GCA_963761355.1. Classification (GTDB taxonomy): domain Bacteria; phylum Actinomycetota; class Thermoleophilia; order Solirubrobacterales; family Solirubrobacteraceae; genus Palsa-744. The sequence goes on from CAVXHC010000014.1 coordinate 392,397, forward strand.
GAGTTCTAGGTGGCTGGGACGTGAGTTGAACTCGATGCGTCGAGCTGCTGCAGCCGCTCGACCGCTGCGCTGACGTGTGTGAGATATCGCTTGACCGCCGTTTGCACGGACGGCTCTCCGGCGTGGTCGGGAAGCGCACGCAGCAGGTTGAGCCGGCTCCGGGCCACCCACGCTGAGAGGTCGGGCTCGCCCAACCATCGTCCTTCCGTTCTCCATGTGCGGCTCATCATGCGCGGCCAGTCCTCGGCGCTGCTGGCGTAGGGGTTGGGTGGGCAGAGCCGGTTCTTGTCCGCGTCGTCGTCCCGGTGGGCCTCGACGAAGCCGACGAGGGCTGCGTTGAAACACGGCGAGAGGTGGCGCACCTGCTGGAGCACGATCCGAGCAGGCTGGAAGATCGGCGTGGCTGGGGCGTCGTTCAGGCCGAGCGCCGCGCAGTCCACGTGCAGGACGTCGGGCCCGGTCTTGGTCTCCCCGCGCTCGAGCACGATCCGGTCGAGCTCGATCCGCCGCACTCGGCCGAGCCTGACGACGTCTTCGATCTGGCGCAGGGCCGCCAGCTCGCGGGCGCTGAGCATCGTGCCGCGGTACATCGTCGCCGGCCACGCAGGGTCGATGCGCGCCAGTCGCCCCGAGGCCTCGAGCCGCTCGAAGAGGTCGTCGACGTTCGCCGCATGGGCGCCGGCCTCGGCGTCGAGAGAGATGCCCTCCATGATCGCGCCGACCTGCTCCAGCGGCTGAAAGTGGGTGCGGTCATAGAACCAGGCGTCGCGAGGCCGGACCCAACGAATCCGACCCGGCTGCACGTCGTTGTCCAAGAGCCAGACGCACGCATCGGCGGCCGTCTTGCCGGACCCGAGGACGGCGTAGGAGCAGTCCGATCGCGCAGCCGCCGGAAGGTCGTTGATGGGGACGAGCCGAACGCCCGCTGCAACCTGAAACGGGGCGGCGTGGGTCGCAGGGATCGACGCCTCCAGATATCGAGCATCAACGACCCTGCGGCGTACGGCGACATCGTGAAGCTCTCCGGTGCTCAGGTCTCTGACCCGCTCACCGTCACCCCCGCCGCCCAGGTACTCGTGGCCGCTGAGCACGCGGCCCCGGCCTGTCTGCGTGAGCCGCCCGGCCGCCTCGGCGAAGTACTCGAACACCTGATCGCCCGTCGCGCGCTCGTAGTACCCGGCGTTCTCCCCGGCCTGGTCGACGCGGTCCTCGCCGAGCGCCAGCGAATTCACGCCGTAGAACGCGGAAGGAGTGTGCAGGCGAACGAACGGATACGCATCCGGCCAGTGACCGCCAGGGGCCTCTCGGCGGTCGATCACCGTCACCTCAACATCCGCCTCGGCCACCAGCGCATCGGCGAAGGCAAGCCCACTCGCACCAGCCCCCACAACCAGATAGTCGGTGCTCGCCAGCATGTTCTCTCCCTCTGGTTCTGTTCGAAAGCGCGGTCCTTCCGTTGGGCCGGGAAGACGATAGCCGAGGGTTGCGTGTCGAAGGGAAGCGCCCGGCGCGTGCGGGACGACCATGATCGCCGAGAAGGGACTGCCCGCAAAGCGAGGGGGCCTCGGCGCGAACCGAGACCCCCTTTGGGTCAAGCGGCGGCCCAGGAGCGCGCCACGATGCGCTGCCTAGCCTTGACTCACAGGCTTGATTGCGATCGGCTTGATAACCGCCACCGGCACCTTCACGGTTTTGGCGAGCGTCGCCGAGGGCCAGCTGCAACCCTCCTCCGTCGCTGCGTCGCGCGCTGCGGTCTCCTGTCCGGCGTAGTATTCGGCGAGGTCGTACTGCCCATTTGCGGCTGCGTTTTCCTGGAGTTCATCCCACATTTCATAGGTCAGCCGGTAAACTTCGCACGTCGCGGCGTGGGTGCCCGGGTCGAGTTTCTGGGCCGAGGAGACCGCCGGCGCGATGGCGGCGGTCGCGAAACTGGCCGATGCGATCAGGGCGGTGATGGTTGCGCGGGTCTTGGTGATCATCTTCGTCTGCCTCCTGGGGCGAATTGGTTTGTAAGACCATCCTCGCCCTGAACGGCGCCGCCGGAAAGGCACCCTAGGGGTAGGGTTTCCTTACCCTGACGCCGACCCGCGCGCCGAGCGCCGCTTACGCCGCGGCGCTTTCTAGCTCGTCGAAGAGCTGCTCAACGTGGCCGCGGATCTGCTCGCGTACGTCCCGCACGGTCTCGATGGGCTGTCCCTTCGGGTCCCTTAGCTCCCAATCGACGTACCGCTTTCCCGGGACATACGGGCAGGCGTCTCCACAGCCCATCGTCACCACCACGTCGGCGCGCTCGGCCAGCTCGTTGGTCAGGAGTTGCGGCTTCCGCTCAGCAAGGTCGATGTCGAGCTCACGCATGACCTCCACCACCTCCGGATGCACGCGCTCAGACGGCGTGGTCCCCGCCGAGAGTGCCGTGTGACGGCCGCCGCAGGCGCGTTCGAAGAGTGCCTGGCTCATCTGCGAGCGCCCGGCGTTGTGCACGCAGACGAACAGAACAACTGCCACTACGTCTCCTCGGCGGAAGGAGCGGGGCGGGCAAGTCGAGGATGCTCGCCTCGCACGAACTGGTAGGCGAACGCGCCGAGCGGCGCGCCGATCAGCGGACCTGCGAGGTAGACCCAGAAGTCCTTCCACTGCCCCGACACCAGCGCCGGGCCGAACGACCTGGCGGGGTTCATCGACGCTCCCGTGAGCTGACCACCGAACAGCGCATCGAGAGCGATCGTCGCGCCGATGGCTATCGCCGCCGGCGCACCGGCAGCTCTCGTGTCGGTCGCGACGCTGAGGATCACGAGCATCAACAGAGCGCTCATCACGCCCTCGACCATCGCCGCCCGCCCGACGGCAATAGAGGGCACCGTCGCCCCGAGATCAGCTGGCTTGGCGGGCCATACCAGCCAGAGCAGCAGGGCACCCGCGGTCGCTCCGGCGAGCTGCGCCACGATGTAGGTGCCGGCGTCGCGCCCAGGCAGGTGTCGGGTCAGAAAGAAGCTGGTGGTCACCGCGGGGTTGAAGTGGGCGCCCGATATGTGCCCGACAGCAGCGATGCCCGCGAGGATCACGAGGCCAAAGACGAGGCTCACCCCAACGGCGCCAAGCGTCCCGGCGCGTTCGGTGTTGGTGACGATCGCGCCGCAGCCTGCAAATACGAGTGCGAAGGCACCGAGCGCCTCAGCCGTCGCCCGCCGGGTGAGGCTAGGCACGTTCACAGCGTGTCAAGCGGGACGCCGACCGCCGGGTCTTCGGCCACGGCTCGTCGCAGGAGCGCATCTAGCTCAGCCATGAACTCAGGTGTTCGAGCGCATTGGGATCGGTGTAGTAGAACGACCACAGCCCGCGACGCTCGGTGTGCAGCACGCCAGCGGCGACGAGCACCTTCAAGTGCTTGGCCAGAGCGGGCTGCGACATGTCGAAGAGGGGCAGTAGCTCGCACTGGCAGACCGCCTCCGGTGAAGCCTTGCGCAGCGCATCCACGATCCGAAGCCGCGTGGGATCGGCAAGGGCCTTCGTTACGACCGCTAGGCGGAGCGCCTCCTCAACGGCGAGGTCGGGCTCCACGAGCGGCGTGCAGCAGCCGCCCGGCTGGCGTTCGCGCTCGGAGATCACCGGGACGGGGACGGACACCGGCCAAACGATACCAAGCTAAATGGTTATGGATACAGGGAAAGATGCGCACAATGAGGTGCCTGCCGCTACAGGGAGCGCAAGCGGCCGAGCACCCGTTGTTCGGTTTGGCTGGCGGATGATCGTGGAGCGGCGACGACGGTTGCCTGTGCGTGTGCGGTGCTCGTGTGGGAGCCCTGGCCGCAGCCGGCAAGCGCCAGCAGACCGCCCGCGGCGAGCAGTGCGCCGCCTCGTCGCAGGCTTTCTCCCGCGGAACCCTTCGCGCCTCGCTGGATCCGGATGAACCAGGCGATTCCGACAACGCACAGGACGCTCGCGACGTAGAAGTTCAGACGCAGGCCGAAGATGTGGTGGGCTGGGTCGACGCGCAGCAGCTCCTCGCCGATCCGCGCGAAGGAGTAGCCGGCAATGTAGAGCGCGAACAGCCCCGGCGCACGAATCCGTCGATGATGCCCGAGCCACACGAGCGCAGCGGCCAGCAGCAGGTTCCAGATCATCTCGTAGAGAAAAGTCGGGTGAAAGGTTGCGTACTGCGCGTATCCGAACGGACGGTGGGCCGGGGAGATTTCAAGGCCCCACGGCAACGTGGTCGGGCCGCCGAACAGCTCCTGGTTGAAGTAGTTGCCGATCCGTCCGATCGCCTGCGCTACGAGCAGCGCGGGGGCGGCGGCATCCAGAAAGACGGGGATGTTCGCTCCGCGGCGGCGCAGCACCCATAGCCCGGCGAGTGTGCCGGCGGCGATGCCGCCCCAGATGCCCAGCCCGCCCTTCCAGACAGCGAATGCTCCCCACCAGTGGGGCGGGATTTCGTTCCAGCTCGTGGCCAGGAAGTACAGACGCCCGCCGATGAGACCGGCAGGGAATCCCCACAGCGCGACCTCGTACACAAGATCACGCTCCCCGCCCTTGGCCTCCCAGCGGCGCACGGTGATCGCCACGGCGGCGATGACCGCGACGACGTAGGCCAGCCCGTAGGCATGGAAGAACAGCGGACCGATGTGAAACCCGTTCGAAGGAGGGCTCGGTAGGAAGGCAACGGGCACGCTGGTCACGGTGGGGGGACCGCCATCGGCCTACCACGGTCCCCACGGGCGGTGCATCCGGCGCTCATAGATCGAGCACCAGGGCGCCGTGCGGCTGTGAGCAACAGATGAGCACGCTCCCGTCAGCCGGCGGCTCTAGGGGATCGGGGTCGTAGTCGAGCTCACAGTCGATCAGCGTGGTCTCGCAAGTTTGGCAGACGCCGGTCCGGCACGACCAGCGGACGGGTACGTCGCAGGCCTCGGCGAACTCGAGCAGGCTGCTGTAGTCGGCGTTCCACGCTAGGGCGAGGTTGCTGCGGGCGAATTCGATCATGGGGCCCGCGCCTCACGCTACCGCCGAGCGCGCCAACAGGCGGACGCGTAGCGGCTGCTCGAACTCCCGCCCTGCCTCGGTGGCCCGCCCGAGACGCTCGAAGGCGGCACGTAGGGCGCGCTCCTGCTCCTCGACGGCGACGACGCGGTGGGGATCGACAGCGATCAGCCGGCGGCGCAGCGCCTCGAAGTCTTTGAAGCGTGCCGTCATCACGGCCTCGCGCCGCGCGAGCTCCACAAACGCGCCCGCCCGCCCCAGCGACGCCTGCGCCTGTTCACGCACGCGCGTCTCGTCCTCGACCGGGCCCGTGAGCTCGAAGAACTCGCCTTCGGCCAACGGCTCCTGCACGTACAGGACGCCTCCGGGGCGCAGCACGCGCGCGGCCTCCGCCAGGGCCGTGTCCATGTGGGCCTCGGGCACGTGGTGGAGGCTGTTGAAGAACACGACGGCATCAAAGCTCGCGGCCGGGAAGGGCAGCTCCTGAGCGGCGCCCTCGACGTAGCGCGCGTGCTGGTCGGGCGGGCTCTCACGGCGCGCCCGCTCGAGGGCGGCCGCCTGCGGATCGAGGCCGACGACACGTGCGCCTGCCGCTGCGAGCCGGCGCACGAGCCAGCCCTCCCCGCAGCCGACGTCCAGCACATCACGCGCACCCACGTCGAGCAGCTCGTCGAGAAGCGTGGTGGGCTCGACGCGGGCGCTCAAGTCGGCGGCTGCCTCACTGAATGGGCGCCATCGGGCGGCCGGCTGAGTTTGCCGCGTCGACCATTCAGAGGGCAACCTAGCATCGCGGTCGAACACCGGCCGGCTCGATGACCTAGGCTCGCGGGGATCCAGCTACCAGGAGGAGACGCCGGTGCCCCCCAAGATCCCGCTCCCGACCGACGACGAGCTCGCGCCCGAGCAGCGCGAGCTGCTTGCCAGGCTTCCAGCGCTCAACGTCTTCCGGATGGTCGCCGGCGCACCCCGCGCCGTGCGGCCGTTCATGGCGCTCGGCAGTGCGGTGCTGTCGACGGCTCTCGACCCCCGACGGCGAGAGATCGCCATCCTGCGAGTCGCCCACGCGACCAACGCTCGCTACGAGTGGGCCCAGCACGAGCAGCTGGCCCGGAACGTGGGGGTGGCCGACGCTGAGATCGCCGCGGTCGAAACCGAGGAGCCGGTCGGAAGCCTCGACGAGGAGTGCAACCTGATCTGTCGCGTGGCAGATGAGGTCTCACGGGAGGTGCGGCTGTCCGACGACGCGCTCGAACAGATCATCGACCGTTACGGACCACGGGAAGCGGCCGAGCTGATCCTGCTCGTCAGCTACTACAACATGGTCAGCCGCTTCCTCGAGTCGACGCGTGTCGAGGTCGAGGACGAGCCGCTGCTCAAGGGGGCCACGCCGGGCGCGATGGCTCAGTCGCCGAACAGCCGGGGCGCAGCTCGATGAGGCTCGAGGGGAAGGTGGGCATCGTGGTCGGCGCCGGGCAGTCGCCCGGCGAGACGGTCGGCACCGGCCGCGCCGCCGCGATCGTCCTGGCTCGCGAGGGGGCCAGGGTGATGCTCGCGGATCGCGACCTCGACTCCGCGCGCGAGACCGCCGAGCTGATCGCCGGCGAGGGCGGCGTCGCCGAGTGCGTGGCCGGCGATTGGACCAGCGCCGCCGACTGTCGGGCGTTTGCCGCCGCCTGCGTGGATGCGTGGGGCAGGATCGACTTCCTGCAGAACAACGTCGGCATCGGCAGCGACGACGGCGACCCTCAGCGGCTGAGCGAGGATGGCTTCGATCGGATCATCACGGTCAACCTCAAGGGCTGCCTGCTCTCCTGCCAGGCGGTCGTGCCGGTGATGCGAGAGCAGGGCTCCGGGTCGATCGTGAACATCTCCTCGATCGCGGCGCTCGCGGCGGCGATCCCGCTGACCGCCTACAAGATCTCGAAGGCGGGCATCAACGCGCTCAGCCAGTCGCTGGCGGTCGACAACGCCGCTCACGGGGTGCGCGTGAACACGATCATGCCCGGTCTGCTCGACACGCCCATGGCGATCGACGCCTGGGCGGCGAAGCTCGATATCCCGCGCGAGCGGATTCGCGCTCAGCGCGACGCGATGGTCCCGCTCCGCGCCAAGATGGGCAGCGGTTGGGATGTTGCCCACGCCAGCGCCTTCCTGCACTCGCGCGAGGCGGAGTTCATCACCGGCGTGCTGCTGCCGGTCGACGGCGGTCAGCTGGCGCGCGTCGGCGTCTGATCGACGTAGGCGCCGTCTGCAGCCAGCAGCGTGCTCCGGCCGGCGTCCGTCCAGATGACCTGCTCGCGCCCGGGTCCAACCCCCACGAGCGCAACCGGGGCGCCGACGTGCTCGGCGATGAAGTCCAGGTACTCGCGTGCGCCGTCGGGCAGATCGGAGACTGTGCGGCACTCACCCAGCTCGGCGTCCCACCCGCGTAGCTCGGTGAGCCCGGCGGTGGTGTGGTGGAGCACCGTCTGGTGGTATGGGAAGTCGTCGAACGTCGCCCCTTCGGCGCCGCGGTAGCTCGTGCACACCTGAATGCGATCGAATCCCGAGAGCACGTCGAGCTTCGTCACGACGAGCGCCGTCATCGTGTTCAGCCGCGCCGCGTAGCGCAGCGCTACGAGGTCCAGCCAGCCCGTGCGCCGCGGGCGCCCGGTGGTCGTGCCGAACTCGCCGCCACGCTCCCTGATCTGCTCTCCCATCTCGTCGTGCAGCTCGCTCGGGAAGGGACCCGCGCCCACGCGCGTGGTGTAGGCCTTGGAGACCCCCCAGATCTCGTCGATGCTCTTGGGTCCAACGCCGGTGCCCACGCAGGCCGCCCCGGACAGCGGGTTCGAGGAGGTGACAAAGGGGTAGGTGCCGTGGTCGATATCGAGCATCGCCCCCTGCGCGCCCTCGAAGATGATCTTCTTGTCGTCGTCGAGCATGTCCCACATCAGCCTCGAGGTGTCGGCGATGTGCTGCTCGAGGCGATGGCCGTAGGTCAGGTACTCCTCGGTCATCGTGTGCAGGTCAAGTGCCGGATCCTTCTCGAACGGGCGCAGCGACAGGCGCTTGGGCTCCATCGCCGCGACGATCTTCTTCTTCAGGATCTTCTCGTCGAGCAGGTCCTGTACGCGGATGCCGAGCCGCGCGGCCTTGTCGGCGTAGCACGGCCCGATGCCCCGGCGGGTGGTGCCGATCTGAAGGCTTCCCAGTTTGGCCTCGCCGGCCGAGTCGAGCAGCAGGTGGTAGGGCATGATCAGATGCGCGTTGGCCGATATGCGCAGACCGCTGACGTCGATCCGCCGAGCGCGCAGGGCGTCGAGCTCCTCGATCAGCACCTTGGGGTCGATCACGACCCCGTTTCCGATCACGCAGCGCTTACCCGCGTAGAGGATCCCGGAGGGGATCAGATGCAGCTTCCACTCCTCGCCGTCGCGCACGATCGTGTGACCGGCGTTGTTGCCGCCCTGAAAGCGCACGACCGCGTCGGCCTGCTCGGCGAGCAGGTCGGTGATCTTGCCCTTCCCCTCATCGCCCCACTGGGCGCCGACTATCACGATTCCGGGCATGTCCACCCAGTGTATGCGGGCCGGGTCAGGCCGAGCGTGCCGGCGAGCGGAACTCGCGCCGCTTGTCCTCGCCGAACAGGGGGATCAGATCGCCGCAGATCTCCACGAGACGCGAGACCGTGCGCGCGCCCAGCCTGTCGGCGAGCTCGTCGGGCATCAGGTTGCTCGTCGCCACGATCGCTCGCTCGGCCTCGTAGCGGGCGTTCACGATCGAATACAGCTGCTCGAGCACCCAGTCCGTCTGGTTCTCGGCCCCGAGGTCGTCAAGGTGCAGGAGGTCGACCGCCGTCAGGCGGTCCATGAAGTCGAGCATTCCCTCCTCCGAGCTCATCGATTCGCGCAGCAGGTTGAGCAGCCGTGGCAGCGAATAGATGGCGACTGAGCGCCCCGCGTCGACGGCCGCTTTCGACACCAGCATCGCCAGCGTCGTCTTGCCCGTGCCGACATCGCCCGACAGCCACAGTCCTCGTCCGGAGTCGAGATTCTGCTCGATCTCGCGAACGTAGCGACGAACCGACTGGACCTGATCGGGGGCGCTTCTGGCGATGTCGCTGACCGGCGGGCGGTCGAAGGAGACCCCCCGGTATCTGCTCGGTATCCGCCCTTTGGAGCGCTTCGTCTGCACCGCGGCCACGCGCCCGGCACGACAACCACAGTCAGAGGCGGTGTTCGTCGCCTCGTCGATCACGAACCCGCTGCCGTCGCAGCGCCCGAGCGGGCACGACTCCTCGCCGCGCGCGGAGGCGGGCATGTGGGAGACGAGACCGAGCGCTCGGGCAGAGCCCCCGGGGATCTCGACGCTCACTGCGTGAACCGCTCGCCGGCGTAGTTCATGAACTTCGGGTACTCCTTCTGGAAGGTGAGCGTGACTTTGCCGGTCGCGCCGTTGCGGTGCTTGGCGATGATCAGATCGGCCTCGCCCGGGCGCTCGGAGTCTTCGTTGTAGTACTCGTCGCGGTAGATGAACATCACGAGGTCCGAGTCCTGCTCGAGGTTGCCGCTCTCACGCAGGTCCGAGAGCTGCGGCTTCTTGTCGGGGCGCTGCTCCACGGCGCGGCTCAGCTGCGAGAGCGCTATCACCGGGACCCCGAGCTCCCGCGCCAGGATCTTCAGGCCGCGGCTGAGCTCCCCCACCGCCGTCACGCGGCTGTCGTAGCGGCTGTCGGTGCGCATCAGCTGCAGGTAGTCGATGATGATCAACCCCAGGCCCCCCTCGCACTGGCTGTGCAGCCGCCGCGCCTTGGCGCGGATCTCGAGCATGCCAACGTCGCTCGAGTCGTCCACCCACAGCGGCGCCGTGGCCAGGCGCTGCGAGGCCTTCAGGATCTTCGGCCAGCGCTGCTCGGCGACGCGTCCCTTGCGCAGCTCCTCGCCCTTGATCCGCGCCTGGGAGGCGACGAACCGCTGCGCCAGCTCGGCCTCGGCCATCTCCAGGCTGAACAGCGCCACGGGCTTGTTGTGCTCGACCGCAGCGTTCTCGGCGATGTTGCAGACGAGCGCGCTCTTGCCCATCGCCGGGCGGGCGGCGACGATGATCAGGTTCCCCGGCTGGAATCCGCCGGTGATCTCGTCGAGGTCGCGGAAACCGGATGGCGTGCCGGTCAGCGAGGTGCCTTCGAGCGACAGCCTGTGCAGCTTCTCGAGCTCCTCGTGGAGGACCTCCTCGATCGCACGGAAGTCCTGCTGGCGGTCATCGCGCGCGACCTCGAGCATCGCCTTCTCAGCCTGCTCGACGAGCTCGCGCGGAGCGGCCTGGTGCCCCAGCACGCTCTCCTGGATCTCGTATGAGGCCTTCAGCAGCCGTCGCAGCAGGGCGTTCTCGCGCACGATCTGCGCGTAGCGGCGGGCGTGCCCGGCGGCGGGCACGACGCCGGTCAGCTCGTCCACCGTGGCGGGCCCGCCGATGTCCTCCAGGCGGCCCAGCTGACGCAGGCGATCGGTGACCGTCAGCACGTCCACGGGCTCGGACTCGTTGTACAGCGCGAGCATCGCCTCGTAGACGGCCCCGTGACGCTCGCGATAGAAGTCCTCGGCTCGCAGCCCCTCTTCGATCACCAGCGCGTACAGCGAGCGATCTGAGAGCAGGATCGCGCCCAGCACCGACTGCTCGGCGTCGAGGTTGTGCGGCGGCGCGATCGCCGAGCCGCTGGCGCTCGCTGAGCCGTTGCTGTGGGAGACGGCGCTCATGGCTTGCGCGAGTCTAGGCCCGTGCCCATCGCCGCCCGCGAGCGCTCTCCGCTATCTCGGCCCAAAATGTTTGCCACGAACATATGTTCGCAGCTGGTGCGGATCGCGAAGACTACTTCTTGGCGACGACCATCGTCTTGATCGTCGCCGTCACACCGGGGACGACCTCGACCACGACCATGTACGTGCCCACGTTCCTGATCGGCTCTGGCATGTGCACGTTGCGTTTGTCGATCGCCAGCCCGCGCGCTTCGCGGATCGCACTGGCGATGTCCTGCGCGGTCACCGACCCGAACAGCCGGCCGTCGGCGCCGGCCTGCTGGGGAACCGTGAGCACGGTCCGGTTCAGCAGGTTGACGTTCTCCTGGGCTTTCTCGACGGCGTTGCGCTCGGCCCTCTCCGCCGCTTCTTTGCGCTCGCGGATCGCGTGGATGGCGCCTCTGGTCGCGGGCTGGGCGAGCTTGCGCGGGATCAGGTAGTTGCGCAGGTAGCCCTTGGACACGTCGACCACGTTGCCCTGCTCTCCAAGGCTCTCAACGTCCTGCAGGAGTATCGCCTCGGGCATCCGACGCTTCTACCTTTCCCTGTCGCGGTCGCCCCGTTCGCGGCGTGGGCTGTCGTCGCGTCCGCCCTCGTTCACGTAGGGCAACAGCGCGAGCTCGCGGGCACGCTTGACCGCGCGGGCGATCTGCACCTGGTGGCGGCGGCAGGATCCGGTGATCCGCCGCGAGCGGATCTTGCCCTTCTCGGAGATGAACTTCTTCAGCGAGGCCACGTCCTTGTAGTCGACCTGCTCGACCTTGTCGCGGCAGTGCTGGCATGGCTTGCGCCGCCCGCTCCCGGGCCCACCCTTCTTGTCGCGCCGGCGAACCGGCTTGCCGCGACCGCGTGCTTTCGCCATCAGCGATCGCCGCCGCGGAGGCGCTCGTGGATTTGCGGCATGGTGATGCTCGTAGACAAAAGAACCTCGCTGTGCTCAGAACGGAATGTCGTCGTCGCCGGTCCCGCCGGTGACAGGTGCGGGCTGGAAGTCCCCGTCATCGACCGGGACCTCAGAGCCCTTGGAGGCCCCGTTGCCCGCAAACCCGCCTCCACCGGAGGCATCCTCGCGCGAGCCCAGGAACTGCACCGAGTCGGCAATGATATCGGTTGCCTGGCGTTTTGTGCCGTCCTGGGACTCCCACTCGCGCCACTCGAGCCGTCCGTCGATCGCCACCGGGCGCCCCTTCGACAGAAAGCGGGCGGCGTTCTCGCCCTGCGCGCCCCACACCGTCACGTCGAAGTAGTTGGGCTTGTCCTCCCACTCGCCGGTGCTCCCGTTCTTGCGGCGCGTGTTGCACGCGATCCGCAGCTTGCATACGGAGGTGCCGCTCGGCAGCGAGCGCAGCTCCGGGTCGGCGGTCAGGTTTCCGGTCATCACGACCCTGTTGATGTTGGTGGCGGCCACGGTTGCTCTTCCTTTCAGCTTGATCGAATCCCGCTCGCGCGAGTGCGCGGACCTCTGCGGGTTTGCGCTTCGAGTCTAGTCGCGACTTCGGGCGCGATCTCCGCGCGCGGCGCGCACGACCCCGCTACATGCGAGGTTTTGGCCGGCTCCTCACTCGGGTTGCCCGGAGCGCTCGCCGGCGCGGGCGCGGACGCCACGCGAGGAGGTGCCGAACACCTCGTCCCAGTACGGCGCGCTGATGCCGAAGCCGCGCGTCTCGTCCTGGAAGTGATGGCGCATGTGCCGCTCGCGCAGCATCCGCCCTAGGCGCCCGCGCGGGCGGAAGTGATGCAGGTAATAGTGCGTCATGTCGTACACCAGATAGCCGGCGAAGAAGCCGGCGCCCAGCCCCGGCGCGTAGCTCTCGCCGAAGATCAGGTACAGCAGCCCGAACACGACCGCTCCGAGCGGCACGCTCACCGCGGGGGGCATCACCAGTCGCAGCGGATCATTGGGGTGGTCGTGATGCACGCCGTGGATGATCCAGTGCATGCGCGCCCCCAGCCCATCCTCGGGCTCGAAGTGGAACACGATCCGATGGAGCCAGTACTCGAACAGCGTCCACAGCGCATAGCCGGCGACGAACAGCCCCACCATCACCGGCACGCTCTGGCTCGACAGCCCCCACGCCGTCATCGCGACGATCGCGGGTGTGAAGATCAGGACAGGCACCGCCGGATGCACGCGCGACAGCGCGTCGAGCAGGCGCGAGTCGAACATCGGCGGGGAGGCGCGCAGAACGTCCGTCCTCCTCGCCGGGTTATCGGTCATGTCTTCAGCCCAGCGCATCGGTCCGATCTTATTACCCCTGAGCCGCTCGCGTAAGCGCCGAAGCCGGGCCTGAGTGGAGACCGCCGCGGCGCTTTCGCGGCTATGCCGGGTCGCCGACCTCGGTGTCGACCTCGACCTCGACGTCGACCTCGGCTCCGGCCGGCACGCCGGTCTCGACGACCGCCTCGGCGGCTGCCGCGACCGCTGCCGCAACCTCCGGCTCGCTCACCTGCTCCTCGGCCGGGGCCGCCAGCACGTTCGGCGCCTCGGGCACGCCCGGCTTCAGCTTGATGATGCGAAAGCGGATGATCCCGTCGGTGATGCGGAGCGTGCGGTCGAGCGCGCCGAGCATCTCCGGCGTGCCCGCGTGGAACTGCAGCAGGTGGTACTCGGCGTCGGTCTTGCGATCGATCGGGTAGGTGAGGGTGCGGTCGCCCCAGTCATCCTCGCGCAGGAACTCCCCCTGCGCTTCGATCGCGGCGCGCGCGTCGGCGAGGATCTTCGTGCGCGTGGTCTCCTCGGCCTGGGGGTCGAGCAGCAGCATCAGATCGTATATGGGTGCGGGCAGCGTCATGTTCGTAGCGCTCTAGCCTAGCGGCTCCGGCCCTTCGCGCGGATGTCCGCCAGCTGCTCGTCGATCCAGTCGCCGGGGTCGCGCGAGGTGACGATCTCGACGAGCCCGCTCGCGCGCCGGTGGCGCTCCTCCGGGTCCATCGTCAGCGCCGCATAGATCGAGTTCGCGAGCTCCTGGATGTCGAACGGGTTCACCGACAGCGCGCAGGAGCCGAGCTCCTCGTGCGCGCCGGTGTTCTCCGAGAGGATCGAGACCCCCTCGCGCTCGTTCACGATCGGCCCCTCCTTGGCGACCAGGTTCATGCCGTCGAACATCGCGTTGACCAGCAGCACGTCGTAGTGCTTGTAGGCTGCCATCGCCTCCTCGAGATCGTCCCTGAGCTTGAGCTGCACCGGCATCCAGTCGGGGGTTCCATGGCGGTGGTTGACGACCGCCACCAGCGCCTCGATCCGCTCGAGGTACTCGGCATACTGCGGCACGTCGGTCCGCGAGGGCATCATCTGCGCGATGAACGTCACCCGCTCGGAGAACTCGGGGTGCTGCTCCAGGAACAGGTCGAATGCCGAGAACCCGCGCAGCACGTTCTTGCTCAGGTCGGCCCGGTCGACGCGCAGGATCAGAAAGTCGCGCCGCCGGCGCAACAGCTCGCGCTCGAACTCGCTCACGCGAGCGCTCTGGGCGATCAGCCGCGTGGCCTCGTGGTCGATCGGCAGCGGATAGGCCCTCACCCACACCTCGCGCTCGCCGAACTCCACCACGCCGCGCTCGAAGTCGACCTCCAGGTCCATCAAGTCGCGGCAGCACTGCAGGAAGTTGCGGCGGTAGGAGCGCGTGTGAAAGCCGACGATGTCGTTGGCCAGGATGCCGGTGAATATCTCCTCGCGGATCCGCGTGGGCAGTACCCGCCAGGCGTCCGACTGGGTCCACGGGATGTGGATGAAGTGGTGCAGGAAGGCGTCCGGGCGTGCGCGGCGCACCAGATCCGGCAGCGTGTACAGGTGGTAGTCGTGCACCATCACGACCGGCTCCTCGACGCCCTCGAGCTCCTCCACGACCGCACGCGCGAGGTCCTCGTTGACGGCGTTGTAGCCGAACTCGAAGGCCTCGATCTCCTCGCGGCGGATGTCCGGGGCGTTGGACAGGTCCCACAGGTAGTGCTGGATGAACCACAGCATCGGGTTGGCGAACACGTTGTAGAACCAGTCGTAGGCCTGCGGGTCTGAGATGACCAGCCGCACCTGGAACTCGCGCCCGCCCGCCGAGTGCACCGGGAACGCGCGCTCGCCGTGGCTCCTGGATACCTCTGCGTCGTACTCGCTCATCGCGGAGGCGATCCAGATCACGTCGCGATGCGTGGCAAGGCCCGTCAGCGCCGTCACCAGCCCGCCCGAGCCGCGCTGGGCCTCTCCGTCTGCGTGGAATGTGACAGGCCCGCGGTTGGACACCAGCACGAGCTGAGTCCGTGCCGCGCCTGTCTCGCTCATGACGCCTGCAGCTCGTTGAAGATCCGTAGGTAGTCACGCAGGTAGCGCGGAGTCAGGAAATGCGTTCGCACGTACTCCTTGCCGCGCCTGCCCAGTGACTTGCCGAGCTCCGGGTCGCTGAGGACCTCCAGCGAGCGCGCGGCGCACTCGTCGACGCTCGAGACCAGAAATCCGGTGGTCCCGTCCTCGATCTGCAGCGGTATTCCGCCGACATCACCGCCGATGAACGGCCGCGCCTTCCAGATGGCCTCCGAGACCGTCAGCCCGAAACCCTCGCGAATCGACTTCTGAATGAGCACGTCGGAGTGTGACTGGAACGCGTTGACCTCGATCGCCCCCACGTTGTTGAAGTTGTTGAGGATGTGGATGTCGGGATCGCCGTCGGCGTGGGCGATCGTGGCGTTGAAGAAATCCCATCCCTCGGGGTCATCAGATGCCATCGAGCCGACCAGCGCGAGCTGCACGTCCGGCCGCGAGGACTTGACCATGCGATAGGCGTCTATCACCCCGAGCGGGTCCTTCCACGGATCGAAGCGTGAGACCTGGCACATCAGCGGCCGGTCGAGGTCGATCCCGAACTGGCCGCAGACGAACGCCGCGTCCTCGGGCGACAGCGCCATGTTCTTCGGCGTCAGCGGGTCGATCGCCGGCGGCACGACGTTGACCTTGCCGTGCATCCCCGCGGGCACATACTCGCGCATGTGGAACAGTGACTCCGGATAGTCCGCGATGTAGGGCAGAAGCTGGGCGATCGTCTGAGGGTTCGGCGTCGAGAGGTCGATGTGACAGCGCCAGACCCAGCCCTTCGCCTTCTCCGGCACCAGCCCGTACAGCGCGGCCGGCTGCGGATCGTGGACCAGGCACACGTCCCAGCCGGCTGACAGCTCACGCGCGTTCATCTCGTTGTACTGCCGCCAGGTTTCCCACTGTTCCTCGTCGAGATCGACGGCGGCGCCCTGAAGCGCGTTGTGCATCAGCTTGGTCGCGTTGAAGAACTCCTCGCGCCCGTAGATCACCTGCCACTCGCACTCTAGCCCGACATCGCGCATCAGCGGTACGAGCGTGTACAGAATCTCTGACACCCCACCTCCGAACGCGGTCGCCGAGATGTGCACCACCCGCCTGCCCTGCAGGGGCTCGGCCAGCTCGCGGATCTCGGCGATCAGCTCCCGCCCGCAGATGTGCGTGTAGTCGGCGAGCGTCTTGTGTCCTACTGCCACGGGCTGGAGCACGCGCGTGGACGATACCTAACGCGTGTACGACCTTCCGCCGCGCAGCGCCAGGCGCCCGCTGTGCGGTCAGTCGAGGACGGGACTAAGGTCTAGCTGGATGTTCAACTGGCGCCTTTACCGCGTGGCGTTCGTGCCCCTCCTGTTCGCGCTGCTGATCGCCGCCTTCTCGCTCACCCCGCGGGCGCTTCCGCTGACCTCGACGCTCGCGCCCGACGCCTTCTCCGGCGCGCGCGCGCTGGCCGAGGCCGACAGCCTCGCGGCCGAATTCCCCGACCGCCGGCCCGGCAGCGCGGGCGATCAGGCGCTCGCGGCACGTATCACCCAGCTCCTGAAGGGCCTCGGAGGCACCGCCGGCGGCGGCTTCTCGGTTCACGCGCACCACTTCCGCGGAGAGACGATCGACGGCGAGCGCTCGCTCACCACGATCATCGCCCAGCGCCCGGGCTCGACCGATGCGGCGCCGATCGTGATCCTCGCCCACCGCGACGCGCAGGCACGCGGATCGCAGGCCGAACTGACGGGAACGGCGGCGCTGCTCGAGCTCGCACGCGTGTTCGCCACGCGCGAGACCCGGCGCACGATCGTGCTGCTGTCCACGAGCGGCGGCAGCGGCGGCGACGCGGGCGCGGCCGAGTACGCGGCCAACTCCAACGGCCCCCTCGACGCGGCGATCGCGCTCGGGGACCTCGCGGGCGCGGATCAGAGAAAGCCATTTGTCGTGCCGTTCTCGGATGGCTTCGGCTCAGCCCCGCTGCAGCTGCAGCGCACGGTCGCCTACGCGATCGCCCAGGAAACCGGCTCGGACCCGGGCGCGCCCAGCACGATCGGCCAGCTCGCCCACCTGGCGTTTCCCGTCGCCGCCGGCGAGCAGGGTCCGCTCGACGCCGAAGGACTCCCGGCCGTGCTCGTGCAGGCCTCCGGCGAACGCGGACCGTCCGCGCGCGAGCCCGTCAGTGCCGAACGCCTGCAGGGCTTCGGCCGCGCCGTGCTGAGCGCTGTCGACGCGCTCGACGCGGCGCCGGAAATCACTCGTGCGCTGCAGACCGGCGTGGTCGTACAGCACCAGGTGATCCCGATGTGGGCGGTGCGGCTGCTCGTGGCCGCGCTGATACTCGGCCCGCTGCTCGTCGCCGTCGACGCGCTCGCGCGCCTGCGCCGGCGCCGCGAGCCGGTCGCGCGCTGGACCCTGTGGACGCTGGCCTGCTCGGCCCCGTTCCTGTTGTGCGCGTTGTTTGCCTATCTGCTCGGGGCGCTCGGCGCCGTCCCGGCGACATCCGCGTTGCCGTTCGCGGCGCCCCTCGACGGTTCGGCCGTGACGGCGGTCGTGGCGGTCGTGCTCGTGCTCGTGCTCGCGTGGCTCGTCTGGCCCGCGCTCGTGCGACGCTCGGGGCTCAGCGTCCGACCGGCTTCAGAAGCGGCCGGACTTGCGATGCTGCTCGTGCTGCTCGCCGTCTGCATCCTCGCGTGGGCGCTGAACCCGTTCAGCGCCCTGCTGCTGCTCCCCGCCCTGCACCTGCTCCTCGTGATCGCCTCGCCCGAGCTGCGCCCGCGCCCGCCCGCGGCGCTCGGGCTGGTGGCGCTGGCACTGCTGCCGCTCGTCCTGCTCGTCGCCTTCTACGCCCACCAGCTTGGGCTGGATCCGTTCGAGGTCGCGTGGATGGGAGTGCTGCTCCTGGCGGGCGGGCACGTCGGGGCTCTCGGCGCGCTGTCGTGGAGCCTCGCCTTCGGCTGCCTCGCCGCCGCCGTGATGCTGGCGCTGACCGGCAGCGAGCCGGTGCCCGGCCTCTCCGGCGACTACGAGAGCGAGATCACGATCCGCGGTCCGCGCTCCTACGCCGGCCCCGGTTCGCTCGGGGGAACCGAGTCGGCGCTGCGAAGATAGCGCCGGGCGAGCGCTGCGGGCGCGCAGGCCCGCTTCCTATCCGATCTCTATGCTGCCATGTGAGGAGCGTCGACGTCCGCCATGTCTGAGATCCCGTTCACGAGCACATCGCCCCGGCGAACGGCCTCCGGGCGAGGACCGATCTTCTCGCCTGCCCCGCGGCGGCTGCGCGACCGCGCCCCGCGCGTGCTGGCCTTCGTGCTGATCGCGCTCGGCACGCTGGCCCTCGTCGACGCCGGCGTGACGCTCGTCTGGCAGGAGCCGTTCACCGCGCTGTACGCCAAATTCCGCCAGGACCACCTCAGTGGCGCGCTGCACGCCGTCGAACGCACGGCTCCTACCGCCGGCGAGCGGCGGGCGCTCGCGAGCCTGCCCGACGAGCGAGCGCGCATTGCGTTCCTCGCGCGCCGCTTTGAGCATCGCACGCACGATGGCGATGCGGTGGGGCGCATCGTGATCCCGCGCATCGGCGCGAGCTATGTGGTGGTCAAGGGCACCGGCACAGGTGAACTCGAGAGCGGCCCCGGCGTCTACAGGGAAACGAGCTTCCCGGGCATTCCCGGCACGACGGCGATCGCCGGGCATCGCACCACCTACCTGGCACCCTTCCGTCACATCGACTCGCTGCGCCCGGGCAACCGCATCCTGCTGTGGATGCCATACGCGCACTTCACCTACACGGTCATCGGAGCGAAGGTCGTGGCTCCCACCGATGTTCGTGCGGCGGTGGACCGTGTCGGATACTCAAGGCTCGTGCTGTCAGCGTGCACGCCGCTGTTCAGCGCCGCCAAACGCCTGCTCGTGTTCGCCCATCTGACACGCACGGTGCCGGTCGGCCCGGCCCGCGCGGTGCCTGGAGGTGGAGCGGTCCGGCCGATCGAAACGCGCCCCGCGCAGCGCGCGCGCCACTCACCAACGGTGCTCAAACCCCTCGAGCCGAACAGCCTCTCCCCGCTCGTCTAGCAGCGTCACGCCGGGCGGGCCCTCGACCACCTCGCCGATCCAGCTGACGCCGGCGCCGCCTGCGGCGAGCGCCTCCAGCGCGCTCTCCACGCGCGCGCGCTCGGAGGGCGCCGCGCAGAAACACAGCTCATAGTCTTCTCCGCCCCCGGCCGCGAGCTGCCAGGCGGGAACGCCCAGCGCGGCGGAGACCTCGCTCACGCCCGCTTCCAGCGGCAGCGCCCGAAGCTCCACGCGCAGTTCCACCCCGCTCGCGCGGCCGAGGTGCCCGGCGTCCGTGGCGATCCCGTCGGATAGGTCGATCAGCGCGTGTACCCCCGCTGCCGCCAGAGCCCGTCCCTCGGCGAGCCGCGGCGCCGGTTCGCGCATGCGCGCAAGCGCAGCCGCTGCGCTCGGCGAGGGCGAGACGCGCCCCTCGAGCACCGCCAGAGCTGCGCTCGCGCCGCCCAGCCGGCCCGTCACCCCCACCAGGTCTCCCGCCACGGCGCCGTCGCGCCCGACGAGCTCGTCGGCCTCCTCGACCCAGCCGACGACGGTCACGCAGACGGTCAGCACAGGCGCGCTGACGACGTCCCCGCCGGCGATCGTGGTGCCGGTCTGCGCGGCAAGCGACTCCGCCCCGCGCACCAGCTCGAGGCATTGCTCCTCGTCGAAGCCCGCCGGCAGGCCGACCACCAGATAGGCCTCGCCCGCCTCGGCGCCCATCGCCGCCAGGTCCGAGAGCGCGCCCGCGAGCGCGCGGTGACCCACCTGCCGGGGGGTCACCCAGCCATCGAGCAGGCGGAAGTGAACGCCCTCGACCATCGCATCCACCGACGTCACACAGATCGGCCGAGCGCGCACCACGGCCGCGTCGTCTCCCATTCCCCGCAGCATCCTCGGCCGGCGCAGCGAGTGCTGCAGCTCGAGCGCGATCGAGTCGATCAGGGAGAGCTCAGCGATGCCGGTAGACGATCCGCGCGCGGTCCAGGTCGTAGGGAGACAGCTCGCAGCGAACGCGATCGCCGGGGAGGATGCGAATCCGGAAGCGTCGCATCTTGCCGGCCACGTGCCCGAGCACGACGTGGTCGTTGTCCAGCTTCACGCGGAACATCGCGTTCGGCAGGGCCTCGATCACCTCGCCCTCGAATTCAACCTTGTCCTCCTTCGCCACGGCGCATCCCATCTGGCCCGCCTCCACCGCGTGGCAGACGGTCCCTTGTTTCGATTACTCGGACTCAAACTACCAGTGCGCGATGCCCAAGGCGTGTTTGAGCCCTTTGCCGAAGGCCTCTCAGCCGGGGGAGGCACCGCCGGTGCGCCGGATCGCGTTGCCGCCCGGCGGTGACGGCCCGGCCGGCCCGATCACCGCCTTGCCGGGTTCGCCAGAGACACCTTTCCCGCCGCCGCCGCCCGAGCCGCCGCCGGCGGGGTGATCGCCGCCGGCTTCATGTTCGGACGGGGATCCGTTGTGCTGGTGGCTGGGCTTTTTTTCCTTTTCTTCGCCGAATGCCTGGTGGGGGGTTTCGGTGAATCCCGTGCTCGCGAATTTCCCGTAGAAGGGCCTGTATGAGATCGATTCCTTGGCCGGCGGGAAGGGCACGCACGGCTTTCCTTCGGTCACCGCCGACATGTACGCATGCCAGATTTCGGCCGGCAGATAGCCACCCTGCTGGGGCTCGCCGTGTACGTCGGTCATCGACACCCGCCTGTTCGGATACCCCATCCACACGACCGTGGAGTAGCGCGGCGTGTAGCCGTCCAGCCAGGCGTCGACGAGTTCGCTCGTCGTGCCGGTCTTGGCGGCGGTCGGGCAGTCGATCGCCGAGCGCGTGGCGGTGCCGCTCTGCACGTTCTGCTCGAGGATGTCCGTCTCCTCGGCGGTCACCCCTTCGCTGAGCACCTTCACGCGGTGCGGGGTGCCCCAGTTGGTGTCGGCGTGGCCATCCGGGAAGACGACCTTCGTGATCGCGATCGGGCTGTTGCGCCAGCCCCCGTCGGCGAGCGTCGCATACACGTCGGCCATTTCCAGCGG
Source organism: uncultured Solirubrobacteraceae bacterium (assembly GCA_963761355.1). Classification (GTDB taxonomy): domain Bacteria; phylum Actinomycetota; class Thermoleophilia; order Solirubrobacterales; family Solirubrobacteraceae; genus Palsa-744. The sequence goes on from CAVXHC010000014.1 coordinate 413,515, forward strand.
GGTCACGCCGAGCGTCAGCCCGCCGAGCGCCTCGGCCGGATAGCTCGAGAGGTGCGTGGTGACCCCCATCTTGTATGCCATCTGGGTGATCGTCGGCTCCCCGAGGTCGGCGGCCAGCTGCGCGTAGACGGTGTTGTCGGAGTGCAGGGTCGCCGTCACGAGGTTCATCGACTGGTTCAGCGAGGTGCCCTCGAACGTCTTCACTTCGTAGGTCGGGTATCCCGTCAGCCAGCCGGGCTCGAGCGTGTGCGAGACGTAGTAGGTGCTGTTCGGGTCGACCCCGCGCGAAAGCGCGTCGGCGAGGTCGATCGCCTTGAACGTGGAGCCCGGCTGGCGGTGTCCGTCGGCGGCGAGGTTGTACTGCGACTTCTCATAGCTCTCGGACTCCGCCATCGCCTCGATGTCGCCGTTCGCCGGGTCGAGCGTGACGATCGCCGAGGCCGGGTCTTCGGGCTCGTCGAGCACCTGTGCGATCGCCTTGCGCGCCAGACGCTGCATGTTCAGGTTGATCGTCGTGTAGACCTTCAGGCCCCCCTGGGCGACCGTCTTCGCGCCGTAGCGGTGGACGAGCAGCTCGTGCACGTATTCGAAGAAGAAGTCCTCGCGCCGCTGCGTGTAGAAGTCTCCGAACCTGACGCCCAGGGGCGCCGCCTCGGCGGCGGCGGCCTGTGAGCGCGTGATGTAGCGCAGCTGGGCCATCTTTTCGAGCACCTCGTTGCGCCGCTGGCGGGCGGCGGCGGGGTCGTGCAGCGGGTTGTACTGCGACGGCGCCTGCGGCAGCCCGGCGAGCAGGGCCGACTGCGCCAGATCGAGCTGGGAGGCCGGCTTGTCGAAGAACACGCGCGCGGCCGCCTGCACGCCGATCGCCGTCTGACCGCCGACCGTGCCGTAGGGGACGCTGTTCAGATAGCTCGTGAGGATCGAGCGCTTGCTGTGGCGTTTGTTGTACTCGATCGCCAGCTTGGCCTCGACTATCTTCTGCCTGAGCGTGCGCTGGTCGCCGCCCAGGTAGAGGTTGCGCATCAGCTGCATCGTGATCGTCGACCCGCCCTGCAGCGCCTCGCCGTTGGTGACGTCCTTCACGGCCGCCCGGAAGATCCCCGTCAGATCGACGCCGTCGTTCTTGTAGAAGCGCTGGTCCTCGATCGCCACGGTGGCGTTCTTCAGGTCGGTCGGAATTTCACTCCAGGAGACCGGGCTTCGCAGCTCGTCGGACTGGATGAAACCCAACGGGGTCCCGTCGGAGGCGAACACCTGCGAGGAGCCCCCGCTCAAGATCGGGTGGAGCTCGTCGATCGCCGGAGCCGACTGCGCCACGCTGAGGACATAGGAGACGGCGACGATCGAGCCGACGATGCAGGCCGTCACGAACATCCCGCCGCTGATGAGCAGGAATCGTGTAGGACCGCTGCGATTGTGTCTGCGCCGGCGCTGTCGTGCTTGCCTTGACATCTCGGGGGAAGCCGAGATTAGCGCCCCGAGTGTGATTTCCTGCGATTTGCGTCGCAGCGTCTCCTGCGCTCGGTGCCCCACGACATGAACTCCGACACCGCCGAGCTCGCAGTTCTCGACCCCGCAGGCGAGCTGACCGCCCCGTTCGCGACGCCGGCCGGTGGGCACGCACGAAGCGGCCATCTGCGCGGGCGCTGGGAGCGGCTGCGCGCCGATCCGGCCCGCATGGCCGCTGTCGGCGACAGCTGGCGGGCGCTCTGGAGCTCGCGCCTGCTGGTCTGGTGCGCGGGGGTGGGAACGGTGCTCGCGTTCGGCTTCGGACCCGCTCGCAACGCCTTCAACCCTCCGGGCGTGACCCGGGGATTCGGGTGGCTCGGCGACCTCTTGGCGGCCCCGGCCGCACGCTGGGATGCGTCCTGGTACCTGGTCATCGCGCACTACGGCTACCGGCCTGAGCTGGGCTCCTTCACCTCCTCGCGCACCGCCTTCTTCCCGCTGTATCCGCTCGGCCTGCACGCAATCACCTCCTCCGGCGTGCCACCCGTCCTCGCCGGCGTGCTGCTGTCGCTGCTGGCACTGGCGCTGGCGCTGTACGGCATCCATCGCCTGACCACGCTCGAGCTGGCGTCGGCGCCTCGCGCGGCGATCACCCGCGCGAGGAGCGCTGAGGTGGCTCGCCTGGCCGTGCTCATCACGGCCTTCGCGCCGATGGCCTTCTATTTTTCCGCGGTCTACTCCGAGTCGCTCTACCTGGCGCTGTCGGTGGGGCTGTTCTGGTCAGCGCGCAACGGCCGCTGGGCCACGGTGGGCGCGCTCGGCGCGCTCGCCTCCGCGACGCGCAGCACCGGCGTCGTGCTGCTGGCGCCGGCGCTGATGCTCTATCTGTACGGACCGCGCGAGGACAGAGCGCCGGACTTCCCCAGCGCGCGCCGCGGCCGGACGCGCTATCGGCCGCGAGCGGACATCCTGTGGCTGGCGCTTGTGCCGGCCGGCCTCGGCCTGTACATGGCCCATCTCGCGCTGGCGGGCGGTGACGTGCTTGCACCCTTCCACGCCGAGGACGTCTGGGGCCGGCACTTCGCCGGGCCCTACCTGGGCGTCTGGGATGGGGTCAAGGCCGCCTTCGAGGGGGCGCGCCAGCTGTTGTCCTTCCAGCGCCATCACGTCTACTTCCCGAGCGCAGGCGGCAGCCCGTTCGTCGACGCCGGGCACAACCTGATGCTGCTCGCCTTCCTGATCGCGGCCGTACCGGCCCTCGTCGGGGTGCTGCGCATGCTCCCGCTCGCCTACGGCGTCTACATCCTCGCAGCGCTCGCGCTGCCGCTCTCCTACCCCGTGAGCTCCCAGCCGCTGATGTCGCTGCCGCGTTTTCTCGTCGTTCTGTTCCCGCTGAGCATGGTCTCGGCGGCGTGGCTGGCCGCCCACCCTCGCGTGCAGCGGCCGGCACTCCTGGTGTCCGCGCTTTTGATGGCGTTCTTCCTGGCCCAGTTCGCCACCTGGCACTGGGTCGCCTAGTCCGATGGATGAGCCCCGGGCGGCCTCGCGCTCACCCGACATGGACTGGCCGGCCTGGACGGCGCCGCTGGCCCTGCTCGGAGGGGTGGTGGCAGCCGCTGTCGGAGGCCTCGTCGTGGACCTCCCTGCGCTCGCCCTGGGGGTCAACGTCACAGCCTCACACGTGCCCGGAGGCCTCACGATCGCCGACACGGTCGTGCAGGACCTCGCGTTCGTCGGGGCGGCGGTGTTCTTCGCGCAGCTCGGCGGGCGCACCGTCGCGGCGTGGCAGTTCGGGCTGCGCCCTCCCGGTGTGGGATGGGCGCGCGCTGCGCGCTGGATCTTTTATCTGCTTTTGGCCTTCGTGCTGTTCAGCGTCATCTGGGGCTCTGCCTTCCACGCCGAAAAGGAGAAGGTGCTCGAACAGCTCGGCACCGGTGAAAGCTCGACGCTCCTGCTGCTGAGCGCGGCTCTGACGTGCGTGGTCGCTCCCGTCTGTGAGGAGTTCCTGTTTCGCGGCTTCATCTTCACGGCGCTTCGCAACTGGCGCGGGACGTGGCCGGCGGCGGTCATCACCGGCCTGGTGTTCGGCGGGGTCCATGCCGGCTCGGCGCCGGCCGTCGACCTCGTGCCGCTCGCCGGGCTGGGCTTCGGCCTGTGCCTGCTCTATCGCTACAGCGGCTCGCTGTATCCGGGCATCGCGGCGCATTCGCTGAACAACTCGATCGCCTTCGGCAGTCTCGAGAACTGGGGCTGGCAGATCCCCGTGCTGGCGCTCGCGGCGCTGGCGGTCATCGGCCTGCTCGTGCTGGCGCTGAAGCGCGTCGGTTTGATCACCCCCGAGCCCCCCGCCGTCTCGGCCGGAGCCCTGACCGTCGCCGGCGGCGGATAGGATCGATCCGATGAGCTCGCGCCTTCTCCAGGGCGTCGCGTCGCGCCGGCTCCGCGCCGTCGTCGCGATGTCCGCCACGTGCCTTGCGACCATCGCCGCGCCGGCGCTGGGCGCCGAAGCGCCGGTGGCGCCGACGCCGGGCGCGCCGGCGGTCGTTGCGGGGCACATCAGTCTCGAGCTGCAGAAGGTCGGCGGCAGCCCGCCGTTCGCGCTGGTCGGCGGTCGCATCGTCGTGCGCGGCGTCGTCACGCCCTATGTCGGCGGGCAGACGGTGAAGGTGAGCTTCTACCGCGAAGGGCGCAAGGTCGATGTGGAGACCGTGAGCGTGCTCGCGATCGGCAACGGGGCGGGTCAGTTTCACATCAATTTCTCAAGCCACTACGCCGGGCTCATAGAAGCGCGCGCCGCCCACTACGCGACGGCACAGCAGGGAGCCTTCGCCGGGCGCTCGCCGGGGGTGCATTTCGTCAATGCGAACCTCGGACCGGGATCCCAGGGGCAATCGGTGCGCCTGCTGCAGTCAGAGCTCGACGTGCTCCACTACGCGGTTCCGCTCAGCGGGGTCTTCGACGAAGGCACCGGTCACGCGCTGATCGCCTACCGCAAGATGACGAACCTCGAACGCGTTCCCTACGCCGGCCGGCGCGTGTTCGAACTGCTCGAGCACGGGGCGGGCAGCTTCCGCGTGCACTTCCCGCGCGACGGCCGCCATGTCGAGGCCGATCTGACCACACAGGTGCTCGCTGAGATCGAACCCGGCGGGCATGTGCACGCGATCTACACGATGAGCTCGGGCAAGCCCTCTACGCCCACCGTCATCGGCCACTTCAACGTCTACTCAAAGACGCCGGGCGTGAACTCCGAGGGCATGGTCGACTCCAACTACTTCATCCGCGGCTACGCGATCCACGGCTACCCCGAAGTGCCCACCTACGCCGCCAGCCACGGCTGTTTGCGCGTGCCGATCCCCGACGCCCCCGCGATCTACGGGTGGGTGCAGATGGGAACCGCCGTCGACGTCTACAACGAGAGCGGCGGCGGCAGCCACCACATCAGCGGCAACGCCGGACCGTGAGGCGGGGAGCTAGGGAAATCTGACGCGCAGCACGCGCGCTAGATAGCCGAGGCCGAAGCCGTAGATCGCCAGAGCCAGCAGCAGGTTGACGCCGTGGATGGCCCATTCGCTGCTGGACCCCGAGGTGACGCCGGAGAACGGCGATGTGAGCTTGTTGGAGGCTTCGTCGATGGCTTTGTGGAGGCTCCCCTCGTGTCCGGAGGACTTGGTCGGGCGGGCGGTTTCCGAGCTGGTGCCGACGGTGAGTTCGCGCTGCTGATTGGCCGATGCGCCTTTCGTCTGATCGATCGCGAAGATCGCGAACGACGTGACCACGATCAGGCAGATGACGATGGAGGCGAGCCGCAGCAATCCGGCGAGCGAGGACATCACACCGCTAGATTAGATCCCCGCATGGACACCGCTGCGACAGCTTCACGCGATCCGGCGCAGGCTCGCGTGCGCCTGCTCGAGGAGCTGCGCGAGCACGCGCTCGTGATCGGCACCGTGACGCTCACCAGCGGGGCGCGCGCCGAGTACTACGTGGACGCCAAGCGGGCCATCCTGCGCCCCACCGGCTTTCGGGCGCTGGGCGCGCTGCTGGCGGCGCAGATCGCCGACTGGGATGGCACCGCCGTCGGCGGCATGACGATGGGCGCCGACCCGGTCGCGTGTGCCGCGCTCGCGGGCGGAGCGCAGGCAAAGGCGTTCTTCGTGCGCAAGCAGGCCAAGGCACACGGCCTGCAGCGGCGCATCGAGGGGCCGTTTCTGGACCCCGACGACCGCTGCGTCGTGGTCGAGGACGTCGTCACCACGGGCTCCTCCACGCTCGCGGCGATCGAGGCGCTGCTCGAGGCCGGCCAGCACATCTGCGGGGTGATCAGCGTGCTCGACCGGCTCGCCGGGGGCGGCGCCGCGATCGAGCGCGCCGCGGGCGCGCCCTACCTGGCGCTGACCACGATCGATGACGTCTACCCCGACCGCCCGGACCGCTGATGGCAGACGATGCGGCACGCGAGCAGCCGATCATCCGCGCCGCCCGGCCGGGAGATGCCGCGCTGCTGCTCGAGCTGTTCGGCGAGCTGGCTCGATATGAGCATCTCGAGCACGAGCTGCACGCCACCGAGGGGCAGCTGAACGGAGCGCTGTTCGGCAAGCGCCCGGCGGCCGAGGCGCTGATCGCCGAGCTCGGCTCAGAGCCGGTCGGCTACGCCCTGTTCTTCCCGACCTTCTCGAGCTTTCTGGCGAGCCCGGGCGTGTGGCTCGAGGACCTGTTCGTCCGCCCCGTCCACCGCGGCGCGGGCGTGGGGCGGGCGCTGCTTTCGGCGGTGGCGGCGCGCGTCTGCGAAGAGGATGGCGGACGCCTTGAATGGGCGGCGCTCGACTGGAACGAGCTCGCGCTCGGTTTCTATCGGCGCCTGGGCGCTCGCACGATGGGTGAATGGATCACCCACCGTCTGGATGGCGAGGCCCTGAGGAGCCTGGCCGGCGAGTCTGCGGATCGCCCGCCGACGGAGCGCCGGTAGCCTTCGCCTGCGGCCCGGCGCTCCCGCCGGGCCAGGCCCTCGTAGTCCAATGGATAAGACGACCGCCTCCTAAGCGGTAGATCCAGGTTCGACTCCCGGCGGGGGCATTCACAGAAAGTCCCTGCTCTTGGGATCTGAGAGCCGTTCGAGGTTCGCGTTCGCGTCAGTGGCGCTCGCGGGTGCCCGGCGCCAATAGCGGGAAGAAGTGGAAGCCGATGTCCCGTACGACTTCGATGATGATCTCCGGCGTCAGCTCGGCGGAGGGGTCGGCCAGTTGCGGAGGAAGCTCCACGCCAAGCTCCTTGGCCTTCTCGATGACGCCGGCGCCGATGTTCTTGCCCAGCATGCTGATGGCCTTGCCCACGACCTCGGGGTCCATATGCCAACGCGGGAGCGGCTGGGCCTTGAAGGTGGCCCAGGTCTCGGGGTCACGCGCGATCTCGCGGCTGAAGACGTGGTCGAAGGTGCGTGCCGAGGCATCGCGTTGAGTGAGCGCCTCGCCCAGGTCCCACTGCCTGCGCAGCGTCGCGATCAGCGAGGTGTGGCGGTACTCCTCGTTGTAAACCGAACCCGGCTCAACCCAGGGCGAGGCGAGGATCGCCGGGACTCGGTAGCCCGAACGGTCGAACTTGAAGCCGAACTCGCCTTCAGGCGCGGCCGGGTCGGGCGGCGCGACCGGTCCGGGCGCCACATGGTCGTAGGTTCCACCTGGCTCATCCCAGCCGATCAGAAGCGCGGTGTTCCAGACGTTGGTGCCCGACTCCGAGGTCATGGAGCGGTAGGCGGTGAAGATCCGCTCCAAGAAGACCTCGCCGCCGAGCACGCCGGAGGGCGCGTCGAGTCCGACGTCGACGTTGCCGCCGACGAACGATCGACCGAACGCCGGGTGGTAGTCCGAGTGGCCCGATGCCATGTCCGGTTCGATGAACGAGAAGTCGGGCAGGGTTCCAGCGGCAGCGTCGATCTCGAACTCGGCGAATGGCACGAAGTTCGTCGCCAGCCTGTCCTTCAAGCGGGGGTAGTGGATGATGCCGGCGAACGACACGCACATCGGTTCCCCGACATAGACCTTCCAGCTCTTGCCGTGCGCCTCGAGCCTCTCGAAGATCGTTTCCGCGTCGTTCTTTGTGAACCACTTGGTCGCCGGGCTGTTGACGACCAGTCCCGACGATGTCGCCGCCGTCCAGAACGAGCGGTTCATGAACGTCTGCGATGGGACCTCGCAGAACCAGTGGTCGAACACCCCAAACTCACGCGCGATGCCGCTGAGCACGGGCACCTGCTCAGGCGTGTAGCCGGTCATGATCTGCGCATACTCTTCATAGGTGGGCTGGCGGCCGACCTCGCCGGTGAAGGTGCTGATGTAGTCGGTCACGAACCCTTCCATGTTCGGCTCGGTCCCGGGGGGTGGGACATTCCACGGTGCGCTGACGGCGTCGCCGATCTTGAAGCGGTTGTGCTCATCCAGCGTGTTGTAGAGCTGGGTGTTGGTGTGGAAGTACTCCTCACCGGAGTCCGGGTTGGGGGAGTTCAGGTCGGTGGTGATGTTGTAGGGCACCACCTTGCGCTCGGAGCCGTGTTCGGCCCATGCCGGAATCGGATTGCTGAGGTCCTTGCCGATCACGCCCTCGAACGTCTTGCCGTCCTCCGGTCCGTACAGGTGCCCCAGCATGTTGTCGAGGGACCGGTTCTCGAACAGCACGAGGATCACATGATCCATCGCGTGGGAACGATCGGGGCTCATCCGGCGTCTCCTTTGCCGCGTGATCGGGTTGTCCCTGGATCCTGGCTCTCGGTGAACAGCGCGCCCTGTCCTGCTCCTGAGCCTGAGGCGCCGCCGCCGCGGCCGCGGAGAACGAAGGCGATGAAGACCGCCACCGCCGCCCCGGCGATCGGCCCCGCCACGTAGACGAGGTAGTGGGAGAAGTTGCCTCCGACCAGGTCCGGACCGAACGTGCGGGCCGGGTTCATCGAGGCGCCCGAGATCGGGCTGCCCCAGAGTCCGGCGAGAGCGATGTAGCCGCCGACGCCGAAGGCGCCGAACAGGCCGACGTTCTGAGCGCCCGAGGCGGTGCCGAGAATCACGCTGACGAGGCCAACGGTCAGGATGAACTCCATCCAGAACGCTGCGCCCGCCGAGTAGGAGGCGGCGGGATAGTTCGATCCGTAGGTGGCCGAGACGTTGATGACCGCGTGCAGGAACAGCGCGGCGAGCGTCGCCCCGCCAGCTGCACGACGATGTAGCCGGGCACGCGCCGCCACGGGAAGTCGCGGCGCAGGGCGAACGCGAAGCTGACCGCCGGGTTCAGATGCGCGCCCGACACCTTGCCCATGAAGAGGATGATCGCCAGCACCGTCAACGCCGGCGCGACGACGGCGTCGGTATGGCTGATCACGCCGGGAAAGGCATGGCCCATCATCCCGCCGCCAGCCGCGGCGAGCACCAGGAAGAAAGTGCCGAGAAGCTCGGAGAACAGACGTCGCCACTCCTGGCGAGGATCCTTGAAGTCTTCGATCCGGTCGATGATCTCCTGCTCGTAACGCGCGATCAGGCCCTGCGCCGAGCGTCCGGCGTCACGGAACTGGGCGCCGCTGCCATCGAAGCCCCCTTGGTAGCGATAACGGGGGCGGATTCTAGCAAACCGTTGGCCTCGTCGCCCTCAGCCTGATCGCATGAGGATCGGCGGGACTCAGGCGTCGGTGGGACCGGTTAGTTCGATTTCGAGGCCGCGCCGACCAAGGCCGATCTGCAGGCGTAACCCATTTCCGGGGTCAAGCGGGCGTCCTGCCCCTCGGCCACCGGGGTTGCCTGCTGGCAGGATCATGAGGGTCTTGCGGCACGTTGGCTACTCGGGTTCTCGACTGCCATCGCCCGTGAGATCACCGCGAAGTGGGCGAGGGCGACAGCCGTTTCTGAGCCCCGCTGAGCCCCGACTCGTAGTTGCGAAGCCCGCGCTGGTAGTCAGGCCGGTGCCCATAGCGCGCTCTGCCGAGCCACGCGTCGAACTCCTCCTCGACAGCACCGTTGGCAGTGGCGTCGCCTGGTCTTCACAGGCGCGATTGCTGCCCAAACGACTCGGCTGGCGATACCGAATGTGGCCACCGAAACGCTCAAAGTCATGAGGTCGTCGCTTCATAACCCTCCCTCCGGGGAGCTGGCCACGGCGGTGCCCACCACGAGCGGCCGTACGAAAGGAGGAACCTTCTTCAGCTCGCCATGCGTCACGTCGGTGATGCTGAAGCCAGCTGTGTCGATTCCCTGGAGGGTGGCACGGTTGCAGTCGCAGTTGACGACGAACTGGTTCGGCCGGTTGAGGCGGTCCTGCCAGCGGGCGAGCGCGTTGTCCTCCGAGCGCACGTGCTCGATGAACAGCAGCCGGCCGCCGGGCTTGAGTACGCGGCGCACCTCGCCAAGCGCTCGTGGCTGGTCCTCCACGGCGCAGAGGACGAGCGTGGAGACCACGAAGTCGAAGCACTCATCCCCGAATGGGAGGTCTTCGGCGGCTGCCCGCACCAGCTCGACCGTCCGGTTCTGCTCCTTCAAGCGGCGCTCCAGCCGGCGAGCCATTGGCTCCTCGGGCTCGGTCACCGTAAGTGAGGTCACGGCCTCGCCGTAGAAGGGTAGGTTCGCCCCGGTGCCCCCGCCGATTTCGAGAACGCGCCCGCGCGCCTGCTCCAGGAGCCCGACGCTGCTCACGCAGTCCGGCCTCCTCCGTATCGGCACTCATGCGGTCGTAGGTCGCGGCGAAGATCCGCTTTTTGAGGCTCATCGCCGCTTGATCCTCTCCCTCTGCAGCACGATCAACTCAGATGGCATGAAAGGCCGGGCCCGCCTCAAGCCTTGAGCTCGAGCTTGAGCTCGCACGTGTCTACGGAGGCGCGCGTGCCCGGGGTCTCGGAGGCGTCCATCGCGCTGAACGCTTGGGCGCCCGCGTTCATGTCCTCCGCCGTTGCGAAGTGTTGCAGGACCACAGCGGTGCCCTCGGCCCCGTCGAACAGCATCGTCAAGCCCGTGGTGGGCACGTCGGGAGGCGGCCCGTCTGACTCCTTGATGCGCGCCAGCAGCCCCTCCATCCGCTCGGCGTTCACGTCGGTGAACCTCACGACACGTACTACATGGGGATCCTCCTCGTGTTCGGTAGGTTAGGTAGGTTACAAAACATACATCGAAGCACACAGACGTTCCGACTGGGTTTTGATCGGTTTCCCGGAGCTGCGGATACCGCGCTTGTAGGACCGGGACGCCACTCCTCTCGCGCGTGCCGGCTGCGCGATACTCCGAGACGATGGCCCGAGACAAAGTGGACGTCGCCAAGCGAGTGGTTGATGCCTACAACCGCCGTGACGTCGATGGCTTGTTCGCCGAGCTCGCGACCCCCGATTTCGAGTGGTACCCGGCACTCATCAGGGCTCTCGATGGGGGTGGCGTCCGCGGACGCGAGGGCGTCGAACGGTTCGTCGTCGACACCGAAGAAAACTGGGAGGGGCTCCAGATCGTCGCTGAGGAGTTTCGCGATCTCGGCGATCGGGTGCTTGTGCTGGGCAGGATGAAGGGACGCGGAAAGGGCAGCGGCGTACCGGTCGATCAGCCGTTTGCGAGCATCCTCGAGTTTCGGGGTGACAGGATCCGGCGCAACCGGGTGTACCTCGATCACGCCGAAGGACTGCGGGGGCAGGACTATCCGAGTAGGCTCCGCCCACCCAAGCTCTGGAAGACCCCTGCCAGCCGTGGGCGTGGTCGACCATTTTGATCGATTTCCCGGAGCAGCGGATCCCGCGCTAAGGTGCAGCCATCGGCGACGAGACCATCACCGTGGGCGCGCTGAGCGTCCGCTTTCTGGTCGAGGAGGACGACTCGAACGGGACCGCATCCGTGTTCGAGTGCTACGTCCCGGCGAACGCGAGGATGCCGGCGCCCCACAGCCACGACGCCTTCGAGGAGACGATCTACGGCCTCGAGGGTGTCTCGACGTGGACGATCGACGGAGAGACGGTCGAGGTCGGTCCAGGTCGAGGCGGTCTGCGTGTCGCGTGGGCAGATCCACGGATTTGACAACCGCGGCAGCGTCGATGCGAAGTTCCTCGCGATCGCAACCCCAGCCGTATTCGGATCCGCCTACTTTCGCGCGATCAGCGAGGTGCTTGCCGCTTCGTCCGGCGGCCCGCCGGATATGGCCGCGATCGGCGAGGTGATGCGCGCCACGGCCTCACGCCGGCCCAGCCGGCCTCGTGACCTGAGCGTCTCGGAGCGCTCAGCCGGAGACGATCGTGAAGGTGAGCGCCTGCGGCGATGACTGCTGCCCGTGCGAGTCTCGCGCGACGATCGTCACACCGTAGGCGCCGGGCTGAAGGGTCCTGGCGCTCGACAGGCGCCCCTGGAAGTGCACCTTGTTGGCGCCCGCGTGGGCGGACACGGGCAGAGAACCGGCGCTCACGTTGCGCTTGCACCGAGGCTTGCCCGCGTTGGCGTGTGTGACCACGATGCAGCGACCCCTGACACGGCGCCCCGCCACGCTGCGCGTGAAGGAGAGACTCGCCGTGGCCGGCTCGTTGAGCGTGAAGCTGAACGTAGTACCAACGGGCACGCTGCTGACGCGCGCCAGCGAGCCGCCCCGCTTCCACTTCGAGGCCGACTGGCTAAAGCCGGTGATCGCGGGCTTCGATGCGACGGAGTCCCGAGCACCCCGGAGAGGGGGTTCGTGGGCGTCGTGGCGATGGACGGCGGCGCCGTAGACGTGTAGCGGTCGCCTGGGGTCACTTGGCTCGAGCCGCCCGGCCCGGTCACGCGCACATCGACGGTGGATGCCGTAGACGGTGGCGCGATGGCGGTGATCTGGTTGAGTGAATCTACGCTGAAGCTCGATGCGGAAACCGCGCAACGTCACGCTCGTAGCCCCGTCGAGATAGAGGCCGGTGATCTTCACCGCGGTGCCTCCGACCGTGCCACCCGACGCCGGGGAGATCGAGGAGACGACGGGCGCCAGGATCTCTTCTGCGCTGAGCAAGAGACGCTCACCGCGTACCGCTCGTGTCTGTTCGTGTTCGGCGCCATCGTTGGCCAGCAACGGAAATTCGAGCGTTTCGGCGTTTTCCTGTTCGACCCAACCGACGGTACCCGACCCGCCTGGGCCCAGGTCGACGCCGATCAGATCATCCGAACCGATCGGGAGGCTCGTGGGGTTGGGCTGGCCGGCGAGATTGGTGGCCGCGGCGCTCGTGCCGACGCCCAGCCAACCGCCTTCTAGCCCCGATTCCAGCAACTGCAGCCTGACCGTACCGGAGCCGACCACCCGCCAGCTCTTGATCAGCCCCGCGCCGGGAGCGAAGATGACGTCTTCTTTCAGCGGCGAGAAGCTGGGGCACGTGCTCGCCGCCCCCACATGGCCCACATCCCGTTTCTTTGACGGCGTTCGACGGGACCTGGGGACTTCCACCGTCACCGTCGTCGCCTGGGCAGGGCCCGGGAGCAGCATCGCCGTGGCAAGCACCGCGGGGACGCACAGCACGCTGAGTATCCATCCCCTCACCGGGAAAAAATACCAGTTTGGTAGGTACCCTGTAAACGGTCCGGGCGGCCCAAGCCGTGTTGGCCACCTGTGCACCGGTTGGCCACCTGTGCACCGCGACCCGTCGCATGCCGACCGTGTCCTCCGGCCGGCCGGGCGCGCGGCCTGTGCCGCGGGCGAAGCGAGCGTCCGGCGAGCCTCGCCTCGGGCTGGCGCTTGGGCCGAGGACCATTCGCTGAGCACGGCTTCTGTCCGATGCGGGTCCCAATATCCATGTCGAGCTGATCGGCGTCGGACCACAGTCCGGACGGGGCGCGTTCCGGTCTGTACCAAGCGATGGGAGATGCTGATGCGGCAGGGATCTGTTCAGGCGCTTCGCGCGTCGGTAGCTGAAGCGGTTTACGGGGGATGCTGTACCTAACAAACCCAAGGCGCACACCCCCAAGCGAGTCGCCGCAAAATCCGGCCAAGTCGTTTCGCCTAGTGAGCGGCAGCGCGCTGGGCTGATCTGTCGTGCCTCGGAGGGCGTACCTTTGCAAAATCTGAGGCACGGCCGTGGCAGGGCGGGCGTGCCGGTGGAATGGCCCGGCGCTCCTGTCCTGCTGCATGGCGGCTCCCTGCGTTCTTAGTGCGTCTCGCGGTGCCGACGAGCCAGGTCTTGCCAGCAATAGAGCGTCTGCCGAGTGACCCCGACGCTGCTACCCGAACGCGGAGCGCTGCGGCCGCGAACGTCGCGTACGTCGCCTCGGTCAGGGGCCCGAGCGAGTTCCCGCCGAGCGTCCAGCAACTGATCGGAGGCTGGCACGGCATGCCGGCGTTTGTCCAAGGTCGCCGACTCACCCCGAGGACAGGTACCGCCGCGCCGTCACATACTCCGCGCCTCGCGCCGCGAGCGGAATGATCCGCACCGCGCTGGCCGAGTTCGGCGACTCGATGATGAGTCCGCCGCCCACGTACATGGCGACGTGGGTGATCGTCCGTGATGGCGGATCGGTGGCGAAGAAGACCAGGTCGCCGGGCTCGAGCGCCTTCTTGGCCACTGGCCGGCCGGCCTCGGCCTGCTGCGCCGCGTCGCGCGGCAGCAGGATCCCGAACGCTCCGTAGACGCTGTACGTCAGGCCCGAGCAGTCGAACCCGAACGCCGACGTGCCCGCCCACAGGTAGCGCACGCCGAGGAACTGCTCGGCGGCGGCCACGAGCTCGCCGCCCGTGGGCGTCGCGGTCGGCGTGCCCGTCGAGCGGATCGTGACCGCCGCGCGCGTTAGCAGCGCGTCGGTCCCGGTCGGGGTCTGCACGACGACCCACGCCCCGGCCTGGGCGAGCACCGGCAGCCGGGTGTTGAAGCTGAGCAGCAGGAGACGGCGGCCGGGCGCGTCCGTCGGACGTGTCCTGCAGCAACCAGGTCGAGGCCTTGGTGACGACGGCCACGGCCGGCGGGCTCGGGGCCGTTGCGGTGGACGTCGACGGAATCGCGGGCTCGATCACGAGCTGACGCGCGGGAAGCCAGCCCGGGTAGCTGAGGCGGTTCGGTGTCGCCTGGTTCGGTGAGCGAGACCTCATCCCACGCGCCTCGCCGCGCCCGCACGAGCACCTGTTGCCCGTACAGCGCCTGCGTGTCCAGGCGGCCCACGAGCCAGAGCCGCTGCTCGGTCCCCATTGAGCTCAGCCAGACGTTCAGGCGAACCGGGTTGGCGAGCGAAGGGCGATCGAGCGCTCGCGTCCGATCCGGCTGCAGCCAGAGCGTCGCGACGGCCACGTCCACCAGTCCGTATTGACGGCTCGCCGCCGGCGGAGGCGTCGCGGGCGCCGCCGCGACCGATCCCGCCACGCCAGCCGGCACTACGCCGATGCTCGCGAGCAACCCAGCACCGATGAGCAGGCTGCTCGCCCACGGGAGTCGCACGTGGTGACACCTGAGCGCGGGCATACGCACGGCTACGCCACGGGATCGATCTGGCTGTTCGTCCCGATCTCGATCAACGGGTGCTCTGAGGGCCTCAGCCAGCGCAGGACGCGGAGCAGCTCAGGTTCCGGCAGCGCCACGCATCCCTCCGTCGCGGTGCCCACCCAGCTGTGCAGGAAGATCCCGGCGCCCGGCGCGTTCGGCCCGGAGACGGTCGGGCTCTCGTCGAACTGGATAACGGCGAAGTACGGGTACGCGACGGTCTCGGTCCACAGCGCCTCGGACCAATCGGCGAACGCCGGCGTCGCGTCGCACGAAACGTGCACGAAGTGGTTGTACTGCGAGGAGTACGGGTCCTCGTCCCACCAGTCGCCACACACCAGGTGGTGGTAGGGGTAGCTCAGGCCCCCGGGGTTCGGCGCGTTGCCATACATCGTGGCGCCGACGCCGAACACCCCGATTGGGGTGGCGTGGTCGCCCTCTCGCCGCTCGGACGCCGGGAGCAGGTGCCCCGAGCCCGTCTCGGCCTGCCACGCGGGAAACACGGCGCGCCACGGCGAGCTGCCGTTGGCGTGCTGATAGGTGCGCAGCGTCGCGAGGTACCCCGGCGGCGGCGGATCGTCGTTCGGGCTGGAGACGACGATCAGCTGATCCGCCTTCGCCGGGATCGAGAAACGGGCGGCGGCGCCCGCTGGATGCGCCGCCGCGGTGACCACCGTCGGCGCGGCGCGGGCGGCCACCGATCCAACGAGTAGGGCGACCGCCGCCAGGGCGGCCACGATCGAATGCCACGACGTCACGGTCCCATCAAACTAACGATTCGGCGGACGACCGTCGGCCAGGCCAGGTTCGACTCCCGGCGCGGGCATCAAGTGCCTGCAAACTGGCGACTACGCTGAGCCGTCGTGACAGTGCTCCTGGCCCTCCTCGGGGCGCTATTCATCGGCATCTCAGACTTCTTGGGCGGTGCGGCCAGCCAGAAGGCGAGCCCGCTGACGGTCAGCGCGGTGCTTCAGCTCGCTGCGCTACTCACGCTCGCGCCGATCGCCGCCGTCCTCGGCGCCTCGGATCTGAGCGCCGGCGACCTCGGTCTCGGCGCTGTGAGCGGGGTGGTGACGAGTATCGCGTTCCTCGGTTTCTTCACGGCATTGGCCCACGGGCGCATCGGGGTCGTGCTTCCGGTCTCGGCTGCCGTCGCGGCACTGTTGCCGGCCGTGGCGGGCGTCGTGGGCGGAAACCAGCTTTCCGCGCTTGCGCTCGGCGGGGTCGTGTGCGCGCTCGTCGCTATCCCGCTCGTTGCCTATGAGCCGGAGGAGGGTGGCTGGGAGCCACAGGGTGCTGCTCCCGAGCGCTGGCCGGCCCGCAGGCAGGTGTTGGTCTCGACGATCTGCGGTGCGGGCTTCGGGATCTACTTCATCTGCATCGGGCACACGAGCACCGATTCGGGGCTGTGGCCGACCGTTGCCAATCTGGTGGTCGCGGTCGCCGTGACGATACCGGTGGCGGCGCGGGCCGGGCTGATGCCAGGGCCGGCGTCGGCTCCGCGCCTGGCGGTACTCGGCGGCGTTGCGCTGGGCGTGTCCGACGCGACTCTCACCACGGCGCTTCAGCGCGGGCCACTGACGGTCGCCTCCGTGCTCGGGAACCTGTATCCGCTCGTCACGATCGTGCTGGGGGTGATGGTCCTCAGGGAACGCGTTCATCGCTGGCACGCGCTTGGCATCGCGCTCGCGCTCGCGGGCGTCACGATGATTGCGGCAGGCTAGCCGCGTCGTCCAGATTCTCCGTTTGACGCGCGTCAGCGGCGGGGCTAGTGTGGCCCTAGCGTTATGCCCGCCGTCCGCGACGCGACAGCTCGCCGCAGCACTTCGCTGCCGCCGGGGCCGCGCTTGCCGCCCGCGCTCCAGGCGATCATGCGGACTTGGCGGTACGCCGAGTTCAGCGACCGCGGCCACGCGCGTTACGGGGACACCTTCACTGCTCGCATTGGCGGGCTGGGCGCGCTCGTGCTGACGAAGGACCGCGATGCGATCCGTCGCTTGTATACGGGCGACCCGCTCGCCAAGCGCCACGCCAACGATCTCTTGCGCCCATTCGTTGGCGACGAGTCGCTGCTGGTGCTTGAGCCCGCCGAGCACCTCGCTCGCCGCAAAATGCTGTTGCCGCCATTTCACGGGGAGCGCGTTCAATCCTATGCCCGCCTGATGGAGCGGCTCGTGTCCGCCGAGCTCGATCGCCCGGCGGCGGGTGACGTCGTGGCCATTCAACCCATCGCACAGGCGCTCACGCTCGACGTGATCCTCCAGGCGGTGCTCGGTGTCGCCGACGCAGCGACGCGCCGCCGGTTGCGGCGGATCTTCGACGCGGTGATGTCGCCGCTGAACAGCATCGTTCTGTTCGTTCCACAGCTCGCGCGCCGCTCGCGCTGGAATCCGCTTTCACGCCGCCCTTGGCGCCTCAAAGACGAACTGGATGCGCTGCTGCTCGAGCACATCTCCGCGACGAGGGCTGACGAGCGGCTCGAAGAGCGCGAGGACATCCTCGCGATGATGGTGCTGGCACGCGACGAGGACGGAGCCGCGCTGACTGACGAGCAGCTACGCGATGAGCTGATCACGCTGATCGCGGCCGGACACGAGACGACCGCGACCGCCATCGCGTGGGGGGTCGAGCTGCTGGTGCACAACCCGGCCGTCATGGCCAAGGCTCGCGCGGGTGACGACGCCTACCTCGAGGCGCTGGTCAAGGAGATCCTGCGGATCCGCCCGCCGAGTCCGATCGCCGGCGGGCGCTACGTCGGCGAGCCGTTTCCGATCGGCGACTGGATGATCCCGCCGGAGATCTCGATTGTCGTTGACGCCTATGGCGTGCACTACGACCCCGACATCTATCCCGAGCCTCACGTCTTCCGCCCTGAGCGCTTCCTGGAGGACCCGCCCGACGGATACTCCTTCCTTCCATTCGGCGGCGGCGCTCACCGCTGCCTCGGTGCGGCGCTCGCACTGCTGGAGATCAAGATCGTGCTGCGTGAGATCCTCGCGCGCCTCGAGCTCGCGCCAGTATCGGCTTCGCTCGCGCGCCCGGTGCCGCGTGGCCCCACGCTCGCGCCTCGCAAAGGCGCGCTCGTTCGGGTTGTGAAAAAGCGCGCAGGAGCAGCGGAGGAGGTCGCATCCGCGGTTGCGATCTGACGGCACTCCGCCGAGCCCTTCGCGAGGCCGGCAGATCGCTTGCGCCTCGGCCCCGGGGGCCGAGCCAGGCGTCCGATTCGACCTTCTGAAACGGGGTACTCTTTGGGGATCGTTGGCTGGATGCGAGGCAAGCGTTGCCGAATCCCTGGCTGTCCATCGACGTCGACACGAACCCCTCGACGCGCGCGCGTTCGGTGCAGCGCGCCTGGGAGGCGTCTCTGAGCGCGGAGTCACCGCCGCTCGGTCTGAGGTCTCCGCTCACGGAATCGTGGCGGCGCAGCGCCTCGGCGGGAGCGCTCGCGACGGGCCGGCCGTCGTTGCCGGTGCTGGCTGGCGATGAGGTCTCTGAGCTGTGGGCGGAGCATCCGCTCGCGCGCGTTGTGCCGCTGCTGATCTTTCTCACACCAACCGGACCCGAGATGCGTGTCGCCGAGGGGTCCACAAGCACAGGAGGCTCGTCATGACGGTCTATGACTCTCACTCGATTCCCGACTCCGTTGGACGCGGAACGCTCGACCGCGAACTCGAACAGTGGCTGCCGCAGGGCCCTACGCTCGGCGCGGACGTGTCCATCCCACAGGGACGGCGCGATCACGCGATGCTCGGCGAGGGGCCGTGGCCGGAGATCGGCGCTGTCGAAACGCTCGTCCTTCCCGGGCCACACGGCTCGCTGGCGGTTCGGCGGCACAGCCCAACCAAGCCGAGCAGCGATCCGATGGGCGCGCTCGTCTACATCCACGGGGGCGGCTTCACGTATGGAACGCTGGATGAGTTCGAGGTGCCGATGCGGCTGATTGCCGAGCGTGCCGGCATCGCCACGTACGCAATCGAGTACCAGCTGGCTCCCGAGGCGAAGTTCCCGACGCAGATCGACGAGATCGAGTTCTTCGTGCGGTGGCTGTTCGAGCACGCAGAAGAACAAGCCGTGGATCCCGCGAGGATCGCGGTGGGCGGGGACTCGGCAGGCGGCAACATGACGTGCGTGATCGCGCTGAAGCTCCGCGACGAGAATGGTCCCCGTCTCGCTCTGCAGGTGCCCCTCTTCCCCGAGGCTGCCTTTCCCGGGGACACGCTGGCCGGGAGCGAGAACCGCACGGGCCTGTACCTCGAGACCAACGGAATCTATGAGATGGTGCGCAACCTGGTGAAGAACTCAGACGACGGTCGCCACCCTTACATCACACCGCTGAACGCGAGCTCACACGCCGACCTGCCACCGGCCATTCTCGTCACGAACGGGTTCGATCCGCTACGCGATGTGGGGCACGCCTACGCGCAGAAGCTGGCGGCAGCCGGCAACGACCTCACCTATGTCCACAATCCCGACCTCACCCACGGCTTCCCGCAGTTCACGCGCTACTCGAAGGCGTGCCACGAGGCCACCATCGAACTCGCAGACCTCATCAAGGGAAAGCTGCTCGCGGCTTCACCGGCGATGGCAGCTGCTGTTTGATCGCAACCACTGATGATGGCTGTACGCCCGGGTAACATTCGGGCGTACAGCATCGGATCACCCCACGAGGGTGATGCGAGTCGCCCGCGGCGCGACGCTATGCGCTCGAGATCGGACCGGGCGAGCACAACCGCCTGAGCGGCGCCCACGGCAACGCCCACTGCGCTGACGTGCGCTGCGGCTTCAGGCGGGCACCGCCTCGAGCTCGCCGCGACGCGCGGCCTTCGCCTGCTCGCGGCTGTCGCGCGAGGAGATCAGGACAGCCGCGAGGATCGCGCCGAGGATCGCAAAGCCCGCACCCACGAGAAAGGCGCGGTCGAACCCTTTGGTGAGAGCGACCGAAGGGTGCACGCCGCCGCTCAGCAGCGCTTGGGTACGGCTGTTGGCGACGGTCGCGAGAATCGCGAGGCCAAGCGCGCCGCCGACCTGCTGGGAGGTGTTGATCAGTCCCGAGGCAAGGCCCGCCTCATGCGGCTTGACGCCCGTCACGGCGCCAATCGTCACCGACACGAACGAGAACCCGAGGCCGAAGGCGGCGAACAGTGACGGCCCCAACACGTCGGCACTGAAGGATCCACCGGGTGCCGGGACCTGCGAGAACCACACCAGACCGCCCGCGATCAAGAGCAGGCCGGCGATCAGGACCGGCTTGAAGCCGATCCGCGTAACCAGCTGCGAGGCGACCCCGGCCGAGATGATTATCCCCACAGCGAGCGGGAGATAGGAGATTCCGGTCTTGATCGGCGAGAAGTGCAGGACGTCCTGCAGGTACAGCGAGATGAAGAAGAACATCGAGAACAGGGACATGCCGATCAACAGGCCCACGATGTCGGATCCCCGGAGCGTGCGCAGGCGGAAGATCGAAAATGGCAGCAGCGGGTGGCGCTGGCGGTGCTCGATCACCACGAACGCCGCGAGCAGAATCGCCGACCCGGCGAGCCGCAGCAGCGTGCCAGTCGAGCCCCAGCCGACGTTGACGGCGTCGACCACCGTGTAGACGAGCAGCGCGAGGCCCGCGGTGACGGTCACGGCGCCTGGGAATGTCGAAGCCTTCAGTGCCATCTTCGGAGACGACTCTCGAGCAAAAGCCGGGGCGCCAGCATCGCCGAGGCAATGCCGATCGGGACGTTCACGAACAGAACCCAGCGCCAGCTCAGCCCACTCGTGAGAATGCCGCCGAGCAGGACCCCGGCGGCCCCGCCGGCGCCGGCCACCGCACCCCAGATGCCCAGTGCGCGGTTGCGCTCCGCGCCTTCGGCGAACGTGTTGGTGATGATCGACAGCGCCGCCGGCGAGACGATCGCCGCGCCGAGGCCCTGAACCGCACGCGCCGCGATCAGCCACGCCTCAGACTGAGCCAGTCCGCCGGCCAGTGACGCCAGCGAGAAGACGACCAGGCCGATCATGAACATCCGCCTGCGCCCGAGCAGGTCGGCCAGGCGTCCGCCCAGCAGCAGGAAGCCTCCGAAGGTCAGCGTGTAGGCGTTCACCACCCACGAGAGGTCATCGCGGGAGAAGTGCAGGTGGGCGCCGATCGACGGCAGCGCGACGTTCACGATCGACGCATCGATCACCACCACGAACTGCGTCATCGCCAGGAGCATCAGAGCGAGGTTCTTGCCGCGCTGTGAGGTCAGGTCGGCGGCTGGCCTGCGGGTGCGCGAGCCCATCGCCACAGTCTCGCCAGATTGGGTGTCGGTCGTGCTCATGCCGGTCCTCTCAGGTTTGAACGATACGGAAGCGGAATTACGGTTCCCCTTGCTTATAGCAGCATACGGAGCTAAGATTCCGTTTGTCAAGGTCATGTCCACCGATCAGCGCACACTCCGAGCCGACGCCCGACGCAACCGCGAGCGGATCATGTCCTCGGGCCGGGAGTTGTTCGCGCGCGACGGCCCTGAGGCACAGATGGACGAGATCGCCGCCCACGCCGGCGTCGGGATCGGCACCGTCTACCGCCACTTCCCGACCAAGGAGGCGCTGCTGACCGAGATGGTGCGCGTCCGCTTTCAGGAGTTCGCAGCGATAGCCACGCTCGCCGAGGACACCGTGGACCCGCGGGAGGCGCTTGACACCGTGATGCGCCGCTCCGCCGAAGCGGTCGAGGGGGACACGGGCTTTCAGCTGGCGATGATGGGCTCCAACGAGCTCGAGTGGGAGGGCATCGAGGAGCAGAAGGCCGTTCTCGCTGCAGCCGTCACCCGGATCATTCGGCGCGGAATCAGCGCCGGCGTGGTCCGAGACGACTTCACCTTCGAGGATTTCGGAATGGTGATGTGCGGAATCACCGCGACGATGTACTACAAACCGGGCAGTGCCGACTGGCGTCGCCACCTGGCGATCATGCTCCAGGGCGTATGCGCTCCGGTCGGCGATCTCGAGCCGCAGAGCGCTTAGCCCGAGCGACCGTCTCAGGCGTCCAGGAATGCGTGGATGTCGTCGATCACGCTCTCGGGTTCATCCAGCAGGGACAGGTGGCCGCCCTCGCGCGCAAACCCGGGCTTCGGCGCCGAGAGCGGGCTGCCCGTGTAGCTTTCACGATTCAACTATGGAGGGATCAATGACCTTGAAGCTGTCCACATGGCTCCTCGCGGCAGTCGTCGGAGGAGCTTTCCTCGCGGGCTGCGGGAGCAGCGGCAACTCGACATCCACCACCACCATCCAGAGCACCCCGACGGCCGCCGCGACGAGCCCGGCGTCGACGAGCCCGGCGAGCACCGCCCCGGCGACGACGAGCACCGGAACGACCGCGACCACGCCGGCCGTCACCCCCCTGCCCCCGGCGCAGGCCAAGAAGGCGGTGGCGACCTGCAAGCACAGCGTCCAATCCGAGTCGGCGATTCCGACGAGCGCCAAGGGCAAACTCGAAAAGACCTGCGAAAAAGCCGCCTCGAGCGGCAGTGCCGCGGCGCTGCGCAAGGTCGCCGAAGAAGCGTGCGTCGAGCTGATCACCGCCTCGCACCTGCCTGCCGGTGTGATCAGGGAAAAGGCGCTCGCCACCTGCAAAGTCAACAGCAGCGTGGGCCGCTAGAGACGACAGCCGGCGAGGGGGCTGCGGCTATTCCGCCGCGGCCTCCTCCTCCTCGGCCTCCTCCTCCTCGTCTTCATCGGCCGCGTACAGCGACTCGCGCGCCAGCTCCTGGCCCTTTGCGCCGAACAGCTTGATCTCGAGCAGATCGTGGCGATAGTCGTCGGGCGCGATCAGCGTGAAGCGTTCCTCGATCAGCTCGCACTGGTCGACTGCGAGACCGGCCAGCTCGGCGGTGACGATGCGCCCGCCGGGCACGAGCGGGTGCCCCCATACGAGCGTGATCGCGGCCACCGCGCCCGAGTGCCCGCGCCACGCGCCGATCACCTCGTCGCAGAGGTCCATGCTCCAGTCGGGGTTGCGCTCGGCGGTCTCCTCGGTGAAGTCCACGTACGCGGCGAACTCGGTCGGCTCCTCCTCCTCGGCGGCGGCGAGGAAGCGAACGTAGCCGAACAGCTCATATCCGTTCGAGGTGGTCGTCGTGGCGGGCACGTACGTGCGCCCATGCCAGCTGCGGTCGGGGTGCCAGATGAGCTCGCCCGGCTCGCCCAGGTCCTCGGGCTCGCCGTCCATCCTCAGAGCGCCCGCCAGGAACTCCTCGCGCAGGCGATCGGCCCAGCGCCCGTAGGGGAGCGGCTCCTGCGGAGGCTCGGCGACGAAGCGGGGTAGGAAACGCTCCTCGGGCGGCATCGCGTTCAGCAGCCTAGCCTTCCGGCGCTCACGCCACGCAGCTCGCCACGATCAGGCCTCGCGCAGTACGCCCGCCGCGTGCTCGGGTGAGACGATGTTGAGGTTGACGCCGGTGGAGAGCTCGAGGCCCGCCAGGTGGGTCAGGCGCGGCAGCACGTCGATCCGCCAGCAGAACTGATCGACGCCGCGTGGAGCGGTGCGCACCCACATGTTCAGCGGCGGGCTCGAGCCGAAGTGGCGCGCCAGCCGGCACAACCCGTCGTGCAGCAGCGCGCTCCCGGTTGGTCCGTCGTCCTCGAAGCGCGGGCGGGGCCTGCGCGGGGCCAGCATCAGCTGGAAGGGCAGCCGCGAGGCGAACGGCGCCATCAGCACGGCCTCCTCGTCGATCGCCACGATCCGCTCACGCAGGCGCACCTCCTCGGCCACGAGGTCGCCGAGCAGGCTCTGCCCCATCGTGCGCGTCGTGTAGGCGCCCGAGCGCTCGCGCTCGCGCGCGATCGCCGCGGGCACGAAGTCCATGGCGTACAGCTGCGCATGAGTGTGCGGCAGCGACGCGCCGGCCTCGGGGCGCTCGTTGACGATCAGCTGCACGCACGCGCTCGCCGCGTGTACGCGCATGCGCGCACGCCAGCTGTCAACCGCCGCGATCACCTGTGCGAGCGGAAGTTCGGCCAGCGACAGCACCGGCTGCGGTCCATTGACGATCACCTCGTGCGAGCCGGTCGCGGGCACCGCGTGGAACAGCTCTGTGCGGGCCTCACGCCCGGGCCCCTGCGGCTCCTCGGCATCCGCGCTCGCCCCGTCCGCGGAGGTGAGCGCGGGGAACAGGTTGGGGATCACCCGCACCGTCCACCCGGGGGAGTTGGGCGGTCCTCCGCCGGGCCGCAGCGCTTCGAGCTCCGGCGGGGTGCGATCCTCGTTGCCCTCGGCGAAGGGGTCCGAGTCGGGATCGATCGGGTCGGGCGGGCGCTCGCGCAGCCAGCGTCCCGGCTCTCCCCCAGGCCGGCGCGAGCGCTCACCGGCGACGATCGTCCTGTTCCCGCTCAGCGGGTCGATCCGGATCTCAGGCACGCGCCGCTCCCTCTCCTCGCGCGCCCAGGTCAACCGTCGAGGGCATAGCGCCTGACGTCCTGTTCGAGCTTGGCCACACTCAGGTAGGGACCCTGGCGGATGTACTGCCTGCCGCGGCGGTCGTAGAAGACGGTCACCGGTGTGAACGTCGAGTCGGTGATCGCCGCCCCAGCCTGGCCGCTCTTGTCGTAGTAGCTCGGGTAGCTCACCGGGCGCGAGCGCAGGAAGCTGAGCGCATCCGCGCGGCTCGTGTCCCCCGAGTCGATCCCGATGAAGGCGACCTGGCGTCCCTGCGCCACCGACACGCGTTGAAAGGCGCCGAACTCCGAGCGGCAGGGCACGCACCAGGATGCCCACTTGTTGATCACGACCGGGTAGCCGTGAAGCGCCGCAAGGCGGGCTCGCACGGCGCCAAGGCCGCCCGGCAGGAGCTCCGCGGACTGGGCGTGCAGCGCGGCCAGCGGCGCCGGCGAGCCAGCCAGGCGAGCGCGCATCTGCGACTGCGTGAGCGCGGATGGCGCGACCGGCGCACCGGCGGAGCCAGCCAGCTGAACCAGGCCGACGGCGAGCAGCGCCACCAGCGCCACCCCGCCCACCACGATCGATACCCGCTTCGGCGTCATCGCCGCACAGGGTGGCAGATGCCCTCGATCTCGATCGCGCGCCGAGGTCCCACTTCAATCTCGCCGCGACGTGCTATACCCTGCTGAAGACACGTCATGGCCGGGTTGCTCTGAGCACCCGGCAAACGGCGCCGGTTGGGCGCCAGTCTTTCCGAGTCGCGCTGAAGCCACTTCTGCGGCGGCTCAGTCTCGAAGTCCAGAGCCTCAATGGCCGAGTCCACCTCAGTGGCCCGTGCGGTCGCTCCCATCCCCAGTTCCGCGGAAATCTCGCGCGCGGAGAAGCTCGTGCGCGAGCGCTTCCTGCACGAGGGGGAGGACGCCGCCGTCGCGCTGGCCGCCGGCACCCCACGCAGGCGTGCGCTCGATCAGGCCCTGGCCGAGCTCGAGGCCGACCCGAAGGCCAAACATCCGTCAACGGCGTGGCGTCGCGAATTCTCGCTGCTGCTCGGCCTCGAGCGGCTGCTCTCCGAGGACGAGCCCAAGCTGGCGGACGGGACCGTGCTCTCGGCCCACCAGGTCGACGCCCTGTCGGGCACGCTGACGGCGTTGCTGGCCGAGGCGCAGCGGCCGGCTGCGGGCGGCAACGGCCGTGCCGCCGCCTCGGCCTCGCCCGAGCTGCTGGCGTCCGCGGACATCCTCGGGCCCGAGGACGTGGTGGTGGCCGAGGTCTCCACCGCCGTGCCCAGCCCGGACGCGGCCGACTCCGAGGCGCCTGAGGAGGACGAGGATGAGGAGGAGCCCGAAGAGGATGAGGAGGACGAGGAGGACGACGACGACCTCGGGCCCGTGCAGCGCGCCGCCCCCGACGAGGACGAGGATGACGACGACCTCGAGGACGACGTCGAGCTGATCGCTGAGGATGAGGAGACCGAGCAGGAGCCCGAGCTCCAGGGCGAGTCCGATGAGGAGCCGCGCGACTGGGTCGAGGACGAGGACGAGGAGGAAACCCTCGCCGAGCAGCCGGAGGACCCCAACGCCGCCAAGCGCTTCTGGTTCGAGCACGCGACCGGCGCCGGCAAGACCGTCGCCGCGCTCGGGTTCGTGGAGGCTTCACAGACCGGCGGCGTGTTGATCCTCACCCACCGCCGCAACCTCGTCGACCAGTTCCACGGCGAGCTGCGCGACCGCGGCTACTCCAAGCGCATCAGCCGCGCGCTGCTGCAGGGCGAGGACTCGGTCAAGGGTCCCGTGACGGTCGAGACCTACCAGTGGTTCGTGCGCAACGCCGGCAAGATCTCAAGCGCGTACACGATCGTCATCTGCGACGAGGCGCACACCGCCCTCGGCGAGAAGACGAGCGGCGCCATCCGCAACTGGACCGGCCCGATCTTCATCGGCATGACCGCCACGGGTGCGCTGATCGCACGGCACGTGACCGATCTGTTCCCCACCCAGACGTCGCGCTTCGACCTCGCGCAGGCGGCGCGGCGGGGCGTGATCGCGCCCCTGCGATGCGTACGCATCTCACCCGGCGTGGGCGTGCGCACGATCGCCAAGGTGCCCCTGCGCCGGGGTGAGGTCGATACCGAGTTCGACCAGGAGGAGCTCGCCAAACTGCTCGACCAGCAGCCTTTCAACCTGGCCGTCGCCAACCTCTACAGGACGCGCTTCAACGGCGTCCCCGGCGTCGTCTACGCGGCCGGCGTGCGCCACGCCTACAACCTCGCCGAGGCATTCAGGGCGGAGGGAATCAAGGCGCAGGGCGTCTCCGGCGAGACTCCCAAGCGCGAGCTGGCTGAGATCCTCGCGCGCTACGAGCGCGGCGATATCGACGTGCTGATCAACGCACAGCTGCTCGCCGAGGGCTGGAACAGCCCTCGCGCCACCGTCTGCGTGCACCTGGCGCCGACGGCCTCAAAGCGCATCTACCAGCAGCGCGTGGGCCGCGTCACCCGCCGGCACCCCGGCAAGGAGGCGGGCCTGGTCGTCGACTTCGTCCACCCCGCGACCAAGCACGACGACCCCGTGGTGACGCTGCATTCGCTGCTCGACCGCGACGTATACCGCGGCGGCGCGATCGTCGTCGGTCCCGTGCGGCGTGGGCGCGGACGCAGGATGCGGGTGGAGCGGCGCGTGCTGCCGGTGTGCGCCGAGGAGGAGAGGCGCTTCGCGGTCTTCGAGCGCGAGCTGTGGCGCATCGCCGTTGAGCATCTGGACTACGGCGAGCAGCACGTGTGGGCCGCGCTGGCCGGAGCGAGGGTCGCGCCGAGCGGTTGGCGCAGGGCGCGCGCGATGCTCCACTTCGACCGCACGGGCGAGCTGAAGAGCCGCTTCCTGATCACTGCCGTCCAGCGCAACAACAACCCGCAGCTGCGGCTGCGCGCGCTCACCGACATCGCCTCGCTGCGCGACCCGGACGCGTTCGATACGGCGATCGACATCATCGGCGGCTGGGGGCGCGAGGAGCGCAAGGAGGCCGCCAAGATCATGCTGCGCGCTCTGGTCGAGCGGCGGATCGGCAGGCGCGACCAGGCCAACGCCTGGATCTGGCGCCTGGCCGAGTACACGCGCGACGTGCACGAGGAGTACGCGGTCCAGCGCTGGCCGGAGACCAAGCGCTTGCTCGGACTGCTCGTCAACTCGGCCGGCGGCGCGCACGCGCGTAACGCTCGGCGGCTGATCCACGCCGCGCGAAAGCAGGACCGGCGCCTGGCGGCGGCACTGCTGGCGGCGGCGCTCGCCCATACGCCGGAGGCCGAGGAGGCGCTGCGCGGGGCACGCACGCGCATGGCCCGCAAGCCCCCGGCGCTCGCGCGCGAGCTGCTTCGCAACTTCCCCAAACGCCGGGCCCGCAATGCCCGGCGCAGGCGCAAGGGTGGAAAGGGCGGCTCGAACGGCGCCGGCCCGGGAATCCAGCACGCGGCGGCGAACAGCGTCGAGGCCGGTTCTCTGAACGACGTGCGCGACGGGCGCTCGGAATCCGCGCCACAGCAGGGCTCTTCGAACGGGCCCGCCGAGGTGGCTGGGAACGGCCTGAACGGCGGCGCGCGGGAAACGCTCGAGCGAAGCGTCGACGAGGCTCTCAACAACGCCGAAGAGTGACCGCGGGCGCCTTGCGCAAGGCGCACCTAGCCGATCCGGCGCAGGTGCACCTCGCCGGCCGCGAGCGTCGTCTGCCCGCCGTCGGGCAGGGCGACGATCAGGCGCCCCGCCCCGTCGATGCCCTCGGCGCGACCGCGCTGAACGACACCGCTCCGAGCGGGCGCGCCCCACTCGACCTCGCGGCCGCGCAGCACATCGCGCGTGCGCCAGGCCGTGAGCGTCGCCCCCTGCTCCTCGCCGAGTCGTCGCTGCAGGGCATCCAACAGCCGCTCGAGCGTCGACTCGAGCTCCGTTGAGGAGTAGCCCAGCGTGGCCGTACTCTCGCGCAGCTCGGCGGGCATCTGCTCGGGTCGGACGGCCACGTTGAGGCCGATACCGAGGATCGCCCAGCCGGCCTGAGGGCGCCCTTCGGCCAGTATTCCAGCGAGCTTCAAAAGCGCGCCCGCGCGCGGGACCACGACGTCGTTGGGCCACTTGATGCGCGCGCCGTCCCCCGCGACGTCACAGACGGCGACCGCCGCGATCAGCGGCAGCAGCGCCGGCGGGGAGTGCAGCAGCAGCGACATCAGCAGCGAGCTGTCCGCGGGCGCGATCCAGTGGCGGCCCTGGCGCCCGCGTCCCGCGGTCTGCAGGGAGGCCGTCACGAGCGTTCCGTGCGGCGCGCCCGCGATCGCCAGCGCGCGGGCGCGGTCGTTGGTCGAGTCGGTCGTGCGCAGGTGCAGGCGGGGTCGGCCCAGCGCGCTCACAGCGGTCGCAGGAGGATCTCGTCGTCACGCGCTGCTCCCAGGTGCTCGGCGGCCGAGCCGCGGTTGACGGCCAGTGCCGCCATGCGCTGAGCGTCCTCGTAGAGCAACAGCTCCCCGGCACCGACATCGGCGAACGTCGACGCGTAGCGTCCGGGATGCTCGCGCCCGGCAATCTGGACGAGCACGCGGCCGCCGAGGCGCACGCCCGCCGAGGACAGCAGCGCGTGGGAGGCGTCCAGGATCAGGTTTCCGAAATGGTCGGCCCGCAGCACGTGGGCGATCAGCCCGTCCTCCAGCACCTGCGCGTTGGGAAGCTCGATCAGGCGCAGCTCCTCCACCGCCAGCGGCTCGCCCATGTCGGCGAGCGGCTCCTGCGCGGCCAGCGCGGCCGCGACCGGCGCGAAGATATCGCGGCCGTGGAATGTGGCCGACACCGGCTCAAGGCGCTCGCGAGAGCGCCCGATGTCAACCGCGTCGAGCACGCCCCCGAGCCGTTCGGCCGCGAGCATCAACAGCCCGTTGTCGGGTCCCACCAGCAGACGGTCCTCCTCGGCGGTGCGCAGCGCCACCGCCCGGCGCGCGTCGCTTCCGACGGCGCCCACCGTCGGGTCGACGACGGCGAGGTGGACGCCGGCCGGCATGTATGCGAGCGCGTCCCGCAGCACCAGTGCGCCGGTGCGCACATCGTGGCGGGGGATCGCGTGGGTGAGGTCGATCACGCGCGCGCCGGGACAGCGCCGCGCGATCACGCCGTGACAGACGCCGACGAACTCATCATCGTGGCCGTAGTCCGACAGAAAGCTGATCAGCGCAGCGCTCAGCGCTCTCGCCCCGCCGCGTCGAATAGCAGCGACTCGATCACGCCGCCGACGTCGTGGCGCTCGGCCTCCACGTCGGGCTCGAGTCCGTGCTCGCGCAGCGTCGCCGAGGTGACGGGGCCGATCGAGACGATGCGCGTTGCCTCGGCGATGCCGTGACGCGGAGCCTGCCCGCCGTCGCCGTCGCCGCCGGCGCCGGACGAGTCGATCGCCTCGAGGAAGAAGTGAACCGTGGAGGAGGAGGTGAAGGTGATGTAGTCGGCCCGGCGGGCGGCCGCCAGCGACGGGGGGGTGAGCTGCTGTGCGATCGTCTCATACAGCGCGAGCACGTCGACCTCGATCCCGCGTCCGCGCAGCCCGTCCGCCAGCACGTCGCGTCCGCTGCTCCCCCGCGCGATCAGCGCGCGATGAGCCGGCACGTCCGCCAGCGCCTCGAGCAGGCCCTCGCCGACGGAGCGCTCGGCAACGACGTCCGCCGTGATCCCGCGCTCGGCCAGCGCCGCGGCGGTGCCCGGGCCGATCGCCGCCACGCGCGCGCCCGCCAGCGCTCGGGCATCGCGCCCGCCGGCGCTCAGGCGCTCGAACATGGTTGACACCGCGTTGGCGCTGGACAGGCACACGAGGTCGTAGGGCGAGGGGTCAAGCGGTGGTCCGGGCAGCGCGCGAGCGCGGATCACCGGCGCCTGCACGACCCGCGCGCCGTGCCCTTCGAGCGCGCGCGTGAGGGCGCTCGCCTGCGCGCGCGCGCGGGTCACGGCCACCGTGCGCCCGTCGAGCGCCCCCGGCGAGCGCCAGGCCAGATCCTGCGCGAACGCCGCGACCGCTCCCACGACGGTGATCGCCGGCGCGCGGACCTGCTCGCGACGCGCGTCCTCTGCGATCGTTGCGAGCGAGCCCGTCACGGTGCGCTGGCCGGGGAGCGTGCCGCCTTCCACGACGGCGGCGGGCTCGGAGGCGGGCCGCCCCGCGGCGATCAGCGACTCGGCGATCTGTGCCAGGCTGCGCACGGCCATGTAGAACACGAGCGTTCCCGGAAATGCCGCGAGCGCCGGCCATTCGAGGCCCTCTACCCCGTCCTGCGGGTCGCCCGCCGCGTGCCCGGTGACGAGCGCCACCGCGTTGGAGATCCCGCGATGGGTGACGGGAATGCCCGCGAAGGCGGGAGCGGCGAGGCCTGCGGTGACGCCGGGTACCACCTCGAAGGCGACGCCGGCGGCGCGCAGCGCGAGCGCCTCCTCGCCGCCGCGCCCGAACACGAAGGGATCGCCGCCCTTCAGACGCACCACCACCCGGCCCGCCCGGGCGCGATCGATCAGCAGCGTCTCGGTGAGCTCCTGTGGGACGGACGCGCCCCCGCCCTCCTTGCCCACGAACACGAGCTCTGCATCCGCGCGCGCGCCGTCGAGCGCCGTCGCCGGGATCAGGCGGTCGTAGAGGATCACCTCAGCAGCGGCGATCAGCTCGAGCGCACGGGCCGTGAGCAGGCCCGCGTCGCCGGGGCCGGCGCCGACGAGATACACACGCCCCGCTGGCTCAGGCGCTTGCAACCCGCGCCATCTCCTCCGCGCGCTGCAGGAGCTCGGCGCCTCCGGCCAGGCGCAATCGCTCCGCCACCTCGCGTCCGAGCGCCTCGGGGTCATCGAAGCCGCCGAGCAGCTCATCCGCGCACCAGGCCGAGCCGTCGGGCAGCCCCACCCACGCGCGCAGGCGCAGCTGCCCGGTGCTGGCTCCGGCGGCCCAGGCGCCGAGCGGCGTATTGCAGCTCGCACCAAGCGCACGCGCCAGCGCGCGCTCCGCCCGCAGGCACGTGAACGTCTCGGGGTCGCCGATCTCGCGCACGGCATCCGCCACGGGCGCGTCCTCAGCGCGACCCTGCAGTGCGAGCGTGCCCTGTCCCGGCGCCGGAACGAAGCGCTCGGGGTCGAGCACGGCCCCGATCTCGGACTCCCGGCGTAGGCGCTCGAGTCCGGCGCGGGCGAGCACGATTGCGTCGAACTCGCCCGCCGCGAGCTTGCGCAGGCGGGTATCGACGTTGCCGCGTATCGCCACCACCTCGAGATCCCCGCGCGCCGCGAGCAGCTGCGAAGCGCGGCGAAGGCTGCTGCTGCCGACGCTCGCGCCGGCGCCGAGCCGCTCGAGCGAGTCGGCTCCGCAGAGGACGTCCTCGGCGGACGCCCGCGCCGGCGAGCCCAGCAACGGGAGGCCCTCGGCCAGCTCGCCGGGGACGTCCTTGGCGGAGTGCACGGCGAGGTCGATCTCACCGTCGCTCAGCGCCCGCTCGAGCTCGGCCACCCAGCGAGACTTGTCCTCCGCCGCCATGCCTCGGTCGCCGGCGGTCACGAATGGCACGATCTCGCAGTCTTCGGCTCCCAGCAGTTCCAAGCGGTCCGCGACCAGCCGGGCCTGTGCGAGCGCCAGCGCGCTGCCCCGGGTTCCGATCCGCATCAACGCTCGCGGCGGCGGCGCAGGTCGTGGACCTGCGCCAGTTTCCCCGATGGCTCCTCGAGCGATTGTCCGTCCTCGCGCAGCGCGAACAGCTCCCGCACCATCTCAAGGCTCGCGTGGCCGCGATCCTCGCCGAGGCTGCGAAGGCGGATCGTGGGCTCATGCAGAAGGCGGCTCATGACCGCTCGCGCGATCGCCTCGACGCGTGCGAGGTCCCGCGGTGAGGCCGTCTCCCAGCGCCCGGCGTTCTCTGCCAGCACCTGCTCGACGAGCGTGTTGCCGTGCTCGCGCAGAGCGCTGATCGTCGGCAGCGTGTCGCGCTGCGCCAACCAGCGGGCGAAGCGGTGAATCTCCTCCTCGACGATCGCGAGGGCCTGCGGCGCCTCGGCGGCGCGCGTGTTCAGGTTGCTCTCGACGACCGCCTGCAGGTCGTCGATGTCATACAGGCTCACGCCCTCGAGCTCGCCGCACGCGGAGTCGATGTCACGCGGCACCGCGATGTCGATGAACAGCAGCGCCCGTGCCTTGCGCTCCTGCATGACCAGCTCGAGCTCCTCGCGGCCGACGATCGGATGCGGGGAGGAGGTCGATGAGAGCACGATGTCGGCTTCCAGCAGCTGGTCTGGAAGTCCATCGAGCCCGACGACCGAGCCGCCGAAGCGCTGCGCGAGGCCGAGCGCCCGGTCCGCGTGGCGGTTGGCGACGAAGATCGTGTCGGCACCACGGTCGGCGAGGGCGCGTGCGGTCAGCTCGCTCGTCTCGCCGGCTCCGAGGATGACGACGTGGCGGCCCTGGAGCGTGTCGAGCACGCTCAACGCGAGGTCGACCGCCACTGAGGGAACGCTCACGCGGCTTGAGCCGATCGCGGTCTCCGTGCGCACGCGCTTGCCGGTGCTCAGCGCGGCGGCGAACAGGCGGTTGGACAGTGCTCCGGTCGATCCCGCCCGCATCGCGGACTCATGCGCGCGCCTGACCTGGCCCTGGATCTCCGCCTCGCCGACGATCATCGACTCGAGCCCCGCGGTCACGCGGTAGAGCTGGCGCGCGGCGTCGCAGTTGCGCGGCGAGTAGATCGCCTCGGCGAGCTCGGTCGGGCGTATCGAGGCGTGGCGGGCCAGCAGGCCCAGCACCTGGGACTCGGCGCGCACCGCGTCGCCGACGACGAGATAGATCTCCGTGCGGTTGCAGGTCGAGATCACGACCGCCTCGTGCACCTCGGCGGTGGCCGTGGCCTCGAGCGCGAACTCGCTGGCCTCGGACTCGGTGAAGGCGAGTCGCTCGCGCAGCGCCACCGGCGCCGTCTTGTGCGAGATGCCGAGGGCCAGCAGCTCGCTCATGCCAACGTCGACTCGGCGCGGGGGACGTCGAGCTCCTCGGGCTCGGGCGCCTGTTCCTGCGCGAGCAGCTCTCCCAGCTCGCGCTCGATCCGGCTCAGGCGGATGGCCATGATCGCGACGTAGACGAGCACCAGCGCGAACAGGACGACGTAGGCGCCGGCCACGTACTTACCGGCCTCGTGCAGCGGCAGCGCGGGCAGCTCGCCGAGGAGCGTTGAAGCCATCAGCTGCCCAGCCTTCCCACCGCGCGGGCGCTCATCCTCGTCGCGGGCAGCTGGGTGGGAGCGGCGCTCCGCGGCCGGCGCATCTGCGCCTCCCCGGCCCAGTCGCCGCGGCTGCGTGCACCCGCGCGGCGATCGCTGAGCCGGCGCAGGGCGCGCAGCTGGGCGCGTGTGTGCTTGGCCGTGAGCTCGAATTTGCACAGGGTCACGAACAGCAGCGTCATGCCCAACAGCGACACGAGGAACGTGAACGCCATCCGCGGCGGCAGGTTCGAGGTGCTGCCGAGCACGCGCGGATGCAGGTAGGCGGTCGACAGGCGCACGGCAATGAAGTTCATCGGCACGAAGGCGCCGGCGGTGACGGCGAACACCGATGCGTAGCGCGCCTGGCGCTCGGGATCCTCGATCGCGAAGCGCAGCGGCTGGTAGGTCGCATACAAAAGGAACACGATCAGAAACGACACAAGCGTGGGCTCGCTCCAGACCCACCAGTGCCCCCACGATCCCTTCGCCCAGATCGAGCCGGTGATGAGCGTGCCGACGCCGAAGATGAGGCTCATGTGGATGGCCACGTAGGAGCGCATGTCCCAGCG
This sequence comes from uncultured Solirubrobacteraceae bacterium, assembly GCA_963761355.1. Lineage (GTDB taxonomy): Bacteria > Actinomycetota > Thermoleophilia > Solirubrobacterales > Solirubrobacteraceae > Palsa-744. Next base: position 447,597 of record CAVXHC010000014.1, read on the forward strand.
CGAATCGCGCGTGCGCAGGTGCAGTGCGCCGAACACGCCGCCGGCCACGAACCCGCACAGCGCGATGATCGCCAGGGGCACGTGCACGTAGAAGATCTTCTGCAGGAAGCCCTGTTCGGCTTCCAGCGGGGCGTAGAAGAACACGAGCGCAAGCGCGATCGTGACGACGCCGACGGTGGCGACGCTCAGCGCGGGCAGGCCCCTTCCGTAGGCATGAGCATCACCGCGGGGGCGACGCTTGTGAGAGGAGCCGGCCGGATGCCGGCTTGAGGATTCCATTCAGTCCTCCAGGAGGAAATCGAACAGGGCGAAGGCGATCAAGCCGAACACCAGATCATAGAGGCCCAGCGTCAGCAGCCAGCGCGCCGGGGGAGCGCCGGCGTGGGTGAGCGAGAACAGCGGCGCGCTCGCGCGCGCCCCCCCGATCACGACCGGCACGAGCAGTGGCAGCGACAAGAGCGCGCCCAGCAGGTCCCGTGCGCGCGTGCGCACGGCGAGCGCGGCCACGAGCGTTCCGATCACGGCCACGCCGAGGTCGCCGAGCGCGAGCACCGCGAGCAGGCCCGGCAGCGCTCGGCCCAATGACGGGCCCAGCAGCAACAGCGCGAAGGCCGGCACCGCGACGAGCTCGAGCACCGCCAGGTAGGCGAGCAGGGCGAGCGCCTTGGCGATGAACATCGCGCTGCGATCGACCGGCGCCAGCAGGAAGCCGTCGAAGCCGCCCTGCTCGGCGTCGGCGACGAACAGGCGGTTCACGCCGAGGATCGCCGCGAACAGCAGCGTCACCCACAGGATGCCGGCGGCGAGGTCCCCTTCGACGCTGTTGCGGTTGAGGGCGAAGTGGAACACCACGAAGGTGGTGACGGCGAACAGCGACATCCCCGGCACGGACTCGAGCGTGCGCAGCTCGACGAGCAGCTCCTTGCGCAGCAGCGCGCCGACGGTCGCGCCCATGCCGGGGGCGTGCGCAGGCCGCGATCCGCTCGGCGGCGCCGCGCGCTCACCCCGCGACGGAGCCTCGGCCCTGGCGCTCACCGGTACAGCTCCGCGATCGCGCCCGGCTCGATGTCCGCGGCGGCCCGCACGAGCGCCACCCGCCCGCCGCGCAGGCCGAGCACGACATCCGCCTCGGCCAGCCCGCCCGAGGGGTCGTGGCTGCAGATCACGCGCGTGTGCCGCAGCGACGCTCCGATCAGCGGCCTGACCAGCTCGACTGCCGCCGGGTCGAGGTTCGCGTAGGGCTCGTCCAGGAGCAGCAGCTCGGGATCGTGCAGCACCGCACGGGCGACGGCCACACGCTGGACCATGCCGCGCGAGAGCGTCCGCACCGGCTCGCCGGCGCGACCGCTGAGCGCAAGCGCCTCGAGCAGCTCGTCGATGCGCGTCTCGGCCACGCTGTGCAGGCGTGCGTGGAAGCGCAGGTTCTCGCGAGCGCTCAGCTCGCGGTAGAGCAGCGGCTCATGTCCGAGCAGGCCGATGCGCCCGCGCACCGCCCACGCCTCTTCGGGCAGCGCCGAGCCGAGCACGCTCACGCGGCCGGAGTGCGGACGCAGGAGCGTGGCCAGCACGCGCAACAGCGTGCTCTTGCCGGCGCCGTTGGGTCCGAACACGACCAGCGTCTGGCCCTGATCCAGGGACAGCGAGACGTCGCTGAGGGCCTCGCGCTCACCGAAGTGCCGAGCGAGCCCCTCGAGCAGGAGCGCGGCCACCTTCAGGCTCTCGACACCTGCAGCGCGTATGCGCTCTGCGCGCGCGCGATCAGCTCGCGAACCGCCTGTTCCCCGGCCTGCGGGGACTCTTCACGCAGGAGCGCCACCGGATCGGGGTCGCCGTTGACGATCCCCTCGAAGAACTCCTTGCGCTCCTGGTAGGTCTCGAGCGTGCCCTTGGCCCAGCCGCGCACCTCGTTCAACAGCACCGCCAGCCGCGCGTAGGGCTCGCCGTAGGTTCCTTCGATCTCCCGCTTCATGCGCTTGGCCAGCGCCGGCGAAGCGCCCGCGGTCGAGATCGCGATCGCGAGCGGTCCGGTGCGCACGATCGCCGGCAGGATGAAGTTGCACAGAGGCGGCACGTCGACCACGTTGACGAGCATCGCTCGCCGCTCCGCGTCGGTGAACACGGCGATGTTCACGTCGGTGTCGTCGGTCGCCGCGATCACCATGAACACCCCCTCGAGGTCACCCGCGCCGGCGTACTCGCGCTGCTCCCAGCGGATCGAGCCCTCGCGCGCGTAGCCTGCGAGCGCGTCCAGCGCCCGCGGCGCGATCAGCGCGACATCGGCGTCGCACGCGAGCAGCCCCTCGACCTTCTCGAGCCCGATCGCTCCACCCCCGACGACCACGCAGCGCCGGCCTGAGAGTTTGAGGCAGGCAATGTAGAAGGGGGTGTCAAGCATCCCCTGCACGCAGCTCTGGTCACAGATTCCCCTGCGCAGCTGACAGACGCATTGCTTGCCTGCGTAGGCCTGGGCGGGCATCACTCAAGCCTAGCCGCAAGCGCTATCCCTTCGGCGGTCCCCGCCCCAGCGCGCGCGCTCCCACGCGGGCAATCGAGAGGGCGCCGTGGCGCCAGGCGCCGTCGCGATCGGACTCGCGCAGCGAGCGCAGGCTGGCCACCGCACGCGCCGCGCGCACGCTGACCTCGTCATACGGGCCCCACCACAGCCCGCGCGTGCCGGGGGGATCCCAGGTGATGAGCTTCTCCTGCGCGCACGCCCGCAGCCCGCTCTGACCGAGCGTGCGCCCGAGCCCGCCTCCGGTCGCGGCCCCCCACGGGCCGCGCGAGACGGTCGGGCCGGGGAGATGGTCGTTGAGCCAGACCATGCCCGCGTGCAGCTCGCGCGCGATCCGCAGCGCCTGGTAGCGATCGGCCGTCCACACCGATGCGCCGAGACCGTAGTCGGAGTCGTTGGCCAGGCGGATCGCCTCATCGACCGAGTCGACGCTCACGACCGCCAGCACCGGTCCGTCGACCGGCTCGCGCAGCAGACGCATCTCGTGCGTGGCGCCGGTGATGACCGCCGGTGCATAGAACGAGCCCCCCTCGCAGCCCGCGGGGCTCACGGGCCCCCCGCAGCGGAGCTGTGCCCCCTGCGCCACCGCCTCCTTGACGAGCGCATGCACGTGCTCGGCCCGCCGCGCGGAGGCGAGCGGCCCGACCTGGGTGAGGGGGTCGGAGGGGTCGCCGACCCGCAGCGCGCCGGCCCCCTTCACGAGCAGTCCCAGAAACTGCTCGGAGACCTCGCGAATCACATACACGCGCTCGATCGATCCGCGCGCCTGTCCGGCGCCGGCGCAACCGGCCCACAGCGCGCCGGCGGCCGCGTGCTCGAGCTGGGCGTCGGCGAGCACGAGCATCGCGTCCTTGCCGCCCAGCTCAACGGTCACCTCCTTCTCGCGCGACACGCACACCCGCGCCACCTCGCGGCCGATCGCCGGCGATCCGGTGAAGAGGATCTTGTCCACCGGCGCCTGCGCCAGCGCCACGCCGATATCGGCTCCGCCGTGCACGATCCGCACGAGTCCCTCGGGCAGGTCGGCGCGCGCCAGCACCCGCGCGATCCGCTCACCCGCGAGGCCCGCGCGCCATGCCGGCTTGAAGGCGACGCCGTTTCCCGCGAGCAGCGCGCCCGCGATCTGGCCGAGGGGCTGCGCGAACGGCGCGCTGCCGGCGCCGATCACCCCGACGACCCCGTATGGCTCATAGGCGATGCGCGCGCGCTTGGCCAGCGACAGCGAGCGGCTGACCCCGACGCGGCGTGAGCCCAGCGCCTCCGCTCCGTCCTCGGCCACCCAGATCAGCGCGTCGATCGCGGCCAGCAGCTCGAGCGCCGCGATCTCCGCGCGCGGCCTGCCCTGCTCGCGGGCCAGCCCCTCCTGCAGCTCGTCGAAGTCGTCGATCACCGCCTGGGCCATCCGGCGCATGTAGCGAGCCCGGTCCTTCACGCGCAACAGCGCCCACAGCGGCTGCACCTTGGCCACCTCGGCGACCACCTCGTCGATCTCCCCCGGCGACGTGAGCGCGAGGCTGCCGATGACCTCGCCCGTCGCCGGGTCGCGCGCGAACAGGCGATCCTGCGCTTGAGTCTCGCTCTCCAACGCGTCCATGTACGGGCGATTATCGCTGCTCGGAGCGCCGCGCCCGGCGAATCTCCTGCAGGCGCCGCGCCAGCTGCGCCTCCGCCTCGTCCGGTTCGTAGAAGCGCTCACCCACGACCCCCTCGGGCAGGAGCTCCTGGGAGGAGACGTGACCGGGCCGCGCGTGCGGTGAGTCATAGCCGCCGGTCTGCTGTCCGGGCCGGGCTCCCGGTCGCAGCCAGGCCGGCACCGGCGCCGCGCCGTGCTCGCGCACGTGCGCCTCGGCCGCGGCCAGCGCACGCCCGGCCGCATCCGACTTCGGCGCCAGGGCGAGATAGATGGCCGCCTGAGCGAGCGCGTAGCGCGCCTCGGGCATCCCCACGCGGTCGACCGCCAGCGCCGCGGCCGTCGTGAGCGACAGCGCTCCCGGATCGGCGTTGCCGATGTCCTCGGAGGCGAGGATGACCATCCGCCGCACGATGAAGCGGGGGTCCTCGCCGCCCTCCAGCATCACCGCCAGGTAGTACAGGGAGGCGTCCGGGTCCGAGCCGCGCGTGGCCTTGATCCAGGCTGAGATGTAGTCGTAGTGGCGGTCACCGCCTTTGTCGTAGAGAACCGCCCGCCGCTGCAGCGCGTCCTCGACCCGCGTGAGTGTCACGCGCTCCTCGCCCAGCTCGGCGGCGGTCGTGACGGCCAGCTCGAGCGCGTTCAAGGCCGTGCGCGCGTCGCCTTCGCTGCGCGCCGAGAGGAACTCGATCGCCTCGTCATCGACCTCGATGGTCATCTCTGCCGAAGCCGCTGCACGGCGCAGCACGGTTGCCACCTCGGCGGCGCTGAGCGCGGTCAGCGCGTACACCCGCAGGCGGGAGAGGAGCGCGCCGTTGACCTCGAATGCGGGGTTCTCGGTGGTGGCGCCGATCAGCGTTATCAGGCCCTCCTCGACGGCCGGCAGGAGCGCGTCCTGCTGGGCCTTGTTGAAGCGGTGGATCTCATCCAGGAAGAAGACGGTGTCGGCACCGTTGGCCGCGCGGCGGTGGGCCGCGCGCTCGATCACCGCACGCACCTCGGCGCGTCCGGCCTGCACCGCGCTCAGCTCCTCGAAGGCCGCTCCGGAGTGCTCGGCGACCATCCGAGCCAGCGTCGTCTTGCCCGATCCCGGGGGCCCGTACAGCACCATCGAGTGCGGATTTCCCTGCTCGATCGCCACCCGCAGCGCCGAGCCGTCACCCAGCAGGTGGGTCTGGCCGACGAACTCCTCGAGCGTGCTCGGGCGCGCGCGCACGGCCAGCGGATGCGCCCCCGCCCGCCGGGGCGGAGCGCCGCGATCGCCTCCGGAGCGAGGCCCCGTGTCGCCTTCGCCGGCGGCGCTCTCATCGAACAGGGTGTCCATCGATTGAGTATCGCGCGCCAAAAGTCCAGCGGCTCGCTCACGGGCTCTGGCAGGTTGCCGATAAGGAGTTGTCGAACCTCTACATCCGGTGGCATACGTCAACCCTCCATATCCTGAGCGCCAGGGCTCCAGACGATGAGCGTCGGCGCCGCTGAGCTGTTCCCCGAGGCCGGCGGGGCGGGCCTCGACTTCCTCGACGCGACCGGCGACATCGCGGCGCGATCGCCGCTGTCGCTGTTCTGGCGGCGCTTTCGCCAGGACCGCGTGGCGATGGTCTCGCTCGTGTTCGTGCTGTTGCTGCTCGTCGTCGCGATCGCGGCGCCGCTGATAGTGGCGGTGCTCGGCCTGCCCGGGCCGTATGTGCAGAACTCGAACCTGACGAACGCCTTTGGCAGCCCGCTGGGACCGAGCCTCGCGCACCCCTTCGGCGTGGACCAGCTCGGCCAGGACGTCATGTCGCGCGTGATCTACGGCACGCGCGTGGCGCTCGAGGTGGGAATCCTCGGCACGGCCATCGCAACCGTGCTCGGCGTCGTCGTGGGCGTGTTCGCGGGCTTCTACAGGGGCTGGGTCGACACGCTGCTCTCGCGCCTGATCGACGTGGTGCTGTCGATCCCGATCCTTCTGCTGGGCCTGGGCGTGGGCGCCGCCTGCGGAGTCAGGGGCTGCGTCGCCGGGCTGATCCAGCCCGGCCTGGGGGTGATCCTGTTCATCATCGTCCTGGCCAACTGGACCTACATCGCGCGCATCGTCAGAGGGCTCGTGCTGTCGCTGCGCGAGAAGGAGTTCGTGGAGGCGTCGCGCTCGCTCGGAGCCTCGAACACGCGGATCATGTTCAGGGAGATCCTGCCGAACCTGATCGCGCCGGTGATCGTGTACGCGACCCTGCTGATCCCGCTGAACATCCTGTTCGAGGCGGCGCTGTCGTTCCTCGGCGTGGGCGTCAGGCCGCCGACGGCCAGCTGGGGCCAGATGATCGCTCAGGCGACCCCGATCTTCAACACCGCCTGGTGGTACATGACCTTCCCGGGCATCGCACTGCTGTTGACGGTGCTGGCGTTCAACCTGCTGGGCGATGGCCTGCAGGACGCACTGAATCCGAGGACCGCCCGATGAAGAGGTTGGCCCTGTCCACAAAACAACAGGAGGCGCGAACATGAGGCCAATCAGATTGGGCGTGCTGGTGGCGCTCACGGGCGCGCTGGCACTGCTGCTCACCGCATGCGGTTCGAGCAGCTCGAGCTCCGTCAGCGCCAGCGGCATACAGAGCCCGAAGACGCAGCCGCAGAGCGGGGGCAAACGTGGCGGCACGCTGACCGTGCTGAACCACGAGGACTTCGAAAACATCGATCCGGGGATCGCCTACTTCTCGATCGACTACGAGGTCGTCTACGCCACGCAGCGGCCGCTCTACTCCTACAAGCCGAACACGTTCTCAACGCCCAGCCCGGATATGGCCTCCGCTCCGCCGGAAATCTCCTCTGATGGCAAGACGATCACGGTGCACATCCGCCACGGGGTTCACTTCTCGCCGCCGGTGAACCGTGAAGTGACCTCGGCCGACGTCGCCTATGCGATCGAGCGCGGCGGCAACCCGAACGTCGCCAACCCCTACTTCGAATCGTACTTCTCAACGCTCGAAGGCTTTGAAAAAGCCAAAGGCGGCCCCTTCCCGGGCATCACCACGCCGGAAAAGTACACGGTCGTCTTTCACCTGACAAAGCCGAACGCGCAGGTCGTCGCCGACGCCCTCGTGCTGCCGCTGACGGCGGCGGTGCCGGAAGAATACGCAAAGAAGTTCGACTCAAAGAAACCGAGTGAATACGGCAACTACCAGGTGGCGACGGGTCCCTACATGTTCAAGGCCAACGCTGAAGGCAAGGTCCTCGGGATCGGCTATCAGCCGGGCAAGTCGGCCACGCTCGTGCGCAACCCGAACTGGAACCCCAGCACCGACTTCAGGCCCGCCTACCTCAACCAGATCAACATCAACATCGGTGGTGACCCGACGGTCATCGGCCGCCAGGTGCTCGAAGGCTCGGACATGGTCCAGAACGACACGCCGGCGCAGCCGATCGTGCAGCTCGCCTATGAACACTTCCGCAGCCAGCTGTCGATCTCACCCGGCGCCGGGGACCACTACATAGCGGTCAACAACAAGCAGGGACCGTTCGCCAACGTCAACGTGCGCAAGGCGCTGTGGGCGGCGCTCGACCGCACGGCCATGAACAAGGCGCGCGGCGGCTCACTCGTCACCGATGTGATGACGCACTTCATCTACCCCGAAATCCCCGGCTTCGAAGATGCCGGCGGTCTCGCCGGCCCGAAGGTCGACTACAACGAACACCCCGAAGGCGATATGGCGCTCGCGGAAAGCTACATGAAGGCAGCGGGCTATACGAGCGGCAAATACACCGGCGCAAAGACGATCCAGGTCGTCGGCTCGACCGGCGACCCGGCCGCCGAGGACGCGGAAATCGCCGACCAGACGCTGAAGACGCTGGGCTTCAAAACCAAGCTCAGCCTCGTCGACCAGTCCGTCATGTATGCGAAGTACTGCGGGGTTCCCGCGGAAGAGATCGACGTCTGCCCGAACGTCGGCTGGTTCGCCGACTTCGGCGACCCCCAGGCGGTGCTCGATGTCCCGTTCAACGGCAAGAACATCATCCCCAGCGGCAACAACAACTGGGGCCAGGTGAACGACCCGGCGATAAACGCGGCGATGGAAAAGGCGGAGCTTCTGATCGGCGAGGAAGCGCGCGAAAAGGCGTGGGCCGAGATCGACCGTGAACTCGTGGCCGATGCCGCGGCGATCCCATATGACTGGGACAAGGCGCCGAACATCGAGTCCAAAGACGTCGCGGGCGTGGGCGACCTGTCGAACAGCGGACAGTGGGACTACAGCTTCACCTCGCTGAAGTAGGCGAGGCGCCGTCGCGAGTTGGGCCGCCCCCGATCAGGCGGGGTCCGCCTCGCACGCCGGCGAGAACGGCTGACGCGGTGGCGCTGAGGCCCGGCAGGACCTACGAGCCAAGGACATGACGCGCTACATCATCCGACGACTGCTGTGGGGCGTGGCGCTGCTGATCCTCGTCTCGGCGCTCACGTTCGTGCTGTTCAGGATCCTGCCCACGGGCAACCCCGCGAGGCTGCGGGCGGGTCGCAGCCCGAGCCCGAAAGTGATCGCGGAGATCAGCCGCAACCTCGGCCTGAACAAGCCGCTGATCGTGCAGTTCTGGATCTACATGAAGGGCATCTTCCTGCACTTCAACCTCGGCTTCAGCTACTACAGCGAGGCGTCCGTGCGGAGCCTGATCGCCAGCCGCCTACCGGCGACGGCGTCGCTGGTGGTGGGGGCGTCCATCATCTGGCTCAGCGTCGGGCTCGCCGTCGGCATCGTCTCGGCGGTGCGGCGCCGCTCGAAGCTCGACCGCGGGGCCATGGGCACCGCGCTGTTGCTCGTCTCGGCGCCGGAATACTGGCTCGGGCTGATCCTTCTGTACCTGTTCGCAAACGACATCGGCCGCGTCAAGGTGTTCCCGGGCTCGGGCAGCTACGTGCCGCTGACGAGCGACCCGTGGGGGTGGTTCACCTCGCTGATCCTGCCCTGGATCGTGGTCGCCGCCGGCAGCGCCGCGATCTACGCGCGGCTGATCCGCGGGAGCATGATCGAGGTGATGAGCGAGGACTACATCCGCACGGCGCGCGCCAAGGGCCTGACCGAGCGGCGCGTGATCCTGCGCCACGGGCTGCGCTCGGCGATCAACCCGATCGTGACGATCTTCGCGCTCGACATCGGCGTCCTGCTCGGCAGCGCGGTGCTCGTGGAAACCGTGTTCGACATCCCCGGGATCGGGCGCCTGAGCTACGACGCGATCACCCACTCCGATTTCCCGATCGTGCAGGGCACGGTGCTCGCCGCCGCGCTGTTCATCATCGTCGCCAACATCATCGTGGACATCGCCTACGCGTACCTCGATCCGCGCGTGCGCTACTCATGAGCGCCGCCGAGCCGCTGCTGCGCGTCGAGGATCTGTGCGTGGAGTTCTCGACCGAAGACGGCGTCGTGCACGCCGTCGATGGGATCAGCTACGAGCTGAAGCGCGGCGGCACGCTCGGGATCGTCGGGGAGTCCGGCTCCGGCAAGACCGTCGCGGCGATGACCATCCTCGGGCTCACCCGCGGCCCCAGCGCGTCGATATCCGGGCGCATCTCCTTCGAAGGGCGCGACCTGCTGGCGATCTCCGATGAGGAGCTGCGCGCGATCAGGGGCAACGAGATCGCGATGGTCTTCCAGGACCCGCTGTCGGCGCTGCATCCCTTCTACAAGGTGGGCAGCCAGCTCGTCGAGGCCGTGCGCGCACACCAGAACGTCTCCAAGGCGGCGGCGCGGACGCGCGCCGTCGAGCTGCTGGGCCTGGTCGGGATCCCCGATCCGTCGCGGCGCGTCGATGAGTACCCGCATGAGTTCTCGGGCGGCATGCGCCAGCGCGCGATGATCGCGATGGCGCTGGCCAACGAGCCCAAGCTGCTGATCGCCGATGAGCCGACGACCGCGCTGGACGTCACCGTCCAGGCCCAGATCCTCGCGCTCCTGGAACGGCTGCGGGGCGAGCTCGGGATGGCGATCCTGATCATCACGCACGACCTCGGGGTGGTCGCCGAGATGGCCGAGGAGATCGCCGTCATGTACGCCGGGCGGATCGTCGAGATGACCTCGGCCAAACTCCTCTTCAGTGCCCCCCAGCACCCCTACACGTGGGGGCTTCTGAACTCGATCCCGACGCTCGAGAGCCCGCGCGAGAAGGACCTCGTGCCGATCCCCGGCACGCCGCCCAGCCTCATCAACCGTCCCTCCGGCTGCCACTTTCATCCGCGCTGCCAGTACGCCCTGCCCGAGCATGCGCGCATCGATCCTCAGCTCGAGCCCGTGCCCGGCGAGCCGGGCCACGTCGTCGCCTGCCTGCTCGCCGCGGACGTACGCGCGCGCCTGTGGGAGGAGCTCCGCGCCGGGCGCCTGCCCGAGCAGGCGCTCGCGGCGGTCGCGCCCGCCGAGGGGTCTTCGTGAGCGCGCTGGTGGAGGTGCGCGACCTGGTCAAGCACTTCCCGATCACGCGCGGCATCATCATTCAGCGCAAGATCGGCGCCGTCCAGGCGGTCGACGGCGTGAGCTTCGATCTGAACCACGGCGAGACGCTCGGGATCGTGGGGGAGACGGGTTGCGGCAAGAGCACCACCGCCCGCCTGATCATGCGACTGCTCGACGTGACATCCGGCGAGGTGCGCTTCGACGGCCAGGACATCACCCATCTGAAGGGCGCGCAGCTGAAGGCGGTCAGGCGCGAGATGCAGATGATCTTCCAGGATCCCTACTCGTCGCTGAACCCGCGCAAGACGGTCGGCTCGATCATCGGCGAGCCGTTCGTGATTCACGATCTCGAACAGGGCAAGGGCGAGCGCAAACGCGCCGTGCAGTCGCTGATGGAGACGGTCGGGCTCAATCCCGAGCACTACAACCGCTACCCGCACGAGTTCTCCGGCGGTCAGCGCCAGCGCATCGGGGTCGCGCGCGCGCTCGCGCTGAAACCGAAGCTGTTGATCGCCGACGAGCCCGTGTCCGCGCTCGACGTCTCGATTCAGGCGCAGGTGCTCAACCTGCTGCGCGACATGCAGCGCCAGTTCGGGCTGACGCTCGTGTTCATCGCCCACGACCTCTCCGTCGTGCGCCACATGTGCGACCGCGTCGCCGTCATGTACCTCGGCAAGATCGTCGAAATCGGCCCGAGCGACGCGCTCTATGAGTTCCCGCGCCACCCCTACACGGGCGCGCTGCTGTCAGCGGTGCCGGTCGCCGATCCGGACGCGGCGGGCAGCGAGCGGCGGCTGCTGGGCGGCGATGTGCCGAGTCCGGTCAACCCCCCCAGCGCGTGCCGCTTTCACACGCGCTGCCCGAAGGCGCAGGAGCTCTGTTCACAGGTGGAGCCGCTGCTCGAGGACACCCACACGGGGACGCTCGCGGCCTGCCACTTCCCCCTGAGCCGCGAGGAGCTGACGGCGATGGGCGTACGATCTGCGCGATGAGCACCTCCTCGCCCGCCGCGGAGGCGCAGACGCTTCTCCAGAGCCTGCTGCGCTTCAACACGGTCAACCCGCCCGGCAACGAGCGCGCGGCACAGGAATATCTCTCAGACCACCTGACCGCGGCGGGCTTTCAGTGCGAGCTGCTCGGCGCCCTGCCCGAGCGCCCCAACCTGATCGCACGACTCGGCGGCGGCGAAGAGGGACCGACGCTGTGCTACCTCGGCCACGTCGACACCGTGCTGGCCGACCCCGCCGAGTGGACGCACGACCCGTGGTCGGGCGATCTCGCCGACGGCTTTCTGTGGGGCCGGGGTGCCCTCGACATGAAGTCGCAGGTGGCCGCGGAGCTCGCCGCCGCCGCCTCGCTGGCGCGCTCGGGCTGGCGCCCGGCCCGCGGCGAGCTGCTGATCGCGGCGGTCGTCGACGAGGAGACCGGGGGAGAGCTCGGCGCACAGTGGATCACGAGGACCCATCCGGAGAAGGTGCGCTGCGACATGCTCGTGAACGAGGGTGGAGGGGCGGTGTTCGAGTATGAGGGCAGGCGCCGCTACGGGGTGTGCTGCGCCGAGAAGGGCGTGTTCCGCTTCACCGTCTCCACCGACGGTGTGGCCGGGCACGCGTCGATGCCGGCGATGGGCGATAACGCCCTGCTGAAGATGGGACCGGTGCTGGACCGGCTCGCGGCCCGCCAGCCCTCCTACCGGCTCACGGCCGAGCCGCAGGCGTTCCTCGAGGGGCTCGGCGAGGACCCCTCCGACGCGGACCGCTCGATCGCCCGCCTGCGCGCGGCCGATGAGCGACTGGCGACGATGTTCGAGCCGATGCTGGGCGTGACCTTCACGCCGACGCGGATCAAGGCCTCGGAGAAGATCAACGTGATCCCCAGCCGCGCCGAGCTGAAGGTGGACTGCCGCGTGCCTCCGGGCCTGGGCGAGCAGGAGGTGCGCGAGGGAATCGCCGAGGTGCTCGGCTCCGAAGAGGGCGGCGGCTTTCAGGTCGAGTTCACCGAGCAGATGGTCGGCAACCGCTCACCGATCGCCTCCCCGCTGATGGACGCGATCTCCGCATGGATCTCAGAAAAGGACGAGGGCGCCGAGGTCGTGCCGGTGATCCTGCCCGGCTTCACCGACTCGCGCCACTTCCGCGAGGCGTTCCCGGAGTGCGTCGCCTACGGCTTCTTCCCGCAGCGCCATCAGTCGCTGTTCTCGACGGCTCCCCTGATCCACTCCGCGGATGAGCGCATCGACGTGCGCGACCTGCACTTCGCCACGGAGTTCTTCAGGGACCTCGCCGTGCGCATGCTCGGCTGAGCGGCGCCGAAAGATCGCGTGCGTCTGCGGAATTTGTCGCGCATAGCTTGGGGACGCGCCATACTCTGCCGACAATGCCAAGGATGGCTGAACTGCTGGCACAGGTGGTCGTGGCGGTCACCGAATTCAGGCGCGAGGTGGCCGACGTGCAGCCCGCCCGCCTGGCGCACGCCCTGCTCGTGCAGGCCGCAGCACCCGTGGCGAGCGTGAGCCCCGCGCCGCTGCCGGCGGCCGCGGTGCACACCTCGATCGTGCAGGACATCCAGAACTGGGCGCTGCAGTGGGAGCCGGTCGTGGGGATCCTGTTCTTCACGGCCATCATCTTCCTTCTGTGGCGCACGCTCAAGGTGATGCCGCGGGTCAAGCCCCAGCAGATCAAACCGAGCTCCAAACAGGCCGTTTCGTTCGCGGACATCGCGGGCGTCGACGAGGCCAAGGCCGAGCTGCAGGAGATCGTCGAGTTCCTGCGCGACCCCAAGCCCTTCCAGGAGCTGGGCGCGAGGGTGCCGAAGGGCATCCTCCTGCACGGTCCGCCGGGAACCGGAAAGACGCTTCTGGCGAAGGCGGTCGCACATGAATCCGGGGCGCAGTTCTTCGCGCAGTCGGCCGCCTCGTTCGTCGAGATGTTCGCCGGCCTGGGCGCGGCTCGCATCCGCCGCCTGTTCGCGATCGCGCGCAAGCACGAGCCGGCGATCATCTTCATCGACGAGCTTGACGCCGTCGGCGGGCGGCGCGGGATGGACGTCTCCGGGGAGAAGGACCAGACGCTCAACCAGCTGCTGGTCGAGATGGACGGGTTCTCATCGACCGGGCGCGTGGTCGTGATCGCCGCGTCGAACCTGCTCGAGAAGCTCGACCCCGCGCTTCTGCGACCCGGGCGCTTCGACCGCCAGGTGTTCGTGGTACCGCCGGACGTGAAAGGCCGCGAGGGCGTGCTGGGCGTGCACACGCGCGACAAGCCGCTCGCCGAGGTCGACCTCGGGCTGGTGGCCCAGCAGACCAGCGGGCTGACCGGCGCGGACCTCGCGAACATCTGCAACGAGGCGGCGATCTTCGCCACCCGCCGCGGCTCGAAGACGATCGAGATGGTGGACTTCGACTCGGCGCTCGAGCGGGTGGTCGCCGGCGTGCAGTCCAAGCGCGTGCTGAACGCACACGAGAAGCGCGTGGTCGCCTACCACGAGGCCGGGCACGCACTCTGCGGCGAGCTCCTGCCGTCGGTCGACCGCGTGCACCGCATCTCGATCGTGCCGCGCGGACAGGCGCTCGGCTACACCCTGAACCTGCCGGCCGAGGACCGCTACCTGAAGACGCGCGAGGAGCTGCTCGACTACATGACCGTGCTGCTCGGCGGGCGGGTCGCCGAGCAGGTGGTGTTCGGTGCGATCACGACCGGGGCCTCTGACGACCTGAAGCGCGTGGCGGAGATCTCTCATTCGATGGTGCACGAGTTCGCGATGGGCACGGCCGGCGTCGGGCGCTCGCCGGAGGGCGACGTGAGGCTGTCGGAGACGACCCTTCGGATTCGCGACGAGGAGCGCCAGGACCTGATCGAAGAAGCGCGCCGCGCCGCGCAGCGGATGATCCTCTCCCACCGCCACCAGCTGGACGCATTCGCCGACGAGCTGCTCGAGCACGAGGTGCTGGAGCGCGATTCGATCGAACGGATCATGGAGGGGGTGCCGCGCCTCGAGCGGACCCCTGGGGTGGGTCTGCGCGTCGTCGCCGCCGCCCAGGCGCACGCCGCGCTGCCGGCCCCCGGCCCGATCGACGCATCTCGCCCGCCCGCCGGTCCCGGTGCGCACGGCGCGCACGAGCCTCCCAAGGAGGGCGGGGCCGGGCGGCTATAGACTGGCGGCTGATGTTCAATCGAATCGATCACATCGGCGTGGCCGTCGAGCAGATCGAGCCGTCACTTCAGCTCTACCGCGACAACTTCGCGCTGCGGGTCGCCCACCGCGAGGTGGTCGAGGAGCAGGGGGTGGAGGCGGTGCTGCTCGATGTCGGCGAGAACCACGTCGAGCTGTTGGCGCCGCTCGGCGCAGAGACACCCGTGGGCCGCTTCCTCGAGCGCAAGGGCCCCGGCCTGCACCACGTCGCCTACCAGGTGAGCGACATCGACGCCACGCTTCACGGCGCTCAAGCAGGCGGGCATGGCGCTGATCGACGAGCAGCCGCGGGCCGGCATCCGCGGCTCGCGCGTGGCCTTCATGCACCCCAGCGCGACCGCCGGCGTGCTGACCGAGATCGTCGAGCCCGCCGCGGGCGCGGAGGTCCACTGATGGCCCCGGCCGCCCGCCACATAAGCGTCGGCTTCCAGGGCGGCCAGGTGCTCGCGCTGCGCGTCTCAGACGAGCAGCTGAAGTCGCTCAACAAGGCGCTCGGCTCGAGCGGCTGGCATGAGGTCGAAAGCGAGGAGGGTCCGGTCCGCCTCGACCTGGCCCAGGTGGTCTACGTTCGCTCCGAGAGCGACGAGCTGCGCGTCGGCTTCGGCGTCTAGAGCCGGCTGTAGGCGCGCCCGATGAGCACGCGCATCGGCATCGTGGGCATGCCCAACGCGGGCAAGTCCTCGCTCTTCAACGCGCTCACCAAAGCCGGCGCCGAGGCGGCCAACTACCCGTTCACCACGATCGAGCCGAACGTCGCCGTGGTGCCGGTGCGCGACGAGCGCCTGGAGCAGGTCGCGCTCACCGTCGGCGCCTCGGAGATCGTGTGGGACACGATCGACTTCCACGACATCGCCGGGCTCGTCGCCGGAGCCCACGAGGGCGAGGGCCTCGGCAACCGCTTCCTCGCGAACATCCGCGAGACCGACGCGATCATCCACGTCGTGCGGGCGCACGGCGATGAGGCCGTGATCCACCCCGAGGGACGCGTCGACCCGCTGAAGGACGTCGAGACGATCGAGACCGAGCTCGTGCTGGCGGACCTCGAGCAGGCCGAGCGCCGGGTCGAGCGCGTCGCCAAACAGGCCAAAGGCGGCGACCGCGTGGCGATCGCCGAGGAGGCGTGGCTGCGCCACGTGATCGAAGAGCTGCAGGCCGGTCGCCCGGCCCGGGGCGTAGCGCTCCCGCAGGAGGCCCCCAACGCCGCCCGCGACCTGGGTTCGCTGACGAGCAAGCCGGTGCTGTTCGTCGCCAACGTCGACGAGGGCTCCGAGGAGATCCCGGCGGCGCTGGCCGATCACGCGGCGGCGCAGGGCGCGGGCGCGGTGGCGGTGTCCTCGCGCATCGAGGCCGAGCTCGCGGAGCTGGACGACGAGGACGCGGCGGCGATGCGCGCGGAACTGTGGGCTGAGCCGCCCAGCGAGTCGAGCCTCGAGCGCGTCGTTCAGGGCGCCTTCTCGCTGCTTGACCTGATCGCCTTCTTCACCGCCGGCGAGGCCAAGCCGGCACAGTCCTGGCACCTGCGCCGCGGCCTCACCGCGTGGCACGCGGCGGGCGAGATCCACTCCGACATCCAGAAGGGGTTCGTGCGCGCCGAGGTGATCGGCTGGCGCGAGCTGGTGGACGCCGGCGGCTACGCCGGAGCCCGCGAGCGCGGCACCCTGCGCCTGGAGGGCCGCGACTACGAGATGGCAGACGGCGATGTGATCACCGTCAAGTTCACGCCTTAGGAGGAGCTCGCTGCGCTCGCCAGCGTCTCGAGCCTGTCGGCCAGGCGGTGCATGCCCAGCTCACGCGCGGTGCGGGCGCCGCCGGCGAAATCGGTCGGGCGATCTCCGGGACGCTGCACGTCGATCCGCTGCAGCGTCGCGATCTGCTTGAAGCTGCGCAGCAGCTCGTCGTTCTCGCGCAGCGCGGCCGCCGTCCGCGGGCGCATGTCGCCCTCCCCGCCTGAGACCGCCCGTTTCGCGAGCGCGGCCGTGCCGGCGAGCTCGGCGGCGCTCTGAAGGACCCCCTCGAGCGAGCCGTAGCGCTGAAGCAGCTGGGCGGCCGTCTTGGCGCCGACTCCCGGCGCCCCCGGCAGCCCGTCGGAGGGGTCGCCGCGCAGGGCGATGAAGTCGGGTACGAGCGCGGGTGCCACGCCGTAGCGCTCGCGCACCTGCGCCGGGCCGATGTCGAGCAGCTCTGCGCCCTTGCCCAGCTCGGCCACGGCCACGCGCTCTGAGACGGCGCCGAACAGATCGCGGTCGCCGGTCATCAACAGGGCGTTGCCGCCGTCCTCCTCCTCCACGCGGGCGAACGAGAACATCACGTCGTCGGCCTCGAGCTCAGCGCTCGTGGCGAACGTCCAGCCGAGGCTCTCAAGCAGCCTCGGGGCCTTCTCCCACTGCGCCTGAAGCTCCGCGGGCATCTCCTCGCGGTGGGCGTGGTAGGCCGGGTACAGCGCCACGCGATAGTCCGCCTGCTCGGCGCCCATGCAGGCGACCACGCCGCGCACCCCTCGCGCCGGCAGGCGCGAGTCGATCAATGCCAGCACCGCGTTGACCGTTCCCAGCAGGGCGTTCACCGGCCGCCCCCGTGCGTCCACGATCGATTTCGGCAGCGCGAAGAACGAGCGATACAAGAGCCACGGCACGTCGGCGATCAAGAGCGGTGCGGCCACCGGCCCAGGGTATGCTGTCGCCGGCCGCGGCGGGCGAGCGAGGGGCGAAGGCGCCGGCCGAGCGGGCGCTCAGGTCTTCAGCATCCAGCAGTCTTCGCTCCACAGGAAGCGGTTGGGACCGCTCATCAGCGGGGTGGGCAGGTCGATCGAGGCGACGTCGCCGTGCACGATCACGACGGCCGAGGGGATCGCGCGCCGCTGCGCCTGAAGGCGCGCCCGGCCGCCGGGCTCTCGAAGCAGCGCCGCGAGCTTCGCGTTCCAGCGCTCGGCGCAACTGCGATGGTGCTCGCTGGCCCGCAGCGGGGCGTTGAGGATCGCGCAGGCGCCCGCCCCGTTGCCGCTCAGCTCGGCGCTCACGAAGTTGCCGGCGGCGCGCCGCACCCATGACACCTGTTCGCGGCTGCCGAGCGAGTGCGCCGGGTAGCTCTCGCCGCGGGCGCCCGCGGCGGGCAGCAGAAGGGCGGTGGCGCACCCGAGCAGCACGATGCGATGACGAACGCCCATCCCCGATGTATCGGCGATCGGGGCACGGAACTTGAGCAGCTGCCCCCAGGCGCCCCCGCGCCGGACGAATGTTCTAGGCGCGCATCACGGGGCGACGCCTCCGCTTGCGCTCGCTTCGGCGTCGGCGGGCGCCCGCGTGCCGCCCTGCGGCCCGGTCGGGGTCGCGGCGCCTGGCGGTGCGGGCGGGCTGGTGCTCACCGGAAGCGCAGCCGAGGGCGGCCGGCCGCTGAGGTCGGGCTCCTGGCGCACGCTCGTGGCGCTCTTGACCGCGAAGTAGGCCCACGTGCTGTCGAGGCCGAGCCGGCCGGCGAGTTCTGGCCCGCTCACCCGCACGGCACCGCGCGTGCCCAGCACCTGCGCCGTGACGATCCTCGGTGAGACCCCGCGCGTGAGCACCTCGATCCCGCGAAACGCCCCCTTGACGAGCCCCTTCAGCTTCGCGGCCGCGGCGGTGAAGCTGATGCTGAGCTTCCAGTCGTAGGCCGCCCCCGCGTCGTAGGGATCGGCCACGCCGATCAGCCACGGCTGCGGCGCAGAGCCGATGAAGGAGTTGGCGATGCTCTCGGTCTCACCGCCGGAGCTCGCGAAGAAGTATGTGATCGCGGGCTTGCCCGCGTATGTGACGATCTGCCCGGCGGTCGAGGTCACGGCGGCGTTCGTCTGTGCTGTTTCGGCCGCGACGCCCAGATACACCTGTGAGCGGGTGTCGGCGTAGACGTCGAACCTGGACCCGCCCGCGTGTGCGGTCAGCGCATACGTGCGGCTCGCAACCGCCTGCGCCTGCAGCGCAGCCAGCGGCCAGCTCGCGGGCACCTCCGCGGAGACCACGCCCCGCACGTAGCGTTCGAGCGGCACCTTCTCGACCTTCGAGCCGACCAGCACGCGCACGTCTGTGTCCGCGGGCGCCTGCCCGAGCGCTGTGCCGGTGTAGTAGTGGGCGAGGATCGCCTGATAGGTGTAGCCATGCTGGGCGTAGCCGAGCGCTCCGTCCTGGCTCATGCCCACGCCGTGCCCGTCCCCCGCACCGGTGATCACGAGCGTTGATGCGCCGGCGGCACTCACCGCGCCGGCGGTGCCGGCCCACAGCAGAGCTGCCGCGAGGCTCGCGGCCAGGACCTGCAGGGAGTTGCGAAGACGGTGGTAGGTTGGTCTGGTGGTGAGCATCCGTGCTCGATCGGGCTCAGATCGGAGAGCGAGTTGGTCGCTCAGACGCGCCGTGCGCACGTCTCTGATCGGGTGGACCGGGTCGCTCGATGAGCTTGACCCGGGCAGGACGGCCGAGTGTTTGGCTTCGCCGGCGTGTGCATCGCTCGCGGGCGCGAGTCTATGGCAGGCGCGGCGCCCATGAGCACGCCGCTGTCAACGGCCGGCGAGGAATCGGCGGTGCTCGAGCGCGTGCCGAGGGAGCTCTTCATCGGCGGACACTGGCGCGCGGCGTCCGCCGGGGGCACGCTCACAGTCGAGGACCCCGCCACCGAGCAGCCGCTCGTGGAGGTCGCCGACGCGCAGCTCGACGATGCCCTGGCGGCGCTCGCGGCAGCCGCGGACAAACAGGCCGAGTGGGCGCTCACCGCCCCGCGCGAGCGCGGCGAGGTGCTGCGCCGCGCGTATGAGGCGATCGTCACCCAGACGGAGCAGCTCGCGCTGTTGATGACGCTCGAGATGGGCAAGGCGCTCGCCGAGTCCCGCGCCGAGATCGCCTACGCGGCGGAGTTCTTCCGCTGGTTCTCCGAGGAGGCTGTGCGCATCCACGGCCGCTACATGGTCAACACCACCGGCAAGGGACGCATCCTCACGATGCGCCAGCCGGTCGGCCCGTGCGTGTTCGTCACCCCCTGGAACTTCCCGACCGCGATGGGCACGCGCAAGATCGCGCCCGCGATCGCGGCGGGCTGCACGATGGTGGTCAAGCCCGCCCAGCAGACGCCGCTGTCGATGCTCGCGCTGGCGAGGATCCTGGAGGAGGCCGGCCTGCCGGCGGGAGTGCTCAACCTCATCACCGCCAAGCACTCGGGCGCGGTGATCGAGCCGCTGCTGAAGGACCCGCGCACGCGCAAGCTGTCCTTCACCGGCTCCACCGAGGTGGGGCGCAGGCTGATCGAACAGTCGGCCGAGCAGGTCCTGCGGGTGTCGATGGAGCTGGGCGGAAACGCGCCCTTCCTCGTGTTCGAGGACGCCGACCTCGACGTTGCCCTCGACGGCGCCATGCTCGCCAAGATGCGCAACCTCGGAGAGGCGTGCACGGCTGCCAACCGCTTCCACGTGCACGAGTCCCTCGCCGATGCCTTCGCCAGCGGGCTCGCCGAGCGCATGGGCGCGTTGAAGCTGGGCCGCGGCACCGAGCCCGGCGTGGACGTGGGCCCGCTGATCGACGAAGCCCAGCGGGAGAAGGTCACGGAGCTGGTGGGCGACGCCGTCGACCGCGGCGCGCGCCTGCTGCTGGGCGGCGAGCGCCCGCAGGGCCGCGGCTACTTCTTCGAGCCGACCGTCCTCGCCGCGGTGCCGCCCGAGGCGCGCGCGCTCAGCGAGGAGATATTCGGCCCGGTCGCGCCGATCGCCACCTTCTCCACCGACGAGCAGGCGCTGGCGGCGGCCAACCGTACCGAGTATGGCCTCGTCGCCTACGTCTACACCCGCGACCTCGCGCGCGCGTTCAGCGTCTGCGAGGGCATCGAAGCGGGCATGATCGGGCTCAACCAGGGCGTCGTCTCGAACCCCGCAGCGCCCTTCGGCGGCGTCAAGCAGTCGGGCTTCGGCCGCGAGGGCGGCTTCGAGGGGATCGGCGAGTATCTGGAGACGAAGTACGTCGCTCTGGCGGTGTGAGGGGGGGGGGTAGATAGGGGCGCTCAGAGCTGGACTAGCCGTGACATGCCCCGACCTAGGCGATACGAACGGTCCCGAAGCTGGACCAGCCGTGACAGGCTCGATGAGGCGACGGGTAGCGAGGCGGACTAGCCGGGACGCGCTCGTGACGCCCAGCCTCAGTTGCCAGACGTCATCCTCCCCTACCAGTGAAAGACCTGAGCGCGTAGCAGTCGGGCCGTTACGATCGATCGGCGTGCGAGCCTGGCGCCCGTGCGGGCGTTCAAACCCAGAATGGCGGGGTGGCTGAGACGATCGGGCAGAATCGCGACGAATACGGCGAGCAGTTCGAGGAGCACTTGCTGGAGCAGGACAGGGTGTTTGTCGAAGCGGAGGAGCGCCTTGATGGAACCGGATACTCACGGGCTGCGCTAGTGGTCGGCCCTATGGGGCAGGCACCCATTCCTCGATCTGCTTGGTGTAGCTGTTGACCACGTAGGCGGTACCTGAAGAGTTAGCGGCGATTCCTCTAGGGCCGGCGAACTGGTCCTGAAGCACACCGCTTGAGCCGAACGTGGTGATGAAGCTGCCTTCGGGGCTGAACTCCTGCACGCGGTTGACTGCGGCTCCTTCCAGGATGCTGCCGCTTTCTGTGACGTAGAGATCGCCGGTGGCCCGGTCTGAGGCGATGCCATACAGCCCGCCCCGATCTCGAAGTCGCCAAGCGGAACCTACGGCGCGAGGCGAAACGGCGGGTAGCGATCGGTCACCAGCACGTGGGCGTAGGCGATCACCCGGTTGGTCCACCGCCCGACGCCGACGAGGAAGTCGAACATCCCGCGCGGGAAGCGACCGGTGAACAGGATCGCGAACCAGGCGGCGATCACGACGAAGAACGCGGCGATGTAGAGGAAGAACAGCGCCACGTAGTGCGGGATCGCCAGCAGCCACTTGACGAGCGGCAGCCAGCGGTTGAGGTCGTTGCGCGCGTCGGGATATGGGAACTCGAGATGCACCGCCTGATGGTCGTCCGAGGAGGGGTAGCGGTCCTCCATCAGTGCCAGGTATACGCCGACCCGGGCGGAGAAGCGCATCAGCTCGAGGTTCCAGTCAAACCACCAGCGCGGGTACTTCTGCCGGAACACGATCAGCAGCAGCGTGGGCAGCACGACCAGGCCGGCGGCGCCGATCGCCCCGGCGGCCCTGCCACCACCGTAGGCGTAGCCGCTGCCCTCGATGAGGGCGAGCACGATCGCGATCGGGATGACCATGAACAGGCGAAAGAAGGTGGTCAGGCGGTTGAGCGGCCGGTCCGGGTAGTCGACCGAGTACTGGACGGGATACGGAGCGTCTGGGTCCATGAGATGCCTTTCGATGAGGTGTACGGCGTACACTCGTCTGTGGGACTATAGGTGTACGGTGTACACTTGTCAAGGCCGATGGCAAAACGGAAGATCGCGACCCGGACACCCCTGAGCAGCGCTCGTGTGCTGCAGGCCGCCATCGCCCTCGCCGACGAGGCCGGGCTCGAAGCGTTCAGCATGCGCGCGCTCGCACAGGAGCTCGGGGTGGTGCCGATGGCCCTCTACAAGCACGTCGCCAACAAGGAGGAGCTCCTCGATGGCATGGTCGACATCGTCTTCAGCGAGATCGAGCTCCCTTCCGGGGACCTCGACTGGAGGTCCGCGATGCGCCGCCGGGCCATCTCGACGCGCAAGGCGCTGAAGCGCCACAGCTGGGCGATAGGGATGATGGAGTCGCGGCATCCGGGCCCGGCGAACCTGCGAAACCACGACGCGGTTATGGGCTGCCTGCGCGAGGCGGGCTTCTCGTTCAAGTTGGCGATCCACGCCTACTCGCTGCAGGACGCCTACATCTACGGCTTCGCCCTGCAGGAAAGGGATACGGGGTTCGAGACTCCCGGCAGCGCCGGAGAAGCCGCGCAGAGGAGAGCGCAGACGATCGGGGCGCTCGAGAACTACCCCTACCTCGTCGAGATCGCTGCGAAGCTCCCCGAGTCGGGGTACGACAACGCCGTCGAGTTCACGTGGGGGCTCGATCTGATCCTGGACGGCCTCGACCGGCTTCCTCGCGCCGGAGCCACGCCGTCATGAGCCTGGCCCACCTTGACGCGCCCGCGGCCGAGCCCGAGAATGCCGCTGTGTCCAAGCAGGAGATCGACCGGTATCTCGGAGGCCTCGATGCGCCCAAGAGCACAACCCTCGCCCAGCTGCGCGACACGATCGTCGCACTCGTTCCCGACGCAGAGCAGTGCATCTCCTACGGCATGCCGGCGTTCAAGCTCCAGGGCAAGACCATTGCCGGTTTCGCGGCTTTCAAGAGCCATCTGAGCTATCTGCCTCACAGCGGCTCCGTGATCGCGCGGCTCGCCGATGAGACCGAGGGATACACCAAGACCAAGGGCTCACTCCACTTCCCCGTCGATAGGCCGCTGCCGAAGAAACTCGTGAAGAAGCTACTGGACGTCCGGATGGCCGAGGCCTTCGGCCCGCAGGGGCTCCCGACGTCCTGAACGTTCAGATCGCGGCTCGCTGCGTTGGGCGTGTCGCTGAGCCGCGGACGCGTCGCTGACTGCCCGATCGCGCGGCGGAGCCGCCCCTGCGTGGCCGCCGGCCGGGTCGCACGCGATTGCCGGCACGCTGGCCGTCTGCGCCCTCTGCATCGCTGATCGCCCAGGCGAGCCGCTCGACGAACTGCGTCGCGGCGTGGTCTGTGCTGAGGTGCACTGAATGGACCTCCTCGTCGAGCCAGACGGAGGGATCGGCGTAGAAGGCGGTTGGATCGGAGGTGACGATGATTCTTGGCATCCGGGGCTCCTTCTCGGGACTTCGCGATTGTGTTTGGGCAGGTGAGGGACCCGCGGCGAGCGCGGTCCTCATGGAGGGTGTGCGGGGAGCGCGACAGCACCCTCCCCGCACACGGAGGAGAGATACCTCAGGGACGACAGCAACGTTCGATCACGCGCCTGCCCACCCACGCGCCGCCGGTCACGGCGAGCTGCCGGAGACCGCCGTTCCCTGCGCGGGTGTACGCGAGACCAGACATTGTTCAGAAAGTCTATCGAGATTCTCGTCTTTGTCAAGTCCAGCCGGGCGCTTCGGGCGTTACCAGTGAGAAGGCGGGCTAACGTCCGCGCTTGATCCGCACGAGCTCGGCCAGGAAGCCCCTGCCGAGAACGCTGAGGGTGAGCAGAGACCCGAACAGCACCACCGCGTCGATGCTCTCGCGGCCCTGCTTGCTCCAGTAGTCGTCTTCGAGATTCAGCCACAGAGCGAACTCATCCAGCGTGAGGGCGGCGCCGCTGCCGTACACGATCGAGGTCGCCCGCGATGAGCCCCGCCGTTCGTTCGTGCCGATCTCGAGCAGCCACAGGTAGCCGACGGTCAAAAGGCCCGTGATCCCGAAGGTCATGTGGTGGATGTGCCGACCCCCGGGTGTGATGTTCTTGAACGGTCCCCGTTCGGCGCGGATCGCGTGGGTGATGCCTCGCACGGCGGCGAAGGTCACGAAGAAGGAGGCGGTCGACAGCAGCTGGCGCTCCTTGAGCAGATCGCCGAAGTGCTTGTGGTAGAGCGAGCGCAGATCCTGCTCGGAGGCGGGCGCAGAGGAAGGCCCTGGCGGCTGCTCGCCGGCGTGGAGAGATGAGCCGTTCGCATCCATGATCGACCGATACCCTAGCCGTCGGCGTGTCGCCCCGTAGCCGACCAGGCCCCCGTCTAGAGTCTGCGCGGCGATGCGCGCCCGCCTCTTCTCGCCCCTCGGCCGGCTGCTCGGGCTCGTCCTGGTCGCCGCCCTGATCGCGGGCTGCGGCAGCTCCTCCGAGGGCAACGGGGTCGCGCGCAAGACGCCGGGCGAAATCGTCGCGGGTGCCAAAGTGCTGGCTGACAGTGCCAGCTCGGTGCATGTGTCGGGCTCGATCGTGAGTGGCGGCTCGCCGGTCACGCTCAACCTGTATCTGCTCGCGAGCAAGGGCGGGCGCGGGCGGCTCTCAGAGAACGGGCTGAGCTTCGAACTGATCCAGATCCACGGCAACGTCTTCATCAAAGGCAGCCAGGCCTTCTATCGCCACGTCGTCGGCGACAGCGCGGCGCAGCTGCTCCAGGGAAGGTGGCTGAAGGCTCCGGCAAGCACCGGCAACCTGGCTTCGCTCGCGTCCCTCACCGACCTGCGCCAGCTGATGGATAGCACCCTGACGGGACACGGCGCGCTGGTCAAGGGCACCCTCACGACGGTTGACGGACGCAAGGTGATCGCAGTAACGGACAGCTCGCAGGGGGGGACCTTGTACGTGGCCACCACGGGCCCGCCCTACCCGATCGCGGTGACCAAGAGCGGCACCGGTGCGGGCACGGTCGTGTTCGATCACTGGAACACCCCGATCTCGGTCACCGCGCCGCTCAACGTGATCGACATAAGCCAGCTGTTGGAGCACTAGCCGTGGGGCATTAGCCGGCGTCGCTCGATCATACGTCTACCCCACTTCAGCCCGCTCAAGAGGGGCCCGGAGGGTGCCGATCGCGGGCCTGGACACGGATGTAAAGGCACGAAGTGACCGGCGCGACCCAAGCCCGCTTTCGAAGGCCCGCCAAGCGCGGGATGAGCTCAACGCGCCCTGGCGCGCGTGAGGAGGGCCGAAGCGCCAAGGCCGTCGCGGCAACCGCCGACCGAGTCCCAGACCACGGGGCTAAGCTAAATCGGCTGCGCAGCCGATTAGATCATGTGGGCAGTGAACCTAATGCGCAGCCCCTGTCGCTGAGAGTGCCATCCAGCGGCGGTCGGCCGCGCCGACGCACAGCTCTCGATCACGTCTCCTACGTGTCGTGGGCTCTGCTTGCGGTGGGAGCGGCCGCCGGCGCGCTCGTGGCCGGGGCTTCAGGTGTCGTCGTCGGCTGTCTGGCGGTGCTCGCATGCGCGGCCATGCTGCTGGGCTGGCGTTTTGGCGAGGACGCCCGTGCGGCTCTCGAAATGGAGATCAACGGTCGCTCACACGAGTTGAAGAAGGCTCTGTCGGAGCTCGAGATCGCGCAGGCCGAGACCGTGCGGCGTCTGTCGATGGCGATCGAGTTCCGCGACGAGGACACCGGCGCGCACATCGAGCGCATCGGGCGGTTCTCGACGCTGCTCGCCGAACAGATCGGCATGGACCCCGAGTTCTGCGCAAAGCTCAGCCACGCCGCGCCGCTGCACGACGTCGGCAAGGTGGCGATTCCCGACGCGATCCTGCTCAAGCCCGGGCCCCTGACCCCCGCCGAGCGGGCCATCGTGGAGACTCACGCCGAGGAGGGCCACAGGCTGGTGCGAGGCTCCTCCTCCTCGATCCTCGATATGGCGGCGACGATCGCGCTGAGCCACCAGGAGAAGTGGGACGGAAGCGGCTACCCGCGCGGGCTCGTCGGCGAGGCGATCCCGATCGAGGGACGCATCGTGGCGGTGGCGGACGTGTTCGACGCGCTCACCAGCGACCGTGTCTACCGCAAGGCGTTCTCGGTCGAGGACGCGGTGAAGATGATGCGCGAGGAGCGCGGGCACCACTTCGACCCGATGGTGCTGGACGCGTTCATGGAAGTTCTCGGCCGCTCCGGACCGGACGCGCGCGAGGACATCAGGGCGGACCCGGTCGCACTCATGGAGAACACGCTTGAGACCTACGCCACCGCACTCGAACGCGGTGATGCCGAGATGGCCGAGGGCGCGATCGCGACCGCGATCGAGGACGGGCTTCCACCCACCACGCTTCATGCCGAAGTGATCGCCCCGGCTCTGAACTACATCGGTGAGCTCTCCGAGGCGGGAGAGATGGACGACGACCGCGAGCATCTCGCCCTGGGCATCACGCGTCGTGTGCTCGCGACCCTCTACCGCTACATGCTCGGCGGCACCGAGCCCACCCGCGAGCGGGTGTTGCTGGCGGTCCTGGACGGCGATCCGCACACGCTCGGGCTGCAGATGGTGCACGACCAGCTCGCAGCCGCCGGCTACCACGCGAGCTTCGAAACGGACCTGTCGGTCGAGCAGCTGCTCGCCAGGGTCGACAGCCAATCTCCCGATGTGATCATCCTCGGCGCCACGATCGCGCCGGCGATCGATGCGGTCGCACGCGCCGTAAAGGAGCTGCGGGTGAGCCATCCGAACATCCCGGTCATGCTCAGGGGCGCCGCCGTCAGCGAGGGTCTGCCCGGCGAGCCCGGCGACATGCGGGTGCTCGAGCGCATCGACGAGTCGGTGGCAGCGGTGGAGCAGCTGCTCGCCTCGCCCGTGGCCGTCCCTTCACCCCTGTAGATTCCTCCGCGTGAGCTCCAGCGCGATCGTCACCGGCGGTGCCGGCTTCATCGGCTCGCATGTCGTCGACGCGCTGCTCGCCGACGGCCGTGGGGTGACGGTCATCGATGATCTGTCCTCCGGCGACCGGCGCCGGGTTGCCAAGGAGGCCGATCTGCGCGAGCTCGACATCGTCGATTTCGCGGGCCTGTCCGCGGTCTTCGAGGAGGTGCGTCCCGATGCGGTCTTCCACCTGGCGGCACAGGCAAGCGTGGTGGCCTCCGTCGAGGACCCCGGGCGCGACTGCGAGGTGAACGTCAGGGGCACGCTGAACGTGGTCGAGGCCGCCGGCAGATGCGGAGCGCCGGTCGTGTTCACCTCGACCGGCGGAGCGCTGTACGGCGACGATGCGCCGATGCCAACCGCCGAGGATCGGATGCCGGCACCGCTGTCGCCCTACGGCGCGTCCAAGTGGGCAGCGGAGGCGTACGTGAAGACGTGGTCGCTCTCCTCAGGCATCCCCAACGCCGTATGCCGGCTCGGAAACGTCTATGGCCCGCGGCAAAGTCCGCAGGGAGAGGCGGGGGTCGTGGCGATCCTCTCCTACCATCTCTATACCGGGCGCGTGCCGACGCTGTACGGGCACGGCAAGCCGACGCGCGACTACGTCTATGTGGGCGACGTGGTCGGCGCCCTGATGAAGGCCTCGGGGCGATCGGGCACGTACAACATCGCGACGGGCGTCGAGACGGATGTGATGACCCTGTGGAACGAGCTACGCGAGATCGCCGGCTCGGAGCTTGAACCGAAGCTCGCCGACCTGCGCACGGGTGAGCTCGCAGCACAGCTGCCTCGACGTCGGCCTGGCCGAGCGGGAGCTGGGCTGGCGCGCCGAGGTGCCGATCGCAGAAGGCCTGCGGCTGACCTATGGGTCGCTCGTGGAGGAGCTGGAGCGTGCCGAGGCATCCCGCCAGGGCTGAGTAGCGGGCGCCGGGCGGGCGGCAGCGCGCCTTCTGGAGGCTCTGCAATACGGCGCGCAGGCCTCAGGCGGAGGCTTGATCAGGGCGAGAGTAAACGTATGCGCTGCGCCCGCGGGGTCGCCCTGGCGCCCCTGGCCACGATCTCTCTCTGCACCTGCGTCGCACCGGCGGTGGCGCACGGGGACGTCTCAGGCGGAGTGCAGGCACCGTCGGTCGCGCTTGCGGGCGGCGCCGAGTACGGCGTGCCCCCGGTGTTCGCGCAGCATCCCGTGGTGAGCGAGATGAGCATTCCCGCCGCGGCCAGCGCCGGTGAGCCGCCGCGCCTGGCGCTTCGAATCGACGAGCAGGATGTGGGCACGGTCGACGCGCAGGTGCGGGTCATCAGCCAGTCCGCCGACAAGACGGTCATCAGCGTGAAGCTGGGCTGGGTCCACACCGGCCGCACGCTGACGGTGAGCTGGCCGCGTGGCGCGAGCCTCCGCGCGGGCAGCTATCGGGTGATCCTGAGCGCGCACGATCATTTCGGCGCCGCGCTGCTGCGCGTCGCCGGCAACCGCGGCGAGGCGACCCTGACCGTTCGTTCGCCTGTCAAAAGCCGACCGACGACCACGCGACCGTCGGGCCCGCCGCCGGCGACTCCGCCGCCGGCCGGCGTGCCCAGCCCAGCGCAGTCGGCGGCCGCCGGGGCTGTCTTTCCGGTTGCCGGACCCCATAACTTCGGAGGCCCGGAAAACCGCTTCGGGGCACCCCGCGACGGGTACGTGCATCAGGGCCAGGACGTGCTGACCGCGGAAGGCACGCCGGTAGTCGCTCCGATGGCGGGGACGATCCTCACGACCAGCTATCAGGCGGCGGGCGCGGGCTACTACGCCGTCGAGCACACGGGCGTCGGATTCGACTTCATGTTCGCCCACTGCCAGGCCGGGTCGCTGGCCGTGGCAGCCGGCCAGCACGTGACCGCGGGGGCGCAGTTGTGCAGGGCCGGTCAGACCGGCGATGCGACCGCTCCGCACCTTCACTTCGAGATCTGGGTGGGAGGTTGGCAGGCCCCCGGCGGGGCCCCGATCGATCCGCTGCCATATCTGGAAGCGTGGGAACACGACGGCGCTGCCGGCTGAGGTGCCGGCACTGAGCGCCGGGCGCTTGGGCCGAGTCGTCGCGGATCGGACACGGGTGGAGACCGTCCGCCGCGGCAGCCGCGGGGAGCCTCGCCGCAGGAGAGCCGCTAGCATCGAGCGGCCCGGCGAGATAGCTCAGTTGGTAGAGCACACGACTGAAAATCGTGGTGTCCCCAGTTCGAGTCTGGGTCTCGCCATCTGAAAGCCGATGCGAGTGAGTGGCTCTCGCGTCAGCGCAGCGACTCGATGTTCCAGTGGCGTGTCACATCACACCTCCAGCGCTCATCCTCGTCCGGCAGCAGCACGAATCTCGTGATCGTTGGTTGGGTCCCCTCGTGATCGCGATAGAGCAGGTCAACCGTGATGCGGCCAGCCGTCTTGATCGCTTCGGTCATGGCGGCATGTAGCTCCGTATCGGGGTCGCGCAGCGCAGCCTGCCAGAAGCCTCCGTCCGCCGAGGGGACATAGAGGTCACGCTGCTGCTCGAGGAAGACCGAGTCGTCTGGCGCATGGTCTCCTTTTCTGTGTCGCGCCGGGCCCAACGGGTCCTCGGCGACACGCTGGGCGGCCTCGGGCTCGAGGTGATAGCCGTGCAGGACCGCGATCCCCGAGCCGACGTTGCGCAGCGGAATAGCGAGATAGATGACGCCGTTCTCCTGGCGAACCATCGCGCGTCCTGCTCTCACCTCGAACGTGCGGCCATCGGCGAACTGGACCTGCTCGGGAGGGTCTTGGGCTCGGGAGGTCACGAGAAGCGGACGCAGCCCGACAAGCAGCGTGCGCTCTGCGACCCTCGCGGAACGGCTGCCGGAGCGCACCGCGGCAAACGTCGCGCCTGCGAGCACAAGCGTGCCGGCGGTAGTTCCCCACGCCGCCCAGTCCGTCATCGAGAGGCGCCTTCTCAGGCTTTCATCGACCACGGGGGTCGTGCGGCTCGGTCATCCGCCAGGCGTGCTCGACGAGCTCGGGGCGTCGACTTCTCAGACATCATGCCGGCAAGTATCCGCAAAAAATGCAGAGGAGGCACGCAAGGGTCGGCGCCGGTGGGGCTTCAAGTGTCTGTCTTGGCGTCGGTGCCGTGTGCGCTCAGCCACTCAAAGTAGGAGACGATTGAATCGGTCGGGTTGCTCGCGGTGCGCGAAGTGGCCGGCCCCCTCGATGATCGCGAGTCGATACTCGGCGTCGAAGTTGACGTACTCGTCCTTCGAAAGCTCCCGAGGTGGATCCTCGGCGCCGAAGACTGCGAGCGTCGGTACCGCCGTCTTACCGAGCATCGCCTCGTAGGTCTCTGGGTGCTCGATCGGTTGGTGGAGCAGGGCACGGTAGTAACTCAAAGTGGCCGGTGGAAGGCTTTACCCCGGCCTTGCGCTCGTCCTCCGTAACGGCCCCGTTGCCGCGTGAAGCCGTCTGGGTTAGCTCGAGACAACGCGATCCGCCCGAGTGGTCAACGCCGCCCTGATCAACAGTCTCCACCCAGCCAGTGTCGGGATAGGTTCGACCCGTGTCTATAGGTCAAACGACCGATTCCACGCTCGGCGCACAGGTCGAAGCCACGAATCCGAATGAGGACTGGGCAGCCGAGGGTGTTCCGGACGCCTGCATCCGGCTCAACGCGACACCGTCGACCGTTTCGCCGACCCACGGACGGGGCGAGATCGACGCGCGCCGACGGCGCCGCGAACCCGCTGTCGTCCATTCGTCCAGTCCTCGCCACGCACGCAATTCTGCCGGCTGCAATGAACGATGACGACGGCATGGCGGCGCGTCGCGCAGCAGGCATGGTCAGGCCGGTCAAGGCCGTGCGCGGCTCACCCCTCCAAGACCTTCCCTCCACGACGCGAATCCCACACTCAATCCGGACGCCCGGTAAACAGCGACGCCGCGGGGTGGCGACGGCGCTTCTTGCTGCGACCATCGTCGGCGTCCTCGTGGTGCAGCTGTTCGCGGCGGCTCCGTCCTTTGGACAGATACTCCTGTTGGCGGCGGTACTCGCGTTGCTTGCTTGCCTGGGGCTTGCGCGGCGCGAACAGAGCGTGCTTGCGCGAACCCGGATCGAGGCCCACACCGACGAGCTCACGGGGCTCGCGAATCGCCGAAGGCTCTATGAGGCGATCGACAAAGCACTGCTCGAGAACCGGCGTCTAGCGCTTCTCCTGATCGATCTCAATCGCTTCAAGGAGATCAATGACACCCTCGGACACAATGTTGGCGACGTCTTGCTCCAACAGGTCGGTGAACGACTGCGTCTGCCGCTACCCGAGTGTTCTCTGTTGGCGAGGATCGGTGGCGACGAGTTCGTCGTGCTGCTCGAGGGGACAGACGAGGAATTGGCCGCTCTAAAGGTGGCTCGTGCGCTACGCGACGCGTTCGAGGATCCCTTTCCGCTGGACGGACTGACGATACCGGTGCAGGCGAGCATAGGAATCGGGCTCGCTCCTTATCACGCCTCAACCCGCTCGGAGATGCTTCGCTGCGCAGACGTCGCCATGTACCGAGCGAAGGCCAGAGGAACCATGATCGAGAGCTACGTCGCGGAGAGCGACGTTCACAGTCGAGACTACCTAGCGCTCGTGAGTGACCTTCGTCGGGCGGTGGGCGGCGAGGAACTGATCTTGCACTACCAACCCAAGCAGTCGCTCAAGGACGGTGAGTTCGTAGGGGTCGAGGCGCTTGTGCGTTGGCAGCACCCACAGCACGGGCTCTTGCCACCGGCGGACTTCATCCCCATAGCGGAGCGCGAGGGGATCATGCGCGACCTTACGATTGACGTGCTCGATCGCGCGCTTGCCCAACAGCGCCGGTGGCGCGAGAGCGGTCACATAATCCCGGTCGCGGTCAATATCTCCGCGGCGAGCCTGCTCGACTCGCGTCTGCCAGATGACGTTCAGCGTCTCGTCACGCGCCACGAAGCCACTCCCGCGGACCTCGAGCTTGAGATCACCGAGGACACCCTAATGCAAGATCCCAATCGCGCCCTTGCGGTAATCGCGCGGATCAGCGAGCTCGGAGTGGGCTTTTCCCTCGACGACTTCGGTACGGGCTACTCGTGTCTCACACAGCTCAAACGTCTGCCAGTCAAGTCTCTGAAGATCGACCGCTCCTTTATCATGAACATGACCAACAGCGCCCAGGATGCCAATATCGTGCGATCAGCGATCCAGCTTGGCCACAGCCTGAACCTGTCCGTTGTCGCGGAGGGAATCGAGAGCTCCGAGCACCTCGCGCAGCTGGAAGACTTCGGCTGTGACGTCGCACAGGGTTTCCACCTCGGACGCCCGGTCCCGCCTGAGGACATCCCCCGCTGGCTCCAAACACTCCGCGAACGCACGCCCGTGCAGTCGCGCGGACACTGAACCCGCACCGATCGCCGGGGCGAGCTCACCGCTGGAACGATTTGCTCGACCGGTCATGTGAGTTCGCCGACGGACCGTGGCGAGCCGACGACGCAGGCGTTGGCCCATCGTGAGCGGACGTTGACCACGGCGTGGATCAAGATCGGCGCCACAGAGCGTGCAGCCCGCCGCGAACGCGCTCACGCGCTCGCCGCATCGGGGGCAGATATGGGGCCCATACGCTGTCACATCACAAGCAAACCAGACGCACGTGTGGGCCGGCTTAGATCCATCTCAACGGCGTCTAAATCGTACGCCCGACTACGCCCTCGATCGAGACGGCCGAATCCGCCAGGTCATTGACAACACGCGCAGGGGCTGCCTCAGCGCCACGAGCAGCCGCTGCCGATGGGCTCGGTCGCGTTGCTATGTCCGTCTGGTGATGCCTGCAATGCCAGGCTCGCCAGGATTCGTATCGCGCTGCTGCGTCTCCCGGATGCTCGACACGTGGGGCGTCAGGTGTCTTGGGTGAGACATCATCCATGCAAGAAGCCGAGCAGCGCTATTCAAGAATCACGATTACAGCGATCGCGGTTGCGAGAGAAATTTCCCCCTGGTGGCGCTCCGGCCGGAAAAGGCGCCCCCCCCCCCCCAGCCCCCCAGGTGTCCGCGGTGCCCCCCCCGACGACGTCCCCCCCCCCGTCTTCTCCCCCCCCCTTCCCCCCCCCCCCCCCCCCTTTCCCCACCCTTCCTCCCCCCCCCCTTTCCTTCCTCTCCTCTCCCCCCCCCCCCCCCCCCTCTCTCTCTCTCCCTCTCTCCCCCCTCTCCCCTCTCCTCTCCCCCCCCCCCCCTCCCCCCCCCCCCCCCCACCCCCCTCCTCCCCCCCCCTCCTTCCCCGTCTTCTCTCCCCCTCTCTCTCTCCTCTCTTCCTCCTCTCTCCCTCCCCCCTCTCTCCCCCTCCCCCCCCCCCCCCCCCCGGCTATAGTTGCGCACGCAACCGTTTCGCGCTAGCCTGGTCGCATGGAACTTGGACTTGCCACATTCGCAGACCTAGCCGGGGGGATAAGCCCTCGTCAGCGCATGCGCGACCTGATAGAGGAAGCCGAACTCGCTGACCAGCTCGGATTGGACGTGTTTGCGATCGGCGAGCATCACCGCCGGGATTTCCTGGTGTCCTCGCCCGCGGTCGTGCTCGCGGCGGTCGCCGTGAAGACGAAGCAAATCCGGCTCTCAAGTGCGGTGACCGTTCTCAGCTCCGACGATCCGGTGCGTGTCTTTCAGGACTTCGCCGAGGTCGACCTGCTCTCCGACGGGCGGGCGGAGATGATGGCTGGGCGCGGTTCGTTTATCGAGTCCTTCCCGCTGTTCGGCTACGACCTCGAAGACTACGACGAGCTGTACGCCGAGAAGCTCGAGCTCCTGCTCAAGTTGCGCGAGCACGTTCATGTGACATGGTCGGGCCGACACCGCCCCGCACTGGATGACGCGGGCGTGTGGCCGCGGCCAGTCCAGGAGCGCCTTCCGGTGTGGGTCGCAGTGGGCGGCTCACCGGAGTCGGTTATCAGGGCGGGGACGCTGGGGCTGCCTCTCACGATCGCGATCATCGGCGGGGAGCCGGCGCGCTTTGCTCCACTGGTCGAGCTATATCGCGAGACGGCGCAGCGAGCCGGCCACGATCGCTCCCAGACGAAGCTGGCGATCAACACGCACGCGTTCGTCGCGGCCAGCTCCTCCGAGGCCGACGCTGCGTTCGCGGCGCCGTACCTTCAGATGATGAATCGCATCGGGCGCGAGCGCGGCTGGCCACCATCCGGCCAGCGGGAGTTCGAAGCTCTTCGCGCGCCGAACGGAGCGCTCGCGGTTGGCTCGCCCGAGCAGGTCGCGGAGAAGATCCTCTTCGAGCACGACCTGTTTGGCCACGATCGCTACATCGCACAGATGAGCGTCGGTGCCGTCGCTCATCGGGACGTACTGGCGTCGATGGAGCTGTTTGGGACGCAGGTCGCGCCGCTGGTGCGCGAGGAGCTCGCTCGACGCGGGTCCCGAGAGGACGGGCCGACCACGAGCGCGGAGCGTGCTCTGAGCGGCGGCAGCGGTTGACCGAGCGGTCGTGCTCACGACGCGCGCTCGCGAACCACCTCGTCCGGGCCCTTGTCGTCGCGCAGGCCGAGGAAGCGCGCCTGGCGCAGGCGACCGTCGGTGGTCCACTCGGCGAAGCCGATCTGGGCGACGAGCTGCGGGCGGGTCCAGTGTGTGCCGCGCGGGATCGCTCGCGCGTCGAGGAACGGTGACTCGGGCGTCTCGAGCGCGCGCAACTTGGCGCCGAGGTCCTGCAGCGTCGCCGCGCTGTAGCCGGTGCCAACCTTCCCGGCGTAGCGCAGCTGGCCGTCCTCGTGGTAACCGACCAGCAGAGCGCCGAAGTCAGTGCGGCTGCCCGCCGGCTCGGTGAAGCCTCCGATCACGAACTCCTGCTCCCATGCGCACTTCAGCTTCAGCCAATTCTTCGAGCGACCCCTGGTATACGGCGCATCCGCACGCTTCGCGATCAGCCCCTCCCAGCCAGACCTGCAGGCCTCGGCGAACCGTCGCTCAGAGTCGCCTCGTGACGCATCGATCAGGTGCAGCGCGTCGCTCTGGCGAATCGCTTGCGTCAGCCGTGCGCGGCGCTGCAGCAGCGATTGGGCCGTGAGATCCTCGCCGTCGAGCTCGAGGAGGTCGAACACGCAGTAGACGACCGGGAATGAATCCAGCAGCTGCGGGGACGGGCGGGCGACTCCGAGCCGCTGCTGGAGGCGGCTGAAGGAAGTCTGCTCGCCGTCGTAGGCGACCGCCTCGCCATCGAGCAGCATGCGCCGCCCGGCCTGCGCTGCGACGGCGGTGCGGACCTCGGGGTAGGTGCTCGTGAGATCTTTCCCGGTGCGCGACTCGAGCCGCACGTCGGCGCCGTTCTTGCGGACAACGCAGCGCTCGCCGTCGAGCTTTCGCTCAAGCAGCCAGTCCTCGCCGAAATCGCGACGGTCGGTGAGCGTCGCCAGCATCAGCTCGACGGGCATGTGCGCGTCGTCCCTCACGCCCCGGAGCGCCTCCTAAGAGACGCCGTCCCGAGCCGCCACACCGTCGGCGTCCACCGCATCGGCCGTCTCGCGCTGTGCCGCCATCCGCCGCTCGGCGGCCTCTCGATCACGTTCCACCACCTCTACTGCCGCGAGCACGTCGCGCTCCGGCCGCGGTCCGTCCCAATCGAGATACCAGTGCCTGGTCACGCTCGTCAGCCACGAATCGGCCGCGGGAACGATCCCGAAGCGAGTGATCGTCCGCTGGAGGCCGACCTGGTCGCTGTAGAGCAGTTCGACCGAAAGCGGCTGGCGCGCATCGATCGCCTCTGCCACTGCGGCGCGCACCGGATCGTCTGGGTTGCGGAGGGCTCCCTGCCACATACCGATGTCGCCGGCCGGGATATAGAGGTCACGCGTCTGGAGACGAAACCGCTCCTCGGGAGCATGTGTAGGCATGTTCACCGATGAGCCGAGCCCGGCCGTGACCACCCAGCCCTGGCACACCCCGATTCCGCTACCGACGTTCCTCAGGCTGATCGCGAGATATACGTTGCCGTCAGCGTGCTCGGCGGCGGCGCGACCCCCCGGGGTGCTTACCCAACGCCCCTCTACGAACATGAGCTTCTGCACCGGATCCTGAAGACGGGAGGGGGCCAGCACGGGCCGGCGTTGCTCCCGTAGCGCCGTCTCGGCGATGCGCGCTGAGCGGTTCGACGAGCGGACCGACGCGAACGTCGCGAGGGCGAGCACCATCGTCCCGGCGCCCGTGACCAACGCGGAGATCGTCGCCCAGTCGGTGGCGAGGAGAAGCATCACCTGGCAGTTTGTCACCGGATCATCAACATGTGCGTCTCGTCGAGCCCGGCGTCTGTTGCGCCATCTTCTCCTGCTGTTCGGGTGTCCACCGTGTTCAAATCGACCGTGGGCCGACGCTCATCACTCGGCGAGCGAAGTCATCGCCCCGGGCGCCTGATTCACAGGTTCACTTCTCGAAGCCAAACTCGGAATGTCTCGGTCGCGCCGGCCACCCGATCACCCGGCGGCTCGGGCGGCCGTTAAGATCAGGTCGCTGACCTCCTGTGGGTGGCTGATCAACGAGAGGTGGCCGGCGTCGATTTCGACTGTCGAAGCATCCATCCGCTTGGCCAGGAAGCGCTCGAGCTCGGGTGAGATCGTGCGGTCGTGGCCTGAGACGGCGTACCAGCATGGCTTTGATCTCCAGGCCGCCTCGGTCGTCGTTTCGCCGAACAGGGTGTCGGACACTCGTCCCTGCACGGCGTACAGGGTGCGTGCTCTGACCGGGTCAACGCCGTTGGCGAAATCGTTGAGAAACGCGTGCTCGGTGAGCGCCCCGGAGCCGTCTTGGTAGACGAGCCCCGCGCTCGCAGGGGGCGTCGGAAAACCCTTCGCGAGTGCGCCGTGGTCCTCGCCGGCATCGGGTGCGCGAGCGGCGACGTACACGAGACCGACGACATGCGGGTCGACCCCGGCCTGTGTGATCACGGTGCCGGCGAAGGAATGAGCAGCGAGAATCGTCGGCCCGTCTTGCAGCGCCAACACGCGGCGGGTACGGGCCACGTCGCCGGCGAGGGAGTCCAGCGAATTCTGAACGGCGGTGGCGGTCAGGCCCGCGGCCTGCAGCCGCTCGATCACCTCAGACCACGACGATCCGTCCGCATAGGCGCCGTGGACCAGAACGACGTTTCGAACGACAGGAACCATGATCGTGCCTCCTTTGCTGTGCTCTCGCTCATTAGTCGAATGTCAGAACGGCCTTTCCCACGACCTGGCCCGCTTCAAGCGCGCGATGCGCATCCGCCACCTGCTCGAGAGGAAACGTCGCGCCGACCGCAACCCGCAACTCGCCCGCATCGAAGTGGGCTGCCGCCTGCTCGAGAATCCTTCGCTGGCGTTCGCGATGCTCCGGCCACGCGAACACCGACGGCGCCGGCATCCAGGTGAACGAGACACGCAGGTTGCGGTCATGCATCGCCGTGATCGCCTCCTGTGCCCACGGGCTCTCGACGTTCGAGACGAGATCGCCGTAGGGGCGCACGAGCGAGAAGCAAGCCGTGAAGGTCTTGCCGCCGACCGTGTCATGAACCACATCGGCGCCGTCCATCCCGCTCCAGGCCTCCAGCCGGTCTCCTACATTCTCGCGCCGATAGTCGATGCACACTTCCGCCCCCAGCGACGATGCCAGCTCAGCCTTGGCGCCCGCGGTGACCGTCGTCGCAACCCGGGCCCCGGCCAAGCGGGCGATCTGCACGCTCATGTGCCCGACGCCGCCGGCACCCGCCTGCACCAGCACGAACTGGTCGCTGCCGACGCGGGCGCGCTCGCGCAGCGCCTCCCAAGCGGTGATAGTGACGAGCGGCGCGGCCGCCGCCTCGACGAACGACAGTCGCCTCGGCTTGAGCGCCACGTAGCGCTCGTCGAGGATCTTGAGCTCCACGTAGGTGCCGGGAGTAGGTCCAAAGCCGCCATCACAGAAGTAGACCTCATCGCCCACTCGCACCCGCGTCACCGAGGGCCCGACACTCTCGACGACGCCGGCTCCGTCCGAGCCGAGGACCGCAGGGAGTGATCCCCCGATCGTGCCGCTCGAGCGCAGCTTGTAGTCGACCGGATTGATCCCGGCCGCCCGCAGGCGCACCAGAACGTCGTGCTCCCCAGAGATCTCCGGCGCGGGCTGCTCAACGAGCTTGAAGACCTCGGGCCCGCCCACGGCGGTCATCAACATCGCACGCATGTACCGATCCCCGCTGAGCTCTCGCGTGGCTCCGCGCTGTGAGCACTGCCAGGGTTGATTCCATTCCTTCGCGCGGTGTCGGTGCTCGCCTCGTGCACGTCAGCCCCTCCGGTCTCGATTGGTCGATCGCCGTCGGTCTATCAGAGCCCGCGCGCCCGCGTCGCCACGCTCAGCGGTCAAGGCAAAGGGCCGTCCTTGAGCTCGACCATGATCACGCGCAGCTCCCGATCACCAACGTTCTCGAGCGAATGCGGCGGTAGCGGCGGCGACCACAGGACCGCCGAGAGCTCTGGCCGCGCGTTGGCGATGCGAGTGTCCAGCACCACATTTCCGGCACCGTCGCGGCGGATGAAGTCCGTGCTGCTGAGCACGTACTCGACACTCGCCCAGCGATGCGTGTGCACAGGCGTCCTCGAACCGGCCGCGACCTGCGTCTCGATCACACGCACGCGCTCGTTGTTTCGGCGACGCCCTCGTGGTTGTGGCAGGCGCGCCTGCCGTGCGTGAGCGTAGACCATCTACTTTTTGGCGTCTTCCGGACTCGCTTGCTCGGCTCTCGCAGGCTCTCAGTTGACGTCCTGTGCCCCTAGGCGCGAGCCCGGCTGTCAGCGGTGCGCGGGTAGCCCGAGGACGCGCTGCACGATGAAGTTCAGTGCGAGCTCTTGGGAGATTGGCGCGAAGCGCGAGCAGCGAGCCGCGAGGTAGAGATCGATGATCCCTTCCCGCTCGCTTCCGAAACACGTTGTGCCCGCACTCCCGTCGGGTGATGGCTCGCTTCGGGCAGAAAATGTCAGCGCAAGGGGGTAGCGTGTCACTGATGAGCGCGCCCGGGCTTGGTTCATCTACCTCGAAAGCAGAGCGCGAGGGGTCGGCGGCCGGGCGCGGTCGTATCACCCCCGAACGCGAGGGTGAGCAAACGGTCTCGAGGGCGCCCGGTTCCAGCGGGGACGGCGTGTGCTTTCCCACGATCGACGGGTCTCGCTCGACGACGGCGACGGGGCGGGCGATCGTTGCTGACGCCGCGCGCGTGGCCGACGCAGGACTCGCCGAGCGCATCGAGTCGACGAGCGACTGGCGCAGCGACTACCTGTCGCTCGTTTGCGAGCTGACCGAGGTCTGCGCGGTCACGCCGCAATCCTCGCTCGCGATCTCCGACGCGGGCCTTGCCTCTATGCGCGGGCGGATGGTGTTCGAGCACGAGGGCCAGACCATCGCGCTCGATCGGGCGCTCGCTGCCGGCGGGGGCGAGAGTTTCCAGATTGGCGAGATTCCCGGGACGGCCGAGCCCGTAACCGAGCTGAGCGTGCCATACCGCGGTCGCCAGCTGCAGGGTCCCGAGCTGGAGGCTCAGCTGGACCACTGGGTCCGCGCCGGCGTCGTCGAGCCGTCATTCGCGGTCGCGATCCGGACGGTGATCGAGCACCCCGAGTGGCTTGCCCTTCCCGGACGGCGAGTCGCCGTCATCGGCGCCGGCTCGGAGATGGGACCGTTGGAACCGCTGAGCCGCTGGGGCGCGCACGTCATCGCGATCGACCTTCCCGTCGAGAAGATATGGAACCGCATCACGGACGTGATCCGTCAAGGATCGGGTCGGGCGACGATTCCGCTTGGCACGGACGGGACGCCCGGCATCGACGTCGTGCGGTCGCTGCCCGAGACGCGCACCTGGCTGGAGGAAGCCGCCAACGGGGATCCACTCATCCTTGGCATGTATGCGTATGCGGACGGCGGCGCACATGTATGTGTGACAGCGGCCGTCGATATGCTCGCCACCGATCTGCTCGAGCGGCGGAAGGGCACCGCGCTGGCCTACCTGGCCACACCGACCGACGCGTTCGTCGCCCCCGAGGACGCGATCGCCGAGGCGCGGTCCGCCTATGCCGACCGCGGCGTGCGCCGCATACTGCAGGCGCCGCTTCGCGCCCTTTCACGCGGCGGCCTGTTCGCTCCCGCTTATCCCGGCACGAGCACCGTCGCGGATGTGCTCGTGGCCCAGCAAGGCCCCAACTACGCGCTCGCCAAGCGAATTCAGCGCTGGCGCGGTGTGAGCGCGAGTGCGAACGGGTTCCCGGTGGCCTTCAACGTGGCCCCGGCGACGTGGACGCGATCCGTGACCAAGAACCGTGTGCTTGCGGCCGCCTACACCGGGGCGCGCCACTTCGGCATCGAGATCTTCGCGCCCTCCACATCGCGGGTCCTGATGGCCGCGCTGCTGGTGCACGACCTGCACCAGCCACCGCCTGCAGAACGCCATCCTGAGATGCTGTTCAGTGAAGGTGCGGCGCACGGCGGACTGTGGCGAGCCGCCTACCAGCCGCGATCCGTTCTCGGCATCGCCGCCCTCGCCGGGCTGCGCACAGCGCTGCGCGCACCAGCACGATCGCGCGATCGGTGACCTGTCGATTTGGCGGACCCTCCCAGCCTTTCCGATTTCAATCACCCATCCGATCGTCGCTCGTTGATGCATGGGCTGGAGCCGTCAGACTGCGTCATCGATGTCGCTCTTCATCCTCGCCCGGCATGCTCAGTCGACGCTCAACCTCCAAGAGCGTGTCAACGGCGATCCCGAGGTGCACGTCGAGCTGACCGAGGAGGGGGTCCGACAGGCCCGTTGGCTCGGACTCCAGGTGGCGCAGTTGCCGATCGATCTGTGCGTCCATACGCGCTTTGAGCGCACGCGGGAAACGGCGGCGATCGTCCTCGAGGGCCGCGACGTCCCTTGTCGCGAGGAACCCTTGCTCGATGACATCGATGTCGGGCTGCTCGAGGGCCGGACCTACGCTGAATACCGGGCCTGGAAGCGCGCCCACTCCCGCCGTGAGCAGTTTCCGGGCGGGGAGAGTCTCGATCACACGGCGGCGCGCTACGCGCGGGCACTCTCGAGCCTCGCGCTGAGCAGCGCGCAGGTCGTGCTGGTGGTCTGCCACGAGATACCCGTGCGCTATGTGCTCAACGCCACGGCGGGCTCCGACTCGCTCGAGGCTCCCGTCCACACCGTGCCCAACGCGATGCCGTTTCTGTTTGAGACCCCCGTCATCAGCCTGGCCGCGCAGGCGATCGAGCGGATGGCGCATACCCAGGCTTGATCGCCTCGCCCTCCCCGTCGAGCTCAGAGCAAAGGCGGCGGGTTTCCCGCGGCGCTCGCGGGCAGGCTCGGATCCCACTGACAGACCGCGCATGCATGCTGAAAGACCGAGCGCGCGAAGGACAGCGCGGCGGCGTGCGGGTCCGGGCTCGAGCGCACATCGGCCCAGTCGAGGAGGTACTCGCCGAGGCTGTCGTCCCAGCGTGCGCCGGGCGCGGACAGTGAGGCCGACGGGAACTTCGCGGAACCGGGGTGCGCGTAGCCATAGAACGCTGGGCTCGGGTGGCCGGGATCTCCCGGCCACCAACCGACCGCCACCTCCTCCGCATCCATCGCGTTGCGCATGATGAAGTCCCGGGCAGGCGGATCGGCGGGCTTGCCCGAGAAGAGGCTGACGCTGAGGTCGAACGATCCCCACCATGCGTTGACCGGCGTGGAGCGCCCCCGGTAGGGCGCACGGAAGGCCGCGAGCACGATCGCCGCGCTTGTGGCGGCGGCGAAGTAGGCCCGCACGTGCCCGGGGTCGTAGGTCGCGTGCTCGAAGTCCTCATCCAGCGGGACGCTCCAGGAGACCTCCTGCGGCGCCGGATCGATCTCGACCGGACCGGCGAGCTCTCGGACGGCCCCGAGCAGGCCCTGCGTGACCTCGGCGACCGGGCGATCGGGCGTCAAGGCGACGTCGCTGACCCTACCGTCGCTGTGCTCGACGAGTGCGGTGTGCGTTCGCAGATCGAGGGCGACGACGACCGCGCCGGAGCCATCCGGCGCCCGCAACGGCGCCGTCTCCCATCCACGCGCCGTCAGGCGCAGTGCGGCGTGCTGCAGCTCCGGCTCCGGTGGCGCAAGCCGCGCCGCCAGCTTGCCCAGAACCTGCGTATGCGCGTGCAGCGTGTCGCAGGTGCTGCTCCACTCGTCATAGGCCAGTTCCGGCCACGGTGAGGCCATGAGCGCACGCTACCACGGGGTGTGGGTCATGCACCGCCCACCGCGGGGCGTCGGCCATGGACGGGATACGATGCACCTATATGTCGCCACGCCCCGGACCCGATGAAGCCCTGGCCGCCGCGCTTCGCGAGATGCGCGAAGACCGCGACGAATCCCAGGAGACGCTCGCGTATCGCTCCGGCATCACCGCCGGCTCGCTCGCGCGCATAGAGCTCGGCCAGTCGAGCCCGGCGTGGACCACCGTACGCCAGATCGCGCGTGCGCTCAACGTGGGCATGCGCGAGCTGGGCGCCGCCGTGGAACGAATGGACGCGAGACTCAACTAGCCCGGGCTGACCGAGCAGGCGTGCCGCCGGCGGGGTGCGCGATACTCCACCCCATGAGCGACTCCGCGCTGGCGCCCGAACCCGTCTATCACCTGTTTCTGCACCGGGATGAGGTGCCGGTGGCCGCCGGCGCGCTGCGTCTGCTGATCGCAGACGAGGCGCACGAGCCTCAGATTCGCCGGCTGGCCCGGGAGGTTCTCGACGAGCTCGAGGGAGAGCCCGACGCGGAGGGACGGTTGACGGTTTCGCTCACACCGGAGCAGATGAAGATCACGCACACAGCGGTGCGGCTGCTGTTCGACGATCTCCAGCGCGGGCAGGCCTCCGAGCGCGAGATCCTGCGCGGCATCCTCGAGAAGCTGCCCGATGAGCACACGATGCGCGCGATCGTGCTGCGCTAGTCGCCGCCTCGCGCGTTCTCGCCTAGGATTCTTCCGTTGTGAGCGTTGTGAGCCGGCCCCGAGCAGTTGACGCGTTGCGCCTCGGCCGACGCATGTTTCTCGCGCCCGAACGGATCGACATGGGCGTGCTCGCCGACGAGCTGGGCATCAATCGGGTCACGCTCTACCGCTGGTTCGGCTCT
Source organism: uncultured Solirubrobacteraceae bacterium (assembly GCA_963761355.1). GTDB lineage: Bacteria > Actinomycetota > Thermoleophilia > Solirubrobacterales > Solirubrobacteraceae > Palsa-744. The sequence goes on from CAVXHC010000014.1 coordinate 490,764, forward strand.
CGCGATGACTTCATCGTCGAGGTCGTGTGGTCGCTGGCGCTGCGCACGTTCGACCTCGTCGAGGAAAAAGTGCATGCCCAGGGGGCCGAGCGGGTCGTCGCGATGGTCACCGGCTTCCTTGACACGATCATCACCAATCCCGGCATGCAGCGCTGGCTGGGCGAAGACGGCGAGCACGCGATGCGCCTGCTGACCGGTCGCCGGACAGACTTTCAGCAGCGGCTGATCGGCGCCATTCAGGCGCTGCTCGAGCAAGAGCAGAGCGCCTCGAGACTCGACCTGCCGGTCGACCTGCACGAGCTGGCCTACGTCGTCGTGCGCCTGATCGAGTCCTACACCTATCTCGACCTCATCACCGGCGAACGCCCGGAAGCCGAGCGCGCCGAGCCGATCCTGCGGATGCTCCTGAGGGTCGAAGCCTAGCTCGCTCGCTCGTGGCCCAGCACAGGTGAGCCTCAAGGCGCCGGACGAGCAGGGGGGGGTGGCCGCCCGATCGGGCGGCCACCCAGGTGAGCCTTCAGCCGTCTGACACCGGCGCCCCGTTCACCAGTTGATCGCAGGCGGCGGTTTGGCCGTCATTTCGATCGTGTTGCCCGGCCCGGACATGGTGGCCGTGAGGATCGGCCCGAACAGACCGCATCCGCCGAATTCCGGCACCGTGACCGTCGTCTTGAACGAGAAGCCGCCGACGACGAGCTGGTTCACCGGCTCGGAGATGCTCAACGGCAGTTCGATCGGTTTGGTCGTCGTGCAACCGATCGGGACCGTGAAGATCCCGACGCCGACCGAGCCCACGAGCTCGTTCGCCGAACCGTTCGCGCTCTCGCTGAACACGCCGCTGTTGGTCAGACCCACGGTGCCGTGGATCGTCCCCGTCGGAGTGAGTGCGCCCTTGACGGTGATCGGGATACCGAGGACCGAGATCGTCTGGTCGATCGGCGGGATCGACAGGGTGGCGGTCAGTGCGCTCGAGGTAACGTCGCCTTCGGCGCTCAGCGTCGATCCTTTGGGGATTTCGACCGAGATGCCGCTCTTGGCCTCGGTCACCTTGCCGCTCAGTTCCCACGCCGGCAGCGGCACGATCAGATCACCCGTCTCCGGTGCCAATCGGGCCGATGAGGGCAGCGCCGCGGTGGCCGAGTGATCGCCGCATGTGCTCGGGGCTTTCTTGCCTTCGAGCCGTTCTCCGACCCACTTGATCACGTTGCCGATCGCCGTCGGGTCGGTCAGCAGGTGGTCGCCCGGATACAGCTGGAAGTCATCGGTGACTCCAAGCGAGCACCACGCCTGGTGTAGCGCCACGTCCTGGGCGACGGGAACGAACTCGTCCTCGAGGCCGTGGTAGTGATAGACCGGCACCGGCACCGCTTTCGTCCCGAGCTGCTGTTCGTCGATCACTTTTTCGATCGCCGGGTGTTCGGCCTCCAGCTGCGCGAACGTCTTGTTGCCGGTCGTGTACGCGTCGTCGTTGACGTCGCGGAATTCCGCAAGCGACTGGATCGCGCACTCGCTCAGCAGCTTGCCCGCGGCTTCAAGACCAGCCGTGTTCGAGAGCGAAGCGAGGTTGAATTCTTCGGGGTAGGCCGTGCTCAAGCCGATCAAGCCGTCCAGCCCGAAGGCCGTACCGACCGACGCGTTGTCGAATTCGCCGATCGCCTGGAGGTTGGCGGGGACACCGCCGGCAGCGAGCCCAACCATCTTCACGTCGGGTGCATAGCTCGACTGGAGCTCCGCGGCCCAACTGGCGGCCTGGCCGCCCTGCGAGTAGCCCCACACGATCACCGGCGCGCTTGCGCTGATGCCGGAGCCCGGCACCTGCCTGCCCGCGCGCACGGCGTCCAGCACCGCCTGGCCCTCCGCCTTTCCGGCCGCATAGGTCGGGATCGCACCGCTGGTGTAGCCCTGGTAGTCGGTGACCGTGACGGCGTAGCCCTTTTTCAGCGATTCGATGATCGCGCCGCCGTCGTACTCGGTGCCGGCGGCGATCTGCAGAGAGGGCGCACACGATTGCGCGAGCCCCTGCGTCCCCTCGGCGTAGGTCACGACCGGCCGTTCCCCTTTCCCGCTCCACTTGGCCGTGGGCACGATCACGGTGCCCGTCACCCAGTCGGGCTTGCCGTGCTGGTCGGTCGATTGGTAGAGCACCGTCCACGCTTTGATGCTTGGGAGCGTGACGTTGAGATTGACCGTCGCCGGGCGGTACCAGACCAGTTCGCCGGCGCTGCCGGCCGGAGCCGGCGAGGGCGGCGTGTAGAACGCCGACCCCGATGGTCCTTCCGCGGGCGCCGCCGCCGCGCCGGACGGCACAGCCAAAATCATGAGAATCGAGAGCGCGAGTACGCCCCGCGCCAAACCCCTGTGATGCATAGCCCCATCCCCTCATTCGAACTTCGTTGCGTTCGTCGAGCCTCCAGCTCTCGCGCGAAGGGACCAAACCCGGACCGCCGCGCACCTGAGCACTACGACGAAGCTAATGTATCATGACGATCAAGACGTTGCATTTGTAGCGTGATGGATTTGAGGTTGCATCAGCGCGGGGGAGCTGCCCGTGCGCGCGATCGAACGCGCTCACCCGACGAGCGCCAACGTGAGGTTTGGGCCAGGCTGGTCATCGCGAGCAAGCGGTTAGCCTTCGGGCGCCAACGATGGCCGACCGCGCCGACATCGACTTCACCTACTCGCTGACCGACCGCGTCTTCCGGGTCAGCCTTGGCGAGCTCGCGGACTTCAGCGGCGCCAAGTACGACGGTGATTTCTCGCTGAGCCTGGAGGAGGCCCAGCGGCGAAAGCACGAGTATGTGGCCGAACAGATCGGCATCGAGCCGGACAGGCGCGTGCTCGATCTCGGATGTGGATGGGGACCGCTGCTCAACTTCATCCGCGGCCGGGGCGCGACGGGGCTGGGCGTCACCCTCTCCTGGGCGCAGGAGGCCGCCTGCCGCCGTCATGGTCTCGACGTCCACATCTACGACGCGCGGCAGCTGAAACACGCGAGCTTTGGTGAGTTTGATGCTGTCGCGAGCCTCGGTGCTTTCGAGCATTTCTGCTCTCCCGAGGAGTACCGCGCCGGACGCCAGGAGGAGATCTATCGCGCGATCTTCGCCCGCATCGCGAGCGTCCTACCCGAGCACGGACGCTTCTATCTGCAGACGATGGTCTTCGGGCGCAACATGATCCCGCTGGAGGCCGTCGACATCGATGCGCCGCGCGACTCCGACGCCTGGTATCTGGCGCTCCTGTCTCGTCAGTTTCCCGGCTCCTGGCTTCCGCTTGGCCGCGAGCAGGTGATCCGCTGCGCAGAGGACTGCTTCGATCTCGTCTCCAGCTCGAACGGTCGTCTCGACTACATACAGACGATCGGCGAGTGGGGCAAGCGGACCGGCGCACGGAGCCTCAGAAAGACCATGCTCAAGCTGCGCCTCGTGCCCCGCTGGGCGACCAGCGCCGATTTCCGTCTCGCGTTCACGTCCGGCGTCAGCGCCAACAAGGTCTGCTTCGAACGCGAGCTGCTCGATCACTACAGGCTGGTATTCGAGAAGCGCGCATGAGTGCGGTGACGGTCGAGCGGCCGGCACTCATGTCGTCTTGATCAGCCCGCCGTCGATCAGGTAGTTCGCACCGGTGATGTTTGCGGCCCGGGCAGACGCCAGGAAGGCGATCAGCCAGGCCACCTCCTCGGGCGTCGTGAAGCGGCCGGTTGCAAAGCCGCCGATGCCGGCGATGACCGATTCTCGCGCCGTCGCGGCATCCACCCCGGTGGCCGCGGCCACCGTCTCGGCGACCCCGTGCTCACCGAGCCACAGGTCGGTGCCGACCGGTCCGGGTGAAACGGCGTTGACCCTTATCCCCTTTGGTCCGAACTCCTGCGAGAGGGTCTTGGTGAGGTTGACGAGGGCCGCCTTGGCGGCCCCGTAGTCGATCGTCGCCGCATCCGGCTGGAAGAAGGCGTTGACCGAGGCGACGTTGACGATCGCGCCCGAACCCTGGGAGACCATCGTCTCAAGCGCGGCCCGGCTCGTGCGCGGCGCGATGAAGAAGTTCATCTGCATCGCCCATTCGAAGTCCTCGTCGCTGGTCCCGAAGAAGCCTTCCAGGCGCATCTTGACGGCTCCCACGTTGTTGACGAGCACGTCGACTCCTCCATGCTCCTCGACGGCGCGTTGAACGAGCTGCGCCGGCGCCTGCGCCGCCGCCAGATCGACCGCGACCGCGGTGACCCCCTCGACCCCAACGAGATCATCGCTCGTGCGGGAGCCCGCGACCACCTTCGCGCCCTCGCCGAGAAGGACATCTACCACCGCTCGTCCGATGCCCTTTCCGGCTCCCGTAACGACAGCGACCTTGTCTTTGAGCTCGAGATCCATTCCCAGCGGCTCAGCAGAACGGGTCGGATCGAGTGCAGAAGGTCTGGGCGACGGGCGCCGGGATCCTGCGCCAGCTGACGCCGCTCAGGCGCCTGATCCCGTATGCGTCCCAGTCGACGCCCGCGCCGTCGGGGACGACTGAGGTGATGCCTTCGTCGCCGAAGTGGATGAACGTGTAGCGCGCCCGCTGCACCTCTCCGTGGCGGTAGCGCGTGAGGCGGTCGAGGTTGGGGTTGGCCGAGGGGTCACAGGCGTGCAGGTAGGCATACAGCCAGGGCCCGCCGAGCACCGGCGAGACGAATTCCGGGGCGCAGACGTTGCCCGCCCCGCCGATCTCCTGGTCGATCAGCTCGGGCCGGCCTCCGAGCGGCTCGAACCACAGCGTGCTCTCGCCGAAGCTCCCGACCAGATTGTTGGTCACGTAGGCGACCTGCTTGCCGTTGAAGCTCAGCGCCGTGATCGAGCCGGTCAGACCTCGCGGCCACGACTGACCGCCGGTTTGGGCCCCTCGGGAGCTGGGGAGCGCAAGCGAGATCACCTTGCGGCTGCCGATCTGCCAGGCCAAGAGATCATCGGGCCGGCGACTGCCGCCCGAGGGGTTGCGCCGCAGGAACACGACCTCACCGTCCCAGATCGCGGGCTCATGGTCTGAGCCGCCACCGGGCGGAGTGAGCCTGCGCTCAGCGGCCCCCGCCACGCCGAGGCTGAGCTCGACCAGCTGGCAACCCTTCCGCGTTGCGTCCTCGGTGCAGCGCGAATAGACCGCGGCCACTCTCGAGCCGCCCGTGGGCCCAAGCTCGACGTCGAACGGGGTCGTGCTCTCGGCGACCGGCGGAAGTGAGATCGTGCCCTGCGGAGAGCGCACCACCAGCGCGTAGTGACCGGTCGTGGTGTCCGCTCGGCTCCATGCCGCCCAGCCGCCGTAACTCGCCACCGATACGCCGCTCGGATCGAGCACAGTGACGGTCTCTGAGCCGGCTGCAGAAGCCGCGCAGGAGACGCTCAGCACCACGGCGCTCACGGTCACACGAGCTGTGAGCCGCACTCGATGACTCACACGCATCGCGCTAGCCTACGGCACCCAAGTCTCCGCCAGCGGAGTCACCTGCAGCTCATGTGTCGCCGCGCGCGCGCCCTGATCGGCGAGGAACCGAACGGCGTCGGCGATCTCGCGCGGATCCGCCATCGCGTCGCGATTGCCGGGATTCCTGGTTGCATCGACCGGTTCGATTCCGGCATCGACGATCAGCAGCGCGACATGGATGCCCTTGCCGCGCAACTCAAGCGCTGCCGCCTGCGTGATCGCACGCACGCCGAACGCACCCGCTGCCCACAGGCCGCGTCCCGGCATCGCTCGCCGCGAAGAGCCGCCCGTCACCTGAATCACGGTCGCGGCGCCCCCCTGGTCCACGAGGAAGCGCGCCGCGCCGGAGAGGAAGGCAAAGGCAGAGCGAGCGGGAGCCACCGCCCAGGAGTCGAATGCGTCAGCGCTTGCCTCTGCCATCGGTCCCCCGCCGAACGGGCCGCGCCGAGTGCCCCCGTAGGCCGACGCCGCGTTGACGACCAGTTCGACGCGGCCGCGGTCGGCAGCCACCTGCGCGAGCGTTTCGTGGACGCTGGCCTGATCGGTCACGTCGGCGCGCAGCGCGAGCGCACCGGCAGCGCCGATCTTCTCGAGAGTCGCCTCCGAGCGGGCGACTCCAGCGACGAGCCACTTCTCATCGATCAGCGTGTCGATGATGGCGCCTCCGAGGTTCCGCGCCCCGAACACCAGCGCGCTCCTCTGATCCTGCCGCTGATCGGGCATGACTCCTCCTCGCTGAGCTGATTGCGCGTCCGTCCAGCACCTTACGTGGCGATGGCCGTGCGAGCGGCGAGGGTGGGCTCGCCCCGGTGGCGAGACTGCGGCCACCGTGCTGTCGATGCGTGCCCGGCGAGCCGGCCGAGGGCTCAGCTACGCGTAGAGCGCAAACTCATCCACACGCTCGTCGGCGCGCGAATCGGCGACCACTGTTCGCGCCTCGCGCTCGGCCCTGTGGGGGGGGCAGTGAACCCCGCGGACGCGGCCGTCCATGAGGCCGTACGCGAGCCATGTGTCGTCTTGCCAGAGGAAGCTGAAGAACCGGTCTGCCCGCTCGCCGGCCCGCTCGAGCTCGCGACTCCAGGCCGCCGTGACGACGTGCTCGGGGATGCTCGAGGTGCATGAGCAGCCGTTCGCCGGGTCGCCGGTCCAGACACATGGCAGCGCCTCGCTGTCCGCGCCTGCGGCACGTCCGTCGAGGTCTCCCCCGACGGCGGAAGCAGACAACATGTCCGACGCCTCATCGGCACGTATCGGGCACTCCATGTCGTTATTCTCGGACGACAGGGGGGTTGACTTCAATTCCTCTGCCTATATGGACGGGTGTGCTAGACGGCGAGCGGACGGGCCTGCCGGCGCGCGCGGTCAGGCGGCGGCGACAGTCCGCTTGGCGCGGGCCGCCTTGGCCGCATACAGGCTGGCGTCAGCTTCGGCCATCAGCGCCTGCACGTCCTGCGTGCCATCCCATTCGGCGATTCCGACCGAGAAGCGGTGATCCTCGGGGGTCGCTTCTGTGAGCCGATCGACCAGCTTCTGCGCATCGTCCAGGCGACAACCGGTGAGAACCGCCGCGAACTCGTCGCCTCCGTAGCGAGCCAGTAGATCGACCGGTCGCAGCGCCTCGCTCCACGCAGCCGCATTCTGCTTGAGAAGCTGGTCGCCGGCTTGGTGGCCATGGGTGTCGTTGAGCTGCTTCAGGCCGTCGATGTCCAGCATCGCGACGCACAGGGGCCAATGCTCGCGCTGGGCCCGAGCCATCTCACGGGGGAGCTCCTCCTGCCAGGCGCGACGGTTGAGCAGACCCGTGAGCTCGTCGGTGCGGGCGATGCGTTCAAGTCGCGCGAGCAGGTCGACACGCTCGATCGCAATCGCCGCCTGTGCCGCCAGCAGCACGATCGTCGCGCGTACGTTCTGCTTGGGGGCGGCCACCGGCGTCAGCCAGTACAGAGCGAGCACGGCGACCGTGACCTGGTCTCGCAGCACGGGTTGCCAGAGTGCGCAACGGACCATGCCACGCTCGCCGGGCGCGAGCTCGGAGCCGTCCTCATCGGCGAGGCGTGCGAAGCTCGCCCGCCCCGTCAGGTAGGCCTGTGCGGCGCCGGCGCGCTCATCGCTGAGCGCCAGCTCATCGGCGATCACCTTCTCGCCGGCCACCGCGGCGGCCGTCAGGACGGCGCCCCCGGGGTGCGGCTCCCACAGTGCCGCGCTGTCCGCGCGCGCCACGCGTGAGGCGGTGCTGCACAGGTCAAGGCGCGTGGCATCGGCCGTGGGCTGCTGAAAGATGCGATGCATCGCGTTGACCACCGCGCCCAGGTTCTCGGCGTCGTCGGCGGCCTGCTGGCGCTGGCGACGAACGCGGCGCACGAGCGCGTCGATGAATACGCCGGCGATCAGCAGCGACGCGATCGTCGTCACCCATCGGCCCTGGGCGATCGGCTCGTGCCTGACCGCGAGCACCGCCGCATAGGCGGCGCCCACGACGGCAACGTGAAGCGTCGCCTGGCCGCGTCTGAAGAAGGAGAAGCCGAACAGTGCCGCCCACAGGTACCAGATGCCGTAGTAGCTGACGCCGTCGCCGCTGTAGTAGACCGCGCGCGTTATCAGGGCGGTGCCCACCAGCAGCACGATGTGGAACGTCCAGGCCGGCATCCGTCTAAAGACGACCAGCACGACCACGCCACCGATATACGCCAGTCCGATGTTGACCGCCAGCGCGCCCACGTTCGTGCCGGGCGCGCGGGGCAAGAACAGCGAGACCAAGCCGATCGTGGCGCCCGCGATGAACAGCCATCCCAGGCTGCGCGCCATCACGGCGGGCTCGGAACCGCCCGGATCTGTGCGATCGTCGCGTGCTCGCTCTGCGATGGGCTGCATCGAGTCTCGGATCGGCATTGCCCGGGCCGGCCTTGAGCCGCCGCGCGCGCGTGTCGTCCAATGTCGCTCGAGGCCGCGGACGCACTCCCGCGGGCCAGTCGCAGAGCCTAGGCCGCGGCGTCGCCGGCCGTGCGCGACCGCGGCGAGCGCCCAGCCAGCACGGCGCCCCAATCGGCGTCGTCGATTCTCCCCGGCTCCGTGTCGCGGACGAACTCCCGTAACAGCTCCGACAGGCCGGCGGGATCCTCGAGGTGCGGAAAGTGGGCGGCAGCGGGAAGCGTCCGGAAACGGCTCTGGGGGATCGCCTCGTGCGCGGAGCGCCCATGCTCGAGGGGAATCGTGCGGTCGCGCTCCCCCCAAACGATCAAGGTTGGCATCGACTCCAGCAGATACAGGCGGTCGGTGGCGCTGACGCGCTGGCCGTGCAGGTCGATCACCGCGCGCAGCGTCTGCAGGAAGGCCTCGCGTGCTCCTGCGGTCTGCAGCGGCCGCAGAGCTCGCGCGATCGCCTGCATATAAATGCCAACACGAGCCTGGCGCTGACGCAGACGCCCGCCGGCTCGCGACAGCGCCTCGAGCAGGCGCGGATGGATGGTCAGCGACAGGACGGCCGCCATGCCCGGCAAGGTGGCGGTGCGCAGCAGAGGCCCGACATCGTGACCAAGCCCGCCACTTGAGACGAGCACCAGACGCTCGACTCGCTGGGGGAACTGGTAGAAGAACTGCATCGCCACGCCGCCGCCCAGGGAATGTCCGACGATCGTCGCGCGCTCGACGCCGATGGCGGCCAGCAGGTCACGGATGCTGGCGGCGTGGGCGCCCAGCGAATAATCGCCGCGCGGGGCCGCCGAGTCGCCGTGTCCGATCAGGTCTGGCGCGATCACCGTGAAGTCGCTGGCCAGGTCCAGCGCCACCGCGCGCCAGTGGCTCGAGGAGTTGAGCATTCCGTGAATCAGCACGATCGGCGGGCCGCTGCCCGCGACTCGGTAGATCACGCGCCGTCCGTGCAACTCAATCTGCCACTCGTCGAACTGCGGTGGCAGGGTGCTCACCGGCGTCGGTGCGCGCCGTCCCGGTGTCCGACCGCCACGGCCGGAGCCGGCCATGCTCCCCGTGGCCTGGCTGGATGTCAGCGTCCCACCTCGCGGGGCACACTAGCAAGGGTGATCGCGGCGGATCACGCGCGCCGTTTATAGGCGAGCCGACGCGCGTCGCTAGATTGGGCCCGTGCCCGATGACGCCGATTCCTCTGGCGCGGCCCTCAGAGCCCGCGGCCCATCGGCCGATGCGGAGCACTCGCCGCGGGCCGGCGTCAGCGTCAGCGGGCTCGTCAAGTCCTACGGGAACGTGCGAGCGCTTGCCGGTGTCGATCTCGAGGCGCCGGCGGGGACCGTGCTGGGTCTGCTCGGGCCGAACGGAGCGGGCAAGACGACGATCGTGCGCATACTGACGACGCTGCTGAAGCCCGATGGAGGAACGGCAACGGTGGCGGGTCTTGACGTCGTCCACGACGCCGCGAGACTGCGCGAGCTGATCGGTCTCGCCGGACAGTACGCGGCCGTCGATGAGAACCTGACGGGCCTTGAGAACCTGACGATGGTGGGACGCCTGTATGGCGAGCCGCGCCGACAGGCCAGGCGGCGAGGAGAGGAGTTGCTCGAGAGCTTTGAACTGCTGGATGCGGCGGACAGGCCGACGAAGACCTACTCCGGAGGCATGCGCCGGCGACTGGACCTCGCAGCGGCACTCGTGGCCAGCCCGCCGGTGCTGTTCCTCGATGAGCCCACAACGGGCCTCGATCCGCGCAGCCGGCTGCAGCTGTGGGACACGATTGAGCGACTCGTGGCCGACGGCACGACGGTGCTGCTGACGACGCAGAATCTCGACGAGGCCGATCGACTGGCGACCGAGATCGCGGTGATCGATCACGGTCGCGTGATCGCGGGCGGAACGCCAGATGAGCTCAAGGATCGTGTCGGCGGCGAGCGTCTCGAGATACGGCTCGACGATGCAGGCGCGGCCGGCGCGGCGGTAGCCGCGCTCGCGTCGATGAGCGAGGAGCGACCGGACCTCGACGGTGACCTGGTCAGCGTCGCCGTACGCCGGCGCGACGGTGTGATCGTGGACGCGGTGCGCGCGCTCGACCAGGCCGGCGTCGGAATCGAGGACATCGACGTGCGCCGTCCCACGCTCGACGACGTGTTCCTCACGCTCACCGGGCACGCGGCGGAAGCTGCCGAAGATGACGCGGAGCCCGGCGCGTGAGACGGCTCGTGACCGATACGCTCGTGATCGCCGAGCGCAACCTCGTGCGACTGCCGCGCGCGCCGGAGCTGCTGCTGGCCTTCACGGTGCAGCCGATCATGTTCGTGTTGCTGTTCCGCTATGTCTTTGGCGGCGCGATCAAGACACCGGGCTACAGCTACGCCAACTTCTTGATCCCAGGGATAATCGTGCAGAACATCGCGTTCGGCGGGTTCGTCACCGCGCTCGGTCTCAACGAGGACCTGCACAAGGGACTGATCGACCGTTTCCGCTCGCTGCCGATGGCGCGGTCGGCCGTGCTCGCAGGCCGCACGCTTGCAGATGTGGTCACCAACGGGCTCTCGGCGACCATCCTGATCGTCACCGGACTCGCGATCGGCTTCTCCTTCCACACGAGCGTGCTCGAAGCGATCGCCGGCTTCGGCCTGCTGCTGCTGTTCGGCTACGCGTTCTCGTGGGTATTCGCGTTCGTCGGGATGCTCGTGTCCTCGCCGGAGGCGGCAAACTCCGTCGGGTTCATCGTCGTGTTTCCCCTGACCTTCATCTCCTCGGCGTTCGTGCCGGTGCAGTCGATGCCGGAACCGCTGCGTGCGTTTGCGGAAGTCAATCCCTTCACGATCACCGTCGATGCGATGAGGTCGCTGTGGCTCGGCGCTCCCGATCAGAACAACGTATGGGGCGCGGTCGCCTGGTCGTTTGCGATCATCGCCGTCTTCGCGCCACTGGCGGTGGCGCGCTACCGGCGCGCCACAGGTCAGTGAAGGGGTTGGGCCGCGCGCGATGATTCGCCGGCTTGCGATCACGTGGGCGTTCAACACGGTCGCGCTGTTCGTGGCGGCGTGGCTCCTGTCGGGGCTGAGCTACGGCAGCGACGGATGGGCGCTGCTGGCGGCGGGGCTCGCGTTCACGCTCGTGAACTTCTTCCTGAAGCCCGTCCTGACCGTGCTGTCGGTCCCGTTCATCATCGTCACGCTGGGCATCTTCTATCTGCTCATCAACGTCTTCATGCTGTATCTGACGCACTGGATCGTTCCCCAGTTCACGATCGCCGGCTTCTGGTGGGCCGTCCTCGGCGCGCTGATTGTCAGCATCGTCAACGGCGCTCTGAAGATGTTCTTCGCTCGTGCGGCCGCTCACAGCCCGCTCGTCTGAAGCAGGCCGAGCCTCAGTCGTCCTGCGCTATGTCGAGCCTCGAGGAGTCGACGGGCAGGAAGCTCTCCGTCACCGCATACAGGCGCAGATCCGTGGTCCGCACGAGGCGGTCCACGACCCCGGCCTGATAGTCCGCAAACGCCTGCGAGCGGTAGTGCTCGTCGAGTGCCCCCTGATCGCGCCACTGCTGGACGACGACGAAATGCCCCGGATCGTCGAGCGTCTCCGCGAACGTGTAGGACAGGCAGCCGGGCTGCTCGCGCACGCGCTCCTGCGTGAGACGCATCAGCTCGCGCACCCCATCGCGGCTGGGAATCTGGGCGTAGACGTCTGCGAGAGCGATGATCACGCGAGCCTACTGGAGGTATTTCTCAACCACGGCGGGGTCGCGCGGGCGGGCGCCCTCCGGATCCTGCCCCGCCTCACGGCGGGCCCTGCGCTGGCGCAGCAGATCCCAGCATCCATCGAGCTCGATCGAGACCTCCTGCAGGCGATGGTGATCGACCTCGAGCGCCTCGCGGTCGACGGCGTCGGCCTCCTCGCGGCCGAGCAGAGCGTGCTCCTCGTCGATCAGCGCGTCGATGCGATCCAGGATCGACTGATCGTCCATGCGGCGAAGGCTAGCCGAGGACGCGCGAATCGGTGTCGCGGCGACACGATGTAATTGCAATTACTAGCGCCTTGCATTAGGCGCGGCGGGCTATATGTTGGACCGCTGTCGCGGTGGCGCGCGGGTGGCAATGCGAGCCGGGAAGGAGACGTGATGGACCCGCTGTCGGCTTCGTCTGGGAACCCGTCACGGTGGGCTCGCATCAAGAGGGCGATGACGCCCTCGGAGTGGCGTCGCGCGAGCGGCATGCTGGCCGTTATCGCCGGACTTCACGTCGTCGGCTTCGGCATCCTCATCCTGGTCGTCGCGCCGCAGCACCTCAGGTTGGGCGCCTCCGGCGTGTTTGCGATCGGGACCGGTATCACGGCGTACACGCTTGGGCTTCGACACGCGTTCGACGCCGATCACATCTCTGCGATCGACAACACCACGCGAAAGCTGATGAGCGAAGGCAAGCGGCCGCTGAGCGTCGGCTTCTTCTTCTCGCTCGGCCACTCGACGATCGTCTTCGTGCTCGCGTTCCTGCTGGCGATCGGCGTCAGGGCGCTCAGCGGCCCGGTCCGCAACGACCAGTCGACCCTTCACAACGCCACCAACGTCATCGGAACGACGGTTTCGGGCGTCTTCCTCTACATCATCGCGGCGCTGAACGTCGCGATCCTGGTGAGCATCCTGCGGATATTCGCCGACATGCGCCGCGGCTGCTACGACGAGGAAACGCTCGAGCAGCAACTCAACTCTCGCGGCTTCATGAACCGGTTCTTCGGCCGATTCACGAGCACGGTCAAGAAGTCGTGGCAGATGTACCCGATCGGCCTGCTGTTCGGTCTGGGGTTTGACACCGCGACTGAGGTCGCGCTGCTCGTCCTCGCCGCCGGTGCCGGAGCCGCCGGATTGCACTGGTACGCGATCCTCTGTCTACCGGTCCTGTTCGCGGCAGGCATGTGTCTACTCGACACGATCGACGGATCGTTCATGAACTTCGCCTATGGCTGGGCCTTCTCCGAACCCGTGCGCAAGGTCTATTACAACATCACCGTCACGGGGCTCTCGATAGCGATCGCGCTGTTCATCGGGACGATCGAGATCGCCGGCCTGCTGAGCCAAAAGCTCGGGCTCACGGGCTCGCTCGTCGACTGGTTCCAGGCATTCGACATCAACAGGGCGGGCTTCATCATCGTCGGCATGTTCCTCGCCACCTGGGCGATCGCGCTCACGGTGTGGCACTACGGGCGGATCGAAGAGCGCTGGACGGCCGGCATGGAGGCTGCGCCCACCCCCAAGGAGCCTGAATAGAGTGACGCTGGCTCCCGACGCGCCACCGCTCTCGTTTTCCACGGTCGAAGACGCGATCGCGGCGATGCGCGCGCGCGGCATGCGTCTGTCAACCCCACGGCGCCTGATCCTCGAAGCCCTGTTCACCGCCGAAGGCCCAGTTTCCGCTTCACAGCTCGCGCGTACGCTCGCTGTCGAGGCCACGTCGGTCTACCGAAACCTCGAGGTGCTCGAGCGCTGCGGGCTGATCCGCCATGTCCACCTCGGTCATGGCCCAGGTCTGTATGTCCTGTTCGGGCGCCATCAGTTGGAATATCTCTACTGCGACCGCTGCGCCGGGGTGACGCCGGTCTCGCCCGAGCAACTCGACCCCCTGCGCCGGCATCTCAGGGAGCGCTTCGGATATGAGGTGAGCTTCACGCACTTCGCGCTGGTCGGAGTGTGCGCTGGATGTGCCGAGCCGAGCCGGCTCGCGAGCTGAGCGAGCGATTCGCCGGGCGGCCCGCGCTAGGCACCGGGCGCGCCGAGCGTCGAGCGCAGCGAGCGAGCCAGGCGCCGCGCCCGGTCGGTCCCTCTGCGCCCCGCCCAGGGATGCGGCCCCATCGCCCACGGGTGCCAGCCGAGCGTGCCGTAGTGCTCGCGAAGCAGCGCCTTCAGCTCGCCTCGGTGCTCGCCGCAGGCGTAGCGCTGAGGGCCGTACATCCCGCGACCGTGCCACGTCAGCCAGCGGCCCGGCTCGGCGTCCACGTACTCGCCATGACGCAGGTCGAGCAGTTGCCGCTCGAGTGCCAGCTGCGTCCGCTGATCCGGGCGAACCCCGCAGATCTCACACGTGAACAGCACCGTGACCGGCATCGGACCACGCTAGCGCGCTTCAGCGCCGGTAGCCGCTGGTCAGCTCGGCGCCGCGCCGCCTCCACGGCGGCTCGACGTCGAACCTGCGCCGGATGCGGCGGTCGCGTAGGGACTTCACGAGCGGGCCGTAGCCGAGGCGCGCCGTCGTCGCATACAGGCGCGCCGCCGTGTCGGGCTCGATGAAGGGCATGTACTTGATCGGGAAAGCCGGGCATCGTGCACGCCATGCAGATGCCGCCCACGTTGGGGCAGCCGCCGATGCCGTTGACCCAGCCGCGGACTGGCACGTTGCACTTGACCACCGGTCCCTTGCAGCCGAGCTTCACCAGGCAGCGACCGTCGCCGTGGGATTTTGAGAACTGGCCGTGCTCGGCCAGGCCGGCGCGATCGCAGGACTCATGCACGGTGCGGCCGAAGATCCACTGCGGCCGGCCCTGCTCATCCAGATCGAGTGCCGGTCCCATGCCCGTCAGATGCAGTACGAGACGCATGAGCGTCTCGGTGATGTTGTCCGGTTGTGCCGGGCAGCCCGGCACATTGATGATCGGGAGGCCGAGGCGCGAGCGCCAGCTCCAGCCGAGGTAGTCGCGCAGGCCCATCGCGCCGGTCGGATTGTTGCGCATGGCCGGGATCCCGCCGTAGGCGGCGCACGTGCCCAGCGCCAGCGCGGCCGCGGCCTTCGGCGCCAGGCGATCGATCCAGGTGTTCGTCGGAATCGGCTGTCCGCTGGCGGCGTCGACGCCCAGTCCAGCCCAGTGTCCGTCTCCGTTGATCTCCTCGTTGGGAACGGATCCCTCGAGCACGAGGATGAAGGGGTCGAGACGGCCCGCGGCGGCCCTGAACCAGGCGCGCATGAAGTCATCACCGGTCTCGAAGGCGAACACCGGGTTATAGAGGATGACCGGCGGCATCCCGGGCAGGCACCCCCGCAGGAGATCCTCGAGGCTCGGGTTGGTCGCGGCCGTCATCGCGATCGAGTCGCCGTCGCAGCCGAGACCGCTCGTGATCCACAGGACGTTGACGGGCTGCTGGTCCGGTGAGCGTGCGGCCGTCGATGGGAGTGCTGAGGCCACTCGCTCACGCGATCCGGCCGGCGGGGGAGCGGCGAGCATGCCGCGCGGTCGTCAGGCGCGTCGTACCCTCGACCAATGTCTCGAGGTGTGCGTCGAGGCTTCCGTGGAGGTGCCAGTCCCCGGCCGTGCCGCTGATCAGCCCGGCGTCGGCGAGCCGAGCGAGCGCGTGCGATATCGACGGACGCTCGGCGGCCACGAGCTGGCCGAGCAGGCGGTGGGTGAGCGGCAGCATCAGGCGGATCCCGCTCGGCTCGACGCGGCCCCAGCGCGCGGCCAGATGCCAGAGAAAGAGCACCAGCCGCACCTCCAGGCGGGGCTGGCAGGAGATCGCGCGCAGCACGCCGAGGTCCTCCGTGCGGCGCTCGGTGCGGCGCAGCAGCGCGTGGCCGATCTGCGGCCAGGGAAGCACGCGCTCGGCGAACTCCGCGTCGAGCAGCGCAAAGCGGCAGGCACACAGCGCCCGCCAGGAAGCGACCCGTTCGACGATGTCGTCCACGTGCCGGCTGAGAGGCTGCAGCAGGTCGCCGCTTCCGAGCAGCTCGGTGACGGTGCGGTTGGTGATGCGCGTGTCGACCGCGACCAGGCCGTCCAGGATCAACAGGCCCGGCCCATGCCCGACGACGGCAAGCCAGGACTCGAGCTCGCACGCGCCCGTGTCGGCTTCGAGCACCCTCACCGTCGCGAGTTGGCGCGCGGCAAAGCGCGTGCGGATATCGAGCTCCTCGGCGAGGTCGTCGTCGGCGTCGAGCAGATATGCGTGCAGCGGAGGCGACTCCGGTGCTCGAGCGCGCGCTGCGCGATGAGCGGGCCATCGCGAGGACCCCAGCTTGACGACATCCCGGCCTTCGACTGACATCGCAGAGCCTCGTTGCTCCCTCCGAGCACGACCGCGTCACTTGCGCGGGCGGGTGTATGGGTATCGCAGGAGAGTACCCCCGTTTCGGCCTCGGTAACCCGGATTACACAGGCCCGGTGTAAGCGGGATTACCACCCTCGGTTTCGCTCCTGCGCGCCGGTGATAAAAGGGCTGTAGCTGTTGAAGGAGCAGACATCTGCGCTTCTGCCTACGTGGCCGGGAGCGATCAACTCAGAGAAGGGGCGTGTGCTGCATGTGTCTCGCCATCCCGGGTCAGATCGTGGAGGTGGTGGACGAACAGCACCGGCTTGCGATGGTCGATGTGGCGGGCGTACGACGTACCGTCAACGTAGGACTGCTGGACGTGGACGGCACTGGTGTCGGCCCCGGGGACTGGGTCCTGATTCATGTCGGCTTCGCCATCTCTCAGGTCGATGAAGAGGAGGCACGTGCGACGCGCGAGCTGCTCGAACGCATGGGCGCCGACTACGAGCAGGAGCTCGAGGAGCTGAAGGCGAGCGTGATCGAGTGAGCACCGCGCCGTCAGCGCCGGTTTCGTGCGCCCAGGGGCACTGCATCACCTGCTCTGACGAGGCCGTGGCGATGAGCGTGCTGCGAATCGACGAGCAACGCGGGCTGGCGTTGTGCGCCGACGGCGACGGCGCGCGGCACACGGTGGAGACCGCGCTGGTCGAGCTCGGCGCGCCGGGCGCGCAGCTGCTCGTCCACGCCAACGTGGCGATCGCGTCGCTTCCCGCCGGGGTTCCGGCATGAAGTTCGTCGATGAGTTCCGCGACGCCGCGCTCGGGCGAGCCGTTGCGGGAGAGATCCTGTCGCTCGTCGAGCCCGGCACCCACTACAAGGTGATGGAGGTGTGCGGCGGGCACACGCACTCGATCTACAAGTACGGAGTCGACGATCTGCTGCCGGCGAACGTGGAGCTCGTGCACGGACCTGGTTGCCCCGTGTGCGTGATCCCGATGGGTCGCGTCGACGACGGGATCGCGATCGCCGAACTCCCGGGTGTGATCTTCACGTGCTTCGGCGACATGATGCGCGTGCCGGGCTCAAACGGCAGCCTGCTCGAGGCCAAGGCCGCCGGCGCGGACGTGCGCATGGTGTACTCGCCGCTGGACGCGCTGCGGATCGCAAAGCAGAACCCGGAGCGAGAGGTGGTCTTCTTCGCGATCGGGTTCGAGACGACGGCGCCCTCGACCGCGCTGACACTCAAGCGGGCACGCGCCGAGGGCGTGAAGAACTTCTCCTGCATCTGCAGCCACGTCACGATCGTGCCGCCACTGCGAGCGCTGCTCGAGTCACCGGACCTGCGCCTCGACGGCTTCATCGGGCCGGGCCACGTCGCGACGGTGGTCGGCGCACGGCCGTTCGAGTTCATCCCGGCCGACTACGGCAAGCCGGTGGTGGTGGCGGGCTTCGAGCCGTTGGACATCCTGCAGGCGATCGCGATGATCCTGCGTCAGCTCGCCGAGGGACGCTGCGAGGTGGAGAACCAGTACAAGCGCGTGGTCCCCTACGAGGGCAACCTGCGCGCGCTCGAGGTTCTCGCCGACGTGTTCGAGCTGCGCCCGCACTTCGAGTGGCGCGGGCTCGGCTTTATCTCGCACAGCGGTCTGAGGCTGTCTGACTCCTACGCCGACCTGGACGCGGAGCGTCGCTTCAGCGTTCCGGGCGTGCGCGTCGCCGATCCGAAGGCGTGCCAATGCGGTGAGGTCCTGAAGGGCGTGATCAAGCCGTGGGAGTGCAAGGTGTTCGGGACCGCCTGCACGCCCGAGCGCCCGATCGGCACCTGCATGGTCTCCTCCGAGGGCGCCTGCGCCGCGTACTACAACTTCGGGCGCTTCGCGCGCGAGCGAGAGGTCGTGTGATGGCCGGGCAGGCGACCATCTCCGGGCGCGAGGAGAAGATCCTCGGCATCATCGAGACCGCGCGTGGCAAGCGCGCGAAGTTCCGTGATGATCGGGTGACGATGGCCCATGGCGCCGGCGGCAAGGCGACCCAGGCGCTGATCGAGGGGTTGCTGTTGCCGGCCTTCGGCGGGGCGGCGCTGAGCCAGATGTCAGACGCCGGCGAGGTGGCCGTCGATGGCGTTGAGCTGGCGCTGACGACGGACTCCTACGTGGTCAGGCCGCTGCGCTTTCCCGGGGGCTCGATCGGTGATCTCGCCGTCAACGGCACCGTCAACGACCTGGCCGTCTCGGGCGCTCGCCCGCTCGCGCTCAGCCTCTCGCTCGTGCTCGAGGAGGGGTTGACCGCCGATCAGCTGCGTGCCGAGGTCGACGCGATCGCGGCTGCCGCTGAGGCGGCTGGGGTCGAGATCGTCACCGGCGACACCAAGGTTGTCGAGCGCGGCCACGCCGACGGCATGTACGTGTGCACGAGCGGGCTCGGCAGGCGCGATCCGCGGGCGCGCCTTGCGCCCGCCAACATCCAGCCCGGCGATCGCGTGCTCCTGTCGGGAGCCATCGGCGAGCACGGCATGGCGATCATGCTCGCGCGCGGGGAATTCGAGTTGGATGCGGCGATCGAGTCTGACACGGCCTCGCTGTGGCCGGCCGTCGATGCGCTGCTTGACGCCGCCGGCCCCGGACTGCGCTGCCTGCGCGATGCCACACGGGGCGGGGTGGCCTCGGTGCTCAACGAGCTGGCGCGCGCCTCCTCGGTGGCGATGCTGGTGCAGGAGGGTGCGATCCCCGTTCATCCGGCGGTCGCCGGGGCGGCAGAGATCCTCGGGATCGACCCGATGTATGTCGCAAACGAGGGCAAGCTGGTGGCGTTCGTCGCCCCCGAGGCCACGGACGCCGCGCTCGCGGCGCTGCGCGGGGTGTCGGGGTGCGAGCAGGCTGCAGTCGTGGGTGAAGTGCGGACGGAGCCGCCCGGGATGGTGCTGGTGGAGACGAGCTTCGGCGGTCGCCGCGTGATGGACCAGCTGGTGGGTGACCCGCTGCCGCGCATCTGTTGATTTCAGGCGATTGGAGAGGTTATGGCGAGCATGGCGTTTGCGGAGCACAGGAAGACGGAGGCGGTCACCGCCCACGTCCTTTGGATGACCACCGGTCTCAGCTGCGAGGGCGACTCGGTGGCGATGACCTCGGCCACCAACCCGAGCCTCGAGGACATCATCCTGCAAGCGATACCGGGGATGCCGAAGGTGGTCGTGCATAACCAGGTGATCGACTACGCCAACGGCCAGGACTACGCGCAGGCGTGGTTCGACGCGGAGCAGGGCAAGCTCGACCCGTTCGTGCTGGTGATCGAGGGCTCACTCGGCAACGAGGAGATAAACGGCGAGGGTCATTGGACCGGCTTCGCCGTGAACCCCGAGGACGGCCAGCCGATCACGATGAACGAGTGGATCGACCGGCTGGCGCCGAAGTGCGCGGCCGTAGTCGCCGTGGGCACGTGCGCCACGTATGGCGGGATCCCGGCGATGAAGAACAACCCGACGGGCGCCATGGGGGTTCCCGACTACCTCGGCTGGCAGTGGAAGTCCAAAGCCGGACTGCCGATCGTCTGCATCCCCGGTTGCCCGGCGCAGCCGGACAACATGACCGAGACGCTGCTCTACCTCGCACTGCATCTGGCCGGACTCGCGCCCGCGCCGGAACTCGACGAGGCGCTGCGCCCGAAGTGGCTGTTCGGCAGGAGCGTGCGCGAGGGCTGCAACCGCGCCGGCTTCGCAGAGCAGGGCGAGTTCGCCACCGAATACGGTTCCGATCACCGCTGCATGGTGAAGCTCGGCTGCAAGGGACCGGTGGTCAAGTGCAACGTGCCCGTCCGCGGCTGGGTCAACGGCATCGGCGGCTGCCCCAACGTGGGCGGCATCTGCATGGCGTGCACGATGCCGGGCTTCCCCGACAAGTTCATGCCCTTCATGGACGAGGACAAATATGGCGCTTGGGCCGCGCGCGTCATCGAGGTGACCTACGGTCCGTTCGTCCGCTGGGCGCGCAAGCGGAACATCAGGACGAAATACGACATCGAGCCGGACTGGCGCCGGCGGGGCAAGACGCTGTCGAGCGGCTACGCGAAGAGGTGGTGAGCGCTGACCAACCGCATGAGGCCCGTTTTCGACTATTTCGGCTGAAGTCCGAGTGAGGAGATAAGCAGATGGCGACTGAAACGTCTTCGCAGCAGAAAGTGATGGTCAAGGAGATGTCCTGGGATCCGATCACCCGGATCGTCGGGAGCCTCGGCATTCACACCGAGATCGACTTCACCAACCAGCAGGTGATCAAGTGCTACAGCACCTCGATGATCTTCCGGGGCTTCGACATCTTCATGAAGGGCATCGACCCCCGCGACGCCCACTTCATCACCAGCCGTATCTGCGGCATCTGCGGCGACAACCACTGCACCTGCTCATGCCTGAACCAGAACATGGCCTACGGCGTCAAGCCGCCGGCGCTCGGAGACCTCGCGTTCAACCTCGCCGAGACCGCCGATTACATCTTCGACCACGCCATCTTCAACGACTGCATGGCGAATGTCGACTTCTGCGAGCAGATGGTCAAGGAGACCAACCCCACGCTGCTGGCGACGGCCGAGAACACGCCGGCCCCGCATCAGGACATCCACGGCTTCAAGACGATCGCGGACATCATGCGTGCGCTGAATCCGTTCACCGGCGAGTTCTACCTGGAGACGCTGCACGTCGCGCGCTACACGCGCGAGATGTACTGCCTGTTCGGAGGCCGCCACACACACCCCTCGACGATCATGCCGGGAGGCTGCAGCGCCGACATCACGCACCAGACCTGTACCGACTACTACGTGCGCCTGATGCGCTACTTCGACTACGTCAAGCGCAGCGTGCCCATGCACGACGACCTGTATGACTTCTTCCTGCGCGAGCTGCCGGGCTACGACATGGTCGGTTACCGCGAGACGAACCTCGTCAACTGGGGCTCCTTCGACGATCCCGACTACGTCGACTACGACTACCGCAACATGACCGAGTGGGGGCGCAAGCGCTACATCACGCCCGGCGTCGCGATCGGCGGCGAGCTGATCTCAACAGATCTGGTGGAGATCAACCTGATGATCCGCATCCTGCTCGGCTCCTCCTACTTCGACTCGTGGGAGAACGAGCCCACGCTCGTGACAACGGATCCGCTCGGCAATCCGGTCGATAAGAACCACCCCTGGAACAAGGTCACCCTGCCGCGGCCGCAGAAGCGCGATTTCACCGACAAGTACACGTGGGTGGTCTCGCCGCGGATCTATGACAAACGTACCGAAACGCACGTCTGCTGCGACACCGGCGGCGGACCGTTCGCGCGGCAGTGGTGCACGGCCAAGGCCGGGCTGGTGGACTTCGGCTACGCCAAGGCCACGGGCCACTCGATTCAGATGGTGCTGCCGCGCTCGCCGAACATGCCCGAGATGGAACTCGAGTGGAAGGTGCCCGAGAAGTCAAACGCGATCGAGCGCGACCGCGCGCGGAGCTACCACCAGGCATACAGCGCGTTGGTCGCCCTGCACAACCTGGAGCGGGCGATGAAGGAGGTGCAGGCGGGCCGGACCAAGAGCTGGAACAAGTTCACGGTCCCCGACAGCGCCGTCAGCTGCGGTTTCCACGAGGCGGCCCGCGGCGTGCTCTCCCACCACATGGTGATCCGCGACGGCAAGATCGCCAACTACCAGCCGTATCCGCCGACCCCGTGGAACGCCAGCCCGCGTGACTCCTTCGGCACGCCCGGACCCTACGAGGATGCCGTGCAGAACACGCCGATCTTCGAGGAGAACGGACCGGAGAACTTCAAGGGCATCGACATCATGCGCGCCGTTCGCTCGTTCGATCCATGCCTACCCTGCGGCGTGCACATGTACAACGGAAGCGGCAAGGTGCGCAAGGTGATCCACACGCCGACGGCGCTGGCCTAGGTGCTCTGAGATGTCGGCGACGGCGCTCAGTGAAAGTCACGAGGACCTGCTCCTGCGCGTGCAGGAGCTGCAGGCCCAGCTCGACTCCTCAGGCGATCCGGCAACGCGCGAGCTCGCCGAGCAGCTGGTGTCGGCGATCGTTCAGATGTACGGCGCCGGCCTGGAGCGGATCGTCGGCCGTCTGCTCGACGCCGGCGAGGAGGGCGAGCGGCTCGCCGCCGCCCTCGCCGAGGACGAGCTGGTCGTGGCGCTGCTGTTGATCCACGACCTGCACCCGGTGCCGCTGAGTGAGCGGGTGCAGGGCGCGCTCGAGCACGTGCGGCCCTACATGGAATCCCACGGCGGCGACGTCGAGCTCCTCTCGCTCGAGGACGGCGTGGCGCGCATCAGCCTGCGGGGGAGCTGCTCTGACTGCGCGGCCTCGGCGGTGACGCTCGAGCTCGCCATCAAGCAGGCGCTCGAGGAGGCGGCACCCGATCTGGAGGGTCTCGAGGTCGAGGGGGTGGCGCCCGCTGCCTCGGGTCCCTCGCTGCCGCTCCTGGACGGCCCTGCGGGGCCGGGAGCCTCCGGCGGCGCCGTCGAGCTGCCGATCGTGATCTCGCCGGCGCCGGCGCCGGCCGCGACCCCCTCGTGGTTCGACGTCGATCACCTCGACCTCGTCCCCGTCGGGCGCATCGTCGGCGCCGAGGTCGGCGGGGCGGAGCTCGTGGTCGCGAACGTCGACGGCACCCTGCTCGCCTACACGAACGCGTGCGCCGACTGCGGCGGCCCGCTCGACCATGGGGAGTTGCAGGCCGGCACGCTCGCGTGCCCGGGCTGCTCGAGAACGTTCTTCCTGCCGCGCGCGGGACGCTCGATGGATGATGAGCGCCTGCAGCTTCAGCCGATCCCGCTTCTGCGCGAACGCGGTCACGTGCGGGTGGCGTTGACGACGTGAGCGACCCTCGGTCCGATCGGGCTTCCGACCGCGGTCCGCGCCCGCCCGCTGCGGGTGCTGTGCGCGAGCACGCGGCTCGCGGGCGGCCGCTTGCGGATGCGCTCGTCGCCAGGCGCCGCGCGCAGCTGGTCGCCGGCATGCGCGGCCTTGCCCGACCGGGCGCGCCGGTCGGGCCCGGCGCCGGCGCGAACGGCGAGTTGAACGGCGCGCGCGCCGACGACAGCGCCCCCGCGTCCGCGCCCGAGGAGTGGTGCGATCTCTGTGAGAGCAGCGTTCCCGCCGACCACCGTCACCTGCTCAACCTGGTCGAGCGCAGGATCGAGTGCGTGTGTGAGAGCTGCTGGGCGCTCCGCTCCGGCGATGCGGAGTACCGCCCGACGGGCGGGCGCACCCTGTGGCTCCCCGAGCTGCGGGTCCCCGAGGAGGTGTGGGCGAGCTTTCAGATCCCGATCGGGCTGGCCTTCTTCATGGAGTCGAGCGTCGCCGGCTGCGTCGTCGCCCTGTATCCGAGCCCCGGCGGCGCGACCGAGAGCGAGCTTCACTTCTCCTCGTGGAGCCGGATGATCGAGCTCAACCCGATCCTTGCCGAGCTCGAGGCGGATATCGAGGGGCTGATCGTGAACCGGCTGTCCGAGCCGCCGGCCTATTCGATCGCGCCGATCGACCGTTGCTATGCCCTCACCGGCACGATCAAGGTGAACTGGGAGGGGATCTCGGGGGGGCCGAGGGTGCAGGAGGCGGTGTCGAGCTTCTTCGCCCAGCTCGAGCAGCAGGCGGTCGCGGCGTGAACGTGCGCCCTGACATTGTGGCTGAGCATCTCCCCGAGGCACCCGCGCCGTCGCGCAGCGGACCCGAGCCCGAGTTCGAGGTTCTCGGCGCGCGCGCGCTGCGCCACGCCGCAGCGCCGATGCTGATGGTCGACCTCCAGGTCTCCGAGCCGAGCGGGCGCGAGGTGTACATGATCGCGCTCACGATCCAGCTAATGATCGAGCCGGCCAGGCGCGGATATGACGACGTCACGCGCGAGCGCCTGGCGGGGCTGTTCGGGGCGCCCGAGCGCTGGGCGGTGACGACGCACAGCCTCGTGTGGGCGCAGCTCGACGTGCTCGTCCCCGCCTTCACCGGCTCCACCACCGTGGCCGTGCCGCTCGCCTGCAGCTATGACCTTGAGATCGCCGCCTGCAAGTACCTCGACGCGATTGCGGACGGCGAGGTGCCGATGGCGCTGCACTTCAACGGCATGGTCTACTACCCCAACGAGCGGGGCGGCCTGCAGATGGTGCTCGTGCCATGGTCGAACTCGGTCGACTACCGCATGCCGATCGCGGTCTGGCGCGAGACGATCGAGCACTACTACCCGAACACCGGCTGGGTGGCGATGCGCTCGCAGACGCTGCACGCGCTCGAGCGCGAACGCGTCAGGCGCGGACTTCCGACCTACGACGCCTGCATCCAGTCGCTGCTCGGCGAGGCTCGCGATGGCTGATGCTCTCGACCAGCTGATCGACTCGCTCTTGTATGAGGGATACGCGCTCTACCCCTACACGCCCGCGAGCACCAAGAACGCCACCCCGACGCCGTTCGGGATCCTCTACCCGCCGAGCTATGCGATCTCGCTGCAGAGCACCTTCGCGCACCTCGAGCTGCGCTGCCTGCTGCAGGCAGCGCCCGAGGCGGAGCTGAGCGCCGAGGTGAGGTTCCTCGCCGCAAGCGGCGAGCGCCACCAGGCCGCGGCCCACCGGGTGCAGCTCGCCGGCACGGCGGTCGGTGCGCTCGCGCGGGCCGCCGCGAGCGGCCGGCCCGGCGCCCAGCGCGCCGCCGAGATCGGCGAGGAGGAGCCCGGCGGCGGGCTGCTCCTCGAGCTCGCCCTGAGCGCGCGCGAGCTCGCGCCCGGCAGCTATGAGGTGGCGCTCAGCGTCGAGAATCGCACGCCGTGTGCGCGGGGCGTTGACCGGGCCGGCGCGCTGTCTCGCTCACTGCTCTCGACGCATCCGCTCCTGCGTGTGTCCGGCGGGCGCTTCAGCTCACCCCTGGACAGCCCCTGTGCGAGCGTCAACACCTATCCCGTGCTGGCCGGCGCCAGCGACGACGCCGTGCTCGGCGCCGCGATCGTGCTTCCCGACCACCCCCAGATCGCGCCCGAGAGCCGCGGCGGGCTGTTCGACTCCACCGAGATCGAGGAGGCGCTGCTCCTGCACATGAAGGTGCTGAGCGACTCAGAGCGCGAGGAGATCGAGCGTCAGGACCCGGCGGTGCGTGAGATGGTCGCGCGCGCCGTCGCCGCCACCCCGGATGACATTCTCGCGCTGCACGGACGCGTGACGCTGCGTGAGCCCGCGAGCGCTTCGGCGCGCGGCCCGCACAGCGAGACTCCGCCCGAGGAGCCAGCCGGCCTGGCGGATCCGCAGGCGGGCGAGGAGCACGCCGAGGTTGACGGAGTTCGCTTCCGCCGCGGCGGCAAGGTCAGGATCCGTCCCGGCGCAGACGCAGACCTGCACGCGCGCATGCTCGACGGGCGCACGGCGACGATCGAGCGCATCATGATCGACTACGACGGCCGCATGCATCTCGCGGTGACGATCGACGATGACCCGGGCCAGGAGCTGATGCGTGACTCGAATCGCTTCCTGTTCTTCTTCGCGCCAGAGGTGGAGGTGCTGCAGTGACCGCCCGCAGGCCGGAGGCCGCTGATGAGTCCTGAGCGCGAACCGCGAGTTCTCGTCGCGGGCGTGGGCAACGCGTGGCTGCGCGACGACGGCTTCGGCGGCGAGGTCGCAAGGAGGCTCGAAGGGCAAGCGCTGCCCGAGGGCGTCGCGGTGATGGACGCCGGCACCGGTGGTCTTGACCTGGCATACGAGGTGATGCGCGGCTACGACGCGCTCGTCATCCTCGACGTCAGCCGCCAGGGAGGCGAGCCCGGCACGCTGTACGTGATGGAGGTGCCGGAGGACTCGATCGAGGGCAAGATCGACGACGGCGAAGCGATCAACCCCCACAGCATGGATCCTCAGACGGTGCTGCGCTTCGTCCGCTCGATCGGGGCGTGGCCGGGCAGGGTGGTGGTCATCGCCTGCGAGCCCGCAGACGTCGAGGAGCTGGGCTTCGGGCTATCGGCCGAGGTGCAGTCGGCCCTAGAGCGGGCGGTCGAGTTGGTCGTGCAGACGGCCGGCGAGCTTCGGTCAAGCGCCCTCCTGGAACCAGCGGAGTAGCCCGTGCACGAGCTGTCGCTGAGTGGCGCGGTGCTCAATACGGTCGTCAAGCACGCCGGCGAGCGCCGCGTCGGCCTGGTCAGCCTGCGCGTCGGCCGTCTGCGCCAGGTCGTTCCCGACACGCTCGAGTTCTACTTCGAGTTCGTAGCCCGGGGGACAGTCTGCGAAGGAGCGAGGCTCGAGCTCGAGATCGTCGAGGCAAGCCTGCGCTGCAACCCGTGCCGGCGCGAATGGGAGATCGAGATCCCCGCCTTCCGCTGTCCGACGTGCGGCGGCGATGACGTCGCGGTGGCCGGCGGCAACGAGTTCGAAGTTGAGTCGATCGAGATTGAGGAGGCTGAATGCATCGCATAAAAGTGAGGATCGTCGAGGATGCGCTCGACGCCAACAACACGATCGCCGAGGCCAATCGCGCGGACTTTGACCGCGCCGGCGTGGCGGTCGTGAACTTCATGAGCGCGCCCGGCGCCGGCAAGACGTCGCTGCTCGAGCGAGTGGTGAGTGACGTGCCGGGTGTTCGCGTGGGAGTGCTCGAGGGCGACGTGCAGGGGTCGATGGACGCCGACCGGCTGGCCAGCCTGCATGTACCCGTGACCCAGCTGAACACTGACCCGAGCTTCGGCGGGGAGTGCCATCTCGACGCCAACATGGTGCGCTCGGCGCTTCACTCGCTGCCGCTCGATCAGATCGACATGCTGGTCATCGAGAACGTCGGCAACCTCGTCTGCCCGGCCGAGTTCAGGGTCGGCGAGGACGTGCGGGTGATGGTCTCCTCGGTGACAGAGGGCGAGGACAAGCCGCTCAAGTATCCGCTCATGTTCCGCACCTGCGATCTGGTGCTGGTCAACAAGATCGATCTGCTGGCCCACCTGGACTACGACCTCGATCGCTTCCTGTACAACCTAGACCAGGTGCATCCGGGCGTCCCGCGGCTGCTGGTCAGCGCCCGCACCGGCGAGGGCATCGATGAGTGGCGCGAATGGCTGGCAGAGCTCGCCGTGCGTGCGCCCGAGGGGGCGGCTGCTTGACGACGGCCGCCACCCACGATCGCCTCTCCGCGCAGCTCGACGCACTGCTCGAGCGACGCACGGAGGCCAACCGCCGGTTCTTCGCCGAGGAGGCCGAGCGACTGGCGCGCCTGTGCCACCGCATGGCCGAGCGCTTCGCGCGCGGCGCTCAGCTGATCGCGCTGGGGGCCTCGCCTGCGGCGCGCTCGGACGCGCGCCACGTCGCGGTCGAGTTCGTCCATCCGGTGATCGTCGGCAAGCGCGCGCTGCCCGCGATCGCGCTGACGGGGGCCGCGGGCGAGCTCGCGCGCCAACTCGATCTGCTCGCGCGCGCGGATGACATCGCGATCGCGTTCGACTGTGCGGACGACGACGTGGCCGAGATCGCGCGGGCGATGGCACTCGCCCGCGAGCGGGGGTGCCTGACGATCGCCTTCACGGGGCTCGGCGCGGATTGGGAGTTCGAGGCTCCGGGCGGCGACGGCTACGTCCGCCAGGAGCTGATCGAGACCCTCTACCACGTGCTGTGGGAGCTCGTGCACGTGTTCTTCGACCATCGCGGTCTGCTCGCCGGGCGCGACCCCCGCCGCGTCCACGACGCCGGCGCGTCGAGCTTCCTGTATCCGTTCCTGGCCGATCACGAGCGGGAGCTCGAGCCGGTCGTCGATGATGTGCGCCGCTCGGCGCTGATGAAGGCCGATGAGATCGGTGCGCTGCGGGAACAGACGCTCACGGAGAACCGCGAGGTGCTGGCGGATGCGGCCAGGGCGCTGAGCAGGAGATTCGAGCTCGGGGGCAAGCTCTTTGCGATCGGCAACGGGGGCTCGGCCACCGACGCGATGGACCTCGTCGCCGACTTCCGCGCGGCGTGCGGAACCGGCAAGGGCAGGCCGGCGATCGATCTGACGGAGGACTCGGGGATTCTCACGGCGATCGCGAACGACATCGGCATCGACGCGATCTTCTCCAGGCAGGTGATCGCCTACGGGTGCAGCAGTGATGCGCTGATCGCGCTCTCCACCTCGGGCAACTCCTCGAACGTGATCGACGCGCTCGGCCAGGCGCGGCGCCAGGGGCTTCTGACGATCGCGCTCGTCGGCTACGACGGAGGGCAGGTGGCGGGCGAAAGCCTGGCCGACCACGTCCTGATCACCCGCTCAGAGCACATTCCCCGCATCCAGGAGGCCCAGGCGAGCGCCTACCACGCGCTGCGGGAGCTCGTCGAGCTGGCGCCGGCGGGCGAGGTGCCGTGAGCGTCCGAGCCTCCGCCGGCCGTAAGGCCGTCATCGCGCGGCGCGCGCGCGTGCGCGTCGAGGGCACCGTGCAGGGGGTCGGCTTCCGACCATACGTGTATCGCATGGCCGGCCGGCGGGGACTCGCCGGTTTCGTCCTCAACGACTCGCAGGGAGTGCTGCTCGAGGTGGAGGGCGATGCCTCGACGGTCGAGGACTTCCTCGTGCATCTGGGACCGCAGGCGCCCAGGCTGGCGGTGATCGAGCGGGTGCTCACAGAGGAGCGCGAGCCGCACGGCGACCGCGGCTTCGCGATCCGCGAGAGCGCCGTGACGGGGGCGATCGACGCCCCCGTCACTCCCGACAGCGCGACCTGCCCGGACTGCCTGCGCGAGCTGTTCGACCCCCACGACCGCCGCTATCGCTATCCGTTCATCAACTGCACCAACTGCGGACCGCGCTTCACGATCGTCCGTGGGATCCCCTACGACCGCCCGTCCACGACGATGGCCGGCTTTGCGATGTGCGAGCAGTGCCGGGGCGAGTACGAGGACCCGGGCGATCGCCGCTTCCACGCGCAGCCGAACGCCTGCCCTCTGTGCGGGCCGTCGCTGACGCTGCTGCGCGGCGCGGGGCGTGAGGCCGTGATCGAACCCGGCGGCGAGCCGCTGCGCGCCCTCGCTGAGGCGCTGCGCGGCGGGCAGCTCGCGGCGATCAAGGGGATCGGCGGATTCCATCTGGCCTGTCGCGCCGATGACGAGGCGGCGGTCGCCGCGCTGCGCGCGCGCAAGCACCGCGAGGACAAGCCCTTCGCGCTGATGGTCGCGAGCGCCGCTGCGGCGGGCGCGCTCGTGCGCCTCGGCCCCGGCGAGCGCGCGCTGCTCGGTTGCCCCGAGCGCCCGATCGTGCTCGCGCCGCGGCTCGAAGGCGCCGCGGTCGCGCCCTCGGTCGCTCCGGGGGCGCCGGAGCTCGGCGTGATGCTGCCCTACTCCCCGCTGCATCACCTGCTGCTTCACGATCTCAACGAAGGTGCGCCCGGCGCACCCGGTCGGTCGGTTGGCGCGCTCGTGATGACGAGCGGGAACGCCTCGGAGGAGCCGATCGCCTATCGGGATGAGGACGCGCTCGAGCGTCTCGGCGAGATCGCCGATGTGCTGCTGCTTCACGACCGCCCGATCGAGACCCGTACCGACGATTCGGTGTTGCGCGTGCTGGACACGCCTGGCGGCCCACGCAAGCTGACCCTGCGGCGCTCGCGCGGGTATGTGCCGGGGAGCCTGCCGCTCGCGGGCGGCGCCGGGCGTCCGATCCTCGCGTGCGGGGCGGAGCTGAAGAACACCTTCTGCCTGGCCAAGGGAACGCGCGCGTGGGTGTCCCACCACATCGGCGACCTCGAGAACTACGAGACGCTGCGATCGTTCACCGAGGGGATCGAGCACTTCAAGCGGCTCTTCGGCGTCGAGCCCGAGGTGGTCGTGCACGACCATCATCCCGAGTACCTGTCCACGAAGTACGCGATGGAGTGCGATGTCGAGCAGCTGATCGGCGTGCAGCATCATCACGCCCACCTCGCCGCGTGCCTGGCCGAGCACGCGGAGCCGGGCAGCGCCGTCGGCGCCGTATTCGACGGGACCGGCTACGGACTCGACGGCACCGTCTGGGGAGGGGAGCTGCTGGTCGGCGATCTCGAGGATTTCCGCCGCGTGGGAAGTCTCCTGCCGGTTCGGCTACCGGGTGGCGCGCGGGCCATCCGCGAACCCTGGCGGATGGCATGTGCGTGGCTGACGGCCGCGGGCGAACCCGGCGATGCTGAGCGCGAGCCGCAGCTGCCGCCGGCGCTGCGGGGTCGCGTGGACGCACGCGCATGGCGCCACGTGGCCCGGCTCGCGCGTGGCGGCCCGCATTCGCCTGTGACGAGCAGCATGGGACGCCTGTTCGACGCGGTGGCTGCGATGTGCGGATTGCGCGCGCGCGTCAACTACGAGGGGCAGGCGGCGATCGAGCTCGAGGCGGCGTGCGACCCCGCCGACAGGGGCAGCTATCCGCTGTCGCTGGCGACGGAGGGAGGCTTGATCGTGATCGACCCCCGCGAGACCATCCGCGCGGTCGCCGCCGACCTGCGCGCGGGCCAGGCGCTCGGCGCCATCGCGAGTCGATTTCACGCCACGCTCGCGACCGCGACCGTGGAGGCGTTGGCTCGCGCGGCCTCGTCCGAGGGCAGCGAGCTGGTCGTGCTGTCCGGCGGCGTATTCGGAAACCGGCGGCTGCTCGAGACGGTCATGGCAGGTCTGTACGCGGCCGGCCTGCGCGTGATCACGCCCGAGCAGCTGCCGGTCGGCGATGGCGGCATCTCCTACGGCCAGGCGGCGATCGCGGCACGGCGCATGGCTGTGTCCAAGCGGAGCGGGGTCTCGCTGCCATGACCGTGCCGCGCGCCGAGCTTGATGAGATCGTCAAGCGGGGAGTGTTCATCCGTGGCGCGAATCGTCCATTCGGCGAGCTCACACTCGCCGACGTGCGGGCGCGCGCGGATGAGCTGCGCGCGGTAACCGGTTGGGGTCCGACGGTGCGTGTTGCGCCCGTGGCGCAGGCCTGGCGTGAGCTCGCAATGGCGCTCGAGCGCACCGGGTCTGCCAGCGTCGGCGAGCTCGACGCGGCGATCGTCGTCGAGCTCGCGCGGCGCCTGTGGGTGGTGCTTCCGGGCGAGCCGATGATGTCCTAGGGGGTCGCTGCCTACACGCATCGCGCTGTGGGCGAGCTTAGGAGTCCGTCGGAGTCTGATGAGGAGCATCGTCGTCCGATTCCCGCCAGACACGGGCGCCCGCGTGTGTCACGGTGTGTCGATGGAGCTCGACTCAGACCGCGTCTGGAGGGCCATCGAGGCCTGCGATCCGCGCTTTGACGGGTGGGTCTTCTGCGGTGTCACGAGCACCGGGATCTACTGCCGCCCGGGCTGTCCGGCGCGCACTCCGAAACGCGAGAACGTGCGCCTGTTCGCGTCCGCGGCAGCGGCGCAGTCAGCCGGCTTTCGTGCCTGCAAGCGCTGCCGTCCGGACGCCGCGCCCGGCTCGCCCGAGTGGGATCTTCGCGCGGATCTGGTCGGGCGGGCGATGCGGCTGATCGCGGACGGCGTGGTGGATCGTGACGGGGTCGGCGCTCTCGCGCGACGGCTCGGCTACAGCGAGCGTCACGTGCATCGCGAGCTGGTGGCCGTGGTAGGCGCCGGACCACTCGCGCTCGCGCGCTCGCAGCGCGCGCAGACCGCGCGCATCCTGCTCGAGACGACGACGTTGCCGATGACCGATGTCACGTTCGCCGCGGGCTTTCAGAGCGTGCGGCAGTTCAACGCGACCGTGCAGCACGTCTTCGCGATGACGCCCACTGCTCTACGCGCGCGGGCTCTCAGACACGGGCGCCCAGAGGACAGCGGCGCCCTGTCTTTGCGCCTGCCCTACCGCGCGCCGCTGGACGCCGAGGGGCTCGTCGCGTTCCTTGGGCTACGGGCCGTGCCCGGCATCGAGGAGGTCCGTGACGGGGCCTACCGGCGGAGCCTTCGCCTCCCGCACGGCGCCGGCGCCGTCGAGCTGTCTCCGGGCGATGGCCACGTTCGTGCTCGCTATTGGCTCTCAGATCTGCGCGATCTCGGCGCGGCCATGCAACGCTCGCGGGTGCTGCTCGACCTCGACTCCGACCCAAACAGCGTGATCGAGGTCCTCGGCGAGGACACGCTGCTCGGCCCGCTGGTGCGCAAGGCGCCGGGACGGCGGGTGGCCGGCGCCGTCGACGGTCGCGAACTCGCCGTCCGTGCCGTGCTCGGTCAGCAGGTCTCACTGCGAGGCGCCGCGACCCTCGCGGGCCGTTTGGTTGCCGACTACGGTGAGAAGCTCGAGCGTCCGCTGGGCGCGGTTACGCACGTCTTTCCCTCGGTCGAGGCGCTGGCCGGTGCCGACACCGCGAGACTGGCGATGCCCGTCGCACGCCGGCGCGGTCTGCTTTCGCTCGTGACGGCGCTCGCCCGCGATGAGCTGGTCATAGACGTTGGCGCAGACCGCGTGGATGCGCGGCGCCGGCTGCTGGCACTGCCGGGGATCGGGCCGTGGACGGCCGAGTACATCGCCATGCGCGCACTGCGTGACCCCGACGCCTTTCTGCCGAGCGACCTCGGCATTCGCCGGGCGCTCGAGCAGCTCGGCCAGGACGGCCGCCCGGCCAACGCCGAGACGCTCGCTGAGCGTTGGCGGCCATATCGGGCCTATGCGCTTCAGCATCTGTGGGCCTTCCACGGTGCATCTGTCGGGGGGCGGTCGGCGCCGGCGCCCCGTGGCGGCGACGATCGGCTCGCAGCCTAGATTCACGACCCATGTGCATTGATTCGTGCGGAGCGCTCGGCGCGGGCGTCCGCAAACCGCGTCGCGTGCTCAACCATGGCGCGCGAGCGCCGATAGAAGGGATATGGGCTCCCGACCGACGTCTTCCGGCTTTGCGCGGGCGACGATGGGCCCGGTCGCGGGACTCCTGTACCTGGTGGGGTCGGTGATCACCGTGCTCGCGATCCTGTTCCCGCACTCGCCGAAGGCGGACGTCGATGGCTTCTGGTGCATCGCTTTGGGCACCGCCGTGGTGGCAGCGGTGCTGCTCAGCTGGCACGCGCGGCTCCCGGCATGGTCCTATCAGGCGGTCATGCTGCTCGGCACGGTGATCATCTCGCTGACGCTCTACTTCAACGGTGAGCGCCATGGCGGCCCGTCGGCCGACAATGAGGTGCTCTACATATGGGTCGCGCTGTATTCGGGCTACTTCTTCACGCGCCTGCAGATGACCGCCCAGCTCGTGTTCGTCGCGGTCGCCTACGCCGTGGCGCTGCTCGTCATCGACCCCGGCGAGATCGGCTTCACACGCTGGTTCATCACGATCGGCGTGGTGGCCCTCGCCGCGAGCCTCGTGCACGTTCTCAAGCGCCGCAACGACCAACTGGTCGAGCGACTGTTCGAGGCCGTGCGCACGGATCTGCTGACCGGACTGGTCAACCGCCAGGGCTTCGACGAGCGTTTTGAGCTCGAGCTCGAACGGGGCTGGCGCACCGCGCAGCCCGTTGCGCTGGTTCTCGCCGACATCGACGGCTTCAAGGAGCTCAACGACCGCTTCGGTCATCCGGCCGGCGACGTCGCCCTGACCGCCGTCGGGAGGCTGGCGGGCACGCTCGTGCGCACGATCGACACGATGGCGAGGATCGGCGGCGACGAGTTTGCCGCGATCCTTCCGGGCACCGGCACCGCGGGCGCGTTCGAGCTGGCCGAGCGGCTGCGCGATGGCGTCGCCGGCCTGCGCAACTACGACGGCGAGCCGATGACGATGAGCTTCGGGATCGTCGAGTTCCCCCTGCACGGGCAGACGCGCGACGTACTTGTGCAGGCTGCCGACAGGGCGCTGTATCAGGCCAAGGAGCTCGGGCGCAATCGCAGCATCGTGCACGGGGCGGAGCTTCCGCACGGGATGCTGCGCTCCGCCGCGGCGGGCTAAGCTTTCGCGCCGGCCGCTCCGCGGCGAGGGCCGGCAACGGCCGTGAAGCCGGCGATCGAGGCGTATGATCGTTGTAGAGGACTGACATGACCGCGCTCGGCTTTGCGTTGCTGCTCATAGGGGCCATCCTGGTCGTTGCCGAGGCCCACGTGCCCGGTACGGTTCTTGGTGTGTCAGGCGCCGCCGCGCTGATCGCCGGCGGGATCATCCTGATCGCCGGGTTGGGCGGCAGCGCAGCGCTCGCGGTGCCCGTGGGGGTCGGGCTCGGTGCGGCGGCAGGCGGCTGGACGATCCTGGTGGGGCGCCAGGCCGCCGGCTCGCGAGGCACGCGCATTCAGGCGGGGTCCGAGGCATTGTGCGGCCGGATTGGGGTGGTGCGCCGCTGGAGCGACTCGGCCGGGCAGGTGTTCGTCGAGGGTGCGCTCTGGCGCGCCCGGAACCAGTGGGCGGACGCCGACGGGGAGAGGCTTCGCGAGGGCGATTCCGTGGTGGTCGAGCGGGTGAGCGGTCTCACGCTTTCGGTACGCCGGGCCGAGGAGTGGGAGTTGATCGGATGATCGCCGCGATCGGACTGATCCTCGCCTTTCTGGTGGTGACAGCGCTCGTGGTTGCCGGGACATCGGTGCGCGTGCTCAGGGAGTACGAGCGCGGCGTCGTCTTCCGCCTCGGCCGCGTGATGAGCCAGCGTGGACCGGGGCTGATCTTCCTGATGCCCGCGATCGATCGCATGGTGCGTGTGAGCCTGCGTACGGTCACGCTCGAAATCCCGGCGCAGGAGATCATCACGCGCGACAACGTTCCCGCGCGTGTGACCGCGGTGGCGTACTACCGGGTGATCGATTCGACGAAGTCGGTGCTCGAGATCGAGGACGTGCTTGCCGCCACCTCACAGATCGCCCAGACGACCCTGCGCTCGGTGCTGGGCAAGGCCGAGCTCGATGCGCTCCTATCCGAGCGCGAGCGGCTGAACGAGCACCTCCAGCACATCATCGATGATCAAACCGAGCCCTGGGGGGTGAAGGTCACCGCGGTCGAGATCAAGGACGTCGAGATCCCCGAGCGCATGCAACACGCGATGGCGCGCCAAGCCGAGGCCGAGCGCGAGCGCCGCGCGAAGATCATCAACGCCGAGGGTGAATTTCAGGCCGCCGCTCGGCTCAACGACGCGGCCGACGTGATCAGCCGGAATCCCGTCACGATCCAGCTGCGCTACCTGCAGACGCTGATCGAGGTGAGTCACAACCAGAGCTCCACGATCGTGTTCCCGCTGCCGATGGACGTGCTGCAGCCGCTGATCGCCGCCGCCGAAGGACGCCGCTCCTCTGTCTCGAATGGCGCCGAGCGAGCCGGCCTCGACGAGGCGCTTTCCGCAGCGCGCGAGGCGCTCGACGAGGCAGCTGGTGAGCCGACGGCCGTGCAATCCGGCGGGCAGCCGAGCCTGGTCTCGCCGTCGGCTGAGCCCCCGGTATCCCGCGGAATGGATGCATAAGCTGGGCGTGTGAGCGAGCGGCCGCCGGACTTTGGCCTCACCGCCTCTGACTACGCGCGTCACCGGGCCGGCTTTCCAGCTGAGCTGATCGACCGTCTTTCAGAGCGTGGCATCGCGCGGCCGGGCGCTCGCGTCGTGGATCTCGGTACCGGCACGGGAAGTCTCGCGCGCCTGTTCGCACAGCGCGGCTGCAATGTCACGGGAGTCGACATAGCGCAGTCCCTGATCGAACAGGCGAAGCGTCTCGATCGCGAGGCGGGGGTGGAGATCGACTACGTCGAGCGTCCCGCTGAGGCCACCGAGTTGCCGGGGGATGCGTTCGACGTGGTCAGCGCGGGGCAGTGCTGGCACTGGTTTGACCGGCCCGCGGCCTCGCGCGAGGTCGCGCGTCTGCTCGTGAGCAACGGCGCCATCGTGATCGCCCATTTCGACTGGCTGCCGATCTCCGGCAATGTCGTCGCCGCCACCGAGGAGATCATCCTGCGCTACAACCCGCTATGGCCGTACGCCAGTCGCGCGGGGCTCTACCCGCAGTGGCTCACGGACCTGCAGACGGCCGGGTTCCTCGAGATAGAAACCTTCTCCTTCGACGTGTCGGCGTCCTACTCTCACGAGGCGTGGGTCGGTCGCGTGCGAGCGAGTGCACCGATCGCAGGCACACTTGACGCCGACGCCGTGCGCGCCAGCTCAGAGGAGCTCGCCGCGATCCTCCACGAGCGGTTCCCAGAGGATCCGCTCGTGGTGCCGCATCGCGTTTGGGCGGTGACGGCAACCAGGCCGTGAGCCCGTGGGCGCGAGCCCGGGGTTATCGTCTCGACATGGCGGCAAATCCTCGCGTCGTGTGGATGCCGGGTCGCGTTCGCACGGAGATCCACCTCACGGGCGAAGACACGAGCGGCGCCTTCTGCCTGCTCGTCGACCATCCGCCCGCGGGCTGGTCTCTGCCGGCTCACCGCCACCGCAACGAGGCAGAGACGATCCACGTCGTCGAGGGCGACTTCGAGATGGAGGTTGACGGGACACGGTTGCGCGCGTCGCCCGGACAGACGGTGCACGTACCCCGTGGGGTGATCCACTCCGGCGCCATCGTCGGCGATCAGCCCGGCCTGCGCGTGCTGCTCTTCAGCCCGGCCGGAATGGAGCAGTTCTTCGCCGAAGCCGGTGCACCCGAGCCGGACTCCGAGATCGATGGCGCGAGGACGCTCGCCTGCGCGACGCGCCACGGGTGGGAATTCATCCCCCAGGCCTGACCGCGACGCGCGGGGTGATTGCGCGCGTCAGTCCCACTGTTACCCATGAGAACGAAGGGTGCGCAGTCACACGCCTCTCTTCGGACCGTCACACGTTCTTCTTCGATTCATCACACGGCGTTATCACGATCTCGCCGCATAGTGGGATCGACCATCAACTCAAAATGTAAAGGATGAACCGTCATGGCGCTCAAGCACCACATCTTCGGTAGACACAAACTGACTACGTCCATCGCCGCCGGCGCTGCCGTGCGTCGCCAGCCGCGCGCCGTGCCTATCTGGTCTCCTCGAGCATGCCCAACAGGTGAGCGGCCGCGAGCTCAATATCCCTGTGGCCGTACTGCCCCGCGCGCGACTCCGCCGCCAGCACGCCGGAGCGGCGGACATCCGTGAAGTCTCCGTAGGGGAACTCATAGCGCTCCTTGGTGTCCTCGGGCTTCTCATCGTCGACACCGAGGTGCCAGTGCGCGTAGTCGCTGTAGCCGTGCTCATCGATGAACTCGTTCTCTTCGGCCGCCGACGCTTGGTGCTCGCTCCAGTCGCCGCGGTCATCGAGCACGCGGGCTCCGGCCTTGATGAGCTGCTGCGCGTGCTCGTAGCCTGAGGTGTTGAGTTTGACTGCCATTGTCGATTCCTCCGTCGCTGATGGTGGTGGACTGGGACAGATCCGCGCCCGAGCCAAGGGCCTCGGTTTCGGGCGGCCGGGGCGTGGTCTCTGATATGCATGATGCCCGGCCAGGACTCAAAGAGAACGCAAACCCAACGCCAAACGCCGTGCTACCGGGTGTCTTCTTGGGATCAGGGCGCTAGGGTTCGTCGCCCTGCAGTCCCAAGGACGTTGCGGCCGGTCACCGGCCGATTCAAGGAGACGTGGATGAGCGATTTCAAGGCGCTGGCGGGCCGAGCCCTCACGCTCGCGGACGTCCCCTTCGATGATGGCGACCTGGATGTTCTGGAGGCGGTCGCACAGGTGTTCGAGCCCGGGATGCACGCGCTCGACGACGCCGCTCTGGAGGAGCTGCCGTTCGAGGCGGCGATCGATCCGAGCAGCGCACCGACGGCTCGGGCTCGCCCGTGACGCACCCGCAGGATCTGACCCTGCGCGAGCAGGCACAGCTGATCGCGGCGGGCGAGCTCGATCCCGGCGAGCTGCTCGACGCCACCCTCACGCGCATCGAGGAGCGCGGCGCCCCTCTGCGAACCGCCGCGGCGACGTTTCCCGAGCAGTCGCGCGCGATGCTCGCGGCCGCGCCCCCGGGGCCGCTGCACGGCGTGCCGGTCACCGTCAAGGACATGTTCTCGCTGCCGTGGCGCGGCTATCACAACGGGACACGCCACGAGCTCGGGGCGCGAGGGGCTTCCGGTGTCTACCGGCGGCTGCGCGACGCCGGCGCGGTGATCGTGGGCGTCGACAACCAGCACGAGCTCGGCCTCGGCACGACCGGCATCGCCTCGCCCCACGGCCCAGCCCGCAACCCGTGGAATCCCGAGCACTGCACCGGCGGCTCTTCGAGCGGGTCGGCCGCGGGGGTGGCGGCGCGAATCGTCGGCGGCGCGGTCGGCAGCGACAGCGGGGGCTCCACCCGACTGCCTGCAGGGTGGTGCGGGGTGGTTGGGCTGAAGGTCACCTACGGCGCGCTGCCCTACGACGGGTACACGGGTTCCAACTCGTCATTCTCGGGCCCCGGGGCCTTCGGCCGTGACGCTGGCGACGCGCGTCTGCTGCTGGAGGCGCTGCTCGCGCGGCCGCTGCCGCGGGACGATGCCGGCTCGCTGCGCGTCGGGGTGGTGCCGAGGCCGTACTGGCAAGACCTGGACCCCGACGTGGACGCGGCCTGCCGCGACGCACTCGACCTCGCCGGCTTCGTGCAGAGCGAGCTCGAGCTGCCCTTTGTCGAGCTCGCTGCTGCGGCCGGCGCGGTGCGCGTGGGCGCCGAGCTCGGCGTGGCCGTGCCGCGCGCCGTCGTGGCAGAGGTGGAACCGATCACGCGCGGCCTGATCCAATACGGAGCGCTTCAGCCCGCACAGCGGCTCGTGCGCGCCGACCGCGTGCGCGCCCGCCTGCGGCGAGCACTCGTGGACGCGTTCGCGGCCTGCGACCTGTTGGCCTGGCCGACCAACAGCGCGCCCGCGCCGCCGATCGATGCGCCGCTCTTAGAGCTCCCCTCCGGCCCGGCGCTCCCGGACGCGCCGAACATCCGACAGGCGATCCTCGCAAACCTCGCGGGTGTCCCCGGGGTGTCGGTGCCCGTCGGCCTTCATTCGAACGGTCTGCCCATCGGCATCCAACTGCTCGCGCCCTGGGGCGAAGAGTCTCGGCTGCTCGACGCGGCTGCGCGAATCGAGGACGCCTCCGATCAGCGCTGGGTCAAGGAGACTCCGGCGCTGGCCGCCTGAGCGTGAGCCGTTGATGAGACGCAGCGGTGAATCAACGCCCTGTGCGCGGCACCGCGCCGGCATCCTCGCGCGCGTGGCGCTGTGCGCGACGCTCGTGTTCGCGCTCGCTCCCGCGGCGGTGAGTCAGGGCGCAAAGCCGCACACGCTCCCGGTGACGGTGTCGGCCGATGAGACTCACCCCGGGACGCCGGTCCCGCCGGAATTCCTCGGGCTGTCATTTGAGGCCTCGAGCCTGGGCCAGATAGCCACCTATGGCGAACGCGGCGACCTGGTGGCCCTGATGCGTTCGCTTGGCTCCGGCGTGATTCGCTTCGGGGGCGTGTCCGCCGACACGCGGGTGGCGTGGGCGGATGCAGCCACCCCCCGCCCGGCCTGGGCGTCGAGCGTCCTGGAAGTGGCTCAGCTTCGCGAGCTCGCCACGCTCGCAGCCAGGAGCGGATGGCGCGTTCTGCTCACGATCGGCCTGGCCCACTACGAACCGGAAGCGGCCGCGCGCGAGGCGGCCGCGGCGAAGGCAACGCTCGGGTCATCGCTGGAGGGGATCGAGCTGGGCAACGAGCCGAACGCGTATGCGCTCCACGGCCTGCGCTCAGAACCGTGGACGTTCGTGCAGTACGACGCCCAGGTGGCGGCCTATCGCAGCGCCATCGAAGCGGCCGCGCCCGGCATCGCCGTGGCCGGCCCGGACGTGTCGGGTTCGAGCGCGTTCGAAAGCTGGGGGCCCGGCGAGGCGGTCGATCAGACTCCCGTGTTGCTGACCGGCCACCACTACCCGCTCGGCTGCGAACAGGTCCCGGCGCCGACGATCACGCGGCTGCTCAGCCCCCAGATCCGCAGGCTGGAGAACGCCTCACTCCTCCGTTACATGTCGATCGCCCAGGCGAGCGAAACCCCCTTTCGCCTGGATGAGACGAACACGGTCTCCTGCGGGGGTGTGGCAGGCATCAGCAACACGTTCGCCTCGGCCTTGTGGGCCACGGCCTATCTGACCGAGGGCATGCAGGTGGGTGTGGCTGGCATGAACCTGGAGGGGAACCCCGCCAACTGCAGCGGCTACACGCCGCTGTGTGCACCGACAGCCGAAGACCTGGCCGCCGGCACTCTGACTGCGCAGCCGGAGTGGTATGCGCTGCTGCTCGCCAAGGCGCTGATCGGCGATCGCCCGCTGCCTGTCAGAATCAGCTCGCCAAGCCACCTCAACGTCATCGTGAGCGCCCTGCGGACCCCCGACGGAGGCCTTCACTTCGTTCTCGTCGACGATGATCTGCCGGGAGCCCACAGCGTCGCCGTGCGTCTGAAGGTGGGGCGCGGCTTTCGGGGCGCGAACATCCTGTCGCTGACCGCCGCTTCGCCGGCCGCCCTCTCGGGAGTCAGGCTTGGAGGCCGGGCGGTGGCGCCCGACGGATCGTGGAGCGAGCCCGCGAGGCTGCCTCACGCGCCCAACAAGGACGGCGTGATCACCGTGCAGATCAAACCCGCAAGCGCCGCGCTGCTCAGCGTCTCTGAGGGCTGATGTTAAATTAGTTGAGTCGGTCGGCGGAACTGGTGAACTAGGCCATCGTCGCGGAGCGGCGCTCCGCTTCGCGCTGGTCGAGCCATACACGGTATGGATCGACCGGTACCCGGCGCGCGGTGAACATTTGCTCGTCGTGGCGGCTGGCCGTCTGGTCGGGTCCAGCTTGTGCAGTTACCTCAATGCCCCATGAGTGTTCTATGTAGTGGCGTGGTGAAACGGGCAGTGAGCGTTTTCGCGGGTGAAACGGTTGCATGGCACATTCTCCTTGGTCGTCGTCTCTCACTGGTGAGCAACGATGCACCTCGCCTGGACGGTTTTCCAGAGGCTGTAAACGAACGATCTATGCCATGCCCGCAAAGCCCGACGCGGGTGTATGTCGAGCTGCCCAAATGGGGCAACTTGCGTCGTACTTTTGACCCTACGCACGAGCGCGCTCCAGCGACACTTCACTGGAGCCCGGATCGCGAACGCTTGTGGCGCAACGTGAGCGCCGCGGGCCTATGCAGCAGGCGCCGCCTCATAGATCGATTGCAGCTGCAGGTAGGCGGCGAGTCCCTCGGGACCGAGCTCGCGTCCGAGGCCGCTTGCCTTCACGCCGCCGAACGGGCCGGCCGGGTCGAGCATGTAGTGGTTGATCCCGATGCTGCCCGTCTGCACACGCCTCGCGACCGCTTCGCCGCGCTCCTGGTCGGCGGTCCAGACGCTGCCGCCAAGCCCGTACTCGGAGTCGTTGGCGATGGCGATGGCGTCATCGACGCCGTCGTAGGGGATTACCGCCAGCACCGGTCCGAAGATCTCCTCGCGGGCGATGGTGTAGGTGTTCTCCACGTCGGCGAAGATCGTCGGTTCCACAAACCAGCCTCGGTCGAGATCCGCCGGACGGCCGCCACCGGCGACGACGCGCGCACCCTCGGCGCGGCCCTTCTCGATGTAGCCCTCGACGCGCTCGCGCTGGCGAGCGCTTGCGAGCGGGCCGATCTGGGTTGCGGGATCGAGCGAATCGCCGACCTGCAGGGCGCCCGCGAGGCCGCTGAACACTTCGAGGACCTCGTCGTAGCGCGCGCGCGGTGCGAGGATCCGCGTGCCGATGTTGCACGTCTGGCCGTTGTTCGCCAGCGTGGCCGCGAACAACGCTTCGGTGGCGCCTGACAGATCGGCGTCGTCGAGGACGATCGCGGCTGACTTGCCGCCGAGCTCAAGCGTGACCGGGCGCAGCAGCTCTCCACAGCGCCGCCCGATCAGTCGGCCCGCCGCGGTGGAGCCGGTGAAGGCGACCTTGTCGACGCCCGGGTGTTCAACGAGGTAGGCCCCGACCTCGCGTCCGGCCGGCACGATGTTCACGACGCCAGGCGGCAGGTCGGCCTCGATGATCGCGTCGGCTAGCAGCAGGCTGTCGAGCACGGTCTCCGGGCTCGGCTTCATCACGACCGTGCAGCCCGCCGCGAGCAGCGGCGCAAGCTTGAACAGGGCGAGCGTCTGCGGGTAGTTCCACGGCACGATCGCCCCCACCACGCCGACCGGCTGTGAGACCACGTGCACGGTCCCGCCGAGCAGCCCCTGGCGGTCCTCCTGCAGAGGTGTCTGGCGGATCAACCCTGCGTAGTAGCGCGCCAGCACCGAGGGGAAGACCGCCTCCA
This sequence comes from uncultured Solirubrobacteraceae bacterium, assembly GCA_963761355.1. Classification (GTDB taxonomy): domain Bacteria; phylum Actinomycetota; class Thermoleophilia; order Solirubrobacterales; family Solirubrobacteraceae; genus Palsa-744. Next base: position 533,267 of record CAVXHC010000014.1, read on the forward strand.
CCATCAGCGCGAAGGAGATCGGCATGCCGTTCTGCAGGGAGACGCGGCGCGCGGCCTCCTCGCCCCGGCTTTCCAGTGCCCCGGCGAGGCGCTCGAGCGCGTCCGCGCGGTCCTCCACCGACCAGGAGGACCAACCTGTTGGATCGTCAAACGCCCTGCGGGCAGCCTTGACCGCGGCGTCGATGTCCGCGTTCGTGCCCTCCGGCACCGAGCCGATGGGCTCCTCCGTGCTTGCCGAGAGAACCGATATGCGGTCCGAGCCCTTCGGCTCGGTCCACTCACCGCCGATGAAAAGCTCGTCGCTGTCGATGGTCGTCTGTGTGCTCATCGCGCTCTCTCCTCTGGTATCGAAGGCGGTGTCGGAAGCTAGGAATCCCCTGCGCTGCAGCGTAGTGCGTTTTGCCACTGCCTGTCGGCCCCGGCTCGCTCACGCGCCGGGTCGGAACTCGCAGTCCATGCGCTTGACGCCATGGACGAAGGCGCTGCGCAGGAGCTCGGGCTCCTGCGCCTCGATGCCGGGGACGACCCGCAGGAGCTCGCCGAAGATCGAGCGAAGCTGGGCTCGCGCCAGCGATGCTCCCAGGCAGTAGTGTGGGCCGCCGCCGCCGAAGCCAAGGTGACGGTTGGGCTCGCGGCTGACGTCGAACCGCCACGGGTCCTCGAAGGCGCGCTCGTCGCGGTTGGCCGAGTGGTAGAAGAGCACCACCTTCTCACCGGCGGGCAGGCGCTCGCCGTGGAGCTCGACCTCGCGCGTGGTCGTGCGCCGGAAGGTCATCACCGGCGACGCCCAGCGAACGAACTCCTCGACAGCCACTGCCAGCCGGCCGTCGAGGTCCTCGAGCAGCAGCGCGCGCTGATCAGGGTTGACCGTCAGCGCCCGCATCGCGTGTGAGGTGGTGTGGCGGGTGGTGTCGTTGCCGGCGACCGACAGCAGCACGAAGAAGGCCGCGATCTCCGCGTGCGTCAGCTGCTCGCCGTCGACGTCGGCCTGGACGAGGGCCGTCATCAGGTCGTCGCCGGGGCTCTTTTCGCGGTGGGCGGCGAGCTCGGTGGCGAACTCCGTGAGCGTCCACAGCGCCTCGCCGAGCACCTCGATTGGCGGTCGATCGCCGAACGCCTCCGGGTCCGAGGCCGTGACCAGCAGATCGGCCGCTGCCACCACGCGCTCGCGATCGGCGTCTCCTACGCCGATCATGTCCGAGATCGTGACCAGCGGCAGTCGCTTGGCGACGAGCTCGACGAAGTCGCCGCCGTCGCCGGCGGTCGCCTCCTCGACGATCTGCCGCGCGTTCACGCGGATGCCCTCCTCGATGCGAGCGACCTGCCGGGGGGTGAACGCCGATGACACGAGGCCGCGCAGCTTCGTGTGCCGCGGCGCGTCCATCGCCAGGAACGACATCGAGGCCTCGAGGAACTCGGGCGGCGCATCGGCGAACTGCGTGCCCTCGCTCGAGCAGAAGGTCTGCGGATCGCGCGAGATCGCGCGTACGTCCTCGTAGCGCACGATCGCCCAGTAGTCCATGCGCTCCACCTCGGGCAGCCCGAGGATGTCCTCGGGCGGCTGGTGACGCGAGATCGGCGCCTCCCGTCGAAGCCAGGCGAAGTAGCGATCGCGCTCCTCTGCGGGTTTGCCCCAGAAGTCCAGGGAGCCTAGATCTACCTCTGGTGTCTGGGGGCCCGGTGAAACCGCCACAGGCTGACTTTACTCCCAGTGGCGCGCGACCGCCAGGTGCCTGGATGAACGAACCTTCAGGACCGCCGCGAGCGGTCGAGGAGCCCCTCGATCACGGCGCCGCCGATTGTGAGCGGATGGCTGATGAGCGTTGTCGCGCGACCCGCCAGGGTGTTCGGGTCATGGGCAACGCCGAGCTGGCGCATGATCGTCAGCTGGTCGAAGTAGACGCGCTCGTTGGTGATCCGGTCCTCATCGAAGATGAACAGGGCGCACATCCGGCAGCGGAACGCGCGGCCGGTCGGGGGCAGGCCTCGCAGCGGGCCGAGATGGGTGCCGAGCAGATCGAACTCGACGATCACAGAGTCATCGGCATGGTGCAGCGCGATCACCTCGTTGCGCTGATCCGGAAAGGCCTTGCGGCTCTCGGCGTAGTAGCCGCGGACCTCCTGCTCGCCGTCGTACACCTCGCCGGTGGCGATGAGTTCGTAGCGTGGGTGCGCGAAGGTGCCGATCGTCGTGTCGAAGTCGTGCACGTTCTCGGACTCCATGTGCTCGCGCACGACCGCCTCGCGGCGGCGACGCAGCTCGGCCTTGGGCGGACGGGGGGCAGAATCGGCCACAGGGGCACTCTAGTGCCAGATCGATAAGACTATGCGCCCGTGGCGCGAGAGCTCAAGCTTGGACTCAACACCGGCTACTGGGCCGGCGGGCCGCCGCCGGGGGTCAGCGAGGCGATCGCCGAGGCCGAGCGCCTGGGCTTCGATTCGATGTGGACGGCGGAGGCCTACGGCTCAGACTGCCTGACACCGCTCGCCTGGTGGGGGGCGAGCACCGAGCGGATCAAGCTTGGAACGGCGATCGTGCAGATCTCGGCGCGGCAGCCGGCGGCGACCGCGATGGCCGCGATGACGATGGACCACCTTTCGGGCGGTCGCTTCATTCTCGGTCTCGGCGCCTCCGGCCCGCAGGTCGTCGAGGGCTGGTACGGGCAGCCCTACGCGAAGCCACTCGCGCGCACGCGCGAGTACATCGGGATCCTGCGCGACATCTGGGCGCGGCGCGGTCCGGTGAGCAACGATGGCCCCTACTACCCACTGCCGCTCCCGGACGGGACCGGACTGGGCAAGCCCCTGAAGTCCTCGATCCATCCGCTGCGCGAGGACATCCCGATCTTCCTCGGCGCCGAGGGTCCGAAGAACATCGCCATGTGTGCCGAGCTCTGCGACGGCTGGCTGGCGATGCTGTTCTCGCCCGAGCATCAGGACCTGTATCTGGGCCCGCTGCAGGAGGGCTTCGCGCGCGCCGGCGCAAGATGCGGGATCGAGGACTTCGAGATAGCCGCGACGGTGCCGCTGATCGTCTCCGATGACCTCGACGCGGCGGTCGACGCGCTGCGTCCGTTCTACGCTCTGTACTTCGGCGGGATGGGGGCGAAGGGAGCCAACTTTCACGCGAACGTGCCGATTCGCATGGGCTATGAGAAGGAGATACTCGAGATCCAGGACCTGTACCTGGGCGGGCGCAAGGACGAGGCCGGGGCGCGGATCCCGGCCGAGCTGATTCAGCAGCTGTCGCTGGTCGGCCCACGCGAGAAGATCCGCGATGACCTCGAGCGCTGGCGCGAGTCGATCGTGACGACGCTGCTCATCTCCGGCGACGCCGCGACGCTACGAGCCGCGGCCGAGCTCGTGCTCAGCTGAGCAGGCGCGCGCGAGCGCGCGCCCGGCGTGGAGCTCGGTCCCGCGGGCGCGGGCACGCGATGAGAGGGTCGCGGCCGGCGAGCAGTCAGTCGTTGGCGGTGACCGCCTCGAGCAGATAGGCGAAGCGCTCGCGAGACTGCTCGCGGCGAGTGGGCAGATGCTCGCTTGGGACACCGTCGGCGGGCGCCTCATAGCCGGCGAGGATATGGCGCGCCACCGACTGGCGGTGCACCTCGTCGGGTCCATCGTAGATGCGTGCGGCGCGCGCGAAGCGGTACATCTGCTCGAGCGGCAGGTCGGTCGAGTAGCCGAGCGAGCCGTGCAGCTGGAGCGCGCGGTCGACGACGTCGTGCAGGACCTTGGCGCCATAGAACTTGATCAGCGCCACGTCCGTGCGGGCGGCCCTTGCGCCCTCCGTGTCCATCACCCACGCCGCATGGAGCGTCATCAGGCGTGCGGCCTGCATCTCGGCGGCGCTGTCGGCAATCCAGTTCTGGACCGTCTGCTTCTCAGCGAGCACCGACCCGTGCGCATAGCGGTAAGTGGCCCGCTCGCACATCATGTCGAACGCCCGGCGGGCGACTCCGAGCCAACGCATGCAGTGATGGATGCGACCGGGACCAAGTCGCTGCTGAGCGAGCACGAACCCCTCGCCCTCGCCCCCGAGCAGCGCCTCGGCGGGAATTCGCAAGCTGTCGTAGACGATTTCCGAGTGCCCGCCGTAGCCGCCGAACTGCTCCCAGGGATGCTCCATGGTCGGCACGTCGCGCAGGATCTCGACACCGGGCGTGTCAGACGGCACGATGAACATCGAGGCCCGCTGGGAGGGACGAGCGTCGGGATTGGTGACTGCCATGACGATCAGGAAGTCGGCGATCGAGCCGTTGGAGGAGAACCACTTCTGCCCGTCGATCACCCACTCATCTCCGTCCCTGACAGCGCGCGTGCGCAGCTGCGTGGGATCGGATCCCGAGGTGTGAGGCTCGGTCATGCTGAAGGCGCTGCGCAGGTCGCCCGCCAGCAGTGGATGCAGCCAGCGGTCCTTCTGCTCGGGCGTGCCGGCCATCGCGAGGATCTCGGAATTGCCGGAGTCCGGCGCCGCGTTGCCGAAGGCCAGCGGCGCGATCGGAGATGTGCCGAGGATCTCGTGCATGAGGCCCAGGCGCACCTGGCCCATGCCCTGGCCGCCGAGCTCCGGCGGTAGGTGGGCGGCCCACAGGCCGCGCGCCTTGACCTCCTCCTGCAGCGGCGCGATGGCCGCGCTCAGGCCATCGAGTCCCAGCTCGTGCCAGATGGCCTCGAGCGGCCATATCTCGCGGCGGACGAACTCCGCCATCCAGTCGAGCTGCTCCTGGTAGTCGGGATCGGTGGAGAAGTCCCAGCTCATGCGATCGCGTCCTTTCGGTGGGGAATACGAAGTGCGTTGATCCACAGTCGGTTGAGCGTGGCGACCAGACGGTCGAGATCCACTGCTCTCTCGCCGATCCCGAAGGCAGCGTAGGCCGTGCGACTGACCATCGCCGAGATCGCGAGCGAGGCGAGGCTGGGATCGAGCTCGGGGTCCGCCAGCCCGGCGCGCTGCAGGCGGCGGATGGCCCTGGCGTTGCGCTTGACGAAGGCGTCTGTGCGCTTGATGCGCAGCTTGAGGAAGTCCTCGTCCACCGTCGCGACCTGCTCGAGCAGGACCATCAGCCGCGCGTTCCGCTGATAGGCCTCGAGGTAGGCGCGGTTCGCTGCTTCGATGACCTCGGCCGGATCGGATGCCTCGGAGGTGGGAGCCGCCCCGGGCTGCAGCATCTCTTCCTGCACCTCGTCCAGCACGGCGGCGAGCGCGGCGCGCTTGTCCGGGAAGTGGGAGTAGAACGAGCCGTGCGCGACGCCGGCGCGGTCGGCGATGTCGGTGATTCGCGCTGCCACGAACCCGTCGCGCTCGAAGATCTCACGCGCGGCTCGAACGAGCGAGCGGCGGTTGCGAGCGGCATCTGAGCGCAGCGGTCTTAGGAGCGTGGGTGCGGTTGACTCATCCTGCGGCACGACCGGCAGCCTACCATGAACTTGACATCAGATTCAAGTTAGCTACACCCACTGTGACAGCAGCGGATCATCCGCGGCGGCGGAGCGCAGGCGCGCGGCGGTCGCGCCGCGCAGGTCGCGCTTGGTGCGCGCGTAGACCTCGGCGGGGAAGCCCGCGAGCGTGGCGGCGAGCTCGAGCGCGCGTGGGAGCACCTTCTCGGGCTCGACGACCTCATCGAAGGCCCCGAGGCGCAGGCACTCGGCGCCGTCGACGAGCTGGCCGCCGAACGCGAGCACACGCGCCGCGTGCGGGGCGAGCTCAGCCGCGACCACGCCGATCGCCGCGTGCGGGTAGGGGACGCCGACCTTGACCTCGGTCAGCCCGTAGCTGCCGGCGCTTGACGCGATGCGGATGTCGGTGCAGAGCGCCAGCACGAACCCGCCCGCGATCGCGTGACCGGTGATCGCCCCCACGACCGGGCAGGGCAGCTCATACAAGCCGAGAGCCATCTCGTTGATGCCCGTGACCATGCGACGCTGATCCTCGGCGTCATAGCCCGGGATCGCCTTGAGGTCCGCGCCGGCGGAGAAGAAGCCAGGGCGGCCGGCGACGACGAGCGCGGGAGGCGGCTCGCTTGCCAGCCCTTCGAGCGTCTCAAGGACGTCCCGTAGCAGGCCAACGTCGATCGCGTTCGCAGGCGCCCGATCGGCGGTCATGATCACCACGCCGTTGCCGCCGTCGTGCAGTGAGACGTGCTCCATGCTCGCGGAGCCTATCCACTAGCATCCGCGCCGATGCTGGCAGAGGAGGAGATCGGCGTCCGTTGCGCCGGGCGCTTCACCACCTATCCCGATCTGTTCGATCGGGCGCTGCGCGCAAGCAGCGGCCTGCTCGAGCTCGGCGTCGGCGCGGGCGACCGGATTGCGCTGCTGCTGCGCAACTCGATCGAGTTCCTCGAGACGTCGATCGCGACCGCGCCGCTGGGCGCGAGCGCGGTGCCGATCAACTGGCACTGGCGCGGTGATGAGATCGCGCACGTGCTGAGCGACAGCGGCGCGAAGGCGCTCGTCGTGCACGCCGACCTGTGGCCGGGGATCGCCGCGAGCGTGCCCGCAGGGCTTGCGATCATCCTCGTGCCGGCCGACGGCGGCGGCGCCGGCGAACCGCTCGCCGCTGAGTTGCCCGACGGCGCGCTGTGGTGGCGCGAGTGGTTGGAGGGCCATCAGCCGTGGGCGCAGGCGCCCGAGGCGGCGCCGGTGAGCATCATCTACACCTCGGGCACGACCGGCCGACCGAAGGGGGTCGTGCGCGCGCCGGCCACCGACGAGCAGCGGGAGGGCACGCGGGCGCTGCTCGGCGAGATCTTTCAGCTGGGAGCGGGTGAGCGCACGGTGATCCCGGCGCCGATGTACCACACCGCGCCGAACGTGTATGCGCTGGTGGCGGCGACCCACGGCATGGATATGACGATCATGACGAGGTTCGACCCCGAGGACTTCCTGCGGATCGTCGAGGAGCAGCGCGTGACGGTCGTGCAGATGGTGCCGACGATGTTCGTGCGACTGCTGTCCCTGCCCGAGCAGGTCCGCAGCGGCTATGACCTGTCGTCGCTGCGCTGGGTGGTGCACGCGGCCGCGCCCTGCCCGCCCGAGGTCAAGCGCGCGATGATCGAGTGGCTGGGCCCGATCGTGGCCGAGTACTACGGCGGCACCGAGACAGGGCCCGTCGTCTTCTGCACGAGCGAGGAGTGGCTCTCGCACCCCGGTACGGTCGGCCGGCCGATCGAGCGGGCGGTCATCAAGATCCTCGACGGCGACGGGCGAGAGCTCCCCACCGGCGAGTCCGGCGAGGTGTTCATGTGGCTCGACGTGTGGCCCGACTTCACCTACGCCGGTGATGATGAGAAGCGCCGCGCGATCGAGCGCGATGGGCTCATCAGCTGCGGCGACATCGGCTACGTCGACGCCGAGGGCTACCTGTATCTCAACGATCGCCGCAGCGACATGGTTATCAGCGGGGGCGTCAACATCTACCCCGCGGAGATCGAGGCGTGCCTGCTGTCGCTGCCCGGCGTGCGCGACTGTGCGGTGTTCGGGATCCCCGATGATGAATTCGGCGAGGCGCTTGCGGCGCATGTCGAGCTCCACGACGGAACGCGTCTGAGCGCCGACGCGGTCCGCGACCACGTCCACGCCAACCTGGCCGGCTACAAGACGCCGCGCGTGGTCGAGTTCAGCGAGTCGCTGCCGCGCGAGGACTCCGGCAAGATCTTCAAGCGCCGCCTGCGCGAGCCCTACTGGCGCGGGCGCGAGCGCGCGATCTAGACAGCCACAGCATGCCCGGCGCCGCACCGGCCTGCGTATACTCGCGCAGGTGCGTTGGACGGCGATCAGCCTGTCGACGGGGAGGGCAGCCGCGGTGCTCAGCGTCGCTGCGATTGCGTGCATCGGCTCGCTGTCGGCTGTCGTCGGCTCGGCGGCGGCCTCCGGGCGAGCGGCCCACGTCCACTATGCGTGCAGCGCCCCGAACAGCGCCACGGTGCCTTGCCATTTCTCGACCCCCAGCGGCAACATCCGCTGCCTGTGGACGCCCCGCCCGAACAGCGTCGCCTGCGAGCGGCTCGCCACCGGTCGCGCCTACCGGCTGCGTCCGACGGGCCGCGCCAAGAGGATCAAACTGAGCCTCAAGCGCAGGGGCGAAACGCTGCCGACGAACCAGCAGGTCCTGTTCCCGGACAGTCTCTCCTGCCATGACACGAGGACGACGATGACCTGCAACCAGGACTACGGTCTCGGCGAATTCAAGCTCACCCCCAGCGGCTCGCATGCCGCCTGAGCAAGGCGACCACGCTCGAATAAGGACCGAGCCGGGGGCGAAGCGGATTCGCGCCTACCTCGGCGGCGAGCTGGTGGCGGACACCATCCACCCGCTGCTTGTCTGGGAGGGCCCCCACTATCCGGCCTACTACTTTCCCGCCGAGGACGTGCGCCGCGAGCTGCTGGCCCCAGACGGGGGTCGCGCCCACTCGCCGAGCCGAGGCGAGGGCGTCACCTTCACGGTCACCGCGGGTGGCAGGCAGGCGCCGGGTGGAGCCCTCTCCTACGAGGTCTCGCCGGTCGAGGAGCTGCGCGGGCTGATCCGGCTTGAGTGGGACGCGATGGACGCCTGGTTCGAGGAGGACGAGGAGGTGTTCACGCACCCGCGCGACCCCTATACGCGCGTCGACATCCTCGCCGGCTCAAGGCACGTTCGCGTTGAGCTCGACGGCGTCACGCTCGCCGAGTCCGACAGCCCGCACCTGCTGTTCGAGACGAGCCTGCCGGTGCGCTACTACCTGCCGAAGCCCCACGTGCGGATGGATCTGCTGGAGCTGGCGGACGTCGTCACGCACTGTCCCTACAAGGGCCAGGCGCAGTCCTTCTCAGTGCGCGCGGGCGGGCGCGTGCACGAGAACCTGGCGTGGTGCTATCCGGCCCCGCTGGCGGAGAGCCAGAAGATCGCCGGACAGATCGCCTTCTACAACGCGAAGGTCGATCTCCACGTCGACGGCGTGCAGCAGGAGCGGCCTTCCTAGGGTTCAGCTGACAGGACGCACGGCGAGCGCCTCGGGCGCTGCTCAGGCCACCCTGCGGGCGCCCGGCCCGGGCGTGGCGGCGACGTCGCGCACGCTCAGGTGGGTGTGACCGCCAGTGCAGCCCATCGTCATCTCGAGCGGCTGACCGCACTGCCGATGGGTCAGCTCGACGGCCGGGCCGCTCTCGTCTGCGGTCCAGCGGTCGCCCCACTGCAGCAGAGCGAGCAGGGCGGGGAAGAGCTCCAGTCCCTTGTCGGTCAGCCGGTACTCGTTGCGCGGGCGCCTGCCGGGCTCGCGATAGGGCTCGCGCCGCATGATGCCCTCGTCGACGAGCGTCTTCAGGCGCGCGCTGAGGGCGTCGCGCGGGCAGCCGAGCACGCGCACGAAGTCCTCGAACCGGCGTACCCCGTAAAAGGCCTCGCGCAGCACGAGCAGCGTCCAGCGCTCGCCCACGATCTCGAGGCTGCGGTGAATCGAGCAGTTCTCGGCGCTGTAGCTGAGGCGATCGGCGAGCACGGCGTTCAGGATAGCTGAGTTTGACATCTGGACTACGCTCGGCTAGGCTGCGTCCGCTTTTACAACCCAGCCTTCCGCCAAGCGGAGAGAAGGAGCAGAAGAAGATGCCGATGTGTGATGCCTACATCCCCAAGGACGCGCTGTCAGCTGAGGCCGAGCGCAAGCTGCTCAGCCGGGTGACCGATCTGCTGCTCGAGCACGAGGGCGCCGATCCGAGCAACGAGCAGGTCCGCTCGATCGCGTGGCTGTTCGTGCATCGCCCCGAGGTGTACGTCGCCGGTGCGCCCGCCGATGAGCCTCACTACAAGTTCGTCTGCCAGGTCCCGGAGGGCCAGTACGACGACGAGCGCCGCGCGGCCGTGACCGCCGAGATCACGCAGGCGGTCGTGGAGGCCGAGGGCGGAAGGTGGCCGAACCCCGAGTTCCGCGTGTGGGTGTTCAGCTGGGAGGTTCCCGACGGCACGTGGGGCGCACTGGGCAAGATCTTCCACCTGCCCGACATCGTGGGATTCGTCTCACCGCAGGGGCGAGCGGCGGCCGAAGAGCGCCTCGCGGCGCGGCGCCGCAGCGAGGCCGCGGCGATTCTCGAGGCCGGAGCCGTTCCCGCAGCGGCGAGCGCGTGAGCTGATCGCGACGGCGAGCGGCCCCGCAGCCGACCTGGAGGAGGCTCATCGCGCTTGCAGCAGATCGCTCACGGCTTGCTGGAAGGCGCCGGTGGTGAAGCACTGCGGCTCGGCGAACTCCTCCATCGCCAGCGTGCTCTCCCAGCTCCCGTCGGCGGCGGCGCGCAGCAGCGGCTTGGTCATCGCGAGCGCGTGCGCGGGCAGGGCGGCGATGCGCGTGCACCATGCGTCCGCCGCCGCCAGGAGCTGCTCGTGCGCGACGACCTCCTGGACGAGCCCGAGCTCCTTAGCGCGCGCGGCATCGAGCTCTTCGCCGCCCGCGTAGTAGGCGAACGCGCCCTGGTAGCCGAGCCGTCTGGTGAGCGCCCATGAGGTCCCCACCTCGGGCAGCAGCCCGAGGCGCCCGAAGGCGGGCACGATGCGCGCCCGCTCGGAGGCGATCGTCAGATCGCAGGTCAGCGCCCACGCCAGCCCGACGCCGGCGGCCGGGCCGTTGATGGCGGCGATGAATGCGGCGTCGCTGCGGGCGATCAGCCGCACGATCCCGCCGAACTCATATCGGATCCAGCGCCAGATGTCGGTGGCGCCCTCCGGCGAGGCCAGCGCCGCGGGCGCCTCCTGCATCATCCGCAGGTCGCCGCCCGCCGAGAAGCCGGGGTCGGCGCCGGTCAGCACGATCGAGCGGATCGCGGGGTCGGCGACGAGCTCCTCGAGCGCGGCCCTGAGCTGCTGCACGAGCGCAGCGCTGAGCACGTTGAGCTTCGCCGGGTCGGCGAGGGTGACGACGGCGCGGTCGGCCCGGCGCTCCACGCCGACGACGGCATCGGGGTGCTCGCGCCCGCTGGACACGAGATCTTCATAGAAGGTCATGCGGTCTCCTTGAGGGTCTGCCACGCGGCGTCGGCGAGGACGCCGGCGACGGTGCCCGGCACGCGCTTGCCGCGGCCGGCCACCCATTGCCGGGTGTACTCATGCGCCGGGCCGAGCCACAGCGCATGGATCAGGTCGAACGGCAGGCTGCGCAGCACGCCGTAATGGACATGGGTCTGCCACCACGACATCGCCTCGCCGAAGAACAGGCGATTGCGCTCGCGCAGCTCGCCGTCGCGATCGGGGCGCCCGGACAGCAGGAAGGTGGCGGCGGCACGATTGGCGCTGACCCAGTGCAGGTAGAAGCAAACGCCTGCCTTCACGCCCTCCTCGGCGCCGGCGTGCGCCCGCAGCTCGGACAGAAAGCCCTCCTGGAAGTCGCCGGTGAGCTCGGCGTAGAGCGCGGCGGCGAGCGCCGTCTTGTCGGGGAAGTGGTGATAGAGCGCACCCACGCTCACGTCCGCCTCGCGACGGATGTCCTCTAGCGTGGCGGCCAGCGCGCCTTCGGCGTCGAAGCGCGCGAGCGCGGCCGCCAGCAGGCGCTCGCGAGCCGAGCCGGAGCGCGCAGAGCGCGGGCCGGCAGGCGCCGTCACGACGGTTGAAGCCATCACGAGGATTCATTCTTGCATACCGAGGATTCCTCGCTACAGCCGTCCAACACCGGGTTCCGCATTGCACGGGCATGTCGGAGATAATCGAGCGTGTGAGCTCGCACGCTCGCGACCCATACGCTGGAGCGGCCGCAATCGTGGCGAGGATCCCCCGCGCCGAAGCGGCCGTGGAGATGGCGGCGGAGTTCCACTCGCAGGTGGCTGCGTTCGAGCACCTCTCAGACGAGTCCTTCGCCGATGTGGTCGATGGCCTGAAGCGCAGCCTCAGACGTTGGTGGCGCTTCCTCTCGACGGGCGTGATGCCGGACGACGGTGACTTCGACCCGTTGCGCGACTGGGCTCGCGCGCGCGCCGCCGAGGGCGTCCGCTTGGAGGATCTGCTGTGGTCGTTCGGCTTGGCGCATCAGCTGGGCTGGCAGCTGCTGCGTCGCCATGCGCGCAGCGACGAGTCCGAGGCGCTGGTCGAGCTGGCCGGGCTACTGGCGCGGTACTTCGATCGAATCTCGGCGGTGGTCACGGAGACGTACCTGGGCGAGCGCGAGCTGCTCGTGTCCGAGGAGGAGCGCCGGACGCGAAGCCTGTTGGACCGACTGTGCGCGGACGCGCCGCTCGAAGCTTCAGACCGCGACCTCGCCGACCGGCTGGGGGTCCCGGTGGATTGTCGCTACTCCCCCTTCGCGGTCGTCATGCCCGGTCGCCCACCGCACCGCCACGCCACGCTTGCAGCTCGCCTGCGTCGCGATGGCTTCAGGCTGGCGGTGACGCAGAGCGGCCGCGTGGCCGGTTTGACCTGGAAGCCGCTCGATCTGACGGACCTCGGCGAGGGACGCGATGTGCTGCTGGCGATCGGGGAGCCGACATCACGCCGCGAGCTCGCCGCGGCGGGCGAGGAGGTGAGCGTGCTCGTCGAACACGGACACCGTGCGGGCCTTCTGGGTCGCCTCGACGCGGAGGACTATCCGCTCGAGATACTGCTCGGCGGCGCGCCCAGGCTGGCGATGCGAATCCGGGAGAAGGTGCTGGCTCCCCTGGCCGGCGATGATCATCGAGAGCTCGCCCGCACGCTGCAGACCTTCGTCGCGTGCCGCTTTGACCGCACAGCCACGAGCAGGGCGCTTCACGTTCACCGCAACACGCTTGGCTATCGGCTGGGGCGGATCCAACAGATCACCCGGCTGGACCTCGCCAGCCCACGTGATCTGGCGTGCGTGTATCTGGCGATCGAGATCGGGGTCGCTCCACCGCCTCAGCCCTGACGAGGCTGCTTGTGCATCTGCACAAGCAGCCCGTGACAAGTTCGGCAGAACGTCATTGCAACGCAGAGAAGCCCGCAATACGGTCTCGATGGGAGTGTTGCCGCGGGTGCTGTCGGCCCGACCTACTGAGGAGGAGGGAGAACGGGGATGTCCAGGGAGAAGGGGACGCATTCGGCCAGTAGCAGGCTCATCCGGGCGGTGCTGGCAGCAGTCGCGGTGGTCTTGACGTCTCTCGCGGCCGTGACATCCGCGAGCGCCTTTGCTCCGGTTGTTCAAACGTACATGCCGAGCTTTGCCGCTCCGGAAACGCCCGCGTACCTGAATCAGGTCGGGGTGATCAAGGTCGGAGCGCCGAGCGCCAGAAACGTGTTGGTGCTTGAGCCCGGTACGTCGGCCGGCGCCGGCTACTTCGTGCCGTTCGCCAAGTGGCTGGTCGAACACACCAAAGGCTGGCAGGTGTGGTCGGTCGAACGGCGCGAGAACCTGCTCGAGGACCAGTCGGTGCTGACCTTGGCCAAGTATCACCTGTGGAGCCCCCAACAGCTCTACAACTACTACCTGGGTTATCTCACCAACCCGAGCATCAAGTTTCACTTCAATCCCGTTCCGGAATCGAGCGTGGGGTACGCGCGCCAGTGGGGCCTGAACGTGGCCGTCGAAGATCTGCATCGTGTGATCGAATCGGCAAAAGCCCTTGGCGGGAAGGTCGTGCTGGGTGGGCACTCGCTCGGTGGTTCGGTTGTCACCGCCTACGCGACGTGGGACTTCGGCGGCAAACCGGGGGCGGACGGTCTCTCAGGTCTGGTCTTCGACGACGGTGGCAGCTTCCCCGTCGCCGAGAGCAAAGAAGCCGCCGAAGGAGAGCTTGCCGCGCTCGCCAAAAAGTCGCCGTGGTTGGCGTTCGGCGGTATCGAAGCGCCGTACCTCGGGCTCTTCTCGGCACTCGGCTCAACCCTCACGGCGGTCGATCCAAAAGGGGAATCGCTGCTCGAAAAATTCCCCTTCCTGCCCCCTGAACTCAGATCGAAAATCCAGCCGGTCACGAACGAAGCCGGGTTCGGCTCATCGGTCAACGTGGGAACTTCCCCGCCGTCTTTGATCGCGGGGCAGATTCACGGCGGAAAAGGTGTCGAAGAAACAGCCGAAGCCGATGGCCTGCACGGCTGGAATGGCACGGGCGCGCTGACCCCCGTGCCCCGCTATGCCGAAATGCTCTCCGGAACGGGGCTCCTGTTCGCGGACGGCACCGAGTGGTACTTCCCGGAACGACTGACCATCGACACGGGTGCGATCGACGAGGGCAACGCAAACCCGGGACAGGAAGTCTTGGGTGAGCATGCGATACACGGCAAAGAACTGCCCAAATCGCTGAAGATACTCGCGATCGACACCGAACTGGACAAACTGTTCGGGCCCGGGACCAACACGCTCGTGGGGGCAGAGATCCTGGCCGCCCAGTCCGGCATTCCCGCCTCGAACCTGACGCTGATCAACGAGGAGGAAACGTACTCCCACAACGACCCGGCCGGCGCCTATCCGAACAACGAATTCTTCAACAAGATGGTGCCGTTCCTCGAAGGTCTGTGACGGTCCGCTCGAGGAGCTCGTCTGCCGCGCGGCTGCTGGGGCGCCGCGCGGCGGGCCGGCCCTTCAGGACTTCGCCTGAACGCGATAGATCGTGCCCGTGGCCCAGTCGCCGACGAGCAGCGAGCGGTCGGGTGCGAGCACGATCGCCAGGGGATTGTGGATGCCCGTCAAGAACGGCGTCACCGAGCCCGCGTAGGTCGAGCCGCTTCGCTTGAGGGCGACGCGCTGGACCTTGGCCGATTGCCACTCGGTGACGAGCGCCCACGTCCCGGCGGGCGCGCCGGGCTCACCGCTTCCGATCGCCAGAAAGCCGACGGCGGCGTGCTTGTCGAGCACGGCGATCGGTGCGGGCACCCCCGCGCACGCCGGGCCGCCCTGTCCGTAGCAGCCAGGAAAGCCCCAATCCTCACCCTGGCCGACGAGCGCGAGCCAATCACCCGGGGTGGCGGCGGCGAGGTCGTCGCGCTGGTTCATGGTGACCAGCAGATCGCTGGTGCCCGGAGCGTAGGCGAGGCCGACGGGCGCGCGGATGCGTCCCGCAAACAGGCGAAGATCGCTGCCGTCGGGGCGGAACGACACGATCGCGCCGGACCACGGAGAGCGGGGAGTGCAGTGGTCGCAGGAAGCGGTGATCCCCATCAGGAAACTGCCGTCGGAGCTCATCACGAGCCCGTTGTTCTCGCCACCGGCGACGGGGCCGGCCAGAATCCTCGCATGCGTCGTGAAATGGCGCCCGTTGAAACCGCCGAACGCGTCGACGCGCCCGATCGATGACACATACAGCCGGTCGCGATACCAGGCGAGGCCGAGCGGATCAGACAGGCCGGAGATGACCTTGATCGCCGGCGCGCCGGGCTTGGAGATCAGATACACCCCATCCTGCGTGTGGGTTTCCAGACCCGCGGCCGCCAGCCACAGGCGGCCCTGTCGATCGAACACGAACGCCGCGAGCGTGGCCGGTCCCTTCGCGTAGACGCTGGCCTCGAGGCCCGCGCGCCCCTGAAGCCCGGCGCCGATCGCCACGAGCGCCGGCCGCGACGGGCCCTTCGCGGCCGAGCCGCACCCGCCCAGGCCCGTGAGTGCGAGCGCCAGCGCCGCGGCGATGCTCGCCCGTCGGCGGATCAGCCCGTGGTGAACCGCGAGGCCTCCTCGGAGCCGCCGGTCGCGTCGCCGGGACTGTAGGCGTGCGCGCCCGCTCCGGCCAGACGGCCGCCGTCGACGATCAGGTACTCCTCGCGGATCGGGCGTCCCTGAAGCCAGCACTCGAGGATCTCGCGCGTGCCGGCGGCGTAGCGCGCCTGCGCGGACAGGCTGGTGCCCGAGACGTGGGGCGTCATTCCGTGGTGGGGCATCGTGCGCCATGGATGGTCTACGGGCGGCGGCTGCGGGAACCACACATCGCCCGCGTAGCCCGCGAGCTGGCCGCTCCTGCAGGCCTCGGCGACCGCGTCGCGATTGCAGATCTTGCCGCGCGCGGTGTTCACGAGATAGGCCCCCCGCTTCATCTTGGCCAGGAGCTCGGCGTTGAACATGTTCTCCGTTTCGGGGTACAGGGGGGCGTTGATCGTGACGACGTCGCAGACGCCGACGAGCGACTCGACGTCCGCGTGGAAGGTGACGCCCAGCTGCTGCTCGACCTCGGCGGGCAGCCTGTGCCGGTCGGTGTAGTGCAGGCCGACGTCGAACGGCGCGAGCCGCCGCAGCACGGCCGAGCCGATGCGGCCGGCGGCCACGCTGCCGACCTGCATGCCCTCGAGGTCATACGAGCGCTCCACGCAGTCGGCGATGTTCCAGCCGCCGTCGATGACCCATTTGTAGGAGGGGATGTAGTTGCGCACGAGCGCGAGGATCATCATCACGACGTGCTCGGCCACGCTGATGCTGTTGCTGTAGGTCACCTCGGCCACCGTCAGGCCGTGATCGATGGCTGCCTGCAGATCGACGTGGTCTGAGCCGATCCCGGCCGTCAGCGCCAGCTTCAGCTTGGGCGCCTTGGCGATGCGCTCTGCTGTCAGGTAGGCCGGCCAGAAGGGCTGGGAGATCACGACATCCGCCTGCGGGAGCTCGCGCTCGAAGACCGAGTCGGGCCCGTCCTTGTCGGAGGTCACTATGAGCTCGTGGCCGGCCGCCTCCAGAAACCGGCGCAGCCCGAGCTCGCCTGAGACGCTGCCGAGCAGCTCACCCGGCTTGAAGTCGATCCCCTCAGGGGTGGGTGCCGTCTGGCCGCCGGGGTAGCGCTTGATCTCGGGGATGTCATCGCGGGCGTAGGCCGGCGGGTATCCGTCCACCGGATCGTCGTAGAGAACGCAGAGAATCTTGGCCATCACATCCGTCCTTTCCCTCGAGGTTGGCCTGCAATCTACGCGAGCGGCGTGCGCTCCAGCGGTTTGCCGAGTCTGCCCCACTCGGGGACGCCGCCGTCGATCACATGAAGGACCTGCTCGGCGCCGTGCCGGCGCAGCAGGCTCGCGGCCGTGGCGGCGCGCAGGCCGCGCGCGCAGATGACAGCGACCGGGCGGGCGGCGTCCACGTCGGCGGGGATCTCGACGATGTCGTGCCAGGGCATGAAGCTCGAGCCGGGGATGTGGCCGGTGTCCCACTCGGAGCGCTCACGAACGTCGAGGACCTGCAGCTCGGGGTCGGCGCCGAGGCGCTGTGACAGACCCTCGACGCTCAGGCGCTCGGTCTGCGACACCGGATGGCGTTCCTGGCGCCAGTTGGTCATGCCCCCGGCCAGCAGGCCGGCGATATTGCGCACGCCGACGGCGATGGCGAGCTCGGCCGCGCGCCTGCCGTCGGCGTCGTCGCGTCCGATCAGGACGATCTCCTGGTCGGGGTCGGCGAGCCAGGCGAGCTTCGAGCCGAAGCCCGAGCTGAACGAGGGAATGCAGATCGAGCCGGCGATGTGCACGTCATCGAACTGAAGGTCGGTGCGAACGTCGATCAGCAGCGCGCCCTCGTCGCGCTTGAGCTCCACCTGGTGGGGGTAGAGGGCGGCTGCC
Source organism: uncultured Solirubrobacteraceae bacterium (assembly GCA_963761355.1). Lineage (GTDB taxonomy): Bacteria > Actinomycetota > Thermoleophilia > Solirubrobacterales > Solirubrobacteraceae > Palsa-744. The sequence goes on from CAVXHC010000014.1 coordinate 550,695, forward strand.
TCGACGCCGCTGATCAACAGCGCGCCGCGGTTGAGGGCCACGATCTTCTCGAAGTTCGGCGGCTGCGGCCCGAGGTTCGCGAGCGCCCGCGAGACGAACTCGCCCTCGTCGTCGATCGAGAGCGCCGGGTTGTGCCGCTTCTCAAAGCCGATCGTCGAGCAGATCTTCATGTCCATCCCGGGACCGCCGCACATCGATCCGCCGAGGTGGGCCGGCCAGACCTCGCAGTCCTCTGGAAGCTTCAGCAGCGTGTCATGCAGCGAGTGGAAGATCTGCCTGGCGCCCTCGGACTTCTCGATCGCGAGGTCAGGGCGGGCGACGTCGCCGACGAACAGGCTGTCGCCGGTCAGCAGCACCCACGGGTCGGGACCGCGATTGGTGTCGATGAGCGCAAAGGCCGTGTGCTCGGGTCGGTGTCCGGGCGTGTGCAGTGCGCGCACGATCAGCGATCCGAGCTCGAGCTCCCATCCGTCGTCGAATGGCTCGTGCTCGTACTCCGGGGCGGCGTCGCGATGAATGTGGATGAGCGCTCCGGTAGCCGCCACCAGGCGCCCGTGGCCGGACACGTGGTCGGCGTGATTGTGGGTCTCGAGCACATGGTCGATCGTGACGCCCCGGTAGCGGGCGAGCTCGAGGTACTCGTCGATCTCAAAGCGGGGATCCACGACCGCGGCGACGCCGGCGCGCTCGTCGCCGATCAGATAGGAGGCGCAGCCGAGGTCATCATGGCTGATCTGGCGAAAGATCACGGATCGAGCTCCGCGCCCTGTTTGGCGACGATCACGTGCGGAAAGGCTCCGCGGAAGCGCTGGGCGAGCCCGTCGAGTGCCTCGTCCGTGCGGTCCTGGCGGTGGTGGAAGAGGACGACCGATCTCGTGCCGGCGCGCCGGCCGAGCTCGACCGCGTAGTCGGCGACCGCGTGGCCGAAGCGCGCCTCGGAGGCGAGCTCCTCGGGAAACAGCTGCGCGTCGTGGACGAGCACGTCGGCGCCGTGGGCCAGCTCGAGTGCGGCGGGGTGGTACTCGCCGAAGCCATCCTCGCCGGGTCCGAGCGCGGTGGGGCAGTGGTCGGGCATGTAGGCGAGCGTGGAGTGCCCGTCGCTCACCCGGTATCCGAACGTGCGGCCCCCCTTGTGTGGGATCTCTCGCGCGAGCACGTCAAAGCCCTCGACGCGTTGCTCACCTGGCGCGATCGCCGAGAACGTCCAATCGCCCTGCAGCTCGGTGGGTTCGATCGGGAAGTAGGGCGGAGACATCACCTGCGCGAGCACGCCGGCGGGCGTCGCCTCCCCGTCCTGCTCGGGGAGCAGCACGGTGGCGCGCGCATCGGTCCGATCGCCGGGGGCGAAGAACGGCAGTCCGAGTATGTGATCCCAGTGCAGGTGGGTGAGGAGGATGGTGCCCGTGAAGGGCGCGTCGGCGAACAGGCTCGAGGCCGCCTGCAGCCCGACGCCCGCGTCGAGGATCAGGCTGGGCTGGGCAGCGCCGGACGGAGCCAGCGCCAGACATGAGGTGTGTCCCCCGTAGCGCACGAAATCGATACCGGGCGCAGGGGTCGATCCCCGCACGCCGCAGAAGTGGATCCGCAAACAGCTCAGCTCCGGTCGGGGCGTGTCCGGCGGTGGTCCTTGGACAGCTCGTGCAGCGCCTCGCGATCGAGCTCGGCCGCCTCGACGGCCGCCACCCTGCACGGCGTCACCGCCACGAGCGTCGAGGTTCGCCGACCGCCCTCGAGGTGCGCTCGCTCGCCGAGCAGCGCGCCCGGTCCATACTCGGCGAGTCGCCGGCCGTCCTCCTCCACGCGCAGCACGCCGTCGAGCAGCAGGAAGACCTCTGAGCCGGTCTCTCCCTGTCTGACCAGGGTGGTGCCGGCCTTCACCCGTCGGATCGCCGGCTTTGCGCGTCCCTGCATGATCTGCGCCGAGAGGCTGCGCTCGAGGGCGGTCTCGACCGCCGTCACGAGCGCCTTGGAATCCGTGTCGCCCCAGGGGGTGTGGCGACCGAAGGACTTGCGGTACCAGTCGTTGAAGTCGGCCAGCCCCGACTTGTGGGTCAGGCGACCGTCGTCGCCGTAGATCCAGTGGCGCGGAAAGCGGCTGTGGCCGGTCATGGCGCCCTCGACCCGGCCGTCGGCGTGGATGGTCAGCGACAGGGTCGTCCACACCAGGGGGGCCTGCCACTGCACGAACGGGCGCCGGCGCACGCGGCGCGGGGCAGGCAGGCCCGTGCGTCCGCCGGCAGTCTGGGTGAAGCGAACCCAGCCCTCGCCCTTGACGGGCTTCTGGACGATGTCGGGCAGGCCAACCGCTTCGAAGGTGCGCGCCACCGGGCCGAGCTTGACCGTGGTGCTGCCCATGAGCCCGCCCCCGTCGCGCCCGAAGTCGCTGATGCGCCCCGAGTCATCGGTCTCCACCCAGGCCTCAAGTACGTTTGCAAAGCGGAAGCGATCAGCGGCGCGCAGCGCCTCCAGATTCTCGATCACTTCGGGCGGCGGTGGATCGTAGTGGGCCATGCCCGCATCGAACGCCAGTCGCTGCGAGCCCTCGATCGCCTCCGAGGGGATCCATGACAGAGATACGATCGAGCTCTGGTGGCGCACAGGCGCCATTATGCGCCATTCCGGTTACCCGGCGGACCTATGCTTGTGTGCATGAGCTACGACGCGCTCGTCGTCGGGTCCGGTCCCAACGGCCTGGCGGCGGCCATCACGATGGCGCGGTCGGGGTGGCGGGTGCTCGTGCTCGAGGCCGCCGATCGGCCCGGTGGCGCGGTGGCGACCGAGGAGCTGACGCTTCCGGGATTCCGCCACGACACCTTCTCCGCGGTGTATCCGGCGGGCGCGGCCTCGCCGGTGTTTGCGCGATTTCCCCTGCACCGCCACGGGCTGCGCTGGGTCCATCCCGCCGCGTGCTACGCGCATCCGCTCCCCGACGGCAGCGGGGCGGCGCTATACCGCGACCTGGGACGCACGGCGGCCAGCCTCGAGCGGGTCCATTCCGGCGACGGCGAGCGCTGGCGGGCGTTCGCCGAACCGTACATACGGCACTTCGACGCCCTGCGCGAGACGACGCTCGGCGGCTTTCCGCCGGTGCGGGGTGCGCTGCGCCTCGCGGCCGGGCTGGGTCCGAAGGCGACGCTCGACTTCGCGCGGCTGCTGCTGATGCCGGCCCAGGGCCTCGGCGAGGAGCTGTTCGAGGGCGACGGAACGCGCGCCTGGCTGTACGGCTCGGCGATGCACTCCGATGTGCCGCCGGCGAGCGGGGGAAGCGCGATCGCCGCCGCCCAGATGAACCTGCTCGGTCACGGAGTGGGCTGGCCGAGCCCGGAGGGCGGGGCGGGGCGGCTCACCGACGCGCTCGTCTCCTACCTGCGGGAGCTGGGCGGCGCCGTGCGTACGGCTGCGACCGCCACGAGCTTCGCCGTCGAGCGCGGACGCGTCGTGGGCGTCGAGCTGGCGGGAGGTGAGCGGCTCGCCGCGCCGGTCGTGCTCGCCGACGTGATGCCGGTGGCGCTCGCGAGCCTCGCGGGCGATGCGCTGCCCGCCTCCTACAGCCGTGCCCTGCGTCGCTACCGCTATGGCCCTGCGACGCTCAAGATCGACTGGGCGCTCGACGGTCCGATTCCCTGGAGCGCGGCGGAGGCCCGGGAGGCCGGCACAGTGCATGTCGGAGGCTCGGCGCCCGAGATGCTGCAGACGACGATGACGGCCGGCGGCCTGCCCGAGCGTCCGTTCCTGCTGCTCGGGCAGCAGTCGATCGCCGACCCCTCGCGCGCGCCCGCCGGCAAGCACACCGCGTGGGCCTACACGCACGGTCCGCACTCCGTGGACTGGGAGCACGAGCGCGAGCACCATGTGGCGCGCATGGAGGCGCAGGTGGAGCGATTCGCCCCCGGATTTCGCGAGCGGATACTCGCTCGCCATGTCCTCGGTCCGGGCGATCTGCAGCGACGTAACGCCAACCTGATCGGGGGAGACGTGGGCGGAGGCAGCTACTCCCTGGATCAGGTGATCTTCCGTCCGCTGCCGTCGCTCGCTCCGTACCGCACGCCGGTGCGCGGCCTGTACCTGGGCAGCGCGGCGGCGTTCCCCGGCGGCGCCGTGCATGGGGTGCCGGGCCATGGCGCCGCTCGCCTTGCGCTCGCTGAGGCCCGCGTCAGCCGTCTGACGCGCAGGCGGCGCTGACAGCCTCAAAACCTCTCGGGCGCGGCAGCGGGCCGTGCACGTCGCGCCGGCGTCGCTTACTGGGGGCCGGCGATCGTCCACACCGGAACGGCGGCCAGGCGTCCGCGTATCTCGAGCTCTCCGACGAGCACCAGGTCCTCGGGCGGGGCCTGCATTCGTTCGCGGGTGGTCTCGGCGATGAACAGCATGTGCCCGCTGCCCTTGGTCATCCCCTCAAGGCGCGAGGCCGTGTTGGTGGTGTCGCCGAGGGCGGTGTACTCGACGCGCTTCTCAGAGCCGATGTTGCCGGCCATCACGGGCCCGCTGTTGATGCCCACGCCCATCACGAAGGTGTGGTCATGGCCCTGTTCTGAAAGCCACGAGTTGAACCGCTCGAGACGCGGGCCGATCATCTTGGTGGCCGCCGCAAGCGCGCGATCGGCGTGGTCGTCCTGCTCGAGCGGCGCTCCGAACACCGCCATGATGCCGTCCCCCATGTAGGCGATCAGCGTGCCGCCGGAGTCCAGGATGGCCTCGGTCATCTCATTGAGGTAGCAGTTGACGACCTCGATCACCCGCTGGGCCGGTTGCTTCTCGGAGAAGCTCGTGAAGCCGCGCAGATCGGAGAAGAGCACCGTGCAGTCGCGCTCCACCGCGCCGAGCCTGAGATTGTCATCCGCGCGCGCCACCACCTGCTGCACCACGTCTGCGGGCACGAAGCGCGAGAACAGGTCATGCACCCGCTCGCGCTCGATCGTGGTGATCAGATAGAGGACGGCCAGTGTGCCGAGCGTCCCCAGCGCGAGCGCGAACAGCGGGTAGACGAAGGAGACGATCCAGCCGTGATTGAACGCCACCTGCGTGGCGATCGTGAAGACGATGGCCGCCGCCAGCGCGTCGAGAAATGCGCGCAGCGAGCGAAGGCGCAGGCTGCTGATCGGTGTGATCGCGCCGAGAAGCACGATCACGAGGACCTCCAGCCAGCCGGGCACGTTTCGAAGCGGCGCTCCCCGCAAGAGCGTGGAGACCGCGTTGCCCCACACTTCCGGCCCCGACATGGTGGAGCCGTTCGTGGTGGCCGTTGCGTGAACGTCTTGAAGGATCGGCGCTGACGCGCCGACGATGACGATCTTGTTGGCAAACAGGCCTGGATTCGGCCTGCCGGTGAGGACGTTGTAGAACGATTCCTGGCGGAGCGTTTCGGGCGGGCCGGCGAAGTCGATCGGCAGCGGTCCGTGGCGAAACAGCGAAGCCGGGACGCGGTGGCCGGCAAGTTCCGCCGTCACCACCGGGAAGCTCTTCAGGCCGTTCTTTGCGTAGCTCAGGCGCCGGACCTCGCCATCGGTGTCGAGGGTGAGGACCGAAAAGGCCGCCCTGGCTCCCAATTCATTGAGTACCTGATTTCCACCAAACACCTTGGTTTCGCCGTTTGTGGCGACTTCGGTGGCGGCCAGAACGACTTTTCCGTGCGCCCGTTCGATGGCCGCGGCGAGGTCCTGGTCGTCGGTCGGGTCCGTGGGCTGCGTGAACTGGATGTCCATGGCGATCACCTTCGCGCCGGCTTCACGAAGGTGATCGATCACGCGCGCCTCATAGGCTCGCGGGAAGGGGAAGCGCTGGCGGAGTTTCTGCAGCGTTCCGGGATCGATCTGGACGAGGACGATGTCCGACGGCGCCCGCTGAGTTCCACGAATTGAGAAGCGGGCGTCGATCGTCTGTAGTTCGGTGCGCCTGAACAGGTGCGTCGCGTACACGACGACGCCGAGACCGGCGGCCAGAAAGGCAACGGCGATCAGCAGAGCCGTCTTCCGTCGCCGCCACGCCGCTCGACCCATTCTCAGCTTCTCCTGTCAGAATCCCCGGTTCGGCAAAGGCATTGATGCTAACCGCAGGAGCTCACATCAGGGGATTGGCTGCGCGGTCCGATGGGATCGTACGTATCGGAGGGATGATCGCGGTGCTGATTCTCGCCGCGTGCTTGGCGCTGCCCGCGTCCTCTGATGCGAACAAGCCGACCGGCGCGCTGTCTCAGCTGCCGGGTCCGTCCAACTGCGTCGGCGAAGAAGGATTCGCCCTCGCCAGCGGCTGTGGCACGCAGGTGCCGTATGGCCTGAACTTCGCCTACGAGGTGCAGGTCAGCCCCGATGGCAGAAACGCTTATTCGGTGGCGGGTGGGGGCGATCTGATCGAGTACTCACGCGACCCGGCGAGCGGAGCCCTCGCGGTGATCGGTTGCTTCTCCTCGCAGCCAAGCACGGAAGCTCCGTGCGCACCGAAAAACGTGAACCTGAATGTGACCGCGGTGGACGAGCCGGTGGCGCTCGCGATAAGCCCGGACGGCGCCGACGTATACGTGGTCGCTCAGGGCGGTGACGCGAACGACCTCGTGACCTTCAGCCGGGACTCAGGGACTGGCCTGTTGACCAAACAGGGATGCATCGCCCACGAAGCGCCGGGGGGGGAATGCGAAACCCGCGGGGCCAAGGGCCTCAACATGCCGTACGGGGTCGCGGTCAGCCCGGACGGAAAGAACGTGTACGTGGCGAGCTACTCAGAAGACGCGGTGTCGGAGTTCTCGCGCAACACGGAATCGGGCGCCGTCGAACAGCTGCCGGCACCGAACAACTGCATCAGCAGCGACGAAGCCAGCGAATGCGGCACGACGTCCGCAGTCGGGCTCGAACGCGCGATCGGAATCGTGGTGAGCCCCGACGGCAAGGATGTCTACGCGGCCGCCGGTGGGGAGAGCGGGGAAGGCGCGATCGTCGCTCTCGAACGTGATCCGGGGACTGGCGCGCTCACCCAGCTTCCCGAGGAAGCGGGCTGCATAAGCACCTCCAACGAGGCATGCGCTCATGGAACTGCGATCAACGGTCCCGAGGATCTCGTGGTCAGTCCGGACGGCAAGAACATCTACGCGAACTCCTACGACGACGGCGCGGTGATCGAGCTCGATCGCAACCCGGAAACGGGCGCGCTTACCCAATTGGGATGCCTCGCGAACTCGCTGGCCGGCGAAACCGGACCCTGCACACAGGTCAAGTCCATCGCCGGCGCGCTCGGCGTGGCGATCAGCCCCGGCGGCCAGAACCTCTACGTGAGCAGCAACAACGAAGACGCGGTGGCGGCGTTCGAACGCAACCCTGAAACGGGGGCTCTGGCGCAGCTGGCCGAACCGTATGGCTGCGTAACCTCAAACGGAAGCGGATGCGCCGAAGGGTCAACCGAACTCACCGGGCTTGACGGTCCGCGGCGCCTGACGGTGAGTCCCGATGGCTTCAACGTGTACGTCGCCGGCCAGAGTGCCCACACGATCGTGGAGCTCGCCCGCGCCCAATCGACGACGGTTATCAATTATCCGAACTTCTCGGGGGCCACGGGTCTGCAGCTGAACGGGGTCGCCTCGCTCACGGGCTCGACGCTGCAGCTGACTCCGGCAGAGGAATTCACAAGCGGAACCGCGTTCAGCCGCAGCGAGATCCAGACCACCGGATCGTTCGAAACGGAATTCGAACTGAAGATGCACGGGAGCAACACGCTGGAAAGCTTCGGCACGTATGCGGACGGCATGGCGTTCGTGCTGCAACCCGACTCCGCCGAACAGCTCGGCGAAGTCGGAGGCGACCTCGGCTACGCGGGCATCACGCCGAGCGCCGTCGTCCAGTTCGACATCTACCAGAACTCCTACGACCCGCCCGTTCCCTACATCTCCTTCATGGAGGACGGCAATCCGGAAGTGCATCTCGCGGAAAGCGGGACGCTGCCGTTCGAACTGTACGGCGAAACTCCCGTCCACGCCTGGATCAGCTACGACGCCGGAAGCCACGAGCTTTCTGTCTATGCAGCGCCCTCCGGCGCCAACAAGCCGACCGAGCCGCTGATCACCTACGAAGTAAATCTGGCTGAACTGCTCGGCAGCAACTACACCCTGGCGGGCTTCACGGCGGGCACAGGCAGCGGCGACGCTGTCCAGGAAGTCCTCAACTGGCAGCTCTCAAGCGAACGGTCCACCAACACCGTGAGCCGACCGAGCGTGACGAGCGTCACCCCGTCGGAAGGCCCCTTCGGGACGGGCACCCCCGTGACGATCAAGGGCACCGGCTTCCTTCCGGGGGCGACGGTCGAATTCGGCGGCGCCAGCTCGGGCGAAGTGGTGGTGGTCTCCGAAACCGAAATCACGACCACGACGCCTCCGGGTCTCGACGTGCCTGCCGAAGTGGTGGTGCACGATGCGGGCGGCACCTCCACGGGTGGCCCGGAATTCACTCCGACTTTCGCCACCCCGACCGTGAAAAGCATCACCCCGAACACGGGCGCGGCGGCCGGAGGCACCTCTGTGAAAATCTACGGCACGGGCTTTTACCCGGGCGCGGAAGTCACGATCGGGGGCTCTGCGACCGAAGTGGAATTCGTCTCTGAAACTGAACTGACGGCCACGACGCCACCTGGCGAAGGCGCACCCGAAGTGGTCGTCACCGACAAAGGCGGCAGCTCGACGATGGGGCCCACCTATACCTACGAAGCGCCGCCCTGCACGACCAAGCCGGCGATCGAAGAACAGCCCAAAGCCCAGACGGTCACCGAACCGGCCGGCGCGAGCTTCAAAGCGACCGCCTCGACGCCCGCGCACTGCGCAGCCCCGAGCGTTGAGTGGTCGGAGAAGGCGCCCGGGGCCACGAGCTTCACCCCGATCCTCGGCGCCGAATCCGACACCTACAGCATCGCGACCACGAGCACGAGCGAATCGGGCGCCGAATTCGAGGCCACCTTCAAGAACGCCGCTGCCGGGGAAACGACGACGGACGCGGTCAAGCTGACGGTCAACGCCGCGCCCTGCACGACCAAGCCGGCGATCGAAGAACAGCCCAAAGCCCAGACGGTCACCGAACCGGCCGGCGCGAGCTTCAAAGCGACCGCCTCGACGCCCGCGCACTGCGCAGCCCCGAGCGTTGAGTGGTCGGAGAAGGCGCCCGGGGCCACGAGCTTCACCCCGATCCTCGGCGCCGAATCCGACACCTACAGCATCGCGACCACGAGCACGAGCGAATCGGGCGCCGAATTCGAGGCCACCTTCAAGAACGCCGCTGCCGGGGAAACGACGACGGACGCGGTCAAGCTGACGGTCAACGCCGCGCCCTGCACGACCAAGCCGGCGATCGAAGAACAGCCCAAAGCCCAGACGGTCACCGAACCGGCCGGCGCGAGCTTCAAAGCGACCGCCTCGACGCCCGCGCACTGCGCAGCCCCGAGCGTTGAGTGGTCGGAGAAGGCGCCCGGGGCCACGAGCTTCACCCCGATCCTCGGCGCCGAATCCGACACCTACAGCATCGCGACCACGAGCACGAGCGAATCGGGCGCCGAATTCGAGGCCACCTTCAAGAACGCCGCTGCCGGGGAAACGACGACGGACGCGGTCAAGCTGACGGTCAACGCCGCGCCCTGCACGACCAAGCCGGCGATCGAAGAACAGCCCAAAGCCCAGACGGTCACCGAACCGGCCGGCGCGAGCTTCAAAGCGACCGCCTCGACGCCCGCGCACTGCGCAGCCCCGAGCGTTGAGTGGTCGGAGAAGGCGCCCGGGGCCACGAGCTTCACCCCGATCCTCGGCGCCGAATCCGACACCTACAGCATCGCGACCACGAGCACGAGCGAATCGGGCGCCGAATTCGAGGCCACCTTCAAGAACGCCGCTGCCGGGGAAACGACGACGGACGCGGTCAAGCTGACGGTCAACGCCGCGCCCTGCACGACCAAGCCGGCGATCGAAGAACAGCCCAAAGCCCAGACGGTCACCGAACCGGCCGGCGCGAGCTTCAAAGCGACCGCCTCGACGCCCGCGCACTGCGCAGCCCCGAGCGTTGAGTGGTCGGAGAAGGCGCCCGGGGCCACGAGCTTCACCCCGATCCTCGGCGCCGAATCCGACACCTACAGCATCGCGACCACGAGCACGAGCGAATCGGGCGCCGAATTCGAGGCCACCTTCAAGAACGCCGCTGCCGGGGAAACGACGACGGACGCGGTCAAGCTGACGGTCAACGCCGCGCCCTGCACGACCAAGCCGGCGATCGAAGAACAGCCCAAAGCCCAGACGGTCACCGAACCGGCCGGCGCGAGCTTCAAAGCGACCGCCTCGACGCCCGCGCACTGCGCAGCCCCGAGCGTTGAGTGGTCGGAGAAGGCGCCCGGGGCCACGAGCTTCACCCCGATCCTCGGCGCCGAATCCGACACCTACAGCATCGCGACCACGAGCACGAGCGAATCGGGCGCCGAATTCGAGGCCACCTTCAAGAACGCCGCTGCCGGGGAAACGACGACGGACGCGGTCAAGCTGACGGTCAACGCCGCGCCCTGCACGACCAAGCCGGCGATCGAAGAACAGCCCAAAGCCCAGACGGTCACCGAACCGGCCGGCGCGAGCTTCAAAGCGACCGCCTCGACGCCCGCGCACTGCGCAGCCCCGAGCGTTGAGTGGTCGGAGAAGGCGCCCGGGGCCACGAGCTTCACCCCGATCCTCGGCGCCGAATCCGACACCTACAGCATCGCGACCACGAGCACGAGCGAATCGGGCGCCGAATTCGAGGCCACCTTCAAGAACGCCGCTGCCGGGGAAACGACGACGGACGCGGTCAAGCTGACGGTCAACGCCGCGCCCTGCACGACCAAGCCGGCGATCGAAGAACAGCCCAAAGCCCAGACGGTCACCGAACCGGCCGGCGCGAGCTTCAAAGCGACCGCCTCGACGCCCGCGCACTGCGCAGCCCCGAGCGTTGAGTGGTCGGAGAAGGCGCCCGGGGCCACGAGCTTCACCCCGATCCTCGGCGCCGAATCCGACACCTACAGCATCGCGACCACGAGCACGAGCGAATCGGGCGCCGAATTCGAGGCCACCTTCAAGAACGCCGCTGCCGGGGAAACGACGACGGACGCGGTCAAGCTGACGGTCAACGCCGCGCCCTGCACGACCAAGCCGGCGATCGAAGAACAGCCCAAAGCCCAGACGGTCACCGAACCGGCCGGCGCGAGCTTCAAAGCGACCGCCTCGACGCCCGCGCACTGCGCAGCCCCGAGCGTTGAGTGGTCGGAGAAGGCGCCCGGGGCCACGAGCTTCACCCCGATCCTCGGCGCCGAATCCGACACCTACAGCATCGCGACCACGAGCACGAGCGAATCGGGCGCCGAATTCGAGGCCACCTTCAAGAACGCCGCTGCCGGGGAAACGACGACGGACGCGGTCAAGCTGACGGTCAACGCCGCGCCCTGCACGACCAAGCCGGCGATCGAAGAACAGCCCAAAGCCCAGACGGTCACCGAACCGGCCGGCGCGAGCTTCAAAGCGACCGCCTCGACGCCCGCGCACTGCGCAGCCCCGAGCGTTGAGTGGTCGGAGAAGGCGCCCGGGGCCACGAGCTTCACCCCGATCCTCGGCGCCGAATCCGACACCTACAGCATCGCGACCACGAGCACGAGCGAATCGGGCGCCGAATTCGAGGCCACCTTCAAGAACGCCGCTGCCGGGGAAACGACGACGGACGCGGTCAAGCTGACGGTCAACGCCGCGCCCTGCACGACCAAGCCGGCGATCGAAGAACAGCCCAAAGCCCAGACGGTCACCGAACCGGCCGGCGCGAGCTTCAAAGCGACCGCCTCGACGCCCGCGCACTGCGCAGCCCCGAGCGTTGAGTGGTCGGAGAAGGCGCCCGGGGCCACGAGCTTCACCCCGATCCTCGGCGCCGAATCCGACACCTACAGCATCGCGACCACGAGCACGAGCGAATCGGGCGCCGAATTCGAGGCCACCTTCAAGAACGCCGCTGCCGGGGAAACGACGACGGACGCGGTCAAGCTGACGGTCAACGCCGCCCTGGCCAAACCGGAAGTCAGCAAACAGCCCTCCTCGGCGACCGTCACCGCCCCCGAAGGCGCGAGCTTCACCGCCGAAGCCGCCGGTAACCCGACCCCGACCGTGCAGTGGGAGCTCTCAGAAAAAGGCGGCGCCTTCAAAGAAGTGCCCGGCGCGACCTCCGACACCTACACGATCCTCGCCACGAGCAGCGCGGAATCGGGCAACCGCTACGAGGCGGTCTTCACGAACACCCAGGGCAAAGCCACGAGCGACCCGGCCACCCTGACGGTCGAACCCGCCCTGGCCAAACCGGAAGTCAGCAAACAGCCCTCCTCGGCGACCGTCACCGCCCCCGAAGGCGCGAGCTTCACCGCCGAAGCCGCCGGTAACCCGACCCCGACCGTGCAGTGGGAGCTCTCAGAAAAAGGCGGCGCCTTCAAAGAAGTGCCCGGCGCGACCTCCGACACCTACACGATCCTCGCCACGAGCAGCGCGGAATCGGGCAACCGCTACGAGGCGGTCTTCACGAACACCCAGGGCAAAGCCACGAGCGACCCGGCCACGCTGACGGTCAACGCCGCCCTGGCCAAACCGGAAGTCAGCAAACAGCCCTCCTCGGCGACCGTCACCGCCCCCGAAGGCGCGAGCTTCACCGCCGAAGCCGCCGGTAACCCGACCCCGACCGTGCAGTGGGAGCTCTCAGAAAAAGGCGGCGCCTTCAAAGAAGTGCCCGGCGCGACCTCCGACACCTACACGATCCTCGCCACGAGCAGCGCGGAATCGGGCAACCGCTACGAGGCGGTCTTCACGAACACCCAGGGCAAAGCCACGAGCGACCCGGCCACGCTGACGGTCAACGCCGCCCTGGCCAAACCGGAAGTCAGCAAACAGCCCTCCTCGGCGACCGTCACCGCCCCCGAAGGCGCGAGCTTCACCGCCGAAGCCGCCGGTAACCCGACCCCGACCGTGCAGTGGGAGCTCTCAGAAAAAGGCGGCGCCTTCAAAGAAGTGCCCGGCGCGACCTCCGACACCTACACGATCCTCGCCACGAGCAGCGCGGAATCGGGCAACCGCTACGAGGCGGTCTTCACGAACACCCAGGGCAAAGCCACGAGCGACCCGGCCACGCTGACGGTCAACCCGCCGCTCTGCGCCGCCGACCCCGCGATCACAGAACAGCCCAAAGACCAGGTCGTCACCGCTCCCGCCACGGCGAGCTTCAAAGCGGCCGCCTCGACGCCCGTCAACTGCGCAGCCCCCACGGTGCAGTGGTCATCGGAGGCGCCCGGCGCCGGCTCCTTCACGGCGATCAGCGGCGCGACCTCGCCCACCTACACCACGCCGGCGACCTCGACCACCCAGTCGGGCACCAAGTTCGAGGCGACCTTTACCAACGCCTTCGGGAAAACGACGACAGAAGAAGTGACCCTGACGGTCAACCCGCCGCTCTGCGCCGCCGACCCCGCGATCACAGAACAGCCCAAAGACCAGGTCGTCACCGCTCCCGCCACGGCGAGCTTCAAAGCGGCCGCCTCGACGCCCGTCAACTGCGCAGCCCCCACGGTGCAGTGGTCATCGGAGGCGCCCGGCGCCGGCTCCTTCACGGCGATCAGCGGCGCGACCTCGCCCACCTACACCACGCCGGCGACCTCGACCACCCAGTCGGGCACCAAGTTCGAGGCGACCTTTACCAACGCCTTCGGGAAAACGACGACAGAAGAAGTGACCCTGACGGTCAACCCGCCGCTCTGCGCTGCCGACCCCGCGATCACAGAACAGCCCAAAGACCAGGTCGTCACCGCTCCCGCCACGGCGAGCTTCAAAGCGGCCGCCTCGACGCCCGTCAACTGCGCAGCCCCCACGGTGCAGTGGTCATCGGAGGCGCCCGGCGCCGGCTCCTTCACGGCGATCAGCGGCGCGACCTCGCCCACCTACACCACGCCGGCGACCTCGACCACCCAGTCGGGCACCAAGTTCGAGGCGACCTTTACCAACGCCTTCGGGAAAACGACGACAGAAGAAGTGACCCTGACGGTCGAACCCGCCCTGGCCAAACCGGAAGTCAGCAAACAGCCCTCCTCGGCGACCGTCACCGCCCCCGAAGGCGCGAGCTTCACCGCCGAAGCCGCCGGTAACCCGACCCCGACCGTGCAGTGGGAGCTCTCAGAAAAAGGCGGCGCCTTCAAAGAAGTGCCCGGCGCGACCTCCGACACCTACACGATCCTCGCCACGAGCAGCGCGGAATCGGGCAACCGCTACGAGGCGGTCTTCACGAACACCCAGGGCAAAGCCACGAGCGACCCGGCCACGCTGACGGTCGAACCGCCGCTGCCAGTCGTGGAAGCCATCACCCCCGGCGAAGGCCCGCTCACCGGCTCGACCCCGGTGAAAATCACCGGCAAAGGGTTCCTGAAAGGCGCTATGGTCACGATCGGCTTGTCGGCAAGCTCGGTCGTCGTGGTCTCGGAAGAGGAAATCACCGCGCTCACACCCGCCGGTTCGGGCACACAGGAAGTTGTCGTCTCAGATAAAGGCGGCAGCTCAACGCTCGGCCCCCTGTTTACGTATGTGACCGTCGCGCCGACCGTGGAAGCAAAGGCCGCCTCAGCGCTGACCCAAACCTCGGCAACCCTGAACGGGGCGGTCAACCCCGAAGGTGCAGAAGTCAGCGCATGCGAGGTCGAATACGGCGCTAACACCGCTTACGGCAAAACCGCGCCCTGCACCCCCTCGCCGGGCTCCGGCTCGGCCCCCATTGCGGTGTCCGCCGCGATCACCGGCCTGACCGCCAACACCACCTACCACTTCAGGATCTCGGCGACCAACCCCGGCGGCACGAGCAAAGGCTCCGACGAAACGTTCAAAACGCTCCCGAATCCGCCGACAGTGCAGGCGAAACCGGCGTCCCTGCTGACCCAGACCTCGGCAACCCTGAACGGGGCGGTGAACCCCGAAGGCGCGGAAGTAAGCAAATGCGAAGTCGAATACGGCACGGGCACCGCCTATGGGAAAACCGCGCCCTGCTCGACGCCACCGGGCTCTGGGACAAGCCCCGTCGCCGTGTCCGCCGCGATCACCGGCCTGACCGCCAACACCACCTACCACTTCAGGATCTCGGCGACCAATGCAGGCGGAACGAGCAAGGGCCTTGACGAAACGTTCAAAACGCTGCCCACCGCGCCGGCGGTCGTGACAAAAGCCGCCTCCTCGGTGGCGCAGACTGCCGCTACGTTGAGCGCGACCGTGAACCCCAACGGCGGCGAAGTAACCACGTGCAACTTCGAATACGGCACCGGCACCGCCTACGGGAAAACCGCGCCGTGCTCGACTCTGCCGGGGTCGGGAACCAGCGCCGTAGCCGTGTCCGTGGCGCTCACAGGCTTGACCGCTAACACCACCTACCACTTCAGGATCTCGGCGACCAACGCCGGCGACACGAGTACCGGCTCTGACGAAACGTTCAAAACGCTTCCGAATCCGCCAACTGTAGAAGCGAAACCGGCGTCCCTGCTGACCCAGACCTCGGCAACCCTGAACGGGGCGGTGAACCCCGAAGGCGCGGAAGTAAGCAAATGCGAAGTCGAATACGGCACCGACACCGCCTATGGGAAAACGGCGCCCTGCTCGACGTCACCGGGCTCAGGGACGAGCCCCGTCGCCGTGTCCGCCGCGCTCACCGGCCTGACCGCCGACACCAACTACCACTTCAGGATCTCGGCGACCAATGCAGGCGGAACGAGCAAGGGCTCTGATGAAACGTTCAAAACGCAGACGAACGCACCCGCCGTGGAAGCCAAACAGGCGTTGTCGCTGACGCAGACCTCTGCGGTGCTCAACGGGACCGTGAACCCCGAAGGTGGCGAAATCAGCAGCTGCGACGTTGAATACGGCACATCGACGACCTATGGCTCAAGCGTGCCGTGCACGATCCTCCCGGGATCCGGAAGTGGCCCCGTCGCCGTGTCCGCGTCGCTCACCGGCCTGACCGCCGACACCATCTACCACTTCAGGATTTCCGCGAGCAACGCCTCCGGCACCAGCAGGGGCCCTGATGAAACGTTCAAAACGCTCGCGACCACCACGACCACCACAACGACCAGCGGCACCACGGCAGGCGGCGGCGCGACGGCGAAATCCGGTGTCCTGGGGAGCGTCGCGGCGGCTCCGCCACCGCCCAAATTCGCGGTAAGCGGCAACGTCGCGCCGGTTACCGGAAGTGTGCTCGTGAAACTGCCGGGATCTTCGATCTTCGTTGCGCTCACCGGGATTCGCCAGATTCCATTCGGGACGGTCATCGACGCCACCAATGGCAGCGTGACCGTCAAGACCGTCGGGCCCAACGGCGTCATCCAGACGATCGTCTACTCGCAGGGAGAGTTCAAGCTCACACAGGGCAGCAACGGGCTCGTGGTGGCGACGCTCGTGGGTGGCAACTTCGCCGTATGCCCGACGGCGCGGGAGCGCGGCCATCTCGCACGTACGAGCTCCAAGCACGCCTCCTCAAAACATGTGGTGCGCAAACTGTGGTCTGAAGGTCACGGCAAATACTCGACAAAGGGCAACTACGCCGCCGGTGCCGTTCTCGGCACGCGCTGGCTGACGGAGGATCTCTGTGATGGCACCTTCATTCATGTGGTCACCGACCGCGTGGCCGTGACGAACTTCGTCAATCACCGCCATCTAACGGTCAAGGCCGGACACAGCTACCTTGCCAAGGCGCCGTGAGCGACCGCCATTCACACGCGCACGACGGTGCGCCGCCCAGTGATCGCAGAACCCCCGGCTTGGCCATGCAGCAGCCACCCCGGAGCATCGGTGAGCGCGGCGAGCGCGGCCCTGCGCCCACTGCTGCGGGCCTCGTCGATCTGATGGAACTCCAGCAGGCCGACGCCTGAGACCCGCACCCCGATCGTCATGTCGGCGTATCGCCGTGCGGACTCATCGGTGTTTGCGCTTGACAGCAGCGCGACACGAGCCATCGTCTCCGGCAGTGAGGGCAGGCGCTTACGGCGGGCCGGGTGCGCCGCTGCCTCGGCCTCGGCCGTCGAGGCGCCCTCGGCTGGCCGAGGGCGCTCCTCGCCGCCCTTGATGTCGATCGCGAGAACCGGTCCCTCTCCGCTCGCGCTCATCGGTGCAAGCGGCAGGTTGTCGAGCAGTGAGCCGTCGATCAGCAGGCTCTCCCCGCGTCGCATCGGCGGTCCGATCAGCGGCAGCGACATGCTGGCCCCGATCGCGGAAACCATCGGGCCGTCGCGATCGATCAGGAGGCTGTTGCCGCGCAGGTTCACACTTGCGCAGTAGAACGGTCGCGCGAGCTCCTCGAGCCGAAGGTCGCCGAAGACTCGTTCGAGCATCGCTTCGGCCTTCTGCCCCTTGATCAGCGATGAGCGCGGAACGGTGTAGTCGTTGATCGGATTTCGCCGGACGAACTCCTCATAACAGGTGGCGTCCATCGAGGAGCTGTCGTGTTCGGCGGCGAGCAGCCCGCCGATGAATGCGCCCATGCTGACTCCGCCGACGCGGTCAATGGGCATGCCGGCGTCCAGCAGCACCTCGAGCACTCCCAGGTGTGCGAACGCTCGCGCACCGCCGCCACTCAGCACGACGCCGACGGACCTCCCCGCCAGCCGTCGCGCCATGCGCGCGACGTCGCTGCCACGGTCGCCACCCGTCCGGATCGCGAAGGTGCTGGCCGGCGCGAGGCTCGCAATCCAACCGGCCAGGCCTCCTGAACCCGGCTGCACCCCGAAGCCGACGAGGTCAGAGCCCTGCAGGCGCGAAACCAAACCTTCGTCGCTCGCCGCGCCGTTCTCCTCTTCGCGTGGCCCGGCCTCGCCCACGATCGCGAGGGCACGATCAGCGTGGGACATGCAGAACTCGTCCCACGCGCTCGTCGCCTGATCTGAGCCGCACACCATGATCACGTGATCGTGGTCCAGCTCACAGCGCTCGACCAGGGGACCGAATCGCGCCACCGCGTCCGCTCGCGGCTCACCGTCGCCCTCTGGCCTCCCGGTCTCTTCCGGATACAGCACGGCTACATTGCCCCACGCACACATCGCCCGACTGAGCTCGTCGGCCAGCTCCAGCAGAGGGACGTCCGGGCCGACCCCCCGCATCAGGATCGTCACCGGCCTCGAGCGACGGGGCGGCGGCATCGAGCGACTCGCCTGCAGCTGGCTGCTCAATACCCGCGCGAGGCTCAATGCGAGCCCGGGCTCGGAGTGAAGCAGCGAGTCGAACTGCGCCGTGTCGATCTTCAGCACTTCGCTGTCGCGCAGCGCGCGAATCGACGCGCTGCGCGCGGATTCGCTGAGCAACGCCAGCTCGCCCAGCACCGCCCCCCGCGTGAGCGTATTGATGGCCTCAGACTGCGGTCCGTCCTGGATCACCTCGAGGTGGCCGACCCGCACGACATACACGCCATCCGCGGGATCGCCCTCTCGAAACAGCCAATCCCCGCGCCTGAGCGTGACGTCGCTCGCCAGCTCTGCAATCTGGTCGAGCATGTCTCCCGAAAGCCCGGCGAAGACGGGAACGTTGCGCAGGAACTCGGCAACGGTTTGGGGAGCGACCACCGCCTGCTCACCCTCGGATTCTGCAAGGCTTGGCAGCTGCGGGACATGCGCCCGGCGATCAATCAGCTCCTGGCCGGGCACGCGAGCGGCGACGCCGTCGTTTCCGGCGTCCAGGGCGTCCTTGCCCGGGCGCGTGACGACGAGGCCCAGGCACGCCACCGAGCCGACCAGGAAGCACCCGCCCGCGAACAGCCATCCGTGCTGGAAGGCATGCAGGGCCTGAAGGGGCGTGGGTTTGCCGATGACCGCGATCAGGATCGCCACGCCTAGCGCGGCGCCCACCTGCCGGGCGACCGAGTTCAATGAGGTCGCCACCGCGAATCGCGGCCCTGGCACGGAGCCGACGGCGGCACCGCTCAGCGTGGGGAAGGTCAGCCCCGCTCCGACGCCGAGGATCACCATCCCTACCAGCCACTCACCCAGAAAGTCCGGCGCGACGCCGAGCTGCGTAGCGAAGTAGGCCATGCCGCCGGCCCACACCAGCGCGCCCGGGACGACGATCGCGCGGTGACCCAGGCGCCCGACCGCGCGGCTGGCCGGCCCGGCCACGGCCATCGCCACAAACGGCCCCGGCATCAGCGAGAGCCCCGCCTTCAGCACCGAGTAGCGCCACACGCTGGTGAGGAAAAGGACGTTGCACAGCGTGTAGGCGTAGAAGCCGCTTGCCATCATGACCGTCACTCCGTTGGACAGTGCAAAGGCCCGGATGCGCAGCAGCGACAGGTCGATCACCGGCGTTCGCTGGCTGCTCGAGCGCAGCACGAAATACGCGCCCAGCAGCAGCGCCGCGGCGAACGATCCCAGCACCCGCGCCGAACCCCAGCCCCATTCCTCCCCCTTGACGACCGCGAGCACGAGCGACGCGATCGCCAGGGCGAATACGAGCCCACCCAGCAGGTCCGGCATGCGCCTGCGCCCGGGCGCGCGGCTCTCCACCAGAACGCGCCGCGCCAGCAGGAAGGCGACGACGCCCACCGGGATGTTGACGAGAAATACCAGGCGCCAACTCGAAGCCGTGATCAGCAGGCCGCCGAGTGGTGGGCCGATGCCGGCGGCCAGCGCCGCGACCGCCGCCCACAGCGCCACCGCGTGCATGCGCTCGTCGGCTTCGTTTGCCTCGAGTACGATCGCAAGCGAGCTGGGGACGAGAGCGGCCGCCCCGGCGGCCTGGATCAGGCGAGCGGCGATCAACGCGTTCAGCGTCGGCGCGAGCGCGCACAGCGCCGAGGCGAGCGTGAACAGCAGCAGCGCGAACGAGAACACCCGCCTGCGACCGAGGAGGTCCGCCAGCTGTCCTCCGCCGACCAGGAAGGCGGCGAAAACGATGTTGTAGGCGTTCAGGACCCAGGAGACGCTCGACAGCCCCGACCCTGGGAATTCATGCCGGATGTTCGGCACCGCGATGTTCACGATCGTGGCGTCGATGAACGCCATGAAGCTCCCCAGCACGGCGACTGCGAGCACCGCCTTGGGCGTGGACACGCGTCGCCGGGACCGGGGGCCCGGACCGACCGCCTGCCGCTCCTTGACGTTTACGGAAACCATCGCGTGACGCCCCCCACGCGTCATGCACATCACACGACGCCAGCTGGCTCGTCTATACCGTACGCGAACCCAGCCACGCGATGAACTGAATGGCGCTCAGGCGTGCTCACGCGCGAGCGCGTAGGTCCGCTCCCGCTGGGATGCTCTTCGATGCTCGGCCTTGTCCTCATACATGGCGGCATCGGCGCGGCGGACGAGCTCGTTCACCGTGCGACCGTCCTCGGGCCAGACCACCCCTCCCACGCTGGCGCCGATCTTGGCCGAGATATCGCCCAGCAGGAACGGCTCGGCAAAGGCTCCGCGGACCCGTCGTTCGGCGGCGTGCACCTGCTCGTCACGATCGACGTCCGCAAGCACGATCGCGAACTCATCTCCGCCGAGACGGGCCACCCGGTCATCCTCACGGCTGATCGCGCGCAGGCGTGTGGCCGCCTGGCGCAGCAGCTCGTCGCCGCCCTCGTGGCCGAAGGTGTCGTTGACCAGCTTGAAGTCGTTGAGGTCGATGAACAGCAGGCCGACGTGCTCGTGTCCTCCCTCGCCGACGCTCCGCAGCGCGTGGTCGATGTGCTGGCGGAAGCCGACCAGATTCAACAGGCCGGTCAGCCCGTCATGACTCGCGTTGTGGTGAAGTTCGTCGACGAGCCGCGCGTTCTGGATCGCTGGCGCGGCCAGCGCGGCGACGCCGGTCAGGCGTTCGATCAGCTCGCCGTCCGGTAGCAGCCGCTCCGGGCGGTCGCTGACGGCGACGCTGAGGGCGCCGAGGAACACGCCACGTGCCACGATCGGGATCACCGCCAGCACCACCGCGCCGAGCGTCGCCATCAGCTGACGAAGGAACGGATCCTCGGTCGCTGAGTCGACGAACACCGGCTGCGGATCGGCGGCCATGCGGGCGAGGCGCGGAGTGTCCTTCGGCGAGATCGTCAACCCGAGCAGGTAGGCGGCCTGCTCTGGCTCGCGGCCCCATACCGACAGGGATGTCAGGTGCTCCTCGTCTTCGTCCCACAGCCATACCCCCATGCGGTCGCAGTCGACGACCTCCGGGATCGCTTCTGCCAGGCGTTTTGCGACCTCCTCGCTCGTTCCTGTCTGGGCCAGCGCTTCCGAGAGCGACAGCAGCAGGTTGACCTGGCTGTGGCGCTGCGCGGACTCCTGCAGCGCCATCGCGGTATCGAGCACCGCGGCGGCGTGCTTGGCGTAGAGGCTGAGCATTTCGCGGTCCTGTGGGAAGAACTCGACAGTGCCCGGGTAGTGGGCGATCAGCTGTCCGTAGTGGCGCCTGCTGGAGGTCACCTCCACCGCCAGGGTTGAATCACCGGCGGACGAGCCCCGCTCGAGGACGTCACGTGCGAGCTTCAGCGCCCCGCGTCGATCGATTCCGTGACTGTAGACCTGCGGCTCGGCCCCCGGCTCGGTGTGAACCGCCAGGACATGGCTCGGTGCGCGCACCACGTTGGCCGCGCGCTCGACGATGCGCTGCAGCACCGTGCCGAGGTCCTCGGTCGAGACGAGATCGCTCGCCGTCGCATACGCGCTCTGCAGGCGCTCGGACATCGCCTCCATCTGCGCCTCGAGCGCGGTCACGCGCTGCTGGGGATCGGCGGCCGCCGCGGCGCGCTCGGCGTCCCATGACACGGTGTAGGAGCAGTGGGCGTCTCCCCGCGACTGACATTCGGTCTCGACGGCACGCGCGATCGGAAGCCCGAACAGGATGGGGGTACCCGCCAGGAGCCCTGCTGTCCATTCGCAATGCACCGGGCGACGCGTTATCCCGCCCCGCGCCATGGCCCTGATCACGGCCTGTCCGGGACTGACCTCGACCGCCTCCATCTTGCTGACGGTGCTGACCTTCGCCGCCGACTGGGCAACCACCTCGAGGATCGCCTCGACCGAGCCCAGCGAGCGCAGCAGTGTCGCGGCCTGCGTGCCGGCGTGCTGCTTCAGGGTGGCCTCACCGACGTGCCGCGCGAAGGTCGGGTCGCCGGTCTCGAGCGCTCCCGCCTCGAGCAGCGCACACGCTTCGTCCAGCGAGACCCAGTTGTCGATGTCCTCGAGATAGAGAGCGTTGTGCTTGGCGCCGGCTCGCTCGAGCAGAGCGCTCACCGCCGGCTCGCCGCCGCCATCGCGAACGATTCGCACCAGAACGCTTGTCATCGTGCAGCAGAGCTGGCGCTCCGCGTCCCTTTGAGCGCTCTCCAGGTCGACTTCTGAGTTCATCCGGATTGCATCGGTTCCGGGGGCCCGGCGCTTGAGCATTCCTGCTCACGCTCGACGCTTCCCGCGCTCCTCCGCCGCGCGGCCGCCCGCGCCCAACCGTGCGGATACGATCAAGGCCTTGCCATCGCCACAGCCATCCGAGCTCGAGACGAGCGGAAAGTCGCCCGAGCGGGTTCCAGGGCACCCGCGCGGGGGCTCCGCCGTGCATGCCAACGGGGCGCTCAGCGCACAGGTCCCCGAGCGCCCCGCGCTCGACGGCCTCGAGGCCAAGTGGAGCGCCACATGGGAGCGCGAGCAGGCCTACCGCTTTGATCGCTCCGCCCCGCGCGAGCGGGTGTTCTCGATCGATACGCCCCCGCCCACGGTCAGCGGTTCGCTGCATGTCGGCCATGTCTTCTCCTACACCCACACCGATGCGATCGCCCGCTATCAGAGGATGCGCGGCATGGCCGTCTTCTACCCGATGGGGTGGGATGACAACGGCCTGCCGACCGAGCGGCGCGTGCAGAACCACTTCGGCGTGCGCTGTGACCCCTCCGTCGCCTACGACCCCGACTTCGTGGCGCCCGAGGAGCCTTCGGAGAAGGAGCCGCTGGCGGTGTCGCGACCGAACTTCGTCGAGCTGTGCCTACAGCTGACGAAGAGCGACGAGCTCGTGTTCGAGGCGCTGTGGCGCAACCTCGGGCTGTCGGTCGACTGGTCGACGACCTACACGACGATCGGCGCGCTCGCCCAGCGGATCTCCCAGCGCTCGTTCCTCGGACTGCTCGAGCGGGGGGAGACCTACCAGCTCGAGGCGCCGACGCTTTGGGACGTGGACTTCCAGACGGCGGTCGCCCAGGCCGAGCTCGAGGACCGCGAGCGCCCGGGCGAGATGAGCCGCGTGCGCTTCCACCTCGACGCCGGCGACGCTGTCGAGGACGCGTTGATCGAGACCACCCGCCCGGAGCTGATCCCCGCCTGCGTCGCGCTGCTCGCCCATCCCGATGACACCCGCCAGCGCGATCTCGTCGGCAAGGATGTGACGACGCCGCTGTTCGGCACGCGCGTCCCCGTGCTCACACACCCGCTCGTCGACCCGGAGAAGGGGACGGGCCTCGTGATGGTGTGCACCTTCGGCGATCTCACCGATGTCGTGTGGTGGCGTGAGCTGGGACTGCCGGTCCGCTCGGTGCTCAACCCCGACGGTCGCCTGGGTGAGGTGCCGTGGGGGGCGCTCGGCTGGGAGTCCGAGGACGTCGATCGCGCTCGCGCTCGCTATGGCGAGCTTGAGGGACGGACCATCAACCAGGCTCGCCGGCGCATCGTCGAGCTCCTGAAGGAGTCCGGCGAGCTCGTCGGCGAGCCCACGCAGGTGACGCGCGCCGTCAAGTTCTTCGAGAAGGGCGAGCGGCCGGTCGAGATCGTGACCAGCCGCCAGTGGTTCATCCGCACGCTCGAGCATCGCGAGGCCCTGCTCGCACGCGGTCGCGAGCTGGAATGGCATCCGCCCTACATGCGCGCGCGTTTCGAGGACTGGGTGAACGGCTTGACCGGTGACTGGTGCATCAGCCGCCAGCGTTTCTTCGGGGTGCCCTTTCCGCTCTGGTACCCGATCGACGCGGCCGGTGCCGTGATCTATGACCAGCCGATCGCCGCGAGCCTCGAGCAGCTTCCGGTCGACCCCTCGACCGACGTCCCCGACGGGTATCAGCAGGCGCAGCGCGGTCAGCCGAACGGCTTCGTCGGCGACCCCGACGTGATGGACACGTGGGCGACCTCCTCGCTCACGCCGCAGATCGCCGGGCAGGCGGGCGAGGATGAGGAGCTGTTCGAGCGGGTGTTTCCGATGGATGTGCGCCCGCAGGCGCACGACATCATCAGGACCTGGCTGTTCACGACTATCCTGCGCTCGCAGCTGGATTGGGACGCGCTGCCCTGGGTCAATGCGGCGATCTCCGGATGGGTGCTCGACCCCGACCGCAAGAAGATGTCGAAGTCCAAGGGAAACGTGGTCACGCCGATGCACCTGCTCGAGGAGTATGGCGCCGACGCGGTGCGCTACTGGGCGGTCCGCGGCCGGCCCGGTGCCGACACGGCCTTCGACCCCAAGCAGATGAAGGACGGCCGGCGGCTCGCGGTCAAGCTGCTCAACGCCTCCAAGTTCGCTCTCGCCGACCTTCCCGCCGAGGGCGAGTCGCTCACCCACCCGCTCGACCGCGCGCTGATCGCGCGACTCGCGGACGTCGTCGCGGAGGCGACGGACTCCTTCGAGCACTACGACTACACGCGTGCGCTCGAGCGCGCCGAGAGCCTTTTCTGGTGGTACTGCGACTACTACCTCGAGCTCGTCAAGGGGCGCCGCTATGACCCCGACCCGAGCGTGAGCGCGTCGGTGAGCCGCGCGCTGCGATTGTCGCTGTCGGTCTTCCAGCGGCTGTTGGCGCCGTTCCAGCCGTTCGTGTCCGAGGAGGTGTGGTCCTGGTGGCAGGAGGGCTCCGTGCACGGCGCATCCTGGCCGGACGCCGAGGAGCTGAGGGCGGCCTCGGCGGCCGGGCCCGACGACGCCGGCGGCGAGGGCGATGAGCGCGCGCGCGAGCAGTTGGCGCTGGATGTGACCGCGGCCGTGCTGCGCGAGGTGCGCAAGGCGAAGTCCGAGGCGCGCGTGAAGATGCGCGCCCCGGTCGAGCGCGTGCTGGTGCACGACACCGCCGAGCGACTGTCGGCACTGGAACTTGGATCCGGCGACCTGCTTCAGGCGGGGTCCATCGAAGCGCTCGATCTCGTCCGGGCCGAGGACTTCGCCGTAGAGGTCCGCCTGGCGCCCGCGCACGACGCCTGACGGCGCGCGCCCCGTCTCGCGCAGCCGCCGCTGAGGCCGGCGAGGAGAACCCCCGATCGCAGATCGGTGTGCGGGGTGCTCGCGGGATTGTCTCCCAGATTCGCCCATCCGTATAGGGTCTCGCGCGTGAAGCGCACATTGATATCCGAGCTTCCGCAGAAGATCGGCGAGCAGGTGAGGATTCGCGGCTGGGTCAATGCCCTGCGCGACCAGAAGCGCATGCAGTTCATCGTCGTTCGCGATGAAACGGGCCTCGCCCAGGTCGTGCTGGCGAAGGACGATCCCGTCAACGAGCTCAACGAGCTGCTGTCGACGCTGACCGCCGAGTCCGCCGTCACCGTCACCGGCACCGTGGTGGCCGATGAGCGCGTCAAGCTGGGGGGCCTGGAGCTTCGGCTCGAGGCCCTGCAGGTCGACTCGCTGGCCGAGCCGGAGCTCCCGATCGCGCCCGACTCGGCGCTGGACAAGCGCATCGACTGGCGCTATCTGGACCTGCGCCGGCCCGACCGCAAGCTGATCTTCGAGGTGCAGACGACGACCGAGCACGCGATGCGGGAGTACTGGCGCAAAGAGCACTTCATCGAGATCCACACGCCGAAGTTCATGGGCTCGGCCAGCGAGTCAGGTGCCGAGCTGTTCAAGGTCGAGTACTTCGACCGCACCGCCTACCTGGCCCAGTCGCCGCAGTTCTACAAGCAGATGGCGATGGCGGCGGGCTTCGGGCGGGTGTTCGAGATAGGCCCGGTCTTCCGCGCGAATCCCTCCTTCACGTCGCGCCACGATACGGAGTTCACGAGCGTGGACACGGAGATCGCCTGGATCGATTCCCACGAGGACGTGATGGCCTTTCAGGAGCGCTGGCTCGAGCACGTGCTGACGGTCGTGAAGGACGTGCATGGCGCGCAGATCGAAGAGACGTTCGCCACCGAGCTGATCGTCCCCGCCGTTCCCTTCCCGCGTGTGACGCTCGAGGACGCCAAGCAGCTGCTGCGTGACAGCGGCCACGAGGCGCCCGGCGCCGGGCACGACCTGGACCCGCCGTCAGAGCGCGCGCTGTCGGCGATCGTCAAGGAGATGCATGGCAACGAGTTCGCCTTCGTCACCGACTATCCGACGTCGGTGAGGCCCTTCTACCACATGCGATACGACGACCGCCCGACCGTCACCAAGAGCTTCGACCTGCTCTGGCGGGGCATCGAGCTGACGACGGGCGCCCAGCGCGAGCACCGCTACGAGCGGCTGCTAGCGCAGGCGCAGGAGAAGGGCGTCGACGTTCCTCCGATCCAGTACTACCTGGACTTCTTCCGCTTCGGCGCACCCCCGCACGGCGGCTTCGGCTTCGGGCTGACGAGGCTGTTGATGCAGATGCTGGCCCAGGACAACGTCAGGGAGGTCACGTTCCTCTATCGCGGGCCTCATCGCCTCGAGCCCTGAAAGAGGCGCCGCCGAGATGCAGCGGCGCCTCGATCGCCGGTCACGGCGTGTCAGGCGGTGTGCCGCTGCCTCAGGCGGGCGACAGCGGGGCCTCTGCGTATCGCAGCGAGCCCGGCGTCGTCAGTGTCTCGCCGGTCTCAAGCAGCGTCTTCAGGCCTGACAGGACCATCGGCCAGCCACCGTAGAGCTCGCCGTGCGCATCCTTCGCCAGCTGATCGTGGGTGACCGTCAGCCGGCAGGAGTCGCCGACCGGCTCGATCTCCCAGGTGACCCTGGAGGTCCCTTCGCTCCTCACGTCCTCGCTCCACAGTGCGGTGAAGCTCTGCACGAGCCGGCGCGGCGGATCGACCTCCAGATTCTCGCCCGTCGCGATGTCACCGCCGCGCGGGTCTGCCAGCGCATACTGCGAGCCGGGCTTCCAGTCGGAGAGCACCTGCACGCCGAAGTTGTAGCGCCCTCTCATCTCCGGGTCGGTGATCGCCTGCCACAGGCGCTCGGGCGTCGTGCGGATATAGATCTCGAACACCTTCTCCTCGGGGGATGCCGTCCACGGCCGCTTGCCGCTGTCCTCTGCATTCATGTCTGCTGCCTCCTCGATTGTCGTCTTCAGTCCGCTGAGCGCTGCCGCCCAGGGCTCTGAGTACTTGCTCACCCAGCGGTCGTGGACGAGCCTGATGGGGACGGGGTTCAGGAAGTGCAGCTTCTCGCGCCCGCGTCGTTTCGCGGTCACGAGACCCGCCTGCTCGAGCAGCTTCAGGTGCTTCATCACGCCGAAGCGCGTCATCGGCAAGCGCTGCTCGAGCGCGCTCAGCGTCTGTCCGTCGCGCTCGAACAGCTCATCGAGCAGGCTCCTGCGGGTCGGGTCGGCGAGTGCCCTGAACACCTCGTCCATGGGCGCCCATCATATGTGACCTTATGGTCACCTGTCAAGAGCCGAGGTCCGGCCTCACAGCCCGAAGGCGTCCGCGAGCAGCTCATAGGAGTGCCTGCGCGCCTGATGCTCATAGGTGATGGTCACGACGATCAGCTCCTCGGCGCCGTATTTCGCGACCACGTCCTCCAGCTCTGAGCGGACCGCGGCCGGCGTGCCGATGACGGCACGCCGCTCCGAGCGCGGCCCCGACGGCGCGCGCTCGTCCGCCGCCAGGAACTCGAGCGCCCGCTCCGGTGGCGGCACCGCGATCAGCTCGCCCCGGCGCAGCAGCGTGAACGTCATGCGCCCGCTCGCGGCCAGTCGCCGCGCCTCCTCGTCGCTGTCGGCGCAGATCACCCACACCGCGACCGCCGTGCGGGGCTTCAAGGCGGCGTGTTCGTGTTCGGCGAAGCGCTCGCGGTAGAGCGCGGTGATCTCGGCTCCGCCGGCGTTGATGAAGTCGGCGAACGCATATGGCAGACCCAACTCGGCCGCCCACAGTGCGCTCTGCGCAGAGGAGCCCAACAGCCACGGCTTGGGCCGCTCGGGGCGTCCCGGCAACGTCTTTGCCAGGCGCGCGAACGGATGGTCCGCAGGCAGCATGTCATCGAGATATCCGAGCAGCTCCGCCAGCTGCTGGGGAAAGTCATCGGGCGACGCCGTGCGCCGGTCGCGCTGCAGCGCAAACGCCGTCAGCGGGTCGGTGCCGGCGGCGCGCCCGAGCGCGAGGTCGATGCGCCCGGGGAACAGGCCGGCGAGCAGGCTGAACGTCTCGGCGACCTTGAGGGGGCTGTAGTGGGGGAGCATCACGCCCCCGCTACCGACCCTGATGCTGGTGGTCGCTGCGGCGATCGGGCCGATCAGCGCCTCGGGGCTGGGTCCGGCGAGCATCGGTCCGCCGTGGTGCTCGGCGACCCAGTAGCGGTGATAGCCCAGCCGATCGGCCAGGCGCGCCAGATCTAGGGTGCTCTGCAGCGCTTGCGATCCCGAGGATCCCTCGGAGATCGGCGACTGGTCAAGGACGGACAGGCGCAGGCGGCTATCGCTCATCGCGCTCACGCCGAGCGCCGGACCGCGCCCACCGCGCCGCGCAGCCCCACGCACCCGACGCAGCCCACGCACCCCACACAGCCAACGCATCCTACGCAGGCCACGCACGCGACGCAGCCGCTGTTGCCGAGCCCGGCGACGATCGCCGCGCTGCCGAGAACGCCGGCGCTGAGCAGCACGCCGGCGCTGCCGATGACTCCCGCGCTCACCACCGTCCCGGCGCTACCGACAACCCCTGCGCCGGCCACGGTCGCGGCACTGGCGATCACCCCGCCGCTGGACACGGTCCCGGCGCTACCGACCACCCCCGCGCTTGCGACGGTCCCGGCGCTCGCGATCACCCCGCTGCTGGCCACGGTGCCGGTGCTCCTGATCACGCGCGCGCCGTTCACGGCCCCCGCTCGGGGACCGGGGCTTTCGGACGCACCAGCGGGCATGGATGAGGATGGGGCGCTCTCGGGCATGGTTCGCAGGGATAGCACGTCGATCCTCTGATCGCACATGCGAGAGGCCGGCGCGCATGATCCAAACTCCAGAATCGGTCCGCCCGCGCG
Organism: uncultured Solirubrobacteraceae bacterium; assembly: GCA_963761355.1. Lineage (GTDB taxonomy): Bacteria > Actinomycetota > Thermoleophilia > Solirubrobacterales > Solirubrobacteraceae > Palsa-744. The sequence goes on from CAVXHC010000014.1 coordinate 579,811, forward strand.
TCCCGTCCGCACCCCCATCTACCTTCAAGCCATGCTCCTGAACGAGCTGACCGACGGCACGGAGATCGACCAGGTCCTCCTGGTGCGCGAGGCAGAGCGCCGCCAGCGGCGCGACGGCGGCGACTACCTGCGCCTGCAGCTCGGCGACCGCACCGGCGCGGTCGCCTGCATGGTGTGGGAGGAGCTCGCCGAGGTCGAAGAGCTCGCCCGCGCAGGCTCGCCCGTCAGGGTCAGCGGCCGCTACACCGTGCATCCGCGCTTCGGGCCCCAGATCAACCTGCGCGATCTCCAGATGGCTGTGCCCGGGAGCTTTGAGCCCGGCGACCTGCTCGACGGCCCCGCGCGCGAGGTCTCCCAGATGGAAGGCGAGGTACGCGAGCTGCTGGCGACGATCCAGGAGCCCCATCTGCGCACGCTGCTCGAGCGTGTCTTCGATGAGGGCTCGGAGCTGTGGGAGCGCTACCGGCTGGCCCCGGCGGCGAAGTACTACCACCAGGCATATCGGCACGGCCTGCTCGAGCACTGCCTGGGCGTCGCGCAGGCTGTCAGCACGATCAGCGCCACCTTCCCGGGCATCGACCGCGACGTGGCCGTGACCGGCGCGCTGCTGCACGACATCGGCAAGCTCGAGGCCTACACCGACGATCCGCAGCACATCGACCTCACCGACGCCGGCCGACTGCACGGGGAGATCGCGCTCGGCTACTACCGCGTGCGCCGCATGATCGAGGACATCGAGGGCTTCCCGGCGGAGCTCGCGCAGGCGGTGGGGCACGTCATCCTCTCCCACCACGGCGCGCTCGAGCACGGCAGCCCCGTGGTGCCGTGCACGCGGGAGGCGACGCTCGTGCACATGATCGACAACCTCGGCGGGCGCCTGGGCAGCTTCGACCGGCTCGAGAAGGAGCTCGCTCCGGGCCGGCGCTGGTCGGGATTCGATCGCGCGATCGGAGCGGGCGCGTTCTTCCCCGAGCGGGGCGCCGATGAGCCGCCTGCCGCCGAGCCGTCGCTGCCGGCGCGCGAAGCGGCCTGAGGCACCGCGGGCGCAAGGGCGCCTTCAGGGCCGCGCAGCTCAGCGTCAAGCCGCGCGCAAACGGGCCCGGCGCGCGCTGAAGCGACTATGTTTGACCGATGGCATCCGAGGTGCGGCCGGGACACGCCTCGCAGGCTCCGGGCGGCGGCGGGCGACCGCCGCGGGCCCTGCTGGCCAGGCTCGTGTTGCCGTTGATCTTGCTCCTGGGAATAGTCGGAGGCTTGAGCTTTGCGCTGTCGAGGGGCTCGAGCAAACCGACGCTGCCCGCCGGGGCGCAGCAGTCCGCTGCGGGACAGGGGTTCTTCGGCACGCTCGCGCTTCCGTCCAAGCCGGCGCCGCCGATCCACCTGCACAACTACCTCGGCCAGGCGGTCACGCTGGCCGAGTATCGGGGCAAGGCCGTGCTCGTCACTTTCCTCTACACCGACTGCCCGGACGTGTGCCCGCTGATCACCTCCAACCTGCGCGTCGCGCTGAACATGCTCGGCCGCCGCGACTCGGACGTGCGCGTGATCGCCGTGTCGGTCGACCCGCGGGGCGATACACCCGCGGCCGTGGCGCGCTTCCTAGCCGAGCACGGCATGACCGGCCGCATGCAGTACCTGATCGGCACGGCCGGCGAACTTTCGCGCACCTGGGCCGCCTGGGGCGTGGGCGCCAAGGCCGAGGTCGGCCAGCCGGACCTGGTGGCGCACTCCGCGCTCGTCTACGGCGTCAGCGCGAGCGGCAAGCTGGTGACGATCTACCCGGCCACGTTCGAACCGCACCAGATCGCCCACGACGTGCCCAAGCTCGCCGCCGGATAGCGCGGCCTATACCGTCGGCGGGTTCGAGCGGCGCGCGAGATGCCAAATCTCGGAGATGCCTTCATCCCACTTCTCTCGCCCGCCGGCGAGCTGGTCCTGATAGCGGGCAAGCGCAGCCGCGCTCGGCGCGCGCGTGTACGCCTGCAGCGCGGCCACCGCGCGCGCCAGTTCGTTGGCCCCTTCCGTCACCTGGGTCTCGGCGCGCGGGAGGTCTTCTTCTTCTTCGGCGCCCCCGCCTTCGCCGCCGCCGGCGACGCTCCACTCGCCCGCATACACGGCGGCGCGACGAGCGCTCGCCGCGGCACGCGCGAGTCGTTTGAGCTGGCTCGCGCTCGCCGGGGCGCCCGACAGCCCTGATGCCCTGAGCTCGACCGTGTTCGCCGCCGCGGCGGCTCGCATCGCCGCCGCGCCGTGCCCTTCGACGAACTCGCTCGCTTCGGTCTGGAGACTGCTCGATGCGCATCCCACAAGCGCGATGCTCGCGACGGCGGCGATCGTGGCGAGGCGCCACAGCGGCGGGTCGACCAGCCGGCGACGGCGAGCCGGCGAGCGATCGCTCAGCGTCCGCGCGCGCCGCGCTCGAAGAGCAGCCCGTACCACACCATCACCACTATCAGCACGCCCAGCGGCACGACGAGCGAAAGAATCGCTCCCGTCAGGACGTGGGCGGCCAAGGGGATCTCGAGATGGGCCATAGCAAGGCTCCTAATGCTCACCCGCCAGGCGCGCGCCCTGGGCAGCGCTCGGGACGCTCGGCACGAGCCAGCGGTGGACGTACACGAACAGCACTATCAGGAAGGTGATCGAGCCTGGCACCCACATCACACCTGCTGCCAGCTGCTGGTCGGCCATCGCCGAGATGCCGCCGGGCCGGCTGGGGAGGTGGGCGTAGTAGCTGTACAGCGGCTGCGGGGCGAACGCCAGCACAAGAGCCAGCGCCCAGCTGACGATCATGCCGCCGATCAGATAGACGACCCGCTGCGGCGCCGCCAGGCGGATATGCAGCGGCGATGAGGGGATCACCTGCTTCCAGAACAGCACCGCGGTGCAGAAGAACAGCGTGTGCTCGAAGGCGTGCAGGGTCGTCGATTTGAGGGTGGCGTCGAACAGCGCGGGCACGTGCCATGCAAGCAGCACCACCGAGAACGCCACGAAGCTCGGCCCGGGCCGGCCCAGGCTCCGGCTGAGCGTGCGCAGCGGCGCTGTGCGCGCGCCGCGACTGAAGCCGCGCGCGAGCCAGCGGCGCGCGTCCAGCGGCAGGCAGCGCCAGAGCCGGATCCAGGGCGCGGCGAGCACGAACAGGGGCGCCGCCACGGCGATCAGCAGCACGTGTTGGATCATGTGAACCCAGAACAGGTCCGCGCTCAGGCGCTCGATCGGCGAGGCGAGCGCGAGCGCGAGCACGGCCAGGCTCGCGAAGAAGCAGCCGCTGCGCCAGCGCTGCGCGATGCGCTTGCGCGCGGGGGTGAACGTTCGTCGCGCGCCCACCCAATAGAGGATCGCAAGGTCGATCACCAGCACCAGCGGGGGATCGAAGGACCAATCCCAGAACCCGGGCGTGGCTGTCGCCGTGGCCAGCACTACTGCAGCGGGTAGAGGATCACGTAGGTGAGCACCCCGATCGCGCCGAGGAAGCTCCAGTAGAACACCGCGGCGTACAGCCCCGGGGCGATCAGCCTGTCCGGATCCTGCACATCACCCTCGCTGTGAGCGGGTGCGCGGCGCGCGCGCAGCTCGGTCGCGACCGGGGTCTCCAGCCAGTACATCGTGCACAGGACTGCGATCAGGTAGAACGCGCTCCACACACAGAACACGCTCGCGAACGCGCCGTTGGTGGGTCCGAAGTCCTGCCTGGTGTACTCGATGCACTGCACCGCGATCGCGGCCAGCCCCAGCGCGAGACCGATCGCCGCGGGGGTGAGCCAGCTGCGCGCCTCGCGCTTCATCAGCCGTCCCGCGAGGATCGTCGCCAGCACGCTCAGCACCAGGCACGCCACGAAGACGGCGCCGAGGCCCTGGTCGGGTTTGACATGCGCCGGGCGCCACATGTGATTCTGGTTGAGCGAGCGCAGGTAGAGGTAGGCGAACACGAACGCCATGAAGAAGAACGTGGTGGCGCCGGCCAGCATGCGCGCGGCGATCGACAGCGTCTGTGCGCTTACCTCGGGCGGCTCCGGCGGGATCTTCACGGCCGCCGCCACCGGCAGCGCGCGGCCGAGAGGGTGCTCTTCGCCTGCCGCCGCCATCGCTCAGGCGCCCGCCGCCGCCGATGCGGGCTGCGCGCCGCCCGCCGGAAGCGGCGTGCCGTAGTCGTAGGGGTCGGCGTCGAACGCGGGGATCTGGTCGAAGTTGTGGACCGGTACCGGAGTGGGAATCTGCCACTCGGTCGAGCGCGAGCGCCACGGGTTCGACTCGGCCGGCGCCCGCACGAAGATCATCGAGTAGATCGTGTTGGCAATGAAGATGAGCATCGAGAAGCCGAGTACGAAGGCGGAGATCGAAGCCCATGTGTTGAGCGGCACGAGGCTCGGTTCGTAGCTGCTCACGCGCCTGGGCATCCCCTTCAGCCCGAGCACGAACAGCGGCAGGAAGGTCGAGTTGAAGAAGATGAACATCAGCCAGAAGTGCCATTTCGCCATGGCCTCGTTGAAGCGCAGCCCGGTCATCTTGGGCACCCAGTAGTAGATCGCAGCGAAGAAGGGGAAGATGATCCCGCCGATGATCGTGTAGTGGAAGTGGGCCAGCACGAAGAAGCTCCCGTGCAGCTGGGTGTCGGTTGCCACGTCGGAGAGCACGACGCCGGTGGCTCCCCCGATAAGGAAGTTGAAGGCCCACGCCAGGCAGAACAGCATCGGCACGGTGAACGAGATTCGCCCCTTCCACAGCGTGCCCATGAAGCACAGGAAGATGAAGCCGGTGGGGACCGAGATGATCTCCGTTGAGAGCATGTAGAAGGGCCGCAGGTCAGCGTTGATGCCGCTGACGAACAGGTGGTGCTGCCAGACGAAGAAGCTCAGCAGCGTCACGCCGAGCATCCCCGAGACCGCCAACCGGTAACCCCAGAGCGGCTTGCGCGCGAACACAGGCAGCAGCTCCAGCACGATGCCGAAGCCAGGCAGCGCGAACACGTAGACCTCGGGGTGCCCGAAGAACCAGAACAGGTTCTCGAACAGGTATGCGCTGCCACCGCCGCCGACGATGAAGAAGGAGGTGTTGATCGTGCGATCGGTCGCGGCCATCAGCAGCGTGGCGACTAGCGTCGGCGCGGCCAGCAGCAGGATGATCGCGGTGGCCAACACGCTCCACACGAAGATCGGCAGCCGGGACCACGTCATGCCCGGTGCGCGCATCGTGACGATCGTGGCGATCATGTTCAGCCCCAGCAGCGACATCCCGATCCCCACGAGCGCGAAGAACACGATGTAGGAGTCCATGCCCATCACCGCCTGGTCGTTGAGCGGCTCATAGCCCGTCCACCCGGTGGGAAAGCCGCCGAAGAAGATCGTCGAGGTCAGGATGAACCCGGCGGCCATCAGCAGCCAGAAGGTGAGCGACTCGATGCGGGGGAAGGCCATGCGCCGCGCGCCGATCATGATCGGGACGAAGTAGTTCGCGAACGGGCCGAGCACCCCCGAGGTCATGATCCCCAGCATCATCGAGCCGTGTATGCCCACCACCGTCAGGTACTGTCCGGGACCGAGGACCGTGGGCGTGTCGTGCAGCAGCTCCGCGCGGATCAGCATGGACATCACGGCGCCGACGAAGAGGAACACGCCGACGCCCACGAGGTACTGCATGCCCACCACCTTGTGGTCGGTGCACAGCCCGAAGTAGCGGCCGATCCCCTCTTCCTCCTTCTCGCGCAGCGAGGGCGGTCGGCCGAGCAGGCGCGAGACGGGATAGTTGGCGAAACCCAGCCCGATCAGGAAGCCTGCCACGCCGAAGAAGTACGCCAACAGCAGGGCGACGTCGTTCTGGTCGACGGCTTTCTCGTAGGCGTAGCTCGGGCCGCCGATCTGGTGGCCGATGAACCAGCCGAGGTAGTAGCCGCCGACCCCCAGCACGACGGCCGTCAACAGGTTGAAGCCGATCAGCCGCCGCCACAGCGGCCGCTGCGTCGGCGGGGGAGTGGGTGCGGCTTCGGTAGTCGTGCTCATTCTCCGCGCCGCGTCGGTTCGGGTACGTAGGTCAAGCTGTACTTCGGCAAGTAGCGCTCGGAGGGCGCGTGCAGTCTCTGCTGTTCGTGGATCCAGGCGTGGAAGGCGCCTGCGCTGACGACTTTGCCTTTGTCGCGCATCGCACCGTGCCAGATGCCGCACAGCTCGGCACAGTGCACTTCGAAGTTCTCGAGCCTCGTCGGCTTCACGAACGCGATGTTGTCCACGTCGGGCGTGGCGTCCGCCTTCACGCCGAGCTGATAGGCCCAGAAGGAGTGCACGACATCCAGGGAGGTGACGTGCAGTTCGACCATTTTGTTAATCGGCAGCACCAGGTGGTAGGTCTCGATGCCGCCGTAGGTTGGATAGCGGTAGGTGAAGTACCACTCCTGTGCAATCACCTGCACCGGCAGCTTCGGCCCCGGCGGCACCGTCACCGGGCTCGGCCCGCTGCCCGAGCCGTGGCCGTAGCCGGTCTCGAGTTCGAATGTGCCGTAGGCCGCAAGCCCGAGGATGATCAGCGAGGTGACGATGATCCACGTTGTCTGCACGTGCACGTCGCCGCGCACCGCCGGGCCTTCGAGCGCGGCGCCTCGCGGCTGGCGGAAGTAGACGATCGCGTAGGCCAGGTACAGCATCACCAGCAGGATGATCGGCGTGGAGACCGCGGCGAGCACGGTCATGATTCTGCGCTGGGCTTCGGCCTGTTGGCTTCCGTTGGGCGCCAGCAGCGGTCCGATCAGGACGATCACAAGCGGTAGCGCGATCACCGTCGCAATCAGCCATATGAGGAAGAAGCGGCGTGCGTGGTTCGGTTCGCGGGGGCTGCTTCCCGCTGCCGCAGTCGCATCGCTGCTAGACGACATCGAGAAAGCCGTCCATGTAGCCCAGCGTCTGCATCGGGCCGCCGTTGCCCTCCACGGAGCCCGCGCCGCACGGCACGAAGCACTGCCAGCGGTAACGGCCCGGCTTGCCCGTGCGGAAGCTGAAGGTGATCGTGTTGTGGGCCTTCGTCGACGGTTCGCAGGGGCCTTCTTCGCAGAAGTTCTTGGCTTCTTCGGGCACCCCCGGGAGCGGCACGAAGATGCCGAGTTCGGGCACCGCGAAGGTGTGCGCCGGGGCTTCGGGATTCACCGAGCTCACGCTCTTGCCGTTGAGCGTCATCGTGCCGCCGATCGTGCCCTGGACCTGGGAGAACAGCGGGTTGCGCAGGCCGGTCGGAGAATCGAACTCGTACAGCGTCACGTGCACGACCGAGTATGCGGGCACCCGGTAGTCGGTGCTGCGTATCCACTGACCGTTGCTCCTGACCAGGTAGGAGACCCAGTCGGGGTGCTGTGGGCTCAGCTTGTGGCCGGCCGCGCCGACCGTCTCAAGCGTCAACTGGCTGCCGCCGAGGACGGTCGTGCGGGTCGACGCGATCGTCTCGGGAAAGCTCGTCGCCCAGTCCGCCACGAACAGCGCGAGCGCGACCCCGAGCACGACGACGGCGGCACTCACCCCCAGAACCTTCTTGGCAAACACGCTCACTTGCTGAACACGCTCACTGCGGCCGTTCCCCTCACTAGTTCGACCCCTGTGCTCGTACTCGTCCGTGCGCCCTTCCGCATCTCCTCTCACTACCCGACTGGCGCGAGTCTATACCCATGTTGAGCGCAGCGGTCGCCCCCGCGCGAGCGCGCTTTGTATGCGATCGCCGCGACGATCCCCGGCGTCGTCGGCGCCCGTGCGGCGACCGGCGCGCTGCCGGGCGGCACGGCCGCGCAGCCCGGGAAGCGCCGAGCGTCTCCAGAATGACTGCGCAAACCGGCCTCAAAGTCCGCAAATAGCGACCGGGCGAGCGGACTGCCGCGCAACTGTCTCGCCGTCGGGTTCTATGGTTCGGACCGATGGCAAAGGACACCGAGAAGCTGATCCGCCAGCTGTCGCTGATCTCCTACCTGATGGCCGAGCGCCGGCCGGTCACGGCGCTTGAGATCCGGCGCGACGTGGAGGGCTACAGCGGCATGAACGAGGACGCCTTCGCGCGGCGCTTCTATGCCGATCGCTCCGAGCTCGAATCGCTGCGGATCCAGCTGACCGTCGAGCGTCCCGCCGACGGGGCGGCCGAGCAGGAGAACTACTCGCTGCGCCCGGAGAACTTCCACCTGCCCCCGATCGCCTTCACCGACAAGGAGCTCGCCGCGCTGCAGACCGCATTGAGCCTGCTCGACGGCGAATTCGCCTACGCCGAGCCGCTGCGCCTGGCTCTGCAGCAGATCACCTGGGGCCGTCCGAGTCCCCTGCGCGCCCCCGAGCAGCGATCGGTCGCGCTCGGCATCACGGCTTCGGCCGGGGGCCACGAGCTGTCCGCCCGCCTGGCGAAGGTGGAGACGGCGATCTTCCGCAACAAGACGATCCTGTTCGACTACTACACGATGGAGCGCGACGAGGTGGGCCCCCGCCGGGTCGACCCCTATCACCTGCTCTTCCAGGGTGGGCAGTTCTACCTGCTCGGCCACTCCCATGAGCGCAAGGCGATCCGCGTGTTTCGCCTCTCTCGCATCCGCGGCAAGGTCTCCTATGCGACCAAGGCAGAGCACGACTTCCGCCGGCCCGCGGACTTCGACCCGCGCTCTTACGCCAACCGCGCCGACTGGCAGCTCGGCGAGGAGCAGGGCGTGGCCGAGATCCTCATCTCCGAGCGGATCGCCTGGCAGGTGGAGCGCCACTTCGGCCGCTACGGGGAGATCCGCAATCCGCTCGACGGCGTCGAGGGCGAGGATGGCAGCCGGATGTTCCTGACCCCCTACTCGAGCTCGCGCGGGATCATCTCCTGGATGCTCGGCCTGGGGCCCCATGCCCACCTGCTGGGGCCGGAGCAGCTGAACTCAGAGCTCGAGGAGCGGCTCGAGCTGCTGGCCGAGCGCCACGGAGACACGCTGCCGGGCGCGGAGGCCAAGGTCACTCCGGCGCAGGCCACGCACACACGCTCCTCCGCAGCCACGCGGGGGCGCGGCGGGCGCCGGCCGGCCGCGGGCGAGGGCGACGGCGACGAGGCCTCCTCGGGGCGGGGTGAGACGGCCATCCGCCCGGAGCGCTTCGCGCGTCTGGTCACCCTCGCGAGCATCCTCATCCAGGCCGGACGCGCGGGCGAGCGCGTTGCGATCGCGGAGGTTTGCGAGCGCCTGCAGCTGAGTGAGGAGGAGCTGCGTGAGGATGTGAACGTGCTGAACGTCGTCAACTTCGGCGGCGGCTCCTACGTCCTGTATGCCGAGATCAACGAGCAGGACGGTGAGATCGAGGTCGATCCCGAGCCCTACAGCGACAACTTCGACCGGCCGGCGCGCCTGCTGCCGGTCGAGGCAAAGGCGCTCGTGGCGGCGATCGACCTGATCGGCGAGCACATCCCCGAGGGATCCCTCACATCCGCGCGCGAGAAGATCGTGGCTGCGCTGGGCGAGGACCCGATGGAGCAGGGGCTTCAGGTCGCTCGGGCCGGCGGCGACGACTCGGGTGTGGCGCGGCTGGTGTCAGATGCGATCGTCGAGCGCAAGATCGTCGAACTCGAGTACTACAAGGAGAACGAGGACGAGCTGTCGCTGCGCCGGGTGGAGCCATATGCGCTCACCAACGGCCGCGAGGGATGGTACGTCGCCTCGTTCGACCCCGAGCGCGATGGCATGCGCCACTTTCGCCTGGACCGGATCAAGAGCGCGACCGTCACCAAGGAGACCTTCGAGCCGCGGCCGGAGGTGGATCCCGCGGCGGAGGTCGACGGCTGGCTGCGCACGGGTGAGGTGCAGGCCTCGCGCAGCGCGCGCGTGTGGGTCTCTCCCGAGCGCGCGCGCTGGGCACGCGAGGCCCGGCGGATGGTCGAGGAGCGAAGCGACGGAGCCGTCGTCGTCGAGCTGAGCTTCGCGGGCGTCGACTGGCTCGTGCGCGAGATTCTCAAGGAAGCCGGCGACGCGGCGGTGCTCGAGCCGAAGGATGCCCGCGAGGCGGTGCGCGCGGCGGTCGCGCGCCTGCGCGAGGCGCACGCCACGCCGGCCGGCGTGTAGCGAGCGGCCCGCGCTCCCGCATGAGCCGGCGCGCACAGATAACGATGTCGCCCCAGGAGGTCGCCTCGTTCCTCGCCGGCGAGCGGACGGTCACCTGCGGCAGCGTCGGTCCACGCGGCTGGCCGCATCTGATGCCGCTCTGGTACGTCCTGCGCGATCCCCCCGGCGACGGTCCTTCGCCACGGGTGTGGGCGTGGACGTACGCGGGCTCACAGAAGGTGCGCAACCTCGAGCGCGATCCGCGCGCCACCCTGCAGGTGGAGGCCGGAGAGGCCTACGAGGACCTGCGCGGGGTGATGCTCGAGTGCGAGGTCATCATCCACCGCGATCTCGACACGGTTGCGCCGCTCGGCGCCGAGATCCTGATGCGGAACTCGGTGGCGCGCGGGGTCACGGCGCCCGAGGAGCTGCCGGCTCAGGCGCTCGATGCGGTCAGCGCCCAGGCCGCCAAGCGGGTCGCGCTCGAGTTCGCCGAGCAGCGCCGGGCAACCTGGGATCACCGCAAGCTGGGCGGCGTCTACTGATGCGCAACGTCAGCGGCAGCGACGGTCTCGCGGCCGCGCCGGCATGGGCGGGGGCCGGTAGGCTGCCCCGGCAGTGGAGCCGCTGAAGGGACTGATCCTCTCCGGGGGCAAGGGCACGCGCCTGCGTCCGATCACCCATACGAGCGCCAAGCAGCTCGTGCCGGTGGCCAACAAGCCCGTGCTGTTCTACGGGATCGAGGCGATGGCCGAGGCCGGGATCGAGGAGGTGGGGATCGTCATCGCCCCCGAGACCGGCGCGGAGATCGAACAGGCCGCCGGAGACGGCTCGCGCTTCGGGGTCCGCATCTCCTACATCCTCCAGGACGAGCCGCTCGGGCTCGCACATGCGGTGCTGACGGCGGAGTCCTTCCTGGCGGCCAGCCCGTTCGTGATGTACCTCGGCGACAACCTCTTGCAGGGCGGCATATCCGAGCTGGTGACGGCGTTTCGCGAGCACTCGCCCGACGCCCTGATCCTGCTTACGCCGGTCCCCGACCCGGAGAACTACGGCGTCGCCGAGCTCGCCCAGAGCGATGCCGGAGCGGTCGGTCGCGTCGTGCGCCTGATCGAGAAGCCGGCCGAGCCGGCGACCGACCTGGCGCTTGTCGGCGTGTACATGTTCACGGCGCAGATCCACGCCGCCGCGCGTGCGATCACTCCCTCCGCGCGCGGGGAGCTCGAGATCACCGACGCGATCCAGCACCTGCTCGACGGCGGTATGCGCGTGGAGCCGCACATCGTGCGCGGTTGGTGGAAGGACACCGGACGCCTGGAGGACATGTTGGAGGCCAACCGCCTCGTCCTCGACAACCTTCCCGGGCGCGTCGACGGGGAGCTGATCGATTCGCGCGTGGACGGACGCGTCGTGATCGAGTCCGGCGCTCGCCTCGAGCGCACGACAGTGCGCGGCCCCGCGATCATCGGTGCGGGGGCACGGCTCAGCGACTGCTACGTCGGTCCCTACACGGCGATCGGCGAGCGTTGCGAGATCCAGGGCTCGGAGGTCGAGCATTCGATCCTGCTCGCGGGCTGCGTCGTCTCAGACCTCGATGGGCGCATGGAGTCCTCGCTGCTCGGGCGCAACGTGACGGTGCGCCGTGGCGATCGTCAGCCCCGCGCCTATCGCTTCATGGTCGGGGACAACTCCGACATCTCGATCCTGTGAAGCCTCTCGGCGGGCGTCCGCGCGCAGCGCGCACGGGCGAGCGCTCAGCCTGACGATGAGACTGCTCGTCACCGGTGCTCACGGAATGCTGGGCCACGACGTCGTGCGGGCGGCCGAGCGGGCCGGGCACGAGCCCGCGGCGCTGGGGCGGGCCGAGCTGGACATCGCTGACGCCGGCGCGGTCGAGCGCGCGCTGCGGCGGGTGGGTCCCGACGCCGTCGTCAACTGCGCCGCCTGGACCGACGTCGACGGCGCCCAGACCCACCCCCGCCAGGCACAAGCGACCAACGTCGATGGCGCGGCGAACGTCGCGCGTGCAGCGGCGGCGGTGGAGCTTCCGCTCGTGCACCTCTCGACCGACTACGTCTTCGACGGGGACGCCCCCCACGATCAGGGCGGCGCGGCGCGTCCCTATGTGGAGTCCGATCCGACCGGCCCTCGCTCGGTCTACGGCGAGACAAAGCTCGAAGGCGAGCTCCAGGTTCTCGCGGCCTCGACCCGGCACGCGGTCGTGCGCAGCTCGTGGCTGTTCGGCGTGGACGGGCCCAACTTCGTGGCCACGATGCTTCGCCTTGCCGCTGAGGGCGGCGCCACGCCGGTCGTCCGCGTCGTCACCGACCAGATCGGGTGTCCCACCTGGACGGGCCATCTCGCCCCCGCCCTGCTCGGTCTGATCGAGCGTGAGGTGCGAGGCCTCGTGCATCTCGCCGGCACCGGCGAGGTCTCCTGGAACGGCTTCGCCCGCGAGATCTTCCGCCAGGCCGAGATCAGCTGCCGCGTGGAGGCGGTAAGCAGCGAGCGGATGGCCCGCCCGGCGCCGCGACCGGCGTGGTCGGCGCTCCAGTCCGAGCGTGAGGATGTGCTGGCGATGCCCGACTGGCGCGACGGTCTGGCGGGCTACCTGGCGGCTCGGGCTGGGATGATGCGAACATGAGACTGCTCGTCTGCGGCGGCGCCGGGTTCATCGGATCAACCTTCGCGCGCCAGCGCCTGCTCGAGCACGGCGACGAGGTGACGGTTCTCGACAAGCTCACCTACGCCGGGCGGGAAGAGAACTTCCACGACTTCGCCGAGCACTCGTCCTTTCGCTTCCTGCGCGGCGCGATCGAGGATCCCGTGGCGGTTGCGGGCGCGATCGAGGCGGGCTCGCCGCAGGCGATCGTCAACTTCGCCGCCGAGACACACGTCGACCGCTCGATTGCCGAGCCGGACGCGTTCGTCTCCACCCATGCGCTCGGCACCTACGTGCTGCTGGAGGCCGCCCGCACGCACGGGCTGCGCTACGTGCAGGTCTCGACCGACGAGGTGTACGGCTCGATCGAGGAGGGCACCTTCAGCGAGGAGTCGCCGCTGCGTCCGTCCTCGCCCTACTCGGCCACCAAGACCGGCGCGGACCTGCTCGTCCAGAGCTATTTCCACACCTACCAGCTGCCCGCCGTCGTGTGCCGCGGCTCGAACAACTACGGTCCCTACCAGTACCCCGAGAAGCTGATCCCGCTGATGATCCTGAATGCTCTCCATGGAGATCGGCTGCCGGTCTACGGCGACGGCGCGCAGGTGCGCAACTGGATCCACTCGAGCGACTTCGCCGCCGCCATCGGCCACGTGCTCGAGCACGGCGTGGCCGGCGAGATATACAACGCCGGCGGGCCCGACGAGCAGGCCAACATCACTGTTGTCAAGCGTATAGTCGAGTTGTCCGGGGCTGAGGATTCGCTGATCGAGCACGTCACCGACCGGCCCGGACACGACCGCCGCTACTCGCTCTCCTCCGAGAAGGTGCGCGCGCTCGGCTGGAGCCCGCGCGTGCGCTTCAGCGAGGGCCTGGGGCAGACCGTCGCCTGGTACCGCGATAACGCCTGGTGGTGGGAGCCGATCCGCTCCGGGGACTATCGCGAGTACTACGAACGCCAGTACGGACGCTCGCTGGGCTGAGCCTAATCCCGCCGTGCGGCCGCGCCGCGCCGCGTCACTCGAGACTCGAGATCTTCCACTGGCCGTCTTCCTTGACCAGTGAAACCGTGCTCAGCTGGGTCTTGCCGGCATGCACGCTCTTGACGCGCGCGCTCGCAGTGGGAACCTTGCCCGAAGCGTTCACCTGCACCGACTCGACCGTCACTTCGAACGTGTCGACCTCGCTCAGCTGATTCTTGATCGCCTGCTTGCAGCCGCCCTTGGCGGCGTCCAGGCGCGTCACGACGGCGCCCGCGAGGTCGTTGTCGCAGACCTTTCCTTCGTCGCGGGCCGTCGCGTCGGCCTGGAGGTTTGAGATCGCCTGCGCGACGTTGTGTTCTTCTCCCTTGAACCCGGCTATCCCGCTGGCGCTGCCGCAGGCAGCCACACTGGCCGCGAGCAGCGGCATGCAGAGCAGGGCGAGGACGCGGTTGACGGGAACGGACATGCGTGGCGCTGAGGCTACGCGACGCGGGCAGCGCGTGTGTCGCTCACCGCCGGCGCCGAGGGCGCCCCGCGCTCGGCTCAGCGCTGCTCGTCGTCGCGGCGGTAGCCCAGGCGCGCGGAGATGCGGTCGGCCGTGGACACCAGGTGGGGGCTGAGCGCGTCGACCATCTCCCGCAGGGAGATGAGCGAGCTGTCCGCCACCATGCCGATCGCGGCGACGACCTCCCGCTCCTCGTTGCGCACCGGGGTGGAGATCGCGTAAAGGCGCGGTGCGAACTCCTCGTCGTCCACCGCCAGGCCCGCTGTCCGTACCCCCTCGAGCTGGTCGCGCAGAGCCTTCTTGCTCGTGATCGTGTTCGGCCCGCGCCTGCTCAGCTTCATCTCGCCGAACAGCTCGCGCTGCTGGGTGTCGGGCAGATTCGCCAGCAACAGCTTGCCGATCGCGGTGCAGTAGGCGGGCAGACGCGAGCCTGCGTGCAGGTCCAGGTCGATCTCGCTTTTGCCGGGGCGGAAGCTGCGCGCGCGGTTGATGAACAGCACGTCCGGCCCGTCGAGCACGCCGAGGCTGACCGTGTAGGAGGTGCGCTGGCGCAGCTCCTGCAGAAACGGGTGGGAGTGCTCGCGCAGCCCCGTCGAGTTGAGCGCCGACATCCCCAGGTCGGTCACGCGCAGGCCCAGGCGATACTTGCGCGAGGCGCCCTGTTCGAGGTAGCCCAGGGCCACGAGCGTGATCACGTAGCGGTGCGTGGTCGAGCGGCTCATGCCGAGATGGTCGGCGATATCGGCGATCCCGAGCACCGGGCGCGAAGGTGTGAAGCAGCTGAGGATCGCAAGGCCCCGCTCGAGTGACTGCGAGTAGCGCGGCTCGCGCAGACTGGGGATCGACCACGCGGGCTGCTGGGAGTCCTTCGTGGCGTTGGTCCTGGGCATCTGCTCGTGGTTCCCGTTCCTGTCCCTGAGACTGTTTCGGAGGTTGGAACTGCAAGTCCGACGGAGCATCCTGCTCTGGTCCCCGCAGGGGTAATCATAAACAATCGACGTGCCTGCTGGCAGCAGGGTGCGTTCAGGCCGATCCTGGGGCCTCGCGAGCGCCTTGCAGGGTCGGCTTCGCGACGCCGCCCCTGTGCTCGGCGAAATGCTTGCTCAGCATCGTCTGCTGTCCCTGGTAGCTGGACCCCGCGTCCTCGCCATACAGCACGTCGGGGTCGTCGGTCATGCGCTCGAACGCGAGCTTGCACACCGGCTGTCGGTGCTCGACCATGAAGGCCACGTCGCGCGCGCGCACCTCGAGCGCGGCGCGGCTGCCATGCGTTTTCGACTGAAGCGAGTAGCCGAAGCCGGGATCGAAGAATCCGGCGTAGTGCGTGCGAAGCTCGCCGGCGGTCGGATCGTAGGCGAGCATCTCGGCGGCGTATGAGGGTGGGATGCTGACCTCCTCCGCCGACAGCAGCAGGTAGAAGATCTCGGGCTCGAGCACGATGCGCCCGCCCGCCTCCGGGTGCACGGGCTCCCAGTAGTCCTGCCAGTTCAGCGCCCCGGCCTGTGCGAGGTCGATCGGCAGGCTGTTCTTCTTGGCGCGGTAGCCCACCGTCGACTCGACCGAGCCGGACAGGTCGAGGCTGAGGAACAGCCCGTCGTCCAGCGACAGTGCCGAGTCCTCGACCGGTCGCGAGTCCAGGTACACGAGCGGCGACTGCCGATGCAGGGCCGCGACCTGCTCGTCGCTGAGCTGTGCCGTCTGGGATATCAGCCGCACCTGGTTCAGCGAGAGGCCTGTGCGCACGCGGATCGCAAAGGTGAGGGGAACGATCTCGAGGTAGAGCCCGCCGTGATATCCGGCTGCGATCTCGTCGAAGCGGTGACTGCGGTCTGTCAGCACCCGCGTGAACACGTCGAGGCGCCCGGTCGAGCTCTTGGGGTTGGCCTTGGCGCGGATCTCCGGCGGCAGCTGCAGCTGCTCGACCAGCGGCACCAGATAGGGGCGGTCGCGCTCGAGCGTCGCGCCGTCGCGCAGGTCGATCCGCTCGAACGCCACTCCCTCGACCTTCTCCTCGACGGTCGAGCTGCTGTCCGGCAGAAAGCTGCAGCGCAGCGCCCACGCGTGGTCGCCGAGGCGCAGATCGACGCTCGCGGGCTGGACCGCCTGCGGAAGGATCCGTCGTTCGCCCGCCGTGATCCACTCGCGGGCGATGGCCTCGCGCAACTGTTGTGATGGCAACACGCCCTCGTTCATCGACGGCTGAGTGTATGCGGCGCGCTTGCCGAACCCGGGCTGCGCGCTAGCCTCAGGCGCGTGCCGCTCTCAAGCTTCACTCCCCCCGTCCGGCAGTGGTTCGAACAGGCCTTCGCCGCGCCCACGCCCGCCCAGGCCAAGGCATGGCCGGCGATTGCCCGCGGCGAACACGTGCTCGTCTCCGCCCCCACCGGCTCGGGCAAGACGCTGGCCGCCTTCCTGTGGGCGCTCGACCGGCTGAGCGCGACGGACGCGCCCGCCGATCGCCGGACCGCCGGCACCCGCGTCGTGTACGTGAGCCCGCTGAAGGCGCTGGCCTATGACATCGAGCGCAACCTCCGCGCCCCCCTGCGCGGCATCGGCGCGGAGGGGGTGAGCGTGGCGATCCGTACCGGAGACACGCCGCAGCGTGAGCGCGCGGCGATGGTGCGCAACCCGCCCGACATCCTGATCACGACCCCCGAGTCGCTGTATCTGATCCTCACCTCACATGCCCGGCACATGTTGAGCGGCGTCGAGGCCGTGATCGTCGATGAGATCCACGCCGTGGCCCACTCAAAGCGTGGCTCGCACCTCGCGCTGACGCTGGAGCGCCTGGAGGCGCAGGTGAACGGCGCCAACTCCGCTTCAGCCGGCGCCCACGGCGCGGTCCAGCGGATTGGGCTGAGCGCCACGCAGAGTCCACTGGAGGAGATCGGCCGCTACCTGGTGGGTCCTCGCCGCAAGGTCAACATCATCGACGCGGGGACGCGCAAGCAGCTCGACCTGCGCATCGAGGTGCCGGTTGAGTCGATGGCGGAACCCGCCGCGGCGATCGACCCCGAGCGCGACCCGCTCGAGCCGCTCGCCGGCGGCGAGTCGACTCGCTCCTCGATCTGGCCGGCGATCTACCCGGAACTGCTCGAGCTGGTGAGCGCCCACTCCTCGACGATCGTGTTCGTCAACAACCGCCGCTCGGCCGAGCGGGTGGCGCTGCGCCTGAACGAGCTCGCCGGCGCGGCGATCGCGCGCGCACACCACGGCTCGCTGGCGCGCGAGGAGCGCTCGAAGGTGGAGGAGCTGCTGAAGGCGGGCGAGCTGCCCTGCCTCGTCGCGACCAGCTCGCTCGAGCTGGGGATCGACATGGGCGCCGTCGACCTCGTCATCCAGATCGAGTCGCCCAAGTCGGTCGCGCGCGGGCTGCAGCGCATCGGGCGCGCCGGCCACAACGTCGACGAGGTCAGCCGCGGGCGGATCTTCCCCAAGTTCCGCGGCGATTTGCTCGAGTGCGCGGTCGTCGCCCGGCGCATGCACGAAGGCCTGATCGAGTCCACCGTCGTACCCCGCAATGCGCTCGATGTGCTCGCCCAGCAGATCGTGGCGATCGCCGTCGCGGCCGAGCCGGCGAAAGCCGGCCCCTCAGAGGATCCTGGCGCGCTCGCTGAGGACGGCGAGAGCGCCGGCGCGGGCGTGTCGGTCGATGAGCTGCACGCGCTCGTCACGAGCACCTACTCCTACGCCGAGCTGTCCCGCGAGCTGCTCGAGAACGTGCTCGACATGCTCGACGGTCGCTACCCCTCGAAGGAGTTCGGCGAGCTGCGCGCGCGCATCGTGTGGGATCGCGTCGCGGGCACGATCCGCGCGCGCTCGGGGTCGCGCCAGCTGGCGGTGGCGAACGCCGGCACGATTCCCGACCGCGGGCTGTATGCCGTCACGCTCCCCGACGGGCGCCGCGTGGGCGAGCTCGACGAGGAGATGGTCTATGAGGCAAGGCCCGGACAGGCCTTCCTGCTCGGCGCCTCCACCTGGCGCATCGAGGAGATCGGCCGCGATCGCGTGATCGTCACGCCCGCGCCCGGCGCGCCCGGCGCGGTGCCGTTCTGGAAGGGTGACTCGGTCGGTCGCGGAAAGGAGCTCGGCGAGGCCGTCGGAGCATTCGCGCGCTGGGCCGTTGACTCCGATTCGGAGACCCTGCAGCGCGACTACGACCTCGACGAGCGAGCCGCGCGCAACCTGCTCTCCTACCTGCGCGAGCAGCAGGCGGCGACGCGCGTGCTGCCCTCGGATCGCACGCTCGTTCTCGAGCGCTTTCGCGATGAGATCGGCGACTGGCGCCTGTGTCTGCTCTCGCCCTACGGCGGCCGCGTGCACGCGGCCTGGGGCCTTGCGCTGTCGGCCCGCATCCGCGAGCGCTTCGACCTCGAGGCCGACGTCCTCTGGAGCGACGACGGGATCGTCCTTCACCTTCCCGACCTCGACGCGGATGAAGCCGAGGCGCTCCCCTCCGCCGCGGAGCTCGTACTGATGGAGCCCGAGGAGGCTCAGCCGGCGCTGACCGCCGAGCTCGGCGGCTCGGCCCTGTTCGGCGCGCGCTTTCGCGAGAACGCGGCCCGCGCGCTGTTGATCCCCCGCGCCTACCCCGGACGGCGCACGCCCCTGTGGCAGCAGCGGCTCAAGGCCCAGAGTCTGCTCGAGGCGGCAAGCCACTACGCCGACTTTCCAATCGTGCTCGAGACCTACAGGGAGTGCCTGTCCGACGTTCTCGACGTCTCGGGGCTGGAAGCGCTGCTGCGCGACCTGCACACCGGTGCGATCTCGCTGGTGGAGGTCGAGACCGCGACGGCCTCCCCCTTCGCCTCCTCGCTGCTGTTCGACTACGTGGCCACCTACATGTACGAGGGCGACACGCCCAACGCCGAGCGCCGCGCCGCCGCGCTGTCGCTGGACCGTGACCTCCTGCGCGAGCTGCTCGGCCAGGAGGAGCTGCGCGAGCTGATCGACGCGGGAGCGCTCGAGCGCGTTGAAGACGACCTCCAGCGCCGCTCGGAGCTGACGCGCGCGACCGATCGCGACGGGCTGCACGACGTGCTCCGTCGCCTCGGCGACCTCACGCGCGAGGAGCTGTCACTGCGCGTGCTCGACGGGATCGACGCGGCCGCGATGCTCGCGGAGCTCGAGCGCGAACGGCGTGCCATCCGCCTGCGCGTCGGCGCGGAGGAGCGGTATGTGGCGGCTGACGACGCCGGCCTTTACCGCGACGCGCTGTCCGCGGTGCCTCCGGCCGGCCTGCCGCAGGCGTTCCTCGAGGATGTACCGGATGCGCTCGCGGTGCTGGTCGCCCGCTTCGCCCGCACGCACGGACCGTTCGCCACCCGGGATCTGCGCGAGCGCTACGGCGTCGATGCGAGCGCGGCGCTGCGCGAGCTCGAGCGCTCGGGCGATCTCGTGCTCGGAGAGCTCCGCCCCGGCGGCAGCGAGCGCGATTGGTGTGACGTGGAGGTTCTGCGCCGCGTCAGGCGCGCTTCGCTGGCGGCCCTGCGCCGGGAGATCGAACCGACCGACAGCAGGAGCCTCGCGGCCTTCCTGCCCTCGTGGCAGGGCGTGGACCGGCACTCCGGCGCGGGCGCGGGGGTGGACCGGCTGCGCGAGGTGCTCGTCGGGCTGCAGGGTCTCGCGCTGCCGGTCGAGGTGTGGGAGCGCGACGTGCTGCCGCGACGCACGGGGGCCTACTCGCAGACGTGGCTCGACAGCCTCTGCGCAAGCGGCGAGGTCGTGTGGGTCGGCGCCGGGCCGGTCGGCGGGCGCTCCGGGCGGGTCGCCCTGTACTTCCGCGATGACGCCCCGTCGATCGGCCCGCCGTCGCTCAGCGCGTCGACCCGCGCCGGCGCAACGCCGCCGGCCGGTCGCGAGCATGACCTGCTGCGCGCGCGCCTGGCCCACGGTCCCTGCTTCTTCACCGACCTGCTGGCCGAGCTCGATGCGCCGGCGGAGGCTCTCCGCGTCGCCCTCTGGAGCCTCGTGTGGGCGGGGGAGGTCACCAACGACGCCTGGGCTCCGCTGCGAGCGCCCCACCTCGCGCTCGCCCGCGGCGATCACCAGCGGGCGGGACGCGATGCGACGGGCGTTGGGCGCCCCGGGCGCCCGGCGCTCGGCCGCTCGCGCTTCGGTGCCCGCCGCGCGGGCGCTCACCGTTCAGGCGTCGGCGAGCAGCTCCAGGGCCGCTGGTCGCTGACCGAGCCGGTCTTCGCCGGCGCCGGCGCGGATCCGGCCGATCGCAGGCGCGCGCTGTGCGAGCTGCTGCTCGAGCGCTACGGGATCGTCACCCGCGAGCAGGTGCTCGCTGAGGGGATCAAGGGGGGCTTCGCGGCGCTGTATGAAGCCTTCTCCAACCTGGAGACGCTCGGGGTATGCCGCCGCGGCTACTTCATCGAGGGCATGGGCGGCGCGCAGTTCGCGCTGCCCGGCGCCGTCGAGCGCCTGCGCGCCGTGCGCAGCGGCTCTCCCCTCGCCGGGGGCGAGCGCCCGCCGGCGCTCGTGGTCGCCGCAGCCGATCCGGCCCAGCCCTACGGCGCAGCGCTCCCCTGGCCCAAACGTGAGGACCTCCAGCGCCGCCCGGCGCGGGTCGCGGGGGCCTATGTGGTGATGGTCGACGATCAGCCCGCGCTGTACGTGGAGCGTGGCGGCCGCGGCCTCGTGACGCTGATCGAGGGCTCCGTGCTCGACGGTTTGCAGGCGCTCGCCGAGGCGGTGCGCTCCGGGCGTGTCGGAAAGCTCGCGCTCGAGCGCATCGACGGCGAGCCGGCAATGTCCTCCGAGCTCGTCGGGGCGCTCGTCGAGCTCGGCTTCCACTCCGGTCCCCGCCGGCTCACGTTGACCGCCTGAAGCCCCCGCCAGAGCGGCGGTTTGCGCGGTTTGCGCTTGTCCCCTCGGCGATGCCCTTTACTTGTGTAATGCAAGTCAGCAACGCAGGTCCAACACGTCCGCGCCGTGTCGGGCACAAGGGTGCCGCCCACATCGAGCCCGGCAACACCCTCGCGAGCTTCGATGCCGCGCTTCGCCACGGCGTCGACATGATCGAGCTGGACGTCCTCTCAGAGCGCTCCGACGGCAGCGGCCGGCTGCTCGTGGCACACGACTTCGAGGACATGCGCGAGCGAACGCCGCTCAGCTTCGAGCGGGCGCTCGAGCACCTCGCCGGCGACGCCTTCGCCGGTATCGATCTGGACGTCGACGTGAAGCTGCCCGGCTATGAGCTGCGCGTGCTCGACAGCCTGCGCGAATTCGGGCTGGTTGATCGCACGCTGATCAGCGGCATGTTCCCGGCCGGTCTGGCCCTGATCCGCGCCGCCGAGCCGGCGCTTCGCCTGGGCTGGTCGGTGCCGCGGGTACGCCGCGACTACACCACCGACCTGCTCACCGCGATCCCGGCGCTTGCCATGCTCACCGGCTACCGCGCGATGCTGCCGCGCCGGGCCCGGGCCGCGCTCAGGGAGGGCCGCTTCGACGCGATCATGGCGCACTGGCGCGTGGTATCCCCCGCACTCGTGCGCGCCGTGGCCGAGGGTGGTGGCGAACTGTACGTGTGGACGGTCGATGACTCCAGCCTGATCGACAAGCTCACGAAAATGGGGGTCGACGGCATCATCACGAACGACCCGCGCCTGTTCTAGACCCGCGCGCTCCGCGACGCGGGCCTGCCGGGGGAAACCCCCGCTGTCAGCCGATCGAGCAGGTGGCCGAGCTGAAGCCGGCTGGGTCGGCGCCCGCGAGGCTCTGACGTCCGGCGCTCGTGGGGCGCGAGACCGAATCAAGGATGGTTCCCCCCCGCCGCCACTCGAAGCTCACCACGCCGCGCAGCAGGAATGCCGGCTTGCCCGGCACGGGAACGAGCTGGAAGCTGCGCCCGGCCTGACGAGTCGACTTGGCGCGCCCGACGGCGACGAACCCGGAGCCGGCTTCTGTCGTCAGGTCGACCCACTGCTTGTTTGCGGCCCGGTACTGCAGGCGAAAGCGCATGTACATCATGTGCCCGGACTGGCCGTCGCCGGGCATCGATCCGCGGATGCCCACGGTGTCCGGCTGGTCGGGCGGGTTGCACACGTCGATCGTGGCCCACAGCTGGGTGGACTGAAACAGCGAGTGCTTGCTCGTGAGCTTGTGCGCCGTGGTGGTTTTCCCGCTCGCCGAGGAGGCGTAAGCGCTGAGCGCGGGAGCCGACATCAACAGGACGAGCGCGGCCACGCAGGCGCAGACCGGTTTCGGCGAGAGCATGCTCTTGAAGATAGCGCCGGGGCGCCTGCGGGGGCGCCGGTGGGCTTTCAGCATGTGATATGCCTGCTCGATGGCCGGCATGCGCTCAGCGGACGTGGTGGAGTTGCTCGGGCGAGTGCCCGTCTTCTCGACGCTCGTGCCGGGCGATCTCGAGCGGATCGCCGAGCTGTCGGTACCTCGTCGATTCGAGCCCGGCGAAGTGGTGTTCCGCGAGGGCGACGCCAGCGACACCTGCTACGTCGTCCGCGAGGGCCACGCGCGCGCCATTCGCGAGCACGGCGACGGACGCACCATCACGCTCGCGACCTTCGGGCCGGGCGACTTCTTCGGCGAGCTGGCGATGTTCGAGGATGAGCTGCGCTCGGCCACGGTGGAGGCGATCGAGCCGATCGCCGTCGTCGCCGTGCTCGGGCCCGACATGCGCAGGCTGATGACAGAACACCCGGAGATCTCGATGCGTCTCGTCGTGGCTCTCGCCACGCGCCTGCGTGAGACCAACGAGCGCCTCTCGCGCCAGTCCTTCCAGACGGTGCAGAGCCGCGTGGCGGTGGCGCTGAGCGAGCTGGTCGCACAGGAGCAGGCCGAGGAGCGAGAGCAGATGGAGGCCGACGGGCGCAACGCGCGCGCGGGCGCCGGCGCCGAGGGTTCAGCGCCAGCTCCGAGCTCGAGCTCATCCGGCTCGTCCGATGTCCTGATCACGGCGACCCAGGCCGACCTGGCCCAGCTCGCGGGCTCTTCGCGCGAGTCGGCCAGCCGCTTCCTGGCCGTGCTGGAGCGCGCCGGGGTGATCTCCCAGGGCAGGGGCCGGCTGGTGGTGCACGACCCCGAGGCGCTGAAGCAGTATGTCTTCTAAACGCCGGCGCAGGTCGCAGCCACAGGAGATCTCGGCGGGCGGCGTGGTCGTGCGCGGAGCGCCCCGCCTCGACGACGAGCAGGTTGTGGTGATCGTCCCGAAGCGCCGCGCGCCCGATGGCTCGCGTGTCCTGGCGCTGCCCAAGGGCCATGTCGACCCGGGCGAGAACGCGCTCCAGGCGGCGGAACGCGAGGTGCGCGAGGAGACGGGGATCGTGGGCGAGCCGGTGCGCGAGCTGGGCGAGGCGCGCTACTGGTACAGGCGCGACGGGCACACGATCTCAAAGGCGGTCTCCTTCTATCTGTTCTCCTACGTGGAGGGCGATACCAAGGACCATGACGACGAGGTCGAGGAGGCGCGCTGGATCGGCCTGCGGCAGGCTCAGACGGCGCTCAGCCACGCCGGCGAGCGCGAGATGGTGGTGCGGGCGCTCGCCTGCTTGGAAGAAGGCGGGTCCAAAGAGCGGTAGCCTGCCGTCCGTGCAGGTGCTGAACTTCTATTCGACGATCTTTGCCGACGAGCTCAAGCGCGGACGCAAGACGGCCACGATCCGCCTTGGCAACAAGTCGGGCAAGTACCGCAAGAACCAGGCGGTGCTCGTCACCATCGGCTATCAGTACTCGCCGCGCGAAAGGATCTTCGAGGCGGTCATCGACCAGGTCGAGGTGATGAAGGTCGCGGACCTCTCGCCCCGCGACATCAAGCACGACAACCCCGAGTTCCGCCGCCACGAGGAGCTGATCCACTTCCTCGAGCAGATCTACGGCCGCGAGGTATCGATGGAGGACACCGTCACGGTCGTGCGCTTCTCGCAGATTCTCGACACGCCGACCGGCATGACCGAGGCGATGAAGGGTTTCGGCGGCGCGCAGAACTGAGGGCCGGCCGGGCCCACGCGGCCGAAATACGGCCAGATTCGCTGGCAGTTGCGCCGCCAGAGTGCCAGCAGGGCCTTGAAGAACCCCACATCTTCTATATATTGAGGCTGTTCGTTGGCACTCTCACCCCGAGAGTGCCAAAGGGCGGCCCAGATTCCCGGCAACGGGGCAGCGAGCCGCCGGTCGCACTCTCTAGATGGAGGTTTTTCAACATGAAGCTCAAGCCCCTGGGCGATCGTTTGATCGTGCGGGCGATCGAGGAGGAGGAGACCACCGCGAGTGGTCTAGTCCTGCCCGATACTGCCAAGGAGAAGCCACAGAAGGGCAAGGTCCTCGCCACAGGCGACGGCAAGATCGACGATGACGGTAAGCGCATCCCGCTGGACGTGAAGAAGGGCGACGAGGTCCTCTACAGCAAGTACGGCGGGACCGAGATCAAGATCGACGGGGAGGATCTGCTCGTGTTGCGCGAGACGGATGTCCTAGCCCGCGTCGAGGCTTAAGGAGATCTGAAGAACATGGCTCACAAGGAACTGAAGTACAGCTCAGACGCACGACAGGCCCTGGAGGCAGGCGTCGACGCAGTCGCCAACGCCGTCAAGGTCACGCTCGGCCCCAAGGGCCGCTACGTAGTGCTGGACAAGAAGTTCGGCGCTCCCACCATCACCAATGACGGTGTGACGATCGCTCGAGAGATCGAGGTCGAGGATGTGTTCGAGAACCAGGGTGCTCAGCTGGTGCGCGAGGTGGCGACCGCCACCAACGATGTGGCCGGCGACGGCACCACAACGGCCACCGTGCTCGCCCAGGCGATCGTTCGTCAGGGCCTGAAGAACGTGGCGGCCGGCGCCAACCCGCTGGCGCTCAAGCGCGGCATCGAGAAAGCCGTCGATCAGGTCGTGGCCAACATCGCCTCGCAGTCCAAGGAGGTCTCCGGCAAGGACCAGATCGCCCGCGTGGCGACCATCTCGGCCGGCGACGACGACATCGGCGACGTGATCGCCGACGCGATCGAGAAGGTCGGCAAGGACGGCGTGGTCAACGTCGAGGAGGGCCAGACGTTCGGCATGGACCTCGAGTTCACCGAGGGCATGCAGTTCGACAAGGGCTACATCTCGCCCTACATGGTCACCGACCAGGACCGCATGGAGGCGGTGCTCGAGGACCCCTACATCCTCATCGCCAACCAGAAGATCGGCTCCGTACGCGACGTGCTGCCGGTGCTCGAGGCCGTGATCCAGAGCGGCAAGCCGCTGCTGATCATCGCCGAGGACGTCGAGGGCGAGTCGCTCGCGACGCTCGTGGTCAACAAGCTGCGTGGAACCTTCACCGGCGTGGCCGTCAAGGCCCCCGGCTTCGGGGACCGTCGCAAGCGGATGCTCGAGGACATCGCGATCCTCACGAACGCCGAGGTGATCACCGAGGAGATGGGGCTGAAGCTGGAGAACACGCAGGTCTCACAGCTCGGACGCGCCCGTCGCGTGGTGGTGGCCAAGGACACGACCACGATCGTCGACGGCGCCGGTGACGCACAGGCAATCAAAGGACGCATCAACCAGATCAAAGCCGAAGTCGAGAACACCGACTCCGACTTCGATCGCGAGAAGCTCCAGGAGCGCCTGGCCAAGCTCTCCGGCGGTGTCGCCGTGGTCAAGGTCGGCGCGGCCACCGAGACGGAGATGAAGGAGAAGAAGCACCGCGTCGAGGACGCGCTGCAGGCCACCCGGGCAGCACTTGAGGAGGGCATCGTGCCCGGCGGCGGCGTCGCGCTGCTGCAGGCCTCCTCCGCCGTCAAGGTCGACGGCCTGATCGACGACGACGAGAACACGGGCGCGCGGATCGTGCTCCGTGCACTCGAGGAGCCGCTGCGTCAGCTCGCTGAGAACGCGGGCCTCGAGGGCTCGGTCGTCGTCAACGACGTGCGCAAGGCCAAGAAAGGCCAAGGTCTGAACGCGGCCACCAACGAGATCGTCGATCTCGTGGCAGCGGGCGTGATCGACCCCGCGATGGTCACCCGCTCGGCGCTGCAGAATGCCGCGTCGATCGCCAAGAACATCCTCACCACCGAGGCGATCGTCGCCGAGGTACCGGAGAAGGAAGGCGCCGCCGGCGGTGGCGGTGGCATGCCCGACATGAGCGGCATGATGTAGCAAGCGGCTTGACTGCCGAAAGGTGCAGCGCAGCCGTTCAGCTGCCGATAGATGTGTCAGAGGGCCCGGCATGATGCCGGGCCCTCTCTACAAACACGCCGCCGTTGGCTCCGCACCCCCAGGGCGCATCCCGAGCTCGAGTTCGAGATCGAGGATATTCCCGGCTCCGGCAGCTGGAGAGGGGTGAACGCCATGGCGAACTCCTCAGGGATCGACTGGAGCTCCTCCTAGCTCGCGGGTATCCGCGGTGAACCTTTCGAGGTCTCGCGTCGCGGGTAGCCGCCGCCCGTCGAAGGCCCCACTCACATCCGGGTACCACTCGACGTCGGGGGTCGCGAGCTCGGCGAACAAGCCATTGACATAGTCGCTTTGCACAGGCGCTGTCGCCTGTTTGCTCGAGGTGCCTGCCCCTTCGGCAACCGGATGGCGCGAGTTGATCACGTTTGTGTAGACTTGACCGGCTTACCGAAAGGTACAAGGATGTTCAGCGCAGGGGGCTATACCAGGGGGCGAGACCATCGCAGGGGGCGCCGACGCGAGGTGACCTCGTGCGCGCGAACCCTCGCGCTCCGCGGCCCACTCGGTCCGAATGCCTGCGCGCGGATACACAGAGGCGAGTCGGTGGAACAGGTCCGCCGGTCCGCGCGACGACGATACGAGAGGACCTCGCCATGAGAACCGAACCAGGCAACCGGACGTGTATCCGGACACTCGCGACGAGCGTGGCACTGGCCGCGATGGCGCTATGCGTCGCGCTGCTGCCGGGCACGGCCAACGCGTTGACCGGTAGCCACGCGAAAGAATATTGGTACGAACTTCATAGCCATGACCTGTGCATTTTCAACGAAGATATCGCGAGTCCCTGGTGCGATTGGGAAATTGGGGATAAAGTCACTGAATTCACAGGCAAATATGACCTTGCGATGGGTGAAGAAGCGGGGTTCGAACTCACCACCGGTAGTGAAGACATCGCGATCGGCGTCGGCGCCTTCCATAAAGCGACAACAGGGGGAAGTAACACGGCGATCGGCGTCAGCGCCCTCGCCGCAGACGTGTCGGGCAGTAACAACACAGCTCTAGGCCGCAACGCGCTGGAGGGCGTGACGGGCAGCGGCAACGTCGGCATCGGCGCGGACGCCGGGGAAAACGTCACGAAATCCAACAACGTGGACATCGCAAGCAAAGGAACGAGCAGCGACGAAGGAGTGATCCGCATCGGCACCGAAGGCACGCAGACGAAGGCATATCTGGCCGGGGTCTACGGCACGACGTCCCTCTCGGGCACGACGTGCATCGTGAGCGTGAACAAAGAAGGTGAGCTCGGCTGCGTGGTGGGCGTGACGGGACCGACCGGACCCGCCGGAGCGACCGGCGCGACCGGACCTGCCGGCGTGACCGGATCTGCCGGCGCGACCGGACCCGCCGGTGCAACCGGACCTGCCGGCGCCACGGGACCGGCGGGAGGAGCGGGCGGTTACTACGACGCGAAAGGCAACGCGTGCGCGTTCAACGAGCTGAACTCGGCCCTGTGCGATTGGGGGGGCAAAGTCACGGGCGAATACAACAGTGCATTCGGTACCAACTCGCTGTTCTCGCTTACGAGCGGCATCAGCAATGCCGCGTTCGGCGGTAACGCCCTCGCGGCCAACACGGAAGGTTCACAGAACACGGCGGCCGGCACCGACGCGCTACACGCCAACACCAAAGGCGTCCAGAACACTGCGACCGGCTATGCGGCGCTTTATGAAAATAAAGAAGGCGGCGCCAACACGGCGGACGGTTACGAGGCCCTGTACTTCAACAACCAAGGCTCGTTCAACACCGCGATCGGCTACTGGGCCCTGAAAGAAAACACCAGCGGCACCGGCAACGTCGCGAGCGGCTATGAGGCGCTCGACCAAAACAAAACCGGCAACTTCAACACCGCCGAGGGTGAGATTGCTCTCGAGAAGAACACCGAAGGTGCCTACAACGTCGCGAATGGTTTTGGCGCGCTCGAAGAAAACACGACCGGCAACGACAACGTCGCGAATGGTTACTATGCGCTGACTGAAAACCAAACCGGTGGCGCCGACACGGCGGATGGTTTCGAAGCACTCCGCTTCAACACATCCGGAAGCTATAACTTCGCAAGCGGCTGGCACGCGCTGTGGAACGCGACGGGAAGCAGCAACGTCGGCATTGGCGCGGAGGCCGGTGAAAACGTCACCACCGGCTCGAATAACATCGAGATCGGAAACAACGGGACGAGCAGCGACAGTGGGGTGATCCGCATCGGCAACGAAAGCTCGCAGAAGACATACCTGGCCGGGGTGCGCGGAACGACGCTTGCGGCAGGCACGGCTTGCGTGGTCGGCGTGAACTCCGAAGGTCAGCTCGGGTGTTACACCGGAGCGGCCGGACCCACGGGCGCCACCGGGTCCGAAGGCGCCAAAGGCGCAACAGGCGCGACAGGCAAAGAAGGCGCGACAGGCAAAGAAGGCGCGAAAGGCGCGACCGGACCTGAAGGCGCCAAAGGCGCGACCGGTGCCGCTGGCACAACAGGCGCGACCGGACCGGAAGGCAAAGCCGGAGCGACCGGAGCTACGGGAGCCGGCGCAACCGGAGCGACGGGAGCGACTGGTTCAGAAGGAAAAGCCGGGGCGACTGGTGCTACGGGAGCAGGTGCAACCGGAGCGACGGGAGCGACTGGCTCCGAAGGCAAAGCCGGAGCCACGGGTGCGACCGGAGCAGAAGGCAAAGCCGGAGCAGCCGGGACCACGGGAGCCACAGGCCCGACCGGTGCGACTGGAGCGACTGGTTCAGAAGGAAAAGCCGGAGCGACTGGAGCCACAGGAGCCGGTGCAACCGGAGCGACGGGAGCGACTGGCTCAGAAGGCAAAGCCGGGGCCACGGGTGCGACTGGGGCCGAAGGCAAAGCCGGAGCAGCCGGGACCACGGGAGCCACAGGCCCGACCGGGGCCACAGGAGCGACCGGCTCCGAAGGCAAAGCCGGAGCGACAGGAGCCACGGGAGCCGGTGAAACCGGCGCAACCGGAGCGACTGGAGCGACTGGTTCAGAAGGAAAAGCCGGGGCGACTGGTACTACGGGAGCAGGTGCAACCGGAGCTACGGGAGCGACCGGTTCAGAAGGCAAAGCCGGAGCCGCAGGTGCGACCGGGGCAGAAGGCAAAGCCGGAGCAGCCGGGACCACGGGAGCCACAGGCCCGACCGGCGCGACGGGAGCGACCGGCTCCGAAGGCAAAGCCGGAGCGACGGGAGCCACGGGAGCCGGTGAAACCGGCGCAACCGGAGCGACTGGAGCGACTGGTTCAGAAGGCAAAGCCGGAGCGACTGGAGCCACAGGAGCCGGTGCAACCGGAGCGACGGGAGCGACTGGCTCAGAAGGCAAAGCCGGGGCCACGGGTGCGACTGGGGCCGAAGGCAAAGCCGGAGCAGCCGGGACCACGGGAGCCACAGGCCCGACCGGGGCCACAGGAGCGACCGGCTCCGAAGGCAAAGCCGGAGCGACAGGAGCCACGGGAGCCGGTGAAACCGGCGCAACCGGAGCGACTGGAGCGACTGGTTCAGAAGGAAAAGCCGGGGCGACTGGTACTACGGGAGCAGGTGCAACCGGAGCTACGGGAGCGACCGGCTCAGAAGGCAAAGCCGGAGCTACGGGTGCGACTGGGGCCGAAGGCAAAGCCGGAGCAGCCGGGACCACGGGAGCCACAGGCCCGACCGGCGCGACGGGAGCGACCGGCTCCGAAGGCAAAGCCGGAGCGACGGGAGCCACGGGAGCCGGTGAAACCGGCGCAACCGGAGCGACCGGTTCAGAAGGCAAAGCCGGGGCGACGGGAGCGACTGGCTCCGAAGGCAAAGCCGGAGCAGCCGGGACCACGGGAGCCACAGGCCCGACCGGCGCCACGGGAGCGACCGGCTCCGAAGGCAAAGCCGGAGCGACAGGAGCCACGGGAGCCGGTGCAACCGGAGCGACCGGAGCGACTGGTTCAGAAGGCAAAGCCGGAGCGACTGGAGCGACAGGAGCCGGCGCAACTGGAGCGACTGGAGCGACCGGCTCAGAAGGCAAAGCCGGAGCTACGGGTGCGACTGGGGCCGAAGGCAAAGCCGGAGCAGCCGGGACCACGGGAGCCACAGGCCCGACCGGGGCCACAGGAGCGACCGGCTCCGAAGGCAAAGCCGGAGCGACGGGAGCCACGGGAGCCGGTGAAACCGGCGCAACCGGAGCGACCGGTTCAGAAGGCAAAGCCGGGGCGACGGGAGCGACTGGCTCCGAAGGCAAAGCCGGAGCAGCCGGGACCACGGGAGCCACAGGCCCGACCGGCGCCACGGGAGCGACCGGCTCCGAAGGCAAAGCCGGAGCGACAGGAGCCACGGGAGCCGGTGCAACCGGAGCGACCGGAGCGACTGGTTCAGAAGGCAAAGCCGGAGCGACTGGAGCGACAGGAGCCGGCGCAACTGGAGCGACTGGAGCGACCGGCTCAGAAGGCAAAGCCGGAGCTACGGGTGCGACTGGGGCCGAAGGCAAAGCCGGAGCAGCCGGGACCACGGGAGCCACAGGCCCGACCGGGGCCACAGGAGCGACCGGCTCCGAAGGCAAAGCCGGAGCGACAGGAGCCACGGGAGCCGGTGCAACCGGAGCGACCGGAGCGACTGGTTCAGAAGGCAAAGCCGGAGCGACTGGAGCCACAGGAGCCGGCGCAACCGGAGCGACGGGAGCGACCGGCTCAGAAGGCAAAGCCGGAGCTACGGGTGCGACTGGGGCCGAAGGCAAAGCCGGAGCAGCCGGGACCACGGGAGCGACAGGCCCGACCGGCGCGACGGGAGCGACCGGCTCCGAAGGCAAAGCCGGAGCGACAGGAGCCACAGGAACCGAAGGTAAAACCGGCGCGACCGGATCCGAAGGCGCCGCGGGCAAAGAAGGCAAAGAAGGGAAAGAAGGCGCCAAAGGCGTGACCGGAGGAACGGGACCGGCCGGACCTACCGGGGCGGCAGGAACGAATGGCAGCACGGGAAGCGAAGGTAAATCAGGCGCCACGGGAGCGACCGGCCCGGACGGCAAAGAAGGCAAAGCGGGAGCTGCCGGAGCTACGGGAGCGACCGGACCCACGGGAGCCGCGGGAGCCAAAGGAGCAACCGGATCGGCGGGTGCCACCGGTCCGACCGGAGCCGGAGCAACCGGAGCCAAAGGAGGGACCGGGGCGACAGGGCCTTCCGGCGCGACCGGCCTGACAGGCCCCGCGGGCGGCTTCGTGACAGGTGGAACGGCAGACGAAGAAGTCGAGTGGGCCGGCTTTATTGGCATCGGCGAGCTGGGCATCAGCGCGTCCGAATCGAGCGTGGCCGCAACCTGGCCGGCAGCTAATACGCTCGACCAGTTGTTCGTGTTCGCCGAGTCCGGAAATGCAACCGGCACCTACACGGTCACCGTGAACGGTGTCGCGACAGCATTGAAATGCACGCTGACCAAAGCCCAGTCGTGTCGTGACCTGACGGACACTGCCGCGATCGCGGTGGGGCAGACGTTCGCGATCCACGTGACGGCCGTCTCCGGTCACCCCAGGGTCATTCAGTTCCGGGTGCGGGTGCACTAGGGCTATCTCGCGCAGGGCAGGCTGAAGCAACGGACGGCGGGCCCAAGCGGCCCGCCGTCCCCGCGCTTCCGCCCGACCGCCCCTGGCTGCGCGATACTCGCGAGATGTCGCGAGAGAAAGTGGACGTCGCCAGGCGAGCGACCGATGTCTTCAACCGCCGTGATTTCGACGGCGCGTTCGCCGAGCTCGGCACCCCCGACTTCGAGTGGTACCCGGCAATCACCACGGCTCTCGATGGCGGCGGCGGCTACCGCGGACGCGAGGGCGTCGCAAAGTACGCCGCGGATATCCGTGAGAACTGGGAGGAGCTCCAGGCGCTCCCTGAGGAGTTCCGCGATCTCGGCGACCGGGTGCTTGTGCCTGGAAGGCTCAAGGCACGCGGGAAGGGCAGCGGCGCACCGGTCGATGCGCCGTTCGCGGGCATCTTCGATTTTCGCGGCGACAGGGTTTGGCGCTACCGGGTGTATCTCGATCGTGATGAAGGACTGCGGGCGGCAGGACTCTCCGAGTAGGCGGCCCCACGCCTACGGGACTGCCAGCCCTCGGCGTCGCAGGCCAGCCCACTGATGGTGGCCTGCCCCGGAGACACTCGAGTGTCTATTCGACTTCGGCGACCGACCGCGGCCCGTGGCCCACGTACTTGGCCGTCGGGCGGATCAGCTTGGCCTCCCGCTTCTGCTCGAGAATGTGTGCGGACCAGCCGGCCACCCGCGCGCACGTGAACATCGGCGTGAACAGATCCGGCGGGACTTCCGCCAGGTCGAGCACCACGGCTGACCAGAACTCCACGTTCGTGGCGAGCACCCGGTCGGGGCGGCGCGCGTGCAGCTCGGCCAGCGCGGCCTTCTCCAACGCCTCCGCTGCTTCGAAGCGGGGGGAGCCCAGTTCCTTGCACGTCCGCCGCAGCACCCGCGCGCGGGGGTCTTCGGCACGGTAGATGCGGTGGCCGAAGCCCATCAGCCGATCGCCGCGGTCGAGCGCGTCCGAGACCCAGCGCTCGGCGTCGCCGCTCGCTTCGACTTCGTCGAGCATCTTCAGCACTCGCGACGGCGCTCCGCCGTGGAGCGGGCCGGACAGGGCGCCGACCGCGGCTGACAGCGCGGCGGCACAGTCCGCCCCCGTCGATGCGACGACGCGCGCGGTGAAGGTCGAGGCGTTCATTCCGTGCTCGGCCGCCGACACCCAATAGGCGTCGATGGCCTTCACGTGATCGGGATTCGCCTCCCCGCGCCAACGGATCAGGAAGCGCTCGGGGATCGTCCGGCCTTCGTCGATCTCGGACTGGGGGACCGGCGGTTGGCCGGCTTCCCGCGCCGATTGGGCCACGAAGGAGAGAGCCATCACGGAGGCACGTGCGAGGTTGTCGCGGGCCTCCTCGTCGGTGATGTCGATCAGCTGTCCGAAGCCCCACTCGGGGGCCAGCATCGCGAGCGCCGACTGCACGTCCACGCGGTGATCACCCGAGCGCACGGTCAGGGCATGCGGTTCGGCCGGAGGCAGCCCGGGCTTGAAGTGCCCGTCCACCAACAGACCCCAGACCTGCTCGTAGGGGATGGCGCCGACAAGGTTCTCGATGTCGACGCCGCGGTAGCGCAGCGCGCCACCCTCTTTGTCCGGCTCGGCGATCTCGGTGGCGAAGGCGACGACGCCTTCGAGCCCCGACTGCACGCCCTCCATGCGGGAGGAGGCCGGGGTGGGCGCGGATTGGATGGGGGACTGGACCTCGCTCATTGCACTCGCTTTCTGGGCTCGCTGCTCGACGGGGTGGCTGCCTTGTGGGCAGACCCATATGGTCGCAGGAATGGACTTGCGGGTACGCTCTTGTGAACTCTCGTGACCACCGAGGAGGAGCCATGGCCCAAGACGATCTGATGTTTCGCCCGGCAGGTGAGCTCGCGGAGATGGTGCGCCATCGAGACATATCGGCGCGGGAGCTCGTGCAGGACTCACTCGATCGCATCGAGGAGCTGAACCCCGCGCTGAACGCGTTCGTCCAAATCGACGCCGAGCGCGCGCTGGCGGCGGCCGATCAGGTGGGCCCAGGCGACGAGCGCCCATTCGCCGGGGTTCCCATCGCGATCAAGAACAACCGCGCGGTGAAGGACCTGCGGCTCACCTATGGCTGCTCACTGATGGCGGACCATGTGAGCACCTATGACCACAACATCGTGCGGCGCTTCAGAGACGCCGGATTCGTGATCGTGGGCACGACGACCCTGCCCGAGTACGGCATCCTGCCGGTCAGCGAGGCGCGCCTGTTCGGGCCGACCCGCAACCCCTGGGACCTGCAGCGGACGCCCGGCGGCTCCTCGGGCGGCGCGGCCGCTGCCGTGGCTGCCGGCATGGTGCCCGTGGCTCACGGCAACGACGGCGGTGGCTCGATCCGCATTCCCGCAGCGTGCTGCGGGCTGGTGGGTCTGAAGCCCAGCCGCGGGCGCATCTCGCCGGCCCCGGATCTGGGCGACTCCCCGCTGACGATCGACGGAGTGCTCACGCGCACGGTCGCCGAGACGGCGGCGATCCTCGATGTGCTGGCGGGCTATGAGATCGGCGATGCCACCTGGGCGCCGCCGCCGTCCGAGCCCTTCGCCGCGGCCGCCGGGCGGGCGCCTGTCTCCGCGGACGCCGCTCGCGGTGGCCGACTGCGCATCGCCGCCACCACGCTTCCACCCGTCGCCAATGCCGTGGTCGATCCCGTGTGCGCCGGCGCCGTGGCCGAGGCGGCTGAGCTGCTGCGCTCGCTGGGCCACGAGGTCGAGGAGGTCGATCCGCCGTGGCAGATCGAGGGGTTGAGCGAGCTCTTCGGCGCGGTGTTCTCGGTTCACATCGCCCAGTCGATCGCCTACTCGGGCGTCGTGGGCGGGCACGAGCCCACCGCCGAGGACCTCGAGCCGATGAGCTGGGCGATCTTCTCGATGATCCAGCAGCTCAACGCGGTGCAGGGCATGGGCCTGGCGGTACAGCTGCAGGGCTTCGCCCGTCGACTGGTCTCCTTCCTCGCCCCCTACGACGCGCTGCTCACGCCCGCGCTCGCGGAGCGCCCGCTCCCGATCGGGACGCTCGACACGGCCGCTGCCGATCCGATGTCGACCTTCACCCGCTCGGGCCTGTTCACGCCGTTCACCCCGGTCTTCAACGCCGATGGCCAGCCCGGCATCTCGCTGCCCCTGTTCCAGGGCGCGGACGGACTTCCGCTCGG
Source organism: uncultured Solirubrobacteraceae bacterium (assembly GCA_963761355.1). Classification (GTDB taxonomy): domain Bacteria; phylum Actinomycetota; class Thermoleophilia; order Solirubrobacterales; family Solirubrobacteraceae; genus Palsa-744. The sequence continues at coordinate 614,873 of CAVXHC010000014.1, forward strand.
GGTGCAGATCGTCGGGCGTCCCGCCGGCGAGCAGAACCTGCTGGCGCTCGCCACGCAGCTGGAAGCGGCAAGTCCCTGGGCGCAGCGGCGTCCCGCCGTGGCTGAGGGCGTTCTGGATTAGCGGGCCGCCGGGGGAGTCGGGGCCATCAGCGGGCGCCCACCATCAGCCGCTGCCGAGCACGGCGCCCATCGGCTGCGGGCTGACCCCGAGGCGCTCGGCGTCGGCGGTTCCGCCGGCAGAGATCATCGGCACCTCCATCAACTCGGCCTCGTCCCACGTGGCGAACGCCCGCGGTCCCCACACGGCCTCGAGCAGGCGCAGGCTGCGGGACAGGATCGCCGTGGGGATGTGCAGCAGCGGTCGCCTGCGGTTCATCGAGCGAAGCACGGTGCGGACGATGTCGTTGTAGCTGAGCGTCTGCGGGCCCGCAAGCTCGAAGCGCTCGTGGCGCGCGCTCTCGCCCAGCTCCCCGTCGGGCGCGCGCAGCGAGGCGATCACGCAGTTGGCCACGTCCTCTGCCCAGATCGGCTCATAGGAGGCGCGGCCGCGCCCGGAGACGGGCATCACCGGGAGCAGCGCCAAGCGCTCGAGCAGCGTGAGCCAGGGGTCCCCCGGGGCGTACACGATCGAGGGGGCGAAGACCGTCGAGTGCAGGCGCGAGTCGCGCACCGCCTGCTCGGCAAGCGCCTTCGCGCGGAAGCAGCGTGCGCGCTGGTAGGTGGAGGCGCCGAGCGCCGAGAAGAACACGAAGCGTTCGACGCCGGAGCGTTCCGCCGCCTCGACCATCCGCCAGGTGGCGATGCCGTTGAGCTCCTCGATCGAGCCGCGCGGCTGGTCGCGGATCGACGCCGCCAGGTGCACGACGGTCTGCACGCCGCGCAGCGCGTTGCGAAAGGAGGGCGGGTCGGCGAGATCGCCCAGGGCGATCTGCACGCGCACGCGCTGCGCACCCAGCCGCCGCGGGTCGCGCACGAGGCAGCGCACCTGATCGCCTTCGGCCACCAGCCGGCGCAGCACGGCTGAGCCCACGAGGCCGGTGGCGCCGGTAAGCAGCAACATCTCTGAAACCTAGCGGAGCCGATCCGCGCTGCCAGATGGTTGATTCGGCAATCACCTAGGATGTGGCTTGGCTACGGAGGCGTCATCCGTAAAATGGGTCTCTCGCGAACACTCTCCCGCAAACGAACCAGGAAAGACACTGAATGGCCTACGTTATCGCCGAGCCGTGCATTGGCACCAAGGACAACTCCTGCGTGGAGGTTTGCCCGGTGGACTGCATTCACCCGACGCCCGAGGAGCCGGGATATGACGCGGCCGAGATGCTCTACATCGATCCCGAGGAGTGCATCGACTGCGACGCGTGCGTGGAGGCCTGCCCGGTCGACGCCTGCTTCGCGGAGGACCAGCTGCCGGACGAGTGGCAGAAGTACACGCAGGTAAACGCCGACTACTTCGCCAACGCCAAGTAGTCAAACCCGCTGGCCGTGACGTAGCCGAGCGGCGCCGCCGTGAGATAGTTCGAGCGTGACGACGGCTTATTCCGTCCGCGACTGGACCGAGCTGTTCGTTGCGGGCGCGGGGGCCTCGGCGGCGCTGACCGGGCTGCTGTTCGTGGCGGTCTCGGTCAACATCGAGCGGATCCTGAAGTTCCCGGGGCTGCCGGAGCGCGCCCTGCAGACGCTGCTCCTGCTGCTGAGCGCAGTGGTGGTCTCGCTGGTCGCGCTGATACCCGGACAGACCACTACGGCGCTTGGCGTCGAGTTGCTCGTGACGGCCCTCGGCTTCAGCGTCGCGATCGCCTCGATGCTGACCAAGACGATGCCGGGGTCACGCGAACACGAGCGCGCTGTCGCCCACCTCGTGCTCATCCTTCCGGGCACGGTGCCGCTCCTGATCGGCGCCATCAGCGTCCTCGCGGGCTCCGGCGGAGGCCTCTACTGGATCGTCGCCGGGATCATCGGCGCGATACTCGGCGCATCCGTGAACGCTTGGGTGCTGTTGGTCGAGATTCTGCGGTGAGGATCTCCAGCTCGCGGCTCCGGCGCCCCGCGTCCCGGCCGATCGACCGCCGGCGCGAATCGCGCCTAACGCTCCCACGCCACGGGATCCAGCTCCAGGTAGGAGTTGTCGAGCACGTCGAGGACAGGCACGTCTGTCACGGCTGCGCCGATCAGCTCACGCAGCTCCAGCGAGTCGAAGCGGTGTGACTGCGGTGCCACCGGGTTGACCGTGATCGCCTTCAGCGCGATCGTCCGGCGCACCTCGATGGTCAGGCCCTGACGCTCATACCAGCCCGGTCCCCGGTGTGAGAGGAACACCTTCGTCGGATCGCCCGCGACGATTCTCAGCTCGCGTCCCCTACGCTCGCGCCTGGCCGCCAGCAGCCCTTCCAGGAAGCGCTCCGAGAGGGCGCCGTCGACGGTGAACGTGTCCGCATGCGGATGCAGCTCGAGCAGCGCCGCGATCTCCACCGGCTCGGCGCTCAACACGAGCCGGCGCTGAAGCGCGACGCTGTCGCGGCGTTCATCTCCCGCCGCGCCCGCCCCGCCGTTCACCGCCTCGCTCTCGGCAGCTTTCAGGCGCACGAGATCGACCGCGTCAACGGTGGCCGCGACGACGTGCTCGATGTCCTCGCCGAGGACCGCGCCGGTGGCCATCAGGAGTCCGTCTGCGACGTCGGGCGAGGAGGCCGCCCTGCGGTCGATCGCGCCGTCGATCAGCACCTGCGCGGCGCCCAGCTCGACCATCGCGTCGCTCACCCTGCGTACATCGGCCGCCGCGCTCGGCCCGGCCACTTCGACGGTGCCCGCCTCGGACAGCCTCGCCAGAACGACTTCGCCCAGCGGCGTCCTCACGCCCGTCTGCGCCACGCGCTCGTGCGCGACGCCGCTCGAGCGCAGCAGTTCGCCGGTCGTCGCCACGAGGCTTCCGGCGACGAGCTTCAGCCGGGGCTTGTCGATGCGCGCGTCGATCACGTCGTGCGCCTCGCCGTCGCGCCCGATCGAGGTCACGCCGATTGGCGTCTCAGCGGCGGCGTGCTCGGCCAGGATCGCCGTCAGCGTCTCGGTCTTGCCGGTGTTCTTGGCCAGGCCCACCAGCGCGAGCCGCCGCGTCCCCGACAGCAGCTCGGTCAGCCGCGCCGGCCGGCCGCTAGCCATCCGTTCCGGACGTGCTCGCCGCCGGGAGTGTGGCGGCGGAGGAGTCGGCCAGTCGCGCGGCCAGCTCGCGCACGATGAAGCTCGCCACGTGATAGGGGTAGGTGCCCTTCGAGAAGCCCGCGTCATAGCCGAGCTCCTTGGCGAGCTCGTTGGACACGCGCGGGCCGCCGCAGGTGAGGATCAGCTGCTTGCGCCTCCCCTCCGCCTCGACGATCTCGACCAGCTCGGTCAGATTGTGGACGTGGAGGTTCTGCTGGGTGACCGTCTGGGAGACGAGGATCGCGTCGGCGTTGAGGTCGATCGCCCTGGCGACGAGCACGCTGTTCGGCACCTGGCTGCCGAGATTGTGCGTATGGAAGGCCTTGTAGCCCTCGAGCCCGTGGTGTCCGTGGAAGCCCTTGAGGTTGAGCATCGCGTCGATGCCCACGCTGTGGGTGTCCGTGCCGGTGGCGGCGCCCACGACCACGATCGGGCGGCCGATGCGCTCGCCGGCGAACGCTTCGATCTCATCCTCGTTCATGTACTCGATGTCGAACCCCTCGACGCTGAGCGAGGCGTAATCGACGGTGCTCGAGCACTCGCCGAACATGACGAAGTAGGTGTAGCCCTCGGTCAGGCTCTGGTAGTGGACGACCTCCGGGTGCTCGAAGCCCATCTTCGCCGCGAGCTCCTGGGCGGCCTTGCGCGCCGCCAGGCCATAGGGCACCGGCAGCGTGAAGCTGAACTGAACGATGCCATCGCCGAGGTGGTCGGCGTAGGGCCTGACGCGCTCGAGGTCGATCTCCCGCTGCGGCCCGCCCGAGGGCGCCGGCGGCGCGCTAGACACGGCTCGGCACCCCCTGCATCAACTCGCTGGCGGGGTTCAGATAGTCCTCGTGCGTGTCGACGATCCCCTCGGCTCCGCGGCCCTCGTCGACCTGGCGCGGGACGTCCCCGAACACGCCCTCGCCGAGCGCCGTGAACAGGCCGATCTCGGCGATCCGCTCGAGCAGCTGGTGCGCTCCGCGCAGCACCTCCTGCGCGCGCGTCTGCACGATGCCCCCGTGCTTGAACTCGATCTCCGATCCGAGGTCGCGCGCGGAGTCGAACACGTAGTTGACGTTTTCAAGGCCGATCACGCGGTCGTGGATGTGGGGCGTGAAGATGCCCTCGGTCGGCACGCCGATCGTCTGGATGCCCTGGCCGGTCGCGATCGTGACGAGGTTGAACAGCGAGTCACAGGCGTGCGTGCGGTACAGGTTGCCGTCCATGTGGCGCGTGGGGGGCATGTACTTGACCGGGCAGTCGGGGAACAGCTCGCGCGTGAGCTGCGCCTGCGCCCACTCGAACAACAGGCTGTTGACCACCGGCGTGTCGATCTCGAACGCATCCCCCAGCGCGATCTGCTCGTCGGGCACGCCCGAGTCGAGCGCGAGCTGGCGGTTGATGAACTGCGACGCGGTCACCGAAGGCGCCGCCTCGATCGCGTCGGCGGTGCGCAGGTAGTTGTCCTCGCCGGTGTTGATGACGACCCCGAAGTAGCCGTTGATCATGCGCGAGACGCGCTGGTCGATGAGGCCGCGCACGGGGTTGATGTCGCGGTAGAGGATCCCGTAGAGCGCGTCGTTGACCATGTTGTCGAAGCCCTCGATCGCGCCCATCGCGGCGATCTCCGGCATGCACAGGCCCGAGCAGAAGCTCGACAGCCGCACGTAGCGGCCGTTCTTCTCAGACCACTCATCCAGCGCGGCGCGCATGATCCTGAAGTTCTCCTGGGTCGCGAAGGTGCCGCCGTAACCCTCGGTCGTGGGCCCGTAGGGGACGTAGTCGAGCAGGCTCTGGGCGGTCGAGCGGATCACCGCGACGATGTCTCCACCGGCCTCGGCGACGGCCAGGCCGTGCACGACGTCCTCGTACACGTTCCCCGTCGCCGTCAGCACGTAGCGCAGCGGCGGTGGGCTCTCGCCGAGCCGCGCGCGCAGCTCGCGCCGCTCACCCATGCGCGCGCTCATCTCGGTCAGGCGCCGCTCGCATGCCTGCGTGATCTGCGCCCTGATCGCGCCATCCTGCGCGCGCGGCAGCGCGCACAGCTCGAACCTGCCCGCGTCGACGTCCTCGGCGATCCGCTGGGCGCTACGGGTCTCATCGTCGAGCATCGCGTTGCCGAGCCAGTAGGCGATGCCGCGACCGAGCTCCCCGCGGTCTGCGACATGGTCCACCAGCACATTGGGAAGCGGCGCGTCGAGCTCGTTCACCCCGTCCACCCCGAGCAGTCGCGCCACCGTCCGCTCGACCGACACGGTGGTCTTGCGCGAGATCTCCTCGCCGACCTGCGCGGCGATCTGGGCCGCGGCCTGCCGGCAGGAGGCGATCACGCCCGGATCCAGGTCGAGCTTGCCCTGCGCCCCGTGGGTGGAGTTCATCGCACGTCTCGCACGATCGGAAACGGAATGACCTCACGCAGGGTGTCGCGTTCGGTCAGGATCATGACCAGGCGGTCCACGCCCATCCCCCCGCCGGCGGTCGGCGAGTAGCCGTACTCGATCGCCCGCGCGTACTCCTCGTCGTTGGGATGGGGGACGTCCTCATCGTCGATCATTCGCCGCTTGCGCTGGTCGACGAAACGCTGCCACTGGTCGACGGGGTCGTTGAGCTCGGTGTCGCCGCTGACCAGCTCGATGCCCCCGATGACGGCGTCGAAGTGCTCCGCGAGCTCGGGGTGCACGGCGTGGCGCTTGGTGATCGGGAAGGGCTCGAGCGGGAAGTCGAACACGTGCGTCGGCTGGTTGATCGTGGACTCGATTTTCTCGGAGTAGATATCAGCGACGACCTCCGCCCAGGTGGCGGCCGGGTCCATCGGCTCGTCGAGCACCTCGGCCAGCTGCTCGCGTGTGGACTCCGTGAAGTCCAGGCCGAAGCGCTCGAGGATCAGCTCGCGCATCGTCACCCGCCGCCACGGCTTGGCGAGGTCGATTTCCTCGCCGCCCCGCTTGACGACCGTCCGCCCGAGCGCCTTCTGGGCGACGTCACGGAACATTTCTTCGGTGACCGTCGCGACGTCGTTGTAGTCGGAGTAGGCGCACATGAACTCGATGATCGTGAACTCGGGGCTGTGCTTCGGCGAGATGCCCTCGTTGCGGAACACCTTGCCCATGTCATAGACGTTCTCCATGCCGCCGACGATGCAGCGGTTGAGGAACAGCTCGACCGAGATGCGCAGGTACAGGTCGCGGTCGAGGGCGTTGTGGTGGGTCGTGAACGGTCGTGACCCGGCGCCGCCGGCGAGCGACTGCAGAGCCGGCGTTTCGATCTCGACGAAGTGGCGTTCGGCGAGCCACTCGCGGATCGCGAGGATGATCTTGTTGCGCGTGATGAACAGCTCTCGGGTGTCCTCGTTGGCGAGCAGGTCGAGCTCGCGGTAGCGGTAGCGCGTGCCGGTGTCGCCCAGTCCGTGGTGCTTGTCGGGCGGCGGGCGCAGCGCCTTGGTCAACAGCGTGCACTCGATCACCGCCAGCGCGAGCTGCCCCCGCTGGGTGACGTAGACGCACCCCTCGATACCCACGATGTCTCCGATGTCGAGGTTCAGGATGCGGTCGTAGGTCTCCTGTCCGAGTGCGTCCACCCGCACGACCACCTGGATCGTTCCGGACAGGTCGCGCACGTCCAGGAACGCAGTCTTGCCGTGCCCGCGCCGGGAGATCAGACGCCCGGCGATGGTGTAGCGCAGCTCTGGATGTTCGCCGGGCGCCAGAGTGCTGGGGTCGTGTGCGGCGAGCACGTCTGAGATGCGCGTACGCTCGGCCCACAGCGTGACGGGCGGATAGGGATCAATCCCTTCGGCCCGCAGCCGTTCCATCTTCGCGCGCCGTTCGTCGAATTCGACGGCGCCGTCCGGCGCCTGCGTATCCGCGCCGACGCCGGCGTCCTCACGCGAGCCGCTCTCGGCGGCCACGCCGTTTTCCTCGCTCCCTGCCTCAGCCTCCGGCCCGCGCTCGGAGAGCGCGGCCTCGGGGTCCTGCGGTTGGCTTCCCGATACGGGCATATACAGACGATCCTCTCAAGTGGGCTTCCTTGTCAAGCGGTCGAGCCGGGCGCCGGTGGGCGCCCGCGGCCGCGGACTAGGCCATCGGCAGCGACATGCCCGCCGGTTTTCGCTCAGGCGCCGCGGGAGCGGGGGCTACCGGAATCGGGCCGTCGGCGGCGAGGTCCGCCAGTGGCAGCAGCGGCAGCTCGAGCGGTGCCATCGCGATCATTCCGCGCGCGATCTGGCGGATCGCCTGTGAGGCGGGATCATCGGGGTCCTCGATCACCAGCGGAACGCCGCTGTCCGCGTGCTCGCGCAAGGGCATCGTCAGGGGCACGCTGCCCAGCAGCGGCACGTCGAGCTCGTCGGCCAGCTCCTTGCCCCCACCCTCGCCGAAGATCGCGAAGCGCTCGCCCGAGGGCGTGGTGAAGCCGGACATGTTCTCGATCACACCGGCGATCTCCAGAGAGACCTTGTGCGCCATGTGAGCGGCACGCCGCGCGACCTTCTGGGCGGTCTGCTGCGGCGTCGTGACGATCACGAACTGGGCCTGCGGGAGCAGCTGGGCGAGCGTCATCGAGACGTCGCCGGTTCCTGGGGGCAGGTCGATCAGCAGGTAGTCCAACGCGCCCCAGTCGACGTCGTTGAGGAACTGCGTGAGCGCCTTGTGCAGCATCGGCCCGCGCCACACCACGGCGGCGTCCTCCTCGACGAAGAAGCCGATCGACATGACCGAGACGCCATGGGCGTTCAGCGGGATGATCTTGCGCTCGGCGGACACCGGCGGGCGGGTGGAGCCGAGACCGTACATGCGCGGGATCGAGTAGCCCCACACGTCAGCGTCGAGCACACCCACGCGCTTGCCTTCGCCGGCCAGCGCGGCGGCCAGGTTGGCCGTCAGGGTCGACTTGCCGACGCCTCCCTTTCCTGAGCCGATGCACACCACGTTTGCGACCTGCGCGAGCGCCCCGTCGGGAAGGCTGCCGCGGCCGAGCTTCTGCTGCAGCGCGGACTTCTGGACGTCCGTGAGGACATCGAAGAAGACATTCACATGTGACACCCCGTCCAACGCCGACACCGCCTCCGCGACGGCGGTCTGGAAGTGCCCCTTGATCGGGCAGCCCGGCGTGGTCAGCGACACCGTCACATCGACCACGCCGTTGGCGCCGACGTCGATCGAGCGCACCATGTCGAGCTCGACGATCGAGCGGTGAAGCTCGGGGTCGATCACGACGGCGAGCGCCTCGCGGATCTCATCTGTGCCGGGCATGACGCTCATTCTGACAAACCTGCCCGCGGCTCTCCCGCCGAGCGGACCGCGAGTCCTCGAGGGGACGCAATTAAAAGACCCGCGGGACGGTGGGGGCCGCCCCGCGGGTCGAGGGAGGAGAGGGTGCTACTACTGCCGGCGGATATGAGGCCGGCAGACTGTCCCGTCCCCGCGGCCCTCTCCGGTCCGGGGCGGGGTAAGTGGTGGTTCAGACGAGGCTGAGGATGCGCTCCTGAACGCGGTTGGCAAGCTCGGGAACGTTCTTGGCCACGGCGTCGCGCCGATCCTCGAAGTCGCTCACGGTCTTCTCGATCTCGCGGCGACGCTGGCGCAGTTCGCGCTCGACGCGGACACGGGTTTTGCGGACCTCGCGCTCGACCCGGTTGCGCGCGGTGACGCCGCGGCGCTCGAACCGGCGCAGCTGCGCCTGGGCCTTCGAGGTGGATCCGTAGCTCGAGATGGTGTCGTTCACGCTCGCGAGGACGCGGTCGCGCGCGATCAGGGCGGCGCCGACGGGGATCAGGACCGCGCGCTCGGCGTAGTCGCCGAAGACGCCGGCGCTCTCGCGTGTGGAGTTGTCGGCCTGGCGGATGCTCGCCTGGGCCTGGCTGGCGGCGCGTGTACGCGCCGAGGAAGCACGCCTGGACTTGGCGCGGGTGCTGGTACGCGCGGTCGCGGAGACGCGGCGTGCGCCGGCTTTGCCCGTGGCGCGTTTGCCGGCTGATTTCGTGCCGGTCTTCGCGCTACGGGGGGAAGTGCTGTTGGCTGTTGGCATACGAGGGGTTCTCCTCTTCTTCCTCGCTCATCGAGGAAATGGATACGGGTTTGGTCTTTCTTCGCCGGCCCGATGGTGAGCCTAGCAGCGAACACCTGTTTGTAACCCGCTCCACGAAGATTGTTACACGACAATCATATCACCGCACGAAAACCCTGCAGAGAGAGGGTCTCGACGTGGGCGACATTGTAACACGAGGAACATGCGTTCGATCGCCCGATCGGCCGCTCCGGGGGGGCCGACAGCGAGCGGACACGCTCATGTGTTCGCTTTTCTGCGGACGGCCGCTCGCGCCCCGATGCGGGCTAGATCGGCAAGCGCGTGCGGGCGACCCACTGATCCGGGGCCTGCAGCTCGGCGGTGCTCGGCAGCGCCTCGGGCCCGCTCCAGACGCGAGCGAGCAGCTCTGGGCCGCCCTCGCTGACGACGGCGTCGCAGAAGCGCCGACCCACCTCGTACTGGCGCAGCTTCAGCTCCAGCCCGAGGAAGCGCTCGAGTACCCGCCAGGGCAGGCTACGGACCTCGCGGCGGCGGTTCAGCGCTGCGCGCAGGCGCGGCAGCGACGGCAGCACGTCGGCACCGATCGCGTCCATCGTATGCTCGGCGTGTCCCTCGATCAGGGACATGACCGCCTGGATGCGCTCGACCAGCTGCCAGCGGTCCTCGCCGAGAGTCAACCGCAAGAACTCCCCGCCACGCGCGCGCTCCATGAGTTCGCGCAGCTCCCCGGGGTCGGGCAGCTTGGGCCAGCGGCTCGCCCCGCCACGCGCATCCTCGTTGCCGGCGGCGCCGTTGGGGGTCGCGCCGTGGCGGTTGCCGGCCGCGGGGTCCTCGCCGTCCTGCCCGGATGTCCCGCCCGTGATCGTGACCTTGAGACCGTCGATCAGCTCTCTCAGCATCCCGCCCAGGTGATCGCGAAGCCAGGGCGCGCCCGAGAACTGGACGGCGTGCGTGATCTCGTGGATCGTCACCCACAGGACGAGCTCGTCGCGGTCCACGGCGAGGTTACGTGCCGTCAGCGCCAGGTTCGGCGCGAGCAGCAAAAGCCGCGGCGGCACGCTGTCATCGAGCAGCGCCAGGTCGTACTGGCCGAGCACCCGCTGCGAGAGCACGCCCGTCAACGCGCCGACCTGGGCACCGAGCAAGAAGCCGGAGGCTGAGCGCAGCGGCCCGGAGAAGAGGCCCGCGGAGGGGCCATCCAGGCGCTCGGTGAGCATCTCCACCAGCGGGCGCATGCTCTTCAGGTTGGCGGCGATCCACCCGGGCCGATCCACGGCCTCGAGCACCGGCAGCTCCGCCGGCACCTGCAGGCCGCTGTAGGCGCCCACGCGGCGGGCGAAGTCATATGCGAGCGGCTCGACCGACGCGGCGCGCACGCCCCCGTAGGGGGGCGAGCCGGCGACGAGCTCTCCAATCCGTTGGGCGGCGCCCCAATCGATAGCTTCCACCAACAGAGCGTAGCCCGACGCGGTCGCCTGTCGGGGAAGTGGCCCCCGCCTGGGCCAGGGCGACGCCGCTCGGTGGCGCTCGTATCCTAGGTTGGTGCCCATCTCAAGAATCGCGCCCGCGTCGTGGGATCAAGGCTCTGATGCGCCGCCGCGCGCCGCCGCGTTTCTCGAGCGTGCGGAGGTGCGCGACGTGCTCGCGTGGATGCGCCTGCTCGTCGATCCCCACGACGCCGCCGCGGTCGTGCGCGCGCTGGCCCGTCCGCCGGTCGACCTGCGACAGGTGGACCTCGCGCGCGTGATCCAGGTCGCGCGCAGGCGCAAGCTCGACCTGGTCTCCGGGCTGACGGCCGCCACCGAGTCGCCGCAGGTCCCGCCGGAGGCGCGCGAGCGCATTCAGCGCTTCGTCGAGCTGCACGGCAGCTCGATCTCCGAGCTCGACAGCGTGCGCCCGGACGTGTTCATCGCCCGCCTGATCGAGCGCCTGGGCGTTCGCGGTCGCCCGCTGCTCGCACCGGAGCACGCAGCCGAGCAGCGCGCCAGCCTCGCGCAGCTGCGCGAGCTGGTCGCCGACTTCCAGCGCCGCGAGCCGCGATCGACGCCCCGCGAGATGGCCCGTCACCTGGCGGCGATGGTGGGCGAGGCAAAGCCTGAGCAGCGAGCGGGGGAACGCTTCGGCGCGCCCGCACAGACGGGTGCCAACGCCGGCTCCGAGCCGCAGCCGCCGGCAGACCCGAGCGACACGGCCGAGTCAGAGCTCGAGGCGACGCTCCATCTGATGCGCGAGGAGGTGCTCGCGAGCGTCGGGCGAATCGGCGGGCGCCTGGGCGAGCTGCGGCTCGACACCGACCTCGACATCTCCCATGGGGTGGTGCGCTATCTCGAGCTGCTCAAGCTGTCCGCGCTCCTGCAGCGCCCGCCCGGCGAGGACATCGCCGAAGCCCTCTCCGACATCAACGCCCGCCTGCTGGCGGCCGCCACCCCGCTGCAGCGCGAGATCCTGCAGACCTCCACGCTCGACGACACGCTCCTGGGCGAGGGCTCGGCGGCTTCGGGCGCGTCAGACAGCGGAGCACGGATCGGCCAGCTCGGCGAGCCCTCGCTGGGGCCGTTTCTGCCGCGCAAGGGAGTCGGCCTCGCGCTGTCGGCCTCGGACATCGAGACCTACCGCAGCTGCCCGCTCAGGTACAAGTTCGCGCGCGTCCTGCGCATCCCCACCGGGCAGACGCTGCATCAGCGTTTCGGGATCGCCGTCCATCAGGTGCTCGAGCGCTACCACTCCGAAGGCGCCCAGACGCTCTCCCAGATGCTCGACCTGCTGGACGCGGGCTGGCGCAAGGGCGGGTTCGGTGAACGCGAGCGCGAGCTCGAGCTGCGCGAGAAGGCGCGCGTGGCGCTGACCCGCTATCACGAGCGGCTGGGAGATCAGGATTCCCAGCCGGCGTGGTTCGAGCGGCCATTCTCCTTCACGCTCGGGCCGCATCATCTTCGCGGGCGTGTCGACCGGGTCGATCGCCTCGGCGACGGCGAGGACGAGCAGTACGAGCTGATCGACTACAAGACCTCCCGCCCCAAGACCGCCACGCAGCTGAGAGACGACGTCCAGCTCTCGCTATATGCGCTGGCCGCGCGTGAAGACTGGGGGCTCGAGTCCTCTCGCCAGGCCTACTACTACGTGCTCGACGACCGCAAGGTGCGGGTTCCCAGCGGCGAGAAGAGCGCCGAATCGGTGAAGGACACGGTGCTCGAAGTCGGCGACGCGATCCTGGCTCAGGAGTTCGAGCCCACCCCCTCGCGCGCGGCCTGCTCGATCTGCGACTACCGCATCGTGTGCCCGGCCTCGGAGGGGTAGCGGCTACCTCCCCTCGAGGCCCCGCTGGCGCAGGAAGCGCTGGAATTCGCGGGCGAGCATGTCTCCGGAGGGGACCTCCTGCTGTGCGCTCTCATCTTCTGTTTCGGCCGCCTGCTCCAGCCGTTCGACGAACGCCTGAATATCGGGGTCGCTCTGCACGGCGAGTCCCACCTGGCGCTCATAGTCGGCGGCGGCGGACTCGAGGTCCGATACGTCCACCGATACCCCGATCAGGCCTTCCAGCCTGCGCACCAGGGCCAGTGCGGCCTTCGGGTTGGCGGCGGCCGCGACGTAGTGGGGCACGGCGGCCCACAGGCTCGCCGACGGCAGCCCCGCGTCGGCGCAGGCGTTCTGCAGGACGCCGACGATGCCCGTGGGCCCCTCGTAGGTCGAGCTGAGCATGCCCAGGCGCGTCACCAGCGAGGGATCCGAGGCGTATCCGGTCATCGTCACCGGGCGCGTGTGCGGGACGTCGCCGAGCAGCGCGCCGAGCGAGACGACCACCTGTACGCCGAGCGCTTCGGCGAGGTCGACGAGGTGCGAGCTGAAGGCGCGCCAGCGCATCGACGGCTCGACCCCCTGGACGAGCACGAGGTCCCGCGGGGCCCTGGGCGCGGGCGCCTCAAACACCTCGACCGTCGGCCACACGATCTCTCGCCGGTTGCCCGAATCGAACTGAACGCACGGACGATTGGCCTGAAAGTCGTAGAACTCCTCGGAGTCGATGCGCGCGAAGCGCCGGGCCTCCAGCGCCGAGGCCAAGAACGAGACGGCGCTCGAGGCAGCGTCCCCGGCGTCGTTCCAGCCCTGAAACGCGCATACCATCGCCGGGGCCCTCAGACCATCCGGACGGCGATCCCAGATGAACGGCTGCATCCGAACCACCGTACATCATGGATTGATGTCCGCAGTCACCAGCGCCCCGCCGCAGGGCCTCCAGAGCGTCGCCACCCTCCGCTGCGAGGAGGAGGTCGACGCCGTTTTCGCATGCACCCGCAAGGAACGCCTGATCTCGCGCTCGGGTACTCCGTATCTGACGATCGGACTGCGCGACAGCACGGGGGCGATCGTCGCACGCGCATTCCGCGACGCCGACCTGCTGGCCGGGCGCTTCGAGCGGGGCGAGCTCGTGCAGGTGCGCGGCCGCGTGGAGCGCTTTCGCGACGAGCTCCAGATCGAGGTGCGCACGATCGCCCGTGCCGAGGGCGAGCAGGCCGACCCAGCTCGCTTCCTGCCGGTCGCCTACCGCGACCTGGACGAGCTCGAAGGCTTCATCGAGCACCTCGCGCGGGAGGTCTACGACCCGCCTCTGAAGCTTCTGCTCGCACGCCTGCTGGGCGATCGCGAGTTGCGGGCTGAGATCCGCCGTGCCCCCTGCTCGGCGCCGAGAGCTCCGCACGGCCGTATCCAGGGCGCCTCCTCGGCGCCCGGCTCATCCAGCCACCATGCCTACCTGGGCGGCCTGCTGGAGCACACGGTCGCGGTCGCGACGATGGCTCTGGAGCTGTGCGTGCTGCACCCGCGCCTGGATCGCGATCTGCTGCTGAGCGCGGCGATCGTCCACGACCTCGGCAAGACCCGCGAGTTCACCTATGGCGCCGAGATCGCCCGTAGCGCAGAGGGCAGGCTGCTCGGGCACATCGAGCTCGGGCTTCGTCTGCTCACGGATTACGTCCCGCCCGCGCTTGAGGGCGAGCGCAGGCTGGCGCTGGAGCACTGCGTGATCCTCCACCACGGGGCCGATGCGGCCAGTGGCCGGCGTTTCGGCTCGCCGGAGGCGCTCGCGCTGTATCGGCTGAACGCGCTGGACGCCCACGTCAAGAGCTCGCTTGAAACCGGGATGTCAGCGAGCGCCTAGACGGTAAAGCGCCGCTGCCGCGGTGCCGATACAGCGGTGATGGGCGATATTGCCGTTCCAACAGCTGATTCTCCGCCCGCCGGAGAGCCCGCCAATTCAGAGAGCGAGCACTCCGGCAGCGGCCTGTACCCGCCACGGCGCGCGGGGCGCTCGACGAGGATGATCGGCGAAGTCGTCGTCGACCTCGGCTTCGCCGACCGCGAAACGGTGGAGGAGGCGGTCGCCTCGGCCCGCACCCAGGGCCGGCCGACGGGTCTCGTGCTCGTCGAGCAGGGCGTCCTGCGCCACGACCAGCTGGCGCGCGTGGTGGCCGAGCGCTTCGGCCTGGACTACGTCGACCTGGCGGTCTTCGACCTCGACATGGGCGCGGTCGCCCTGCTCAGCCCCGACGCGGCCAAGCGCTACCAGGCGGTCCCGGTCGGCTTCGCCGAGGACGGGGCCCTGCTGCTGGCGATGGCCGATCCCACCAACGTCCTCACGATCGACGACATCGCGATGATGACCGGCCGGCGCGTCAGAGCCGCCGCGGCGTCGGTCGAGGACCTGAACATCCTGCTCGCGCGCCTGGCGCGCATGGACGAGTCGATCGAAGACATCGTCGAAGAGGGTGTCGACGAGAGTGGCGAAACCGATCTGCACCTCGACGAGGCGGAGACCGACGCGCCGATCATCAAGCTCGTCCACTCGATCGTCGCCCAGGCGGTCCAGCAGGGCGCCTCAGACATCCACGTGAACCCCGAAGAGGGCGATACGCGCGTGCAGTTCCGCGTCGACGGCGTGCTCTACCCGGCCGCCACGATCAAGCGCCGCATGGCGATGGGGGTCGTCTCGCGCATCAAGATCATGGCCGACATGGACATCTCCGAGAAGCGCGTGCCGCAGGACGGCCGCTTTGCGCTGACCGTCGACGGGCGTCGAGTGGACATTCGCGTCGTCACCCTGCCGCTCGTCTACGGCGAGGGCGTCGTCATGCGCATCCTCGACAAGGGACTCGTGATCCAGAGCCTCGAATCGCTGGGCATGCAGCCAGCGGAGCTCGACAAGTTCAGCAGCGCGATCAAAAAGCCCAACGGGGCCGTGCTGGTGACCGGCCCGACGGGCTCGGGCAAGTCGACCACGCTGTACGCGGCGCTGAGCGCGCTCAACGACGGCGAGCGGAGCATCCTCACGATCGAGGATCCCGTGGAGCAGCGGATCCCCGGCATCAAGCAGATGCAGATCGCCCCCAAGGCCGGGGTCACGTTCGATGTGGGACTGCGCTCGATGTTGCGCGCCGACCCCGACGTGATCATGGTCGGCGAGATCCGAGACCGCGAGACCGCTCACATCGCGGTCGAGGCGGCGCTCACCGGCCACCTCGTGCTCTCGACGATTCACACCCGCGATGCGCCGAGCGCGCTGGGACGCCTGATCGACATGGGCATCGAGCCCTTCCTCGTGTCCTCGGCGGTCGACTGCATCGTCGCCCAGCGCCTCGTGCGGGCGCTGTGCAAGCACTGCAAGCGTCCCCTGAAGGTGTCAGACGCCGTGCTGGCCGAGCACGGCCTGACCGGAGTCGAGCCTTACGAGCCGGTGGGCTGCTCGCGCTGCGGCGGCGCGGGCTATCGCGGGCGCATGGGGCTGTATGAGGTGATGTCGGTCAGCGAGCCGATCCGCACCCTGATACTCGAGCGGGCATCGGTTGACGACATGGTCGCCGTCGCGGTCTCCGAAGGGATGCTGCGCCTGCGCGACGACGGCATGCACAAGGTGCGCGAAGGCCTCACCTCGATCGCCGAGGTCGAGCGGATCACCGCCAGCCTGCTGTAGTCGTCGCATCGCCGCTCAGCGGCGAGGACGGCGCCGCCGTAGACGCGACGCCGTCCCAGAGACCCGCCCCACGCTACTTCTTGGAGCGGCCCTTGTTCGATGAGGACTTCTTGTGCGCCGCTTTTTTGGCGTGTGCCTTCTTGTGCTTGTGCTTGTGCTTGTGGATGAAGAGGGGCGGCTTGGGGTTCAGCCGGGTGCTACCCGAGTACGCGTCGGCTGGGCAGCCTTCCGGGCGGCCGAGATCGAATGGCCCCGAGATCGCCTGGGTCACGACGCCTTTTTCCGAGTACGCGTATGTGACGGTGAGCAGCGGGTCGACGCGTGGCTCGACGCAGAGCTTCGTGCCGATCGCGAACTCACCGGTCACCCGCTCGTACCCTTCCTTGGTCGCGCCCACGCAGTTGGCCGCGTAGCCCGGAACTTCTCCTGAGCAGGAGAAGGTGTCCTTCAGGGCCGTCCCGGCCGGGAGGGAACTCACGAGCGGCGCGGCCTCGACTCCGGTCAGCGGAATCTGCGCCTGGACCTGATAGCCGGTGATCGGACCGTTGCAGAAGAACGTGTACTGCACCTGCTGTTCTTCGCTGCCGACTTCCGGCGGGCCGGCCTTGATGAGGCCCCTGCACGTGTAGTTGTTGGGATTCGCTTCTTCGGCGTGGCTCAGGGCCGGGATCGCGAGGAGCAGGGCAACAGAGCCCACGATCGCGGCGAGCCACCTCGTGGCGGTTCGGTGGGCTGGTTGGAATACGTGCAACGGGGGTCTCCGTTCGTTGATTGACGTTTGCGTCATTGGTGCAAGAGCTTTTCGAGGCTCTTCATCGGTGAGGCGGGGTTGAAAGATGTGGTGGACGGGCGCGTACCGCCTGAAACGAACGGCGAGATCAAGAGGACGCCGGCCGGGGGTTGCGACGTGAGCGTCGCCGTCGCGCTGCCGCTCGGTAATTCGGTCGCGGAGGCGTTCGCGATCGAGCCGAAGGTGACGACGATCAGGCCGTTGCTGCGGTAGGCCGTGTTCGCCGTGATCGTGGGGACGACGGCCTGCAGGAATGCGTTGGCCGCGGTCAGCCCGCCCGGTGTGCCGACGATGCACTGTGTGCCGGCGGCACCTTCAGGACAGGGGGGCTGGACGATCGTGTCGATGAGCTGCGGTGGGGTGCTCGCGAGCAGCGCCGCGTCGCTCGCGAAGGCGCTCGCGTCGAGGCCCGACCAGCTGCTGAGTAGCGCACCGGCGGGAACCGCCTGGGCGTCGATGTATGGAGCGGCGCTCGGCTGAGCGAGGGCTTCTTCGAACGTCGTGCCCGCCAGCTCGATCAGCCACACTTTTGTGACGGCGGGCAGGACCGTCTTGGAGCCCCCGCCGGCGGGCCTGGGGGCCGGGGTGGCCGGCTTGGAGGATCCTGGCGTGGGTGAGGCGCTCGGAGAGCTCGCGGCGCTCGAAGGAGCGCTCGAGCCGCTGCTCGAGGTCTTGGCCGGGGGCGTTGCCTGGGGCGTCGCGGCCGGCGGCTCGGCTGCGGGAGAATCGCCGCTCGGGCTCGCAAGTCCCCTCAGCGCCGGAAGCAGCAGCGGAAGGCGCGATGCGCCCGCCAGCGAGGCGTCAGGCGCCGGGCCGATGGCCGCGCCCACGGCCACGCCGATGGCGAGCATCGCCGCCGCCAGCACCGCGCTCGCGCGGTGCGAGGGCAGACGCACGACAGCGACCGGCGCCGCTGCGGGGTTTGCCGGCGGCACCGGCGATGGGTGGGTCGGGGGTGTGGGGGTGTCGGGAGTCTCGGCCATGGTGGGTCAAAGAACTTGCGGAGCTGCGCTTCGGCAACTCGCCTGAACTTGTCTGAAAACTTCTTGTCAAGCCTCCGCTCCGAAAGTCGTCTGTCTGGGTTTCAAGCGCCCGTCCCGGAACTCGTTGGGTCGAGTTTCGCACAAACCAGCTTATCTGGATCGAATCTATCGGGATTATGATATGTTCGGCTCTTCCAAATGTCAAACACCAAGAAACGGAGCCCCTGTTCAATGAATCGAATCCGCCGTCTCTCCGTCGCCCTCACGATGGCTAGCGTGGTCGGGGTCGCGGCGCCTGTGGCAGCTTCGGCGACCCCAACGATCTCGATCAGCGGCGCCACCGCGTCGTATCCGCTCGTGTCGCTGCTCGCGCAGAAGTACGTGAAGCTCAAACCGCACACCGTCAAGTTCAAGATCGCTCAGGGCGGTGCGCAGATCGGGATCAACGACGTGGCGTCGAGCCGCGTCTCGATCGGCGACGTCTCGCGCGATCCGCTGCCGACCGATCCGGCGCACCTCGTCTTCACTCCGATCGCCAAGTACGCGATCTGCGTGGTGACGAACAGATCCAACACGCTCTCAAACCTCACCCAGGCGCAGGAGGTGTCGATCTTCACCGGCAAAACCCGCAGCTGGAGCCAGGTCCCCGGCGCGACCGCCAGCGGCACGATCGACCTGATCAGCCGGACCTCGGTCGCGGGCGTGTTGACGAGCTTCCAGACGCTGCTGCTGGAAGGCAAGAAAGTCTCCTCGCTGGCCTCTGAACAGTCCTCCGAGGGTCTGCTGCGCCAGTCGGTCGAAAACGATCCGAATGGCATCGGCTTCCTGTCCAACTACCAGGCGGGACTGGGCTCGGTCAATTCCGTTGGCTTCAATGGCGTGGCCTGCAACAAGGCGACGGCGACCTCGGGGCAGTACGCCGGCGTCGCACGGTTCTACGAGGTGACGCTGCGTTCGCCGCACGGCTTTGTCGCGGCATTCATCAACTGGATCCAGAAATCCGCGGCTGCGCGCAAGATCATCTCCAGCCAGTGGATCCCGGTCAGCTAACGCCGCCATGACGGCGCCGGTCCGATATCCGGTGAGAGGCCTTGCCCCGTACCCGGCTACGGGGCCGGCCTCGCCGGCCGGGCCAGGATCTCCATCGGGGGCGCGACGGGTGCTTGCAAACCTGTTCGCGCGTCTGCGCAATCCCTGGCCCGACGGCCGCGCTGAGCGCACGCTCGGCGCGGTTTCGTCGCTCGTGTGCGTGTGCGTGATCGCGATGATCGTGTTCGTCGGGATTCGCGCCTGGCCGGTATTCGCCCACAACGGGCTCAGCTGGCTCTTCCCTGGCGGAAGCCTCGAAACCGAGATCGCCAACATGCAGGCCACGAGCGTGAACCCGCCGGCGGCGGCCTTCCATCTGCGCGCCTGGCCGCTCGTCTACGGCACGCTGCTGACCAGCGCGATCGCGGTCGTGCTGGGGATGGTGATCGCCGTGCTTTCCTCGATCTTCATCGTCGAGCTCGCGCCAGCGCGGCTGCGCAGGATCGTGATCCCGGTGATCCGCCTGCTGGCCTCAGTGCCGTCGGTGATCTACGGCCTGATCGGCGTGCTCGTGCTCGTGCCCTTCGTCGGCAACCACCTGGTCACGGCCTCGGAGAAGACCTCCGAGGCGAGCGTCGTCGAGCTCACCGGCGCCGGCCTAGGCGTCGCGGCCGTGATCCTGACGGTGATGATCACGCCGATCATGATCGCGCTGATCTGCGAGGCGCTCATCGCCGCGCCGACATCCTGGCGCGAGGGCGCGGTCGCGCTCGGTCTCAACCCGCTGCGCGCGGTGCTCGCGGTCACCCTGCGCGGCGTGCGCCCGGCGATCGTCGCCGCGGCCGTGCTGGCGACGGCCCGCGCGCTGGGCGAGGCCGTGATGATCCAGATGGTCTCCGGCGGGCGATCGTTCGAGCCCAACCCCGCCGATGGTGTGGTGTTCTTCTATGAGCCGCTGCGCACGCTGGCCTCGGCGATCGTCGACTACCACGAAGGTATCGGGGCTCCCGCCCTGCGGGCGACGCTGTATGCATTTGCGGCGCTGCTGCTGTTCGCCGCCTTCGCGCTGTCGGTCGGAGGCTATCTGGTCAAGCTGCCGCTGCGCAAGTACCAGACACGCGGATGAGCACGTACTACCCCCAGCAGCAGGCGGGCCGGCAGCCGACCAGCAAACGCGGCCGGCAGTCCTCGCCGTGGACGTGGCGCTGGGGCGATCGCCTGGTGCTCGTCTGCGCCTGGACGGCGGGTCTCGGGCTGTGCCTGGTGTCGGCCGGGATCGTCGTCTACATGGGCTACCGCGGAATTCAGTACCTGCGTCCCGGGCTGCTGTTCTCGCGGCCCGCGGTCGGCACCTCGCAGAGCCAGACGGGCGGATTCCTGGACCCCCTGATCGGGACCCTGCTCCTGACCCTGATCGGAATCCTGATCGCCGGGCCACTGGCCGTGTGCAGCGCCATCTGGATCGCCGAGTACGGGCGCCCGAGCTGGCTGGCGCGCGTCGTCGAGTCGAGCATCGAGATCGTCGCCGGGACACCGGACATCGTGCTCGCGCTGTTCGGGCTGTCGATCTTCCAGCTCGGCCTGTTCGCGCCGCTGTCGTTCCGCGCCGAAGGCGGCGGGGTGTACGGCCGATCCTTCATCGCGGCCGGAGCGATGATGTCGCTGATCGCGCTGCCGCCCCTGTTCGCCGCCACGCGCGAGGGACTGCAGGCGGTGCCCATGCACATGCGCGAGGCGGCGTTCGCTCTGGGAAAGACACGAATCACGACGATTCGCAGGGTGCTGTTGCCGAGCGTCCGTTCGAACATCGCCACCGGCGTGACGCTTGGCGTCAGCCGCATCATCGGCGACACGGCGATCGTGCTGCTACTGCTTGGCGAGACGCTGCACATCGAAGCGCAGGGGTCCGTGCCCGGGTTGAATCTGCTGCGCGGGACGGGCTCGGCCCTGACCACCTATGTCTACGACAACTCCCCGGCCGGTGAAGGCGCGGCGCCGCAGAAGGCCTACGCGGCGGCGTTTGTCTTGCTGATGATGGTGCTTGCCCTGAACCTGCTCGTGGACCGGATCGGCCGCTCTCACCAGCGCTCAATGGGCCTGTCGGTGCCCGGCGGGGCGATCTGAGTGCTGATGCCCGGGATGCGCGTGCTGTGCGCTTTGCAGGCCTCTTCCAAAACGGCGTGGGACCCGATAAGATCAGTGATTCGATTGGGAAACCTGAGTTGATGGGAAATGTGTCCGATGACTCCTGAAGAGATGCTGCTCGATCCCTGGAACGTGACTGCCGTCGAGCAGGAGGAGGAGCGTCGCCCCAACCAGCCGCAGGAGCCTGCCGTCGCGAGCGTTCAGGCGGCGCCGATCCCCGTGCCTCAACCGGCGCCGATCCACAGCGAGGCGGCGTCGATCCGCAGCGCTCCGCCAGCTGCGCTCCCGAGCCGCGAGACACCCCCGGTCGATGCTCCGAGGGCGTCTGACGCCGGCACGAGCCTGGCCGATGAGGTGCCGCCGGTGCGCACGATCGTGCTCGACCGAGCGCCCGCCCCGGTGGCGCCGCCGCTTGGCGAGCGCAACCCCCTGCGCGAGCCCTCGCAAGCGACAGCGGGCCCGGAGCGCTTGCGCCTGAGTGATGTCGGCATCAACTATGCCGGCAAACCGGCGGTCAAGGCGGTGTCGCTGTCGATCCATCAGGGCGAGGTGCTCGCCCTGATCGGACCGTCCGGTTGTGGCAAGACGACGCTCTTGCGCACGCTCAACCGCCTGACCGAGCTGACCCCCAGCGCCGCGCGCGCCGGCGAGGTGCTGCTCGATGGGGAGGACATTCACGAGCTGCCCGACACGACCCTGCGCTCGCGCGTGGCGATGGTCTTCCAGCAGCCCAACCCGTTTCCGATGTCGATCTTCGACAACGTCGCGTTCGCGCTGCGCGAGCAGTCGCGCAAGCGCCCCCGCAGACGCGAGCTCGAACCACTGGTGGTCGATGCGCTGCGCCGCGCCGGCCTCTATGACGAGGTGCGCGACGACCTCGACCGTCCCGCCCTGCGCCTGTCCGGCGGCCAGCAGCAGCGCCTGTGCATCGCGCGCGCGATCGCGCCGCGGCCGGAGGTGCTGCTGATGGACGAGCCGTGCAGCGCCCTTGACCCGATCTCGACCGGCGTGATCGAGAAGCTGATCGGCGAGTTGCGCCGCGACCTGGCCGTCGTGATCGTCACGCACAACCTCGCCCAGGCCCACCGCGTGGCCGACAAGGTCGCGTTCCTTTACCTGGGCGACCTGGTCGAGTACGGGACGACCGCCGAGGTCTTCGACGAACCGCGCGCGCAGCGCACGCGCGACTACGTGCGAGGCGCATTCGGATGAGCAGGCGCGCTCGCCCGGCGCGGATCGCCGGCGCGACTGGTTGGGGGAGGGGGCTGTGGCTGTGAGCCTCGTCCCCGTCCCCTCCGAGCAGGAGCGCGCGAGCTGCCCGAACTGCTCGGCCACGCTGTCGCCCGACCAGCGCTACTGCCTGTCGTGCGGTCATCCGGTCTCCTCCGTGCGGCTCGCCTTCCTAGACGTGCTCCAGTCAGACTCTCAGCCCTACGGCGCCGGCCAGGGCTCCGCCGGACTCGTCTCACCCGGTTACCCGGCCGTGATCGAACCCGCCTCGGGAGCCGCCGGCTGGCTGCGTCGCTACTCCGGCCTGTTCGGGCTCCTCACCGTGCTGCTGATGTCGATCGTCGTCGGTCTGCTGGTCGGCCACTGGATCACCCAGAGCAAGGCGCCCAGCACCCAGATCGTGAAAGTCGAGGGGCTCACGAGCGGCGTCGCGCCAGCGGCGGCCGCGAGCACCGCGGCGCCGAACACCACCACGCCGAGCACCACCCCCAAACCCGCCGCTGAAAGCAAATCCAGCGCCAAGGAAGAAACCAAGGACGTCAAAGAAGCAAAGGCCATCGAAAAAGCGCCGGTCCCGAAAGCGGTCGTGGTGACCCCGGCCAAACTCCAGAAACTCGGTAGCTCCACCGGCAAGAAGCACGAGGAAGAAGTCAACAAGCTTGGTGACCAGCCGATCGAAACGGGCGGCTAGAGGCGCGGATGAGCAGGCTCGCATCAGTGCCCGCGCGCGACGGACGGATCGCTTGATGACGAGCGAGACATCGACGCCGAACGGGCGCGCGTCCGCGGAGGACGTGACGCAGGAGCTGGGCTCCCGGCCCGCCTCGGGCGTGGTCGTTCCGGTCGGCGGCCTCGTCGCTCCGAGCGGTTCGATGGCCGAGCTGCGCCGCCGCCGCCACGAGCTGGCCGAGCGCGTCGCCGCGCTGACCTGGGACCTCGGCGGGCTCACCTACGAGATGGCCATCCGCGACCACTACCGCCTCGATGTCCTGGCCCGCAAAGCCGCTGAACTCCAGGAGGCGGAAGGGGAGCTCGGCGAGGTGCAGAGGCTGCTGGCGACCACCGAGGCGGGCATCCATGGTCAATGCCGCTCGTGCGGCGCCGTGCACAGTCGCGGCGCCGCCTACTGCTGGCACTGCGGCGCCGCCCTGATGGCGGAGGTGCGTCCGTCCGTGCTGCCGTCTGATTCGTCGCCCGGCTGAGCCAGGCTCAGGGCCGCCGGTCGCCGGCGCCCGCCTGTCGATCGGCGCTGACGATCGTCCAGCAGGCCGTGCGCGTCGGGGCGGTGGCCTAGCGTGTGGCCAATGACACCGCGCCTTCCCCGCGCCCACGCCCGGCGGCGCTGGGCCGCGATCGCCGCAGGCACGGCACTGGCCGTGTCGCTCCTCGGTGTGCTGCCGGGAGCTCCGCGCGCGGCGGGCGTCGCTTCCCGCGCTCGCAGCACTCCCGCGCCGCGCGAGTACTCCTGCCCGATCTTCCCGGCGAGCAACGCGCTCAACGAGGACATCTCGCACGCCCCGGTGGATCCCAACTCGGCCCGCTACATCGCGGCGATCGGCGCCTCCGGGCACCTGCACGCGGACTTCGGGACCAACCCCGGCTATGGCATCCCCTACACGGTCGTCGGTCCCCATCAGCCGCGCGTGCCGATCTCATTCAGCGAATTCGGCGAAGAATCCAACCCCGGTCCCTATCCGATTCCGCCGAACGCGCCGGTGGAGGGGGCCGGCGAAGAAGGCGACCGCCACGTGCTCGTGCTGCAGACCGGCACGTGCAGGCTCTACGAGCTCTACGCAGCGCGACGCAGCGACGCCGGCTGGGAAGCGGGGTCGGGCGCCACATTCAACCTGCGCAGCAACGCGCTGCGGCCCGAAGGCTGGACCTCAGCCGACGCCGCCGGCCTGCCGATCTTCCCACTGCTCGTCCGCTACCCCGAGGTGCACGCCGGGCAGATCGACCATGCGCTGCGGGTCACCGTGGCGCAGACCCAGCGCGGCTACATCCACCCTGCGACGCACTTCGCCTCTGAGAGCTCTGACCCCAGCCTGCCGCCGATGGGCCTGCGCCTGCGACTGAAGGCCGGCTTCAGCCTCGCCGGCTACCACGGCCAGGCGCTCGTGGTGCTGCGCGCGCTCAAGCGCTACGGGTTGATCGTGGCCGACAACGGCTCCTCCTGGTACATCACCGGCGCGCCGGATCCGCGCTGGAACGACGAAGACCTCAACCAGCTGAAGACCGTTCCCGGGTCGGCTTTCCAGGCGGTGTACACCGGCCCCATCCTGCACCGCGGCTGAGTGGGCGGGTCGCGCTCCCGCCGGCTATCGCGGCCCCGCGAAATCGCAAGGCGCCGAGCGGCCGCGGCGCTGTCAGGACTGCTGCTGGGTCTCGACCGGCGCCGCCTCGGCGGCGGCCGGCTGGGCGACAACTGGCGCCGGCTGAGCGACCGGGGTCTCGGCGGGCGGCTGCTGAGGCGGCGGCTGGGCGGCCGTCAGCATCGGCTGCTGCGGCTGCGGCGCCTGCTCGCCTGTGTGCGTCTCGCCGGTCACGGACTGCTTGAACTCGCGCATCCCGGTTCCCAGCGAGCGCCCGATCTCCGGTAGCCGCCTGGCTCCGAACACCAGCAGCAGGATCACGACCAGAAAGACGATGTGAATTGGATTGTCGAGGCCCATTTGCTCCCTTGAGTCTAGGTGATCCTATGCGATCTTCACGGCCATTGGCAAACGGCTTGCAGCAGCGGCTCAGATCTACCTCGCGGGCGCTCGGCGGCGGCGCTACGTCAGCGCTCGCCTGCCCCTGGGGAATCCGCGCTGGGCGTGCCGCCACCGCGCACCCGGCGCACGAGCTGCGCCGCCACGATCAGCATCAGGGCCGCGAACGCGTCACGCAGGACCGCGCCCGAGAGGGCGTTCGCGAGCGCCACGCCGGCACCGGCGCCGGCCACCGACAGGACTCCCAGGAGGAGCGCGTCGGCGCGGCGGACGTTGCCGTAGCGGTCCTGCGTGTAGGTCCCGACGATCGCCACCGGCACGATCGCAAGCAGCGAGGTGGCCTCCGCCTGGTGCTGGTCGAGGCCGAGCAGGATCACGAGCGCGGGCACGAACAGCACCCCACCGCCGACTCCGAGCAGGCCGGCGACGATCCCGGCGGCGACGCCGATGAGGGCCGCGCCGATCATCGCACCAGTAGCTCCACGGCGCTGGCCACGAGCACGCCGGCGAACAGCAGCGAGATCCACTGCGTGGAGACGCGCTGCTGAAGCCAGGTTCCGATCACGACGCCGGCGATCGCCGGCAACCCGATCAGCACCGCATCGAGCACGTGAACATTGCCGTACAGGCCCTGTGCGGCAGCGGCGAAGGCGGCGATGAAGATGATCGCCGCGAGCGACGTGCCCGTCGCCGAGCGCTCTTCGTAGCCGAGCCACAGGATCAGCAGCGGCACGATCACGCTTCCGCCTCCGACGCCGAACAGGCCGCTGAACAGCCCGGCGAGCGTGCCGATCGCCATCAGCTTGAGTGACCGGCTGCCTGCCTTCTCAGCGGCCACGTGCACGAGAGAACGGATCGGCCACCGTGCGCGCCATACTAGAGGTCGTGTCCCCCGCTGCCACGCTCGTGGAGGCGCTCGAGCCTATCCGCTCCGATCCCGCCCGTGCAGCGGTGCTGCTCGACATCGACGGCACCCTCGCGCCGATCGTCCGCCATGCCGCCGATGCCCACGTTCCCGAGGCGACGCGCACGCTGCTGATCGAGATCGCCAAGCGCTACCGCATCGTCGGCTGCGTGAGCGGCCGCCGTGCGGCCACCGCGCGCCAGATCGTCGCGATCGGGACGATCGCCTACATCGGCAACCACGGCGGAGAGCTCTTGCGTCCGGGGGCGACCCGACCGGAGGTCGACCCGGAGCTCGCGGCCTGGACCGCGCGCGTGCGCGCCTTCGCCACGCAGGTCTACACGGGCGAGCATCAGCGGGTGCGCGTGCGCAGTGAGGACAAGGATGCGATCGCGGCGTTTCACTGGCGCGGGGCGCCTGACGAAGAGGCCGCGGCGGCGGCGGTGCAGGAGATCGCACGGCTCGCGCAGGAGCAGGGATTTGCGATCCACTGGGGGCGCAAGGTGCTCGAGGTGCGCCCGCCTGTCCCGCTCGACAAGGGTCTCGGAATCGCCAAGCTGTTGCGGGGAGCGCCAGTCGCGGCCGCGCTGTATGTGGGCGACGACACCACCGACCTGGACGCGTTTCGCGAATTGCGCGCGCTGGCGCAGTCGGAGGTGCTGGCCAGCGCCCTGTGCGTGGCCGTCCGCTCCGACGAAGCGCCCCCGGAGTTGGCCCGTGAGGCCGACCTGACCGTCGACGGCACCGGGGGCGTGCGGGAACTGCTCGAGGCGCTGTTGTAGGCGCCTCTGCACCGTGCGGTTCGTCGACTTCCTCAAGACCACCGTTCTGCTCAGTGCCGGCGCGGCCACGGCGCTGGCGGCGGTGACCGTGCTGGCGGCCGCTGAGCACTCCGAAGAACACATCGTGCCCTTCGCGGTGGGCTGGTGGGTGATCGCTTCGCTGATCGGCCTGCGCATGGGAAGGCGAGCCGAGACCAATCCGCCGATAGCCCGCCTGCTCGCCCACGCCAAGGCGAGCACGACGCTGCCCGAGCACCACCCGAGCGCTACCCTCATCAACCGGCTGTGGCCGCTGCTCGTGTCCACGCTGGCGGCGGGCGGGCTGGCCTTCCTGGCTCCCCAGGTGCCCGCCATCGCCGCCGGCTTCGCGATCATCTGGGCGCTCTCCTGGCGGCGCCAGGACGCCGCCGTGGCGGCGATCGAGGAGCGCGACGGGGCGAGCTTCCACGTGCGCCGCACCTCCCCGGTGCGCCCGATGGAGCTCGTGCGCACGCCTGGCTTCAAGACGCTCCGCCCCGAGCGCGCGAACGGCGCCATCAGCTGAGATGGGCCGGTCAGGAACGGTCGACGTGCTGATCGTCTCGCTGGGCTCGACCGTCGGTCTGCGGGCGGCGGATGCGCAGCTGGCGGAGTCGTTGCGGCGCGCCGGCGCGAGCGTGGCGCTCGCCCCCGCGTCGCCCCCGCGGCGGCGGCTGCGCACGCTCGCGCTCGTCGACCTCGGCTGGGCGCGAGCGGCCCGCGGCGCCGCTCTGCTGGAGCTCGCGCAGCAGGCGCCGAGCGCGGTCATCTATTCGACCACGACCGCGGCGATGCTCTGGCCGCGGCCCGGCGCGATCCGCTTCGATGCTCCCGCCGCCGGCAACCGGCCCGGCCGTCACGGGCTCTGGCAGAGGCCGCTCGAGCGACGGCGCCTTGGGCAGGCGCCGCTCCTGCTGCCCTGCAGCGCGGGCGGCCTGCGTGAGGCCCCGGCCAGCGCTCGGCGCGGGGATCGAGCTCTCGTGCTCCCGATCGCGGTCGAGAGCTCGCTCCTGCCGCCGCTGGAGCCGCCGTCGACGGGTTCGGCGGCGCCGCCGCGTGACATCGCCGCGATCACCTACGCGTCGAACCCCGCGAAGAAGGGCCTCGACCGCGTGCTGTCGGCCTGGCGACGCGCGCGCATGCCCGCGGAGGAGCTCGTCGTGGCCGGCGCCTCGGCCGAGCAGCTCGAGCGGGCCGGCCTCGTGGGCGCCGGCGAGAAGGGCGTCCGCGTCGTGGGCACGCTGCCCGCCGAGGACTATCGCGCGCTCGTGCGGCGCGCCCGCGTGTTCGTGTGCGCTCCCCGCCGCGAGGACTACGGCAGCGCCCAGCTCGAGGCGCTCGCCGACGGCTGCCAGCTCGTCACGACACCCGCCCCCGGGCCCTATGCCGCGTTGCCGATAGCGCGCGCGCTCGATGCGCGGCTGGTGGGCGATGACCTCGAGGGCGCCCTGCGCGCGGGCCTTGACACCCCGCTGCCCGGCTACGCGGCGCGCGCACGCGAGGCGCTCGTGCCCTACAGTCGCCCCGTGATCGACAGGCTCGTGGCCGATCAGCTACTGCCGCGTCTGCTTGCGTAGCTTCTGCAGTGCGGGCCACGAGCGCGTGTTGATGACATCCTCGCTGCGCAGCCACGCCCGCCGGGCGGTCGCCACACCCCAGCGCATGTTGGCGAGCGTGGTGGTGCGGTGGGCATCGGAGTTGATCACGATGCGCACGCCGGCGCGCACGGCGGCGCGCGCGTTGATGTCGGAGAGATCGCGGCGGTCCGGGTTGGCGTTGATCTCGAGCATCGTTCCGGTTCGCGCCGCCGTCTCGAACAGCGCCTGCAGGTCGACGGCGTACGGCGCGCGGCGCTCGATCAGGCGGCCGGTCGGGTGGCCGATCGCATCCACCAGGGGATGCTCGATCGCCGTGATCATCCGTTCGGTCATCGCCTGTTCGCCGATGCCGAACGACGTGTGCACGCTCGCGATCACCCAGTCAAGCTCTGCCAGCAGCTCGTCCTCATAGTCGAGTGATCCGTCGGGCAGGACGTTCACCTCGCTTCCGGCCAGCAGCCCGATGCCGTCCATGCGGCCGTCCACCTCTCTCACTAGTTCGATCTGACGACGCAGCTGCTCGGACGAGACGTCGTTGCCGAAGCCGTGTGTGGCTGAATGGTCGGTGATCGCCAGATACTGGTAACCCCGTGCACGCGCGGCGCTCGCCATCTCCTCGATCGTCGCGTGGCCGTCGGAGGCGATCGTGTGGCTGTGCAGATCGCCGCGGATGTCGCTGAGGCTTATGAGGCTCGGAAGCCCGGACCCACCGTCGATGCGCGCGGCCTCGAGCTCTCCACGGTTCTCGCGCAGCTCCGGCTCGATGTAGGCGAGGCCGAGCAGCTCATACAGCTCCGCCTCGCTCGCGCAGGTGCGGGTGCGTCCGATCGCGTCGTCGAGCAGCCCGTACTCGGAGACGTGCAGGCCGCGCCGCACGGCGGCCTCGCGCAGGGCCGCGTTGTGCTCGCCCGAGCCCGTGAAGTGCTGCAGCAGGTTGCCGAGCTGGGCGGGCTTGGCGATCCGCAGATCCACCCCCACGCCGGAGTGGGTGCGCCCCCTCGCGCCGGCCTTGCCCGCCGAGCTGACGCTGTCGATCTGATCGAGCCTTGAGAGGCTCTTGGCCAGCGTCGTGGGCCGGGTCGTGACGGCGATCAGGTCTAGATCCTTGACGCTGTCGGTGCGCCGGCGTGCGGACCCGGCCAGGCGCACGACCGTTCCGGGGCTACCCTTCGCGGCCAGCTCCGCGGCGAGCGCATCACCGGCCTCGATCGCCTTGGGCAGCAGCAGGCGCGGCGCCGGTCGCTCGCCCGCCCCATCCGCGAGGGCCGCGAGCACGCTCTGCTCGAGCTTCGGGCCGAGCCCGCGCACGGTCCGCAGGCGTTCGTGCTGCGCCGCCTCCCTGAGCTTCTGAAGCGAGTCGATGCCAAGCTCTGATTGCAGCAGGCGCGCGCGCTTCGGTCCGAGGCCCGGCAGGCGCGTTATCGCGATCACCCCGGGCGGAAACTTCGCGCGCAGCTTCTCCGCCGCCGGAATCGTGCCGGTGTCGATCAGCGCAAGGATCTTTTCCTGCAGCGTGTTACCGATCGCCGGCAGCTCGGTCGCCTGACCGGCCCGCGCCAGCGCCGCCACCGACACCGACACCTCTCGTACCGTCTTCGCGGCTGCCCGGTAGGCCAGCACGCGATGCACGATTGCCCCGTCGAGCTCGTACAGGTCACCGAGTTCTTCAAGGGCGTCCGCGATCGCGGCATTGGAAAGCTCGGACCCGGACACCCCAATCAGGGTACGGCCATGCGCGCGCTCGCGAGGGCGAAGCACACACATGCAGCACTTCCCCGCGCTTCACGCTCTAGGGTACGCCGACCCATGTCCGGCGAGCCCTGGCTGATACTGCCCACATACAACGAGGCCGAGAACGTCGAGGCGATCGTCGCCGCCGCGGGGGCGGTGCTCGCGCGCGCCGCGCCGCAGGGCTTTCGCGTGCTCGTCGTCGACGACGGCTCGCCCGACGGCACCGGCGAGATCGCCGACAGGCTGGCCGCGGAGCACGACTGGGCGGCGGTGCTCCATCGCGCCGAGAAGAACGGCATCGGCCCGGCCTACCTCGCCGGCTTCGCTCACGCGCTCGACCACGGCGCGGGGTATGTGCTGGAGATGGACTCCGACTTCTCCCACGACCCGGCCGATCTCACCCGCCTCTTGCAGGCGGTCTACGACGGCGCCGACCTGGCGCTCGGCTCACGCTACGTGCCCGGGGGCGGCGTGCGCGACTGGAGCCTGTTGCGACGGTTCATCAGCGAGGGCGGCTCGACGTACGCGCGCTGGGTGCTCGGCCTGCCGGTGCGCGACCTCACGGGCGGGTTCAAGTGCTTCCGCCGCGAGGTGCTCGAGGCGATCCACTTCGACAGCGTCCGCTCGCGTGGCTACGCCTTCCAGGTCGAGCTGACCTACCGTGCCGTGCGGGCCGGCTTCCGCGTGGTGGAGGTGCCGATCGTCTTTCGCGATCGAGAGCGCGGCACGAGCAAGATGTCCTGGCGGATCGCCGCCGAGGCGATGTGGCTGGTGCCGCGGCTGCGCTTCAGGTAGCGAGCCTGCCCGCCGATGCAGAGGCGATGGATGCCTCGGCCTATGCGTTCGCCCACGGCGTCCGCCATACACGCGCGACGCTCCGCAGCTGGCAGCGAACCCCCGGCAGCGTCATCGGCAGGTGGGTCGCCGGCTCGGCGCTGGCGGCCGCCGGTCTGCTGTTGGCCGTGTGGATCGTCTCCACGCTGGATCACGGCTACCAGCAGATCCTCACGCTGCAGCCGCCGTTCGTGGTCGGCAACCTCGGCGACGTCGGCAACGTTCTGAAGAGCAACATGCTCGTGCTAGCCCTCCACGCGATGGCGTGCGTGGCCGGCTTCATCGCGGGCAGCTCGCTTCCGCTGCAGGCCCAGCACCACCATGGAGTCTCACGCTGGGTGCACGAACACGGTGGGCGTATCGCAATCGCCTTCGTCGTCTGCGCCACGACCTTCTCGCTGAGCGCGCAGGCCTATCTCATCGGCCACAGCCTCGCCGGCGTGTCCCATTTCCTGGGCGTCTCGCCCGGACTGCTCCTGCTGGGGGTCCTGCCGCACGCGATCCCCGAGCTGATCGCCCTGTTCCTGCCACTGGCCGCCTGGATCATCGCCAGCCGGCGCGGGGAGTGGGAGCAGTTGCTGGCCGCCACGGTCGTGACGGTGGCCGTGGCCGTGCCCGTTCTCGTCGTCGCGGCGTTCATCGAGGTGTACGTCTCGCCGCACCTGTTCGTGACGCTGACGCACATCCACCCGCCGATCGTGCGCAGCTCGGAAGGCTGGATCGTCACGCTCCGCTGATCTACTCCGACAGCCCCGCGGCCTTGAAGGCTTCGGAGCGGGCAGGGAAGAAGTCGGCGCGAGCGATCTTCCCCTCGCTGATCGTCCAGACAGCGGAGCCATCGACCTTGACCTCCTGCGCGACCCTCCCGTGGCGTCCGTAGTCGTGCGTGAGAAGCAGGACGCGATTGCCTGCGTCGAGCGCCTGCTCGATTTCGGTTCGATAGCTCAGCCACGGCTCCAGCCACTCCAGCCATGCCGCCCTCATTCCGTCCAGGCCGACATGGACCTTCTCGGTGCCGGGCACTCCGGGGGCCACGCTCTCGAAGTCGGAGTGGAAGAAGGGCGAGATGGCGTCGACCAGTGCCGACCACATGTCGTCATTGCGGAAGAGTTCGGCTATATCCACCTCTGGAGCTGGCTGCAGCCGCGTGACGAGTTCGACGTTCTCCTGCGACATCTGGCAATTATCCCGCAGACGATGACGCCGAGGAGACCGTGAGGCTGGCCGATTCAAAACTGGACATCACCTGCCGTGAGACCTTCCTTCATTTTGTATAGTGATAGGAAAGCGAACAAGGAGAGCGCAATGGCAGGCACCCTGAACCAAGTCACAGACACGAACTTCGACGCTGAGGTGATCGAGGCCGAGGGCCCAGTGCTCGTGGACTTCTGGGCGCCCTGGTGCGGTCCCTGCCGCGTCGTCGGGCCCGTGCTCGAGGAGATCGCCTCCGAGCGCCCGGACCTCACGATCGTGAAGCTCGACATCGATGAGAACCCGCAGACGGCTGCGCGCTTTCAGGTCCTTTCGATCCCCACGATGATCCTCTTCAAGGCCGGTCAGCCGGTCAAGACGGTGGTCGGCGCCTATCCCAAGAAGAAGCTCGAGCAGGAGCTCGAGCCGGCCTTGACAGCCGCCTGAGGAGCAGCGGCCGGTCCGTCGAGCGTCCGCGAGCCTCAGGCGGCGTTCCGGCCGGCCCGGCGCAGGGCGATCTCCAGGGTAAGGCCTTCGATGTCGGTCTGCTCTGAGTGAGCGGCCGGCGGCGGCGCAGCGTCGTCGCCGATCAGCAGCTTGAGCGCGAGCGTCTCCCCGGCGATGTAGTCGCGGTGGGCGTCGGCCGCCTGCACCAGCACGAGGTCGCCGCGGATCCACAGCTCGATGCGGTCCTCGACCTGAAGGCCCGCGCCCTTGCGCGCGTTCTGGACCGCGTGGACGATCTCGCGCGCGTATCCCTCTTCGCGCAGCGCGTCGTCGATCGTCAGGTCCAGCGCCACCGCATGCGCGCCCTCGCGCTCGACGCTGTAGCCCTCGGGGGCGCGCATCGTGAGGATCACATCATCGGCTGAGAGGGTGTGCTCGCGCCCATCGACGCTTATCCCGATCTTGTCGCGGTCGTCGCCGTCACCGCGCACGGCGGCGGCCACCCGCGCCGGATCGAGCGCTGCGATGGCGTCCGCCGCGAGCGGCATGGCCTTGCCGAATATCGGGCCCAGCGTGCGGTAGTTGGGTTTGACCTCGTAACTTCCGAGCTCCTCGGTTGCGGCGACGAAGCGCACGCGCTTGACGTTCAGCTCGTCGCGAACGACCTCGACGAGACGCTCGATCGCCACCCGCTCGCGCTCATCGGCGACGACGATCGCCTCCGCGAGCGGCTGGCGGATCTTGATCTCGGACTGCTTGCGTGCGCCGAGGCCGAGACGGACGGTCTCGCGCGCCAGCGACATTGCGCGCTCGAGATCGCGGTCACGCACGAGCGACGCCTCGGCGACCGAGCCAGGGTCGGGGAAGTCGCTCAGGTGCACGCTCGCGAGCGTGCCGTCGAGGTTGTCGTAGATCTCATCGCTCATGAACGGGCAGAAGGGTGCCAGCAGCCTGGCGACAGTCAAAAGACACGTGCGCAGCGTCTGGAAGGCGAGCTCCTCGCCGCCCCAGAAGCGCCGGCGCGAGCGGCGCACGTACCAGTTGGAGAGATCCTCGACCAGATCCGCGATCGCGCGGCCGGCTGAGGTCGCGTCGTAGGCCTCCAGGCGTTCGGCCACGTGCTCGGCCGTGCCCGCCGTGCGAGACAGCGCCCAGCGATCGAGGTCGTCCGCGGGCGGGCCCGCCGGCGGGTTCGCCGAAGACAGCTGATCGGCCGATGCGCGCGCGTGGAGCGTGTAGAAGAAGTAGGTGCTCCACAGCTGCTTGAGGAACAGGCGCACGCCCTCGCCGATCGTGGCGGCCGAGAAGCGGTAGCCGTCCCAGGGCTGCTTTGAGGCGAAGAAGTACCAGCGGAAGGCATCCGCGCCGTAGGTGTCGAGCACGTGCCACGGCTCGACGGTGTTGCCCTTCGACTTGGACATCTTCTGCCCCTGCTCGTCGAGGATCAGGCCGAGGCAGACGACGTTGCGATAGGGCGGGGGCTCGGGCAGGAGCGTGGCGACCGCGAGCAGTGAGTAGAACCAGCCGCGCGTCTGGTCCTGGGCCTCGCAGATGAAGTCCGCCGGGTAGCGCTCGCCGAAGCGTTCGGCGTGCTCGAACGGGAAGTGGTGCTGGGCGAACGGCATCGCGCCCGAGTCGAACCACACGTCGATCACCTCCGGCACGCGCCGCATCGTGCGGTCGCAGTCACCCTCGCCGTGCTCGTCCTCGTGCGGGCAGGCGAACTGGAGGTCGTCCACGAACGGGCGATGGTGATCTGAGAGCTCCCGGCCGGAGCGCTCCTCGAGCTCCTCGAAGGATCCGATCACGTGGACGTGCCCGCGCTCGCAGCGCCACACCGGCAGCGGCGTTCCCCAGTAGCGCTCGCGCGAGAGCGCCCAGTCGACGTTGTTGGAGAGCCAGTCCCCGAAGCGCCCGTGCTTGACGTGCGGGGGATGCCAGGCGACCGTCTCGTTGGCCGCCAGGAGCTCGTCGCGGAGCTTCGTCGTGGCGATGTACCACGACGGTTTGGCGTAGTAGAGAAGCGGCGTGTCGCAGCGCCAGCAGTGTGGGTAGGAGTGCTCATAGGCCTGCACGCGCAGCAGCAGTCCGCGCGCGTCGAGGTCTTCGATCAGCTCCTCCGTGAGAGCCGGGTCCTTGACGAAGCGTCCCTCATAGCTCTGCCCGCCGCGCCCGCGCACGCGGCTGTCGTAGGTTCCGTCGGCCTTGACGGGGTTGTACAGCGTGCGCGGCTCGTCGCCGCGGAAGATGCCGGCCTCGGCACTGACGCGGTAGTCGTCCTCGCCGAAGGCCGGCGCCAGATGCACGATGCCGGTGCCGTCCTCGGTCGTCACGAACGAGGCCGCGAGGATCGGCAGCGGACCGGGGACGCGGTCTGAGGCGGCGAAGATGGGCCCCTCATAGGAGCCGTAACGCGCCACCAGCTGCTCACCGCTGAAGCGCTCGAGGATCTCCGGCCTCTCGCCGAGCACCGGCTCGATGCGGTCCTCGGCGAGCAGGAACGTCTCACCATCCAGGCGCACCGTCGCATAGGTGGCCTGCGGCGCGACCGCCACCGCCACGTTTCCCGGGAGCGTCCACGGCGTGGTCGTCCACACGAGCAGCTTCTCCTCACCACGCGACAGCGGGAGCTTCAGGTAGACGCTGTCGTCCACCACGTCCTGATAGCCGAGCGCGACCTCATGCGAGGAGAGCGTCGTCTCACAGCGCGGGCAGTAGGGAACGACCTTGTGGCCCTCGTACAGCAGCCCGCGGCGATCGATCTGCGAGAGCGCCCACCAGACCGACTCGATGTAGCTCTCATCGAGCGTGCGGTAGGCGTCGTCCAGGTCCAGCCAGAACCCGATCCGCTCGGTCAGCCGGTTCCACTCCTCCACGTAGGAGAACACCGACACACGGCAGCGCTCGTTGAACTCCCTGATCCCGTACTCCTCGATCTCGGCCTTCGAGCGGATGCCAAGTTCCGCTTCGACGGCGATCTCGACGGGAAGGCCGTGGCAATCCCAGCCGCCCTTGCGCTCCACGAGGAAGCCGCGCATCGTCTGAAAGCGCGGATAGATGTCCTTGAACACGCGCGAGAGCACGTGATGTGAGCCCGGCGGACCGTTCGCGGTCGGCGGCCCCTCGTAGAACACCCACCGCTCGGCGCCCTCGCGCCGGCGCAGCGACTCGGCGAACACGTCGCGCTCGCGCCAGCGCTCCAGCACCTGCTGCTCGAGTGCCGGCAGCTCTTGGCGGGGATCGACGTCTCGGCGCGGGATCAGCGGGTTTGGTGGGGATGCCGTCACGGGGCGGCCCATTGTAGGCGGGCCCCGCAGCGCCAACGGGAGACGCTCGCCAGCACCCGACGCCCCCGCTCCTAGGATGCAATGCATGAGGCTCCGCCTCTACCACCACCCGGATGGTGCGCGCGTGGCCTATCGCGAGATCGGCGCCGGGCCGCCGCTCGCGCTGCTGCACTCCGCCTTTCTGTCGCACAAGGAGTGGGAGCCCGCGGTCGACCAGCTCGCCGATCGCTTCCGGGTGGTGCTCCCCGACCTGCCGCTGCACGGCGACTCCGAGGACCGCTGGCGCCATCCGTACACGCTCGACTGGCTCGCCGAGGTGCTCGGAGGGTTCTGCGCCGACGTGCTCGGGCCCAGACCGCTGCTCGCGGGCCACGACGCGGGCGCTGAGATCCTGCTGCACGCCGTCCTCACCGGTCGCGTACGCCCTGAGCGGCTGGTGCTGATGGGCAACCGCCTGCACGCCCCGCCCGAGCGCCCACGGCTGCGCTCGGCCTGGCGGAACGTCACGCGCCTGGGGGCGGTGCCGGGGCTCGACCGGCTGCTGTCCTATGGGACGCGCGTCGTGTTCACCCCCGAGCGGGGCCTTGGCTTGTCCGCCCGCGCCAACCCGGCGGCGTGCGATCTGATGCGCCACGCGTTCGCCGATGTGGCCGGCAACTCGAGCCTCGCACGCTCGTGGGCGAAGTGCGCGCGCGCCTGGCCGCGCGGGGCGCAGACCCACCTGCTCGAGGCCTACCCGCAACTCGAGCTGCCGGTGCTCCTGCTGTGGTCCGATGAGGACCCGCTGCACCCGCTGATCGCGGCCGAAGAGGCGCTGGCGCTGCTGCCCAACGGCCAGCTGCGGGTGCTGCGCAGCAGCGGCTTTCTGATGGCCTACGACGATCCCGTCGGGCTCGCGCGGGAGCTGGCGGCCTTCTGCGGATAGGGTCTCTGCTCCCCGCCGCGAAAAAGGAGACCAAATGCCCAACCAGCGACAACTGTGGGGCGCGGAGACGACAAAGGCTGTTGAGAACTTCCCGATCTCGGGCGAGACGGTGCCCGCGTCGGTCGTGCACTGGCTGGCGCGTATCAAGGGCGCCGCCGCCGCCGTCAACGGCGAACTCGGCCTGCTGTCCAAGCGCAGCGCCTCGAGCATCGCGAAAGCGGCCGCCGCGATCGCCGCCGGCGAGTATGACGAGCAGTTCCCGATCGACGTCTTCCAGACCGGCTCGGGCACCTCGACGAACACCAACGCCAACGAGGTGATCGCCCGGCTGGCCGGGGAGCGCGTACACGCCAACGACCACGTCAACATGGGCCAGTCCTCCAACGACGTGTTCCCCTCGGCCGTGCATCTGGCGGCGCTGGACGTCGCCCAGAACGAACTGCTGCCCGCGCTCAAACAGCTCGAGCGGGCCTTCGCCAGGAAGGCGAGCAGCTTCAAGAACGTGGTCAAGGCGGGGCGCACTCACCTGATGGACGCCGTGCCCGTCACGCTCGGGCAGGAGTTCTCGGGCTACGCCGCGCAGATCGCGCTCGGCCAAGAGCGCGTGCAGTCGGCGCTCGTCCACGTCGGGCAGATCCCGCTCGGCGGGACCGCCACCGGCACGGGGCTGAACACGCATCCGAGGTTCGCGGAGAAGGTGCGCGCGCGGCTGAAGCGCGAGTCCGGCCTCAAGCAGATCGCCGCCCCGCTCGACCCGTTCGAGGCGCAGGGGAATCGCGACGCGCTGGTGGAGCTCTCAGGTGCGCTGAAGGTGCTCGCCGTGTCGCTCACCAAGATCGCCGGCGACCTCGCGCTGATGGGCTCCGGCCCGCGCGCGGGCATCGGCGAGATCCTCCTGCCCGAGCTGCAGAAGGGCTCATCGATCATGCCGGGCAAGGTCAACCCGGTGATCTGCGAGGTCGTGATACAGGTCTCCGGGCAGGTGATCGGCAACGACACCGCGATCACCGTCGGCGGAATGCAGGGCCAGTTCGAGCTCAACGTCCGCATCCCGCTGATCGCCCGCAACCTGCTGCAGTCGCTGAACCTGCTCGACGAGCACGACGCGCGTGTTCGCCGAGAAGTGCGTCGAAGGCATCGAGGTCAACCGGGCCGGAACCGACGCCTCGGCCGGCGCCACGCTGGCCGTGGCCACCGCTCTGAACGGGGCGATCGGCTACGACAAGGGGACCGTGATCGTCCAGAAGGCGACCGCCTCCGGGCGCCCGCTGCGCGAGGTGGCGCTCGAGGAGGGGGTCGACGCGAAGCTCTATGACGAAACGATCGACCTGCGGCGGATCGCGCGCGGAAACCGAGCTTAGGCGGCCGCGCGCCCGGCCCGGGCGAGGAGGCCGGCGCCGATCATTCCGCCGGCAGGGCCCTGAACAGCCGCGCCACGACGGCGACGGCGGGCTTGGCGGTCTGTGACGTAGGTGAACAGGCCCTTCTGGTTGATGCCCTCGATCAGCCGCAGCCGCGGAAGCTTTTCGTGGATCGAGCCGCCGGCGAAGGTCGGCGTGAGCGGGTAGTCGCGCAGGTCCCAGATGAGCATGCCGCTGAGCTGGGGATCGCGCTCGTAGACGGCTATGTGGTTCGCGAGCAGGCTCGACTGGTAGCCGTAGCTGCCGGGGCTGCCGGGCGGGTTGAGCGTGTTGGATTCGGCGCCGAACTCGCTGATCACGAGCACTCTGCCTGGGAACGTCCGCTGCATCGCCGAAAGGCGCGCGCGCATCATCGCGCTCTGCTGGGCGAGCGTGTCGTGGGGGTGGTCATACCAGCCGGTGTAGTCGGTCTCGGCGATGGCGTCGACGCCGCTGTACAGCGAACCGGCGTGCACCGGCGGATGGTCTCCCCACACATCGACGGCGACCATGCGGCCCGGGTCGCGTGCGTGCAGCCAGTGGGTGAGCGACTGCACGTAGGCCACCTCGGCGCTGTCGCGCCCGTTGCCGGCCACCTCATCGACGAGGTTCCAGGTGACGATCGACGGATGCAGCTCGGCCGCGAGCACGGCGGTGCGCGCCTGCTGCTCGGCTTCGGAGAGCAGCCGCGGGGTGCTCGAGTACCAGTTCCCGGCCCCTTCGACGGGACCGATCCCCTGCCAGACCAGGAATCCGGCCGCGTCCAGGCGTTCGAGCAGGGCCGGGTCTAGCGGGTGCTGGGAGCGGACCGCGTTTGCGCCGATCGCGCGCAGCTCTGAGACGAGCGTGTTCTGATCGGCCGGGGTGAGCGCGTCCCCGTGCCCGCGCGCGTCCTCCTGAATGGAGGCGCCGTGGAGCAGCAGGCGCTGGCCGTTGAGGTAGGCGCGCCCGCCACTCCAACTCAGCTGGCGCAGGCCCACGCGAGCAGAGAAGCTGCTCTCGCTGCCCACCGTCAGCGAGAGGGCGTAGAGGTTGGGAGCCCGCGGCGACCACAGCGCCGGTTCCGGGACGGTCACGGTCGTGCTGGCCCTCGCCGTCTGACCATGGGCGAGCGTCTGAGCCGGGAAGCTCAGCGGGATCGTCTGGCTACCGTGCACGAGCGAGCCCTGCGGCGTGATCGTGCGCGGCGAGGCGTCGTTGCGCACTTCCACGCCCACCGTGACGGTGGCCTGCGCGGCGCTCGGGGTATCCGGCTGGAGCGTCGTTGAGATGGTCGGATTCGAAAGCTCGCTTTCGCCGATCGGGCGCACGTCAACCTCGCCGTCGAGGCCGCCCCAGTTGAACCAGGTGCGGTGAAAGCCTTCTTTGGACTGCTGTGCGGGGTCTCTCCAGTCGACGCGCACCACCACCGTGTGTTTGCCGGCGGTGAGCGTGGGGCGGACTTCGAACGGCAGGTATGAGCCCCGGTGGGAGCCGAGCTGGCGTCCGTCGACCCACACGGTTGCCTTGAAGTTCGCCGACTGGAAGCTCAGCGCGTAGGTGCCCGCATGCGGCGCCTGGAAGGTCGTCTGATACCACGCCACCGAGCCTTCGTAGTTGCGCCCGCCCGCCCGTCCGCTGTAGGGCGTGGGATGGACGACGTTGGGCAGGCTCACGGCGGTGCCGCCGAAGCCGCCCTTGGGCCAGCCGAGCGCGAGGCCCCGGTTCGCCGCATCTGAGCGCAGCGTCCAGCGCGTGAGCGGGATTCGCCCGCCCGGACCTTCGAAGATCACCGACTGCGTCGGCGGCGCTTGCGCGAGCGGCGTCGCCACCGTCGCGAACAGGCAGACGGCCAGCGCGCCGCAGAGAACGAGGTGTTTGAGGGAAGTGGACATGATCTTCTGCGCTGGAGCCATGTGCCGTTTCAATTTGACGGCGGGCCCGCTACGCCTTCAACAACTGCGCGGGAGCTTCAGAGCGCTCCCGCCGCGGGCACGGCCTCGCGGGCCAGCATCCTCTCCAGCAGCAGCCGTGCGCCGGCCTTGGAAAGGGGCTCGTTGAGGTTGCCGCACTTCGGGGACTGCACGCAGGAGGGGCAGCCACCCGAGCAGGAGCACTCGGCGATCAGCTTGTGTGCATCCTCGCATAGCTCCTCGAAGCGCGCGAACGCCGTGCGCGCGATGCCGATCCCGCCCGGGTGTCCGTCGTAGAGGAAGATCGTGGCGGTGCCCGTCTGGGGGTGGAAGTTGGTCGACAGCCCGCCGATGTCCCAGCGATCGCACATGGCGATCAGCGGCAGCACGGCGATCTGCGCATGCTCGGTGGCGTGCAGCGCTCCCAACAGCGCCTCCAGTGGAATCGTCTCGGCCAGCGTGCCGGCGTCGAGCTCGAACCACAGCGCCTGCGTGGCGAAGCTCGTCGGCGGCAGATCGAGCGCGACCAGGTCGAGGGGCACATGATCGGACACGCTCCGGCGCTGGTAGGCGAGCACCGTGTCGGTGACGCTCACCTCACCGAAGGACAACGCCACGCCGAGCGCCTCGCGGCGGTCGAGCAGCCTGACGATGGCCGTGTCGGTCTCGCGCTTGGGTTGCGTGTACCAGTCGCCCTGGAATGGCGCCACGAGCGCGCGGCGGCGATCCAGGTCGAGCTCGCGCACCGAATAGGACTGCCCGAGGTGCAGGTAGATCGCGCCCTCGTGCACGGTGGAGTGGGCGCGCGTGGACTCGGTCGAGCCGAGTAGCTCTCCCGATGAGACGTCGACGATCGCGAAGCTGTCGGGCGAGGCCGAGCGCAGCGATACCTCGGCCGCCGGGTAGGAGCCGTGGCGCCGCGGCACGTATGTGCTTGCCAGGGCGGAGTCGTCGTGATCGCCGTCGCGGTCTCGGCGCTCGCCGCCCGCGGGTCGTTTGCGCAGCTCGCCGGCGCTGAGCAGGAGCTCGGCGTGGGCCTCCCAGCGCGGGCCAAGGAACTCCGCGTCGGCGGGCGACAGCGGGCCCTCGTGGGCCGCGCACAGCAGGTGCGCTCGGAAGATGAGCGGGCTCTCGTGGTCGAGGATCGCGGCCTCGACGGGCCGCTCGAGGAATTCCTCGGGATGGCGCGCGAAGAACTGATCCAGCGCGTCCTCCCCGGCCACGTACAGCGCCAGCCCCCGTTCGCGCCGGGCGATCGAGGTTCGCCCGGCGCGCCCCCACATCTGGCGCAGCGAGGCGACGGTGCCGGGAAACGTCACGACCACGGCCGCGTCCAGCTCGCCCACGTCGATGCCGAGCTCCAGCGCGTCGGTGGTGATCACGGCGCGCAGCTCCCCGCGCGTGAGGCGCCCCTCGAGCTCACGCCGCTGCTGCGCGGTGTAGCCGGCGCGGTAGGGGGCGACGAGCTCGGCCAGGTCGGGGTGCGTTAGCTCGAGATCCTCTTTCAGCAGGCGGCTCAGCAGCTCGACGCCCTTGCGCGACTTCATGAAGCAGATCGTGCGCGCGCCCTCGCGCGTGAGCCTGGCAAGCAGCTCGGCCGCCTCCGCGAGCGTCGAGCGGCGCACGCCGAGCTGTGAGTCGGTCAGCGGCGGGTTCCACACGGCGATCCGCCGGGCCGGCGCCGGCGAGCCGTCCTCGTCGATCACGTTCACGTCCTCGAGACCCGTCAGGCGCTCCGCCAGCTCGACGGGGTTGGCGATCGTCGCCGAGGTGAGCAGGAAGCGCGGCTCGGTGCCATATGCGGCCGCGATCCGCCGCAGCCGCCGCAGCACGTTGGCGACGTGCGAGCCGAACACGCCGCGATAGACATGCGCCTCGTCCACCACCACCACTGCGAGGTTGGCGAACAGCTCCGCCCAGGCGGCATGGTTGGGCAGGATGCCGACGTGCAGCATGTCCGGGTTGGTCAGCACCACGTTGGCATTCCTGCGGATCTGCGCGCGCGCCTCGCGCGGCGTGTCGCCGTCGTAGATCGCCGGGCGTACCCGCTTGGTCAGGCCGAAAGCGGCCAGCGCGCGTGCCTGGTCCTGGGCTAGCGCCTTCGTCGGGTACAGGTACAGCGCTCGCGCGCGCGCATCGCGGCAGAGCACGTCGAGCGTCGGCAGGTTGAAGCACATCGACTTGCCCGAGGCCGTGCCCGTGGTGATGATCGTGGGTCCCCGCCAGGCCGAGTGCAGCGCCTCCGCCTGGTGTGAGTACAGGCGCTCGACCCCGAGGCGCTCGAGCGCCGCCAGCACGTCGGGGTGAAGCTCGGGCGTGGGCTCCACGAGCGTCGCGGTACCGGGGCCCTCGTGTGCTTCGCACACGAGCCTCCCGTCCGCCAGACCCTCCTCGAGCATCGCGCTCCAGGGGTCGGCTGTGCGGTCTTTGGCCACGGGTTGCGATAGTAGAGGCGATGGCCGACTCCGCCCTGCCTGCCCACGATAAAGCCAGCAAGGACCGGCTTTCGCAGCCTCGCACCTTCCACCATTCCTCCTACTCGCCGGCCGCCATCGCGGCCGCGCGCCGCGACCTCGGCGTGTCGGTGTGCCTGCCCGCGCGCGAGTGTGCCGGGACGGTCGGTGAGATCGTGAACGTGCTGGGCGAGCTGCGCGAGACGGGCGCGATCGATGAGATCGTGGTGATCGACGCCGCCTCGGCCGACGGCACCGCCGCGGTCGCCGAGCGGGCAGGGGCGCTCGTCTGGCAGGAGGACGAGCTGATGCCCTCCTACGGGCCTGTGCTCGGCAAGGGGGATGCGATGTGGCGCTCGCTGTCGGTGCTCGAGGGCGAGCTCATCTGCTTTCTGGACGCGGACTCCGAGGGCTTCTCCGAGCACTTCCTCACGGGCCTGTTGGGGCCGCTCGTATGCGAGCCGCAGGTGTCCTTCGTCAAGGCCTTCTACCGCCGGCCGCTCGCCATCGGCGAGAGCCCCGAAGGCGGCGGGAGGGTCAACCATCTGCTGGCGCGCCCGGCGCTCGCGCTGTTCTATCCGCAGTTGGCGAACGTGCGCCAGCCGCTCGCCGGAGAGGTGGCGGTGAGGCGGGGGCTGCTCGAGCGGGTGCCGTTCGCCACCGGCTACGGCGTGGAGATAGCGATGCTGATCGACGTCTGGCGCGAGATCGGCCTCGAGGGCATCGCCCAGGTCGATCTCGAGGAGCACCACAATCGCCACCAGCCGCTGTCCGCGCTCACGCCGATGGCGTTGACGGTGCTGGCCACGATCGCGCGGCGGCTTGAACGCGAAGGTCGTCTCAGCGGGACTCTCGCCGCCGGCGCGCACGAGAATGGCGACGCGTCGATGCCTGCCGGCGCGGCCGCCCACGCGCCGGTCGAACGTCCCCCGTTTGCGAGCGTGAGCGTCGCGTGAGCGCCCGCTGCCTGTACGTGGACCTCGACGGCACGCTGCTGGGCCGCGGCGCCTCCCTACTGCACGACGGCGAGGGCGCGGTGTCAATCGAGGGAGTGCGCGCCGTGCAGGCGTGCCTGCGCGCGGATGTGGAGGTCGTGCTGATGTCGGGACGTCGCCGCGCGCAGGTGTTCGAGGATGCGCGCCTTCTGGGCCAGAGCTCGTTCATATACGAGGCCGGGGCCTGCGTCGTGCTCGACGGCGAGGAGCACTGGCTGACCGGCGAGCTGTTGCCGGGCGAGTTGACCATCGCCGAGCAGATCGAGCGCTCCGGCGCCCCGGCGCTGTTGCTCGAGCACTACGCCGGGCGGCTCGAGTACCACGAGCCGTGGCACGTCCAGCGCGAGGTGTCGCACCTGTTCCGCGGGCTGGTGGATGCAGAGGAGGCCGACCTGCTGCTGGCAGAGCGCGGCCACGAGGACCTGCGACTGCTCGACAACGGCGTCGTCAACCGTCGCTCCGAGGCGCTGGCCGGGCTGCCGCACGTGCGCGGCTATCACCTTCTGCCGGCCGGCGCCTCGAAGGCCGGCGGCGTCGCCTTCCATCGCCGCGCGCGGGGCTATTCGCGGGAGGAAACCTTCGCGATCGGCGACTCGCGCGAGGATCTCGCGTGCGCGCCGCAGGTGAATGAGTTCTGGCTTGTCGCCAACGCGATCCAGCGCGACGCCTCGATGCGCGAGGCCGTCGCCGCTCACGCGAACGTCCGCGTGGCCGAAGCCGGCTACGGCGCGGGGGTGTACGAGGCGGTCCTCAGCACGCTCATCAGATGATGCCCGCGCGCTCCGTGGTTACCTCGCCGGCGCCTATCTCCCCGAAACCCGCCACCACAGCCGCCGCCAGAGCCCGGGTTGCGGGCGCCGGCGCCAGCGTGCGGGCGGCGGCACCGTCGCGCGCACCAGCGCCACCCAGTCGTCCAACGGCAGCTCGCCGGAGATGAGCCTTCCCAGCGCGCCGGTCACGGGCGCCGCGACGCCAGCGCGCTCGAGCGCCCGTCCCAGCAGCGGCACCGACTCGAGCGCCTCCACCGCCTGACCGATGATTGCCGCTATCTCGGCGGCGGG
Organism: uncultured Solirubrobacteraceae bacterium; assembly: GCA_963761355.1. Classification (GTDB taxonomy): domain Bacteria; phylum Actinomycetota; class Thermoleophilia; order Solirubrobacterales; family Solirubrobacteraceae; genus Palsa-744. The sequence goes on from CAVXHC010000014.1 coordinate 659,450, forward strand.
AACGCCGTCGGCCAGCAGCTCGCCGGCGCGGCGGTTGCGGCTGGTGCGGGCCAGCGCCGTGGCCACGAGGTCGCCGGCTCCGGCCAGCCCGATCATCGACTCCGGTCGCGCCCCGAGGCCCTCGGCGTAACGCCAGACCTCGGCGAAGATGTGCCCGGCGGCCGCGCCCGCGGCGTTCAGCCCCTGCGCCTCGGTCGCGCCGGCCGCCAGCGCCGCGGCGTTCTTGGCGGAGCCCGCGAGCTCCACTCCCAGGGGATCGTTGGACTGCTCGCAGACGACGCCCGCTCGCGTGAACACCTGGGCCAGCGACTGCGCCAGCTTTTCGTCGCTCGAGGCCGCCACCAGCGCGGCGCCCGCGCCCACCATCTCGCGCGCGTGCGCCGGTCCGCCGAGACAGGCGACGCGCTCGGCGCCGAAGTTCGCGCTCAACACCGTGGTCGGCGGTAGTCCCTGCGGCGGCACGAGGCCCTTGGCCACGGACACGACCGCCGCGCGCCTGCCCAGGCCGGCCGCGTCGAGCGTCGCGATCACCTCGCCCAGCGCGCCCGAGGGCACGGCCAGGAACACGTAGTCCGCTCGCGCCACGCCCGCGGACGCGGGCTCGATCCGCAGGTGGGCCGGCAGCTCGACATCGGGGAGGTAGATGCGGTTTTCGCGCTCGTCCTCCAGGCGCTTGGCCTGCTCCTCGGTGCGCGCCAGCAGAGTGGTGCGCAACCCGCCCCGGGCGAGCAGAACGGCCAGCGCGGTGCCGAACGATCCCGCCCCGATCACGCTCGCGCGCCTTGACCCGGGTGCTGAGCGCGGGCGCGGACGAGGGCCGCGAACGGCCGGACTGACGGGCGCTGCGGGGGGACTCGCAGGGTGCTCGGGCTCGGCCATGTCGGTCACCGAGCCTATCGCTCGGCATCTTCCACCGGCCTACACGAGCTCAGCCAGCCGTCGCGCCGCCGCCTCCAGCGCTCGCTCCTCGGAGGCCTCGAGGATCACCTGCAGATCGAGCACGCGCGCGTCGAACGCGCTGAGCGTGTTCTCGCCGGTCACCGCGTAGGCGGGTATCCCGCCCTGGCGCGCGCGCGTGGCGATCTCGAACGTCGCGCTGGCGGCCAGCGTGTCCTGCCGCAGGCGCCGCTCGGCCAGCACCACCGCGCGTGCCCGGCGCATGCGCGCATCGAAGTCGAGCTCGTGCAGGAGCTCACGCAAATCGGCGGGGCGATGGTCGTCGTGCTCGAGCGGGCACTCCTCGCTGGGCCAGCCGCCGCCGGCCAGTCCCCGGGAGATGGCCGAGGCCACGCGCTGCGCGCTCAGCCCGGCGAAATCGCCCGCGACGATCAGCAGTGTCCTTGCGATCATGATCGGGCATCCTTCCAGCAATGCCCTCGAAGAAAGCCGAGCCCGCGATCGTGGACGTGTGCGGACACGAGCTGCGGGTCTCAAGCCCCGGCAAGGTGTTCTTCCCCGAGCGCGGCTTGACGAAGCTCGACCTGGTCAACTACTACCTGGAGTGCGAGCAGGCCGCGGTGCGTCATCTGCGAGAGCGTCCGACGGTGATGAAGCGCTGGGTCGACGGCGTCGCGGGCAAGCCGTTCTTTCAGAAGCGCGTGCCCGATAGCGCGCCCGAGTGGCTGCAGACGGCCACCGTCACCTTTCCCAGCGGCCGCCACGCGCGCGAGCTGGTGCCCAACGACGCCGCCCATCTCGTCTGGGGAGTCAACCTCGGCGTGATCGACTGGAACCCGTGGCCCGTGCGCCGTGCCGACCTGGACCACCCCGATGAGCTGCGCGTCGACCTCGATCCCGGTCCCGGCGTCCCCTTCAGCGAGGTGCGCGAGGTCGCGCTGGGCGCACGAGAGGTGCTCGAGGAGCATGGCCTCGAGGGCTTTCCCAAGACCTCCGGCTCGCGCGGCATGCATGTGTACGTGCGCATCACGCCGGAGCACGGCTTTGAAGAAGTGCGCCGGGCGGCGCTTGCGCTGGCGCGCGAGGTCGAGCGGCGGATGCCGCACCGGGCTACGAGTCGCTGGTGGAAGGAGGAACGCGAGGGCGTGTTCATCGACTACAACCAGAACGCCCGCGACCGCACCGTCGCCTCGGCCTACTCGGTTCGCGCCGTGGCCGACGCGCGCGTCTCCTGTCCCCTGAGCTGGGAGGAGGTGCCGGACGTCGATCCGGCGGAGCTGACCCTCGAGACGGTGCCCGGCCGCCTGCGCGAGCGCGGTGACCCCTCAGCCGGCATCGACGAGCACCCGCTGCGACTGGACTCCCTGCTCGAGCTGGCGGCTCGCGACGAGCGTGAGGGCCTCGGCGATGCACCCTGGCCGCCGCACTTCCGCAAGCAGAAGGGTGAGCCGCCGCGCGTGCAGCCGAGCCGAGCCCGGCGATGAGCCTTCCTCTGTCACCGCCGCTGAAGCCACAGCTGGCGCTCTCGCGCAAGGAGCTTCCGACCGGCGAGGAGTACTCCTACGAGGTCAAGCTCGACGGCTTCCGCTGCCTGGCGTTCGTGGACGGCGAGAAGGTCGTCCTGCAGTCGCGCGGCGGCAAGCCGCTCGGGCGCTACTTCCCCGAGCTCGCCTTCCCGCGCGGGCGCTACGTGTTGGACGGCGAGATCGTCGTGAGGGGAGAGGATGGGCGCGAGGACTTCGACGCGCTCGGCCAGCGCGTCCATCCGGCGGCCTCGCGCGTGCAGCGCCTGTCGGTCGAGACCCCCGCCCGCTACGTGGCGTTCGACCTGCTCGCCCGCGGGGATGAGCCCCTGCTAGAGCGCCCCTTCGCGGAGCGCCGCGCGGCGCTTGAGAGCCTGCTCTGCGGCAAGGAGTTCGCGGGGGCGCCCGTCGAGCTGATGCAGGCCACCACCGCCGCGGATGACGCCCGCGGGTGGCTGCTGCATGCCGAGGGGGCGATCGCTAAGGAGCGCGCGGCGCCGTACCGCCCGGGCGAGCGCAAGGGCATGACGAAGATCAAGCGCGTGCGCACGATCGACGCCGTCGTGGCCGGCTGGCGCCCGGGCAAGGAGCCGGACACAGTCGGCGCATTGATCCTCGGCTTGTACACGGACTCCACGGAGGGGGCGGAGCTGCGCGTGGTCGGGCACTGCTCGGGCTTTGCCGCCAAGGAGAAGCGGCGGCTCGTCGGTTTCCTTGCTCCCTTTCAGACAGGTGAGCGCGGCACCGCGGACCCGAGTCGCTGGAGCGCCGGCCGGGACCTCGAGTGGGTCGCGCTGCGCCCGGAGCTCGTCGTTGAGATCGACTTCGACCACGTCTCCGCCGGGCGCATCCGCCACGGAGCGAAGTTGCAACGCTGGCGCGAGGACAAGGATCCGCGTGAGTGCACGTTCGATCAGCTGTCCGCGTGAGCCTGGCGTGAGCCCGGCAGTCGGCATATCGGGCCTCTGCGGCACTCCTCTAGGATCTTTGAAGTGAGCACCGCGAGCGTCACCGTCGCCGAGGAGGAGTACCTGCAGATCCTGTTCTGGCTGCAGGAGGCCGGTCTGCCGATGACCGGCGCCAACGTGGTGCGCGCGATGCAGCTGTCCGCGCCGACCGTCCACGAGATGGTGCAGCGCCTCGAGCGCGACGGCTACATCACCCGCGACGCCGACCGCACGATCACGTTCACGGCCTCCGGCGCCGAGCAGGCCGAGGGGATCGTGCGCCGGCACCGCCTGATCGAGCGTTTCCTTACCGACGTTCTGGGCATCCCCTGGGATGAGGTGCACGAGGAGGCCGAGCGCCTGGAGCATGCGATGTCGCCGGTGCTCGAGGAGCGCATGCTCGCCGCGATCGGCGACGCCAAGACCTGCCCGCACGGCCATCCGATCGTCGCCGGCGCGCGCGCGTCCGGGGTGCCGCTGTCCGACGTCGAAGTCGGAGCCTCGGTGCGCGTGCTGCGCTTCGAGAACGAGGCCGAGGACCTCCTGCACTACCTGAAGGTGTCGGGACTCGAACCGGGGCTCGAGGGCAGCCTGGCCGCACGCGATGACGAGGAGGTGGTGCTGGAGGCGGCCGACGGCCGTCGCTGCACGGTCACCCCGAGCGTCGGCGAGACCGTCTCGGTGGTCGCCGATCCCTCGCCGCCGCCGCGCACGGCGCTGCCCGAGCAGCTCGTGCTGGGCCAGCGCTACGGACGCTAGGCGAGCGAACGGAAGGCCGCCGCGAGACGGGCGACGCCCTCGTCTATCTGCGACGGGGTGACCCCCGCGTAGGCGAGGCGCAGCGTGTTCTCGCCCCCCTCCAGCATGAAGTCGGTGCCCTTCACGAACGCAACCCCGCGTTCGGCGGCGGCGTCGAACAGGGCGTGGACGTCGGTGCCGTGGGGAAGCGTCACCCACATGAAGTAGCCGCCCTCCGGCGCGACGAACTCCGCCTCAGCCAACTCGCGGCGAAGAGCGTTCCCGAGCGTCTCCGAGCGCTCGGCAAGTGCCGAGCGCACCGTCTCAATCGAGCGGTCGACCGCGCCGGAGGCGCAGAACTCATAGACGATCGCCTGGGCGACCATGTCGGGCGAGATGTAGGTGTTCGTCGCCAGCCGGGCCACCGCGTCGATCAGCTCGGGCGGCCCGATCAGGTAGCCGACGCGGATGCCCGGACAGATCGTCTTTGAGAAGGACGAGGCGTAGACCACCCGGTCGGGGTCCATCGAGAGCATCGTGGGCAGCGACTCGCCGCTGAAGCGAAGCGCCACATAGGGGTCGTCCTCGAACACGACGAACCCGTACGCCGCCGCCAGCTCGAGCAGCGCCTCGCGCTTTGGCAGCGACAGCGTGTAGCCGGCCGGGTTCTGGAAGTTGGGGATGATGTGGGCGAGTTTCGGCCGCGCGCCCGTCGCTCCGCCGAGCAGCTGCGCGAGCGCCACGGTGTCGAGGCCGTCTGGCTGCATCTCGATTGCGTGCAGCCGTGCACCGCGCTGGCGCAGCGACAGCAGCGTACGGTCGTAGGTGGGGCGCTCGATCAGCACCTCATCGCCGGGGCGCACGAGGTGCTCGAACAGGAAGGCGTCGGCCTGCATCGAGCCGTTCGTGACGAGCACGCGCTCGGGCTCGACGCCGTGCCGGTCCGCGATCCACGCGCGCAGGCGCGGGTAGCCGACCGATGTGCCGTAGGCGGTGGCTCCGCCCGGGTCGCTCTCAAACGCCCGCACGGCGGCGTCGCTGAGCCCCTCCACGTCGATGATGTCAAGCGACGGGGCTCCGCGCGCCAAGGAGATCGTGGGTCCTGTGTGCGCCGGCATAGCGGCGAAGCTTAGGCGGCCGAGCAGCTCGTCGTAGTCGTGGGTGAGCTCGCGCGCGGTGCGCTCGAGCCGGTCGCGAAACTGCAGCAGCTCGGTGGTGCTCGGCGGCCGGGGATAGCCGGGCGTGGGCGTGTGCGCCGGCCTCGGCGGCTGCGCGGCCGCCCCAGGCGGCATCGTCGCCGAGTGCTGAACGGGCGCCTGAGGCTGCACCGGAATCCGGGGCGGCGCGGGCGCCGGCGTGTCGGGGGGCGCTGCGCGCGTGCTGGTGTAGGCCGGCGTGGGCGTGGGCGTGGGCGTGGGCGCGGTCGCGGCCGGCTGGTCGCGCTCCATCGTCTCGTCCACCAACCGCGTCCATGGGGGCGGCCTGGGGGCGTCGGGGGGTGGGACGGTCTCGGCGACGCTCTCGCCGTCGTGGCCGATCGCCGTCAGGGTGCGCTCCAGCTCGACCAGCTTCTGCTCCAGCTCACCGAGCGTCTTTGCCACGTCCTGATCCATCGCGCAAGCGTAGCGCCCGCGACTCAGTGCGCGCGATCAGTGAGCGGCGATGGAGGCGTCGCCGAGAACCTGCACAGCGATCTCCGCAACCTCGGTGGGGGTGCGTCCGACGCGCACGCCCTTCGCCTCAAGCGCCTTCGCCTTGGCGACGGCCGTCCCGGCCGTGCCCGAGATGATCGCTCCAGCGTGACCCATCTGCTTGCCTGCGGGCGCGGTGAACCCGGCGATGTAGGCGACCACGGGCTTGCTGACGTGTGCGGCGATGTACTCGGCCGCCTCCTCCTCGGCCGAGCCGCCGATCTCTCCTGAGAGGACGATCAGCTCGGTCTGCGCATCGGACTGAAACAGCTCGAGCACGTCCACGAACGAGGAGCCGGGCACAGGGTCGCCGCCGATGCCCACGATCGAGCTGCAACCGAAGCCGGCCTGGGCGATCTCGTTGCCGATCTGATACGTCAGTGTTCCCGACCGCGACACCACGCCGACGTTGCCCTCCTTGAAGAACGACGCGGGGATGATCCCGACGTTGGCCTTGCCCGGCGAGAGGATGCCCGGGCAGTTGGGGCCGATCAGGCGCGTGCCCGGGTGATCGCGCTTGAGCAGGTTGTACACGCGCAGCTCATCGTGCGCAGGGATGCCCTCGGTGATCGCCACCACCAGCTCGACTCCGGCGCTCGCGGCCTCGAGGATCGCGTCGGCGGCGAAGCGCGGCGGGACGAAGATCATCGCCGTGTTCGGCTGCGCCTCCTGCACCGCCTCCGCCCAGCTGTCGAACACCGGTATGCCCTCGACATCCTGGCCGCCCTTGCCAGGCGTGACGCCGCCGACGACATTGGTTCCGTAGCGGCGGTTGTTGAGGGTGTGGAAGCTGCCCTCGCGGCCGGTGATGCCCGCGACCGCGAGCCGCGTGTGCTCGTCGACGAGAACCGCCATCAGCTCTGCGCCCCCACGCTGTCGCCGGCCGCAAGCGCGACGACCTTCTCGGCAGCCTCGTTCATCGTGCGGGCGGCGTACACGTTCGGCAGCCCAGCCTGCTGCAACAGCTGACGCCCCTCGACGTCGTTCGTCCCATCCAGCCGCACCACGAACGGGACCTGCGGGTGGATGTCGTTGAAGGCGGCGATCAACCCCCTGGCGACCTCGTCGCAGCGCGTGATGCCCCCGAAGATGTTGAACAGGACGGCCTTCACGGCGTCGTTGGCGAGGATCAGCTCTACCGCCTGCTTGATCTTCTCGGCGTCCGAGCCGCCGCCGGCATCGAGGAAGTTGGCCGGCGAGCCGCCCGCCTGGGCGACGACGTCGAGCGTCGACATGACGAGCCCCGCGCCATTGCCGAGGATGCCGATGTCGCCATCGAGCTTCACGTACTGGACGCCCTCCTGCTTGGCCTTGCGCTCGATCGGATCTTCGTTCTCGGAGTCTGAGAGCTCCTGGTTCTCGGGGTGGCGATAGAGCGCGCTCCCGTCCAGCGAGACCTTCGCGTCCAGCGCCCTCACCTCCCTGTCCGGGGTGACGATCAGCGGGTTGATCTCGGCGAGCGTTGCATCCTCGGCGAGCCACACCTCATACAGCGCCACGAGCGCGTCGGCCACGCCGCCCACCACGTCTGCGTCGGCTCCGCCCGCGCTTGCGATCTCCTCTGCCTCTTCGCGCGAGATGCCCGCGAGCGCGTCGACGTGATGGCGGATCAGCTTCTCCGGCGTTTTCTCTGCGACCTCTTCGATGTCCACACCGCCCTCGACGCTGAACATCACCAGCGGCTGCTTGGCCGAGCGGTCGAGCAGCACCGAGGCGTAGTACTCGCTGGCGATGTCCGAGGCGTGCTCGATCCACAGCGTGCGCACGAGATGGCCGCGGATGTCCATGCCGAGGATGTTCGCGGCGTGCTCGCGCGCCTCGTCTTCGTCCGCCGCGAGCTTCACGCCGCCGGCCTTGCCGCGCCCGCCGACCAGCACCTGCGCCTTGATTACAACCGGGTAGCCGATCTCGTTGGCCGCGCTGACGGCGTCCTCCACGCTGGTCACCGCCCTGCCGGGCGAGACCTTCAGGCCGTGGCGGGCAAACAGCTGCTTGCCCTGGTACTCCAAGAGGTCCATTTGCGGCGCGGGACTCTAACGGAAGACGCCTGAGCGCGCACACGCGCCCGCGCCGGTCATAATGGCCGCGCGATGCCAATTCCCAAAAACGTAACCTTCGTCACATTCGACGTCTACGGCACGCTCATCGACTGGGAGACCGGAATCTACGAAGCGTTCGCCAAAGAGGCCCAGCGCGACGGCTTCGAGATCGACCGCAACGTGCTGATCCCGCTCTTCAACGAGATCTCCCGGGAAATCGAGGGCGGCTCATACGAGCTCTACGCGGAGGTGCTGAGGCGCACCGCGATCGAGGTGGCCAAACGCATGGAATGGTCGCTTGAGCCCTCGCGCTCGGGCTTTCTGCCCGACTCGGTGCAGCGTTGGGCGCCGTTCAAGGAGACCAACCCGCAGCTTCAGAAACTGGCCAAGAAGTACAAGCTGGGCCTGCTCTCCAACATCGACGACAAGCTGCTCGGCCAGACCCGGCGCCACATCCCGATCGACTTCGACCTGGTCGTGACAGCGCAGCAGGTGCGCTCCTACAAGCCCGAACCGGCCCACTTCACCGAGTGCGCCAGGCGCATGGGCGGCAAGCGCGGCTGGGTGCACGTCGCCGCCAGCCACTACCACGACGTGGCGCCGTGCGTGAAACAGCGGGTGCCCGTCATCTGGGTCAACCGCAACAAGGAGACGCTCGACTCCTCGCAGAAAAAACCGACGGCCGAGGTGAGCAACCTGCGCGAGGCGGCCAAACTGCTCGGCGTCTCCTAGCGGGCTGGCCGCGGCATGCGGGCCATCTCGCTCCACCGCGACGTGATCGTCGTCACCAGCGCGATCCTGCGCGTGAACTGCGTGATCGTCCGCGCGAGCGCCGGGCAGCGGGAGAATGTCGCGGGCGCCGCCGAGCCGGCCGATGCGCCGCCGCCGGGCGCGGAGGCGGGGGCGGGCTCGCATGAGCACGGCGAGAGCTTCCTGATCGACTCGCCGGTCCTCCCCGACGAGCTGGACGCGCTGCCCGCGCTGCTCGAGCAGGCCCGTTTCCCCGCGCCCAGCGGCCTGCTGGTCACGCACGGCGACTGGGATCACCTGCTCGGGCGCCTCGCCTACCCGGGCGTCGCGCTGGGCGCGGGCGAGAGCACCGTCGAGCGCCTGCGGGCATCTCCGGGCGAGGCGCAGCGGGACCTGCGCGACTTCGACGAAGAGCTGATGATCGAGCGCGCCCGGCCGCTCGCGCTGGGATCGCTCCAAGCGCTGCCCGTGCCCGGCCGCTGCGCGGTGGGCGAGCGCGAGCTCGAGTTGTATTCCGCGTCCGGCCACACTCCCGACGGCATGGCCGTGCTGATCCCGTGGGCGCTCGTGCTCGTCGCGGGCGACTACCTGTCCCCGATCGAGCTGCCCACGCTCAACAGCGGCGGAGACCTGCAGGCCTATCTCGCCACGCTGGAGCGCCTGCGCTCGCTGGTCGCCAACGCCGAGCACGTGGTCCCCGGCCACGGGCCCGTCCTGGGCGGAGGCGAGGCGCTCGCGGTGCTCGAGGAGGACGCCGTCTATCTGCAGGCGCTCGCCGAGCATGGCGCCGAGGCCGAGCTGCCGGACGGCCGCCGCGGCCGCGCCCAGCGGCGCCTGCACCGCGAGAACGTGGCCGCGCTGTGAGCAGGGGGCGAGGCTGCGCCGCGTTCAGCTCGTCTCGCCTGCGCTCCTGATCGTCGCGATCGGCGCGCCTGCCTGGATCGCGGCCCCCTCGGTGATGGGCAGCTCGACGATCGTGCCCGACTTGTGGGCGGTGATCTCGTTCTCCATCTTCATCGCCTCGATGATGCACAGCAGCTGGCCCTCCTCGACGGTGTCGCCCTGTTTGACCAGCACCTTCCACATGTTGCCCTGCAGCGGCGAGGGCAGCGTGTCGGGACCGCCGCCGCTTGCGGACTTGCGCTGCGAGCGCCTGGGCCGCGGGGCGCCCGCGGCAGAGGCGCCGTTGCTCGCGCCGGTTGCGGCGCCCGCGGGCGCCGGCCCGCCGGCGAAGGCGGGACCGAGGACGCGCACGTCGAAGCGCTTGCCGGAGACCTCGACGGTGTAGGTCTGCTCGACCGTCTCTGCTGCAGCGCCCTCGTCCGCGACGTCGGCCGCCGCGGCCTCGCCCGGGGGCGGAAAGGCGAGCGTCTTCAGCCACTTGCGGTCCTCGACGAGGTCGCGGCAGGTCTCGCCCCTCTGCCACTGCCCGGTTGCCAGGAGCGCGGAGTGGAAGGGGATGAGCGTCTTCAGGCCCTCGATCTCGAATTCAGCCAGGGCGCGCAGCATCCTGCTCGTGGCCTGCGCGCGGTCGGCGTCCCAGACGATCAGCTTCGCCACCATCGGGTCATACATGGGCGAGACTTCGCCGCCGGCGCGCACGCCCGAGTCCACTCGCACGCCCGGCCCGCTCGGCTCGGAGTAGGCGCCGATCCTGCCGGGGGCGGGAGCGAAGTTCTTGGAGGCGTCCTCGGCGTTGATGCGGCACTCGATCGCGTGTCCGCGCAGCTCGACGTCGTCCTGGGCGTAGGACAGTTCCTCGCCGGCGGCCGCGCGGATGCCCTCCTTGACGATGTCGATCCCCGTGGTCATCTCGGTCACGCAGTGCTCGACCTGCACACGCGTGTTCATCTCCAGGAAGAAGTATTCGGGCTGATCGCCCTCGCCCTGCGAGAACAGGCCCTCGATCGTGCCGGCGCCGACGTAGTCCACCGCTCGCGCCGCGTTCACGCCGATCTGCCCGATGCGCTCGCGCGTCTGCGGATCGACTACCCATTCCGGTGCCGGGCTCTCCTCGATCAGCTTCTGGTGGCGGCGCTGGATCGAGCAGTCGCGCTCGCCGAGGTGGATCACGTTGCCGAGGCGGTCGGCCAGAATCTGCACCTCCACGTGGCGGGGATCGTGCAGGTAGCGCTCGAGGTAGACGGTCGCGTCCGAGAAGAACTTCTCGCCTTCGCGGCTCGAGCCCTCGAACGCGGCCTCGAGCTCGTCCTCGCTCAGCGCCACGCGGAAGCCCTTGCCGCCGCCGCCGCCGGCGGCCTTGACGGCCACCGGGAAGCCGATCTCATCCCTGGCGATGCGCAGCGCGTCGGCGACCGTGTCCACCGGCTCGGTCGTCCCTGGCACGATCGGCACGCCGGCCTTCTGCATCAGCTCGCGCGCACGCGTCTTTGAACCCATCGCTTCGATCGCGCTCGCCGGTGGGCCGATGAACACGATGCCGGCCTGCTCGCAGGCCTCAGCAAAGGGGGCGTTCTCGGCGAGGAAGCCATAGCCGGGATGGATCGCCTCGGCACCGGAGCGCCTGGCCACGTCGAGGATCTTCTCCACGTTCAGGTAGTTCTCCGCGGCGGGTCCGTCACCGAGGTTGTATGCCTCACCCGCCCGTCCCACGTGCGGCGCGTCGCGATCGAGCTCGGAGTACACCGCGACGCTCCTCACGCCGAGCTCGTCGAGCGCCCGCTCGATGCGGACGGCGATCTCCCCGCGGTTGGCGACCAGTACCTTCTCGAACATCCGGCGGCAAGCTTACGCGACGTCCGCGATCATCCCCGCGCCGACGGTGGCGTTGCTGGCCTCGTCGATCAGGATGAAGCTGCCCGTGCGGCGATTGCTCTTGTATGGGTCGAACACGAGCGGGGAGCTGGTGCGCAGGCGCACGCGCCCGATGTCGTTGAGCGCGAGCTCGGCCGGCGGCGGGTCGCGTTCGAGTGTGTGCACATCCAGCAGATCCTCGATCTGATCGACAACCGCCGTCGCGCTGCGGGTGGTCTGCTTTATCAGGTAGCGCCCGCCCGCCTGCAACGGTCTGTCCGCCATCCAGCACACGTCCGCCGTCAGCTCGCGAGCAACGATCGGCGCCCGTTCGGGATGGCAGATCAGTTCGCCGCGTGAGACGTCGAGCTCGTCCTGCAGGCGTAGCGCGACCGACATCGGCGCGACGGCCTCCTCGAGCTCGCCCTCGTAGCTGTCGATCGCGGCGATCCGCGTGCGCTCGCCTCCCGGCAGCACCGTCACCTCATCGCCCTGGCACAGCGCCCCGCTGGCCAGCTGGCCGGCGTAGCTTCGGTAGTCGCGACGGGCCGGGTCGTCCGAGGACGGCCGGATCACCCACTGCACGGGAAAGCGCGCCGGCCTGTCGTGCGGGTGATCGTAGGCCACGTCGACCTGCTCGAGTATGTCGAGCAGCGTCGGATGCGCGGGATCGTCATACCAGCTCATCGCCGCGGAGGGCTCGACGACGTTGTCGCCGTTGAGCGCCGAGATCGGGATGTAGATGATCTCGTAGTTGTGCCCCGCCCTGCGCCCGCCCGCGCGCAGCAGCGGCGCAAAACCCTCGAATTCCGCCACGACTTCCTCGAAGCGCGCCTGCGAGTGGTCGACGAGGTCCATCTTGTTGACCGCCACGACGAGCTTGGGGATGCCCAGCAGCGCGCTGATGAAGGCGTGGCGCTTTGACTGCTCGAGCACGCCCCGGCGCGCGTCGAGCAGCACGACCGCGAGATCCGCGGTGGAGGCGCCCGTCACCATGTTGCGCGTGTACTGCCGGTGCCCCGGGCAGTCGGCGATGATGAAGCGGCGCCGCGGCGTGGCGAAGTAGCGGTAGGCGACGTCGATCGTGATCCCCTGCTCGCGCTCGGCGCGCAGCCCGTCGGTGAGCAGCGCGAGGTCGAGCGCCCCCTCGCCGCCGCGGCGCTCGGAGGCCTGGGCCACGCTCTCGAGCTGATCCTCGAAGATCTGCTTGGAGTCGTACAGCAGCCGACCGATGAGCGTGCTCTTGCCGTCGTCCACCGAACCGGCGGTACTCAGGCGCAGCAGGTCAAGGGTCACTAGAAGTAGCCGGCCTTCTTGCGATCCTCCATGGCGGCCTCGGTCACGCGATCATCAGCCCGCGTCTCACCGCGCTCGGTGATCCGCGTCGCCGCGATCTCCGCGACGACCTCGGCGAGCGTCGCGGCCTGCGAGACCACGCCGCCGGTACAGCTCATGTCGCCGACCGTGCGATAGCGCACCGTCTCCGGGAGCACCTCCTCGCCGTCGATCAGCTCGGTCCCCTCGCGCCACGCGTACAGCATGCCGTCGCGCCGAAACACCTCACGTTCGTGCGCGAAGTAGATCGACGGCACCTCCAGATCCTCCTGGTCGATGTACTCCCACACGTCGAGCTCGGTCCAGTTGGAGATCGGGAACACCCTCACGTTCTCGCCCTTCTTGATGCGCCCGTTGTAGAGGTTCCACAGCTCCGGGCGCTGGCTCTTGGGGTCCCACTGGCCGAAGTCGTCGCGAAACGAGAACATGCGCTCCTTCGCCCGCGCGCGCTCCTCGTCGCGGCGGGCGCCGCCGAAGGCTGCGTCGAAGCCGTACTCGGCGATCGCGTCCAGCAGCGTCACCGTCTGCAGCTGGTTTCGCGACGCCCGCGGCCCCCGCTCCTCGACCACCCTGCCGGCGTCGATCGAGTCCTGCACGCTGGCCACGATCAGCCGCTCGCCGAGCTCGGCCACGCGGCGGTCGCGGAACTCGATCACCTCGGGGAAGTTGTGCCCGGTGTCCACGTGCATCAGCGGGAACGGGAACGCCGCCGGGCGGAACGCCTTCTCGGCGAGGCGCAGCAGCACGATCGAGTCCTTGCCGCCGCTGAACAGCAGCACCGGCCGCTCGAATTCGGCCGCGACCTCGCGCATCACGTGGATCGCCTCGGACTCGAGCGCGCGCAGATGGCTGAGCTGGGGGTGGGCCAAGACGCTCATAGCCCGACTTGCTCGACGTGCAGGCCGCACTCCGTCTTCTCGGTTCCCGCCCAGCGGCCCTCGCGGCCGCTTCCCGGCTGCGTGCAGGGCGCGCAGCCGATCGACTCATAACCCTGGTCATGGAGCGGGTTGTAGGGGAGGTCGCGTTCGTGGATTCGCCGCCACAGATCCCTGTCGGTCCAGTGGGCGAGCGGGTTGAACTTCCACAGCCCGCGCGTCTCGTCACGTTCGATGAGCTCCGCGCCGGCCCGCGTGGGGCCCTGCTCGCGGCGGATCCCGGTGATCCAGCCGTCGGCGTCCGCGAGCGCGCGCTCGAGCGCGGCGACCTTTGCAACCGAGCAGCAGTGCTCGGGCCCGCTCCACGGCTCCTCCGGGCTCGAGGCGTCCTGCACCTCGACCTTGATGTCATAGCGCTCCTCGAACTGCCTCCACGTCTGCAGCGTCTCCTCGAACAGGACGCCGGTGTCGATCGTCACGATTCGCACCGCGTCCGTGCGCCCGTCGCTCACGCGCAGGAGCTCGTCGATCAGCACCGACTCCTCCTTCTGGAAGGAGCACAGCAGCACCGCGCGCTCGCCGTGGCGCTCGACCGCCTCGCGCAGGGTGTCGGCTAGACCGCGCACTCGCCCTCTCCGCGAACGACTTCGAAGGGGACGTCCCGCTTCCAGTCGATGAACGTGTTCATCGTCTCCAACCCGAAATCGACAGGCATGGAGAGATCCTTGACCTGCGTCTCGAGCTCGCTGGTGCCGACGCGCGCCAGGTACTCGTTCCACTCCTCGCCATCCTCGCGGTCGGCCTCGTACTGTGAGATCCAGCGCTCGATCGCCTCAGGGACGCGCTTGGAGGGCAGGCGCAGCTTCAGCCGCGTGCCGAACTCGACGTCGCCGCCTTCGAACACTCCGCCGATGATGGGGATGTAGGCGGGGATCGTGTGCTCGCCGACTTTGATCGACGCGCCGGTGAAGCCGATGCTCGCGACGTGGTGCTGGCCGCAGCCGTTCGGGCAGCCGCTGATCTTGATGTTCAGCTTGCGCGTCAGCTCGTCGGTGATGTTCATCGCCTCGATGCGCTCCTGCACGGCCTCGTTCAGCCCCATCGAGCTGGTGATCCCGAGCTTGCACGAGTCCGTGCCGGGGCACGACACGACGTCGTTGATTTCGCGCGAGCCCGCATCGCCGAGACCGAGCTGCGACAGCGCCCGCCACAGGTCGTACACGCACTCCTCGCGCACCCAGCGCAGGACGAAGTTCTGCTGCACGGTGGTGCGCGCGTAGCCACCCGCGTAGGAGCGCATGATCGCCGCGAGGCCTCTGAACTGCTCGGGCATGAGGTCGCCGCGGGTGACCTTCACCTCGACGGTCACGAAGCCCTCCTGCTTCTGCTCGCGCACGTTGGCGGCGCGGAAGCGCTCGAACTCCGAGACATCTCCGTTCGGGCTGCCATAGCTCGGCGGCGCAGCGGGCGCGCCCTCGCGCTCGTCGTCGGCGAACAGGCGATGCTCGATCGAGAAGTCGCGTTCTGCGACCCACTCGCCCTGCATCTCCTGCTCGGCCTGCCCGCGCAGCTCATCGATGCCGTACTTGTCGACGAACACCTTGATCCTTGCGCGGGCGCGGTTGACGCGCAGCCACTCCTGGCGGTCGAAGATCCGCATGACCGCCTCGGTGACCTTCAGGTATTCGCCGTTATCGAGCTCCAGGAACTCGTACAGCACCTGCGCCTTGCGCGGCATAATCGAGGTGCCGCCGCCGACCAGCATCTCCACGCCGCGCACCTCGCCGCGACCGTCGATCTGGCGCACTCGAGCGCGGAACGCGACGTCGTGGATGCCTGAGATCGCGCGGTCGCTTGGGCCACCGTCGAACGACGTCTTGACCTTGCGCGGCATCGCCTGGGTGGTCGGGTGGCGCACGAAGTAGCGCACGTACGCGCCCACGTACGGCGTCAGGTCGAACAGCTCGTCCTTCGCCACGCCCGCCCAGGGGTCGCCCGTGACGTTGCGCATCGTGTTGCCGCAGCCCTCGCGGCTGGACAGCCCGGTCTCGCCGATCTCGCGCATCAGTTTCTCGACGTCCGGCAGCGGTATGTGGTGCATCTGGATGTTCTGCCGCGTCGTGATGTGCCCCTTGTTCAGCGGCACGTACTTCTCGATCACGTCGGCGAAGCTCTCCATCTGCTCAGGTGTGACACCGCCGAACGGCAGCTTCACCCGGATCATCTGCACGTCGGCCTGGCGCTGGCCGTAGACGCCCTGCTTCAGCCGGAACTTGATGAACTCGTCCTCGGGCAGATCGCCGGCGAGAAATCTCGTGGACTCGGTCTTGAAGTCGTCGTACTCGCGCTGCAGGATCGGTATCACGTGCCCGGGCACGTTCTGGAGGACCTCAGGGTCCTCAAGCGTTCCGCGCTGGGCGGGGATGGAAACTGGCTCCATTACGAAACCTCCTGGTCCGGGTGCTCGGCCCGGGCTGCTTTTCGACAGTATGCCGCCGGCGAGAAGACGTTAATTTGCTAAAGCCTAGCGGCTTTCAGGTATTTATCCAGGGATCGCGCTCATCCCCCTGTGCCTGGCGCGACACCCCTTCGAGGATAGCCGCGCGCAGCCATTCGTCCGGCGCCGTCGCGGTCGCCGCCGCCGCCGGCGCCGTGGCACGCCGGAAGCGCTCGAGTGCCGCCACGATCGCTCCCGCCTCCTCGGGGGAGGCCGACGGTGCGATCAGCTGCGGCGGGCGGTTGCGCTCGGGCATGTGCGAGAAGGCCGATTACAGGGGGATGTTGCCGTGCTTGCGTTTGGGCCCCGGTTCGCGCTTGCTCTGCAGCGTGTGCAAAGCCACGATCAGCTTCGGACGCGTCTCATGCGGGACGATCACGTCGTCGATGTACCCGCGCTCGGCGGCCGTATAGGGGTTGGCGAAACGCGCCTTGTAGTCGTCCATCAGCTTCTTGCGGCGCTCCTCGGGGGTCGGGCTGTTGGCGATGTCGCGCCGGTAGATGATGTTGACCGCTCCCTCCGGTCCCATCACCGCCACCTCCGAGGTCGGCCAGGCGAAGTTGAAGTCCGCCAGCATGTGCTTGGAGGACATCACGTCGTAGGCGCCGCCGTAGGCCTTGCGCGTGATCACGGTCAGCTTCGGGACCGTCGCCTCGGTGAAGGCGTACAACAGCTTGGCCCCGTGGCGGATGATTCCGCCCCACTCCTGGCTCGTCCCCGGGAGGAAGCCGGGCACGTCCACGAACGTCAGCAGCGGGATGTTGAAGGCATCGCACGTGCGCACGAAGCGCGCCCCCTTTGTCGAGGCATTGATGTCCAGCACGCCCGCGAGCTGCGCGGGCTGGTTGCCGACGACGCCGATCGAGAAGCCGTCCAGGCGGGCGAAGCCGCAGATGATGTTCTTCGCGTAGTGCTCGTGCACCTCGAAGAACTCTCCATCGTCGACGATCAACCGCACGACGTCACGCATGTCATACGGTTTGTTGGCGGTGTCCGGCACCACCTGGTCGAGCTCGAGGTCCATCCGCTGCGGGTCGTCGGTCGGCTGCACGCGTGGCGCGGTCTGCAGGTTGTTCTGGGGCAGGAACCCCATCAGATAGCGACAGTCTTCAAGACACGCGTCCTCGTCCTCGGAGGCGAACTGGGCCACGCCGGACTTGGTGTTGTGCGACATCGCTCCCCCCAGCTCCTCAAAGCCGACCTCCTCGCCGGTGACCGTCTTGATCACATCGGGCCCCGTGATGAACATGTGCGAGGTCTCCTTGACCATGAAGATGAAGTCGGTGATCGCCGGTGAGTAGACGGCTCCACCCGCGCACGGTCCCATGATCAGGCTGATCTGAGGAATGACACCCGAGCACTTGACGTTCCGCACGAACACGTCGCCGTAGGCGCCGAGCGAAACCACGCCCTCCTGGATGCGCGCACCGCCAGAGTCGTTGATGCCGATGATCGGGCAGCCGATCTTGGCCGCGAGGTCCATGATCTTGCACATCTTTTCGCCCATGACCTCGCCCAGCGAGCCACCGAACACGGTGAAGTCCTGGCTGAACACGCACACGGTGCGGCCTTCGATCGTGCCGTGACCGGTCACCACCGCATCGCCCCAGGGCCTGTTTTTCTGCATGTCGAAGTCGTAGGTGCGGTGGCGCACGAACGTGTCGAGCTCCTGGAAGGACCCCGGGTCCAGCAGCCTCTCCACCCGCTCCCGCGCGGTGTACTTGCCGCGCGCATGCTGCTTCTCCTCGGCCTCAGGCGCCGAGTGCAGCGCCGCCTCGCGCAGCTCATGCAGCTGCGCGAGCTTCTCCTCGTAGGTCTCCGGCGCCTTCTGTCGCGGCAGGCGCCTGTGTCCGCTGCGCGAAGCGGCCAGCAGCGCGGCGTCGGACTGTCGATCGTGAGGGCTTGAGGCCATCGGACGGAGATCCTATCCCCGTCAGCGACCTAGCCCCGTGAGAATGGCCGGTGGTGCGCGGCGCCCAGCCGGTCAAGCACCGCCGTGAGGACCGCCGTGACCTCCTCGGTCGCGGCCTCCTCGTCCTGCTCAAGAGCCGCCGACCCCTCGAGCGTCCGCGCGGCGGGGCTCTCCGCGGACTCCTCGGCGCCGGCCGCGACCGCCTCGCTCGGCTCGCCCGGGGAATCGGCGTTCACGATCGATACGGAGGGCTCGAACAGGGACGCCACGGGTGCGATCGGTTCACTCGGGCCCGGCTGAGACCGAGTCGGCGCGAGGGAAGCGGACGCCTCGAACAGGGAGGCGACGATCGCCCTCGTCACGGCCGCCTCAGGCTGTGAGTCCTCGATCGAGATCAGAGCGGGCGGATCCAGCGGAGAGTTCTCGGTCGCGATCGTCTGGGGAGACTCCGAGGACATGGTCGTCTCCGCCGGCTCAAGCTCAGCGGGCTCGAGTTCCATGGGCCTGCTCCTCGGACGACGCCCGAATAGACGAGCGAAGAAGCTGCGGCGGGGTTCGAGCTCCAGCTCCGGCTCGAACCGCTCCACGGGCGCCGCCGCGGGCTCCGAGGGCTCGTCCGCCTCGGTTTGGAGCGTCGACTCGGGGTGGACGGCGGGCCCGGCCCAGACGGTGGGCTTGGCGTGGACGGCCGACTCGGCGTGCAACGCGGGCTCCGCGTCCACCGGAGGCTCCGCTTCCGCAGTGGGCTGCGCTTCCGCAGTGGGCTGCGCTTCCGCAACGGGCCCCGCTTCCGCGACGGGCTCGGCTTCCACCGCGCGCTCCGCCGTCACGGCCGGCTCAGCTTCGACGGCGGGCTCGGTTTCGACAGGTGCCTCCGGCGAGCTCGGCTCGGGCGGGAGGGTCTCCCGCGTCGCGCTCAGGGTTACCTTGGTGCCCCATGCAGACGGCTTGATCTGCACCCTGCCGCTGGCGTCCTCGGCCTCCCATTCGACGGCCTGCTCGGGGTCGATGCGGGTGATGCGGATCTCCCCGAACTCGCCGAGGTGGCGAGCCAGGGCGGCCGGGTCGCTCAGCTCCGCCCACAGCTCCGGTGGGGACTTGACCAGGGTGCGCTGCACCTCTGAGGAGATCATCGCCCAACATTTCGAGCGATCTCCCACTACTCCTGCCAGCGCATGGCCGACGGCGTCGCCGTCAGGCAGCCGATGGCGCGGCCTGCGCGGTCAACAGCCCCCGCTCGTGCAGGAGCTCAGCCAGCTGCACGGCGTTGGTCGCCGCGCCCTTGCGCAGGTTGTCCGAGACGATCCACAGGTCGAGCGCGCGCTCGTGGCCGGGGTCGCGGCGAATGCGCCCGACGAACACGTCGTCCTTGCCCACGGCCTCGGTCGCGAGCGGGTACAGCGCGGCGCCGGGGTCGTCGATGACCGTGACTCCCGGCGCGGCGGCGAGCAGCTCACGCGCGCGCTCGGGCGAGATGGCCTGCCGCGTCTGCACGTTGACGGCCTCGGAATGGCTCGTGACGACCGGCACCCGCACACAGGTGGCGCTGACGCGGATCGATGGGTCGCCGAGGATCTTGCGCGTCTCATTCATCATCTTGCGCTCCTCGTCGGTGTGATCGTCGCCGTCGGCGAAGCTGCCGGCGTGGGGGAGCGCGTTGAACGCGATCTGGTGCGCGTAGGCCTCGGGGGGCGCGATCTGGCGCTCATGCAGCAGCGCATGGGACTGTTCAAGCAGCTCGTCGACGGCGCGCCGGCTGGTGCCGGAGACGGCCTGATAGGTGGAGATCACGAGCCGCTCGATCCCGGACTCGTCGTGAAGCGGCTTCAGCGCCACGAGCATCTGCATCGTCGAGCAGTTCGGGTTGGCGATGATCCCGTGATTGCCCTCGAGCGCCTCGGGGTTGACCTCGGCGACGACGAGCGGAACGTCATCCTGCATGCGCCAGCGCGACGAGTTGTCGACGACCGTGGCTCCGGCCTTCGCGAACCGCGGCGCCCACTCGCCCGACGTGGAGCCACCCGCCGAGAAGAGCGCCAGATCGAAGCCCTGGATGGCGTCCTCGCTCAGCTCGCGCACGATCAGGCCGCCCTCGAGCTCCCGCCCGGCGGAGCGCGCCGACGCGAACGGGACGATCTCGCCCGCCGGGAACTGGCGCTCGCGCAGCAGCTCGAGCATCAGCGTGCCCACCTGCCCCGTGGCGCCCACCACTGCGACTCGATAGCCGTTGCCCATGCTTCTCAGGGTACCGGCCCAAGTCGGATGCGGCGAATCGCTAGGAGCTCGGCAAGGTCAGGGTTCCAGCGCCGTTTATGATGCAGCCGAGCACCGGCCGCGTGTGGCGGAGCCGGTCCAGCCGAGCGCGATCCCAGGAGGTTCGTCGTAACACAACACCCAGGTCGGCGGCGAGGGATGCGACCGGCGCGCTTCGCGGCGCACGCTCAGCGTTGGCGCGGCTCGCGAGCTGACGGCTCGTCGCGGCAATGGGCGGGCGAATGGGTCGCATGACTTCGCTCTTGGGGCGGGGAAGGGCCGGCCTGCGGCGCTCAGTGCGCTCGTCGATCGTCCGTTTGGGCAAGGAGGAGCAGGTCCTCGAGCTCAAAGGTCGCTTGAACGAGACCTTCGACGAGGGGGCGCGTCGCCAAGCGCGTGACGACCACGCAATGAGGGTCATCCTCGCGACGGTGCTTCGGGCCAACTCGAACGCCATCGACGTGGGGGCGAACGAGGGCGCGGTGCTCGAGTCGATTGTGCGCATCGCGCCGCGCGGCCGCCATATCGCCTTCGAGCCGATCCCAGAATTGCATGAACGTCTCCTCACGCGTTTCCCCGGGGTAGACGTCAGGCGAGCAGCCCTTTACGACTCGGCCGGTACGGTCTCATTCGCCCATAACTTGGCGCAGCCGGCCTACAGCGGGCTGCGCCCGCGCAGCGACGTCGACACGAGCTCCGATGGCTTGCGTCAGATCTCCGTAGCGACTGAGCGGCTGGATGACGTGCTGGACGAGGGCTATGCGCCCACGCTCATCAAGATCGATGTCGAGGGTGCCGAGCTGGGTGTGCTGCGAGGGGCGGTCGAGACTCTCCATCGTCACCGCCCTTATGTCGTGTTCGAGCACGGGGCGGGGGGCGCCGATCTCTACGACGCGCGTCCAACCGAGGTGTTTGATCTACTCGCTGACTGTGGGTTGCGCATCTTCGATCTGGACGGCGTCGGTCCCTACTCTCGAGAGTACTTCGAGGCGACTTTCACCGAGCCGATCTGGAACTTTCTTGCCGCACCGGGATAGCAGGCGAGGAGCCGGCAGGCGACAACCGCTGGCTCAAGTATGGGTCGCCATGAAGTAGACCGTCACGAGCACGAGCAGGCTCAGCAGCGAGCCGACGGTCGCCAGCCGGCGCGTGAGCGCCCGATACTCCTGGCTGGGGCTGAACGAGTCCCCGTCGCCGGCGGCGAGGTCTCGCTCGGCCAGCGCCTCTGCCCGTTTGGCGGTCGGGATCATGACCGCTCCGAGCACCGCACCTATGACGACGACCGCGGCGAGCCCCCACTGCACGTAGAACCGGCTCCACACATGCAGCTTGCTCGCCAGGTAGATCCCAGCGGCGAGCACCACGACGAGGCCGGGGTTGGTCAGCCGGCGCTCGATCGAGTACTCGATGCGGTGAAGGACCGGCAGGCTGCGCGGGTCCACCCGCGCCCCCACCGAGAACATGATCGGATAGGCGAAGGTCGCACCGAAGGCGACGATCACGGCCATGATGTGAACGGCCAGGACCACTTCGAAGAAGGCGACAGCGGGCGGCGTGAGCATCGTCGCACCCTAACCCGTCGGGCGGGCGAACGCGCGAGGGCGAGCGACTCACGCGCGCGCCGCTCTGCCCGCTCAGAAGGTCGGCGCGTACTTTCCGAACACGTCCTGCATCGCGCCGCAGACCTCCCCCAGCGAACAGCGGTCCTTCAGCGCCTGGCGGATGGGGGGGAGCAGGTTCTCGCTTCCGGCGGCGGCGGCGCGCAGCTCATCCAGGCGCTCGGCCACGAGCGTCTGATCGCGGCTCGCCTTGAACCCCTGCAGGCGCTCGACCTGCACGCGCTCGGAGTCGGGGTCCACGCGCAGGAGGTCCGGAACCTCGATGTCCTCCTCCTGGTAGGCGTTCACGCCGACCACGATGTCCTGACCGATGCGATAGCGCTCCTGATAACCCCAGGCGGACTCGTCGATCTCGCCGGTGATGAACTCAATCGCATTGACCGAGCCCCCGAGCGCGTCCACCTTGGCGATCAGCTCGCTCGCGCGCGCTTCGATCTCATCTGTCAGCGACTCGACGAAGTAGGAGCCGGCGAACGGGTCGACGGTGTCGGTGACGCCGGACTCATGGGCGAGGATCTGCTGCGTTCGCAGGGCGATTTTCGCCGCTCGCTCGGTCGGTAGAGCGAGCGCCTCATCGAAGCCGTTGGTGTGAAGCGACTGGGTGCCCCCGCACACCGCTGCGAATCCCTGTAGGGCCACGCGCACGATGTTGTTCTCGGGCTGCTGGGCCGTGAGCGTCACGCCTCCCGTCTGCGTGTGGAAGCGGAGCATCTTCGCCTTCGGGTTCGTAGCGCCGAAGCGCTCGCTCATGATGTGCGCCCACATGCGCCTTGCGGCGCGGAACTTGGCCACCTCCTGAAAGACGTTGTTGTGGCCGTTGAAGAAGAATGCAAGGCGCGGGGCGAAGTCGTCCACGGACAGGCCCTTGTCGATCGCGGCCTGCACGTAGGCGATGCCCGAGCAGAGCGTGAAGGCGACCTCCTGGACGGCCGAGCAGCCCTTCTCGCGGAAGTGGTAGCCGGAGATCGAGATCGTGTTCCAGCGGGGGATCCGTTCCTGGCAGTACTCGAAGATGTCGGTCGTCAGGCGCATCGTGGGGATCGGCGGGTAGATGTAGTTGCCACGCGCGATGTACTCCTTGAGCACGTCGTTCTGGGTGGTCCCGCGCAGCTTCTCCGAGGGAACGCCCTGCTCCTCGCCCACCAGCTCGTACAGCAGCAGCAGGCACGCCGCCGGCGCGTTGATCGTCATCGACGTGGAGACCTGATCGAGCGGGATGGAGTCGAATGCCGTGCGCATGTCGTCGATCGTGTCGATCGCCACGCCGGTGCGGCCGACCTCGCCGAGACAGCGCTGATCGTCGGAGTCCAGGCCGAGCTGGGTCGGCAGATCGAACGCCATCGACAGCCCGGTCGAGCCCTTGGACAGCAGGTAGCGGTAGCGCTCGTTCGACTCCTTCGCCGAGGCGTAGCCCGCGTACTGGCGCATCGTCCACGCCTGCTTGCGGTACATCTCGCGGTGAACTCCGCGCGTGTAGGGGAAGGCGCCCGGCTCGCCCAGATCGAGCTCCTCGGGCAGGTCCTCCTCGGTGTAGAGCTCTTCGATCTCGATCCCCGAATCGGTGAAACGCCGCGGATCCTCAGGCCCCACGATCGGAGCAACGGTCAGGTGCTCGTCCTCGCCGGGAGCCAAGCCACGGCCGGCAGCGTCTGAGATGGCCATGTACTGATCATAAGGACCCCGCTGATAGGGGACGGTCGATCGCGGGTATCCTGTGCGGCAGTGTCCACCTGTCTGGTCACCGGCGGCGCCGGTTTCCTCGGTTCGCATCTTTGCGATGAGCTGCTGGCCCGGGGGAACCGCGTGATCTGTGCCGATAACTTCGAGACCGGTTCGCTCGCGAACATCGAGCACATCCGTGACGAGGATCGCTTCGTGCACGTCGGCGTGGACATCATCGAGCCGTACTTCATCGAGGGGCCGGTGGACTTCGTCTATCACCTGGCCTCACCGGCGTCACCGATCGACTATCTGCGACTGCCGCTGCACACCCTCAAGGTCGGCTCCTACGGCACCCACCACACGCTCGGGCTGGCCAAGGCCAAGCGGGCGCGCTTTCTGATCGCCTCGACCAGCGAGGTCTACGGCGATCCCAAGGAGCACCCACAATCCGAGAGCTACTGGGGGCACGTCAACCCGATCGGTCCGCGCGGGGTCTACGACGAGGCCAAGCGCTACGCGGAGGCCCTGACGATGGCCTATCACCGCCAGCAGGGCGTGGACACGGCGATCGTGCGCATCTTCAACACCTACGGCAGCCGCATGCGGCCCCACGACGGCCGCGCGATCCCGACGTTCCTTCGCCAGGCGCTGGCCAACCGTCCGATGACCGTGTTCGGCGACGGCGGTCAGACGCGGTCGTTCTGCTACGTCAGCGATCTGCTGCGCGGCATCATCGCCCTGGCCGAGTCCGGCTGGCACAACCCGGTCAACATCGGCAACCCCGACGAGTTCACGCTGCTGGAGCTGGCGGAGATCATCAAGCAGCTGACCGCGTCGAGCTCGGAGATCGTCTATGAGGCGCTGCCGGTCGATGATCCCAAGCAGCGCAAGCCGGACATCACGCTTGCACGCGAGCTCCTCGGATGGTCGCCCGAGGTGTCGCTGCGAGAGGGGCTTGCGCGCACGATCGAGCAGTCGGGCGCCGAGCTGCTCATCGGAGGTGGCGCCGACTGAGCGCCGTTCACGGTGTGCACGTGAGCTCGTCGGGGCGACGCGCCGACCGCTACATCTGCGACCCTGACGCGTTGTGAGTAGCGAGATGGGACCACGTTTGACCCGCACGTCCTCTCCGTCCACTCCGCCGCGTGCGCCGTCGCCGCCCGCATCGCCACGGCCGTCCCGACTGGGACGCGGGTCCTCGCCGTGGCGCCCACAGGCGTCTGAGTCCGTGCTGTCAGAGGTCACGGCGCGAATCGAGCATTCCGATCGCGACATGCGCCGCAAGCGGCCCCCCGCCCTGTCGCTGCTGTTGCGCATGTCCACGGCGCGGCGACTGGCGCGCGTGGTCTCGCTGCTGGCGCTGGACTTCGCGGGCGTGGCCCTCGCGATCTTCTCCGCGCTGATGCTGAAGGCCGCGGTGCTGGGCGGAGTGCACGTCAATCAGGCACTCCATGAAACCGAACGCATCCTCGCCTTTGCCTACCTGCTGACCGTGCTCCTGTTCGCCCGCTCGGGTCTCTACTCTGAGCGCGCACAGCGTCCGGGCCTGTCGCGGATCGTGGGGTCGCTGTTCCAGGTGACCTTCGTCGCGCTCATATTTGCCGTGGTCAGTGGTGAACACTTCTCGAGCTACTACCTCTTCTACGGCGCGCTCGCGTTCGCGCTGCTGTATGTGTCGTTGCTGCGCGCCGGCTACGAGCGGCTGACCGGCGCGATGCTGCGAGCCGCCGGGTACCGGCGGCGAGCGGTGCTGGTGGGCACCGGCAAGCACATCCGCGATGTGGCACACGCGCTCGGCGACGCGCCGCACTCCCCGATCGAGGTCGTCGGGTTCCTCTCGCCCGCGGCGCTCCCCGCCAACGGTCTGCGACCGCTGGGGTCGCTGAGCGACCTCGACGGCGTGCTCGGTTCAGAGCGGATCGACGAGGTGATCATCGCCGATCCCGACTTCCCGCAGCTGGAGGCTGTCGAGCTGGTCGACAGCTGCCATCAGCGCGGCGTGCGCGTGCGCCTGGCGCCGTCGACGATGGAGATCCTGATTCATCGCGCCCAGTTTGTGCCGGGTGAGTCGGTGCCGCTGTTCGAGCTCGGCCCGCCGGTGTTCGAGGGCGTGGACTTCGCGCTGAAGCGCACCTTCGACCTCATTGGAGCGACGCTCCTGCTGGTGCTCCTGAGTCCCCTGCTGCTCGCGATCACGATCGCGGTTCGCGTGTCCTCGCGCGGTCCGATCGTGTTCCGCTCGATCCGCCGCGGCATCGGCCAGCGGCCATTTCAGTGCCTGAAGTTCCGCACCATGTACACCGATGCCGAGGAGCACCAGGCGGATCTGGAAGAGCTCAACGAGGCGACGGGTGCACTGTTCAAGATCCGCGACGATCCGCGCCTGACCCGGATCGGGCGACTGCTGCGCCGCTTCTCGCTGGACGAGCTTCCGCAGCTGGTCAACGTGCTTCGCGGTGAGATGTCGCTGGTCGGCCCGCGTCCGCTGCCCCAGCGCGACTACGACATGCTCGAGGACTGGCATCGCAAGCGCTACCTGGTGCTCCCCGGCATCACCGGGCTGTGGCAGGTCTCAGGTCGCTCAGAGCTCGACTTCGACGACCTCGTGCACCTCGATTTCATCTACCTTGAGCACTGGTCGCTGGCGCTCGATCTGACGATTCTCCTGAAGACGATTCCGGCCGTGCTGTCCCAGCGCGGAGCCTACTGAGAGCCGGTAACGGCGCGCCCGTTTCCGTCCGGGCGGCGCAGGCTGCGAAAGGCGACGCGCGGTGCATCCGGCTGGGCCGCCGCGTGCTCGTACACCTGCCAGGTCGCCTGAGCGGCGTCCTGCCAGGTCCATGACGGAGGCGGTGGGGCCGGGCGTCGAGCCCGCTCGGCGGCGGCGATCAGCGCGCCGAGGTCGCCGGCTCCCACGAACGTGGCCCTCGTGTCGAGCACCTCTCTCAAGGCCGGCACCTCGCAGGCCACGACCGGCGTCCCGCAGGCCAGCGCCTCGACGGCGGGCAGTCCGAAGCCCTCGTGTTCGGAGGCGACTACGAGGGCGTGCGCGCCACTGTAGATCGCGGCGAGGTGCTCGTCGGAGACGTGGCCCGTGAGCGTCACGTTGGGCAGCTCGTGTGCCCAGGGGCGGGTGGGGCCCACGAGCACCAGGGGTAGCTCGCGCGGCGTGGCGGCGAGCTCGGCGACGTGCTTGCCCGGATCGGGATGCTGCAAGCCGCCGACCCACACCAGGTAGCGCTCGGGCAGTCCGAAGCGCGTCCTCGCCTCGTCGATCTGAACCGCGGTGCGCGGATACATCACCGCGTCGGGGGCCTCGGGGATGACGATCACGCGCTCGGGGTGAAGTCCGAGGCCGCTGAAGGCCTCCTGGGCAAGCGCCTGCGTGGCCACGATCACGCGTGCCGCGCGCTGCACGGCCAGCTGGCGCAGGCGCAGGCGCACGCCGGTGCGAAGGTGCTCGCTGCGGCGCCTGAGCGCGGCGAGGTCATGGAGCGTGACCACCATCGGGCAGGGGCTGTGGAGCATCGCGCCCGCCATCCACGGTGCGTGGAAGACGTCGGCGCGGCGAGGACGATGCGTCTGCGTGATCTCGGCGTGCGGAGCGGCTGTTTCGTGAAGCGCCCGCAGCAGACAGCGTGAGTAGCGACCGATCCCGCGTGGATCGCTGAACGGGCGGCTGTCAAAGGCCACCTTCACGGCTCAACGATCGCCTTCATCTCATCGCTACCTTGAGCACAGGGTGGAACATAGTCACTTTGCATAGGGTTTGTGCAGCCATGATGGATTACTTGCGCGATCGCCCGGCTCCCGTCGCCCCCTCTGGCGTGCGCGCGAAGTGGTCGTGAACGACTACCACGAGGGCGTCTGGCGGTCGCTGCCGGAAGGCCTGCAGCCTGCCGATATGGACGTGCGACTCGCGTTCCTCTTGCAGGGCGCGCAGGCGAGCGCCCCGCGCACCGCGACGCCGCGCCGGGTGCTCGACGTCGGCTGCGGGGAAGGTCAGTTCGCGGCCGAGCTCGCGCGCGCGGGCTTCCTCGTCGTCGCGGCGGATGTCGCCGAGGAGCCGCTTCGCCGTGCGCGTGCGCGCCATCCCGAGCTCGATCTGCGAGTCCTGCCGGCGGACGGCGCATGGCCGCTGCCGGATGCAAGCTTCGACGTGGTGTGGGCGGGGGAGACGATCGAGCACGTCGCCGACACCGCGGGATGGCTGTCAGAGGTGCGGCGCGTGCTTCGCTCGGCGGGCAGCCTGCTTCTCAGCACGCCGGCCCACACGCGCCTGTCCGTGCTCAGGCTGGCACTGTCTCATCGCGCCTTCGATACCCACTTCGATCCGCGCTCGGATCATCTGCGCTTCTATACCGCCCGCACCCTGGAGCGCCTGCTCGAGAACTTCGCCTTCGAGGACATCGTCGTGCGCGGCGCGGCGGGTCCCCCGGGGGCGCGGCGGCTGCTGCTGGCCTCGGCGCGGCGGTCGCGCTTCTAACGCCCCGACGCGCGCAGCGCTTCGACGTAGTCGTTCTGGATGGCGATCGCTTCGGGGTTGCCCTGCGCGATCGCTTCCGGCGCGATCGACTCCGGGTTCAGATAGATCGCCGCTCCCAGCTCGTTGACCGCGGCCTGAGGATGGCTTTCGCCGCCGTTGGACAGGTCGTACTCGCCCAGACGCAACCAGGTTTCGGGGTTCGAGGGTTGCAGTCGCACGGCGTGCTGCAGTGTGGCGCGGGCGAGTTCGGGGTTACCGGTCTCCTGTTGAACCGTGGCGAGCGAGAACAGCGCCTGCACCGATAGCGGATCGCGCGCGACGCCCGCCTGCGCCGCGGTCGTGGCGCGGCCGGGGCTGCTCGCGAGCAGCGAGAGCGCTTCCTGAGAGAGGTTTTCAGAGCTGAGGGGCTGCCACTGCGCCCACGCGGCCAGGCCCGCGGCGAGCAGGACGGCGCACGCGACGGCGGCCCCGAACGGGCTCAGTTCGCGCAGGGACCGACGGCGCAGCCCCGCTGGCTTCTCGCCCTCGCCCTCGCCCGCGTTGCTCGGCCCGTTCGGGTTCGGCGCATCCGCGGGCGGAGCGGTGGGCGCCACTTCATCGGCCGGCGCGCCGGCCGGGATGCCGGCGAGCTCACCCGCGGTGGCGGCCTCGAGAGGCCCCCGGCCGGCGAGCCACCCGGCGCAGAGCAGTGCCACGCAGGCGTTGCCGGGTACGTACCAGGTCCAGTCCACGAGCGAGTGGATCCCGAACACCACGACCACGCACAGCAGGCTGAGCATGCCGATGCGCTCGGGCGTATAGGGCGCCGGGCGATCGGAGATCCTCCAGCGCCGCCAGCCCGGCCGCCAGCCGCCCAGCCGGCCCGAGTGCGGCTCCTCGGGGCTGCGTCCGCTCGTCCATCGCCGGTTGAATGGATGCGTCGGGCGACCGGCGGCGATCATCCACGCCACGAGCAGCGCCAACGCGAGTACGAGGCCCACCAGGCCGAGATCGGCGAGCGTCTGCACGACGAAGCCGTGAGCGTGTCTGACTTCGATCGGCGCCGTGCGGTAGCGCAGCCGCGCCGTTCTGTAGCCTTCCGCGCCGGCTCCAAGCAGCGGATGGGCGTCGAACACCTTCAACGCCTCGCTCCAGTAGCGCGCCCGTACGCTGGCAACCGCCGTCAGGCGACCGGGTGTGTTCGCGACTCTCGCGTTCGTGTTGGTGAGCGAGTGGAACCCGTGGGAGATGCTGCCGGGCAAGCCTCGGTGGCTGACCGCCAGTGCCCCGGCCATGCCGATCACGGCGAGCACCAGGATCGCGAGCAGGGCGGCTCCGGCGTTCCTGCGCAGACCGCGCGAGGGCGCGTGGCGCCCGCTCTGGAAGCCGATCGCGAGCCCGGCCAGCGTCAGCACGACGAGCATCGCCGCCAGCGCCACGCCCAGCTGCTGCCCGGCGCTCGCGCGTTCGCCCAGCGCGATGCCTTCGGTGGTCAGCGTATGCATCGAGAAGTCCCAGGCGACCACGACCGCGGCGCCCACGACGGCGGTCAGCAGCACCGCTGCACTGCGCAGGCGCAGCGGCACGATGCAGAACCACAGCGCGAGACCGAGCGCCAGCGCCACCAGCGCGCCGCGCGAGTAGGCCAGCATCAGCGTCACCAGCAGGAGCCCGGCCGCCGGGTAGGCGAGCGCGCTGAGCAGTGCATGCCCCGCCCTGCGAGCGCCCAGCCACAGACAGCAGATCACGCCCATGGCGGCCGTCAGGCCGGTGGCGTTCCAGTAGTCATACGGCGCTCGCAACCTGGCGTATACGTCGTTTGCGTCGAGCTCGCGCGGGAACACCTTCGTGAGCAGCGCGTAGCCGCACACGACCACCGCGGCCAGCGCGACTCCGCCCAGCACCGCCGGCCAGCGGCTCGGAAAGGTGCGCGCGAGCATCACCGACGCGCCGAACAGGCTGCTGTACGCGAGCAGGCGTCCCGCGTCCTTGAAGCTCTCGTCGGGCTGCACCGACCAGATCACCGACAGCGCGGTCAGGGCGGTGAAGGCGAGCAGCAGCCCCACCGAGCTCAGCCCGTACACGCGACCGCGCGGGGGTGCGAGCAGGATGATGGCGGCCACGACCAGGCCCGAGCCGATCGTGAGCGCCATCTCGACGGCCGTCATTTCGCGCAGGTGCAGGCCGCCCCCGGCGACGAACGCCAGCAGGCAGATGATCG
The DNA here is from genome assembly GCA_963761355.1 of uncultured Solirubrobacteraceae bacterium. Taxonomy (GTDB): domain Bacteria; phylum Actinomycetota; class Thermoleophilia; order Solirubrobacterales; family Solirubrobacteraceae; genus Palsa-744. The sequence continues at coordinate 689,628 of CAVXHC010000014.1, forward strand.
TCGCCGTGAGGATCGTCACCCACCACAGGGCGTCCGCTCGTAGCAGTCCGCCCAGCGGCGCGCCAGCCCCTGCTGGACGCGCTGCGGGAGGCGGGCCCGGCGGCGGCGGCGCCGCCGGCGTGTGCTCAGCCGGGACGGTGACCGCGGACACGGTTTCGGATGGCTCTGCCCGCGAGCAGCAACGCGCAGGCGAGCAGCAGGGCCAGGACCGCGAGCAGCGAGTTGGGCAGAGAGCTCAGGGCCGAGGCGACATCGGCGTGTATGACACCGGGCCTGACGGTCGAATTTCCGATGAGCACCGGCACGGCGGCGACCTTCGGCGCCTGCTCGAGCGCTGTGCGCTCAGCAGGGGTGACCGCCAGCGGTGCCGCGCTTCCCGGCGATGGCGCCGCGCCCGTGCCCCCTGCTGCCGCGAGCTGCGCGCGGCGGATCAGGTTGCCACAGTCCGAATACTCTTCGACTTCCGTCGGCAGCTCCTGCAGTGCCTGACGGTAGGCCGACTGGCTGAAGCCGCTCAGCGATTCTCCGTGCGTGCATCTGCTGATGATCGTCTGGCCCACGTCGGCCCCGGCCGGCGAATCGATCGACAGAAAAGCCGCCAACAGCACGGCCACAGCGGACAGACGGCGGGCACGCATGGCGAGCATGCTGCAAACGCTACCAACGCGCTCGGGCGAGCCCGACGGTTGCCAGGGCTTCGGAAAAGCCCCTCGCCCAGGCCTCGTGTGTGAACGCGCGCACGTCTTCGGCGCCCGCTGCGCCCAGGCGCTCGCGCAGGCGCGCGTCCCCGGCGAGCCGCCGCAGGGCGCCCGCGAGCGCGGCGCTGGCGCCGGCGCGCACGATCAGGCCGTTGCGCTCGTCGCGCACCAGTCCTCCGGCGGCGGCGCCCACCGCATCGGATGTGACCACGGGCAGCCCCTGGTTCATCGCCTCGTTCACCACGAGGCCCCATGGCTCGCGAAAGGTGCGTGTCGGGATCGACGGCAGCACCAGCGCATCCGCGGCGGCATAGAGATTGCGCAGCTCGACCGGCGCAAGCGGACCGAGGCCGAGGACGCCCTCGAGCCCGTGCTTCAGTCCGAGCTCGCCGGCGATCGAAGCGGACGGCGATTCAACGCCCGCGAGCGCGAGCGCGGCGCCGGGCGGGTGCAGGCCGGACGCACTCCAGGCCTCCAGCAGCACCCCCAGTCCCTTCTCGCGAGCGGGACGCCCCACGTACAGGAACTTCGTGGCCGCCTCCGCGGGCCACGCGCGCTCGCCGGGCGCGCTCACGGCCGGCGCGCTCCAGAAGTCGTTGTCGACGGACTGCGGCGCGACGAATACGTTGCGCGCGCCGCGCGCCCGCACGTAGGTGCTGACGTGCGGGCCGTAGGTGACGACGGCGTCGGCATGACGGTAGAGATGGCGCAGCGGCAGGTAGCTGAGAGCGTGCATCGCAGTGCGCGGGTGCGCCCACAGCGAGGCCCACAGGATCAGTGGCACGCGCGCGCGTCGCGTGCCGATCCAGACCGCCGCCGGCGCCACGCGGCCGCCGGTCGGGCACACGACCGCGCGGTAGCGGCCGCTCGCGGCGAGGCCTGAGAGCTCTCGCTGGCGCACGTGACGGTGGGGAAACGGCAGCGCCTCGTCGAAGGCCGCCCCGCCGTGCTTGGAGCGTCCCCCGAACAGCGCCACCTCGATGTCCTCGCGCTCGTGCAGGCAGGCGAACGCGCCCACGCGGTAGGCCGGGGCATGTCCGGTGACGAACAGGACGGGCTTCACCGCAGGACATGCTCGTAGGCGGCGAGCGTCTGCTGGCCGCAGCGCTCCCAGGTGAAGTGAGCGGCGACGGTCGCGCGCGCACGCTGCCCGGCCTCGCGCAGTCTGTGGGGGTCCGACAGCAGCTCCTCGATGCGCTGGGTCAGTCGCTCGATGTCGCCCGGAGGCACGAGCACCAGGCCATCGCCGGCCGCGGCGATCTCCTCGGGCCCGGGCTCCCCGCGGCACCCGATGGCCGGCACTCCGCCGGCCATCGCCTCGATGTAGGCCACGCCGAAGGCCTCGTCGGTGGAGGGCATCACGAACAGGGTGCATCGCCGGGCCTGCTCGATCGCCTGCGCTGGAGCCAGCTGGCCGTGGAACTCGACGCGCCCCGCGACGCCGAGACGGGTAGCGAGCCCTTCGAGCGCTATCCGCTCGGGGCCATCGCCGACGATCACATAGCGCAGCGTCGGGTGTCGCTGCCCCAGCACGGCCAGCGCGCGGAGCACATCGGCGTGGCGCTTGCGCGCGTCCAGGTGCGCCACCGTGACCAGGCGCGGGGCACCGTCGCGCGGACGCTGGGCGTCCTGCACGTCGGCGCCGAGGTGCACGACGCGCGTCTCGCCGGCGCCATGGGCTCGCGAGGACTCCGCGATTCCCTGGCTGTTGGCGAGCACCAGCCGGGCGGCGCCCAGTCCGCGAGCGACGGCCTGCGCGCCGCTGCTGCCGCGTGCGGCCGTGTAGTACAGGTCTCCGCCGTGCACTGACACGATCAGCGGAACATCCAGGGAACGCAGATGCGCGGAGACGCGGCGTACGGCGTCGCCGGCGGGCACCGCGTTGTGGGCGTGCACGAGCTCGAACGGGAAGGACCTGCGCAGCCGCTCGAGGGCCAGTCCGAGGGCTGGTGCGGCCCAGGCTCCCCAGGCGGCGTAGGAGCGCTCGCGCAGCGGCGATACGTAGGGCACGTAGGCCACGCGCAGTCCATCGTGCGTCTGTGTGCGCGGCTCGCGCAGCAGCCCCGCCAGATCACGCCCGGCACGCGCGGGTCCCTGCGCCAGGGACGCGCGCGGCGGCACCAGCCGGCTCAGCACCAGCACGCGAACGTCTGCGCCGGCGTCGCGCGTGGCGAGCGCCTGACGGTGGGCCCATACTCCCAGCACGGGGTTGCGGCGGCTGGGGTAGAACTCGGCTACGACAACGACCCTCGGAGCCACGCGCTTCACCAGCGGCGGTGGGTCGTGAGCGTGCGGCGCGCCTCGGCGGCGCTCAGGTAGGGACGCTCGGCCAGGAACGCGCGCGCCTCCGCGAGCGCGGCCTCTCGCGAGTAGGCCTCGGCGGCCGGAGCGGCGCGGTGAGCGATCGAGACGGCGTCGGTGACGCCGCATCTCCATCCGTGTTCGCGCGCGAGCGCGGCCCAGTGGGCGTCGAGGCCCCAGCCCATGCTCAGATCGGGGAAGGGCAGAAGCGCGGGGAAGGTGGCGCGCGCGAACGCCGTCACCGGGCCGATCTCCACGAAGCTCGTCTCGCGGACGACGCTGCGCGCGCGCCGCCGCGTCTGCGGCCAGCCCGCGTGTGAGCTCAGGCGGTGGGCGGGCTGGGCCAGCTGCAGCGAGAAGCGCTCGCACAGGAACAGGAAGCGGTCGAGAAAGCCATGGCCGAGCTCGACGTCGTCGTCGATCAGCAGCAGCCAGTCGCGATCCTCGGGCGGATACGCGGCCAGCAGTCGGTTGAGGTTCGCGAACTTCCCCAGCCCGTCCGGCTGGCAGGTGTGCAGCTCGACGTCGTGACGGGACTTCAAGAGCTCAGCCTGCATCGCCTCGGCCAGGGAGCGTCGCTCGGGGCGCTCGACGCCCACTATCAGCACGCGTCGCAGCCGTGGCTGAAGGCGCGCGGCCAGCTCGAGACGCAGGCGGCGGCCGCTCGCGAGCTCCCAGGCGCTCAACACCTCGTCCTCGAGGTTCCGGCGCAGTCCGTCGAGCCCACCCACGGTCCCGCTCGTGCCGGAGAGGAAGTCGTCGCCGTCCGCGGCCCGGCTCGGGCTGCCATTTGTAGTCGGGTGCCCGCCAGGCGTCGCGTGGCTGTCCACGGAGGGCCTCCGCGGATCCAGGCGAGGACCACCGCGGGCGCCCCGCCGGCGCTCGCCGAGGCCCTCGCGCAGGCGGCCAGAGCTGTGAGCGACCATCGTCAGCCCGGCCGGGCAACGGCGGCGGATGACGTGGCCGAGACAACCGGCAAGCGTTGTCAGCTCGCCTGCGAGCGCGGGCGCCCGTGCGCCGCGGCGGTCGAGGCGACGTGCGGCGCGCCCGCGAGTGTAGGCCGTGCGAGCCAGCGAGAGCAGGCGCGCATCCGCGCCCGCCCGCCGGTGATCGACCGCCGCGCGCGCGACGTACAGAGCAGCGCCACCGTGGCTCTGAGAGGGCGAGTCCCCCGTGGCGTCGCCTTCCGCCGCGGCGATCAGGCGATCCTGCCACTCCTGCTCGTCGCCGCCGTGCTCGAGCGTGACGTCGAAGGGCCCGACACGCTCGAGGGCGCTGCGGCGGATGGCCATGTTGGTCCCCCATGCATACCTGGTGTATGTGTCCTGGCTGCCCAGGTTCAGCGAGGTGATGGGCGGCGCCTCGCGTCCGCACGTGCGCAGCGGCGAGCCCTCGAGGCGGGGAACGATGGGACCGGTGAACACATCCGCGCGCGGGTGGCTGCGGGCCGCGTCGATCAGGGCCTCGAGCCACCGCGGTCTCGCGCTGATGTCGTCGTCGACGAACACCACGAGCTCGCCGCTCGAGCGTTCCACGCCCGTGTTGCGGGCGGCGTTCAGTCCCAGGGGCGCCGGGTGGGGCTCATAGCGCGCTCCGAAACGCTCCACCAGAGCCCGCGCCGCGGTTGAGGGGCCGGCGTCGTCAACCACGAGCACCTCGGCTTCGGCCTCGCCTGCCTGGGGAGCGATCGAGGCGAGCGCGACCGCCAGGTAATCGAGGCGCGCGCGGGTGGGGATGATGATCGAGGCGGGTCGCATGACCCGAACAGTCTAAGTTTGCCCGGGTCATGGTCATCCTGATACTGCACAATCGCTATCGCCAGAGAGGTGGAGAGGAGCGCTCGGTGACCGAGCAGGCGGCGCTGCTGCGCGAGCGGGGCCATCGCGTCGAGGTGCTCGAGCGCTCGAGTGAGGGGCTGGACGGGCTCGGCGGGCAGGCGCGCGCGGCACGCGCGCTCCTGCGTGGCGGGGAATCCGAGCAGGAGGTCGCCGAGTTGGTGCGCCGGCTCGGCGTGGAGGTCGTGCATGCGCACAATCTGCACCCGCTGTTCGGCTGGCGGGCGCTTCACGCGGCGCGCGCCGCCGGCGCCCACACGGTGCTGCAGCTGCACAACTTTCGCCTCGTGTGCGCGATCGGGGTGGCATACCGCGACGGTGCCGTGTGCCACCGCTGCAGCGGTAGGAACACGTGGCCGGGGGTGCGGCTGCGCTGCCGCGGCGGGCTCACCGAGAGCGTCGTCTATGGCGCTGGGCTCGCCCGCCAACAGCCCGGGATCCTGTCGGCGACAGACCGCTTCATCGCCCTCAGCGAGGCGACCAGGACACGACTGGGCGCTCTTGGCCTGCCGGCCGAGCGCACCGACGTGATCTCAAATCCGCTTCCCGAGCAGGCGTTCAAGAGTGCGTCGCGGGCACACGAGGGACGCTACGCCCTGTGCGTCGGGCGGCTCGTGCCGGAGAAGGGGTTCGACGTCGCGGTCGCCGCCGCGCGGGCGGCGGGTGTGCCGCTGAAGATCGCCGGGCGTGGTCCCGATGAGGAGCACCTGCGCCGGCTGTCCGAGGATGGCGACGTCGAGCTGCTGGGCGAGCTCGATCGCGCCGAGCTCGAGCGCGTGCGCAGCGACGCGGCCGTCCAGCTGGCGCCGTCGCGCTGTGAGGAGCAGAGTCCCTATGCGGTGCTCGAGGCGATGGCCGGCGCCGTCCCCGTGCTCGTCTCCGAGCTGGGCGGCCTGCCCGAGCTGGCCGGCGCAGAGGCGAGCCTGTCGCCCGAGGACGCCGGCGCATGGGCGCAATCGCTGGCCAGGCTGTGGGGTGATCCCGCGGAGCGTCGCCGCCAGGGTGACTGCGCCAGGGCGCGCGCCTGGGAGCGGGCGGCGCCGGAGCGCGCGCATGCCGCGCTGATGAGCGTGTATCAACGCGCCGGCGCGGATCTCGACCCGCTCGCCGTGACGGCATAGGCTGCGCGGCTGTGGCAACCGCTCCGAGCGCCCTGATCACGGGACTGACCGGCCAGGACGGTTCGTTCCTGGCCGAGCTGCTGCTGGAGAAGGGCTACGACGTGACCGGTCTTCAGCGAGGCGCCCCCGAGCAGCCGCTCGGCCTGTCAGAGCACCTGCGCGAGCAGGTGACGCTGCTGCAGGGCGATCTTCTCCAGCCGGACAGCCTCCGCGCCGCGATCGAGCAGGCGCGCCCGCGCGAGATCTACCATCTGGCGGCGCCCTCGTTCGTGCCCGACTCGTGGGAGCGACCGACACAGACGATGAGCGCGATCGCGAGCTCGACCGCCGCGATCCTCCAGGCGGTGCGCGACATCGACGATGAGATGCGCGTGTACGTGCCCGCGTCCGGGTCGATCTTCGGCGACGCGCGCGAGAGCCCCCAGCGGGAGGACACACCGTGCCGTCCCGAGACGCCATACGCGATCGCCAAGCTCGCCGGGCATCAGCTGATCGGCGCGCTGCGCGACCAGCGCGGCCTGCATGCGTCCTCGGGGATCGTCTACAACCACGAGTCCGAGCGCAGGCCGGAGCGGTTCGTCACGCGCCGGATCACGCGTGGCGCCGCCGCGATCGCGCTGGGGCTGAAGCGCGAGCTGATGCTCGGCAACCTCGACGCCGTGCGCGATTGGTCGTTTGCCGGGGACACGATGCGCGGTGCGTGGCTGATGCTGCAGCAGGAGCAAGCCGGTGACTACATCCTCGCCAGCGGCGTGGGGCGGACGGTGGCCGAGTTCGCGCGGACGGCGTTCGCCTGCGTGGAGCTGGACGCCGAGCGCTACGTGCGCGTGGACCCCGCGCTGGTTCGCGCGACCGAGCCGACACCGAGCGTGGGCGACCCGAGCAAGGCGCGCGGGCGGCTCGGCTGGGAGCCGCGGGTGTCCTTCGAGGAGCTCGTCGAGCGCATGGTGCAGGCTGATCTGCGCTCGCTGCAGGGCGTCGCAGCCGGCTCCTGAATCGCCGCGCGGGGAGTTCGCCGCCCAGGTTCCACCGAAGGCCCTACACTGGCCAGACGGATGGCCACCGTCGGCATCATCGGTCTGGGCTACGTCGGCCTGCCGCTAGCGGTCGCATTTGCGCAGGAGGGCTGCGACGTCATCGGTGTGGACGTGGATGCGCGCAAGATCGAGGCGATCGAGGCCGGCGAGTCCTACATCGAGGACGTCCCCTCAGAGCTGCTCAGCGAGCTGTCAGGTCGCATCCATGCGACGACCCGCTATGCCAGGCTGGCCAAGGCGGACGCGGTCGTGGTGTGTGTGCCCACTCCGCTCACGCAGAACCGCGAGCCCGACCTCGGCCCGTTGATCGACGCCACGCGCGCGCTGGCGGAGGTGCTGCAGAGCGATCAGCTGGTGGTGCTCGAGTCCACCACCTATCCCGGCACGACGCGCGAGCGTGTGGCGCCGCTGTTGGAGGAGTCCGGCCTCGCGGCCGGCAGGGACTTCCACCTGGCCTTCTCGCCCGAGCGAGTAGATCCCGGGCGCTCGGACTTCACGCTGCGAAACACCCCCAAGGTCCTGGGCGGCCTCACGGAGGCGTGCGCGGAGCGCGCGGAAGCTCTATACGGCCTGGTGTGCGACAACCTCGTGCGCGTGTCGAGTCCCGAGGCGGCGGAGCTGACGAAGCTGCTCGAGAACATCTTCCGCTCGGTCAACATCGCGCTGGTGAACGAGCTGGCGATGCTCACGGACCGCATGGGGATCGATATCTGGGAGGTCGTCGAGGCGGCCTCGACCAAGCCCTACGGGTTCATGCGCTTCGAGCCCGGTCCGGGTATGGGCGGGCACTGCCTGCCGGTCGACCCCTTCTACCTGAGCTGGCGGGCACGCGAGTTCGACATGGCGACGGAGTTCATCGAGCTGGCGGGCAAGGTCAACCAGCAGATGCCCTATCACTGCGTGGCCAAGGCGCAGCGGGTTCTCAACGACGCAGGAATGTCGGTCAAAGGTGCGCGCATCCTGGTGCTCGGCGTGAGCTACAAGCCGGGCGTCGGTGACACACGCGAGTCGCCGGCGCTGAAGATCATGTCGCTGCTGCGCGATCTCGGCGCGGACGTGAGCTATCACGACCCGCACGTGCCGGCGCTCGCGGACTTCGCTCTGAGCAGCATGCCGCTGGAGCCGGCGCTGGCAGATGCCGACCTCGCCCTGATCGTGACCGCCCATCCGGGCGTGGACCATGACCTCGTGGCCAGACGTGCTCGCCTGGTGGTGGACCTGCGCGGCGTCACCCGCTCCTCGCAGGTGAGCAGCGTCGTGCGGTTGTGAGAGCGCGATGGCGCTGAGGGAGAGCCCTCGCGGGCACGGCCTCGTGCTCGGCGAGGACGTGCAGATCGGCGAGGGAGTCTCGTTCGGGGCATATGTGGTGGTCCACGCGGGAACCAGCATCGGTGATGGCTGCACGATCGAGGATCACGTCGTCCTCGGCAAGCGCCCGCGGCTGGCCGGGAGCTCGATGGCGCACGGAGATCTCGGCGCGCTCGCGCTCGGCGAGCGGGTCACCGTGTGCGCGGGCGCCGTGGTGTTCGCCGGCGCAGTGATCGGCGCGGAGACGATCCTCGGCGACCAGTCGTTCGTGCGCGAGCGCTCGTCGGTCGGCGAGGGGTCGGTGATCGGGCGCGGGAGTGTCGTCGACAACGACGTCCGGGTCGGCTCGCGCGTGCGCGCGCAGACGGACGTCTACCTGACCGCCTTCACCGTCGTTGAGGATGATGTGTTTCTCGGCCCCGGCGCGATCACGACGAACGACGACACGATGGCCCGCCACCCGCCGCAGGCGCCCATCCGGGGGGCGACCCTCCGCCGCGCATGCCGCATCGGTGGCGGTGCGGTGCTGACCCCGGGGGTGGAGATCGGCGAGGAGGCGTTCGTGGCGGCCGGCGCGGTCGTGACCGCAGACGTGCGAGCGCGCACGGTCGTCATGGGCGTGCCGGCACGAGTCGTGCGTGAGGTACCGGATGCAGACCTGCTCGAGCGCTGGCGCTAGCGGCTGACCCGTCGGGCGCTCGACCAGCCGGGCTGTGCGGCTTCAGGGCGCGTGGTGGGTACGCGCTCGGGCTGCCCGGACGGCCGCGCGGGCCGTCTTGAACAGAGACATGACCGATCCGGCAAGATCCTGCTTGAACACGATGCGTTCCTCGCCTCCGGCTCTGGGTGCCTTGCGCGCCCACGCGGTGTATTTGTCGACGCGCATCTCGTCGAACTGCGGATTGGGGACGACCAGCAGTTCCCAGATGTCCCGGACGTGCGAGAAGGTGCGCTGGTGCTCGGGAAAGTCCTCGCGCGCGGTGGGCAGCCAGGCGAGGTCATCCAGATGGATCCAGCCTCCTGGCTTGAGCAAGCGCTCGGCTAGCAGCAGCGCCAAGCCGTCGTCCAGCCAAGTGTGAGCGCCATCGAGAAACACAAAGTCATACAGCGGCTCGATAGAGCCCTCGCGCAGTTGTTCCTTGAGCTTGCGGTGCAGAAACCAGTTGTAGCCGCCGTCCTCTAAGACGACCTCGACGCGGGGCGCGAGGCCCGCCCGCCGCAGAAGGTCTTGGCCGGCAGCCGCGCGTCGCTCCTCATACAGGAGGTCCACGCTCGTGAGCCGACCGTGGCCGTTGGCCTCCAGCGCAGAGGCGATGTACACGGCACCCACTCCCGAGTAAAACCCGAGTTCGAGAATGCTCTCGAAGCCGTGATCGCGCACGAACTGGTGAACCTCTGCGCCGTGCACCGCGCCGGTGCCACCACCGGTATCCGAAACCAGCTCGGCGGCTTGCTCGGCTGTCGTGACAACGCTCACGCCGCCCAGACTAACCCACCGACCGTCGGTCACTCCGCCAGCCAACCGCTCCCCGCGCGGTCGTGATGGGTCGCGGCCCGCGTCGTGCGCGTGGTGCCCGACGGAGATCTGCTCGAGCGCTGGCGCTAGGGACTGGAGGACAGGATGTGGCTCGCGTCCGTGGCGGCGGCCACGACCTCCTCGGCCTGCTCGAAGTTGAGCAGAGGGCTCATCGGTATCGCGAGGTGTGTGCGGGCGGCGTAGTCGGTCGCCGGCAGCTCGAGCCCCTGCCCCCACTGATGCATCGGCGGCTGGCGGTGGACGGGGGTGCGGTAGTAGGGCTTGTTGCCGACGCCGGCGGCCTTGAGGCGCTCTTCCAGCCGCTCCACATGGGGGTGGGCGACGACGTACAGGTGCCAGGCCGGCGCGGCCCCCTCGACCGGCTGCGGCAGCGCCACCAGCTCACCGAGCCCGGCCCTCTCATAGTGGCGCCCGGCCTCCCGGCGCCCGTCCGCCCACGTGTCGAGATGCGGAAGCTGCGTGCTCAGGATCGCTGCCTGCAGCTCGTCGAGGCGGGAGTTGTAGCCGATGAGCTCGTAGCTGACCTTGTCGCGCGAACCGTGAAAGCGCAGCGTTCGCGCCTCCTCAGCAAGCGCCTCCTCGGATGTCGTGATCATGCCGCCGTCGCCGAAGCACCCGAGGTTCTTCGAGGGAAAGAACGAGAACGTGGCCGCCGTCCCCAACGCACCCGGGCGCCCGGCCGTCGCGGTGGAGCCGGCCGCCTGCGCCGCGTCCTCGAGCACGGGCACGCCGAGCGCCTCGATCTCGCCGACGGGAGCCACGTTGCCGAACAGGTGCACGGCGATCACCGCCTTCGTGCGCGGCGTCAGCGCGGCGCGGACGGTGTCGGCCGTGACGCAGTAGGTGCCTGGGTCGATGTCGCAGAACACCGGCGTCGCCCCGGTCGGGGGGATCGCCTCGACCGAGGCGTAGAAGGTGAAGGAGGGGACGACGACCTCGTCGCCCGGGCCGACGCCCATCGCCCGCAGGGCGATCGTGATCGCCTCCGTCCCGTTCGCCACACCGATCGCGTGCTCGCAGCCGCAGTAGGCGGCGAACTCCTGCTCGAACGCGCTCACCTCCGGGCCGAGGATGTATCGCTCGGAGTCGAGCACCCTCGCGACGGCGGCGCGTAGCTCATCGCGCAGGCCGAGCAGCGGGGTCGATGTGTCGAACAGCGGTACCGTCACGGCGCTCACCTGGGCCGCAGCAGCTCGAGGTCCGAGCGGGTCATCAGCCGGATCAGCTCCTCGAACGACGTCCGCGGCCTCCAGCCGAGGTCGCGCTCGGCCTTCCCCGGATTGCCGATCAGGTGGTCCACCTCGGCCGGGCGCACGAACGCCTCATCGATCGTCACGTACTGCTCGAAGTCGCCCAGCCCCGCCTCTTCGAAGGCGATCGCGCAGCATTCCCGCACCGAGTGCGCCTCGCCCGTGGCGATCACGTAGTCCTCGGCGACGTCCCGCTGCAGCATCAGCCACATCGCCTCAACATAGTCCTTCGCATAGCCCCAATCGCGTTCGGCGTCGAGGTTGCCGAGGCGCAGCTCCTTTGAGAGACCGTGCCTGATCGCGGCCGCGTGCCAGGTGATCTTGCGGGTCACGAACTCCAAACCACGGCGGGCGGACTCATGATTGAAAAGTATCCCCGAGGTCGCATGCAGGTCATAGGACTCGCGGTAGTTGACGGTGATGAAGTGGCCGTAGGCCTTGGCCACGCCATAGGGCGAGCGCGGGTAGAACGGCGTCGTCTCGGTCTGGGGAACCTCGAGCACCTTGCCGAACATCTCACTCGATGAGGCCTGGTAGAAGCGCGCCTCGGGGCAGACTTCGCGCATCGCCTCGAGCATCCGCGTGACCCCCACGCCGGTGAACTCCGCCGTGAGCGTGGGCTGGATCCAGGAGACCGCGACGAAGGACATCGCCGCGAGGTTGTAGATCTCCGCAGGCTGGGACGCGCGCAGGGCGTCCACGAGCGAGCGCTGGTCGAGCAGGTCTCCCTGATGCAGGGTGATGCGATCGCGGATGTGCTCGATCCGCTCGAACTTCTCGGTCGAGGCGCGGCGCACCATGCCGTGCACCTCATAGCCCTTCTCGAGCAGCAGCTCGGCCAGGTAGGAGCCATCCTGGCCGGTCACACCGGTGATGAGTGCCGAGGGGCGCTCGCTCATGCGCGGCAGCCTATAGAGAGTGTCCGACGCGCCAGCCGCTCGCCGCGGGCACGCTCATGGCTTTGCCGACAGCGACATCGCGGCGGGGATCTCGCGCTCGCGCAGCCACCGTGCGGTGGCTGCTATCCCATCCTCCACATCGATCCGCGATTGCCATCCGAGCAGCTCGCGGGCCTTCTCGACCGAGGGCCAGCGGCGCTGCACGTCGACCGCGAACGTGGGCAGGTGCTCCAGTTCGAACGCGTCCGGATCCTCGCCGCAGGCCTCCCACACGATGCGCGCGATCTCCGCGACCGTCAGCTCGCGCGAAGCCGAGATGTTGAAGTCCTCGTTCAACCCCGCCTCAGAGCTCATCGCGGTGACGATGCCGTCGGCGATGTCGTCCACGTGCGTGAGCGTCCTGGTCTGCTCGCCCGAACCGAAGATCTCGAGCGGGCGCTGCCCGGACAGCACCTTCGCGATCAGGTCGGGCACCGCATGTGCGATGCCCGGCTCCGGGTCGGGCAGCTCGCCCGGGCCGTAGGCGTTGAAGGGGCGGCAGATCGTGTAGGGGAGCCCGTGCTCGGCGTGGGCCGCGCGGCAGTAGACCTCGCCCGTCAGCTTGGAGAAGCCGTAGGCGGAGACGGGCACCGGGCACTGCGGCAGGTAGTCCTCGGGCGTGGGGAACAGCTCCGCGCGCTCGAACACCATCGAGGAGGACACATATACGAAGCGCTCGACCTCGAGGTCGAGCGCCGCGCGGATGACGGCGTTGTAGAGCGCGTTGTTGACCTCCGTCAGCGTGTGCGGCAGGCGATGGAAGTTGGCGATCCCGCCGACGATCGCGGCGAGGTGGATCACGTGCGTGCAGCCCTTCGTCGCCGCGCGCGCCTGCGCCGGCAGGCGCAGGTCGCCGGTATGCACAGCGCAGCCCTCGCGCATCCACTGCGGTGCCGGGCGTTCATCGGAGACGCGCACCTCATACGCGGGATCGGCCAGCAGTCGTTTGACGACGGCGGCGCCGATCGTGCCGGCGCCGCCGGTGACCAGCACCCGGTTCACGGGCTCGCGACCAGGGCGGCGAGCTCGGAGCTGTAGGCGAACACCTGCGAGGCGCCCCAGCAGTTCCAGGGGTCCACCACCAAGCAGTCACGGCTCGCGCGCTCGGCGATCGCGGCGAGCGTCCGCGGGTCGCGGAACTCGGCGTGGTTGGTCGCCACCATCACCACCTCGGCGTCGTCGATCGCATCCTCGAATGACATCGTCGGCGTGGGCACGTGCGAGTCGTGCGTGCAGACGTCGGCCAGCTCGCGTTCGAGCAGCCGGATGAGCTTGTGCGCGAGCGAGTCGCGCTCGTCGTCGGTGTCGGCCTTGAACGCCAGCCCGAGCACCGCCACCTTGCGATTGGCGAGCGCTCCCACACGCCGCTTGGCGCCCTCCAGCAGGAACAGGGGCACCGACTCGTTGACGCGCGAGACGGCCAGCAGCATTCCCGGGGCGGCGGAGCGCTCCTCGGAGAAGGCGAAGTCCTTGCGCAGGCACGTCCCGGCGGTCAGGCCCGGCCGCGCGATCCCTCCGCGCGGGTAGTCGTTGTTGATCAGGTCGATCACCTCGAACACGTTCGCCGATACCCGCTCGCAGTCCATCATCAGCAGGTTCGGCAGGGCGAACTGCGTGTAGCGGAGGATGTTCGTCCAGATCTTGGCGAGCTCCGCCTGCACCGGTGTCGTCTGCACGATCGGCGCCGCAAACGCTCCGAACAGCCCCGCCGCGACCTCCCCGGAGCGGGCGCCCACGCCCCCGATTATGCAGGGGAGCGTGTCGATCTCCTCGACGAAGCGCCCCGCCGCGATGCGCTCCGGAGCGTGCGCCACGAACACGTCCTCGCCGATCTCGAAGCCGCGGTGCTTGGCCAGGTAGCCGGCCACGAAATCGGTCGTTCCGGGCGCGACCGTCGAGCGCAGGATCACGCAGTGGCCGGGCGCGAGCACCCCCAGCAGATCGTCGAGCGCCGAGCGTATGTCACGCATGTCGATCTCTATGTGCGAGAACGAGGGGGTCCCCAGCGTGATCACGATGTGGCGCCCGCGCGCCGCGTCGGCGACGCGCTCGGACAGCGCCAGACGGCCGCTCGCGTGCACGCGATCGAGCAGCTCCTGCGTGCCGGTCTCCGCGAACGGCATGCGCCCTTCGCGCACGGCCTCGAGCCGGGCCGAGTCGTTGTCGACCCCGACCACGTCAAGGCCGCGGTCGGCGAACGACAGGGCCAGCGGCAGCCCGACGCGGCCGAGGCCGACGACGGACACCTCGGCGTTGCTCTGCGAGGCGCTCATGCAAGCGAAGAGGTTAGCGGCGCACGGATCGGTGGTCTCGGCGGTGACGTAGGTACTGACGCGTAAACCCGGAGATGAAGCGAGGGTTGTGGTGCGCGTAGCGCCACCACAGGCGCCGCGGCTCACGTGACAGGCGGTAGGTCCACTCGAGCCCCGAGCGCTGCATCCACCGCGGCGCCTGGGAGACGAGGCCGGCGTGGAAGTCGAACGCGGCGCCCACCGCCACGAGCAGCGGCGCCGACAGGCGGGGACGCATGTCGAACATCCACCTCTCCTGCTTGGGCTGTCCGATGCCGACCCACACCACGGCCGCGCCCGAGGAGTCGATCGCGGCGATCGTGTCCGCCCGCTCGGCTTCGGTGAGCGGGCGAAACGGCGGTGATGAGCCGCCCGCGATCACGAGACCGGGGAAGCGCTCGCGCAGACGTTCTTCAAGCATCTCGAGAGCCGCCGGCGAGCGGCCTCCGTAGAGGTACATGGGGACGCCGCTGCCCGCGGCGCGCCCGCAGAATCCGGCCATCAGGTCGGGACCGTAGATGCGGGTCGCGCCGGCATGGCCGAGCGCATGCAGCGCCCACACCAGCGGCTGGCCATCGGGCACGGCCAGCGTGGCGCCGAGCACGGCCGCGCGCACCTGTGCGTCCTCCCGGGCGGACATCACCAGGTTGACGGCCGCGGCCGTCATATACGCGCGCCCATCGGTCGCGATGATCGCATCCATCCAGTCCATCACCCGCTCGTAGTCGGAGATCGCAAGCGGAATGCCGAGTACCTCCGCGGTCGCGGGCGCGCTGACGGGGGTGGACGCTGAGGATGCCGCGATGGCGTGAAGATACCCGGCGCCCGGGCGGTGTGGCGAGGCCTCGATCGCCCCTGCGGTGGCGCATACGCGGGCCGCGGCGCGGCAACCCTCGCGGCGCTCGCGCAGATCCTGGTTTCCATAATCTCCCGTCGGTGAGTCCCCTGACCCTGCGCCGCTACCGTGCCGAGCGACTGCTGCGCCAGGAGTTCGAGGCGCTGCGCGGCCGTGTCCTAGCGACGGTCCGCGGACGCCTTGGTGCGAGCGGCGCCCGCCTCGACACCAGCGATCTGGAAGCCTGCTACTCGCAGGCGTGGGCGGGGCTCTACGCGGCCGTGCTGGACGGTCAGGAGATCGCAAATCCGACCGGCTGGCTGACGCTCGTGACCTTCCGGCGCGCGATCGAAGAGCTCCGCGGCCACGGCCGGCGCGGTGGCGGGCACGGCCACGGCGAGCCCGGCACGGAACAGCCGCCGGCGGTCGAAGGGGCCGAGGAGACGGACTTCGCCGCCGCGCTGGATGACCGGATGCGGCTTCGCCACCTGTTCGAGGGGCTGCGCGGGCGCCTCAGCGCTCGCGAGCGGGAGGCGGCGGCCTTCTGTTACCTGCAGGGGCTGTCGCGGTCCGAGGCCGCGGAGCGAATGGGCATCTCGCAGGCGCGGATGGGCAAGCTGATGGACGGCCGCGGAGCCGGACGTCCGGGAGTGGCGGGCAAGGTGGGCGAGTTGGCTGACACCATCCGCGGCGGCGGCTGGTGTGAGGAGCAGGGGTCGCTGATGCGCGGCCTGGCCTACGGCATCCTCGACCCGGACGGCGAGCGCTATCGCCTCGCGCTGATCCACCAGAAGTCAAGGAAAAGCTATAGCGCCGGACGAAGCCGCGAAGGTAGCCGAAGCCCCGGATAGCCTGCCGCGATGGCCGATCCGCCCGCCAACGTCCTCTACTACGGGGACAACCTCGACGTACTCAGACGGCACGTCGCAGACGAGTCCGTCGATCTGGTCTACCTAGACCCGCCATTCAACTCGAACGCGAGCTACAACGTCCTCTTTGGGCATGCTGACGGCTCGCAAGCTGCCGCACAGATCAAGGCGTTCGATGACACCTGGCATTGGGATCAGACGGCTGCCGCAGCGTTCGAGGAAACCGTGACGAGCGGCGGCTTGGTAGCTCAGTCCTTGGTAGCCTTTCAGACCCTTCTCGGGCCGAGCACGATGCTTGCCTACCTCTCGATGATGGCACCCCGTGAGCCAGGCCGGTTTTGACGGAGGCCCTGTTCCGTGGTTTTGTCCGCGGGGAACGGGAGCCTTCGAGGATGCCAAGAGCGAGGAAGTATCCACCGGAGTTGATCGAGCGCGGTGTTCGTCTGGCGCTTGAGAGTGGGCGTCCGATCGCCCATGTTGGTCGTGATCTGGGGATCGCGCCTGAGACGTTGCGCAAAGCCGTGCGTCAGGCCGAAGCGGATAGCGGCAGGCGGGGCGAGCTGTTGACGAGCCAAGAGCGGGAGGAGATCAAGGCGTTGCGCCGAGAGGTCAAGGATCTGCGGCGAGCGAACGAGATCTTGAAGTCGGCCTCGGTGTTTTTCGCCAAGGAGCTCGACCCAGACCGAACGAGGTGAGCGCCTACGTGCACGAGCACCGGGAGCGCTTCGGGGTCGAGCCGATCTGCAGGACTCTGGGCGTGTCGGCGTCCGCGTTCTACCACCGCCAGACGGGGCAGCGTTCAGCGCGTCGGCTCGAGGACCAGCGTCTGCTGGGCGTGATCCGCGACACGCACAAGAAGAACTACGAGGCCTACGGCTACCGCCGAACCTGGAAGGCGCTGCTCAGGGCCGGCGAGCAGGTGCCGCGCTGCCAGGTGCAGCGGCTGATGGCCGCCAACGGTATCCGGGGAGCCAAGCGCCGCGGCAAGCCCTGGCGCACCACGACCCCCGACCCGCAGGGGGCGAGGCGCCCTGATCTCGTTGAGCGCGACTTCACCGCCGAGCGCCCGAACGAGCTGTGGGTCGCTGACTTCAGCTATCTGCGCTGCTGGGAGGGCGTCGTGTTCTTCAGCTTCGTGATCGACGTTTACAGCCGCAAGGTCGTCGGCTGGCAGTTCGCCAGCCACATGCGCACAACGCTCGTCCTGGACGCGCTGCGGATGGCGCTCTCGACCCGGGAACGAGTTGAGGAGGTCCGCCTGATTCACCATTCCGACAGGGGGTCTCAATATCTCGCCGGTGACTACACCCAAACGCTCCAGGACAACGATGTCCTCGGGTCGGTCGGAAGCACCGGGGACGCTTACGACAACGCGATGGCCGAGAGCTTCGTCGACAGCTTCAAGACCGAGCTCATCACCGACCGGGTCTGGCACTCACGAAGCCAACTCGAGCTCGCGATCGTCGAGTACATCAGCTGGTTCAACGACAGCCGCCTACACGAAAACCTCGGGGACCGGCCACCACGCGAGATCGAGGAACTCTACGCTGAGAAAACAAGGCCAACCATCACCACATCATGAAAGAGAAACGCTAACAACCCGGTCTCCGTCAAACCCGGTCCGGCTCACCGGCTCGTTGAGCTACGTCGGGTGCTGAAGCCATCGGGCTCGATCTATCTCCATTGCGACCCCACTGCGGCGCACTACCTCAAGCTGCTCATGGATGCGGTGTTCGGACCCGAGAACTTCCGCAACGAGATCATCTGGCGGCGCACCGGATCTAACAGCGCGGCAAAGAGATACGGCCCTCTCCATCAGACGATTTTCTACTACCGCATCTCTAAGGCCACGCCCTACTATCCGCAGCACACCCCGTACACGGTCGGCTACGTTCGCGACTACTTCAAGAGCAAGGATGCGCGGGGTCAGTATCGACCCGTATTGCTCACTGGACCCGGAACGCGCACGGGCGACAGCGGCAAGCCTTGGCGTCATTACGACCCAACGTCATCTGGACGCCACTGGCAGCCAGCCACCTACATCTACGCGAAGTACACGGAGATCACTGGCGACGACTTGGCACAGTATCCACTGATCGAACGCCTTGAGAAGCTAGACGAGGCTGGTCTAATCCATTGGGACAAAGATGGGGTCGGCGTTCCGAACTACAAGGCGTACATCGCGGACCTTCCCGGCGTCGCGTTGCAGGACATCTGGGCCTACCAGCCGGGCACCGAAGGCACGCTCTATGGACACCCAGACGAGGGCATCGATGAAGATGTCAAGTGGCTCGGATCGAAAGACGCTGAGCGCCTCGGTTACCCCACGCAGAAGCCCGAGGGCCTGCTAGAGCGGATCATCATGTCCAGCACGAAGCAGGGAGACGTGGTGTTGGACCCCTTCTGCGGGTGCGGGACCACCATCGCTGCTGCCGAGAAACTTGGACGGCGGTGGATGGGTATCGACCTGACGTACCTCTCCGTGACGCTGATCAAGTCCCGCCTCACGACGATGGGATCAAGCGACTACGTGGTCCTGGGCGAGCCGACGACGGCTGACGATGCCGCCGACCTTGCGCGTGAGGACCCCTATCAATTTCAGTGGTGGGCGTTGGGGTTGATCGGCGCGCGACCCGCTGAGGCAAAGAAGGGAGCGGATCAGGGTATCGACGGTCGCCTGTTCTTCTTCGACGGGGAGGCGAAGCCAAAGCAGGTCATCGTGAGCGTCAAGGCTGGCAAAGTGCAGGTCAGCCACGTCCGGGACCTGCGTGGAGTGATCGACCGCGAGCAGGCACAGATTGGAGTATTGATCTCATTCAATGAGCCGACGCAGCCGATGCGCCAAGAGGCTGCTAGTGCCGGGTTCTATACGAGCCCTTGGGGTCAGCATCCGAGGCTTCAACTTCTGACCGTCGCTGAGCTACTTGCGGGCAAGCGAATCGACATGCCTGCCGGTGGCTCGCACATGACGCAGGTTGCACTACCTCCAACGCCCGAGGAGACGGTCCACCCCGATCAGATGACGCTTGAGGGATGACCTACGGAATCGACGTAAGGGCAGCCATCAGGGAGTGCTTTGGAGTTGTACGCTGACGCTAGCGCCTGAGCATGCGTTTTGGCTTTCTGGCTTTTCCACAAACTGCAATAGAGCCTTTTCTTTCAGCGTTGTTTCGCCTATCGGGATGCTGAGCGGGGTTGTTAGCCCTTCCCCGCTATAGATTTCGTTGCCGTTCTGCTGGAAACTGAACCAAGCCGTTTGGCATCCGTTTTTGAGGTACGGTTCCCCGATAACCGGCGTTCCCGTAATCTTGTCTATCTGCTGAGCAGACGCGGAACTGTTGGTCACCTTGATGGTCACTTCCCCTCCGTGTCCCGGTCCTGAAATGGCTGCGATGGTCCCTGTGAGGGCAAGTTCTTTGCCGTCGTTCTGCACTGTGCCAACGGTCACGGGCGTAGTCGTGCCTTTCCCATTCTCGTAAAAGAGATAGTAGGCGCTCGCTGCTCCCGCAAACACAAGGAACAGACACGCAACCACGGTTGCGACTCTATGACGCTTTACCCATCCCATGCGTCATCCCCTCTGTGGCCTTCCTGCCCGAGGATCAGCGCAGCTTCTAGGACTACCGGCTCATAGGGCTCGTCTCGCTCTTCGGCTTCTCTGCGCTCCTCGACGGCATCGAGCAGCCGGTCATAGCGGCCTTGACGTTCGCTGATCATGCGTAAGCCCTCGGCCAAAAGGATTCGACAAGGCACCAGTCGATTGGGAGCGCATCCAACCGCTCCCGGACGTGGCTCGCGAAGTGCGAGCGGGGGATCTGGTGCCGGTGAACCAACTCGGCAAGTCTCATGTCTGACGGTTCGGTCGTTCGGTGCATCTGCTGTCTCCTGTGAATTGCTTTCCATACATTCACATGCAGAAGTCAGACGAAAAGAAGTCCCCCACCGGATGGCATAGCCGATGAGGGACTATTGGGGATGCCGGAACCTCACCGGCTAATCCCCGTTTGGCTGTCGCAGCCATTGAAGAAGAAGTCCTGGGAGGTAACAGGCTTCTCCGCGATCAGCCAAGTGTGAAACGCTTAGTACGCAGAGTCCGTGACGGTAAGTTCGTAGGGACCGCCTTCAGGCACGTCAGTGATGGTGTATTCACCAGACCCATTTGTCACGGCGGACAAAAGGCGGCTTTCAGCGGGTGCTACTTTCAGGTACGTCCCTACCACGGTTACGGTGGCTCCGGCTAGAGGCGTTCCTGTGTCATTGGTAACCACGCCGCTGATTGAGCCGACTGTCTGAGCGACTTGTGTCGTGCCCATCGCTAGGGTTCCCCCTCCTGCAACCGAGGCGAAGGGCTTTTCCGTGTATCCAACGCCGCTGGCGCGCACGAATAGCGTGTAGCTGCCTCCACGTACGGTGAGCGAGTATTCGCCTGAACCATTTGTGACACCCAGGACCTTTTCACTGGACCGGGACGGCACGGCTGATACTTGTGCGCCGCTGAGCGGGTCCCCTTTTGTATCAGTGATCGTGCCTTTGATCGTTCCGAGGCTCGGGGTCAGCGCAGTATCGCCAACGTCTGTCGTCTCGCCTTTGGTCACCGTGACTTCGGCCATGCCTACTGCTCCCTGAGGTACGGCTTCTCGCTGTAGCCATCGGGCAGCACGTTCGATGTGAGTCCCGGCACGCGGCTGAGGATCGTAGTCAGCGAACGCATGATCTCGTCATGCTCGTGCTCGATTGGCTCTAGGACTTTGTGGGCCTTGACCCATTCCTTGTGGACCCGATCAGCGTCCGCCTTGTGTAGCTCGACAAGCTCTTTCCAATTGGCCTCATAGAAGTTTGCGAGGCTCTGCTTGGCGCTGTCTGCGCCGCTCTGTGCCTGAGCGAATAGCTCGCGCCAGTCGTGCGACTCTGCTGCCTCGATTGCCTCTCTGCGCTTCACCTGCGCGGCATCCAGGACCTTTGCCTTGCCGTGGGAGTCAGCTTCGCGGCTGATTGCGTCCTTGACCTCCTGCTGACTCTCGCGTGACTTCTGGCGAGCAGCTTCGGAGTCATCGCGGACCTTGGTCTGATACGCGATGGCGTCCTGCCACTTGTCATAGAGCTTCCGAGCTTCCTGAGCAAGGTCGCTCGTCAGTTTGTTACTCAGCGGTCGCAGGTTGCTGTCCCACGGGTGCGGTGGCTGAGCAAATAGAGATTGCCGGAAGTTAGGATGCTGCATCCTGCCGGGGTTCGGTTGATCCGGTGAAGCCTCGGTCTGAATTGAGGGCCTTTGACGGGCCTCGGGGATACTCGTTGCTGTGTTCATGATGCTGTTCTCATTTCGATTTATAGGGTTGGTTCTCGTTTCGGTCTTGTCTGAAACTCACACCCGTGGTCGAAAGGAGAAGCCCCACGGGGGGAGGCTGCGCATCTAGGAGCAAACCTTCCGCGCAACAAGTCTTAGCCTCCTGCGAACTCCCTTAGGATTTCGTCCGGTGAGCGATGCTCCATACCGCCAGCTATTCCCATCCCGGAAGTGACGCCTGTACCCCCGTCGAAGCCCCTAGCTGGCTCTGCTGCCTCCTGAGGGACCTCCTGTGGAGTCATAAGCTCGCTCAGTGCATCGTGGGTCGCTTGCTGTTTCGCCGCGACCTCGCCGCGTAGCCAGTCATCAGCCGTCGCGAACCGTCCCGTGATCGCGTGTCTGTGGCTACTCATGGTCGGAGTCCCGTTCCCCGCGTTCGCGCAGGACCGCGTTCTCGATTGCCTCATCTTCTGACGGCAGCCCGACCCGTATGAGAGTGTTCGGGTGAGGGTTGCGCGGTCGCAGCTTGTCGTCCTGGGTGACCGTTGCAGCTTCGCGCTCTGCCTGGGTGATGTGCTCCGTATTAGGCGGCATGCGGGACCTTGCGTGCCCTTGCCTTGATGATCGCATCGCCGGAAAGTGCGCTGTACTTGCCTTCTCTTTCTCGCTTTTCAGCGAGTTTGAGGAGTCCATCGCCTCTTTCCCATCTCTCTAGCGCCTTCCCGGTCAGCGATGCTGGCGGATTAGGAGTGGGAGTCGAACCCCTATCTGGGTGGGTCCTAGACGTGATCATGCTCTATCTCCAACTGACGCGAGAGTTTGGCGATGGTGCGTACAGCCGATTGCTCCAATGCGACCTCGGGACGGACTCTGAGGTCACCTTTGTCAGTCGTGTAAGTTGGTCCCGCCACGTCGAGGGCTTGTCGAAGCTGTGCCTGCTGATCTACGGCTTGGCAAAGCACCAGCAGAAGGCGTAGGTGGGTCCCGCTGTAGTCGTGCTGACTCGTAAGCTCGCGCCAGAGGGCTTTACCTGGCTCTGCGAGGCTCCTGGGTGTTCTATGTGTCAAAAGTGTGGGCATCTATTACCTATTGTAGCAACGGAACCGTGAAATCTTCAAGTATCATGACCGAATTATGGGGATTTGTGAACCGTTTTCTTCACTATAAGGGAGTTGGAATCGGCGAAACCGTCCCCCCACCCTTCATGTCACACAACGCGCCCCTTTGTGACGCGCTGAGCACCTGTCCGCAAAAGCCCAGTGTTTCCGGGCTAAAAATGCCGGCCACTATTTTGTATAGCCGACGCGCGGGGTCAGTGTTGATGACGGCCAGGGGGTATACCCGGTTCTTTTGAGAACCGAAACGCGAAACACGCACGAGTTTTTTGTGTGTTGGACGCGCGGGGTCAGTGTTGATGACGGCCAGGGGGTATACCCGGTTCTTTTGAGAACCGAAACGCGAAACACGCACGAGTTTTTTGTGTGTTGGACGCGCGGGGTTGGACCTACCCCCGTCGATTATCGAGCCGGTTCGCTCAGAGCCTCATAATCGCCGTCTGCCGTGATCGATGGCTCAGACGGTGGATCGCTCGTCTTCTACAGTCCGAGACGCAGACGACCGGCTAGAGCGTGCTCTGGGCTTGGATCAAGCCAGTGCCGCTATCCGCTTGTGGTGAGCAAGATAGTTCTCGTGATCGGTCAGTGAACCAAAGTGAAGATCCCGTAGCCAGCGATCACACACATGGTCCATGCGATCAAATAGGCGTGTGCTGCGAGTCTGTGCATTGGTTGGTTTGATGTCGGGTGTCGTGTTCATACAGATTCACTCGCAGAAGTCGGGCGTCTTAGAGTGCGCGGTCTGCGGCTTGCTCCCGTAGCTCTGCGAGCTTCGGATTAGGCTGTTCGCGTTCTGAGTGCGTGGGCTTGACGGATCTGGCGCACGTCCGACACGAATGACCCGAGGCCGGATCGAATGGTGCGGTGTCCTGGGTGACCTTGGCTCCGCAAGCAGCTATGCCGCGACCGATCCACCGATGCCACTTCTGGCCGCGTCGTGTGCTGGCTCGTACTGGAGTGCTCATGCCGCCTCGCTCTTTTCTTTGGCAATCGCCGCCGCCGTCGCTTCTCTCAGAACTTGCATCTTCTCCCGGTGCGTCATAGGCGCTCCGTCCGGGTGGCTGAACTTCCGCTTGTGCGCGTCAGCCTTCGCCTCACGCTCTGCCTTCCGATCCTGAGCCGCTAGGCCGGGCTCCGGTCTGCCCCTGCGAGCTTTGCTCCTAGCTGGCTTGGTCCGTGACCTTCTCCTAGCTGACCTGCTCTCATTCTCCTCTGCATCCGCCAAGGGAGTCTCCCGCGCGGTGGTTCTGGAGTCTTCATTGGCGGGTGTAGGGGAGGTTCTTGGTGGTTTGGATGAACCCCGGTTCCGAGTTTGGGAACTGGAGTTCACCCCCTCCCTGAACTGGGGTTCATCCCCTACGGAACTGGAGTTCACCCCCTTGGCGCGGGAGTTCACCCCTGAACTGGAGTTCACCCCTGAACTGGAGTTCACCCCTGAACTGGAGTTCATCCCCTTCACAGTGTCGCCCTCGATGACGTAGCATGCGGCCTCATCGTCCATGAGCACCGTCCAGTTGGTGGTGAGGTACTTTGACGTGCCGTCGTTGCGGATGGCTGCGCCCCGCTCCAGCGAGCGGAGCAGTTTGTGGATCTGGCGCTCACTGACCTGGGACTCGTGCGAGAGCGTTGCTACTCCGGGGTAGGAGTCGGTTCCGTCCTCGCTAGCGTGCTCTGCGAGCGCGAGCAGCACGTTGCGGGCTCCGCTGCGAGCTTTGGAGTTCTGGAGCACCCATTTCACGCATTGGTAGCTCATGAGGCCACCTGCACTCTGTTCACGTTCACCGCAGTGGCGTTGAAAAGGGGACTACTCATTGTCGCCCCCTAGTGAAGCTGCCTCGGCTACCTTGCGGGCCTTGACCTCGCGTGTGACTAGTTTGGCGATGAACTTGCTCGGCGTTACGTTGTCCTGAGCGGCGTACCTGCGAAGCTCAGTGATCACGTCGGGATGCATGCGGCTCCCAACGCACTGCGTTAGGGTGCTTCTATCGGTTGTTGACATGGTTGTCCTTATGGTGATTCCGGGCGTCATTGCCCACTACGTATTGTAGCAACGGGGGGTGAACGTTTTCAAGTATCCTGTCACCATAAGGGAGTTGGGAAAGGCCGAAACCGGGACCCTCAAGTGATCTGTAGCATTTCTCCGTATCCTATTTCAGGTAAAGCATTGAGCAACGACGGGGGATCGCGTCACGGAGCGCGCCAAACCCTCAAGTGAGTGCAATTGCGGTTGCAGAACGCCCCGACCGGATGCCCCATGGAGTAAGGCTGTCTGACCGAGGCGCTCGCTTGATGACTCACTCTGTTGTCCGTGGCGTCTTAGGGTGGTCTGTGTCTGATGGCCTCCATTCGTTCCTCACCTATTCCGGGGTGCGGAGAAGCGAAAAAAGAAGGGCAATTGAGGCGCTATACCTACAGGCTTGCGGCTTGCAGCACTGCGCGAGCGAAAGTGTCCGTTACATCATGCGGTAGCGAGTCGAGCCCATAGTCGGCGGACTCTGGGAGCAGTTGGTCCGAATCGTAGGCACACTTGGCCAACCAAGCGTCTTTCGGTTCCGCGCCATCGATGTCAAGCACCGTGTCGTCATCCCGTAGCACGCCAGCGTGTTTGTGCTCTCGGTTAGAGGCGACGATGACCGGGTGACCCGTAAGTCGATGCAGTGCCCAAGCCAACTCATCACAATGGCTCGTCGTAAAAACGTGCTTAGCGTTGCCATCAATCACGCCGGGAGTGAGTCCTAGCTCATCAAGGATCTTGATCGTGCGCTCATCGAACATGCCTGCGCCCATTCTCTTGGACGCTGATGCGGCTCCGGGCCGCTAGATCAAGCTGGCGTTGCGAATCGTCTATCGACTCCACAAGACCGGGACGCAGACGCCTGACCTGGCCCTTGACCGGCGTCGTGATCCCGTAGAGCGTAACTGTGATCCGGTCGGCACCCTTGGCGCTGTCCACTACGGTTGACACGACCTCGACCTTCTCGACCCTCGCACGGATCAAGGAGCGGCGCTCCTCATGGCTCAGGTCGTCCCAGGACGCCCTAGACCAGATCTCAATGACGTTCGCCTGGGTCCCCGCGATCTGGTCTAGGGCGTCCTGGGCGGCGTTGCGGGCCGCTGTAAGGTCCCGGAGTTTCTGGTTGGCCGATGCTGCGTTGATCCCGTCGAAAGCCTCTATGGCGGCGTCCAAGGCTTGCTGAGCGGTTGCTAGTTCCTTCTCGGCGTCCCGGACGTGATCGTCGGCTGAGGCATGTCCTTGAAGATCCGCGAGCGCAGAGCGAACGTGCCCGATCACGACAGGCTCAACGATTTTCTGCGAGATCGTTGCTTTGGCCGTGCAGTCATTCGACTGAGGGCATTTGTAGTAGGCGTAGTACCTGCCGCGAGATTTCTGGCGGGACGCGATCATGGCCGCTCCGCAGGATGCGCAGCGCAGGACCCCGAGGCGGGCAAGCAGTAGGTCGGACTTGGCTCGTCTCCCTGGCGTCGGCTTGCGCCGTTGGCACTGACGCCATGTCGCCTCATCGACCAAAGGCTCGTGGGCGCTCTCGTTGACAAGCTCGCCAAAGGCGATCTGGCCGAGGTAGACCTTGCTCATGAGCATCTTGCGGATGCTCGACCATGCCCGCTTGATCCCGTGGTCGGCCATCATGGCTTTGATCTCGCGTATCTCGCGACCGTCTGCGCGCATCTGGAACGCCTGCGCCATGACCGGACCCTCAACGGGATCGATGACGAGTCTGCCGTCTTCGCCTCGGAAGTAACCGGGTGGTGGAACACGGAGCATGGGGACCCCGCGCTCGATGGTCCGACGCATTGCATCGCCAGAGCGCTCCTGGGCTTGACGGCGGTAGTACTCGGCCATCATCCCGCGCATGGTGCCGTCCAGCCATTCGCTCGACGTGCCTTCTCCGACGTATCCAGCATCGACCGTCAGGACCCGACCGCCTGCCGCCTCGACCCGTTTCCCGACCTCAGCCTGGGTGGCCAGCGAGCGATAGAGGCGGTCGAAGTACGCGGCCACGATGATCTTGGCTTCGCCTGCCTCGACGCTTGCGACAGCCTGCTTGAGCCCCGGACGCTTATCGAGCGGCTTCCCGCCCGATACGTCTAGCTCCTCTTCAATGCGGATCAGGCTCAGACCCTCGCGCTCGCAAGCTGCCTCGATGCGCTCGCGCTGAATAGACGGACTGGCGAAGCTGTCGCCCTCGCGCCCTCCTACGTGGCTGACTCTGATGATTCCTATGGCCTTGGCATCCATGCTCTTAGCTCCTCGATTTCGACGGTAGCAGGGTGCTGCTATGGCTTTTGTACTCGCTCCCGCATCGCAGCGAGTGTCCGGCGTGCCGCGCGTATGTCGTCTCGCTGCGCGGCCTCGCGGTCGCGCTGCCGCCGGTGCTCCTGCCGTGGGGCCTGGGGGCAGGGGCGCTCGCGCGTGCCGGCTTCTCCGCTCACGCACACGCGGGCATCGGCGGTCATCCGGGTGCCGGTGCACACGCGGGCACCGCAGCCGGCGCGGGGGGTGCGCAGGCGGGTGGCGGCGTCGCGGGCGCGATCTCCCCAGGCGTGCTCGGCGGCGGCGGCGCTGCCGGCATCGCCGGCGCCGGCGCCGGCGGCGGCAGCTGGCTGTTGGCGGGCGGTCCGCTCGCCACGAAGGTCGCCGTGGGATGCCTGCTCGCGCTGGGGGTCGGAGCCGGCTGTGTGGCGCTCACCGAAGGCCCGGTCCATCTGCGCGCGCCGGTTCACAGGCGCGAGGCTTTCCGCCCCTCACACGCCCGCGCGGCGACCGCAGCCGACCTGGCGCTGACCGCGGCGCGCGCGAGCGATGACCTTGCGGCGAGCGCTCGCTCGGGCGCCGGCGCGCAGGCCCGCTCGGCCTCCTCGGCGCTGCTGACGCCCGCCGAAAAGGCCGCCCGTGAGTTCGGGCCCGAGCGGCCTGCGACATCGGGCGATGCTCAACCGGCCTTCGCGACACGGGCATCCGCCGCTGAAGCACCGCTCACAGACGCGCGGTCCTCCACCCGAGCGTCCACGCCGGGTGCGACCGATTCAGCGGCTCCAGTACGGTCTGCGAGCCCGTCTTCGGCGGCCGTGGCAGCCGGCACCTCCGCTGCCGAGCGGGAGTTCGGGATCGGTTGACCCGCGCGGCTCAACCGGGGGAAAGCTCTGGCCCTATGGCCTTCCCGCTGGACATGTGGTCGGCCACCCGGTTTACCGAGCAGCCACGCCTGCGGCCGCCCCGTTCGTGTTCTCCCCGTTGATGGCGGTCTACGTTGAGCGGTTCGCGACCCGGCAGTGGGCTCAGTAGGCATCTCAGAGGCCTGCAAACCCGGCTGACGCGCGCCGCCGTCGGCCGCGCTGACGCCGCGGCGCCGCGGCGAGTCCACGAGCGCCTGCGCCGAACATCGGTCCACGAATCGCGCGATATCGCATGCGGGGTTCAGGAGGCCTGCCGATGTACGACGCACGCCGTCGCTCAGGAGCCACGAGCAAGGCACCCCCGTCGCGACGTCGGCTTGTAAACGCCAGGGCTCTCTTCGGAGACAGCCCGGCCAGGGAAGGAGGCCCTAATGCACGCTCTCAGAAGGACCGGACGTTGTGTCGCGCTGGCGGCAGTTCTGCTCGCGATACCGTCGTGGACAGGGGTGGTCAGCGCGAAGCCCGCCCGTCCTATGACGAGAATCGCGGCCACGATCAAGACCAGAGGAGTCGAGACCAGAACGGCCGAGCGTAGTGCCCGTCACCTGCGTGCCGTCGTCAGACGCGCGTGCGCCGCGCATAGGAAGAGGGCTTGCAGCCACGGTCGCAGGCGTCTGGCCCGCGCCCGGGCGCGAGTGCGCCAGTTGCAGAAAATCCTCGACGCCCTGACCAGCAGTACAAGACTCGCGAAAGGATCCGCGCGTGCCCACCCGCCGCGCAAACCTTCGAAAGGCTCCCCGGGCGCGCCGGTCGCGCAGCCACCGGTCACCCAGCCGCTGGATGGCAGCATGTGGGTCGGCCTCAACGCGGGCGGCTGGGGCGCAGGCGAGGCTGCGTCGATCTCGCCCGTCGTCAAAACCGTCCGCAACTCGTCCTCCCCGTCGGAAGTGGCCGAATTCGTCAAAGACGGCTTCCATGAGATATACCTGAACTCAGGCGACTACAACTCGGGCGGCGTCAAGACGATCAGCCCGTCGGGCTTCGCCTCAGAAGCGGTCCGAGAGGTCAAGGAACGTCCTGGCATCGCGGCGTTTGAGGTATTGAACGAGGCCTATGGGGATTGGTATTGGGGCGCTTCCTCAGAAAGCCAGGAAAACGCCACGGCCTATGCCAACATTCTCAAGGCAGTCCACGAAGCGTTCGTCAGGGAATTCGGCTCCGCGCGCCCGCTGATCCTCGCCTCCGACCTCGACGACGGAGGGTCGAGTTGGAACGCCGAGATCGTCAAAGCCGGCGCGTTGTCCTACGCCGATGGGCTCGCGCTGCATCCGTACTCGTGGCCGAAGAACCTGCCAGAAGGTAGCCGCGGAGAAGTTACGGCTGCCTACGCCGCCGACAAACTGCCCATCTACATCACCGAGCTCGGCTGGGACGACGAACCATACGAAGCTGCTCCTGGTGTTACGGAAACCGAACAGGCGACGAACATCTACAACTTCGTCAACTGGGCTCGTGGTACCGGCTATGTGGCCGACCTGGACATCTTCCAGTGGCACAACTACGACCACGAAAAAGAAGCATGGGGCATCGAGACCGAAACGGGACGGGAGAAGCTCTCCTACACATCCCTCAAAGAGGCTGCCGAAGGCTCGGCGTGCACGGTTTGCAGCTGAGCGACAGAGTCCAGGGGCGGCCACTCCACGCGGCACCCTTCAGCGCTGAAGGAGGATTTCAGCCCCTGGTTCGCCGGTGATGCGACGCCAATATCCTCGTGACTGAGCTCATGCGCAGGCGCACGAGCTCAGTCGCTGGGGAAGACCTTCCTCAGCCGCGCCAGCGCGAGCGGGTTGCCGCGCGCGCGCAGCCGGCCGGTTGCGAGGGCGCGGAGCGGATCGAGTCGATTCCCGAAGATGTCCACCCAGTCCTGAAATGACAGGCGCAGTCGCAGATCTGGGCTGAGCGCAGCTCCCTGCTCGGCGACGCTCGTGCCGTTGTCCACGGTCAGGTGCCAGGTGGGCACATCGGGGTCCGAGAACTCCCACTGGAAGGTGGTGGGGCGTGCGAGCCCGTGGTCGGGGTTCACCTGACGGCACAGCATGTCGAACATCAGAGCGACCGTCTCCGGGTCGCGGGCCGAGGCGCCCTCGCGGACGCCGATGACACCAGCCTTCGCAAGCGCGCGCCCGCGCCGGGTGATCTCGATCGGCGAGAGCCCCGGGGGCAGAAGCGGGGGACCCGGGAGCGTCTCGACCGCGAGACCCGCGGAGCGCAGCTTCGTGGTCATCGAGCTCAGGCCCTCGAGGCCGACCTCATCGAGGGTCGAGTTGAACACGGTCACGTAGCGTTCGTCCCAACCCGGGGGCATCAGGACCTGGGAGGTGTAGCGGGTGACAGTGCGCATCGTGTGTGCCACCGCCTTGGGCACCCCGACGGGGTCTTCACGCCTGAGGTCGGCGAGGAGCTTTACGCCGAATCCGATGTGGCGCTGCTCGTCGGCGGCGATGTTCTGCATCCCCTCGCGAAACGCCGGCAGCTGGTCGCGTTCCTCCAGGTAGCTGCAGATGAAGTGTTGGCCGGGCTGGGCCAGCGCTGCCTCGATCACGATGTGGTAGAGAGTCACCGCGGCCGCCAGCTGGGCGGGGGAGCGGTCGGCGCGCAGCTCGTCGGCCATCCGATCGAGGCCCTCGAAGATCTTGCGAAAGCCAGAGGTCAGCTGGGGCTTGATCGTCTCAAGGCCGCTGGCCATCGAGCCGTCGCCGATGCCGCAGACCTCGTGCATGAAGCGCTTGAAGAACACAGCGTGCCGAGCCTCGTCGACCTGCTGGGTGGCGAGAAAGTACTTCTGCTCCTCCCGCGGCGCGGCGTCGATGTAAGGGGACAGGTTGTCGGCGACGGCGTCCTCGCCCCAGAAAAACAGGCAGTAATTCCACACGGCCGCCTGGCGCTCGAACTCGGTGAAGTCCTCTCGCCACTGGCGCGCGTCCTCGCTGAAGTCCAGCTCGGTTGCGCGCCAGTTGCCGCGCTCCCAGCGCGCATACAGGTCCGCGTAGGAGATCGCGTCGGCGGGCAGGCTGGCGGGATTCGCCTCCGCCCTCGGTCCGGATGTTGGTGTCGCGGTCGCCATCGGGCTGCTCCTGTCGCACGTTGGTTGGCGCCTCAGCGCTCAGCGCGAGGGCGTCTCGGGACGGTCTAATCCCCTCTGGAATAATGAACATTATCGAAATAGCGACCGTTCTGTCAAGTAGGATGAGCGAGTGCAGATAGAGCGCATGACACGCGAGCAGAGCCGGGCCAACACGCGCGAGCGACTGCTCCGCGCTGCGCGCACGGTGTTCGCGCGCAGCGGCTTCCACGGCGCCTCGGTCGAGGAGATCGCCTCCGAGGCCGGGTTCTCGACGGGTGCGCTGTACTCGAACTTCAGCGGCAAGGAGGACCTGTTCCTGGTGCTGATGGACCGCGAGATCGACGAATACACCCGCGAGATCTCCGACGCCGTGCGTGAGCGCTCGTCGATCGCCGAGCGGGCGACCGGCGGAGCGCGCCAGTGGATGACCATGATCGAGCGTGAGCCCGACGTGCTGCTGCTGTTCATGGAGTTCTGGGCCTATGGCGTGCGCGACGCGCGCGTGCGCCCGAAGGTCGCAGCCCGTTTCGCACAGGTGCGCGAGCGCTTGACGGCGCTGATCGTCGACGGCGTGCGCGAGTTCGACCTGGAGCTTGACATTCCGGCCGAGCAGCTGGCGGTGGCGATCGACGCGCTCGCGGACGGCATCGCCCGCCAGAAGCTGGCCGACCCCGATGCGGTCCCCGATGAGCTGATGGGCAGGGTTCTGTCGCTGCTGCTCGCCGGTGCCACCCGCCCCGCGCCAAAAGGCGCGTCCGCGGACGCCGGGCCGGCTTGAACGTCGGCGGATAGCAGACCTCCTCGCGAACGCGGCGGGCCGGGCGGGGTCCGGCGCAGCGAGGATGATGGTGGCGATGACGAAGGGGCTCACCGCAACGCTGCGCCGAGCGCCCGCTACGGTGCCGGCGTTTGCGGCGATGGTGCTGTTCGTCGTATGGGCGACCCAGCAGGCCGGCTACCCGGTCACCCACTGGGCGCCGGGGGCCCTGATCGTGCTGGCGCTACTGGGGCTGACGCTGGCGATCGTTCCGCTGGCGTGGAGCGAGATCTCCACCCCGGTGAAGGTGGCGCTCGGCTGCCTGGCCGCCTACACGGCGCTCAGCTATCTCTCGATCACATGGGCCGGCGTGGCCGGGGATGCCTGGGAAGGCGCGAACCGGACGCTGCTCTACCTGCTCGTCTTCGCGCTGTTCGCCTGCTGGCGCCAGCGCGGGGACAGCGCGGCGCTGCTGCTCGTTTGCTGGACGCTCGCGATGATCGCGCTGGGCGTGTTCGCCGCGCTGCATATCAACGCCGCTTCCGGCGCGAACCTCCAGAGCATGCTGCCCGACGGGCGCCTGCTGTATCCGAGCGGCTACCCCAACGCCAATGCTGCCCAGTGGCTGATGGCGTTCTGGCCGGCGTTGCTGATGGCGCGCAGCCCCCGGCTGCCGTGGGCGTTGCGGGGCGCACTCGCAGGCGGCGCGGTGCTGCTCGCGGAGGTCGCGCTGCTGAGCCAGAGCCGCGGCTCGCTGTACGCGACGCCGGTCATGCTCGTGCTCGTGTTTGCTCTGCTGCCCGGGCGCACCCGCACGTTCGCCGTGCTCGTGCCGGTGGCGCTGGGCATCGGGGCCGCAGCACCGGCGGTGCTGCGTGTGGCCGACCATCTGAAGAACGGCGCCGTTGTACCGACGAATCTCCACAGCGCCACCCGCGCGACGTTCGCCGCGGCCATCGTGGTGGGGCTCGTGGTGGCGCTCGGCGCGGCGATCGAGAGCCGGCGAGCCTTCTCGGAGACCTCCGCCGGCAGGATACGCAGGGCGCTCGGCGTGGCTGCGATAGCGACGCTCGTCGCCGTCCTCGCGGGCGGGTGGATCGCGGCCGGCAACCCGGTGTCGCGGCTCAGACACGGCTGGGACAGCTTCAAGGCCGGCTACGTTGCCACCAACACGACCGGTAGTCGTCTGACGAGTGGCTTGGGCAGCGACCGCTACGACTTCTATCGCGTGGCCCTGAACGAATTCGTCGCGCATCCGCTGCTCGGCATCGGCGCCGATAACTTCCAGGAGCAGTATCTGGCGCACGGCCGCGGTGATGAGACTCCGCACTACCCGCACAGCGTCGAGCTACGCACGCTCGTTCAGGCGGGGCTCGTGGGGGTGCTGCTGGCGCTGGTCGGCCTCGGAGCGGCGTTGCTCGCGGGCGCCCGCGCGATGCGCTTGAAGGGGGTTGAACCGCTGGCCTGCGACGTGGCGGCGGCGGCGCTTGCCGGCTTTGCCTACTGGGCCGTTCACGGCTCGTTCGACTGGTTCTGGGAGTTCGCGGGCCTGGGCGCGCCGGCGTTTGCGCTGCTCGGCCTCGCCTGTGCCCTCGGCGCCCGGCCGCAAGTGATGCCTGGGGTCACGCAGAGCGGCGGGCCTGGAGCGCTGGCGCCCGTCGTGCGCTCCGAGCGACCGGCTGGGCGTCGATGGTCTCTCGACCGTCGCCGCCTGGCCCTGGCTGTGGGCGCCGTGCTGGCGCTCGCCGCCGCACTGTCGCTGGCCGCGCCTTGGTTCAGCCAGCTGCAGGTGCAGAGCGCGGCTCGCATATGGACGCACTCACCGCAGAAGGCGTATGCCCGGCTACGGGACGCGGAACGGCTGAATCCGCTCAGTGATGAAGCCGATCTCGTGGCCGGGGACATCGCGGTGCGCTTGAACGAACTCGGCCGCGCCGACCACGAGTTCTCGCTGGCGCTGAAGCGGAGCCCGAGCGACGCCTATGCGCTCCTCGAGCTTGGCGCGATCGCGTCCACCAAGGGCGATCGCAAACAAGCGCTGCGGCTGCTCGAGCGGGCCGCGCAGCTGAATCCTCGCGACCCGCTGACCCGCCAAGCTCTGCTGCTGGTACGGGCGGGCCGGGAGGTGAGCGTGCAGGAATTGAACCGCTCGATCCTCCAGACAGCTCAGCAACTTGCATGAGTTCGGGTGTATTTCGAGCAAACAGCGATTCTCGCTCGACACCCGCCTCGCGCTTCGCTAGGGTGTGCCGCGAGCTCGTCGATTCGTTGAAGTCTGCGCGTGGGCGCCCGAATACCTGGCGACCGAGCGTTGGACGTTTGACCGTGGGACTATGGACCGTGGCAGGGCGACGACTGACACGCAGGCATGAAGAGTTGACAAGGAGTTACTCAGGCCGAAGAAGGGGACCAGGGCAGGCAAGCATGAGAGGTCGTCGCTTTATCACACCGGCAGTCGTCTGCATTGCGGCGTTGTTAGCCGCGATGCCGGCCGCCGCACAGGCCAGTTCGCTGCTCAGCGGTTATGGCGGCCCGGGGCAGGGAAGCCAGGCGATCATCGGCTCCTCGCTTGTGAACGGGCCTCCGAACGGCGGGGGCGGTTCGCCCAGCAGCGGCGGCTCGGTGGGCACGGGCGAATCCTCCGCGGCGGCAGCAGGCAGCCTTGGCGCTCGTACGGGTTCACAGGGGAAACTGTCCGGGCGCTCGGGCACCGGCAGGCGCGGTCCCCGCGCCGCGCGACGGGGCAAGTCCACGAAGGTCAGCGTCAGCGGGCGTTCCGGCGGCGCGGTGGGGGCGTATCCCGCCGCCGCGGCCGCCGCGGCGGTGCACCCCGCCGGGGAAGGTTCCGAACCGCTCGGAGTCTCTGGTTTGGACCTCGCGTACATCCTCATAGCCCTGGCTGCGCTGATCCTGACGGGGGTGCTCACCAGGCGGATCGCGCGTACATCCCCCCGGGCGGGGGACGCGGGCGGCTAAAGGGATAACGAACAGAACCCGAGTAACCAACTGAGGACGAGCTAGGTCTCTGCCCATGGACCCCCCACACATCACACAGCAGACATCGACCGCGCTTCCACTTCGCGCGCCGCTCGCGCCCGATGCGCCGTGGCCCAGGGCGCTCAGGCCGGGAACCTTTCGCGGCCCACTGCAGTGGGCGCTCGAGGGATCGGGCTGGACGGTGCTTCGCCAGAGCGTGGACTTCGCGCTTTTGTGCGCGGCCGTCGTGTTTGCCCAGGGCGGCGTCTCCTCGGTCATGCACACGCCCGCGGTTCGCGCTCCGCTGCTCGCGTTGCCGCTGATCGTGATGCTGCTCTTCCATCTGCGCGGCCTCTATCGAACGCGCCTGCGAGCTCTCGTTCTGGATGGCATCGTGCCCGTCATCAGCGGCGTGTCGGTGGGCGCGATGGCCGTGGAGATGATCGGCCTGTTCGCCAACGGGCGCGTGCCGGACCAGGAAATATGGGTGCGCGCCTGGATATTTGCAATCGTCGGCGTCGCCTTCGGGCGCCTGGCCCTGTCGCTCACCCAGCGTTGGGCGCGCGCGAGCCGGCTCGTGGGCAAGCCGGTGCTGATCATGGGAGCAGGGCTCGTCGGCGCGCAGGTGGCGCGGCGGCTGGAGAGCCACCCCGAGTACGGGCTTGCGCCGGTGGGCTTCCTCGACGAGGACCCGCGCTCGATAGCGGAGGTAGGGGGGCGCGACGTGCCGGTTCTGGGCACGGTCGAGGATCTCGACGAGACGGTGTTGAGCACGGGCGTGCGAAACCTGATCGTGGCGTTCTCCTCGGTGGCAGACGCCCGCGTCAGCCGGCTGATCCAGCGCTGCCAGGAGCTCGGCGTCGAGGTGTCGGTGGTGCCGCGTATGTTCGACACGATCAACAATCGTGTGGGGTACGACACGGTCGGGGGACTGCCCCTGATGTCATTCACCACCGTCGATCCCAGGGGCCTGCAGTTTGCCCTCAAGCACGCGGGCGACCGCGTGCTTGCTCTGCTGCTGCTGATCGTGCTCTCGCCGGTGATGCTGTGTGCGGCGCTCGCCGTTGCCGTCAGCTCGCCCGGTCCGGTGCTGTTCCGCCAGCGCCGGGTGGGTCGTGACGGCAAGGTCTTCAACTTCTACAAGTTCCGCTCGATGCGCGTGCCGGAGAGGCAGTTTCAGTCAAGCGACCAGGACGCAGAAACCGGTGAGGAGGAAGAGGGGGCGCTCGAGTTCCTGCTCGGCGGAGACACCGCCCCGGGTGGGGTTGAGGGCGTCGACCGCCGTACCGCTGTGGGGCGCTTCCTGCGCCGCACCTCGCTGGACGAGCTGCCTCAGCTGCTGAACGTCCTGCGCGGGGACATGAGCCTGATCGGTCCCCGCCCCGAGCGCCCGGAGTTCGTGAAGCTGTTCAGGCAGGATGTCGTCCGCTACGGTGATCGCCACCGCGTCAAGTCGGGGATCACCGGCTGGGCGCAGGTACACGGCCTGCGAGGCCAGACCTCGTTGGCCGAGCGCGTGGAGTGGGATAACTACTACATCGCCAACTGGTCGCTCGGGCTGGATATGAAGATTCTGGCGCTCACGCTGGCGACTCTGTTCCGCAACGCGGAATGAGCTGAGGGTCGATCGGCACGAGGACGAGGCCCTCGGGCATCGGCTCAGATGCTCTTCTGTGCGCCCTTGGCGCGGCCCGCCCAGTACTGATAGACGCGGACCCGCAGACCGGATGTGCCGAGCACCTTCGGCAGCGCGACCGAGTAGCGGTTGAAGCGGTCCAGGGTGAACAGCGCCCTGTAGCGGAGCCTGCCGCTATGGAAGACTTCAAGCTGCATGTAGTCCCCGACCGGCCCCGAGCCGCTCGCCACGACCCGGCCGCGGCGGCGGCGGAGCGTAAGGGTGACCGGATGGGCGCTTCCAAATGGCGAGGTGAACACCTTTGCGAGCGCGCCGAATGCCGGCGTACGCGCGTTGCCAGCCGTCAGTGCGCCGAAGTCTTCGCCGGCCGAGCTCTGCAGCTTGTATACGATCTCGGCCGCGATCCACGGCGTGCTCGCCAGGGCGTGAAAGGTGTCGGTCAGATTGGCGCCCTGCGTCGCCGCTGTAACGCACGTCTGTTCCTGCTCTGTCCGGTGCGGCCAGCAGCTTGTCCAGCCGAACTCGTTGAGCCATAGGGGCTTGGAATCTCCGTTGGCAAGCTGCGTTTCGTGAATCGAACGCAGTGAGCCGAGCACGAGGTTGTAGAAGTGCACGGACAGGCCGTCGTAGTAGCCCTTGATGCCGGCGGCGTAGAGGGCTCGAAGGAACACCCCGTTCGAGCCGACGAGCGAGCCGGCAAGCACGGGAACAAGGGGGTTGGCCTGCTTGATCGCCGGGTACGCTGCCCTCAGGATGGCGGCGTAGCGCTGAGGCTTTTCCGGGCCCGCGAAGTAGTCTTCGTTGGCCTGGTCGGGCTCATTCCAGACTTCGATGGCTGCCAGGCGCGTGCCGTAGCGCTGGGCGAGGAACGCCACGAAGGCGGCGTAGGTTGCCGGGTTGCTCGGAGGCCACGCGTTGGCCCTGGATCCTGTCGGAACGCATGCTCGCAACAGCGACGCCGGCGCCGAGGAAGCCCAGCACGGCGTGCTCTCCACCATCGCGACCACTCCGATGCCGGCCGCTGCCGCGTCGTTCACCAGATGGTCGGTGAGATTCAGCGCGGATGGATCAATCTGATTCGGGCCGCGCGGCTCGAGTTCCGACCACGGCACTTCGGTGCGGACGACCTTCGCGTGGAGCGCCTGCGCACTCGCGATCTCGCGATCGATGGCGGCGAAACTGGTGCCGAGGCTTATGGCGGGGATGTTCTCGCCCGCCAGAGGAACCGCGGAGGACAGGTGTGCGACGGCGTCTCGCTGGCCGCGTCCGGCCGGGGCCAGCCACGCGATCATGGATAGCCCGAGCGTGAACGCGAGCGCCAGCTTGCCAACGCCTCCAGCCATCTGCCTACGGCTTACTGCCGCGCTGCGAGGACGCTCCATCATCGCCACACGATACTCGCGAGCACCTGCGGCAGGCGCCGGTTCCGTCCCATCGGTCCAAGTACGCTGTTACTCGCCATGTCTCCGTTCTGGATCTGGACACAGATCGCAATCATCGTGTTCGTGCTGATCGGGATGGTCGTGGCCATCACGAAGCTCGCTTGAACATGTCAATCGGCGTACGCCACCACGCTCGCCGCGCGGCGGAGCCCAGTGAGAGCTCGACCGCCGGCCGCGGCGGGACGGTCGTCTCGTCACTCAGGATTGCGGTAGGCACCGCCCGCGTGAGCCAATCGGCGAGCGGAGCGAGCCCGGCACGGCCAAGCTCGGACGCGATCCCAGGAGGGCGATGCACATGATCGTGGGCGTCCGAGGCCACGTTGTGGACCATTCCATCGCTCACCAGCCCGAGAGAGAAGCGACGAACCTCGCCGCCGAAGCGGCCGACAAGCGAACCGGCGGTGATCGACGTGAGCACGCCGCTCAACACGAGCGAGCTCAGCATCGCCGGGTCGCGGTGGAAGGCCGGACACCGCTCCGGGTGGGCCAACACGATGCGATGGCCGTCGCGCTGAACAGCTGACAGAAGGTTCTCAAGGCCGCTTGCGATTGGCGTGAACGGTGGCTCCATGAGCAGCCATCGCCCGCCGCCCAGGCCGAGCTGCGCAAGCTCGCCAGGATCGATCTCGACGACGCTCGTAATCGCGATCTCCGCGCCCGGAAGGACCTCGAGCGCTATTTCCTCGGCGGCCAGGCGCACGTTCAACTCAGCTACCAGTCCCGCAATCGTGGCGGCATCGTTGTGGTATCGAGGATTCACATGCGGCGTCGCCACGATCGTGCGTGTGCCCGCCGCCGCCGCCGCTCGTGCGAGCGCGAGGGAGCCCTCGATCGTCGCAGGACCATCGTCGATGCCCGGAAGTATGTGACTGTGCAGGTCGATCATGGTCCGTCAATGGTAGGGCTCGACCTCGCTGCCACGGCTATGATCGTCCCGCTGGCGCCGCCACGGCTCAGCCGTGAAACAAGCTGCAAGGAGAATCATGTTCAAATCGATCGTGGTTGGGACCGATGGCTCGGATACGGCCACCCAGGCGGTGCGCCAAGCGGTCGATCTCGCGCACGCCGTCGGCGCCAAGCTCGAGCTCGTGAGCGCCTATGAGCCTGTGCCCGCGCAACGCCTGCAGGAGGAACGGCGCGACGCCCCCGAGGACCTGCAGTGGGCGATCAATCCACGAGAGGACGTCGATGCCACTCTGGAGGCGGCGGCTGCGGTTGCACGCGAGGCGGACGTCGCCGTCGATGTCTACCCGCGCCAGGGTGACCCCGCGGATGCGATCCTCGACGTCGCAGAGGAGCGCGAGGCGGACCTGATCATCGTGGGCAACAAGGGAATGACGGGCGCCAAGCGCTTCCTGCTGGGCTCGGTGCCCAATAAGGTCTCCCACCACGCTCCCTGCTCGGTGCTGATCATCCGGACCACCTAGCGCACGGGATGTCCTCGCGCGCGGCGCTGATGGGCCGCTGGAACCATGCCAGGGGACTTGTGCATGCGTTGCGGCGCGACCCGCGGGCGGGGCTCGAAGACGCGTGGGAGGACATCTGCCGCCACCGGGAACGGAGCGCACCTGCGCTCGAAGGAGCTTCCTCACCCGACTGGGAGCGCCAGCTTCACGAGCTTCTGGGAGTGAGCTGGCCGTGCGAGCAGGAATCATTGTTTGAGGCGGTGTGGCGCGACATCCAGGCGACACTTCGCGAGGGAGGGCTGGCGGCGGGCAGGGGCGCGTACGGCGGTTGGGACGACGGCGATTCGGCGCTTGCGCGAGCCGCCTGGTGCCTCACGGCGCACCTGCCGGCGCGACGGACCGTCGAGACGGGTGTCGGGCGCGGCATCACCACCCGCACGATTCTCGACGGCCTGGCCCGTAACGGGGAGGGTCGCCTGTGGAGCATTGACCTGCCGGCTTTGCACCGCCGGGATCTCGACGCTCAGGTCGGGTTCGTCGTGCCGCCCGCGCGACGTGATCGCTGGACGTTGATCGAGGGCTCCAGCCGGCGTAAGCTGCCGGGTCTGCTGAAGCGCTTGGGCGCGGTCGACCTGTTCGTTCACGACAGCCTGCACACCGAACGCAACATCCGCTTCGAGCTCGAGCAGGCTTGGCCATTCGTGAGACCGGGCGGAACGGTGGTCGTCGACGACGTTCACATGAACGCCGGCCTCCAGGCATGGCTCGATCGGACCCCGGATGCCCGCAGCATCATCTGCATGCCCGACGATCACGC
Organism: uncultured Solirubrobacteraceae bacterium; assembly: GCA_963761355.1. GTDB lineage: Bacteria > Actinomycetota > Thermoleophilia > Solirubrobacterales > Solirubrobacteraceae > Palsa-744. Next base: position 729,341 of record CAVXHC010000014.1, read on the forward strand.
GGCGCTGTTCGCCGTCGCCGTCAAGCGAGGCTGAGTCAGGCGCGGTCGGCCAAGCGCTTGAGCCGGCCGCGCCAGCCGGCCGGAAGTCTCCGCGCCATCTTGCGCAGAGCGTGCGCGAGGTGCTTGGGCGCCAAGCGCGCGCGCAACAGCGGGTAGCGCACACCACGCGGGAACAGCGTGCGCCAAACGATCGGACTGTTGCCGTCGGCCAGCCGCCGCTTGTACTCGTGCTCCCCGCCACCCAAATCGGCGACCTGGACGTCCTGCTCGGCGAGCTGGCGCAAGGCCAGCAGCATCGCTTGGGTCCCGGGGGCGTAGCTCGCCCATCCGGGATCGAACCCTCCGCCCCAGAAGGCTGCAGTGGTGCCGGCTACGAGCACGAGCTCTGCCGCAACCGGGCCGTTCGGGCCCTGTAGCAGGGCCACCATCAGCCGGTCTTGCGCAAGCTCTCCGGCGGCCTCCGCGATCACGCTGCTCGCGGCATCGCCGACGTGGGAGCCGCCGCGGCCCTCCCAGCGGGCGTGATTCAGGCGCAGCAGGGCCTCGATCGCCTCGACGGTGACCGAGATCTCGCCAGAAACCTGCTCCTCCTCCAATCGCCGCGCGGTACGTCGCGCCTCCTTGCGAAACTTGCGTCCCCGCCGCTCCATCCAGTCCTCGTATGCCCCGCCGAGGTCGATCGCCGGCGCGTCCATCGTTGCGTCGGTGCGCAGGCGCGGAGGCGTGCGCCCCGGCCAGGCGGCGGCGATCAGCTCCGGCCACGGATCGTCATAGTCCATGCCCTCGAAGACGACGCTCGCCGGGCGGGGTTGCATGGCTGCCAGCGCCTCGGCCATGGCTGCCGCCGCCGGCGCCTCTTTCTCCGGGCGCGACAGCGGGCCTATCCGGTGGCAAAAGCCCGCCCCGAGCAATCGCATCTCGACCAGTCCCAGCGGACCGACCTGCGCAAAGAACGGACCCACGCCCATCAGCCCATGCTCGTCGCTCACCAGCACGACCCGCAGTCGCGCGTCTCCGCTCCGCGCCTGCGACCACCAAGCCAGCATCCACGCGGGTGCGCAGAACGGCCGGCTTCGCTCCACCGCCAGCGCGTCCCAGGCGTCGAGATGCGGCGCGAGCGTTTCGAGGTCTTCGGCGACGATCGCCTGTGCGGCCTGCAAGGGGGACGCTGACATCGATGGTTGAGTTTGGTTCACGGAGTGCCTATCCGCGAGAGTGTGCGCTCGCGCCCGCGGATAGTAGCGGCCTCGTTCTCGGCGGCCGTCGTTGCGCTTGGGCTGCGACGCTAAAGTTCCGTCACTCGAAGCCGAGGAATAAGCGACCTTGCTCACTCCACCGTACTTCACACCGGCCCTCGATCGGACTCTGCCCGCCTTGTCAACCACACATCGCCCCGATCGCCCCGTCATCGTCATCGGCGCCGGACCCCATGGTCTTGCCGCGGTCGCGCACCTGCGAGCGGCTGGGGTGCCGACGCTCGCCTTTGGCGAGACTCTCGGCTTCTGGCATCACACGATGCCGGATGGGATGTGGCTGCGCTCATCACCGCGGGCCTCGCACATCAGCTCTGCGGGTGGGGAGTTCGCTCTGAGCCGTTGGGCCGAGGAGAATGACCAGAAGCTCGGAAAGATCCTCACGATCGAACAGTTCCGCGCTTACGGAAGCTGGTTTCAGGCTCGCGCCGTACCCGATCTCGATCCGCGGCTGGTCACCAACGTGGAGCGCGTTGACGGCGACTTCGCCGTCAGCCTCGCCGATGGCGAGCAGGTCCTGGCGAGTCGGGTCGTGGTTGCTGCCGGTCTGGGTCCGTTCGCCTACGTACCCCCAGTGTTCGAAGGTTTGCCGCCCGAGCTGGCCTCCCATGCCTCGGCGAGCCCCGACCTGGAGCGGTTCGCCGGACGCTCGGTGGCCGTGATAGGCGCGGGGCAGAGTGCGCTTGAGTCCGCGGCGCTGCTGGCAGAGGCCGGGGCCGACGTGGAGATCCTGGGGCGCGCGTCGTCGATCTTCTGGCTGGGCAACTGGAGCGACGGCGACGGCCAGGGGAATAGCGACCAATCGATTGTGCCGAGCCAACATCCTGCCGAGACGTGGCGGGCGCGCAGAGGTCTGTTCTGGCGCTCGGCCCCGACTGAGGTGGGCGGTCGCCTGTCGAGCTGGGTGGGCGCCGCGCCCGACGTGATGCGTCGCCTGCCACGGCCCGTGCGGACGCCGCTCACCTATCACTGCATTCGCCCGGCGGGCGCTTTCTGGCTGCCGGACCGGATGCGATCGGCAAATTTCGCTCTCGGCCGCACGGTGGTGAGAGCGGAGGAGCAGGAAGGACGTGCGCTGCTGAGACTCGATGACGGCTCGGAGCGCTCGGTCGAGCATGTGCTGCTGGGCACGGGCTATGCGATCGACGTGCGCCGCTATCCGTTCCTATCGTCCGGCGTGCTGGCGGACCTGCGCACGATCGCGGGCTCGCCGGTGCTCGGCAAAGGCTTGGAATCCTCGGTCGCGGGCCTGCACTTCACGGGTGCGCCGGCGGCGGAGAGCTTTGGACCGGTGATGCGCTTCGTCGTCGGCACGGCCTACACCGCGCCGGCACTCACCCAGCACCTGCTCGGCAGGCGCCGCCCGGTGTTTCGCTGGGCGTTCTAGTCTGGCTAGCCCGCCGACCGTGGACGGCGCACGAATCGCGCGCGCTGGGCAAGGCCCGCGAGGCGACGGCGCAGGAACGTGGCGCAGAAGGCGAGCGCCGGCGCGGGGTCGCGCCAGTCGAACAGGCCGAAGTCCCGCGTCCCAAGGTATGGGCGCAGCAATCGCCAGGCGAGCGCCGGCCGCCGGGTGGCGGGCGCAGCGCGCAGCGCGGGCACGACCACGTGCCAGTCGACGTCCGGGTGCGCGAAGCGCGCTCCCGCCCGCAGCGGTGGTTGCGGCCCGAGCACCTGCCCTGCGAGCGCCCCGACCAGTCGCGGCGACGCCTGCACGCCAGCGGTGTCGCCTAGACCCCACTGCGCGGGCAGGCGGACGTTCACCTCGAGAAACCACCGCTCGCCCGTCTCGGCGTGGCGCTTGGTCTCCACCCCGGCTACGCCCACGAAGCCGGCCTCGTCGAGCACGCGCCGCGCGAGCGACATCGTCTCCGGCAGGGGCGAGGCTTCTCCCAGCGACGTCACCCCGAGGCCGGGCGGCTGCTGGCGGAGCTTGCGGCACCCGAAGCTCACCGGGTAGCTGCCGTCGGCGAGCCTGACCACGATCGCCTCCTCGACGTCGCCGTCCTCGCCGGGTATGTACTGGCTCAGCAACATCCCGAGCCCGTCCCGCAGCGGCTGGCGCATGAGGCGAGCGGCCGCGTCGGCGTCATTCACGAGAAAGGCCCGTACCTCGCCGTAGCGGGCCCGCCACTCGTGCGAGAGGATCGGCTTGACCACGCACGGCCACGGCGCCTCATCGAGGATCGGCTGGAGTTCCTCGATGCCGCCCGCACAGGCCGTCCACGGCACCTTGACGTCCGCTCGCCGTGCGATGCGGTCGGCCGTTTCCTTGTCCATCAACGCCAGGTGCGCGCTGGACGGGTGCTCGAATGAGCGGAGGTTCTCGGGCAGTCGCTCGCGGGCCTTGACCAGCAGCTCGCTACCGCGATCGGTCGCGGTCAGCGCCACGCACTCCCCCGATGATTGCGCGATCTTCAGAAGCGCTTGCACCCACGGCTCACCGGTCGGGCCAAAGGGCGTGACGACGCTCTCCACCCCACGGCTGAGAGCGGCGAACGGCTCGTTCGGCTCGAGAATCACCGTCACGCGCGTGCCCAGCCTGAGCATCCGGCGCGCAAGCGCAAGCCCCGCGTTGAAAGGATCGAGCACGACGACGTGCGGTGAAGCCATCGCTACTGTCGCCGCAGTCGCGAGCGAAGGCTGCGCAGTTGGTCGATTCGTCCAGCCGGCAGCCCGCGTTTCGCCGTCTCGCGCAGGCCGCTCGCGGCGAGCGTCGGGAATGTGCGGGCATAGGTGAGTGGCAGCCGCCGTGAGGGGATCATGAGGACGCTCCATGCGACCGGGTCGTTGCCGTCGGCGAAACGCATCTTGTACGCCTGCTCGCCGAGGCCGAGGTCGATCAGCCGATCGCCGCGCTGGAATGCGTCTTCGATGACGGCGAGGATCCCCACCATGGTGGGCCTGAGCCGTGCAAAGTGCTCGTCCCAGCCGCTGTTGAAATACAGCACCTGCTTACCGGCCATGAGGTAGAGCTGGGCCGAGATCGGCTCACCGTCGACCTCCAGCAGTCGTAGGCGGAAGCGCTCTTCCGCCAGCAGCCTGCGCCCGACGTCCTCGAGCATCGCCGGCAGAGCCTCGCCAAACGCTACGAGGTTCGATTCGCCTCTCTGCTCCTCCCAGCGCGAGGCGTGCAGGCGAACGAACGTCGCGACGTCGGATCGCAGCGTCTCCGCCGTGCTCGAGCGTTCCGTCCCACCCGCTGCGAGGAACTGCTTCCTGTGGCGGCGCATGTGCCCGCGGAAGTGTGAGCCCTTATTGGCGAACCAGGCATCGAAGGACTCCTCACGCAGCGCCACGGTGGGACAGCCGTAGATGTGGTATTGGCGTAGAACCGGGCGGACCGGCGCCGGCCAGCGGTCGCGCAGCGCCACCGTCCAGTGTGACGCCAGTGGTACGCCCTCAAGCGCAATCAGGTCGGGTCGCGGCGTCGCGTCAGCCAGAGCGCCCGCGATCGCCTCGGCGACCTCCCACTCCCGTCCCGGAATGGCGAGCGGTGCCAACCTCGCCGCCAGTTCAATGCCGGGCAGCCGGTAGTCCACGCGTCCGCGTCGCCCCGCCTCGGTGTAGAACGGCGCCAGCCCGATCACCGCGTCCCCATCTCTGACGACCACGACCCGTGGAGCTGCGCTGGCAGGTGCGAGGTGGCTCCACCAGGCGAGGATCCACGCCGGCGCCATCTGGGGAAGTCCTGCGGCGCCTGCAAGCGCATCCCATGCGTCGTAGAGCGCATTGAGGGCGTCCAGCTCGACGATCATCTCGCTCTCGGGCACGCCGGCATGCTATTGGACGCCCTCCGCGGCTCTACCGGGCCAAGCAACGGGCCGCGCTCGTCGCACGCGCGGTGGACGTGAGCGAAACCGATCAGGGTCGCAGACGCCGGCGCGCCGCACGCAGGCGGTCGGCCTGCTCGCGCGAGAGCACGCGTTGTGCGGTCGCCCGCGCGGATCGGCCCGCGAGCATTGGCGCTGTTCGCATCGCCGTGAGCGGCAGGCGACAGGAGACCGGCATGAGGATGCCCCACCCGACAGGGTCGTTTCCGTCCGCGAAGCGTTCCTTGTGAGACTCGACACCCAGCCCGAGATCAAAGCGCCGATCGCCGCGCTCGAAGGCATCTTCGATTGTGCGCATGGTCGCGAGCAACGGCGGGCTGAGCTTTTTCCAGTCCTCCGACCAGCCGCCGGTGACTCCAAGGATCTCCCCTCCCGTCGCGAGGTAAAGATCGGCGCTGATCGGCTCACCCGCGACTTCTGCGACCCACAGACGGAATCGCCCGTCCTCGAGCAGCATGCCACCGGCTTCCTCGAGCATCGCGGGAAGGCGATCGCCGAAGGCGGCGAGAGTGGAGCCCCCGCGGCTCTTCCAGCGCGCAAAGTGCAGGCCCAGCAGGGTCGAGATATCTCCCGGCAGCGTCTTCAACGTGCTCATCCGCCACAGCCCCCCCGCCTCCTCGAAGCGGCGGCGCAGGCGACGCATCGAGCTGCGGAACTTCGCGCTGCGCGCGGCGAGCCAGGAATCGAACGAGTCCTCGCGCAGGGATACGACCGGGCATAGGCGCGTCTGATAGAGCCGAGCGGGCGGCCGGATCGCGCCCGGCCAGCCCTCGCGCAGCGCTGCAAGCCAGGGCGAGGCCACCGGCCCTGCCTCCAGGGCGATCAGGTCAGGCCGCGGTGTCGCACCGTCGAGCGCCTGGGCAACCGCGGCGGCGACCTCCCACTCCCGGCCCGGTGTCGCCAGCGGGGCCAGTCGGCTGCGCCAGCTTCCGGAAAGCCGATAGTCGATCCGTCCCCGATGACTGGAGCGGTCCACGAAGAAGGGAGCGAGCCCGACGAGCTCCGACCTGTCGCGCACGGCGACCACCCGCGGCCTCGCATCCGCGGGCGCGAGGTGCTGCCACCACGGGATTATCCATCCGGGTGACATCAGCGGCATCGCGTTGGCGACCGCCAGCGAATCCCATTCGGATGCGGTCTCCACCATGGCGGGCACGTCGACGATCATCTCAGCGCTTAGCATCGGCGTCACCCTACCCAGCCGGCGATGCGCCTACGTGCGAGCCAGCGCCCGTAGACGCTCATTCATCTTGGCGGGCGACTGCGACATGTCCGCCCTGCCGACGGCTCCGCACAGGCGCCTGGGCAGCAGCCGGACGGCCAGTCGGGCCCTCCCGCCCACCGCCACCAGCGCGTGTGTGGGCAGCAGCTGATTCTCGGCCTCCATCGCTCGCAGCACCTCCAGCGGCCCCACATGTGGGAGGTGGCGCAGCCGTACCCCGTCGAGCTCCCTGCCGGCAATGTCGGTGAGCAGAGCCGTCTCGGTTCCGGTTGCCTTCAGCGCGGCTAGCCATGCGGCCGCGCGTCGTGCATGCGCCTCGCCGCCCGCGACCGCGACGACCTTCGGCGGGCGCTCGCCGGCCCCCCACGTGCTGCCGAAATGCCCACCAGGGCCTGCCGCGCCAGTGTCGCTGCCACGCAGCAGCACGAGCAGCCACACGAGCGCGTCCGAGGAGCAGTCGAGCCCGATCTTCAGGCCCCCGCGCCATCCATCGCGCCACCCACCGTCAAGCACGAGGCGATAAAACAGCTTCGCCGGGGGCCGCACGGCAATGCCGACGAGGTAGGCATGGACCGATCCCGGCCGGCCGACGTGGCGGGCCTGCAGATCGGCATAACGCCAGGCGTCGCTCAGCGCCTCAGCGAGCGAGCCCGCGAGCTCGTGCTCGAGGTCTCCGTCGAGCACCACCGCACCCGCACTGGCGGGCAGGCCCTCGTGCACGGGAAGCCGCTCATCGTGACCGAATCCGGTGCGGCGGAAGCAGCGGAAACGGTAGTCCGGGTACTTGGCCGATGGGCCGAGCAGGCGCCCCAGGAAGCGGTTGCGCCGGGCGCACGCGCCAACGTTCACATCCGGTGGAGCAGATGCGATCAGCTCCTGGATGCTTTCGGCGAGACGCGGACTGACACGCTCGTCGGCGTCGATCTCCAGCACCCACTCAGTGCTGGCGGCCTGAAGCGCCACGTTGCGTTGCTGGGCAAATCCCGGCCACGGGTTTTCGATCACCGTCGCGCCGAAGCTGCGCGCGAGTGCGACGGTACGGTCGCGCGAGCCGCCGTCGACGACGACGATCTCATCGCAGAAGGCGACGCTGCGCAGTGCGTCGGGTAGCCGCTCCTGCTCGTCCTGCACGATCAGACAGGCTGTGACGCGCTCTGACGGTGTCAACCGGGCGAGTATCGCATCCCCGGGCGGCTGTCTCCCGCGCTCCCGAGCTCGCGCTCTTGTTCGGCCGGTGGGATCTCCGGAGGTCTCGCTGCCGAGGAGCCGCTGCCGTGCACCGCGTTCGGGAGGGGCGCTACGCGTGGCCGTGATCGCACGCCTGAGCGGCGAGCTTCGCAGCGAGCCCCTATGAAGCGCGCCGTGATCCTGGCGGGGGGCGCGGGTACTCGCCTGCGCCCCCACACGACGGTGTTGCCCAAGCCCTTGATGCCGATCGGTGACCGCGCCGTGCTCGACATCGTCGTGCGTCAGCTCAAGGCTCAGGGGTTTGAGCGGATAACGATCGCCGCGGGCTATCTTGCCGAGCTGATCGAGGCTCTCTTCCGCGACGGGGAGCAGCACGGGATTCCGATCGACTACTTCCGCGAGCAGGACCCACTGGGCACGGTTGGTGCGCTGGCGCTTATCGACGGGCTCATGGATGACGACTTCCTGGTTATGAGCGGTGATGTTCTGACCGACATCGACTATGGCGCGCTGCTCGCCCGCCACCGGACCGGTGACGCGGTCGTGACGATCGCCACGAAGGTACGCCAGATCCAGGTCTCGCTAGGCGTGCTGCGGTTCGATGACGACCGCGACCAGACGCGTCTGACCGGCTACGAGGAGAAGCCGGCGATCGAGTTCACCGCGAGCATGGGCGTGTATGGCTTCGCTCCGCGCGCGCTCCCATACATCGTCGCCGGCGAGCGACTCGAGTTTCCTGATCTGATTCTCCGCCTGATCGCCGCCGGCGAGATCGTGCGAGCCTGGCCAAGCGACGACTACTGGCTGGACATCGGCCGCCACGAGGACTATGAGCAGGCCCAGGAAGAGTTCGAGAGCGTGCGCCACCGGCTGATCCCGCCCGACTGAGAACCCTAGTGGCAGCGCCGGAGAAGGCGCGTGCACAACCCACCCGACGTCGCGATGGGAGCGCGCCGCCGACACGCCGGTCGTTCATGGCGCGAGCGCCTCGGCCAGCGCCGTGATGACCCGATCCTGGTCGGCACGTGTCATGTGCGGATACAGCGGCAGCGTCAGCTGCGACCGCGAGGCCAGCTCGCTGATCGGCAGCGACACGTCGGGAAACCGCTCGCGGTAGGCCGTGAACTGATGGATCGACGGATAGTGGATGCTCGTCTGGATGCCGCGCTCGCGCAGCTGGGCGATGACCTTCGCCCGGCGGCCGCCCCGCTCAATCATGACCGGCATCAGGTGACAGGAACTGCTCGCCACATCACGGCCCTCGAACGGCACGATGAGACCGTCGACTCCTGTCAGCTGCTCGCGGTATCGAAGTGTGAGTTGGCGTAGGAGTGAGATGTCACTCTCGAGCCGCCCGAGGCGCGACAGCAACAGCGCTGCGCGCGGCTCGTCCAGGCGGTAGTTGAAGCCGAGGCTCGTGACGTCATAGGTGTCGCTGCGCCCGCCGCGCGGGCCCGGAGTGCCGGTCGTCATCGAGTGCGAGCGTCGCGAGCGCGCGAGCGCGGCGACCTCGTCGTCGTCGGTGCATAGTAGGCCCCCCTCCCCGACCGAAAGGACCTTGTTGGAGAAGAAGCTGAATGCCCCGGCCAGGCCCCACGTGCCGAGCTTGCGCCCGCCCAGCATTGCGCTGGGGGCGTGTGCGACGTCCTCGATCAGCGCGAGCCCGTGCGCGTCGCACAGCTCCCTGAGGCCGTCCGCGGCGGCCGCATACCCCGCGTAGTGAACGACGCATACCGCCTTGGTGCGTGGCGTGATGCGCCGCTCGACGTCGTCGGGATCGAGGCTCGGACTGTCCCTGGAGATGATGTCGGCGAACACCGGCGTCGCCCCGCAGTAGAGGACGGCGGCGGCGGTCGCCACGAACGTCAGCGACGGCACGATCACCTCGTCGCCTGGACCGGCCCCGGCTGCAAGGTAGGCCAGGTGCAGCGCCGCGGTGCAGCTGGACAGCGCGATCGCATGGCGCGCTCCCAGCTGGCCGGCAAACGCCTCCTCGAATTCAGACGTGCGGGGTCCGAGCGTCAGCCAGCCGGAGCGCAACGTCTCCGCGACCGCCTCGAGGTCCTGGGGTTCGAGCTTCAGATCGAACAGCGGCACCGCGGGGAACGTTCCGGCCAAAGCCATCAGGTCGCTGTGCTCGCAGGCGGCGACAACCGTCAGCGAACGTTCATGTAGCGGCCGGCGAACGGATCGCCGAATGTGTCAGCGTCGAGCGCCGCGATGACCTCGGCGACGCCGTCGGGGACGGTCATCAGGGTTTCGAACCCCAGCTTGTCTCGGATCTTCTCAAAGCTCACCTTATAGTCCCGCGGATCCTCCTCGCGGGCCACGTAGGAGACGTTGCCGCGATCGATCTGCTTACGGATCTCCTTAACGAGATCAAGCTTGCGGTAGTTCTCGCACGAGCGTCCAACGTTGAACACCTCGCCGGCTACGTCTTCGGCCGGCGCCTCGAGCACCGTGCACACGGCACGAGCCGCGTCGCGCACATGGACGTAGGGGCGCCAGAACTGCTCGCCGAAGACCTCCAACTCGCGGTCGGCCCACAGTTCACGCGTGAACCCGTTGACCGTGAGGTCGAAGCGCATTCGCCGAGCCACGCCGTACACCGTGGCAAAGCGAAGGCACGTCGGCTTCAGGCCATTGGTGTCCCCGGTGAGGATCAGCTTCTCCATCGCGACCTTCTGTTCGGCGTACAGGGACACGGGGCTCAACTCACCGTCCTCGGTGATCAGCGTGGTCGGATCCGTCATGCGGCCGTAGTTCGAACAGGTCGAGGCGAACAACAGTCGCTCCACACCGGCCTCGCGCGCATCCAGGAGAAGGCCCCGCGTGGCCTGCACATTGACCTCGTCGGAGAGCTGGGGATCGCGTGCACATGCCGGATCACCCACGATCGCCGCAAGGTGTACGACCGCCTCCACGCCCGCGAGCGCACGTCTGCGCTCGCGCTCGTCACGCGCGTCCGCACGGATTACCTGGACACCTGCCCGCTCCTGCTGGACGGCTAGGTCCTCTTGGCCGTGCAGCAGGCAGTCGAGCACGCGCACGTCCCGCCCGGCCTTCGCGAGCTCCTCGACGACCAGAGCGCCGATGTAGCCGCTGCCGCCGGTTACCAACGTTGTCGCACCCACCTGCATCGCATGCTACCCGCACGATTGAGATCGTCAGCTGCCACCGCTCGAGTCGGCTGGATCTGTGCTGTCCGGAGGGTGGGAATCGTCTCGGTTGGTGAGTGCACGCAGCTCATCGCGGTTGATGATCCGCAACACGAACAGACCCCCTACGTAGATCAGCACGCCAATCAGGCCGGCCGGTATCAGGCCGAGGGGCGCCGCGAGCGCCATCGCTGCGGTCATGATGCCCGCGAGCGCCACGGTACGCGTGATCTTGCCGAGACGCAGCCGTAGCCGCAGTGCCCGCAGAGCCGTGCTGAACATCAGTGCCATCGTCAGGCCCTCGGTTGCGACCGTCGCCCAGGCCGACCCATGGGCGCCATAGCTTGGGATCAGGGCCAGATTGAGGGCGACGTTCGCCACCGCGCCGATCGTGGTGTAGAGCGCGAACCTCCACTGCAGTCCCAAAAGAGGGGACAGAAAGCCGCCGAGCGAGCCGTAGCAGATGATCACGAAGGCGATCATCAGGATCGGAAGCAGACCGGCTGCATCCTTGAACCCGGCCCCGTATATGAGGTGGATGATCGGACCCGAGAGAGCGATCGTTCCCGCCAGGATCGGCAGCCCGATCATTGCCATCGTGTCCGCGCATATCTGCACGAGCCGTCGCGCCCGCGCGGGATCGCGTCCGTAGACCGCAGAGAGCACGGGGAAGAACGACGACATGATCACCGCGGGCAGAGCGGTCAGGGGGCCCAGGAACCCGTACGCAGCGCCATATATTCCGGCTTCTCTGGCACCTGCGATCTGCAGCAGCAGGACCGAATCAACCTGGAAGTAGATAGTGATCATGACGCTCGCGACGCCGATCGGTATCGCTGCGCGCACGAGCTGACGCCACAGGCGTCGTCCCGCTCGCCATGCGACATGTGCAAACCGGCGCGTGACCCCGATCTGCAGGCCGGAAATCAGCAGGACGACCAACAGGTAGGCCGCGGCGAACGCGACGACAGACGCATGAGCCGCCGCGAGGCCAACGACCGCTGCCAGCCAGAGGAGGCCTGACAGCACCGTCAATGACTGCATCAGTCCGGAGCGCAGGCGCGTCTGGAACACCGTCATCAGTGCCGTCGGCCCGGTCGAAAGGGTTGTCAAGGTCAGGATGTATCCGACAGCGTGGCTGTCGTCGGTGCTCGTCAGCAGGACGGGGATCGATGCCGCGCAGAGCGCAGCGACGATCAGCGACATAGCAGTACGGACGCTCACCAGCGCTCCGAGCCACTCCGCCTCGCGCTCTGGTTCAGCCGCCATCCGTTGCGTCGCGATGATCGTGAAGCCGAGGTCCGTCAGCACGCTGAACAGCCCCGTGTAGGCCCCGACCCCGACCCACACGCCGTAGCCTGTGGGGTCCAGGGTACGCGCGGTGAGCGAGACGGTGACGATGCTGAGTGCCATCGTGATCGCCCGCGCCCCGAGTTGGACGCCCACGTTGGACGCGATGTGGCGCCCCCTGGCCAAGCCGGCATCGCCCGCTGCGCCACCTTGCAAGAATCCTCGGGCGAGCGCCGTGACCTTGGTCGCCGTCACCATATGCGCCATACTCTCGCAGCCCGTGCGCGTCCTGTTAGTCCTGCCGTTTCCATTGCTGTCGGAGGGTGGGGCGGCGGCGAAGTGCGCGATCGGCACCGCACGCGGATTGAGCGCGCGCGGGGTGGAGTACCGGATCCTCTCTGCCGACGGCCGTCGTCGACGGGAGCCGGGTCCCCCGCAGGACCTTCCGATCGAGGTCGTACCGCTTTCCATGCCCGGCGGCGCGCGCGCACGCTGGGAACACATCGTTCGTCCGCTTACGCTGTTCGGCCGCCCGCCCTTCTCCGAACGCCTCCGGGCGCTCTCGCAGGAGGCGGATATCGTGCACCTCGTAGAGTTGGCGGCGGGGAGCGCAGCGTCGCTGTTGGACCGCCCCGCGTTGACGCAGCTCCATTGCAGCACCCTGAGCGACGGCCGGACATGGAATCCGCTTCGCCGAGCCGGCCGGCTCTCGATCGAACTTCTGCGGACCGAGCGACGGATCTCCCGTCACTCCCAGTGGCTGCTTGCCAGCTCCGACGAGGTCGCTCGCTCGCTGGCGGCCTCGGCGCCCGGCGCGGAGGTGGTGGCAGCTCCGCTGGCACTCGATCCCATCTACTACCGCGGGCAGGCGACGCTCGAACGTCCCCTCGTGGGGCTGCTGGGAACAGCCTCCTGGCCGCCCACGGCGCACGCGGTTGAACGCCTGATCACACGCGTGTGGCCGCTGGTCGCCCGGACGCGGCCCGGCACACGCCTCCTGCTCGCCGGACGCGGCATGGAGCGCTCCACGTTTCCCCATCTTCCCGATCGTCCGGATGTCGAGTGGCGCGGCGCCGTCGACTCGGCGGCGGAGTTCCTGCGCGAGCTCGCCGTGATGCTCTATCCACTGACGACCGGCAGCGGCGTGAAGGTGAAGGTGCTCGAGGCGCTGGCTCTCGGTATTCCAGTCGTGACGACGCCCAACGGGGCCGAGGGTCTCGGCGCCCGCGGGGGCGTCGTGGTCGAGACCGACGACGAACGGCTTGCCCGCTCAGTCGTTGCCCTGTGCGAGGATCTCGAGGCTCGGCGCGCGGCCGGTGCTGCCGCCCATCAGACCTTTATCCGACATCACTCGCCCTTGCCGGCCATCGCCCCTGTCGTCGATCTCTACGAGCGGATGATTGAGGCCGGAATACCGCGCAGGATCGGATAAGGGGGCCTCGATGAGGATCCTCACCGTCGGACTGCTCTATCCGCCCCACTATCTGGGTGGCTATGAGCTCCTCTGCGAGGGCGTCATGGAAGCAGCGAGCGCTCGCGGCCACGATGTGCGGGTCCTCGTATCAGACTTTCGTGCGCCAGGGGTTAAAAGAGCCCGACGCCCCTGCGATCCATCGCACCCTGCGCTCCTATCTGGACTCGACAGCAGAACACGCCTTGCCCCTCGCGCCGGCCCAGCGACTGGGACTCGAGCGAGCCAACGCCGCGGAGCTCGAGCGACACCTCCGCGAGTTCACCCCCGACGCCATCAGCTGGTGGGCCATGGGCGGTATGTCCCTCTCCCTGATCGAGCGCGTGCGGCGCAGGGGGTTGCCCGCCGTGCTGACCATTCAGGATCCCTGGCTTTCCTATGGCTTCTTGGCGGATGGCTGGACCCGGATGGCCCGGCGGCTGCTACCGCTGGCGTCCGTGCTTGAGCCGTTGTGTGGAATACCGATTCGCTATCAGCTCGAGAGGGCGGGGCTATACCTGTTCAACTCGCAGTACACCGCAGCCGCGGCCAGCGCCGCGGGCTTCCAGGCCGCGTGCAGCGCCGTGATAACCCCCGGGATACACCGTCGCTTCCTCGCCCCGGCTCCCGCCGGGCCGTGGAGCTGGCGTCTGCTGTACGTCGGCCGCGTCCAGCACGACAAGGGGATTGACATCGCCGTCGCGGCGTTGGCCGAGCTCCCGGCGGAGGCCACCCTCACGATCGCCGGCGGGGGCGACGATCGGTATATCGCCGAGTTGCGTAGCCAGGCCGGGTCGCTCGGCCTGGGGGAGCAGGTCATCTTCGCGGGCCCGTTGCCTCCCGAGGGCCTGCCTTCGCTCTACGCCGACGCCGACGTCGTGCTTTTTCCCGTTCGCTGGGAGGAGCCGTGGGGGCTCGTCCCGCTGGAGGCCATGGGCATCGGACGGCCGGTCGTTGCGACGGCGAAGGGCGGAGCGGTCACCTATCTGCGTGACGAGGAGAACGCTTTGCTCATTCCCGAGGAGGATCCCCAGGCGCTCGCGGCCGCTGTTCGGCGCCTTGCCGGCGATGAGCCACTGCGGGCCAAGCTCCGCGCCGGCGGCGCAGCGAGTGCCGCCGAGTACAGCGCACCCCGCTATGAGGCGCGCATCGTCGATGAGCTGGAGCGCTGCGGGCGAGCGCGTTGAGCACGTGAGCAGACCCCGGCCGGCGCAGATTCCGACAGTGGGGCCGGCCCAGAATCCCACGATGCCGGAACGGCGAAAGCGTGCCTTCCGGTGGGGTATCGTGACCCCGGTTGCGGGTACCATCACTGCCATGCGCTGTGCTCGCGTCCTCCGACCGATGCTGCTGCGGCTCTCAAGCAGAGCGAGCGGCGCGACGATAGGAAGCTAGTGGAAGTCGCCGCTGCATCCGAGGCCACGAGGGCGAAATGAGCGCATCCGACCGGTTTGGGCGAGCGCGCGAGAGCGACGGCCTCAGCAAGAGTCTGACAATGCTGCGCAATCGCTGGCTGATCATCGTCAGCGTTGTGCTCGCGTGCGTTCTGATCGCTGTCGTACATCACGAGCGCTCGGCCAAGTCCTATTCCGCGACAGCCAGCGTGGCCTTCCAGAGCGGCACGCTCTCAGATGCCGCTCTGCAGGTCTCTCCCGGGGGGACCGCCGAACCCCAACGAGAAGCAGACACCGAAGTCCTCATCGCCCACTCACCCGAAGTCGCGCAGGGAGTGCACCGAGAGCTGCACAGCCCGCTGGCTGCGAGTGAACTGCTGGACGAAGTGAAGGTCGAAACAGCACCGAACGCCGACATCCTGAACTTCGTCGCCACCAGCGGCGATCCACGCTACTCCGCACGCGTTGCCAACGCCTTCGCCGAACAGTACATCGCCTTCAGAACCAGGTCGGGGCTCGCCGGAATCGAAACTGCCCAGGAAAAGCTGAATCAGCAGATAGACGCGCTCCCAGCGGGGTCTCCCGAACGCGCGACTCTCGAGCAGTCGCTCCAGCGGCTTGGCGAGCTGCGGGCGGTTGCCGGCGGTGGCGCGAGCATCATCGGCAAAGCCGCCCCCGTGGCGAATCCCACGGGTCCGAGCTTGACCTCGACCCTCGTGGTCGGGCTGGTGATCGGCCTAGCGATCGCGTTCTCGCTCGTGTTTCTCCTGGAAACGCTGGATCGACGTGTCAAGACGATCGAGGAGTTCGAGCTCGAGTACCGGCTGCCTGTGCTCGCGGCCGTACCGCAGTCGGCCTTCCGGTTCCACTTGGCAAAGGATCGCGCGGAACTGCTCGAGCCTTATCGCATCCTGCGCAGCGCCCTTGACTTCGCAGCCGTCACCCGCCAGCTCGACACACTGCTTGTGACCAGCGCGACATCCGGTGAGGGGAAGACCACCGTGGCGGTGGATCTCGCGCACGCGGTGGCGCTGGCCGGGCGCAGCGTGGCGCTGATCGAGCTCGATCTACGCCGTCCCACGTTCACCGAGCACTTCGATCTCCAGCCCGGGAGCGGCCTCACGGCGGCGCTCACCCGCGACGTGCCGCTCACGGAGCTGCTCGTGGAGCCCTTCCCCGATCTTCCCAACTTCTCGGTCCTGCCAGCGGGCCGCACCCCCCACAACCCGTCCGAGCTCCTTGGGTCCCCGCACATCGTCGAGCTGATCTCAAAGCTGTCCAGCTCGGATGGGATGGTCATAGTAGACGCGCCCCCTCTCAACCCTGTCGCCGACGCGCAGGTTCTGCTGAACAACCCGGCGATTCACAGCGCGATCGTCGTGGCTCGGGTCGAGAAGACGACGCGCGACGATGTTCGCCGTGCCCGCGCGATCCTGGACCGCCACATGGTCGAGCCGGTGGGAATCGTCGTCACCGGCCTGCGCGACAGCTCGCGCTATGGCTATGAAGCCTACGGGTCGATCGGACCGAAACTCGACGACGATATCGATGTGCCGATCACCGCGAAAAGCACTGCGGCGCAGCGGTCGCGGGCCTGAGGTCAGCACGGGCCATGGTGGCGTGGCGGTTGCGGCTGCGGACGCTCGCTCCGCGCGAAATCGTCCTCGCCGTGGTCGCGGCGGGCGTCACCATTCTGCTCGCCTTCGCAGGCTTGCACAAGCTGGGAACGGCGGGCTTGCTGCTGCCGCTGGCCGTGGTACTGGTCGTCATCCTGGTGCACAGGCCGTTGGCGATGCTGACGCTCGTCGTCGGTCTTGCCATCCTCTGCGAGGGGCCGACGTTCGGGCTCTTCCATTTCACATCGCATCTGTACGACCACTTCAAAGGCCTCACGCCATTGGATGCGCTGGTCGCGCTTGCGGTGCTCTCCGTGGGTCTCGACCTGATGCGCCGGGGGCGATCGCCGCGCGTGCCGCGCCCCCTCGCGCTTCCGTTGATGCTGCTGGCGCTTGCGATGATCTCGGGCGCGGTCGTCGGGCACGCCGCCGGGGTGGGCCTGCGCGCGGTCTTGGTCGCCGAGAACGTGCTGGCCTATCTGCTCCTGCTGCCGGTTGCCATTGCCAACCTCGACCTCGAGCGCCGCCAGGTGATCTGGTGCATCGGAGCGCTTGCGGGGCTTGCGATCGTCAAGGCCGCGTTTGGCCTGATCGAGGTCTTTGGTCACTATGGCCAGTCGGTCGAAGGCACCGCGACGCTGACCTACTACGAACCGGCAGCCAACTGGCTGATCATGCTGGCCCTTTTGGGCGCCCTCGCGCTTGTCATGGCTCGAGCGAAGCCGCCGCTATGGCTACTGCTTGGCAGTCCGCTGCTGCTGGCTTCACTGGTACTTTCCTACCGCCGCTCGTTCTGGATCGCCACCGTCCTCGGTCTTCTCCTGGTGGTTCTGCTCGGCACGTCGTCGCCAGGTCGACGCCTGCTCGTGCCCGTGGGCCTGCTGTTGGCGGTATCGGTCTGGCTGCTCGGCTCGATCAGCTTCCAGTCGTCCGGGTCGCCGATTGCGCGCCGCGTCGCCTCGCTCTCTCCCTCCAAGCTCGAAGCGAACGTTCAGGATCGCTACCGCCTGGATGAGCGCGCCAACGTGCTTGGAGCGATCGGCCAGCATCCGATCACGGGTCTGGGTCTTATGATCCCCTGGGCGGCGACATATCGACCGCTTTCGGTCGAACACCCCGAAGGTCGTCAGTATGTCCACTTCGCCGCCCTGTGGTTTTGGTTGAAGCTCGGAATACTGGGACTGCTCGCCTACGTCAGCCTGCTGGCCGGCAGTGCCGTGCTCGCATGGCAGGCATGGCGACGCAGTCCCGAGCCCGTGTTGCGCGCATTCGCTCTGGCCTCGCTGTGCGCGTTCGTCGGGCTGTCCGCGATGGACACAACGGCAAGCTTCACCGGCGTGGATCCTCGTTTCACCGTCCTGTTGGGCGCCCAGCTGGGACTACTCGGTCTGATTGTGAGGACGGCCGCGTGAGCTCTCGCAGATCACGCCGCCGTCCATGATGGCTCACTCGGTCACGGGTTTGCGGACAACAGTGACTCGACCTCGGTCGTAAAAGCGCCCTTGGGCGAGCCGTTGTTCTGCAGGGCGCCGAAGTAACCCTCGAAATCGCTCGAACTGCCGCTCACTTGCTGATCATTGGCCTGGTAGAGGTAGAAGGCTGCCAGGCGGCTGCCGTATCGCGCCCGCATGTCGCCGACGACGGAGCCGAGAATGCCGGCGGCTTCGCTGTAGGTCATGCACTCGTTCCAGCCGTAGTTTTCTCCCAGGCAGCGTCCATTGTCGGTGTCCAGGCCCCACTCGGTGATGAAGATCGGGATGGTGGAGGGGGCTCCGTCGGCCTGCGTCGTGGTGATCAGGTTGTCGATCCTCGACTGCCAGGTGGGTCCGTAGGGATGGATCGTCCAGCCGGCAACCAGCTGGCCGAGGTTCGGCACAGCTTTGAACATCTGGTTCACCCATTCAGGGCCGCCGTTTCCGAAGTCGCCTTGTGCGAGAAGACCGACCCCGGGGGCGACCGCGCGGATCGCCGTGGCGGCTTCTGCGAAGCGCTCCGCATATGAGCGAGCACGTGCCGCGTAGCCGGCTGGTGAGTTGTCTGGGTACTGGTAGTCGTAGCTGGTCTCGTTACCGAACTCGATGTCGGTGATGGCGGTGCCGGCCGGATAGCTCTTGCCTTGCCAGAAGGTGCCACCGGGACCAAACCGTGCCGCCCAGCTGGCGAGACCTTGCGCTTCGGCTGGGCTCGGCATTTCTCCGTCGAAGATCGCCAGCGGGAGCACTCGAATGCCGGCCTGGGCAAATCCGGCAATCGTCGATTCCATCTGCGACGCCGGACTACCGATTTCGACCTCCACCCTCGCGGTACGGGCTCCGAGCTGCTCGATGTAGGGCAGGTCGTACAGCGCGTCCGAGCCCGAGACGACGCCCATCTCAAACGGCCCGCTGCTTGGTGAGCCCACCGGCGGGCGTTGGACCGAGCCATGCCCTGCGTTTGCTGGATATGAGATCGTGACTTCAGGCGCCCACGCGCTGCCGTCGACGGCGGTGCGAACGCTGTAGCCGACGGTCGCGCCCGGAACGGACGCCGGGGTGATCGAGGTGCCGCCGACAACGGAGTACTGATCGGCCTGACCCGGCACCCTGCGCACGAGCACGTAGGTGGTGACGTTCCCGACGGCGCTCCACGTCAGCGTGTGTGCGGAGACGCTCAGCCTGGGGGCGGCCTGCGTGTCGGTCGTTCCCGGGATGGCAGCGTATGTGATCGACGGTTCTGTGGACCAGGCCGACCCGTTGGTGGTCGTCCGCACGCTGTAGCCGACGGTGACGCCCGGCACAGGCGGTGGCGTGATGGAGGTTCCGCTGACCAATGAATACTCGCTGGCCCGGCCCGGGATCTTGCTGGCAAGCACATAGGTGTTGATGTTGGCTACCCGCGGCCAGCTCAGCGTTTGCCCGGTGACCGCCAGCTGTGGTGCTCGTCGAGAATTCGACGATGCGCCGGCGCCGCCGCCGGCTTTGCCGGTTCTGCGCGCGATCCTTGCGAGGCGCTGCTTCGCGCCGGCCAGTCTCGTGCCAGCGAGTTGGACGGCGCGGCGCGCGGCGTTACACCGCCTGTGATGGCGGCGGTTCTCCGTGAGACAACGCCTCAGTGTCTTGGCATCGGATACGAGCGTGCGATCAGCCTGCCCGCTGCGCATGGCGGCCACATACAGCGGGCGCGGAACCGTGCGGGCCTCTGCCGCGAGGGCGCGGGAAGAGCGGCCCTGGGCGGTCGAGCCGACATGTACCGGCGTGTGAGCGTGCCGCGCGGGGGCGGCGTCGGCGCTGGCGCCGATCGCCGGCAGGATCAGGCATGTCATCACGAGCAGCCTGGTCGTTGGCCGACCGCGAGTGTGGCGACGTCGAGCGGTGAGTGCCATCGTGTTCCTTCCTTTGACGCTCGGCTGTCTGCGGATATCCCGGACCGTGCGGCCTCGCCCTTGCGACATGGAGCGTTTTAGGACTGCAGGGGATCCTTCGGGCGCAGGCGCGCCGTCGGTGAGCGCTCAGCTGGACCCTGGACACATGTCTGCCGTGGCCCCCGCGGGCACGCATCGCAGGCGCCCAGGCATCGATTGCCGCCTCGCAGGCATGTCGCCCGGCCCTGGCACGCCGCAGCGCAGGAGGCTCAAGTGGCCAGAAGTTCGCTGAGCGACTCGATCGAGTAGCGCTCCGCGGCGAGCTGGCGGCCGCGCCGGCCAAGCTCTGGAGCTCCCTCTGCCAGCACTCCTACGAGCGCCGCCGCGAATGCCTCACCGTCCTCGGCGATCAGGCAGTCCTCGCCGTCGTGCACGTCCAGGCCGCTGGCCGCGAGTGGCGTGGCGATCACAGGAAGGCCGTAGGCGAGTGCCTCGACGAACTTCAGTGGCGTGCCTCCACCCTGCAGCAGCGGGACGACGGCGCAGCGCGCGCTCGCGTAGGCAGCTCTGAGGTCCTCGACAAAGCCGATAGCCTCCACGCGCGGATCCGCGCTGGGGGGCGTCTGCAGGCCGCCGCCGGCGAGCGCCAGCCGCGCGTCGGGCAGCCGCGACCAGACCCGCGGGAACACCTCCGCCAGCAGGAATCGCAGGCCGTTGCGGTTGGGCTCGTAGGCGAAGCTCGCGACGAAGATCGCGCGCTGCTCGCGCGCAACCGAGGACACGGGCTCGATCGCCGTGACGTCGACCACGTTGGGCACGTAGCGCAGGCGAGCATCCGGGCTCAGCTCGCGCGCCGCGACGATATCGGCCTCGCTCACGAGCCACGACTCGGCTGCGCGTTCGAGCAGTCGCCGCTCGAAGACCCGCAGCGCGTGCGGGCTTCCCAGTCCGGGCTCGGCGAGGTCGTGGCGGAAGCCGGACTCGAGATTGTGGGCGTTGTAAATCACCGGGCGTCTGCGTGCCAGAGGAGCCAACGCGGCGGCGGCCACCGGCCCATCGGCTATCACCCGTCCGCGGTCGGGCTCGGACGCGAGCCTCGCGGCCTCATCCGCCAACTCGACGGATACGCCGCGGGCGAATCCGTGGGGCGCCCCGGCCCTCCGAGCGGCCGCGTAGGCGAGCATGCGCCGCAGGCCGCGCGACGGCACGACCTCGACGAGCTCAACGCCTGGGATCGTCTGGAACGCCGCGTCGGGCTCGGCTGCGCCGAAGCGGACATACAGCAGCGTCAGAGCGCCGTGTGCCGCAAGCGCTCGGGCGACGCCGTAGGTGCGCACGGCGCGGCCCGAGCCGAGCACTGGCGTGTGGGTGGTAACGAGCAGATCCTTCACAGTGCGTCGATCGCCACCGCGATCTCCTCGAGCCGACGCTCCCACGAATGCGACGCCGCCGCGCGCGAGCGCTCCGTGCGTCGCTCTGGGTTGTCAGCGGCGAGCGCGTCATCGAGCAGCTCCGCGACGCCCCGCGCGTCGGTGGCGGTCGCGATCTCGGCGACGTCGGCGAGCGCGGGGAGCGGCGTTGCGACCACCGGCAGGCCGGCGGCGAGGTACTCGTAGACCTTCATCGGAAAGACGCTCTCGGTGAGCTCGTTCAGCGCGTAGGGAATCAGCCCTGCGTCCGCGGCTCTCAGAACATCGGGTAGCTCAGCGTATGAGCGGGGCCCGAGCAGGTGGATGTTGGGCTCGGCCGCTAGCGCGGAGACGTCGGTGCGGGGATCGCCGAGGCCCACGGGCCCAACCAGCGCAAACGACCACGACCTGCGCAGAGAGGCCAGCTCGGCCAGCAACGGGACGTCCAGCTTGGCGCTCACGATCGCCCCGGTGAACACGATCGTTGGCCTCGGCAGGGCGGCCATGCCAGGATCCAGTGGCCCGGCTTCGAGGGCACGGGAGAAGAGCTCGGTATCGGCCACGTTCGGAGCGTCCACCACGTTGCTCGAGAACCTCCTGAGCCGCTTGGCGAGCGCCGGCGCGCTCGCCAGCACGAGGTCGGCGCGGGTGGCGAAGCGCTGCTCTGCCGCACGGACGCTCGTAGCGTCGATGCCTGCCGGAGCGGCGATGTCATCGACGCAGTGGTAGACGACGAGCGACGGGTCGAGGGCATCGATCAGCACCTCGGCCTGGGGGACGTACGCCCACAGGATCGGCCGTCGCAATCCGAGCCTGCGGGCGGCACGGCCTACGAGCGCGGGCAGCAGGCGGCCGTTCAGCGCGCGCGCGACACGGGAACTGTAAAACGGCAGAAGCAGCGGTGAGAGCACGTGCAGTCCGTCGACGGCTCGGGGCCCCTTCAGGCCGCTGCGCAGTCGCCGCCAGATACGAGCGATGTCGCGTCTGGCGAGCTGAGGCCGGCGCAGGCCGAGCGACTCGACGAACAGCACCCGGTTCTCACGCGCCAGACGCGACATCAGATGGTGCTGGTTCAGCCACAGCTCGGTGTCCCAGTCGGCGAACCCGACGCACACGATGTCGCGGCCCTGCAGGTGCGGGTGATCGTCCACCGGGGCAATGATCCCAGGCCGGGCGGGCACGAAATACGCGCCCGAGCGCCCTGATCGAATGCTAGGGTGAGGCGAGCTTGCGTCGCGGTCGCCTTGTTTCCATCCAGACGACGAACGAGCGCGGCGGCGCCGAGTACGCCAACGTGGACATCTTGGATGCGCTGGCTGCGCGCGGGCACGACGTCGTGCTGCTGACCAATCTGCCCGACCTTGCGACCGGAACCCGTGTTCGAGTGCGCGAGATCGACCTTGGGCCCAAGCTCGCCCGCCGAAGCGCGCTTCGGATCACGCTCGAGGCGCCCTTCATCCTGGCTCGGCTCGCGCGTGCACTACACGCCGAGCGTCCAGTCGGCACGACGCTCGTGCACTTCAAGAAGGAGCAGCTACTGTGCTCGCTGCTGCCTTCGCGACTGACGGGCACGATCGTGTGGGCCGAGTGGGGACAGGTGCCGTCGCAGATGCGCCGTGGGCCGGCCGGCCTGCTGTACTCGCTCGCGGCACGACGCGCGCGACGGATCGTGGCCGTCTCGGAGGGGACCAGGCGATCGGTGGTCAACGCCGGCGTTTCCCAGGCAAAGATCGAAGTAGTCCCGAATCTGGTCGATATCCCTGACATCGAGCTCGTCGCACCGGCAGGCGCGCAACTGCGGCGCTCGTGGGGAGCGGGCGAGCGGACCCTCGTGGTGGGATGCATGTCGCGCTTTCAGCGGCGCAAGCGCAACGACGTCGTGATCGACGCGATGGCCCATATCGACGGCGAGGTGTTGCTCCTCCTCGCCGGCGAAGGCGAGGAGGAGGAGACCTTGCGTGAGCGCGCAGCGCCCTACGGTGACCGTGTGCGCTTCGTGCCGAACGTGCGTGGGCACGCGGAGGAGTTCCTCTCGGCCTGCGATCTGCTCGTCTTCGCTCCGAGCCCCACGGAGGGAGAGCCGCGGGTGATCGTCATGGCGCAGCTCGTCGGGGTGCCCGTGATCGCGACCGACGCTGAGGGCGCGGAGGGCCTGATCCCGCCCGGCGGAGGCACAATCGTCTCTCCCCCGCACGATCCGCGTGCCCTGGGGATGACGCTCGCCGCCTATCGAGACGATCCTGAACGCAGGCGACGAGAGGGCGCGATCGCACGTGATGCGATGCTCGCAAGCCACGATCCCGAGCGGACGCTGCGCGCGCTGGAGCGCGCGCTTCAACTGTGACGCTGAGCGGCTCGGTCGCCGACGCTGACGCGGGCGTTTAGTTTGCCGGCTTGCGGATCACGACCATGGTCTGGCGAAAGTGCGAGTGCAGCCGTCGTGCGCGCCCTGCGAGCCACTCGTCGGCGCGGTCGCAGACGCGTAGTAGTGCGTTATCCGGATCGAGCCGCAGGGAGGAGCTGAGCATCGCCGCGGGGAAGCTCAGATAGTTGACAGGATGCAGCTCGATCGCCGGGAAGTGCTCGCGCAACCAGCGAAGATCATCTTCCATGAACGACCGCTCATCCGGCGTGTGCGCGGCCGAGACGAGCCGGGTGTAGAGGCGGATGAGCAGGTTCTCGCCCTGGGGCTCCATGAATAGCATCGTTCCCCCTGGCGCGAGGTGCTCGGCATACACGCGCGGAAGAACGGCGCGATAGTCGATGTGATGGAGAATCGAGCGGCCGAAGACACACTCGAACTGGCTGTCGAGCTCGCTCGTGACGTCTGCCAGGCGGAACTCGAGCCGTCCCGGCTCGCTGCGAGCCTGCGCCCGGGCGATCGCCGTCTTGGAGATGTCGATGCCGAGCACGTATGCGGCCCCCATTTCGAGCAGCCGCACAGAGCTCGCGCCCTCCCCGCAGCCCATGTCGAGCGCGCGCCGGCCGACGACGGCTGTTCGTGTGAGGGCGTCAAAGCGCTCCTCGGCGCGGCGCGTGTTGGGGCCGGCGAACACGTGCGGGAAGCGACCATGCCACGTCGTCATCGCCTCATCGACGCCGTGCTCGTCATACGCTTCGCGCTCGCGACGGGCACGCTCGGTGTCCACGCCAGACACCGACGCTGAGGACCTACCGTCCATCACGATGCGCCCACTCTATAACAAGCCCAAAACGAGGCCGGTCGGAGCTCACGTGAACTCGAATTCCCGGCCGACCCAGGCGTTGAGGCGCAGCCGGGCAAGGACGGGATAGTCTCGAACCGGTGAGACTCGGCGTGAAACCGGACGCGGGCGGGTGGTCCCGACGCGGTCAGGATCAGCTGCGAAGCGCGCGCCTGCTGTTCGACGCCGAGCTCCTCGCCGGCACGCTTGCGCCCGAGGCGCTCTCGGTGCCGACGGTGCAGGCCGCGACGCGCGTCCGTGCTGTGCCAGCACGGCCGGTTCGCATGGCCCAGCAGGTTCGCTACAAGCTCGGCAGCCTCGATTTCGATTCAGCCGTCGTGGATCCGCTGGTCGCGGCGCGTCGCGCGGCGCTCGGCTCGGGCGCCGCGGCGGCGCCGCGCTTTCTGGTCCGTGTCGATGAGTTTCCTCACTACCAGGCCTCAGACGAGCCCGATCGCTTCGGCTCATCGGAGTTCGAGCGCTTCCACCGGATAATGGTTGGCGCCGGTGTCCCCTATCTCCTCGCCGTCCTTCCACGCGTGAGCCACGAGCCGCTGACGCCGACGGCGTCCGGGTCTCGTCCGCTGGACGGCGCCGAGGTGGCGATGCTCCGCCGTCTGGCCTCTGAGAGCGTCTCCTTCGGTTTGCACGGGCGGGACCACCGCACGCGTTTCAGCTCTCCCCGCCGTCACTCAGAGCTGTGCGGGCTCAGCACGGTTGAGACTGAGGACCTGCTCGACGACGCGCTCGCTGAGCTCGCGCGCCACGAGATTCGCCCGGACGTGTTCGTGCCGCCCTACAACCGCTTCGACGCGCGCCAGCTCAAAGCGCTCGCGCGGCGCTTTGCAATCGTCTGCGGTGGCCCGGAGTCGATCGGGCGGATGGGGTTTCAGTGCTCGCCCCAGTGGCGCGGGGAAGCCGTGTATCTGCCGTCCTACGCGCCCGTGTACGGCCGCGCCGCGCAGGTCCTCGCCGGCGTGGAGCGCATGATCGAGCGCGCGGTGGGGCTGTGGGTGCCCGTGGTGCTGCACTGGGGCTGGGAGGCCGAGGCGGGCTACGCCGACCTCGAACGCCTGGCCGAGCGCATCGCACCCTACGCCTCCCGCTGGGAGCACTTCCGCGCGGCGATCGAGCGCAGTCGCTCGCAGAGCAATTCCGCGATCACGGGCCCCGCGGAAGCGGGTGAGACGCGGGGAACACTCGCGGTCGACGGATGACCGCCTCCCTGCTCGAGGAGCTCCGCGAGCGCTTTCCTCGCGTCGCCGTCGTCCACGACTGGCTCACCATCCCCGGCGGCTCCGAGCAGGTGGTGCTCGAGCTGCTCGAGATGTTCCCGCAGGCCGAGCTGTTCACCTCCGTATACGACCCGTCGCCGTGGCCGGCGCTGATCACCGACCGCACCGTCCACAGCTCATATCTCAACCGCATACCGGGGGCGGTGCGCCACTACCCAAAGTTGCTGCCGCTCATGAACCACGCCTTCCGGTCGTTCGATCTGTCCGGCTTCGACCTCGTGCTCTCAAGCAGCCACGCGTGCGCGAAGAACGTGCGCACGCCGCCGGGCGCGCTGCACGTCTGCTACTGCCACACGCCCATGCGCTATGCCTGGGACGAGGGCTTTCTTGCCGGCGAGGACGTCGGTTCAGTGACTCGGCTGCTGTTGCCGTGGCTGCTCGCCCGGCTGCGCCGCCAGGACCTCGCGGGGGCAGCCGGCCCGAATGTGTTCGTCGCGAACTCCCGCCACGTGGCCGAGCGCATCAAGCGCTGCTATGGGCGCTCGGCTGAGATCGTGCACCCGCCCGTCGACGTCGGGCACTTCCTGGGCCTGGCCCGCGCGCCAAGCGACTTCTATCTTGCCTTCGGCCGGGTCGTTCCCTACAAGCGCATCGACCTCGCCGTCGCCGCGTGTGCGCGCCTTGGCAGAGCACTCAAGGTGGCCGGCGACGGCCGCGCGCTCGGCGCGGTCAGGGCTTCAGCCGGCGACGGCACGAAGTTTCTCGGCAAGGTCTCAGAGGCCGAGCGAGACCGCCTGCTCGGCGGCGCGCGTGCCCTCTTGTTCCCTGGCGAGGAGGACTTTGGGATCGTGCCCGTCGAGGCGCAGGCGGCCGGGGTGCCGGTGATTGCCTATGGCATCGGGGGGGCAGAGGAGTCCGTGCTCGATGGGCAGACTGGGGTGCTGTTCAACGAGCAGACCGTCGCCTGCCTCGCGGCCGCGGTCGAACGTTTCGAGGGCCTCGACCTGGACGCTGGGCGCATCCGCGAGAACGCCCGGCAGTTCGGAAGGGAGCGCTTTCGCAGGGAGATGGCCGACGTGATCGATCGAGCCTGGACCGCCAAGCGAGCATAGGTTTCGAGCCGGCGCGGAGGCTGCGGCGGGTTGAACTACCGCCCCTCTCGAACTAGCGGTCGCTTCCCGCACCCGATCGAGCTGACTCTGCCGGGATTATCCGGCTCGGCTCCGGGAGCACGGTGGCCCGCGCTGGTACATCGCCGACCACGATTGCGCCGGCGCCGATCACGGCCTCCTCTCCGATCGTCAGGGTTCGCCCGGTGGGACACAGGATGAGTGCGTGTGCGCCGATCACCGCGCCGCGGCCGATGCGCACCCCCGTGTGAACGTCGGTGTCCTTGTTGTTGTTGGACGCGATCGTCGCGTACTGCCAGATCTGGACCCAGTCTCCGAGTACGGTCGAGCCATGAATCACGACGCCGAGCCCGCGATGGGCGAAGTTGACGTGGCCTTCGAGCCGAACCTCCGGCTCGAGCAGCGCGCCGAAGCAGAGGAAGATGATCGCCTTGAGCAGGCGGGCTGCGTGCCTGTGTCCGTGGCGATGGCACCACATGCTCATCGTCCACAGCCGAAGGGCGATCACGGTCGTCGCTCTCGCCTTTTGATGATGAGGGTCATGACGCTGTCTCAGATTGTCGCGAAGCCGACTCAGGATCCCGCGGATCGTTGTAGCGCAACACCCGAGCCGGTACGCCGACCATCACCGCATACGCGGGCACATCGCTGAGCACCACCGCTCCGGCGCCGATCACGGCGTCATGGCCGACCTCGATCTCTCCGAGCACGATGGCACCCGCCTGGACGCTTACGCGGTCGCCGATGATCGGAGGGGGACGCTCGGGGTCCTTGAAACCTATCGTCACCTGCTGGGCGATCATGCAGTCACAGCCGATGCGCCGCGCGACAACTATCGTCGCGAAGCCGTGCACGACGGAAAGGCCCGGACCGATCCGCGCGCTGCTGATCTCCAATGCGATCTGGCCCGGGTAGATGTGGCGTAGAAGAGCGGCAATTGCCGCCAGCCGTGCGTTTCCAGATCTGAGGCGGGTGTATCGGACGGAGCGGTATTCGCGCCGCGAGAGCATCTCGAGAACGTCGATCGCTCCGGGATGCTCGCGGGTGCTCCCGCCGGAAGCGACGAACGCCTGGACCACATCACGCTCGACCGGCAATCCACGCCGCGCCAGGAAGTAGATCGGCAACAGCGGCATGTACCATGCGCGGCGCGCGGCGCGGAGAGTTTGGTTCACGGACAGAACCCTAATGCCCCAGTCGGGATGAACTGTCGGCGGACCCGCCGAAATATGCACCGGCGGATGCGCATCGTGCATAATGTCTATCTTTGTGCAGAGATGGCGAGTTTTGTGAGCTTTTGACCCTCGCGCTTCAGTGAAGCCAGCGATAGGGCCTCGGGCTCGGCAAGGCGGCGCATCATGGTTCACATCGCGACATCAACCCGACCGGCGGCCACGCGGCTCTCCATCCAGGGCCAGCTCGACATGACCACGGTGAGCGCGCTCGATGAGGCGCTGACCCGCGCTGCAGATTCGGGAGGGGCCGTCGAGATCGATCTGGGGGAGGTCGACTTCATCGACGGCTCGGGCCTCAGTCTGCTGATGGACGCCGAGAGCCGCGCGCGGCGGGCGAGCCGCGAGCTGACGATCGTCGCCGCCTCCAGAAATGTGCGCCGCCTGATCGACCTCACAGGCACGGCCGCTTGCGTCTCGCCGCTGGTGTCGATGCCGAAGTAGGACCCCCGCCGGCCGTCAACATCCAGGCGCCACAGGCGCCGCACCGGTGGGCTTGGCGTTCATCCTCTGAACGTGCCTAGGGTGCCCGACCCATTGACGCGACATGCCGGCCGGGAGCACACTGTCTGCTTAGCCGATCGAGCCGAGCGTCGGATCGACGTTGTCGGTGAGGTCGGCACCAAAGCTTCGAGGAGACGACGATGGGAGGAAGGCCCGCGGCAAGGATGCTGAGCGCGCACGGTGCGGTGCGGCTCGGCGTGCTGATGCTGCTTCTCCTGTTGTTCATGCTGCTGCTGCTGCTGCCGCTCGCGCTTGCAAAGCCCAGCGTCTCGCACGCCGAATCGAGTTGGTGGGTCCCCGCTCAGTCAACGACCTGGCAGTGGCAGTTGGACACCGCCAACGTTGATCAGTCGGTGGAAGCGCAGATGTACGACGTCGACCTGTTCGAAACCTCTGCCGAAGTCGTGTCCTCGCTGCATGCCCAGGGGCGTCACGTGATCTGCTATCTCGACGCGGGCACATGGGAGGAATGGCGGCCCGACGCCAAAGAGTTCCCGTCATCCGTGCTCGGCAACGTCGTGTCAAACGAATACGGCAATGAGCGTTGGCTTGACATCAGCCAGCTGTCGGTGATCGAGCCGATCATGAAAGCGCGTCTGGAAATGTGCAAGCAGAAGGGCTTCGACGGCGTCGAGGCGGACAACGTCGAAGGTTTTGAAGTGGATTCGGGATTTCCGTTGACGGCCGCCGAGCAGCTGACATACAACGAGTGGCTCGCGAACACCGCGCACTCGCTCGGGCTTTCGATCGCGCTCAAGAACGATCGCCAGCAGGCTGCCGAACTCGAGCCCTATTTCGACTTCGCGCTAGATGAGGAATGCTTCCAGAGCGAAGAATGCGGCAAGCTCGAGCCCTTCACCACAGCGGGCAAGGCGGTGTTCGAGGTCGAGTACAACCTCCAACCGAGCCAGTTCTGCGAACAGGCGAACGCGGCTGGATACATGGCGATGGTAAAGACGAAGGAACTCACTGCCGCGCGCACGCCGTGTTGGCCCCAAGCGCAGGGAGACTGGGTGGGAGCCAAGGGCGCGGCGGGCTATGACCTCGGCGGCTGGGGCGGTTCCAATGACGTGAGCTACTTTCCGGGCGCCACCGCCACGCTGACCAAAGGGAGTCGCTATGTGTGGTCTGCGCCGGCCACCGAAACCCGGGCTCTGGAAAGTCCCTCCGGCTCCGGGCGTGAGGCTGCGACCTACTACGACCCGAACCAGATCGAAGTGCAGCTGCGTTTCACCAAGGAATACAAAGGGAGTCTTCACCTGTATGCGCTTGACTGGGACTCTCAGGGCCGTCGCGAGACGATCACCGCGGACGGACAGAGCGCGACGCTCTCTTCGGACTTCACCCAGGGCGCGTGGGTCAGCTTCCAGATCAGCGCGGCCGCCGGCCAGACCATTCCGATCACCGTCACCCGCACCGCCGGGAGCAACGCCGTGCTGTCAGGCATCTTCCTCGGCGAAGCCGGCGCGCCGCCGGCTCCGACAGTCGAAAGCGCGCCCAAAGGCACCTGGGTGAAAGCCGTCGGCTCGGCCGGCTATGACCTCGCGGGCTGGAACGGCGCGGCGGGCGACCTCGCCTATATGCCGGACGCCTCATTGAGCGTTCAGCAGGGGAGCCGCTGGCAGTGGGCTCAGAACACCACCGATACTCGCGCGTTGCAGAGCCCCGACGGGCTGACGCGCAGCGCCGCCACCTACTACGACCCCAACCAGATCCAGATGCAGTTGAGCTTCAACGAAGCCTACAGCGGCAACCTCCACCTCTACGCGGTCGACTGGGACTCCCAGAACCGGCGGGAGACGATCACCGTCAACGGGCAGAGCGTGACGCTCGGAAGCGACTTCAGCCAGGGCGCTTGGGTCTCGCTCCCGATCTCGGTCGCGGCCAAAGGCACGGTCTCGATCACCGTCACCCGCCTGTCCGGCGGTAGCGCCGTGCTGTCAGGGATCTTCCTCGGGGATGCCGGTGCACCGCCTGCCCCCAAAGTCGAAAGCGCTCCGCAGGGAACATGGGTCAACGCCGTGGGCTCGGCCGGCTATGCGTTGACCGGGTGGAACGGAGCGAACGGGGACCTCTCCTACCTGCCCAACGCGACCCTCACGCTCAACCAGGGCAGCCGCTATGAGTGGGCCGCCAACACCACCGACCCGCGTGCCCTGAGCGACCCCGCTGAACACACGCGCAACGCCGGCACCTATTACGACCCCAACGAAATCAAGCTCACGCTGAGCTTCGCCGCCGCCTACAGCGGCAACCTCCACCTCTACGCGGTCGACTGGGACTCCCAGAACCGGCGGGAGACGATCACCGTCAACGGGCAGAGCGTGACGCTCGGAAGCGACTTCAGCCAGGGCGCTTGGGTCTCGCTCCCGATCTCGGTCGCGGCCAAAGGCACGGTCTCGATCACCGTCACCCGCCTGTCCGGCGGTAGCGCCGTGCTGTCAGGGATCTTCCTCGGGGATGCCGGTGCACCGCCTGCCCCCAAAGTCGAAAGCGCTCCGCAGGGAACATGGGTCAACGCCGTGGGCTCGGCCGGCTATGCGTTGACCGGGTGGAACGGAGCGAACGGGGACCTCTCCTACCTGCCCAACGCGACCCTCACGCTCAACCAGGGCAGCCGCTATGAGTGGGCCGCCAACACCACCGACCCGCGTGCCCTGAGCGACCCCGCTGAACACACGCGCAACGCCGGCACCTACTACGACCCCAACCAGATCCAGATGCAGCTGAGCTTCTCAGCGGCGTACACGGGCAGCTTGCATCTGTACGCGCTCGACTGGGATTCCGCCGGTCGGCGGGAGGTCATCACGGTCAATGGCCAGAGCGTAGCGCTGTCAAGCGACTTCAGCCAGGGCGCGTGGGTCTCCTTCCCGATCAACGTGGAAGCGGGCGCCACGGTGCCGATCACCGTCACTCGACTGGCCGGTTCCAACGCCGTGCTGTCAGGCATCTTCCTCGGTGAAGCGGGTCCTCCACCTGGCCCCACCGTGACGAGTGCCCCACAGGGGACGTGGGTCGGTGAATACGGCACCTCGGGCTATGCCCTCGCCGCGTGGAACGGAGCGAGTGATCTGACCGAACTACCGAAAGCAACTCTCACCGTCGAACAGGCCAGCCGCTACGTGTGGGCGTCATCTACCACCGACGTTCGGGCGCTCGAGAGCCCGGACACGAGCACACGGGAGGCCGCCACCTACTACGACCCCCACGAAATCAAGCTGAGACTGAGCTTCCCAGGGGCCTACAGCGGAGACCTCCACCTCTACGCGGTAGATTGGGACTCCCAGGGGCGGCGGGAGATCATCACCGTCAACGGCGAGAGCGCCGTGCTCTCAAGCGACTTCACCAACGGGGCCTGGGTCTCCTTCCCGATCAGCGTCGCGCCTGGGGACGCGGTCTCTATCACGGTCACTTCACTGGCTGGGGGTAACGCCGTGCTCTCAGGGATCTTCCTGGGATGAGTCCGTTGCCGGGCTTTCGAGAGCGCCTGTGCGTCGCGGTCGTGGCGTTCTGCCTGCTGGCGCCCAGCGCCGCCGCTGCGAGTGAATTGGCGTACTCTCGCGCACCGGGTTCTCCACTCATATCCTCGCCCTCGGGAGGATCGGGCCTGGCCTTCAGCCCCAGCGGGGGATTGCTCGCCCGTGGCACTGAAATGTTCTCGGTCGCAGCCTCCGGAGCGCTGACGCCGCTTGGCGCTACGCCGCCTGACGCGTCCGCCACTTCAGTGGCATTCAGTCCGAGCGGAGCGCTGCTGGCTGCCGCAAATACCAGCAGCGACACAATCTCGATGCTCTCGGTTGGCTCCTCCGGCGCGCTTACGTCGGTGTCCGGTTCTCCCTTCACGCTCAGCGCTGAACCGACGTCGGTCGTATTCAGTCCAAGCGGGGAACTGCTGGCGGTGACGGCCGGCAAGGAAGAAGCTCAATCCCTCTACATGTTCTCCGTGAACGACTCCGGAGCGCTGACGCCGGTTGCCGGCTCCCCCTACCGCGCGAGCAGCAGCGACCATGTTGCGTTCAGTCCCACCGGTGGCCTGCTCGCGGCGCAACTGAAGAGCGCAGTGAAGATGTTCTCGGTCAGCTCCTCGGGTGCGCTCACCGAAGTGCCGGGGTCGCCGTTTAAGGTCCCGGAAAGCATCGGCCCGAAAGGGATTGGCTTCCGTCCCAACGGGAACCTCCTCACGAGCTTCCTCAGCAGCGGCCCGAACCTCGAAGTGATCACAACGTACTCGGTGGCCTCATCGGGTGCGCTGACACAGCTCGCCAGCGGCGCCGGCGCAAAAGACCCGCAGAGCGGCGCGTCGAGCGTGTTCAGCCCCGACGGCAGCACCATCGCCGCGCCCCAGATGGACTCGTCTTCCTTCTCTGTCCTCTCCGTGAGTCAGGCCGGCGCGGTGACCGTCCTCCCGAGCGGGGTGTTTTCGACCGGCCCGAACGGCAATGCTGCCTTCAGCACGGGTGGAGTGCTCGCGCTTTCGGGCATCTCGGTCTTCGTACCCTCATCCACATCGGCCAGCACGAACTGGGTGGGTGCGCTTGGCAGCGAAGGGTATGACCTGTTCGGCTGGAATGGCGAAAGCGACCTGAGCTACCTCCCCGAGGCGTCGGTGAGCCTCCTCAAGGGCACTCGCTGTATGTGGGCGGCGAACACGAGCAATGTGCTGGCGCTCACGAGCCCGAATGGCTTGACACGCACAGCGGCGGGCTACTGCAACCCGGTAGCGCAAGGTGCACAGACCGGCCTCGGGGAAGTGCAGGTCAAGCTGACGTTCAATACCGCCTATACCGGAAACCTGCGCGTTTACTCCGTGCTCTGGGAAGGGGAGCAGACCGCGGAAGGGAAACCACACGAGACGATCACCGTCGCTGGCAAGTCGGTCGCGCTCGAAAATAACCCCGACCAGGGCAATGGAAGTTTCAGCGAGGGTGGATGGGCGCTCTTCCCGGTCAGCGAGCCGGCCGGCGGAAGCCTGACGATCAGCGCTGCGGAGCTCTCAGGCATCTTCCTCGGCGACGCACCCCCGGCGGTCACAACCGCACCCCAAGGCAACTGGGTGGGCGCTTTCGGCTCGACCGGGTACGACCTTGCCGACTGGGATGGCGCCGGCGATGTCAGCGATATGCCCGGTGCGTCGATCAGCCTCCTTCATGGAAGCCGTTACGAGTGGGCCGCGAATACCACGGACACACGTGCCCTGACCGACCCCGGTCAAGACACGCGCAACGCAGCCACCTACGACGACGCCAACGAACTCAAGCTGCAAATGAACTTCACCGCCGCCTACACGGGCAACCTGCATCTCTACGCGGTCGACTGGGATAAAGCGGGCAGACGGGAGACGATCACCGTCAACGGGCGGAGCGTGGCGCTCTCGAGCGACTTCAGCCAAGGCGCATGGGTCTCCTTCCCGATCAGCGTCGCCGCGGGCGGGACCGTCACGATCAGCGTGCAGAACAACTCATCTCCTACCACCACCAACGCCGTGCTGTCAGGCATCTTCCTCGGCGAAGCCGGCGCGCCGCCGGCTCCGACAGTCGAAAGCGCGCCCAAAGGCACCTGGGTGAAAGCCGTCGGCTCGGCCGGCTATGACCTCGCGGGCTGGAACGGCGCGGCGGGCGACCTCGCCTATATGCCGGACGCCTCATTGAGCGTTCAGCAGGGGAGCCGCTGGCAGTGGGCTCAGAACACCACCGATACTCGCGCGTTGCAGAGCCCCGACGGGCTGACGCGCAGCGCCGCCACCTACTACGACCCCAACCAGATCCAGATGCAGTTGAGCTTCAACGAAGCCTACAGCGGCAACCTCCACCTCTACGCGGTCGACTGGGACTCCCAGAACCGGCGGGAGACGATCACCGTCAACGGGCAGAGCGTGACGCTCGGAAGCGACTTCAGCCAGGGCGCTTGGGTCTCGCTCCCGATCTCGGTCGCGGCCAAAGGCACGGTCTCGATCACCGTCACCCGCCTGTCCGGCGGTAGCGCCGTGCTGTCAGGGATCTTCCTCGGGGATGCCGGTGCACCGCCTGCCCCCAAAGTCGAAAGCGCTCCGCAGGGAACATGGGTCAACGCCGTGGGCTCGGCCGGCTATGCGTTGACCGGGTGGAACGGAGCGAACGGGGACCTCTCCTACCTGCCCAACGCGACCCTCACGCTCAACCAGGGCAGCCGCTATGAGTGGGCCGCCAACACCACCGACCCGCGTGCCCTGAGCGACCCCGCTGAACACACGCGCAACGCCGGCACCTATTACGACCCCAACGAAATCAAGCTCACGCTGAGCTTCGCCGCCGCCTACAGCGGCAACCTCCACCTCTACGCGGTCGACTGGGACTCCCAGAACCGGCGGGAGACGATCACCGTCAACGGGCAGAGCGTGACGCTCGGAAGCGACTTCAGCCAGGGCGCTTGGGTCTCGCTCCCGATCTCGGTCGCGGCCAAAGGCACGGTCTCGATCACCGTCACGCGTACGGCCGGCTCAAACGCCGTGCTGTCGGGGATCTTCCTCGGCGACTCAGGTCCTCCGCCGGCGCCGACGGTCAGCAGCGCTCCGCAGGGAACATGGGTCAACGCTGTGGGCTCGGCCGGCTACGACCTGGCCGGGTGGAACGGAACCGCGGACCTCATCTCGCTTCCGGGTGCATCCCTGACCGTCGAACAGGCCAGCCGCTACGTGTGGACGTCATCTACCACCGACGTTCGGGCGCTCGAGAGCCCGAACACGAGCACACGGGAGGCCGCCACCTACTACGACACCAATGAAATCAAGCTGAAACTGAGCTTCAACGAAGCCTACAGCGGCAACCTGCACCTCTACGCGGTGGACTGGGACTCCCAGGGGCGGCGCGAGATCATCACGGTCAACGGCCAGAGCGCAGTGCTCGGAAGCGACTTCACCAACGGGGCCTGGGTCTCCTTCCCGATCAGCGTCGCGGCCGGAGGCACGGTCTCGATCACCGTCACCCGCACGGCCGGCTCAAACGCCGTGCTGTCGGGCGTCTTTCTGGGCTGAGGCTGTGCTGCGAAGCGCCGATACGGCTGGCGAGCTCCGCCGGCAAGCAGCGGGTCTGCGTGGCGCGGACGCTCCGATGACCGTGCTGCCTAGCCGGCGCTGGCGTCTTTGCATCGCAATCGTGGCACTCGGCCTGCTGGCGCCCAGTGCCGCCGCCGCGAGTCAACCGGCGTACACCCCCGCCCCGGGCTCCCCGCTCACATCGCCGAGCAATGGCGGATCGGGTCTCGCTTTCAGCCCCAACGGCGCTCTGCTCGCCCGGGGGACCGCCATATTCTCGGTCAGCGCCTCAGGAACCCTGACGCCGGCTGGAGGTGCCCCGCCAGATCCCTCCGCTCGTTCGGTGTCGTTCAGTCCGAGCGGAACGTTGCTTGCTGCCCCAAATGAAGGCAACGACACCATCTCGATGTTCTCGGTCGGCTCCTCGGGTGCCCTGTCGGTGGTGCCCGGTTCGCCGTTCACGCTCGGCGCTCAACCGACGTCGGCCACGTTCAGTCCAAGCGGCGAACTGCTCGCGGTAAGCGCGGGCGAATCTCTGTACATGTTCTCGGTGAGCGCCTCGGGCGCTCTGACGCCGGCTGGCGCCTCGCCGTACGGCGTGAAAGGGGTGGGCCAGGCAGCGTTCAGTCCGTCGGGTGGCCTGCTCGCCGTTCCGGACACCGCTGGGGTGAGCATGTTCTCGGTCAGCTCGACCGGCGCGCTCGCGCAGGTGCCTGGGTCTCCGTTTGCCACCACCGGCGCCCGGGGCGAAAACGCGGTGTTCAGTGCTGGCGGGAATGTCCTCAGCGTGGCCATCTGGGGGACGGGCGGCGTGGGCGTGGGCGTGGCGACTTACTCGGTGGCATCGTCGGGTGCGCTCACGTCGATCAGCAGCGGCACGATCACGGTTGCCCCTTCGACCGCGTTCGCGTTCAGTCCGGGCGGCAGCACCGTCGCCACGACTGGAATGGACAACTCGCAGGTGTATCTGAACTCCATCGGCCCGTCCGGTGCGCTGAGCCCGGTCCAGACGCTTGAAAATCCGG
The DNA here is from genome assembly GCA_963761355.1 of uncultured Solirubrobacteraceae bacterium. Lineage (GTDB taxonomy): Bacteria > Actinomycetota > Thermoleophilia > Solirubrobacterales > Solirubrobacteraceae > Palsa-744. The sequence continues at coordinate 765,832 of CAVXHC010000014.1, forward strand.
ACCCCGTGACGAGCATCGCCATCAGCTCGAGTGGCGTGATCGTGACCTACAGCCTCGCTGGCGCCCTGGCGGTCTTTGTGCCGTCGGCAGGGTCCAGCGGCACGAACTGGGTGGGCGCTTTCGGAAGCGAAGGATATGACCTGGCCGGCTGGGGCGGAGAAAGCGACGTGAGCAATCTCCCCGACGCGTCGGTGAGCCTCCTAAAAGGAAGCCGCGTCGTATGGGCCGCCAACACGGACGATGTGCGCGCGCTCGTGAGCCCCAACGGATTGACGCGCACGGTCGCGGGTTACTACGACCCCACCGAACTGCAGGTCAAGTTGACCTTTCACGAAGCCTACACCGGGGACCTGCGCCTGTACGCCGTGGACTGGGCAGCGGGAGGGTCAAAAGAAAACGAGACTATCACCGTTGGCAACAGCAAAGCCTCCTTGTCGAACAACCCCGACATGGGTAGCCACGGCTTCAGCGAAGGCCAATGGGTGATCTTCCCGGTCAGCGAGCCGGCCGGCGGAAGCCTGACGATCACGGTCAACGGGAATGGCTGGCCCACCGGCGCCCTGCTGTCAGGGATCTTCCTTGGGGACGCTCCTACCACTACGTCAAGCGCGCCGCAGCGAGCATGGGTGAACGTTGTCGGCTCATCCGGCTATGACCTGGCCGGGTGGAACGGAACCGCGGGTGACCTCTCCTATCTGCCCAACGCGACCCTGACCGTCCAGCAGGCCAGCCGCTATCAGTGGGCTCAGAACACCACAGACCCCCGAGCGCTGAGCGATCCCGGCGAACACACGCGCAACGCCGGGACCTACTACGACACCAATGAAATCAAGCTGCAGCTGAGCTTTCCTGCCGCCTACAGCGGCAACCTCTACCTCTACGCGGTGGACTGGGATTCCCAGGGGCGCCGCGAGGTGATCACGGTCAACGGGCAGAGCGCCGCGCTCTCGAGCGACTTCACCGACGGGGCCTGGGTCTCCTTTCCAATCAGCGTCGCCGCCGGGGGTACGGTCTCGATCACGGTCACCCGCACGGCAGGGTCCAACGCGGTGCTCTCAGGCATCTTTCTCGGGGACGCAGGTGCTCCACCCGCCCCCAAAGTGGAAAGCGCTCCGCAGGGCAAATGGGTAAACGCCGTCGGCTCGGCCGGCTATGACCTGGCCGGGTGGAACGGAACCGCGGGTGACCTCTCCTATCTGCCCAACGTGGAGTGGTATTTCCTTTCGTCCCCGACCCCCGTCCAGCAGGCCAGCCGCTATCAGTGGGCTCAGAACACCACCGACCCCCGAGCGCTGAGCGATCCCGGCGAACACACGAGCAACGCTGGGACCTACTACGACTCCAACCAGATCCAGCTAAAGCTGAGCTTCTCAGCGGCGTACAGCGGCGACCTGCACCTCTATGCGGTTGACTGGGACGCGCAAGGGCGGCGGGAGATCATCTCGGTCAACGGCCAGAGCGCCGTGCTCTCAAGCGACTTCACCAACGGCGCCTGGGTCTCCTTCCCGATCAGCGTCGCCGCCGGAGGCACGGTCTCGATCACGGTCACCCGCACAGCCGGCTCAAACGCCGTGCTGTCAGGGATCTTCCTCGGGGATGCCGGTGCACCGCCTGCCCCCAAAGTCGAAAGTGCTCCGCAGGGAACATGGGTCAACGCCGTGGGCTCGGCCGGCTATGCGTTGACCGGGTGGAACGGAGCGAACGGGGACCTCTCCTACCTGCTCAACGCGACCCTCACGCTCAACCAGGGCAGCCGCTATGAGTGGGCCGCCAACACCACCGACCCGCGTGCCCTGAGCGACCCCGCTGAACACACGCGCAACGCCGGCACCTACTACGACCCCAACCAGATCCAGCTAAAGCTGAGCTTCTCAGCGGCCTACAGCGGCGAGCTGCACCTCTATGCGGTTGACTGGGACTCCCAAGGGCGGCGGGAGATCATTGCGGTCAACGGCCAGAGCGTGGCGCTCGGAAGCGACTTCAGCCAGGGCGCTTGGGTCTCCTTCCCGATCAGCGTCGCCGCCGGAGGCACGGTCTCGATCACGGTCACCCGCACAGCCGGCTCAAACGCTGTGCTGTCGGGGGTCTTTCTCGGGGATGCCGGCGCACCGCCTGGCCCCAAGGTGGAAAGCGCGCCCCAGGGAACGTGGGTAGGAGCCGTGGGCTCGGCCGGCTATGACCTGGCCGGCTGGAACGGAACCGCGGGCGACGTCACTTACCTATCCGGCGCGATCCTGACCGTCGAACAGGCAAGCCGCTATCAGTGGGTCGGGTCCACGACCGATGTGCGGGCGCTTCAGGGTCCCAATCAAAGCACCCGGACCGCCGCCACCTACTACGACCCCAACGAAATCAAGCTGAAACTGAGCTTCAACGAAGCCTACAGCGGCAACCTGCACCTCTACGCGGTGGACTGGGACTCCCAGGGGCGGCGCGAGATCATCACGGTCAACGGCCAGAGCGCAGTGCTCGGAAGCGACTTCACCAACGGGGCCTGGGTCTCCTTCCCGATCAGCGTCGCGGCCGGAGGCACGGTCTCGATCACCGTCACCCGCACGGCCGGCTCAAACGCCGTGCTGTCCGGCGTTTTTCTGGGGGACACAGGTGCGCCCGCCGGCTCCCGCGCCTCGCAGCGGGCGTTGATCCCACTCTATGACAACGGTAATCCCGCCGACTGGACCGAGGCATGCTCGCAGAGCAGCAACGGATCGCTGCTGATCGCCGACGTCGCCGAAGGCGCCGGGCCGGGGGGCGCCAGCCTGCCCGCTTGGGCGAACGTGATCGACAACTGCTACTCCTACGGTCGCGCGTCGGTCATCGGCTATGTATGGACGGACTACGGCGAGGGCGGTCAGGCCAGCATCGCCGGCATCGAGAGCGAGATCAATGCCTGGTACGCCTACTACCCGGGCGCTATCGCGGGGATCTTCTTCGACGGCGTCTCAGACGACGTCCCCGGGACGAGCTCGAGCAACCAGAGCTTCTACCGGACGCTCGCCTCCTATGTTCACACCCATGAGGGCAGTAGCGATGAGGTCGTATTCAACTTCGGCGCAAACCCCGGCTCCGACTGGATGTTGAACAGCACTGAAGCGAACAACGCGAACCTTGTCGTGACCTTCGAGGGCTCCTACAGTACGCCCGGCGAGGACCCGTACACCTCGTGGGCGCAGGCCACCTGGGAGACGGCCTATCCCGCGCGTGACTTCGCGGCGCTCATCTACAACGCGCCCAATGAAGCCACCACGCCGCAGCCGGCCTCGGCTTGTAGCTCCCTTGCTCAACAGAACATCGGCTACGTCGACGTTGGCACCTGGTACGACGAACTGCCACCCTACTTCGGCAGCTTCCTGGCGAACTCGTCCGGTGGCGAATGCTGAGCGGCGGTCCCGCCTAGCTCGGCGTCTTCACCCGCTCAGGCTCGGCCTCGTGCACATCGCTGCCGTTGGGCTCGTAGCCGGCATCCGGCGCATAGTAGTAGCCGTACCCCGGCGCATCCCGCGCCTTGAAGCCGTTTGCCACAACACCGAGCAGGGGCGCGCCGAGGCTGGCGAGTTCCTCGCGCATACGAGCGGCACCTTCACGCGTGTTCTTTCCCAGCCGGCTGACGATCACCACGCCGTGAACCTGGTGGAGGAGCGGAATCGCGTCCGGTACGACCGACAGAGGCGGAGTATCGAGCAGCACCAGGTCGTAGTTCTCGGCCGCCCATTCGAGCAGGCGCTCCATGGCGTGGCTCTCGACGAGCTCGGCCGGGTTCGGCGGAGGCGTGCCGGCCGTCAGCACGCTAAGAGTGCCGTTCGTCGCTGCCAAGCCGCCGCTCGCGGACGCGACCTGCGTAATCTGGATGGCATCCTCGACCGTGCTCGCGTTGACAAGCACCTCGGCGAGGCCCGGCGCGCGCCGCAGCGTGAGGCGCTCAGCGATGCTCGGACGGCGCAGATCGGCCTCAATGATCAGCACACGGCCACCTGTCGAGGCCGCTGCCTCGGCCAGGTTCTCCACCACCGTCGTCTTGCCGTCGCCGGAGTCCGCGGACGTGACGAGCATAAGGCGCAGGTCTCGGTCGACGTTGAAATAGCGCAGGCGGGCCCGCAGCAGGCGAAACACCTCGACCTCCCTCGAGGGAAGCGGCCCGGCCCCTTCGCCGGCGCCTTGCGAGGGGCGCCGAGAATAGGCGGGACTGTCGGGGATCATCCCCAGCAGCGGTAGCTTGAAAATTCGCTCGAGGTCGTCCGGGTCCTTTATGCGACGGTCCAAGCGCTCCAACAGGAACGCAAGCCCCAAGCCAAGCAGCAGGCCAAAAATACCGCCGAGGACCGTGTTGAGCTTGACCTTCGGCGAAGAGGGAGCGGTTGGAATGGTGGCCACCGCTGCGATCTGGGCGTTGCCCTGCTGGAGTTCTGCGAGGATCTCCAGTGATTGCGCGCGGTCCTGCAGCGCGAGCCCTTGTGGACCGGCACGCTGCTGTGGCGAGAGTACGGCGAGCTGCTTGTTCACGAGCGCCAGGGCGGAGCTGAAGTATTTGTGGCTGGCGCTCTGCTGTCCGTTCACGAACTGGCTCGTGTAGGTATTCGCGATTTCCGCGGCCAGTAGCGGGGAGGTCGCCGTGGCTGCGACCTGCACGATCGTCGATTCTCCCCGCGCGCTCACGCTGAGGTCTTCTTTGACCTGCGCTCCGGTCAAGCCTCCGCCCAGCAACCTCGCCGTCTGGTTCGCTGTGTCTCCCAATTCGACGAGCCTGACGTTGGTGCTCTCCTGAGATTGCTGACTGTTGGTGTTGACCGCCGTGAGCCCAGCCACCTGCTGGTTCAGCTGGTTGTTGTCGAAGACCAGCGAGGCGGTGGCGGTGTAACGCTTGGTCTGCTGCTTGGAAAACGCGAACGCCGAGCCGGCGACGAGCAGGAAGCAGAGCGCGATCAACGGCGCGCGGCGGCGCAAGATGCTCAGAACCTGCTCGAGCCCCAAGGCGTGGTCGCTACCTTGAGCGCTCATCCTGTTAGCGGGCCTCGATGGAATGGGAACCTTGCCACGTCTGCCAAGGATAGGCGCTGCACAAGTCGTACCTGGACAGGATGGCCGATCCCGCACGGCCGAGGATCACCAGCCTGGGTGCGGGCTGGCTCCCCGCCCGCTACCGTCCGATGCGCAATGAACATTGCCTACATCCTCGGCGCCAGGCCGAACTTTGTGAAGATGGCACCGGTTATTGCGGAGCTGCGCAACCGCCTTCCAGACGGTGGGCACACGATCATCCACACCGGGCAGCACTACGACCGGCTGATGTCGGAGATCTTCCTGGAGGAGCTCGGGATAGCCGAGCCTGACCACATGCTGGGCGTCGGATCGGCGAGCCATGCGGTCCAGACTGCGCGGGTGATGGAGCGAATCGAGCCGGTGCTCGAAGCGGAGCGGCCTGATTTGGTCATCGTCGCCGGCGACGTCAACTCCACGCTCGCCGCGGTGCTCGTGGCTGTGAAGCTCGGAATCGCACTTGCCCACGTGGAGTCGGGTCTGCGTAGCCACGATCGCACGATGGCTGAGGAGATCAATCGGATCGTCGCTGACGAGTTTTCCGAGTATCTGTTTGCGCACTGCGACGAAGCCGTCGAGAACCTGAGTGCCGAGGGCATCGCGAGTGCGCGCATCCACTTTGTCGGCAACACGATGATCGACAGCCTTGTCGCAATGGAGGATAGATTTCGCGGTCTGAACGTAGCCGGGCGCTTCGGGATGCAAGCCGGGGACTATCTGCTTGCAACATTGCACCGCCCCGCGCTGGTCGACGGTCCGTTGCTCGCCGAGGCGATTGGCGCGTTGGGTCAGGTGGCCGATGAGCTTCCCGTTCTGTTCCCGGTGCACCCGCGAACCCGCAAGTTCCTCGCGGCGACGGAGCTCCCCACCGGGCTGCACCTGACCGAGCCCGTCAGCTACCTCGACTTCCTCTCGCTCGAGGCGGATGCCGGCGCCGTCCTGACGGATTCCGGCGGGATCCAGGAGGAGACGACCTATCTCAACGTGCCCTGCTTCACGCTGAGAGCCAACACCGAGCGGCCGATCACCGTTTACGAGGGAACGAACACGGTGCTCGGTCTAGAGCCCGCACGAATTGGCGACATCCTCCCCGCCCTGGCTCACCCAAAGATCGTCGCCGAGCCACCGCCGCTGTGGGATGGACTCGCATCCCAGCGGGTGGCAGACGTATTGGAGCGCGCCCTCGCGTCACGCTGACCACGGCCTCAGACGATCGGCGCCCCTAACGCGCTCCCGCCGCGAGGTTCGTATCGATCGCACCGAGGGCTACCGCAAAGCCGGTGAACGTAACGATCCCCGTCAGCGCCGAGATGGCCGCGCCGAACTGTCGCGTCGCAAGCATGCAGCCGGCCATCAGACCCGCCGCCGCAAATCCACGCAGGATGCGTCCCCAACTCGGTGTCACGCCACCGACCCGCCGTGTGAGCGCGATGACGAGCACGACACCGAGCGCGAGCTCGGCGATCAAGGTCGAAATGGCTGCGCCGAGCGCGCCGGCCGCCGGAATCAGAACGAGGTTGGCTGCCACGTTCACGAGCACGCCGAAGGTGATGGCACGCGCGAACGTACCCTCGCCGTGAGCGGCCTGCAGGACGTTGCCAAAGGTGACGTCCACAAGCGTCACCGCCGCGGCGGCCGCGAGCACCACGCACGGCGGGCCCGCGCTGGCGAACTGGTTGCCGAACAGCCATGTGATCAACCCTTCGGCACACAGTGCCGCGCCGACCACGAGCCCTGTGCCCAACACCGCCATGGCGGTCACTAGCCGGCCCACCTGTTCCAGCAGCGACCGCGGATTGGCAACGACCTCGGTCGCTGCGTGCGGGAAGAACGCATTGAGCCACACATTGGCAAGTACAACCACGGCGCTCGGCAGCCGATTCGCAACGGCGTAGACGCCCACCGCGAGCGCCGAGCGAAGCGAGCCGAGCATGACTATGTCGACATTCACATACAGCTGCACCATGGCCAGCCCGTACATAAAAGGCAGGCCGGCGATCAGTCGCGCCCGCATGCTTGTGAGGCTTGGCGCCGCCGGCATGCGCGGGCGTTGGCGCACAACCACCCAGGCGAGTCCGAGCATCGTGACCGTCAGCCCGGCCACGTTCAGCCAGGCGTAGGCGCGCACGCCCGCGGCTCCTGCCACGACGAACACCGGTACAAGGGCGCCGTAGACGAGCTGGCCGATGACCCTCCAGGAGCCGAGTGCTCCAAACCGGCGCATCGCCACCACTCGCCAGTCGAGCGTGACCGCCCAGACGAGAAGGTTGAGGCCGAGAATCGGCACCAGGCTGCGCTCGACCGGGTCGTTGGTGAGAAGCGATCGGTTCGCGACCAGCGCCGTGAAGGCCACCACGGCGAAGGTGAGCTTGAGGATCAAGACCTCGCTGGTGATCGCCCTTGTGTCGCGTCCGGACGCGATCGCTCGTACGGCGAGTGTGTCAAGGCCCAGGTTGCCGAACAGCCCGAAGACGCTGACGATCGCGAACACGAAGTTGTATTGGCCAACTCCCCGCACGCCGATGCGGTGGGCGACGTAGATGAGCGCGAGAAATCCGATCGACTGGCCAACCAGGCTGGCAGCCGCCAATACGCCAAAGCCGCGTAACACGCCGGCGAGGCCGGCCGCGCCATCACCCTGTTGCGGCGCCTCTGGGCCTCGAGGCGTATCCGCGCTGCCCATCTTCGCGTCTAGGGCAGCCGCGGGCTCCGGGGCAGCCGTCGGCCGTCGTTTTCGAAGATGGATCCGCACGGTAGGGTTACGGACCCACGATGCTGAAGCGCAACCGTCGGCAATGATCGGCGGTCACGATGCACCGGATTGGCGAGGAGCTGCGATGACACAGCCTCGCCACTGTCCCGGACGTCGGCTATAAGTTACGCGCGTGAGCCACCCAGACGCGACGGTCGACGCGGCTGCTCCCAAGCCGGTTGTGAGACGCGCGCTTCTCAGGTGGAGGATCGCGCGCGACATCGCCCGGCTGGGACGCGGGAAGCTGGCATCTCTGGCAACCTTGCTGATCTGCCTCACCATGCCGCTCAGGTCTCGGATTCTGTTGTCCTCGACCCGCCCCATCCGGCTGCGCTTGAGACTCGGCGATGCTCCCGTCGACCTGTGGTTCTCCGACGGGGCTGAGTTGGCCGTCATCTGGTCCATATTCATCGCGGGCGAGTACGCGGCGCTTGACGTGGCGGACGCCGGGACGATCATCGATCTGGGCGCCAACATCGGCGTAGCCACTCTATGGTTTCGTTCCCTCAACCCAAACGCCCGAATCGTATCGGTCGAGCCTGATCCGTTTACCTTCGAGAAGCTCCGCATGAACCTCGCGCGCGACCCGCTCGTCAAGTGCGTCCATGCGGCGATCACTCCAGAATCAGGCCCAGTCGCGTTTGCGAGCGCCCCGAAGTCATGGGAATCGCGAGTCGGCGGTGCGTCATCGGCCATTACCGGTGAGGTGCGCGGGATCACCCTCGACGAGCTCGTTGCCAGCGAGGGCATCGATCCAATCGATATCCTCAAGGTGGACATCGAGGGCATGGAGTTCTCGGTGCTGCCGCAGGCGCGCTGCCTGGCGAGTGCCGGGCAGGTGATCGGGGAGCTGCACCCAGGCCCGAGCGACTCTGACGTTGGCGGATTTGTCGACCGGCTTGCGAGCGGCAACGGTCTCACGCGCGTCATGGGCGTCCCCAGCCATCTGTTTCTACTGCGCCGGACAGGCCCTTGAAGGCTGCGCGGATGCGCACGAGCAGCGCCTACATTCGAGGCCAGGCGCCGAGAGGTGACGCTACACTTCGGTCGCGTGACACCTCTGATGACCGTGGCCATGCCGGCCTACAATCGTGAGGACGTGCTGCGGCGTGCGCTCAGAAGCCTCGAGCGTCAGACCATGGAGGACTTTCTCTGCATCGTCGTGGACGACGCCTCGGCCGTTCCCCTAGCGCCGGTCCTGGACGAATTCGATTCCCGCTTCCGGTGCGTGCGCAGCGAGCCGAACCGAGGGTGCACCGGTGCGCGCTACGTCGCCTATGAACAGATGGAGGGCGACTTCCTCATGAACCTCGACAGTGACAATGAGTTCTTTCCGTGGACGTTGGAGCGTGCCCTGTTTCACCTGTCTGAGCATCGCGACATCGACGGGGTTGCCGGGATGTCGGTGTTTGACGATGGGCTCCGCGTCATAGTCGCGGATGGTTCCCTGCGTGTCACTCCGGATTACTTTGCCACGCATTCCTGGCCGGTCTGGGACTGCCACTCGATCGTCCGGCGTGGCGTGGTAGAGGAGTGGATCACCAAGCGTCAGGACTACTATAACTACGACTTTCACTTTTGGCTCACGTTCCATCTCGCCCACAACGCGTTGTTCGTCGATGAGCCTTGGGGTAGGCACAACACCTCGGGGGGCGGTCGCATTTCCGACAGCCTTGACCCGCGGCGCTTTCGTGATCCGGTCGTGTTCGTTGAGGAGCACCGACCGATGCTCGGCGACGCTCCGTGCCTCGCTTTGGATGCCTGGCTGAAGGATGCGTGGTTCTTTCTGCGCCGCAATGGGCGTAGCTCTGAGCTCGCCGTGGTACGTGACTGGATGGACGAGCGCGGCGTCAGCACGACGGGCATCGCTGCACGGCGAGCCAAGCTCAAGGTCCGCAGCGCCGTCGGCGCTGCCGTTGCGTCGAGAACGTCGCGACCTGCTGTCATCTAGCCGCGACTCCTCGCCGGCGTCCGCCGATTTGGCGCTCGATGGATCTGAATCGTCCGCCCGTCGTGATACTCAGCCGAGCGTGAACATGACCCTGATCAGCACCGGCTCCGTGGAGGATCGATGGGCCTGGTCGGGGATCCCCTGGGGCCTTGCTCAAGGCCTCGGGAGCTGCGGCGTGATGGTGCGTCGAGTGTCCGCGGACCTGCCGTGGGCGATCGAGAAGCTGGGCTCTGCGGCCGCGAGCAGGATCAGGGGTGCGTCCGTGATCGGCTCGGATAACCCGCAGATGGTGAGCGCTCGAAGTGTCCGTCTGCGGCGGCTGCTCGGCGCCAGCTCAGCGGACATAGTTCTCGGCATGGGCAGCACGTTCTGCTACCGGGGGCTGGACCTTACGTTTGAGGATCAGACGGTCGCGCAGAGTCCGCTTGCGTCGGGCGCCGCAAAGGATCGGTGGATACGACGGCAGGGTGCGATCTACCGGAGCGCCGGGCATTGCCTCACCTCGACGCCGTGGGTCAAGGAGTCGATCGTGGGCGACTACGGCATCTCCGAGTCAAAGGTGACCTCTGTGGGGCTCGGCGCAAACATCGTCTGCCGCCCGCTCCCAAAGAATTGGAATCAGCCGAAAGTGCTCTGGGTGGGACTTGACTGGGCCCGGAAGGGTGGCGATTTGCTTCTCGAGGCCTTTGCCAAGGCGCAGATACCGGGCGCGTCGCTTGACATCGTGGGAAGGCATCCGCCGATCGACGCCCCGGGGGTGACGGGTCATGGCGAGATTCGCGAGGAGAATCGGTTGCGGGAATTCTTTGAGGCAGCGACCTTGTTTGTGCTTCCGTCCCTCTTCGATCCTTCGCCGATCGTGTTCTTGGAGGCTGCATCGGCCGGCACTCCCTGTATAGGAACCGACACGGGCGGCACGCGTTACAGCGTCGGTGAGGCAGGTGAGGTGGTTCCACCCAACGATGTGACTGCGCTCGCCGACATGCTCGTCAAGATGACGGTTCCCGCAGTTGCAAGCCGCTATCGCTCGCAAGCGCTCGCGCACGCGGCGGCGCACACCTGGGACGCTGTGGCTGAGCGGGTGCTCGCGGCTATCGCACTGCACCTTCAGGACGGTGCCCGCGAGCCGTCGGCGAGCCGCTGACAACCTCGATTCTCAGGCTGGCTCATACATTCGTCCACGGACCGCGTCCGTGCACACGGCCGTTGTCTTTGCTACCGAGTCGGAGGGCACCCCCCGATGGTGCTGGCCCCGGCTCCAGAACGAGCACAGAGACGCCGCCGTGTCGCTCCTTATACTGCGGCTGTCAGGGGCACAACTGACGCTCGGCGTCCTACCTGACCTGACAGATGCAACCACCAGACCGGATTCCGATCGCTCCATGCATTGATCGCAGTCAGGCGGCGCTTCGAGGTTTTACGGTCCGATTCCCCCGGGTGACGCGGGATCGAAGCGCGCGCAAAACGCCACAGGGGCCCGTCTCATGACGCCGGTCAAGGGCAGGGTCGCCGCCGATCGCCCGACGATGCTGTGGCCGTCGGCGAAATCCGCTGTGGCGGTGGGTGGCGCATCGCTCCTGCTGGGGGCGCTGGTGGTGCACGAGGGACTGATCGTGAGCGCGTTGCTGCTCGGATTGGTCCTCGGGGCCTGGCTGATCGTGGCGCACCCCGGAGTCGCCGTCGGTGGCCTGTGGCTAGCTGCCCTGAACGGCATACCCCTGATCGACATCCAGAGCGGGGTCGGTGAATTCAAACCGACAGATCTTGCGGTGGTGGGACTCGTCCTCATAGCGATCGTCCATTGGGTGATCTCGCCGGGCAACCGACGGCCACTTCCCCGCGGAGTGGTGATCGCGTGTGCCCTGTTCGGGGGCTGGTGGCTGATCACGTTCGCGCGCTCGATCAGCGCCGGCATCCCAGCGATCGACGCCTTCTTCTTTGGCCGAGACTTTCTCTCGTTCGTCGTCATAATTCCGGCCGCTTGGGTCGTGTTGAGTCGCCCCTCGGCGTGGCGTGAATGTGTCGTCGTGGTTCTCATCGGCTCGGGGATCTATGCGCTCGCGTACGTTGCGAGCGCACTGGGACTCGTAGACGCCTCGAGCTTTACGCACCCCCAGCAAATCATCGCCTTTGGCAGCGTTCAGCGTCTCTACACGCCGATGAACGATCTTGTCGTCGCGGTGGCGACATTCAGTGTCGCCGCTTCAGCGACCGCCCGGAGAAGCCGCGCCACGCCATGGGTAACAGCGCTCGCAGCTATTACGCTGTTGGCCTTCCTTCTTCAGCTCACTCGGGCGGCATACGTGGGTGTGGGCCTCGGTGCGGTGATCGCGATCGTCATTGCGCTAACTCGTGGTGCCGAGGTGCGACAGGCGCTACTGCAGCGGGTCGCCCTTGTGCTCGCGGCGGGCGGGATTTTCTTCTTTGCGAGTGCCGGCTTCGGCTCGACAAGTCTTCCTGCCAGCGTCGTCAGCCAGCGCATTTCCACGGGGGTGGGCGAGATCGAGGGAAAGACGGGGACGTTTGGCTACCGGGTCAATCTCTACCATCAGATGTTCAGCGTTCTCGGGCCTGAGTGGCCCATTGGTCTTGGATTCCTCCATCCAAAGGACAGATACTTCACAGAACTACCGGGAGGGACCATTCGCAACGGGGACCTCGGTCTGATGAACGCCGTCATGACGATGGGCGTGATTGGGCTGGTGCTGATGTCCGGGCTGCTTATTGCCATGGCCAGGTATGTCGCGCGGACACGCGAGCATAGGCCGCCGTGGATCGTCATCGGCCTTTTTGCCTGGCTGGTCGTGCTCGCGGCGGGATCACCGACACTCGTCACCCTGTTCAGCACGAGCGGAATTCTCTCGACCGCGCTGGCCCTCGTACTATGCGGCGCCGAGCCGCCTGTCGTGGTCGCGCACGAGGAGGTGCGTAGTGACGGCGCGGCGCCGGGAATCGAGGACGACGGGCGCACGTCGTGACGAGCGAGCGAGGAACGACCGGGGCGCCGGGGGAGACCGCCGCGCGTGGCTCTGGGCTGGCACTGGCGGTGGTGCTCTGGAGCGGCTACGTCGGCGGAGCCGAGACGCTTGCTATTGCGCTGACTGAGCACCTGCGGCGGCTCGGCGCGAATGCCACGATTGTTTTCGTGGAGCAGCCGGGTCCGCTGGCGCAGCGGCTTGCCGCGGGCGGTATTCCCTATCGGAGCGTAGGCCTCGGGCGTGGACGTGACGTGATCCGACACCCTCGCCGCTTCGCAAATGAGGTTGCGGGCGTGGGCGCCGATGGAGCGCTTCTGCTCGAGTGCGGCTTCATCGGAGCGGCTCTGCGCGGGGGCGGTTATCGCGGTCGGATCGTGGCAGTCGAACACGGTGTCCTCTTGGGATTGGGGAATCGCTCCAGGTCTCGGCAGGTGCTCTGGCACATCGGGCGCGTGAGCGGGGCGTGGGCCGACGACGTGGAGGTCGCCGTATCGGATTCGATGCTCGAGGAGATGCGTCGTCACTTGCATGCGCGCAGGACTGAGCGCATCTACAACGGCATCGATCCTGAGGCCTACCGGCCGGTCGCTGGATCCGCGAACGGTCACGGTTCGGGGTTGGTTGTGGGATTTGCCGGCCGCCTGATTCCGGGGAAGGGCGCCGATATGCTCATCCGCGCGATCGCGCGGGCAGGCCAGGAGACGGCGATCAAACTGGTGATCGCCGGCGACGGAGCCGCACGCCCCTACCTCCAGTCACTCGCACAGAGGCAGGGAGCGGATGTCGAATTCCGGGGGGTCGTGGCCGACCTGGCCGAGTTCTGGCGCTCGTGCGATGTCGCCGCAATCCCCTCGGACACCTTCAGCGAGTCATTTTCGATGGCTACGCTCGAGGCGATGGCGAGCGGGAAAGCGGTCGTCGCGAGTCGCAACGGCGCCATTCCTGAGCTGATGGTTGACGGTGTCACCGGAACGCTTGTCGAACCGGGGGACGTGGACGGGCTGGCACAAGCGGTACTGCAGTACGCCGAGCGGCCCGAGTTGCGCCAGGCGCACGGGGCCGCGGCGCGTGCGCGCGCGATCGAGCAGTTCCATATAGAGGACTGCGCGCGAGCCTACCTCGACCTGTTTGCCAAGGGCGAAGCAAACTCGCTGGACACGCCCCGCTAGATGCACGTCTCGGCTGATGCTGACGCGTCGATGATCTCGGTGGTCATCGTGACCTTCAACTCAGCCGCCTGCATCGGAATGTGCCTCGACGCGGTCGGCCGATCGCTGCCCGGGGCGGAGAAGGTCGTGATCGATAACGCATCGATCGACGCCACTCGGAGCACGGCCGAGGATCACGGAGCAAGGATTGTCGAGCTCCACGAGAACATCGGCTTCGGCCGCGCCTGCAACCTCGGAGCCGACCGCACCGAGCGCGATCACATCCTCTTTCTCAACCCCGACGTCGATCTACTCTCAGTTGACATTGACGCGCTGAGGAGGCTCGTGGGAGCGGTCGACCTGGGATTGATCGTGCCGTCCTCGAGTGCCAGCAGATTCGCGTTCGGCGAGCGTTCCTGGAGGCGGGAGGCGCTGTCGCTCACACTTGGGACGCTGCGACCTCGCGAGCTTCCGCAGCACTCACCCGCTCCGCGAAGTGGTCAGGCGGTTTGGGCATCTGGTGCCGCGTTGCTCGTCCGCCGCTCCGAGTTCGTTGCTGTCGGAGGGTTCGATCGCAGCTATTTCATGTACTACGAGGACCGCGAGCTTTCGTCCAGATACCGCAAGGCGGGGCTGTCCGTTCGCGTCACGCCGGCGGTTGTCGCCGACCACGTCGGTGGAGGTTCGAGCGATCTCGGCGATCGGCGCCCAGACATCATTGCCTTCGCGATCATGGGCTGGCTGCAGTACACCTGCACCGTCCGCGGGCCCGACGTGGCGGTTCGCGCATGGAGGCTCCTGCGGAGTGGGCATGCGCTGATCATGCACACCGTCGATGTCGCGTCTCGCATCGTCCCGTCGCGGCGCCTGCGTCGCAAGAGCCTGCAGCTCCAAGAGGTCGCGCAGGAGCTGAAGAGCATCCGTGCGGGCTCTGGGGTGCTGGCACAGAGCGACGACTGCGGCTACTGGACGGATGCGGTTGCGCTGATGAACGGGACCTCTTCAAGGCGTGTCCGATGACAGAACCCAGGCCAATTCCCGCTGGGCTCGTTTCCCCTCTTCCCCCGCAACTGGGGGGCGTGGCGACGATCGCTCGCTGGCTCATGGAACACGAAGAGGACATGGGCTGCCGCTATGTCGCGTTTGACCTAGAGCGTGCGACCAACGAGGCGGGCGGTCGGGTCAGGGCTCGCGCGTTCGCTGACCAGCTCAGACTGCTCCTGCGCTTTGTGCCGTGGGCCCGACGCTCCCCGTCGGTGGTCCACTTCATGATCGCCCCCACCCTGACGGGCCTGTCGCGCGATGTGCTCTACCTCGGACTGCTCTCCGCTCTACGCAGGCGAACGATCGCGCACCTGCAGGTCGTCAAGCCGACTGCTCGATGGTGGCGGTTTGCGCTGGCCGTTGTCGGCCGGCTGAGTGCAGAGGTCGTTGTCGTGGGCACAGCCGCCCAGGCGGTGCTCAACGAGCTCGGCGTGGCCAGCAGCGTCGTGCCGAACGCGGTTCCGTTTCAGCCGCCGGCGCTCCCGGCTCGCGCCCAACGGAACGGCTCCGAGCCCTTTCGCCTGCTGTTCGCTGGGACCTTTGGAACGCGCAAGGGTTGCCCGGAGCTCCTGCAGGCGGTGGCGCTTGTCCGGGGCCAGGGGCTTGACTGTCGTCTGGACATCGTGGGGCGAGAGGAGTACGCGGGAGACGAAGCGAGTCTCCGCGCCGACGTGGACACCCTCGGTCTGGATGACAGCGTGCAGTTCCTCGGCCGGCGAACGCCGGAGGAGCTCGCCCTGCTCTACGCAAGCAGCGACGTGTTCTGCCTTCCTTCCCACGAGGAGGGACTTCCACTGGCGCTGATCGAGGCGATGGCGCACGGGTTGCCAGCGGTCGCGACGCCTGTCGGATCTGTCGAGGATGTCGTAATTCCCGACGAGACCGGGCTCCTGGTGACAGTTGGGGATGCCGCGTCCCTCTCGGAAGCCATCGGGCGCCTCGCTCGCGACCCCGACCTGCGGGAACGGCTTCGTCGCAATGGAGCCCGGCACGTCACCACGCACATGGGCTCTGATGTCGTCGCGGCGGCGTGGCGCGAGATCTACGCACGCCTGGCCTGATGCATCCGCAAGCCTTGACACCGATAAAGCCGAGTGTCCTGTTCACCGTCTACAGACGGCAGTTTCTCGATTCCGGGCTCCTCGAGGCTCTCGCAGAGCGCTTTACCGTCGTCGTGCAAGCGGTTCGCAGGCGTGCCCCGGGCAGAGAGGCCCCGTCGCTGGTGGTATCGAAGAAGGGTCTGATCGCCGACGAAGCAGGCTATCTGCTTCGACTCTGCATCAGCCTGCGGCTTTACAACCAAGGCTGGCTCCTCGTCTGCGAGGCGGGTCACTACTCCACCCTGCTGTTCGCGCGGCTACTCCGCGTCGTGGGCGTGCGCCGTCCCGTGTTCCTACTCAACTTCTATCTGCATGAGCTCGGCGTCAAGCGATGGGTGCGACTCGTGCTGCGGGTGCTCCTCACAGACGATGTCCATGTGGTCGCGCAATCCACGACCGACGTCGAGTATTTTCGTTCGTTCCTTCCCGCCGCGAATGTGCGATATCAGCCATATTGCCAGGGGCCACTTGACCTGGGCGGCTACGACGGAGCGCAGCGAGATCTCATCTTTGCCGGAGGCTGGACAAATCGTGATTACGACGCACTGTTCAGATCCGCCAGGGCTCTACCGAACATCGACTTTGTGGTGGCGGTGTCGACGAGCAGCGCCATCAACGAGGCCCGGCCGCCAAACGTGGAGGTCGTATTTGACTCCGAGCCCACGGCGTTCCACCGCCTGATGGCCGAAAGTCGGGTGGTGGCGCTGCCTCTCAAGAGCGACGTGGGATCGTCGGGACAGATGGTGCTTCTAGCCGCGATGCAGCTCGGTAAGCCGGTTGTGGTGGCGAATATCGGGGCGATCAGGGATTACGTGACCGATGGGGTGACCGCGCTGTGCTACACGCCAGGGGATGACGGCGAGCTTGCGCGCCTCTTGCGCGAGCTTTACGGGTCGGCCGCCAAGCGGCGTGCGCTCGGAAGAGCAGGGCAGGAACGGTATATGGAACGGTTCAGACCCGATTGCTACAATCGCGCGGTTGCCGAAATGATATCTACGGCCGCTTCACAGACTCACATGTCTCGAGGTGGCAGTCGATCGTGACGGTTGAGATGTCGAGCGCCGTTCCTCACTTTGAAGGCGTGGCCGGCGAGTATGCGATATTGGCTGAGAGCCGTCCCGAGTTCGATGAACGATTTGGGCTGTGGCGCGCAGCGATCGACCGTGTGGCGCCGGCCGGCGGCGCGGGGCTGACGGCCGTCGATCTCGGCTGTGGTCCCGGTCAGCTGACAGAACATCTTGCGCTGCGCGGCTTTCACACGATCGCGATCGACGGCAGTGACAGGATGCTCGACCATGCCCGACGGCGCTTGGAGGAACATGGCGTCACTTCCGTGGAGCTTCGCCGCCAGACGCTGCCGCTGCCGATCGAGGAGATCGACGAGCTGGCGGGCCGGGTTGACGTGATCCTGATGTCCAGCGTGATCGAGTACGTCGATCAGGACGGTGAGGTGCTGCGCCAATGCGCGCGCCTGCTTCGGTCCGGCGGGCACCTGCTCGTCTCGTTCCCCAATCGGCGATCGCTGTATTGGGGCGTGCAGCGGCGGCTCAGGCGAACTCCCCTGTTCACCCGTTCGGACTCCCGCTATCAGCGTCACCAGTACGATCCCGTGATAGTCGGAGAACTGGCGCGGGCGGCTGGGTTGTATGTGCGCGAGATCACCTACTTTGCGCTGCCGTTGCAACGCTTCTCCCGACGGATCCTGCGACGGCGCCGTCCGCGCCTGGCCACACTGTTCCTCGCCGATCTACAGCGCCCCCGGACCTAGGAGCTTGGGATCGGTTCGGCTGCCGACATCGAGCGGCCTGTTCGCGAGCGCTACCTCGGGATCTCGAGTGCGATCCAGGACGCCGGCTTTGCGGGCTGGGATCCCTACGACGCGCTGAGCGCGCCGTGGCTACGAAGGATGACGCCGACACCCCTCCTTCGTCGCATCGCGATCCAGTCCGTAAAGCGCTCACCCGTCAACGTGCGAAGGCTCGTCGGGGTGAAGCCACTTCGTCATACCAAGGGCTTGGCCCTGTGCGTCTCGGCCTACGCGATCATGGCGTCTCAGGGCGAGCCCGGGGCCCGGACCGTGGCGCTGGATCTCGCTGACGAGCTCGTCGAGCGCAGTGTGGGCTCCGAGGACGGGCTCGGCTGGGGCTATGACTTCGACGTCCAGACCCGTTGGGGCTACTACCGACTTGGCACGCCGAACGCTGTGGTGACGGCCTTTGTTGCCCACGCCCTGCTCGATGCGAACGAGCTCGATGACGGCGAGCGGTTTCTGAGGGCGGCGCAGAGCGCGGCTGCGTTCGCCAACGCGCGACTTGCAACCGAGCGAAACGGAGCTACCTTCTTCGCCTACTTCGCGGGTTCTGGCGTTCCTATCCACAATGCCAGCCTGCTGGTGGCATCGATGATCGTTCGCTGTGTCGCGCCGGACTCCGAGCCTCGCCGAGTGGCGGCCAGGGCGATGGCGTATTCACTGCAGCGCCAACGGGCCGACGGAGGCTGGCCTTACGGCGAGGGGAAGGGCCTCGAGTGGGTCGATGGCTTCCATACGGCGTACGTGCTGCGCGATCTCGATCGGTGGCGTACTCACGCGGGTGAGCCGGACGTCGAGAGCGCTCTGCGTCGGGGTCTGGACCTGTACGTCACGCGCTTGATCGACGCCGACGGCGCGCCCCGAGCGAGCCTCGACTCGAGATATCCAGTCGACGTCCATGCCTGCGGCACCGCGATATCGGTGCTGTCCAGGCTCGCCCGCTGGGATCCGCGCGCCCTTCCGGCGGCGGAGCGCGTGTTTGAATGGACGTTGGCAAACATGTCGCGCAGCGACGGTCAGTTTGCCTTTCAGCGACACCGCTTGTGGAGGGACTCGACGCCCTACATCCGCTGGGGCAGCGGGCACATGCTGCTTGGCCTGGCCGAGCTGCTGGCCGCGTCCTCTAGGAGGTGAGTGTTCGGGCGATCATTGCCTGCGCGACAAGGAGTGCAAACCGTGCGTTCGTGACGAGGTAGCGACGGGACAGCCTCCGCGGCTCCTGAGCAAGCCGGTAGAGCCACTCGATGCCGAGTCGCTGCCACCGTAGCGGTGCCCGTCGGGTGATCCCGGCGACGATGTCGATAGAGCCGCCGACGCCCATCACGAGCGAGACTCCAAGCGCCTGGCCGAATTGTCCGAGCCACTGCTCCTTGCGGGGAGAGCTCATCGCCACGAACAGGATGTCGGCGCGGCTCGCGCGTATCTCATCCGCGATCTCGGGACTCTCACGTTCCTCGAAATACCCGTGGTGAGCGCCGGCGATCGCCAGGGCGGGGTGGCGCTCATGGAGCTTGTCGATCGCGGTCTGAAGCACCTCCGCCCGGGCTCCCAGGATGAAGACGCGGTAGCCCCGCTCCTCAGCCATCGCAAGCAGCTCCTCCATCAGATCGATGCCGGCGACGCGCTCCGGCAGCGGATCCCCGAGCAGCCGCGAGGCCCAGACGACGGCCTGACCGTCGGCATTGACCAGCTCGCATCGGTTCACGACGTCACGCAGCTCCGCGTTTCGTCTCAGCGCAATCAGCTTCGCAGCGTTGATCGACACCTGCTGGGCGTAGCCCGGCTCCTCGATCGCGGCACGGCAGCGCTCCAGCGTGCCCGCCATATCGAGCCGATCGATCTCGCAGCCGAGAACGTTGACCATATCCTTGCCCATGGCCGTCGTCATCCCAGGAAGATTCCCGACAGCACAGCGTTGGACCCGGCCAGGCGGCTCACCGTAATCGTCAGTGCGCCGCCGGCTTGGACGCTGACGGGGAACGAGACCCACGCGCCGTTGACGAATTCGTTCGACAGCACCGCGACCTGGCCGTTGACCGAGATGATCTCGCGCCGCCCCTGCGAGTCCCAGTCCAGGGCATACAGGTGCAGGGTTCCGGTGTAGGCTTCGGTGAAGTTGAGCGTGAGCTTGATTTCGTTGGGGTCGTAGTAGGTGGCAGCGATCCTCGTGCTTTCACCGGGGCTCTCCAATGCGCGCACGTCTTCGGTGGCTCCGTCCCACGTGTAGCGGCTCGCCTGTTCGACGACCAGTGATGCTTTGGACAGCGACGTCAGGTCGCTTTCCCCTTCCCATCCGGCCAGCGCATAGCCGGCCGAGCCGAATTTGCCTACCCAGTTGCCCTGCGGGGCGCTCGTCACGGTTGGCGTCGGGGGTGGGCCTTCACCGAGGAAGATGCCCGAGAGGACGGCGTTCAGGCCGAACGTGCGGTCGACCGTGATCGTGACCGTGCCGCCGGCTTCCACGTTGATCGGGAAGGAGACCCACGCGCCTTCACTGAAGTCACCGAGCGCCACGGACTGGCCGTTGACGGTGATGATCTCACGCCGCGTGAGGTGGTCCCAGTCCACCGCATACAGATGCAGGTTGCCTTTGTAGGCGGCGGTGAAGTTGAGCTTGAGCTGAATCTCGTTGGGGTCGTAGTAGGTCCCGATGTTGCTGATCGCTCCGGCCGGATCGGTCAGCGCGCGAGGATCGGTCGTGTTCGCAGCCCACTGCCAGCGATTGCCCTGCACCAGGTTCACCGATGCGCCCGGCAGGTAGGAGACGTCGCCCGAGGAGCCGTTCCAGCTCGCGAGGTCATATCCCGCCGAGCCGACCGTTTTCGTCCACGCTCCCTGCGGAGCGCTCGTGACCGCCGGGGCCGGCGGAGTGCCGGCATCCCCCAGGAAAATTCCTGAGAGGACTGCGTTGAGACCCGCCATCCGGTCGACCGTGATCGTGACCGTGCCGCCCGCTGGGACGCTGATGGGGAAGGAGACCCACGCGCCTTTTTCGAAGGAGCTCGAAAGCACGGCGACCTGTCCGTTGACGGAGATCGACTCGCGGCGCGAATTGGAGTCCCAGTCCAGGGCATATAGGTGTATGTCGCCGGTGTAGGCCGCTTTGAAGTTGAGCGTTACGTCGATCTGCTTGGGGTCGTAGTAGGTGGCTGCGTTTCGTGTGAGCTGTCCGGGTTCCGAGAGCGCACGCGGGTCGGTTGTGTTACCGGCCCACTCCCAGCGACTGCCCTGGACGAGGCTGACCGTCGCGTTGGGCAGGTAGGAGACGTCGCCCACGGCGCCGTCCCAACCCGCGAGGTCATAGCCCGCCGAGCCAAACGATCCGACCCAGCCGCCCTCGGACAGTTCCTGTCCGGTGGTCACCGGCGGCGCGGCGTTTTCACCCAGGAAGATCCCCGACAGCACGGCGTTGGTGGTAGCGGGGACAATGTTGTTCAGCACGCTGATCGAAACGGTTCCGCCTGCTGCGACGTTGACCGGGAACGATACCCACGCCCCTTTGCTGAAGCTGGTGTTGAGCGGCACGCTGCGCGGCCCCGAGCCATCGTTGACGGTGATCGTCTCGCGTCGACCCAGTGAGTCCCAATCCACCGCGTACAGGTGCAGGTTGCCTGTGTATGCCGTGGCGAATCCGAGCTGCACCTTGATTTCATTGGCGTCGTAGTCGGTGGCAGCGTTGCGGGTCGAGCCGTCGGGCGACTGCAGGGCGCGGACGTCGGTCGTGTTCGGGGCCCACTCATAGCGGCTGCCCTGAACGAGCGTCTCGGTCACGCCCGGCATGTTGGACGCGTCCTGGGTGCCGTCCCAGCCTGCCAGAACATACCCAGACGATCCGTATTTGCCGACCCAGCTACCCTGCGGTTTTTCCTGGACCGGTTCGGGCGCGGCCGGCCAAGTCGTCGGCGCCGTGAGCGAGCTCGTCGCTGCGGGCACGCTCGTCCATCCGGACGTGATCCCGCCGTAGGCCGATCCGACGCCGGTGACGCCCGTGAGCGGGGCGTTGACCGCGCTGCCCGTGTTGTTGAGCGTGACTTTGTTACCTTCGATGTAGCCGCTGACCTGGCTCGCGTTCGCCGCGCTCCAAGCCTGCTGCTCGGCGAGCAGCTGTCCGATCTGCGCCATCGTCGGCTGTTCGATCGCGGCGTTGAAGTACTTGTTGTACTCTTCGAGCAGCGGGTTCATCACCGAGTAGAAGAGACCATCGCCGACTGTTTTTGCGGTCGCCGGAGGTGTTCCGGTGGTGGGTGGTCCGGGCGGCGGTGATCCCATGATGTTCGGCTGGTGGAAGTAGTGCGGGCGCGGGTCGTTGCCCATCACGTGCCCGAACATGTTCGTGTCGACGTCGCTGACGATTTCGGCGAAGTTGGCGGCTTTTGTCTCACACGTGTTCGTCGAGCTGGCCACGCATTTGCCACCCTGGGCAGTGGGCGTGTAGACCGTGTTGAACTCGTCGACGGCTTCCGCCTCGGTGGAGGCGTTGTAGTAGATGTTGGTCGGGTAACGCGGGATCGCCTGGGCGGTCCCGTCGGTGAACGTCGAGCCGGCGGGATACACAGCCGTGGTGCTACCGGCAATCGCCGGGTTGGGGTAGGGCTTGGAGGCGTCAGAGCCGAAGTACTGGATTCCTGTGCCGGCGAAGGCCGGGATCAGGTTCGGGTTCTGCGGGTACGGGTTCTCCACCGCTTCGCTTGCCGCCGGCGGTCCCGAGGATGCTTTGCCCGCGGCGCCGGTGTCGGTGTATTCGACTATGAGGTTGCCCCCGTTCGTGACGGCGGTGTTCGTGGTCGGGTTGCCGAACCAGGCGTTCGGTGGCGCCTGCGTCGGTGCGTTGATTTCGTCGATCAGCTTCCATTCGGTGGTGCCGGATTTCTCGCGGTAGACCTTGAACTGAGCGGCGTGGCAGACCGCCTGCCACTGCAGTGTCACGGTGCCGTTCGTGCCCGTGACCGTCACCGGTGACGACACCGAGGCGATCGATTGGCCGCCGTTTGCCGCGAAGTCGTCGGTCACCGCGTACACGTAGGTGCCGGCGCCCAGCGTTCCTTTTGCTGTTTCAGAGACTTCCGCTTCCGCGGAGGAGAGGTTCGGCGGATCGACGACTCCGGGGTTACCCGGCAGCAGGTTCGCGAGTCCCGAGTGCTCGCCGGTGATGATCACCGTCGGGTTGTCGTTGCCGAGCGCCGCCGTCGGGCTCGTGCTCGTGGTCAGCCCAAGGTTGGTCGCAGCAAAGTTGGTGTTCGCGTTCAACTCGGCTTCGATGTAGCTCTGGGTCGCGCAGCCGACGTCGATGTTCGGGTGATCCCATGTGTGGCTGATCCATCCAAACGAGTTCTTGTATGTCTGGAACGCGGTCAGGAGCGGGTCGATGCCGGTCGTTAGGGTTTCGGCGTAGGCCACGCTCCCGCCGCCGTTGAACAGCATGTCCATGCGGAATTTGTTGGCCGCCGACCAGGTCGCGGCGCGTTCCACGTCGACGGGTTCCTCGCGGATCGCATCCGCCGGGGTGTAGTCGATCTCGTGGGTTTCCGTGTCCCACGAGTCATCGGAGAGGAAGTTGTCGTCGATGTCGGTCTCGAGGTAGTTGCGCTGGTCGCCGAAGTACACGCCACGGGTGACCCAGTTCAGCGCGCCGTGGCGCAGGAGCTGGCTCTGCAGCTGATTTGCGTTCTGGTCGAAGGTCTCCACCATTTCCTGAATGCCGTTCGGGTGTGTGTAGATGCCCACGAGCGCCGAGCTGCTCGGCCCGGTGAGGAGCGTTTTGAAGCTCGCTCCCGTCACCTGCGTCGTGAGCGGGGTCGCCTGGTAGCCGTAGGTACCGGTGTCGATGCCCACGGGACCCTTCAGATAGGGGAAGACCGTTTTGCCTTCGGTCGTGAGCGTCTCTTCGCTTTCAGCGCCTTTGGCGAATTCGCCAGAGACTTTCGGGGCGTTCAGGCCGAAGCCGGCAGCGGGAAAGATGTCGCCGGTGATCTGGCGCACGTTGAACGTCTGCTCGTACTCTTCAAGTGCCGCCCATTCGGTCTGTGACAGCGTTGATACGCACGTGCTCGTGCACACAGGGAGATCGCCGACCGACACGATGATCCCCTGATATTTGCCCTCGGCGGTGCCGTTGCCCAGCGTGTCCGAAAGCGTTGCGGACGTGATCGGCGTATGCCCGGCCGAGGTGATGATCGTTTCGAAGGGCACCCCCTCGCGCTGCAGCGCCGACTGCCAGGAAACGAGGTCCGGCTCGGTCGTTGAGGTTCCGAGCAGCAGCACCTTCATGTCAATGCGCTGGGCGGCCGAGGCTGATGCCGCGGTTGTCAATGCCATCGCGGCGAGGACCGCTGCGAGGGAGATGAGCAGGACAATTGGCTTTTTCAGCATCTCAAACCTCATCTCAAACCGCGTTCTTGGACAGGTCGGTGGTGTGACGGGCTTCGACGGCCAGGTCGCGCTCGACCTTGCCGTTGGAAGATGTGGAGATCGGACCGTGTGCTGCTCGATCGCCGCCCCGGCCCTGGACGTCGACCGAGAGCCCGCTGAGCCGAGCACGGAGTCCCTGCATCGCCTCCTGGATCTCCTTGCAGGCCTCGAGCAGTCCGTTGCGTATCGCCAGGCAATCGAGCATCGCCTGAGCGGCCTCGCTCGTGGGCAAACCCTCCGTCTCTGTCGCCGGTCCGCTCGGCGCTTGTGAAAGCTCGCGCATGCGCTCGACGATCCGCCCGGCGTCGGGCGGGCGGTGGCGCTCGACCTTCAGCCAGGCATTCTCCTCGCGCAGCAGCGCCAGCTCGGTCTCGAGCTCCCCCACGGCCGTCGAATCGTCTGCGGACGAGCGCGATGAGCCGGAGACTCCTAGCCTCAGAAGCCGGCCGATCCTTCCCTGTCGTGCGCTTGCCTCCATGCCGAATGTCGCGTCCGTTTCGATGGTGCGCCGAGCCCTCTGCCCCGCGCATTGCAGTGATAGCGAGTCTCCTGGTTTCGAACCCGATACCCAATGGTCCGGGTGTCCCATCTTGCGTTCAGGCTTTGAACGGGTCACCGAATGCCTCGATTCAGCCGCGACGCGCGGCCACGTAGGTGAACCGGTCAGCGCTCGACGTCGCGCTGGTGCCGCTCGAGGTCTTCACGGTCACGTCCACCGTCCCGCTACCGGCCGGAACCACCACCAGCAGCTGGGTGCTGGACAGTACGAAGCCGCTGGCCGACTTCGTACCGAAGTACACGGCCTGGGCGCCGGTGAAGTTCTTGCCCGTGATCGTCACCAGCGTGTTCGTACCACCGGAGTTGGGTGACAGATTCGTGACCACCGGGGCGGCCGCGGTCACTGTCAACGTGGCCGCCGTGGTTGTCGCCGAGCCGCTCGCGTTCGTGAACACCGCGCGGTACCTGCGGCCGCTGAGCGTGGTCGTGGTGCTCGCGACGGTGAGGGTGCCCGTGGTGTTCCCGGCGTCGGTCGTGTCGTTCGTGAACGTCGTGCCGCCGTTGGTCGACACCTGCCACTGAACTTTCGCTGCCGGGACACCGGATGCCGCAGCCGTGAACGTCGCGCTTGTCCCGGCCGACACGGTCTTGCTGGCCGGGTTGGTCGTGACTTTCGGAGCTTCTGGTTTTGCGTTGACCGTGAGCGTCGCTGCCGCGGTCGTCGCCGAGCCGGATGAGCTGGTGAAGACCGCTCGGTAGGCGCGACCGCTGAGGGCGGTCGTGGTGCTCGCGACGGTGAGAGTGCCCGTGGTGTTCCCGGCGTCGGTCGTGTCGTTCGTGAACGTCGTGCCGCCGTTGGTCGATACCTGCCACTGCACCGTCGGTACCGGCACACCGGTGGCCGCGGCCGTGAAGGTCGCGCTTTCGCCCGCGGTCACCGTCTTTGCGCCCGGGCTGGTCGTGACTTTGGGAGCTTCGGGTTTCGGGTTGACCGTGAGCGTCGCTGCCGTGCTCGTCGCCGAGCCAGACGAGCTCGTAAAGACCGCGCGGTAGGCGCGACCGCTGAGGGCGGTCGTGGTGCTCGCGACGGTGAGAGTGCCGGTCGTGTCCCCGGCGTCGGTCGTGTCGTTTGCAAACGTCGTGCCGCCGTTGGTCGATACCTGCCACTGCACGGTCGGCGTCGGGACGCCGGAGGCCGCTGCCGTGAAGGTCGCACTTTCACCGGCGGTCACCGTCTTGGCGGCCGGGTTGGTCGTGACCTTCGGAGCTTCGGGCTTCACGTTGACCGTGAGCGTCGCTGCCGTGGTCGTCGCCGAGCCAGACGAGCTCGTGAAGACCGCTCGGTAGGCGCGACCACTGAGGGCGGTCGTGGTGCTCGCGACGGTGAGAGTGCCCGTGGTGTTCCCGGCGTCGGTCGTGTCGTTGGCAAACGTCGTCCCACCATTGGTCGATACCTGCCACTGCACCGTCGGTACCGGCACGCCGGTGGCCGCGGCCGTGAAGGTCGCGCTTTCGCCGGCGGTCACCGCCTTGTTGGTCGGGCTGGTGGTGACCGTCGGAGCTTCAGCAACCACCGGCCACGTCACGGGAGCCACGTACGTGCTCGCTGCCACGGGCACGCTCGTCCATCCGGACTGCACCCCACCGTAGGGCGATCCGACACCGGTGACACCGGTGAGTGGAGCGCTTAGCGCGCTCGAGCCGGAGTTGGTGATCGTTACCTGGTTGCCTTCGATGTAGCCACTCACCTGACTGCTCGACAGCGCGGCGCTCCACGCTGACTGCTCTGCGAGCAGCTGGCCGGCCTGCGCCAGTGTCGGCTGTTCGAGCGCCACGTTGAAGTACGTCTCGTACTCTTCGAGCAGTGGGTTCATCACCGAGTAGAACAGGCCGTCACCGGTGGTTGGCGACGTCGCCGGGGGAGTGCCCGTGGTGGGCGGTCCGGGTGGCGGTGAGCCCATGATGTTCGTCTGGTGGAAGTAGTCTGGGCGCGGATCGTTGCCCATGACGTGCTGGAACATGCCCGTGTCGATGTCGCTGACCACGTTGGCGAACGTGGCCGGGGCCGTCTCACAGGTCGTGGTCGCGCTGGCGACGCACTTCCCGCCCTGGGAGACCGGCGTGTACAGAGTGTTGAACTCGTCGACCTCCTGCGCCTCCGTCGAGGCGTTGTAGTAGATGTTCGTGGGATAGCGCGGGACGGCCTGGGCCGTGCCGTCGGTGAAGGTCGAGCCCGCCGGATAGGCCGGCGTCGTGCTCCCCGGGATGGTTGGGTCCGGGTAGGCCTTGGAGGCGTCAGCGCCGAAGTACTGGATCCCGAGACCCGCAAATGCCGGGATCAGGTTGGGGTTCTGCGGGTAGGCGCTCTCGACCGCTTCACTGCTGGCGGGCGGCCCTGCCGACGGCGTGCCGGCGGCACCGGTGTCGGTGTAGGTCTGATCAAGCGCGCCTCCACCTGTGACGAGGGCGTTTGTGGTCGGGCTGGCGAACCAGCTGTTCGGGGGCGCCTGCGTCGGTGCGGGAATCGTCGCGATCAGCTGCCATTCGTTGCTGCCCGCCACCTCGCGATAGATTTTGAACTCGGCGGCATGGCAGACGGCCTGCCAGCTCAGCGTGACCGTGCCTTCGGAGCTGGCGACCATCACCGGAGCCGACTCGGAGGCGACCGATTGGCCACCACCGGCCGTGAAGTCGTCGGTGACGGCGTAGACGTAGCTGCCGGCGGGCAGTTGGCCTTTCTGTTCGGAGGTTTCTGCTTCGGCAAACGACAGATCGGGTGGATCGACGACTCCGGGGTTACCCGGCAGCAGGTTCGCGAGGCCCGAGTGCTCGCCGGTGACGATAGTCGCCGGGTTGTCATTGCCGAATGTGGCCGTGGGGCTCGTGCTGGCGGTCAACCCGAGGGTGCCGACGGCCCAGCTGTTGTTCTCGTTCTGCTCGGCTTCAATGTAGCTCTGGCTCGCGCAGCCGATGTCGAGGTTCGGGTGATCCCAGGTGTGGCTGACCCAGCCGAACGAGCTCTTGTACTTCTGGAACGCCGTCAGCAGCGGGTCCGAGCCATGTTCACCCTGGTACTGCACGCTGCCGCCGCCGTTGAAGAGCATGTCGATGCGGTACTTGTTCTGTGCAGACCAGTTGGCGGCGTATTCGACGTCCGCCGGAGTCTCACGCAGCGCATCTGCCGGGTTGTAGTCGTTTTCGTGCGTCGCGGTGCTCCACGAGTCATCCGAGAGGAAGTTGTCGTCGATGTTCGTCTCGAGGTAGTTGCGCTGGTCACCGAAGTACACGCCCCGCGTGACCCAGTTGAGCGCACCGTGGCGGAGCAGCTCGGCCTGCAGCTGGTACTGGTTCTGATTGAAGCTCTCGACCATTTCCTGGACGCCGTTGGGGTGTGTGTAGACCCCGACGAGGGCCGAGCTGTTCGGCCCGGAAACGAGCGTTTGGAAGCTCGCCCCTGTTGCCTGGGTGCTGAGCGGCGCGGCCTCGTATCCGTAGGTGCCGGTGTCGATCCCCACGGGACCGTTCAGGTACGGGAAGACGGTTTTGCCTTCGGTCGTGAGCGTCCCCTGGGTGCCGTCCAGCGCACCGGAGCTCGTCGGGCTGTTGAGGCCATAGGTTGCGCCGGGGTAGATGTCGCCGGTCAGCTGACGCACGCTGAAGGTGTGCTCGTATTCTTCAAGCGCCGTCCATTCGGCCTGCGAGAGCGTTGACACGCAGCCTGATTCGCCGCATTCGGGCAGCGCTCCGACCGAGACGATGACGGCCTGGTATTTTGCCTCCGCCGTGCCGTTGGCCAGCGTGTCCGAGAGCGTCGCGGCCGTGATCGGCGCGTGACCGGGCGAGGTGACGATCGCCTGAAAGGGAACCCCCTCGCGCTGCAGCGCCGACTGCCATGAGACGAAGTCCGGCTCGGTCGTTGAGGTTCCGAGCAGCAGCACCTTCATGTCGATGCGCTGGGTGGCAGACGCTGAGGCGGCGCTGGGCAGAGCCAACACTGCGAGGACAGCGATAAGGGTCATCATCAGGACGGTCGGTTTTCTCAACACCATGGCCTCCAGCTCTGCTGAGCTCGTTGATTGCTGGCGAGCGCTCATCGATCATCAGCGCTCACTCCACTCTTCACCGGGTGCGCCAGTCGCAGCAAAGGCGGCGAGCTCGGTCCCGTGTCGATCGAGTGTCTTGGCTCAGCTGCTGTTAGCCAATGGTCTGAGTGTCCGGTTAGCGTTCATGTGCCTGAACGCCGCCGCCCAGCTGAGAACCATCTGAACGTCGAACGCATGAGCATCGGCCTGGCCGGCTGAAGCAGCCGGCCAGGCGCGGCTCGCCGGCCTACCAGCAGGGTTCGAAGCTCGACCCGTTCAGTTCGAGGCTGTAGCGCGCACCCATGATCCCGGCCGCCTCATCGGCGGCGCAGAACGAGCTCGTGGACAGGCTGTACTCGGCATTCAGCACGGGCTTGCCCGCCGCCAGATAGGGCTGGAAGTTCGCGCATTCGTGATATTGGTTGCACTGCTCATCCAGGGCGCCGTCGAAGTGAGACTCGAGCTGGGCGCTCTGTTCACCGTCGTTCTTCTGCAAGACGGCCATTCCGAGGGCGTGGACCTCGCCCGCGACCCACTCGTCGTAGCTCAGCTGCTCGGCGGCTGTGAGCGGGAATCCGGTGCTGTTTTCATAGCCGTCCATGTTGTCCGGCTCGACTGCGTCGAAGCCCTTTTCCCTGCACATCTGAAAGCGCGCCGTCATGATCGGCTCAAGCACGGCGAGCTGGCGGATGTCGAGCCAGCGCTCGCCCGGCCAGCCGTTGGAGGAGCCCATCACCGAGGCCGGGAAGGAGCTGTAGTCCGACCGCCAGTTCTCGGCGGTGCCCACGTCGATGTAACAGATCACGTGCTTGCCCTGGCCATGCAGCGTCGAGACCTCAGCGGCAGAGTTATCGAACCCGTCGATGTCATACGCCGCCACCGGCTCTGAGTTGTTGACGGTTCCCTGCAGCTGCCAGTACCAGGTCAGGGACTTTGGCGGGATCCACGAGCTGGTGGGCGAGCCGGAGCCGCCGGTGCCGCCGGGCGCGGTGGCGCTCAACTCGCGGGCCAGGACCCGGAAGTGGGCTGCTGCCCGGCTGAGCCGGTGCATCGAGCCGTGCCTTCCGCGTGCGATCTGCTCCGCGGTGATGAGGATCTGCCCGCCGAGGCCGGCCGGGAGGGTGAACCTGACGAGGAAGCTGCCTCTGCCGGTGGCCCTGAAGGACGCGAGGCGCAACTTCCCGAACGCGATGATTCCATCAACCCGAGGCCGAAAACCGGTCCCGCGGACCGACACCCGGCTGCCCACGAGGCCAGAGCGGGGAGCCACGGTCACGCGCGGCCCGTGGCGTACGACATGCGAGTTACCCTGTGCGCCGGCCGCGCTGGCGGGAGCGAGGACCGCGAGAGCCAGCAGCAGGCCCACGCTCAGGCCGACACGTGAACGAGCACGAGCGCGCATGCGCTCAGCATGTCACATCATTCGGAGCCCCCGAGAGCAGCGTGCCCTGAGGCACCGTCGACGCCGGACCGTTGGAGAACCGCCGGAGACCGCGGCCGCCGGCTCCTACGGCGCCCATTCCTCGATTCGCTGATTTCCGCTGTCGGCCGTGAAGATCGCACCAGAGGAACCCACGGCTACGCCCCTGGCGCCGGCGAGCTTGCCGCTGCCCACACCGCTTGCGCCGAACGAGGCGATGAAGCCACCTTCCGGCGAGAACTCCTGCACTCGGTTGGCGCTGGCCCCCTGAAGGATGCTCGCACCTTCGACGACGTAGAGGTTGCCTGACGTCGGGTCTGTGGCGAGGCCGTAGGGCGTGTTGGATTTGCCGTTGCCCAGGCCCTTTTCGTCGAACTGCCTGATGAGCGCGCCGCTTGAGGAGAACTCCTGGATTCTGGCGTTGTACGGTTCCGAGACGTACAGGTCTGCGCCCGAGATCGCAAGGCCCGACGCCCAGCCCAGCTGACCGCTGCCGGTCCCGTATGAGCCGAACTTGGCGACGTATTCGCCCGTGGAGGAGAACTCCTGCACCCGGTAGTTGGCCGTGTCGAGCACCCACACGTCGCCTGCCGGGTCGAGCGCGACCGCACCGGGGGACGACAGTTGGCCGTTCCCCGAGCCGAAGGAGCCGAACCTGTTCAGGTATTTGCCTTCTTCGCTGAACTCCTCCACGCGGTTGTTGCCCGAGTCGGCCACGTAGAGCTCACCCGCACCGCTGATCGCGATACCCCCGATGCCGTTGAGCTGGCCGGGTCCCGAGCCAGCCGTGCCGAACTGCCTCACGTATTCGTGTTTGGCGTTGAACTCGAGGATTCGGTCATGCAGGTGCGAGCCGTCGGCGACGAAGATGTTGCCGCCGGGGCTCACCGCCACGGCAGTCGGTTCGCCGAACGGCAGTGCTTTGGCTTCGGTGTGGGTGAAGCTCGCTGCGAGTGTGGGGGCCGGCAGCGTCTTGAGCGTTTCATCAGAGCCGGCGCTCGTGCCGCTCGAGTTGGTCGCCGAGATCCTGAAGTGGTAGGTGGTGTTGAGGCTGAGACCCCTGAGTGACGCGGACACCGCGACCGGACCCGAGCCGGACCCGGGCGAGGGCGTACAGGGAGCGCTCGATCCGTAGGAGGGGGTGGTGCCGTATTCGAGCTTGCATTCGCTCACTTCACCGGCGTTGGGGTTGACGGTGGCGTTCAGCGTGGCGCCGGTCTGAGTGACAGGCCCGGCTTTTTCGGTGACGACCGTCGGAGGATTGACGGGCGTCTTGAACGTTTCATCAGAGCCGGTGCTCGTGCCGCTCGCGTTGGTTGCCGAGATCCTGAAGTGGTAGGTGCTGTTCGCGGTCAGCCCCGTGAGCGACGCGGACACCGCGACCGGACCCGAGCCGGACCCGGGCGAGGGCGTGCAGGGGACGCTCGATCCATACGAGGAGGCGGTGCCGTATTCGAGCTTGCATTCGCTGATTTCACCCCCGTTGGGGTCCACCGTTGCGCGGAGGCCGGCCGTGGTCTGGGTGACAGCGGACGCCGGCTCGCTCACCACCGTCGGAGGGTTGACGGGCGTCTTGAACGTTTCATCCTGGCCGGAGCTCGTGCCGCCCGCGTTGGTCGCCGAGATCCTGAAGTGGTAGGTGGTGTTCGGACTGAGGCCGGTGAGCGACGCGGACACCGCAACCGGACCCGAACCCGATCTGGGCGAGGGCGTGCAGGAAGCGCTCGATCCATACGCGGAGGTGGTGCCATATTCGAGCTTGCATTCGCTGACTTCCCCGGAGTTGGGGTTGACGGTGGCGTTGATGGTTGCGGCGGTCTGCGTGACAGACGACGCTTTTTCGCTCGCGACTTCAGGGCGGTTGACGGGGGTACTGAACGTTTCGTCCGGGCCGGTGCTGGTGCCGCCCCCGTTGGTCGCCGAGATCCTGAAGTGGTAGGTGGTGTTGGCGGTCAGTGCCGTGAGCGACGCGGACACCGCGACCGGACTCGAGCCGGACCCGGGCGGGGGCGTGCAGGGGGCGCTCGATCCATAGGAGGAGGTGGTGCCGTATTCGAGCGCGCATTCGCTCACTTCACCGCCGTTGGGGTTCACCGTCGCGCTCAGGCTGGCGGTGGTCTGGGTGACGGCTGCGGCCGGTTGGCCTGCGACCGCGGGGGCGTTGACGGACGTCTGGAAGGTTTCGTCCGGGCCGGTGCTGGTGCCGCCCGCGTTGGTTGCCGAGATCCTGAAGTGGTAGGTGGTGTTCGGGCCAAGGCCGGCGAGCGACGCGGACACCGCGACCGGACCCGTGCCGGAACCGGGCGGGGGCGTGCAGGGGGCGCTCGATCCATAGGAGGAGGTGGTGCCGTATTCGAGCTTGCATTCGCTGACTTCACCGGCGTTGGGGTTGACGGTGGCGCTCAGCGTGGCGGTCGTCTGGGCGATCAGCGTAGCTTGTTCGGTCACGACCACTGGTGGGTTGGGCAGCACGGTGATCGACAGGTTGGCGGTGGCGGTCTGTGGTGTGGGGACGCTCGCATCGCTGACCTTGAGCGTGAAGCTCGAATTGGTGGCGGCCGTTGGCGTGCCGGTGATCGCACCACTCGCTGTGTTCAGAGACAGCCCGGCGGGCAGCGAGCCGGCCGTGATTGACCAGACGTAGGGAGGGGCGCCGCCGCTGGCCGCGGGCGTCTGGGAGTAGCTGTTGCCCACGTGACCACCGGGCACGCTCGCGGTCGTGACCCTGAGCGATTCCGGCCACGTGATCTGAGCGGTGTGCGTGCTCGTCGCGGCCGGCGCGCTCGTCCATCCGGATGTAGTCCCGCCGTATGCCGATCCGACTCCGGCACCTGTGAGCGGGGTACTGACCGCGCTCGATCCGGAGTTGTCGACCGTGACTTTGTTGCCTTCGATGTAGCCGCTGACCTGGCTCGTGTTCGCCGCGCTCCACGCCTGCTGCTCGGTGAGCAGCTGCCCGATCTGTGCCATCGTCGCCTGTTCGAGGGGGGCGCTGAAGTACTTGTTGTACTCTTCGAGCAGGGGGTTGAGCACCGAGTAGAAGAGCCCGTCACCGACGGTTTTCGACGTCGCCGGCGGGGTTCCCGTGGTGGGCGGTCCGGGTGGCGGTGAGCCCATGATGTTCGGCTGGTGGAAGTAGTGCGGGCGTGGGTCGTTGCCCATCACGTGCTGGAACATGTCGGTGTCGACGTCGCCGACGATTTCGGCGAACGTGGCGGGTTTCGTCTCACAGGTGGTATTCGCGCTGGCGACGCATTTGCCACCCTCGCTGTTCGGCGTGTACAGCGAGTTGAACTCGTCGACCTCTTCCGCCTCGGTCGAGACGTTGTAGTAGATGTTCGTCGGATAGCGTGGGATCGCCTGGCCCGTTCCGTCGGTGAAAGTCGAGCCCGCCGGATAGGCCGCCGCGGTGCTGCCCGGGATCGCCGGGTTGGGGTAGGCCTTGGAGGCGTCAGAGCCGAAGTACTGAATCCCGGTAGCGCTGAAGGCAGGGATCAGGTTGGGGTTCTGCGGGTAGGCGGTCTCGACCGCTTCGCTGGCCGCAGGCGGGCCCCCGGAAGCCGTGCCCGAGCCGCCGGTGTCGGTGTAGGTCACTTGAGGGGGCCTCCGCCCGTGACGGCCGTGGTCGTCGTGGGGTTGCCGAACCAATGTTCGGCGGTGACTGTGTCGGCGCTGCGATCGTCGCGATCAGGGTCCATTGGTTGCTGCCCAGGCTTCTCTCGCGGTAGACCTTGACTTCCGCTGCATGGCAGACCGCATTCCATGTGAGCGTGACAGATCCTTAAAGCCTGTCACCGCCACCGGGGAGGACTCCGAGGCGATCGACTGCCCACCACCGGGGCGAAGTCATCGGTCACCGCGTGACGTTAAGCTCCCCGCGGGCAGTGTGCCTTCCGCTTCTGTCGTGTCGGCTTCCGCGAGTAGAGGTCCGGTGGGGAGACCACGGCCCAGGTTGCCCGGAAGCAGGTTCGCCAGGCCCGAGTGCTCAGCCGGTGATGATCACCGGACGGGTTGTCGTTGCCGAGCGCCGCAGTCAGGCCTTTCTCGTGTTGTCGGTCAACCCCAGGGTAGTGGCCGCCCAGCTGGTGTTATTGGTGGACTGCGCCCCTTTGAGTAGCTCTGGCTCGCGCAGCCCACGTAGAGGCCGCGGGTGATCCCACGTATGGCTCGTCCAGCCAAACGAGCCCTTTGTCTTTCTGGAATGCGCTCGACCGCAGACGGTCCTGAGCCGTGTTCGGTCTGGTCCTGGACGCTGCCGCCACCGTTGAAGAGCATGTCCATGCAAAAATAACTATGAGCCGACCAGCTCGCAGCGGTAAGATTGACGTCGGTGGGAGTGATCTCGCGGATGGCGTCGGTCGGGTTGTAGTCGGTCGTGTGTTCCGTCGTGCTGCATGAGTCATCAGAGAGGAAGTTGTGGTGGATGCGGGCCTCGTAGTAGTTGCGCTGGTCGCCGGAATTGCACGAGCCGCGTAACCCAGTAGACGCACCGTGAAGGAGCTCCGCCTGCAGCTGGTTCTGGTTCTCGTCAAAGCTCTTCGACCATTTCCTGGGCGCCGTCGGGATGGGTATAGATGCCCACGAGGGCCGAGCTGCTCGGCCCGGAGACGAGCGTGTTCTGGAAGCTCGCTCCCGCGACCTGTGTGTCCAGCGGTGTCGCCTCGTATCCGTACGTGCCCGTGTCCATTGCCACGGACCCCTTACCGAGATAGGGGAAGACGGTTTTGCCTTCGGTGGTCGAGCGTGGGCTGGGTGCTTTCTGGGCACGACGGCCGAGTTCATCAGGGCTGTTGAGGCCATAGGTTGCGCCGGGGTAGATGTCGCCGAGTCGCTGACGCACACTGAAGGTGTACTATATTCTAAAGAGCGCCATCCATCGGGCCTGTGAGAGCGTTCAGGTACAGGTAGTAGTGTCGTCGGGAAGCGCTCCGACCGAGACGATGACGGCCTGGTATTTCGCCTCCAGAGTAGCGTTAGCCAGCATGTAGGAGAGCAGCGCGGCCGTGATCGGCGTATGACCCGGGCGAGGTGACGATGGCCTGAAACGGGAGCCGCGCACGTTGCAGTGCGGCCTGCCATGAGACGAAGTCCGGCTCGGTCGTTAACGTTCCGAGCAGCAGCACCTTCATGTCGATCGGCTGGACGCAGAAGCAGATGCAGCGCCGGCCAACGCCAGCGCAAGGAGGACCAATGCGATGATCCCAAGGACGATCGGTCTTCGCAACGTCTGGCCTCCTTGCTCTTCCAGCCCTCGTTGGTAGGGCGGTGGGGGATAGCTCACCGAAAGACGAGCCGACACGCATGGCGGAACACCCGCAAGCTCGGCTGTGTGTCGGTCGAGTCTCTTGGCTCGGCCCGTGTTATCCAATGGCCCGGGTGACTTCATCTTCGAGTTCAGCCATCTGAACGTCGAACGCATGAGCATCGGCCTGGCCGGCTGAAGCAGCCGGCCAGGCGCGGCTCGCCGGCCTACCAGCAGGGTTCGAAGCTCGACCCCGTTCAGTTCGAGGCTGTAGCGCGCACCCATCATCCCGGCCGCCTCATCGGCGGCGCAAAACGAGCTCGATCGACGCGCTGTCTCGGCATCGACCGCGGGCTTGAACGCCGCCGGATGCGGCTCGAAGTTGGCCCGCATTCGTAATATGGTTGCACTGCTCATCCAGGGCGCCGTCGAAGTGAGAACTCGACTGGGGCGCTCTGTTCGCCGTCATTCTCTGCCAACGAGCAATTCCGAGGGCATGGACCTCACCGCGACCCACTCGTCGTAGCTTCACTACTTAGCAGCTGTAAAGGGAATCCGGTGCTGTTTTCAGTCACCGTCCATGTTGTCCGGCTCAACTACGTTCGAACCCCTTGACCTGCACATCTGAAAGCGCGC
>CAVXHC010000015.1:0-151283 GCA_963761355.1 uncultured Solirubrobacteraceae bacterium
TCTTAGAGCCAAATCCTGCGCATTTCCAGGGAGGATTCGGAGCGGGCCCACCGTCATGCGCTCTCCGCCCGCGCGTCAACGGACGTCCACGGACGCCCCGTTTTCGGAAGTTCATTCCCCCAGCCATTCCCCCGGGGAGCCCTTTAGGGGCGCTCGCGAGATCCTCCGCGTGCCTCTTCACGCCTCGCAGATCAGCCCGCGTTGATGGCAGGGCGCGAGCAGGTCATCGACGTAGCGGTCCGCGTCGGCCGCAGTCGCATCGAGGACCTCGTCGACTCGCCGTCGAACTCCGCGGCAAGACGTGGGCCGAGGCTCTGCGGCGTCTTGAAGTCTCTCCGGCTGATCGGCGAACTCGGCGGGCGATATTTCCCCCTTTCACAGGTCGCTTCGGTGTGTGCGAGGGGCTGACTGGCCGTTTCCAGGGCCGCGACAGCTAACCAGCGGAGGCCGGTAGCCTGAGGCTGCTCGCGAAAAGCCCCCACCCAGCGGCAGACGAGGGGAGCATCGCGGCATTTGTGGAACATAAGCCCGCGCGGCTGGGCTCATCCTTTCCAGCCGAGCGCCTGCTATCGTCTTCGGCGGCTCGTCACCACCGGGCCTTCTACGAGCAGCAACTGCTCTCGACACGCCGCCTCCTTCGGGGGTCCGGATTTCGATAGTGGGCTCTGCGAAGGGACCGGGGTGACAACCGATTGGAGCACACCGCGATTGCGATTGCGGACAGCAGCCATCGGGTGTCTACCTCGTGCTCAACGGCGCGGGCAGCACCTGACAAACAATCAGGGCGCCCGAGCGCCAGCCCCAATAAGCACGAGGACACCGGACACCGGAACCAGCGCTAGACAGAACGCCCACGTCGCGACCTTATGCGGGCTCATGTGATCGGCGCCGTCAGCCGCATCGAGCCCATTGGCGTGATAGGCGATCGGGCGAAGGCTGGTACTCGTGCACGATCACGAGGAGCCATTCCCATGGACATCAAGAACGTAAACCCATCCGCCCACTCCGACCAAGAGGAGTTTCCCATCGGCGGTGGCAAGTTCCTTCACTTGCCAACTGTCGCCAAGGGGCAGTCCGTTACAGCGGCTGCGCGCAAGCTAGCCAGAGGCGTCGACTTCGGCGAAGGCGTCGTGCTGAGCGTCCCCGAGCCCGAGGCGATGGCGATCGCGACGGCGGTCGTCGATCCTACGCAATTGCGTCTCGACATTGAGCGCAAGCGCGTCTCGCTGCATCTAACTCCGTCAGGAGAGACGCTCGTCTCGGTGCAGGGCCGCGTTTGGTCGGCTGGCGCCTCGGCTGATGGCGCAAACGGTCGGGGGCGCCTCGAAGCGAAGCTCGCCGGGCGAGCTGTCTGGCCGCTGCCAGTAGATGGTGATGGCAGGCCATCCATGCGCTACGTCACCCGCGACATCGATCGCATGCGTGAGGCCGTCCGCGACAACGCCGCCAGGATCGCGAGTTCGGACCTGACGATGCGGGTTCGGGAACACCCCCATGGCGTCTGGAACCCGGTGTTCCTCGTGCCCGCGCGTGCCGCTGTACAGCCGCAGGCCGACGGAGCGATCGAGACCGAATCGGCATTCGTGCACACGGCCGAGGGATCGACGCGGCTCGTCACGTGCCAGGCCGGAATCGGCCTCGACCGCGATCTGCCCCTGAGCTTCGTGGGTAATACCCTCGACCTGGTCCGGCGTGGGCGTGCCGGCGTCGCACAGCGCCTTGCCCTGTCACCGACCGCTGAGGACGTCCACCACGCGGTGAAGGTCGCCACCCTCCCTGCGCACATCATTATCGGCGTTCTAGGTCCGGAGGGCTTGCCGTCCACCACGCCGTTCCCGGAGGTCATCTCCGAGTTCGTGCAATCCATCCATGAGGAGCCCCGGCCATGGAATGCGCTCGCACAGGGCGGCGTGCGAGGTGAGCGCCTGGTCCTCGAGCTCGCCGAGCACGGGTACCTACCCAAGGACGTCGCTGCCGACATCGTCGGGCGCGACGAACACCACCAAGTTGGCAGCCCGCCGAACGTGATCGCCGGCAGGCTACTGCGTGCCACGAGCCACCCGGACGCTCGCGAGTCGGTGCGGCACGCCGTGCTCGAGGACCCCAGTCGGCAGCAGTTGACGCGCAAGCGGTACGCACAGACCGTAGGACCGCTCCTCTTGACGATCTATCGCGACACCCAAGACAAGCAGAAGAACGCCGTAGCGGCCCTTACGCAGGAGTTCCAGCCGCCACAGCTTGAGGGACGCGACTGGTTGATACAACCGGACCGGACCGTTCGCGACGTCCTTGATCAGGCGCTCGAACACCTCGAGGGTCACCCCGGCATCTGGTCACCGGCTGCACGTGAGCTGTGCGCCCGCTCGCTTGGCGCGCTCGCAGAGCTGGGCTTGGTCTATTCCGACCAGGGGAGCCAGGTCTCCGAGGCTTGGCTACGCGGCTCGGTTGCGAAGATCCTCAACGGCCTCGCGCTCTGCCCGGGAGGCCTGAAGATCCTCTGCGAGGCAGCGGAAAAGGCAGAGGACTCGGCCAAGCTGATGCCGATCCTCTATAACGCGGACGGCACAGCCGTTCTCGGTGAAGACGACCAGCCCGTCCACCTGCACCCCGACCAGAACGCGAACGTACGTCTGCGAGAACTCGCCTTCCGAGACAGTCGCCCTGAGGACGGCGACGACGGTGACGGCGACACAGAGCTTTCACCTCACGACAAGTTCGTTGAGGCCCAGCGGCGTGCGCTGAACATGACGGCCCAGTTGAAGCAGGTCGTCGACGAGCTCTTTGAGATCCGCGACGCGGACGGACAGCCACTCATCGACAAGTACGGCCTCGACCGGACAATCGTTGGGGGCATGCCCGCCAACCTGTCGGACATCCGGGACAACATCCTCATCAGCATCGCCGACGAGCCCGAGGCCCTCGACGAAGAGGATGACGATGAGGCAATCGAAGCACTAGAGATCGCCCTCGTCCGTGTGGAGCAGGATCCCTCCACAGGCCTCGCATCGAATCGTGCGTCTGTTGACACAGACGGTGTCTGAGATGGCGGCCAATCCACGACCGACCAAGGCACCGGTGGCGGCCAAGCGGGCATGCGGGGCAAAGCGCGCGCCCACTTATCTCCGCCACAACGTCGAGCACACGCTGAGGCGCGGCATCTCACAACGGCACCGAGCGGCCGATGTTCCTGATTAGCATCGTTGCCACGGCGGGGATCTCCGGCGTAATCCCTTGGGCGGCGGTCGCCGCCGGACTGTTCGCGCTGCTCGGCCTTGCGCTCGGTCGCCTCTACGAACGACGCGACCGCCGTCGCACGCTCTACAGCGAAGCCTACAAGGCGGCCCTCGCATGGGTGGAGATGCTCTACCGAGTACGTCGCAGGGACCCCGAGCAACCCTACGAGCTCGCCGCGCAGTTCCACAAGCTCCAAGAGGACATCAACTTTTACCAGGGCTGGATCGACAGCGAGTCGATCGCTTTTGGCCGCGCATATCAGCGCCTCGTGCTCGAGGTTAAGGCGATGACGCTCCCGGATATTCAAGCGGCGTGGGCAAACGGCCCGGTGGACCCGCGGCACGGGTTTTCACTGGAGGGCGAGACCCATCCACCGGTCGAGACCGCAAAGCAGCAGTTCCTCTGTGACCTGCGAGCGCATTTGTCGCTGAAGCCGGCCGACCGTCTCATGCTGCGCAGCCGCTACTCCAACGCAAACTGGACGCGCGTCAGAGCTGCCATACCCAAGCCACCCCCGACCCCTCTGGA
This sequence comes from uncultured Solirubrobacteraceae bacterium, assembly GCA_963761355.1. GTDB lineage: Bacteria > Actinomycetota > Thermoleophilia > Solirubrobacterales > Solirubrobacteraceae > Palsa-744. The sequence goes on from CAVXHC010000015.1 coordinate 3,763, forward strand.
GGGATCTCTATGAGCAGATTGAACAACGCGTTTGAGCAGTTCCACGACTCGATCCAGCTGAGCACGCTTTCGGAGGGGCGCATCAACAGCGCCTGGGGACGCCTCTACGACTACCTGCAAAAGCACTATGGCGGAGTCCCCCAGGACGTGTTCATCCAGGGCTCGTACGCGAACGACACCGCCGTCAAGCCCGCGGACTCCAAGGGCGAGTATGACCTGGACATCGTGTGCGTCTACGGCGAGCCCGACACGGCTGCCGATGCGATTGAACGGATGACCGCTGTTCTATCCGAGGATGGAGATCTGAAGGCGCGACTGGATCCGAACGAGTCCGGGCGTCCGTGCGTGCGACTGCGCTACGCCGATGATCGCGAGGGCTTCGGCTTCCACGTCGACATCGTCCCAGCACGGGGCATCGACCCCCAAGACGTCGTCGATGTCCCGATGCGTGGGGAGGAGGGCTGGCGCCACAGTGCGCCGTTTCGCTATACCCGCTGGTGCCAACAGCAGAGCGCGATGTTCTTGCGGGTCGTGCGGCTCCTCAAGCGCTGGCGAGGGGTCCACGGCGAGGGGTCCACGGCGACGATTGCGTCGATCGTCCTCCAGGTCCTGATCGCCGAGCACCTTGATATTGCCGCGACGTCCGACGCCGAGGCGATCGCCAGCACGCTCGCCAAAATGCAGAGCGCTCTCGCCCAATCACCCTCCGCTCCGCCCGTGATTCTCAACCCGGTGCTTACCACGGAGAATCTCGCCGAGCGTTGGGAGCCGGCGGACTACGAGAGGTTCCGCCAAGAGCTAGACGAGGCGGTGCAGTTCGCGCGTGCGGCGCTGATGGAGCCCGACCAGCAGGCAAGCCACGATCTGTGGCGCCGGCTATTTGGCGAGGATTTCCCGAGCTCACCCGCGAATGTCAAGGCCCGTCCGGAAACGGGACCGCCGCCTCCCCCGCCTGATTACCCTGACCGCCGTCAGCAAGCCCCCGTCGGTGAGCGCTACGGATGAGCTGAGCCCGTGGTGGGCACGCAGGCCCGACAGGCTGCGCTGGGAGCTGGCGAACTTCGCCGACGTCGGAGTGCCCGCACGCTTAGAGGGCGACCGCATCCACACGCAGATTGTCCTCTCCAATGGACGATGCGTGGCCGCAATCGTGACCTTTCCGTTTGAGTATCCGCTCGCGCACCCGGAGGTGAATGTAGAGGTGGGGCTGCTCGGACCACCCCACGAGGTCGATGGCAAGCTCTGCTTGCTCGATAACCCCGGTGGCCAGTGGCACCCGCAGCGTAGCGCCGCCGAACTCGTCGCAAACAACGCACGCGGCCTGCTCGAGGCGGCGCTGATCGGTGGCCCAGAGGTGCTTGCCGCGCGTGAGGAGCAGATCCCGTTTCTCGCAAATCGCCTATACGCGATTACGCATTCGCTTGTCGTGCTCGTACCCGACCCGTTCTGGTCACCACCGCCAGCGGAGATCAGCGATGGCTGGTTTGTACTCAGCGGCGATGGGGAGCGCCGTCTGCTGTCGCGGGTCGTTCCCATCGGGGAGGCGCCGGAGGAGCTGAAGCCCAGGGTGGAATGTGAGACGGGTCTCGAGCTCGGGCGCTGGCTCGCGCTCAACCAGGCGCCGCTAGGACGACAGACGCCACGAAGCCTGCTTGGGCTGGGACTCACACTGCTGCCGGCCCTTCTGCAGCCGCTGCCGGCCCAGACGCCGCACGCCCCCGAATGGGTCGGCCTAACGTACCCCGAGCAGGGCCCTGGTCGCGGAGAGTGGCGACGCGGCTGGACGTTCATACAGCTGGAGCACCGCGGGGACCAGCCGTCGGCCGCTCACCGCGTGGCTCACACACAGGCACTGACTGCCGCTGAGCGCAGCCTGCGTCTCCCCGAGCTGACCGGCATCGGGCAGGCAGAGATCGTTTTGATCGGAGCGGGATCGCTCGGCAGTAAGGTTGCGATCGAGCTCGCTAAGGCTGGCGCCGGCAAGCTGGTGATCTGGGATCACGACCGCTACGACGTCAACAATGCCGTCCGACACGAGCTCCCGGTGTCGGACGCAGGGGCATTCAAGTCCGACGCGATGAAGCTCGCCTGCGGGCGCGGAAACCCGTTCTGCGAGATCGTACCGGACACCGAGTCGTTCGGTATCGAACAGGCAACTGCGGAGAAGTTCCTCGAACGGCTAGAGGATGCCCACCTCGTCATCGAGACCACGGGTAGCCGCGAGGTGACACGCATCGCCGAGCGCTACTGTCGTCTGGCCGGCGCTCCGCTGCTCACGGCCTCGCTTACACGGGGGTCGCGAGGCGGCGACATGCTGCTCCTGACCGCCGAGCTGTGTCTCGACTGCTTCCTTCTTGCCCAACAGCGGCAGGACATACCGAATCCGAGGGAGGGTGAGCAGCCGCTCGTGCTCCCTGTGGGATGTGCCGATCCCGCTTTCTCCGGCGCCGGGTTTGACGCCTCCGAGCTCGCTAGCGCAGTTGCGCGTATGGCCGTCCGCGCAACTAAGCTCAGCGCATATCCTCCCCTCGATCACAATTGGGCCGTAGTCAACTTTGTCGACGAACCGCGCTGGACCCAGGGCATGATCGAGCCGAACCCGGCGTGCGGGCATCGCTAGCTTGCAGCTTGTGTGGATCACGAGCACGGCCGTCACCATCATCGAGAACGATGCGGTGAAGTGGGCTCCCCGGGAGACGGGCGGGCCCCTATTCGGCTATCAGAACTGTGGCGAAATCGTCATTACGAGGGCTTTCCTTCCCGGCCCGGGGGCGTTCCACGCGCCGTGGCTCTACAGGCCAGACCGCGAGGCGATTCAGGACGCTATTGACTCGATGTACGAGCAGACCCGGGGACGGGAGCGCTGGATCGGCAGTTGGCACACGCACCCCTTGGGGCGCCCCGTCCCGTCGTGGACTGACAGGCGCACTGCCCGGCGTATCGCGCAGGACCCCACGGTTGACTGCCCCGAACCGATCATGCTGATCCAGAGCACCAAGGGACTACCGACCCGTCAATCACCCGGCGGCCTAGCAGTGTTCCGCTACGCCCGCAATGCCGAGGCCCTTCAACAGCTCGAGCCCCGACGCTCAACCGATCGCGAGGCCTCGTCCGGCCACAGTGTCGGCGACAAATAGCATCGTCTTGGCCATCTGCGCGATCGAAGTATTGCTTCGGACCGAGCTCACCGGGCGTTTCGTACGACAAACACAAAAATGCCGCCGCTTGGCTCTCTACCATTTCAGGACCCTATATGGACGCTTTCGGGCCGTTCGTTGCCGTGGCGCACAAACGCCCTTCCAGCTACGCCACGAGGGGAGGACTAGATGGCAGGAGGAACGCAGGGCGGGCCCCGATTCCCCTGGGTCACGAGCCGTCTCGCGGCGGCCGCGACAAGCGAGGCTGGTTCCCGGGGGCTACGGCTCGCGCCGAGTGCAATGGACGCGATCGGGGGGCTTGTGTCTCGCGCAGCCCTGACACTCGAAGACGAAAGCCTGCTTACTGATGAGAAAGCCGTCAGCCACGCGGAACAAAGTATTCGACGCGTGATCCATGAGCTTCCCGCGCGAGGCATCGAGAGGCGTGGAGGAGCGACAGTCAGCCCGCCACCTGTCATAGATGACGACGCGGTGTTTCAGGCGATGGCGGGTCTCTGCCCTGGCCTGTGGCCGATTTGCTGATGAGCGAGGCACTCCAGAAGGCGTTCGACTTCGCACAAGCCACGACTACGCAGGTGCTCACGCTTTCGAGTGCAATCGTGACCATTACCGTCACGTTTCTCAATGGCGAACTCAAGTCGTATGCGACCGCGACACGCACATGGCTTGAGGCCGGGTGGCTTCTCTACCTACTCTCGGTGCTCGGTGGCGTCGTGACTTTGATGGCTCTCTCGGGCAACCTTGAGCGGCCAAACAAGCCCACCGAGGCAGCCAAACCGCCGTCAATCTATCGCTCCAATATCAGGTGGCCCTCGGCCTTCCAATTAGTCACTTTCTTCTTGGCCGTCGGATGCACTCTCGTCTTCGGCTGGAAGGCCGCGTGAGTGAGAGCGGTCTGACGTGTATTCCATCGTCGCTCTCGACACGAGACAGAAAAGCGACGCCGTCAAAGCGGCGCGGCTGCTCCCTGCGCAGTCAGCGGGTCGCCCCTTGCCGACGCTCAGCTTGGCGGTAGCCCAACCGACAGGGCGCCCCACGCCGAGGTGGGAGCCTCCACTAACGCGTCGCCAGGTGAGCTCAGTGCTCACCCCTCTGGAAGAGGCGACTGTGCCCATTGGCACACCCAGTTCCGGGTTGGCGTCGGAGACCAGCGGAATCTCTGGAGACCGAGGTTGCGCCCGCAACTCGCGATTGCGAGATCTCCCGCGGACCTCGTTGAACACCACTTTGCGATGCTGTCGTCGTCCATCCATAGAGCCGATAGCTCGGGCTCTAGCAGGACGATCGGGAACTGCGGGACAATCATGCTCCCTCGGGCACGCGGAGCGGCTTCGCAAGCGACTCGCAGAAGCTCGACCTCGCTGGCGTCGAGGCTGGGTCGCAGGGTCGCAAAGAACGGCCAGCAGTCGATCTTTTGCGAGGCGATTCAGCCGGCGTGCATCGAGGGGTTTGACTGTGGATTGATGAGCTCACATCTTCTACCCCTGGCTCCCGGCGGAATAGTCCGCTGTGAGCATCACGGTAAATAGGGCTCCTCCGGTCGGATTGTTTTGGGCAGAGATAGTGCCGCGATGCCGACTTACTATCGCTGCCACGAGCGCGAGGCCAAGGCCGCTGCCGGCCCTTCCGCGCTCTCGACCTGTCTCTGGCCGCCAAAAGTCCTCAAATAGCTGGCTCGGATCTTCTGTGGGGAGGCCTGGGCCCTCGTCTGCGATCTCGAGCTCCACGCTCGCCTGATTGCGGCTCAGCGTCACCGTGATTCCGGCGCTTGCCGGCGTGTGAATCACCGCGTTGTTCAGGAGCTCACTGACTGCCCGCCGTAGCTGATCGGGGTCCCCCGCGACGAGGGGGACTTCGGTGGCGGCGTAGGCGATCACGCGTTCGGGCGCCGATACGCGCAGCTCCTCAACGAGACCATGAACGATCGGGGCGAGATCGACTTCGTGGCGCATCTCGCCCCCCCCTTCAGTTACGCGCGCAAGCGCCAGCAGGTCCTCAACGACGGCACCCATGCGTTGAGCCTCGGCTTCGATTTGGGCCATCACGTGGCTTACTTGCTCTTTGTCGGTGACCGCGCCGATGCGAAAAAGTTCAGCGTACCCGCGGATTGCCGCGAGGGGGGTCCGTAACTCGTGGGAAGCATCGGCCATAAACCGGCGAAGACGATCCTCGCTCATCTTCTGCATCGCAAAGGCGCGCTCAATGCCACGAAGCATTGCGTTCAGCGCCAAGCCGAGACGTCCGATCTCGGTGTGCGGCGTCGATGGCTCCACCCGTCTTGAAAGATCCCCGGCGGCGATCACGTCAGCTGTAGCCACCATGCGCCGAAGTGGACGGAGCGAGCTTGCAATCAGGATGCTGCCAAGTACGAGCATCGCGACAACAGCGCTGGCACCCACAATCAACTCCAGATTCCGAAGATGGCTGAGCGAGGCCGTGACGTCTGTCGACGGTACCGCGGTGATGTTGATCGCGTCTTCGTTAGCGCTGCGTGACGCAAGTACCCGGTAGTCGGCCCCGGTTGCCGATCGAGCAGAGAAGAGATGGCCGATCCTCATGCGACCGGGAAGCGCTGGCGGGGGCGGCGTCTGTCCGAATGTACCTATCCAGGCATGCTCGATCGCGTGATCGCCGAGACTCCGTCGCACAAGGTACGTGCCCCCGGGCAGACTGTAGCCGGGGTAAGGCGTCGCACGAGGAGCTAAGGGTCCCGGCGGTCCGGGTCCAGGTCCGCCGGTGATTCCAGGGGGGCCGCCCGGCTGACCAGAACCTCCAAGGGCTCCATGTTCGAGACGATCGAGGACGCTGTCGGTCTGCTGGTCACCGCCCAGAACCTGCTGGTCGAGCCGGTGAAGGAGAAAGTCCTGCTCACTACGAAAGGTCAAGATCCCCATGGCTGCAAAGCCTCCCAGCGCGATCACTGTTAGCTCGATAAGTAGACGCGTGCGAAGAGACGCTCTCCCAATCCGGAGTGGGATCGCCCGAAGTGACCGCATCTAGGCCAATCGTTCCAAGGCGGTCTTGGAGTTTGCTGAGACTCTCGGGTGTGGTCCTGTTGCAAACGAGCCGGCGGCATGTGGCGGGGTGTTTTGCGCGTCACGGTGTGAGCGGCGGGCACGGTATGCGCGCGAACAGCAAGACAAAGGTGTATGCATGAACACGCGGAGGTGTTCTACATGCGGGGGGTCTCTCCAGGGCAGGCAGCGGGACGCAGTGGGCTGCTCCCGTGTGCCGTCGAGAGGTGAGCCGCAGTCTCAGGCGGCGAAACGGACGGACCCTACCGAGACGTCGCCCAGCTCGACGGAAGACCTCAGAGGCGTGCGAAAGCGCCGCTGGGCGCGCAATGATGTTGGCATGGTCTCGCCCCTCTCCGTAGACGACGCTTTTACCGTAGGTGTGAGCTTCGACCTCATCGGTGGCTATCTGCTGGGACGTGGCCTGCTCGCGTCGCCCTTGCAGATTGCAGCGCGTACAACTCGCCCGACTACCTGGGATAGCTCGTTCAACGATGCGGAGGCCGTGGCACAGATCGAGTCACGTGCCGATGCGCTGCTTGGGCTCCTATCCGTCGCCGTTGGGTTCTCGTTGCAAGCTGGCGGATATCTCGCCCTGATCGCTGGGGCGACGATCGACACCGGCCTCGTACGTGCGCTCGGCGCGGCAGTGTTGATGGTTTTGGCAGCGGTAGTGGCCTACCTCGGCGTCCGCGCGAACCGTGCGACGCAGGTGAAGCGGGTGGCCGTCAGTGTCGCCCGTGCCAACCCGACTACGGCGCGGATGGAAGCTGACCCCGATGCCCTGACGCTTTATAACCTCGGCCGACAACTCGGGTACCCGTTCATTGATGTCACGCCGGAGGGAGTGGTCGATTACGCGGCCTACGCGAGGAGATACTTCGATGTGGACCGCGTGGGGCAGCGACTCCCGATGGGCTTCCCGTCCCCGTCTCGCTGAGTCCCATGCCCGATTCGCCTTTTCGCCGCAAAGTGCGCTTTCGGCATCGTCGCAACCTAACGGCGCCCTTTGAGAAAGGCTAGATACATGTCAATTATCCGATTGTGGCCAGTGGGCGGGGGTGACGGCTAGACGGCCGTGCAGCGAGGCGGCTCTGAAGGCCCGCTACTGCGCCCAGATGATGGCCGCCGCGGCCGTGCTGGCATCGACGGCACCGGACGACTTCCGCCAGCGGATTCTCGCTCGCTCCGTATTCGTGCACTGTCACGAGTTCATTCGGTGGGCTCGCCGCGCGAAGAACGAGCTGCGGCGCGCGTCCAAGCACCCCGACACCGTGCGCGCGCTCACAGGCGAACTCGGCGCGCTCGAGCGGCGCGACTGGGGGCCCTATGAAGAGATCCGCCACCGGATCGCCGCGCACCGGCAGTCCCTCGCGGACGATCCCGGCAAGGCGATCACCAAGGGCACCGAGCTCTGGGCCGATATCTCGGACGCCGCGGTGCGGATCCTCAGCGAAGACGCTCGTGCGATCTGGAACCGATTAGCCGACGTCTACGGTGCGCCGACCCTCGCCGCCTTCCCGCCGGTCTTTCCGGCCCTTGAGGTTGCGCGCGTGAGCGCGGCTATGCCCCGACGCCCGACGGGCTCGTCTCCGGCGTCGGATCATTCGACGGCGCCAGAGACGACGCGTTTCGCGTGATGCAGGGCGGCGAGCTCGGCGAGCTGAACCGCCAGATCGTCGACTCGCTGCGCAGCATCAACCTCCTCACCCAGCTCTGGGTGGCCGTCAACGGCTCCGAGCCCTACGTGCGACTCGTCCTCGGCGCCACCATCACAGAGGCGTGCATGCTCGTGGACCTCACCTACGGGCAGCCCGCCAGCACACCGCCGCGCCACCGGCAGCTCTCACTACTGGAGATGCTCGAGCGAGATGAGCCGAGGTCCTCTGCGATCCCAGGTCTCCGCGCGGCACGCGACGCGCTGCGCGGAGACTCCCTTGAGCACGTGCGCGACCTGCGCAACATGTTCGGCGCGCAGATCGACGATCGCGTGGACCTGGGCACGCTCCTCCGCACCCAGGAGACGTTCGACCCCGCTGCTCTCAACGAAGTGATCGAAAGCGTGGGCGTCGCCCTCGCCGACGCGATCCGCGCCGAGAGGCTACTTGCCCCGATCAAGATGCACGAGGCCTCGATCACGGGGTTCGACCTCGCGGAGCCGCCACCAGGCGCGCGTCCCTACGGAGACCCTCCTGAGGGCGCCGAGCAACCGACCACCGACACCGAGCACCCGTGAGCGACCCGGTGGTTTGACCGCCCGCGCCATGGCGGCCGTGGTCGCGCAGCTAGCTGCTGGTGCTCGGCCTACTGCCCCGCGCGTACCACCCTTTTCCTTGCTTGGTGATCTTCCGTTCTTTCTGGAGCGCGGGGAGCACGCGGTATAGGTAGTTCTGCTTTATCCCCATCTTGGTGGCGAGCTCGGGGATGGTAATGCCAGGTTCTCCCTTCACGAGAGCAAGCGTTTGTGCGGCGCGTGTGCCGCTGCCTTTGCGTCGTCCGGCTCGGCGTTTGGTCGCGGCGGTGGGCGTTGCGACGGGGGTGGCTTCGCCGCTGGTCGCGGGATGGCCGACTTTCTTCGGGCGCCCGGGTTTTTTGGTCGGGGTGGCGGTTCTGGCTTTGGGAGCAGCACTTGCCCGCCCGGGTTTGCGCCGGCGGGTGGTTACGGCGGCGCCGGCTGACCGGCGTATGCGGGCGAGTGCTTTGGCGGCGGCCTGTAGGCGACGGTGTTCCTCTACGAGTGGGGCGAGCTCCTTCAGCCGGTCGGTGATCTGTCGGTGCTGCTCGTCGAGTACGTCGGGCATGATCGGGTCCTCTCTGCCTGCATTGGTTGGGCGCGGGCTGGGGTTGGCGGTGGCCTTATATCACCGCCGGAGCGCAAGCTCCCGCGCAAGCACGCGTTGCTCGTGCTCGAACGCGGACTCCATCCGCTCGATCTCGGTCTTGGCTAGCCCGGCTGTCTCCGCCACCTCTCGCCAGCTGTCCGTGGCTGCGGCCACCTCACCCACGATCTGTCGCGAGTCCTCCTCGCCGACCCCGAACAGCTCAGCAATCTCCAGCGCGGTCTCGACGCTCGCGTTCGTGCTGTTCTCGTCGATCGCGGTGCTGAGCTGCTTGCTCTGGCCTTCGGGGTTGGGGTTCAGGTCGAAGGCGGGGGAGAGGCTCCAACCGGCCGTGCTGGTTCGTAGGAACCCGTGGTTTCGCAAATGATCGTCGGTGTTTGAGATCAGTACGTTGAAGACGATCCGTCGCCATAGCTGCCTGAGGTCGGCACCTGCATGCGGTGAGTTCTCTTCGATGGTCTCTGCGATTTCGAGGTAGCTGCCCTGGTCGCCGTCGCGTGCGCCGAGCATCGTCATGGCGCTCACATAACCGATGCGTCCGGTCGCGTCGCGGTCAAAGCGTCGGACCACGAGCACGGGTCGTCCGGCGATCTCGTGCAGTTGGTGCTCTGGGACTGTAATCCCGGCTTGTTGGGCGAGCGTGAGCGCGACCTGCTCCCAGCGGATCACGTCCCATCGGTCGGCTGTGGGAGAGGGGAACTTGGCGATCGATACGCGGTCGGCGGTGTCGAGGACGTGGGCCTTTGGCCGGGCGCCGCCGAGCGAGCTGGCGCCTTCCAGCAGCAGTCTGAGGTCTTCGGCGGTGGCCTGGTCGCGTTCGAGGTCTTCTGCGGCGTTGAGCAGCCGTGGCAGGTTGAGCAGGTGCGGTACGCCGCGGTCGCTGGCCGCGAGATAGGTGTCGTCGTGGGCGTCTTGGAATCGCAGGGCCCCTTGGCGCAGGTCGTCACGCGCGCCCAGGATGTAGTCGATCTCCGCGAGCCGACGCGGCGAGCGCTCGTCTTCGTGTGCGTGCTGCTGCTCGGCTCTGAGCACGAGGCGTCGGCCCCAGCTGTCCGGCGCGCAGTCGCTGAAAGCACCGAAGAGCGCTTGTCCCACGGCGGTGTGCTGTTGACCCTCTCGCAGCGGCAGCGACGGGTCGAGCTCGTAGGCGTCTTGGCGGGCGAGGTAGTCGGGCAGGTAGGCGAAGGTCGCGGACTCGCTGCGGCCCTCTCGATGGGTCCACACGCGTCCGGCGGGGACGTCCTCGCCGGCGATCTGCACGCTGATGCGGATCGGCTCCTCAGCCATCGTCGCTCAGTCGTTTGGGTCGTACACGGGCTGGGAGGTCCTCATCGGCACGGAGCCTGCCGATGTCGCTGCGTATCGGATCGAGCGCGTCGGTCAGGAGGTCTTGGACGCCGAGCGCGCGTAGTATCCGCAACACGTTCTCTGCGCTGACGCCGCCGTCTGCGGCTTCGAGGCGGCGGACTACGCCGCGCGAGACGCCTGCCCGCTCTGCGAGCTGGGCTTGGGTGAGGCCGCGTAGCCGCCGCCAGCTTGAGACGCTGTCGGCAAGCCTTCTGAGGCCTCGTCGTACGGGCAGCGGAGTCCGACCGGTGGCTCTGCTCTTGGGTTCCATATATAAATCACTATAGCGTCTAGTGCTCTATATATCGACCATACGACCTATCTCTTGAGCGTAGGACTCGACCGTCCCTCGCCCACACGGCCGTGCGACTGGCGTCCCTGGCCTGCTTCGGCTCTCGCTGCACGAGCGCATGGATGCGCACAACTACCGACGGAGGATCTTCGGACCTGCTGCGAGGCGAGCCGGGGTCGAGTGGGCCACGCCGCATGCGCTTCGCCACGGCCTTCGCGACGCTAATGGCTGAGCATGGCTTGACACCAGCCCAGATCGCCTCACAACTGGGCCACGCCGACGGCGGCGTGCTCGCGCTTAGGACCTACATCCAGGCCGAGATCACCGACGCCCCAGGTTTCATCGACGAGTCGTTCGCGTCGGGCGGGAGCTGGAGCTGGCGGCCCACTAACGGCCCGAACGGGTCAACGCCGGGGTCAACGCATCAGCTGAACGACTCCGAAGCCAGCCGAACGGGCCGCAGGGCGGGCGGCGACAGTTCCGAACCAGCCCGAACCTCGCCGAGCCCACTGATCACAACTCGTAATGTAGGGGTCCCCGGTTCGAGTCCGGGCGTCGGCTCTAGAGACACGAGCTAACGCCTCGGTCGGGGGTCAACGCGGGGGTCAATAGCGGCGGCTGCCGTGGCCGCCAGCCGAGCGTCCGACCACCCCCCATTTCCGCAAGGTGGGACTGCTCCGCGCGGGGCCATCCACCTAACCGGCACGTACAGCAAAGGCGTGTTGGACCCTCACGACGCGACTCAAGTCGTCCCATACGCTCTAGGCGCGCCTCAACCTTCGCTGCGCGATCTTGACCTAGCGGACATTGGCGAGCCTGAGCTACGTCAACTGATCGAGACTGGCGAGACGACCCTCGCCGAGCGCAAGAGACAGCCACCGAGCGAGGGGCTTGGGCCACAATCGCCAGCTTTGCGAACAGCGGGGGAGGCTGGGTGCTGATCGGCGTCCTCGGCTTCAAGCGCCGCAATGGAACGCGCATCCTCGTGCAGGCGAAGGCGGTTTACCGATGAACCATCGCCGAAAAGACGTGCCGATGGATGCAACGCCGCTTGCTCGGTCACAAATCGCTAGCTCGCGCATCTATGGATGTAAGACCCGGGATCGAGCATCCGGGATTTTTCCAGCACTTGACAGGCGGCCGTGGGTTATGCCAAGGTCGAAACAGCGGCGTTCTGAGATAGAAGTAAGGAAGGTGAGGCCTGTATGCCTGCCAATCCCTGGTCGTGGAACAGGCGGCTCGTTCTCGTAGTTGCAGCGCTAGCGCTCGTCGCAGTTGGGCTGATCGTACTGATCACCGAGTCAGCCAACCGGGCGCAAGCAGGCGTCCCTACGTTATCCTCTACTTATGCGGCGTTGACCAACACGGAACCGACTGGCTTACCGCGCGTCAGCGACGCCGCCCGCGCTAATGAACTGAGCACCAAAGGTCCGGTGATCGGCACAGCCACGCCCCCTCCCGCATCTGCGACGGATCCAAGCGCGCCCCTGCCGCCAACCATTCGCAGGTTACCAATACCGCTTGCGTCGGCATCGGCTTGGATTGCCGAAAGCAACAACGGTGGCGTGTGCCTCCTTGTTTCACCACACAAGCCGATCAAAGGGCACTACCCGATTGGGATGAGTTGCGGCTCTTCCCTCACCGTGACAGAAGGCACGTACGGCGAACTCAACGAAGCCGGAAGTGCAGCGTCAACAATCGTCGGGGTGGAGCCCAACGGCGTGACCTCAGTGACCGTAAAGCTCAGCAACGGCACTACCAAGACACTGCCCGTCAGCGACAACGCATGGGCGCTCGAAGCCAACGCATCTGTCCAGTCCGCCACTCAAACGATCGGAGGCTGAAATGCGCAAGCTGATTGTTTCCGTGGTCGCAGTACTGAGCCTAACGATCGTGCCGAACGCATTTGCAAACGGTTGGTGGAACGAATTGTCACACCAATTTGGAACCCAATATCACTGGGCTGGGAATGGATATTACCTTGCCAGTGGTCAGAATGGATTCACCAACTACGAAGTCAATAACCTCTTCGAATCAGTGGGCCTGGGTGAAAACCGAGCGGTGTGTGCCGGGATCCGCGGCGTCGGCAACATGTGCGTCGGCCGTGGGCAAACGGCCCGCTACTCCACAGGTTCGGAATACTTTGGCTTCGAACCGTACCTTCACAACCATGACACCGAAGGTGGCGACTTCTAGCGACTACTCGGAGTAGTCCAGCGTGTCGCCGCGTGACGCGAACGTCCAGACCGCTACGCCGATCGCCCGCGCGGCGAGGCCGAACAGGAACGCGGCGACCACGCTGACAATGATCGAGTGGTCGAAGACGACTGCTCCGACGATCATCGAGACGACCATCGCCGTTCCGATCGTAACCTTCCAGGGATCCCGGCCGGGTACCGATTCGGTCGGACCGACCATCACTCTTCCGTCGAAGTAGCCAGCGGCGTCGGGAGCGGCACCCGCGCCTGCTACGCGGACGTGCTCACACGCGTCGCGATCCCGTACTTCGGGACGACTCGCATGGACGAGATCGACCCCCGATGCTGCGCGATTTCATCGCCTCCCTCGCGATCTACTAGCCGCGACAGGTCTGCGCGTCGGCGAGGGCACTTGCGGCGGCGTGGGGCGATCTCAGTCAGAGCAGCGATGGGCGCCCTGTGTTGACGGTGCCCAGGTCGAAGACGCCCTGGGGCAAGAGCGTCGTGCCGCTGTCGCCCAAAACGGTCCGGCGTCTAACACGCCGCCGGGCGAGCGCGAGATTCGCGACCGACACCAGTCCGATCTTCCCCAATCGCTTTGGGGGACCGATGGATGCTCGCGGCAATCGACGCGCCCTCTTCGTGCCCGGCCTGCAGCACGATCCCCGCGGCGAGCGCGGGGAAGAACAGTAACACCAGGATCACCGCCACGCGCGTTATCCGTGGCAGCAACCGCCCGGCGAGAGAGATCAGGTCGAGAATTGCCCACGCCACAGATCGTAGGGCTCGTGGCGGCCCGCGATTGGGCCGGCTCCCGCCCGATCCTGAGAGCGTCGTCCGACCGCAATTCCCGCGGTCAGCCCTCACCGAGTCTGCCTGAGCGCACCCCTCGCTTCTGAGCGCCCGCGTAGCGGCCGATACGCCCGCGACAACGAATCCGAAGACAGCGGCGGACGACGGACTCCCGCGGATGCACTCTCGCTATGCCGCCGGCGTACCCGAGAGACGCTGTGCGATGCCCGCCGCCGTCGCTGACGAAAGGAAAGCGGCCGATGCAGATCTCTAAGGCGCGTGAGCAGTATGTTCGCTGGCTAGCCTCGCGCGATCTCTCACCTCACACGATCCGCGCGTACACCGGCGATATCGCGGCGTTGGAGCGTCACTTGGGCTGCGACTCCCATGTGGGCGTGATCGTCCGCGACCGGGTCGTCGAGTTCATCGCTGCGCAACGCGAGACGGGACTGTCGCCAACGTCGGTACGACGCCGCGCGGCCGCGTTGACACGCGTTGCGCGGCTTCTGTCGCTGGCTGGTTGCGCAAGCCCTACTCGAGACCGACCCGTGGATGGGCATGACTGTCGCTGCGGTGAGGTCACGCGTCCTGCCTCGCGTCTTGTCGGCGCATGACCTGCAGCGCTTACTGCGGTCCCTCGAGCGGGCTGCCGATGTCCGGGCGGGGGTCACTCGGTCTCCGCTGAGGCGTCCGGACGAGGCGACGACTCTTCTCGCGGTGACGCTGATGGTCGTAACCGGTGCCCGCGTTCACGAGGCCGTGTCGATCGAGTGTCGCGAGATCGACCTCGCTGGTCGCAGCGTCCGCCTTCTGGGTAAGGGACGTCGGGAGCGTCAGGTCTTTCTCACGAACGACTGGATCACCGATCTCATAGGTACCTATTTGCAGACCCGCGCTGCTCTCGCGGTCGAACATCCCTACCTGCTGTTCAACAAGCATCGAGCGCCGTTGACGACCGCGGCCATGCGCTCAAGGCTCGCGAAGGCCGCAGAGGCGGCGGGTATTCGTTCCCCGGTCACCCCGCACATGCTGCGTCACACTGCCGCGACCCAGCTGATCGAGTCGAACGTCGATATCCGCTACATCCAGCGGCTCCTGGGTCACGCAAGTCTGAGCACGACCGAGATCTACACACACGTCTCCAACCAGGCGTTGAGACGGGTGGTCTCGGAAGCGGACGTCCTCGGGAGGTTCCTCCAGCCGCGATAACTAGGAATTATCGGTGGTGGCGCTAACCCGCGAGGAGCTGCTGGCGTCACTCGAACGACAGAGACGCGAGCTGGCAGATTCGATCGTCCTGACGCCCACGGACAGCATCCCCTTCGTGCTCGCAGATCGCGAACACACCGCGTTCCTGCACGGCCTGTATGTCTCTGACAAGCTGCGCAACCGCGACGCCCAGCGATCGGCGATCATCCAGTTCGCGGGCCGGGCCGCGGCCGCCCGCGACATCGATGCGATCCACCGATTGCTAGCCGATGCGTTGTGCGCTGCGAAGGGCTCGTTGCGTTTGCTGGCGGGACTTCAGGCGCACGCCGCGACATTCATGAGCGTCGCGGCAATCGGACAGAAGGTCATGCTGCTTTCGCCCGAGGCGAGTGGTCACTACAGCACCCAAGCGATTCTCACACGGCTCGGCCTCGAGACGATCAACCTGCCGGTCGACAAGCGCCGGATGTGCATCGATCAGGCCGCAACGCTGGCGCTCGTCGAACAGGGTAAACCCGATTTTGTGTTCGTCGATCGCAGCGAGGGACTGCGATACGAGGACTTCTCCTTCCTCGGTCTCTCGATGGGCCGGTGAAGATCTTCGATGCGTCGCAGTACCTGGCTCCAATCCTCACGGGCCGCTATGCGAACCCGCTCACGTGGGGATTTGATCTCATGCTTTTCACGTTGCACAAGAGCTTCCCCGGCCCGCAGAAGGCCGGGATCGTCGCACGCGAGAACGGCGAGCTTTGGGCGCGTGTGCTCGCGGGGCTTTCGATGCTGGTCTCGAGCTCCCATGCCGAGAACACCTATCTCGCTGGGCTGGCGCTGCTGCGCGAGGAGTGGCTTGAGCGCTACTGCGAGCGCCTTCTTCGTACCGCCTCGGCGTTGGAGGCAGAGCTCGTCAACCGCGGCCTGTCTGTCATTGAGCGCGGTGGACAGGGCGATCGACGCTGGCCGGCAACGCACCAATGTATGGATCGGGGCTGAGGACCGGGACACTGCGTTCGAGCAGTTTGAGCAGCTCAGTGCCGTCAACATCCTCACCAACTACCGTCTGCTCCCGTACGGCCTGGGCTACGGCCTGCGTCTTGGGACGACCGCGTCGAGCGTTGCGGGCGTTGACGTTGAGCATCTCGTGGAGCTCGCCGAGTTGATCCATTCGGCTGTCACGTACGGCGCGAGTGAGGCGTTACGTCGCCGCGTCCGCGAGCTCGCCCATGCTGCGCACGCCAATGCGATCGTGCCGGCTGAGCTGTGGGCTGGGCCTGTGTCTTGAGCGAGCGCCGAGGTCCGCGGACCGACGACAATGCCCGCCCAAGACTCCGATTTAGCACGACAGTTTTTCCGAGTTAGCATGCTACTATTTCCGGAATGGCACCAGCCGCAACCGAGCTGATAACCCGCAGCATCCAAAGCACACTCACAGAAGCCATGCAGGATGCACGCGCCGTGGCACTCCTCGGCGCCCGCCAAAGCGGAAAGAGCACTCTGGCCCGAGTACTCGCTGCCGGCCCGATGCCCGCGGACTACCTCTCGCTCGATGACACCGCGACACGGTCGCTTGCCGACGCCGACCCCGAGGGGTTCGTCGCCGGACTTGGCCGCCGGACGGTGATCGACGAGATCCAACGCACACCGCAGCTCCTGCTCGCAATCAAGTCCCGCCTCGACCGAGATCCCGAGCCGGGGCAATTCCTGCTCACGGGCTCCGCCAATCTGCGGCGAATCCCGACCGTCGCCGACGCCCTGCCGGGCCGCATCGACTACCTCACGCTCTGGCCCTTCACCCAAGGCGAGATCGAGGGCCACCGCGAGCATTTCATCAACCGTCTGTTCGCTCACGACATCCCGAACATATCTGGCGCGCGCGTCGGACGAGCCCACTACTCACAGCGCCTGCTCAGGGGCGGGTTCCCGGAGGCGATCCGCCGGGACCGCCCGATCTCACGAAGGCGATTCTTCGATAGCTATCTGAGTACACTCATCGAGCGAGACGTCGCCGACACCTCTCGTGTGCACGACCCGGGATCGGTCGGAACGATCGCGCGACTGATCGCCTCACGCTCGGGGGGTCTCGCACGTTACGATTCGATCGCGCGGGATGCCGGGATCGACGGCAAGACCGCCAAGACACACATAGAAGTACTTGAGCGCCTCTACCTCGTCCGTATCCGCCAGCCGTGGCATGTCAACCTCGGCAAGCGCCAGGTCAAGGCACCGAAGCTCTACCTCGCCGACTGCGGACTGATGGCGGCCGTTCTGGGCACCGATGCGGAGCGGATCGCCCAGGGCGACGCGCTTGCGGGAGCGCTGTTCGAGACCTTCGTGGCGACCGAGCTCGAGCGGCAGGCGTCGTGGCTTGAGGAGCCCGTGAGCTTCTGGCACTATCGTGAAGGCGCACGCGAGATCGACGTGATCATCGAACGCGCCAACGGCGAGATCATAGCCATCGAGGTCAAGGCCGGCGCGACCGTTCGCAGCGGTGACTTCCGAGGCCTGACGCACCTACGCGGCGAGCTCGGCTCGCGCTTGGCGTGCGGGGTCGTCCTTTACACAGGGGAGCGCACGCTCCCGTTCGGCAAGGGGCTGTGGGCGTTGCCGCTCGAGGCCCTTTGGGCTCACGCATGAGCGACACTTTGCCCTCGATCGCCTACGAGCCGCATGGCAGCGAGAGCCTGTTCGATCTGTGGGAGGCAAACCCACACCGGCAACCCCCTGCACCGCTGGCGGTACGCGACCCTGAGTACCGCCAGTTGATCGCGAGCATTCTGCAGCCTTATCGCCGCTTCCCGGCCACCCTCCTCAGTGTCGCGCCGGCACCGGGCGCCTGGAGGCGGAGCTCGCGTCGCGAGGCTGGGACGTGCTGGCGAGCGACTGCAGTGAGGCCGCGCTGCGCTTGTGCCAGGCAAAGGGGCTGCAGACCCTGCGCTTCAACCTCGGCCAGGACTTCGTCGGCAGCCGCTCTGCGGTCGTGTACTGCGACGGCGTTCTCGGACACCTCTGGCAGCCGCGGCAAGGTTGCGCCGCGGCGTGGCGGTCGCTGGCCGCGCTCGGTCACCCGGGCGGCACGTATCTCATCTCCAACGACCTTGGGATGACGACACCGGCGCCTGTTTTACCGTTCGCGACTCGCCGGCAGCGCGCTTCTATCGCCCTGCGGCCGGAGAGTTCTCACGAGAGGCAGCCTCAACGACTCGCTTTGAACCGCTCACCCAGACCATCTACGCTTATGAGCGTGCAGGTGTCACGCGTCGCCGGGAGATCCTGACACTGTCACTGATGCACAAACGGGTAGAAGCGGAGAACCGTTCGTAGATCGACCGGGAGCAAGCCCTCCGGCGCCTGCAGTTGCCGGAGAAGCCTCGCCTCGAAGCCATAGCCGCCCTCAAGCGCAGCGCCTCGCAGCTCCTCCAGATCGACTGCGCGCAGCGGCTGCTTCACCGCGCCGAGGAGTAGCGCAAGGACACGTGCCCTGAGCAACCCGTAGCGGTTGCCGGCAGCGCTGTCGAACTCAACAATCCTCTCAATCGCCTGCTCGGCGCCAGCGTAATGTTCATCGATCGCACGCTCATTGAGAACTCTCGACGCGAACAGCAGCTCGTAGTACTTCAGCACGTTCCAGCGGAAGAGGTAGAGGTGCGGGTAGCTTGCCAGGACGCTCCGCCCGCCCTGCCCGATGAAGCGCTGGTACTCGTGAAGTGGAACGAGCAGTGCATCGAGATCGACCCCCTTCTGGATCATCTCCGCGTTCAGTATGTCCGCCTGGGCGGAACCATTGATTCGCAACCTCCCGAGTCCGTTTCTGCGCGCTTCAGCCGCTGTGCGAGTGCCACCCTTGGCGGCTATCTGCGCCGTATTGAGATCCGCGGCCGCGGGCTTTGTGACGAGCGCTGCTCCCGCTTCCAGAGTGTCGCCACCGAGATCTCCGGCCAGCCGACTCCGCCGACGCTCCGCACGGACCGCTCGCTGTGCTGAAGGCGTAGAGACCTCGTGTTGTCAGGAGGTGCGCCCGTGATCGCCTCGATCCAGAACGTCGCCTCCCAATGCTTGGCCTCGCTCGCGAGCCGGAGCGGAGGGTCCCCACGACCTGCTGACTCAGTCGCGCTCTCGCGCCTCCCGACCGTCAGGATCGTGGTGCTCGTTATCCGCTCGCTCGCTCGTCCTTGCTGTAGCGGGTCTCTCAGGAACGCATTGGGGTCCCTGATCGCTGCTGCCGGTATGCCCGGTGGTGCCGTCGCAGCCTCGTACGCCGAAAGGTGCTGCGTTCCCAGGACGGCGCCGTCTGTGTCCAGCTCGACCGGCAGCGAGCTGATCGGATCGATCCTCGGCGCGCCTTGGACTGTTCGGTAGTGTCCTCGCGCGACCGGCCGCTCGGGTCGCGACCTGCTCGCCCAGCGAACAGCGGCCGCGCGGCCGCCAGTATCGGTCCCGGGCGGCAAGCTCAGCCAGATCGCGGTGTCTCGCTGCAGCAGTTCGCCGGTGACCGCGTCGATGACCCTGCGCACGCACTGGACGCCGTCCAGTGCGGTGCCCGGCAACACCGCGCTCGGCATCGCGATCGGTGCGAACGCCAGCTCCTCTCTGGTCTTGTGGAGCTGAAGCCTCATCGCGCGCGGGGCACGTGAACCTGGTCGAACAGAGAGCTTGAAGCCGTCCCCAAGCCACGTGCCTCGTAGGCACCGCAGTGGCTCCGGCCCGAACCGGCTCGTTTCCGCGGCGTTGAGGAAAAGGACGACGATCCACGGCTTGCATGATTCGTCAGAAATATCGGCGGCCTCTGCCCGGGGTCTCGCGGTGTGGAGTGCCGGACTGCCTCACGCACTACGTACCGGTCACGCTGTTAGATGCATACGGGCGCCGTTTGTGACGCAGCCGAGAGCAAAGCTGTCTGCTCCCTTCGAGGAACGCCGGCTCCTGAGCCCGCGCTCCTGGATCGCTCGACCGCCATTGTTCGTTCCTCAACGCGAGGGATCGTCCCGCTGCTCGCGGTGACCTAAACGGAATCGCGGGGCCGCGGCGCGCGCGCCAGGGAAGCCCACGGTGACCGCATCACGGTCCGCGTGTCACAGATCTCGCCCTCGCGTCTCTAAGGACGCGATTGACCGGCGACGGGTCCTTGATAGAGCCCCGCCTAGTTGCCGGTGACCGCAACAGCACCCGTTGGGGCTTTCGCAGACGTCATCAACGACGAGGATAGGGGGAAATTCGTGGCCAGATCACTCCGAACTCGATGCATCATTCTCCTCGGATCGCTGTCCATGGCGCTCGGGGTGGGCTTGTCCACCGCATCGGCCGCCTCGGCGTTCTCCGAATCGTACGGCTACTACTCCGTCGGTAACAACGGCTATGTGCAATCCGGGGGGGCGCACACGTTTGTCTTCAACGACGGAGTTGGCGCTACCAACGGCCGGCTGGCCTGCCAGCTCTTCAATGACATAGGCGCGAACAATGTGGAACACGGCAACGGCGCGTGTTCTGTCTTCTACGGCGGCGGCGAATATGTGTGGGCTCGCGTCTACAACGAGACGGGCGGGACCGAGGAAATCGGCGGCGAAGCCGAAACCTGACCATTCGGTGAAACAGGGTTGCTCGATGATCAGCAAGCTCACGAAAGGCTCAATCTAATGAGACGCAACAGCGTGCGCACCCGGCTCATCGTCGCTGCAGCTGCAGTGATGGTTCTCGCGGCGAGCGGAGTGGGGTATGCCGCCGCGAGCGACGGCTCAACTGAAGGCGCGGGTCCGATCCAGCAGTGGGCGGAGGCAGGACCCGGACCTGGTACCTTCGCGCGAGCGAACGGCCTTAATCCGTCGTCGGGAACTCCGGTGTTTTCCCTCAGCAACGGCCAGAACGTCTCTGTCGTCGTCGGCTCCGCCGCGAAGTGCCTCATGAGAAGCGTCGACGGTCACGTCAGTGAAACATGTGGGACGATCGCAGCGATCGACGAGGGACAGGCCATCTCGGTGCTCGACGAATGCGGCACGGATGGGGGGAACCGGATGGAGATCACGGGTCTCGCGCCGGACGGCACGGCCTCTGTTCGTCTGGACGCCAGCGACGGCACGGATCGCACCACTCATGTAGTGAACGGGGCATTCCGCTTCGATGGCACCAACCCCGCACCGGGGTCGCCCTATCCGACCGGCGTCGAATGGCTCGCAGGCACCGGCGCCGATGTCGGTACGGCACCGCTTCCCGTGAATGGCGATCAGTTTTGCCTTCCCGTCTCTTAGTCGCACCTCTCGTCGCGCTCCTCGCTCCTCGTTTGGGGGGCTGGGCTCCACCCCCAGCCCCCCAATGAGATCGCGCCGCCGGGGTCGGCGATGCTGTCATGTTGCGTGATCGACTCGTCGCTAACGCCGGAATAACAGAAGCTCGAGACTTTGGACCGGGTCGCCCCCGAGTGCGCGAATCGCAGCGCGGTCGGTGCGCCGGGAGATCACGGCCCCGGGCGGCGATTGCACGATCACCGGCAGGCCATACTGTCTGAACTCGAGGATCATCCTCATGGTCGCTTCACCGACGCGTGAGCGGCCGGCGAACCGCACCTCGACACGCTCTGGGCGCCCGCGGTCGTCCAGCCAGACATCGAGCGTCGCGGGCACGCCCTGATAGCTGCGGATGTTCGCGATCGGGCTCTGCTCGGACTCCAGGAACGCCGCAAGCGTCGTCGACAGGTGGTAGTGCGCTGCTTGGACTCCGTCGACCTGTTCACGGCCGACGAGAGTCACGGGCGAGCGCGCGCCGGCCAGAACCCGGAAGACCACCTGGGGGTCGATCAGGGTGCCGCCTCCGGGAGGGGATTGGGAGCCGGTGGGGTTGTCGATGCGGATCGCGCGCCACACGCCGCCTTCCACGTTCCCGGGACCGCGTTGGCGTCCGTAGAAGACGGTGCCGACCCTCCGGCGCTCGATGCGCCCGTCTCCGACGTTCAGCGTCGTTTCGTAGTTCCCGGTCGCGAAGTCCAGCGCGCCCTGCTCACTCACCTCTCGCGCCTGACGGCCGTTGACTGCGACCTCGAGGCTCGAGCTGAAGCGAACTGAGCCGGATTGCGCGGCCGCGGTCGGGGCATGGTTGATGGGGGAGAGAGCGCCCGCCGGGGACACCAGCGCGACCGCCGCGGCGCCCAGGGCGAGCACGAGCGCGAGTGCGGCTGCTCGCGTGCGCCAGCGGCGCGGTCGGCTGCGCCCGGCCGCCTGGCTCGGGCCCTTGCGCTCCGCCTCACGCAGCTGGGAGCCGAATCGCTCAAGCGCCGGCAGCCGCCAACGGTCCTCTTTGCGGCTCATGTCTCGAGCACCCGCATGGCGGCCTGTAGGTGCTCGCTCGCCTTCAGCGTTCGCAAGCCTCGCGAAACACGGGCTCTGGCGACGTCGTAGGAGACGCCGAGCGTCAGCGCGATCTCCGCGTATGAGAGTTCATCGACCACGCGCAGGTGGACCACCTGGCGCTGCTCGGCTGGCAGCACGGACATCGCCAGCTCGACATGCTCGCGTAGGTCTTCAGTCAGCGTCAGCTCCTCGACCTCGCGGAGTTCCCGATCGCTCGGGTCTGGGCGCTCGAGCCCGAGGCGCCGCAGCGCTGCGAGTTCGACATTCTGGGTTCGGTAGTAATGCGCCAGCTCGTTGCGCGCGATGCTCCACAGCCATGCGGCGGCTTCCGCGTCGCTGCTGCCGCGGAAGTCCATCCGCTTCTCGAAGGCTTTGGCGAACGTCTCGGCGGTCAGATCGAATGCCCTTTCGCTGTCGCGGGTGCGCCGCGCGAAGAACCGCAGCACGCTGGGTGCCATCTGATCGTAGAAGTCGCCGAAGGACGTATCCGAGGTCCGCGAGCGGGCGAGAAGCCCGCGCGCTTGAATCCTCAGCCGTCCGGACGCACTCATCACCCGGCACCCGAGGACTGATCGACGCCACCCGCCCGCGGCGCCACCGTCAGGCGTCTGTTGCTTGCTCCGCGCTCTCTGCTCTGGACGCCCATGCCAAGACAGTAAGGTGCTCTCGCCGCGACCGCGTGAAAGGGCACGTGTCGCGCTATCCACACGCCTTTTTGACGTTTATCGCGTGGTCGTACCGCAGTTCGGCATTCAATGTCGGCTGAACCATACAAGGCTTAGAAACTTCTCGACCATCAACGCCCGCCGGCTGCCGAAATCCCCGCTTCGACGTTTATGCTGGCGCTCGTGCGCTGTTCGCCCACCGCAGCCGACGTCGGGCGTCGTGGGGCTGGGACGGACCCGGCGCCGCGCTGGAGCGCACACGACAGACTGCTCCGCGGCGTCAGCGAGCTCGCAGCTCGTGAGGGCTTTGCGCAGCTGACGGTCGAGCGCGTCCTGGCCGCAGCCGGCGCCAGTCGCTCGAGCTTCTACCAGTACTTCAGGAATGTCGAGGACTGCTTCTGGAGCGCCTACCGTGAGCACTCCGAGTGTCTCGCGGATGCGGTTGCGATCGCGGTCGCTCATGGAGGCGACCGCGACCTGTCGATGCTCGATGCGCTGGTCGATGCGGCGATCTGCGAGCCCGATATCGCGCGCCTGCTGATGACCGAAGGCCTCGCGGGCGGCCCGGTCGGGCTCGCCGAGCGAGACACTCTGATCGCCCGGATCGAGCGCGCGGTGGGGAGTTCTGGGCAGCGGCGCTCAACGATCGATATTCCGGGCGCGATCCTGATCGGCGGGATCTTCAGGTTCCTGTCGATGCGACTCGCTGACGGCAACGCCCTCGACGGCCTGCACGAGGAGGTGCGCGAGTGGGCCGCGGCGTTCATCCGACGCTCGGGCGAGCCGTCCTGGAGCGATCGGTTCCCCCCCGGGCTGCCGCAGCGCCCATGGCGCTCGACCCCACCCACGCCCGCGGTCGGCTCGCACGCCAGCGCACGCGAGCGGATCCTCCGCGCCACGGCTGCGGTGATCGCCCAGAAGGGCTACAGGCGTATGACCGTCGCCGACATAGTTGCCTTGGCGGGCGTCTCTCGGCGTCTGTTCTACACCGAGTTCGCCAGCAAGCCGGCCGCGTTCATAGCCGCCTACGAGCACATGTTCCAGCGGACGATCGCCATCTGCACGCCGGCATTCTTCAGCCCCGGCGGGTGGCCCGAGCGCGTGTGGCAGTCTGGCTGTGCGTTCAGCAACTTCCTCACCTGCGAGCCGCTGCTCGCATACCTCGGCTTCGTGGAGTGCTATGCGATCGGCCCGGGCTTCGTGCCGCGCGTCCACGATACGCAGCTCGCCTTCACGCTGTTCCTCGAGGAGGGCTTTCGACAGGGCCCGCAGGCGCAATCGCTTTCGCGCGCGTGCGCGTCGCTGTCGCAGGCGACGATCTTCGAGTCGGGATTTCAGGCGTGTCGCTGCGGCGTGGGCCTGTACGCCCGGCGCGTGCAGCCGCTGGGGGTATATGTCGCCCTCGCCCCGTTCATCGGCGCGGACGCCGCCGGCGAGTTCGTCACCGGCAAGCTCTGCGAGTGGCGCGCATCTGTTGCAGCGGCCTGAGCGCCGCTCCGCGCGCCTCGGGCGAGCCTGTGAGAGATTCTCTGCCGTCTAGCGCCCTGATCGAAGCAGCGCCATCGGGTCGATCCCGATCTGCTGCGCGATCCGCTCGAGGCTCCTGAGCGTCAGGTTGCGCTCGCCGCGCTCGAGGCCGCCCATGTAGGTGCGGTGGACACCGACGAGGTCGGCGAACGCCTCCTGACTGAGCCCTTGGGCCTCGCGATAGGCCCGCAGGTTGCGCCCTACGTTGCGTTGAAGGTCGCCCTCCACAGCGGAAGGCTCTCCGTCTGCTACTTGTCAGTCTACAGACTTATCGGTAGCATTCTGCCCCGCTCATGGATCGCGGACCGTCTGATCCCTGGCGGCTACCGGCACTCGGTACGTTCGGTTTCCAGCTGAGGCAGCTGGAAGCCGCCGTCGACGCCGTTCGGTCAGGGGCACTGCGCCTCACGAGGTTCGGTTCGGCCGAGCGGCCCGCGAGATCGTCGGACGCAAGCGCCCATGCGAGACCACCGCAGGAGACGAGTGCCCCAGGTGCATGCCCGACGGCCCGAGGGCCGCGGTCACCCGCGAGCGAACCTGTTGCACGCGGACGAGACGGTCCCTCACAAATCTGACATTCGCGGCTCTCAGCGTCAGGGCGCTTGGGTGGCGCTTGCTCGCAAACACCAGGCGCAGCCGCGTGATGAAGACAGCGAAGCATCACTCACGAACGGTATGACCATGGCGATCCCGCGCCTGCTTGCAGTCGTTGCACCAGCTGGAGCCGCGATCGGATTCGTCCGGCACGGCCGGCCCGTCGCGCCGTCGAGCTAAGTCCGTCACAAACCTGCGCCTCGCGCATCAAGAGAGCCAGGGCCTCGCGGCGTCGCGGGACGGTGACACCCAACGACTGTCTGAGAACCGCCGTCGTGCGACACCCCTCGACTCAGGATCCTCTCGAAAGGACTTCCGATGCCCCTCACCCCCGAGCAGCAGAGAAACATCCAGGGTCTTGGCCTCGCGGGCTTCCGCAAGGATCACCAGCACCTGCTGTTCGTCAACTTCGCGGACGTCGGTAGCGCTCAGCGTCTGTTGACGGCCATGCTCCCGCTGATCGCCTCCTACTTGGAGGTGTCGGCGTTCAACCGTGCGTTCACGGAGATCCTGAACCGAACCGGACGCGAGGACGTGATCAGCGCGAGCTGGCTCGGCGTGATGATCGGCCCGCGCGGCTATCAAAAGCTCGGCGTCGACCTCGCCGCCGAGCTGCCTGCCGGTCCTGGCAATGAAGCGTTCGCGGCGGGGATGGCCGCCCGCGCGCAGCTGATCGGTCACACGCGCCCGAACGACGAGCCGAGTGGCTGGCTCCCGGCATTCCAGCCCGAAAACGGCGTCGACGCGTGCGTCGTCCTTGCCGCCGATGACCCCGATGAGCTGGACCGCAGGCTGGCAGAGGCCTGCGACCTGATCGCAGCCGCCGGATGCACGATCGTGTATGAGGCGGCGAGCAACACGCTTCTGGGACCCCTGAGGGGCCACGAGCATTTCGGCTTCAAGGACGGGATCTCCCAACCCGCGATCGAACGCGAAGGCGCCCAGCCCCAGCCGCAGGAACCTCCACTCGTTGCGCTCGGCGAGTTCGTGCTCGGCTACCCCGACGAGCTCGAAGAGATCCTCAACGCAAAGAGCCTGTGGCGTGACGGGAGCTTCGCGGCCTTCGAGCGGATCACCCAGCACGTGATCGGTTTCCGCCAGCAGGCGGCCAAAGCCCTCGAAGGGACGTCCCCGGCGCTGTCCGCCGAGGACATGGAAGCCAAGATGGTCGGCCGCTGGCCCAGCGGCACACCGCTTGAGACCGCGCCGGAAGCCGATCCCGGCAAGACCGGCGTCACCGCGCGCCTCGAGTCATCGTCGCTCGGGGCGACGAGGTACTTACTGTGGTCGATCTGCTCGAGCATCCGTGCTTACTGCCAGCCGCCGATGCCGCGGTTGCGGGTCATTGAGCTACCTGCAGTACAGCTGCGCCGACACCCGTAAAGTCCTCCGCTTCGCGGCCGTCGTGGAAGGCGGCGTTAAACGTGAATGTGGACTGTCAGGCGCGGCAGAATTGACCTGACGCCAATTTTCCGCACCGCAGAGCGTCTTCAGTAGGGCGGGAATCAGCGCGTCTCAAGCTGTTGAAGGTTCTACCTCTTGAGTGTCAGCCTTCAAGCGGGTAGCCCGCTGGTAGTTCCCTGCACAGACCGTACGGGACCACCGAGCGCTCCGCGGCGCGGCAATCCCGGGCCCGCCGGGCGTGCGCTGCCTCGCGACGTCCGTATGCCGGTACTCGCGTGTTCCGCGCGGTAGTGCTGGTCGCGGCGAGATTCGCGGGGTTGACCGTTGATCCATCGGACAACACTGCCACCTCAACAGGCTGGCGTCTTCGCGCTCCCGACGGGTCTGGCGGTTCTTGACCTGCCGGACGCCGCGGCGCTCTGGCGCCGGACCTATATGCGAAAGGAACCAGCAATGAAATCTATGTTCAGGGGCGCGCTCGTCGCGCTCGCGGCAGCGCTGACGCTGGGCGCTGTCGCGTCTGCGTCGGCCTCGGCGGCGCGGCCGACGTTCACGGTGCCCGGCGCAATGCTCGGAGTGGAGTCCTACCCGATCAAGGCCGAAGTCGCCTCATCCACGGTCCGAAGCGAGATCAGCAACCCCGTCAAACAGTGGGAATGCGAAGGCGCAAACGGCGCGCTCGAAGTCAAGCAGCGCACGCAAGCCGGAGAAAGCACGATTCCCTTCACAATCGAATTCAAACACTGCGGGGGGAGCTTAACCCCGTGCGAGACCGAAGGCGCGGAAGCAGGCCACGAGCTGCTCTCGGGAACGGCCAGCCCGGTCTACATACCCGGCATGCAGAAACGAGAAAAGGCCGGCGTGCTCATCACGCTCACTCCGACGTACCTCACCTGTCTTGACAACAAAGAGCAGATCCGCGGAAGTATCCTCGTCCCGGTCACACCGCTCAACACCTCTGCCAAAGAACTCAGCCTTCCCTTCGAAGGCAACGGCTCAGGCAGCCCGACGTATACGACATACGAAAACGCAGAAGGCTCAGATATCGAAGCAAAACTCGAAATGAACTTCGGCGCGGGTTACAAGGTGGTCGCACTCGAAGTCGGCAAAGGCCTCCACTGGAGCGTGGCGGAAGGCAAGTCGCTCGAAGTCGAAGCGGAAGTCCCAAGCGCGGCTCTGCCGCGGTTCGCGCCCGGCCTGTTCCCGACCGCGCTCGAAGGCTCCTCCTCCGCAGCCGTAAAGATCAGCAACCCCGTCAAACTGCTCACCTGCGAAGGCGTCAAGTCCGCCGATTCGATCACGGGTGCCAAGGCCCTGAACGTCAGCATGGAATTCACGAAGTGCGCTACTAGCGGCACGAAATGCAATACGGTGGGCGCCGGAGCGGGAGTCGAGGTTCTCTCCGGAACCGCGGGCGTCGTGTACATCAACAAAGCCGAACGGCTGGCCGGGACAATCCTGACACTGAGCGCCAGCGAAATCGTGTGCGGCACGACGAAAGCGAAAGTTCGCGGTAGCGTCCTGGTCCCGGTCACTCCCACGAACACCAAAACCACCCAATTCGACCTCGCGCTTACGGGCAACGGTGAAGGCGGCCCCACGTACACGGGCTACGAAAACGAAAAAGGCGAAGCGAAGGAAGCCGAGCTCGAAGTCAACCTGGGCACCGGCTACAGAAAAGCCGCTCTGGAAGTCGCGGAAACGCTGAAGCTGAACGCCGGCGAAACGCTGATGCTCGAAGCGTAGACGCGAGGGAGCACGGCAAGACCGCGAACCGCGAGCAAGCACAGCGACGCGGACGCGGCCAAGCGGTAGCTAGCAGGGTCGGGCGAAGTCGAGCTCGGCCCTGCGCGCCGCCTCGGAATCCGGCCGGCTATCGCGCAGCGCAGACCGCGGGGCACTTCGGGTCGAGTTCGTCGCGGTGCGCGCTGACGGCCCTAGCGGGCCCGTTTTGCGCATGTAAGCGCCTCGTCCAGCCCGTGGGGTGGCGTTTTGACCCCGGAGGCTGTATTGGCGTAGCCAGCCCGTCGAGGACGTTCGCGCTTTTACGCCGGGGAACGCGTTGCGTGGCGTCGCCCGCGGGCCCTAAGGCACTGTCTTTCCCGGTCCGTTGACGGTGCTGCGGCGGGGATCGCCGGGTGCGCCCAAGGCGTTCGAAGGCATCAGGATCTGGCTCGGGCCAGCCCTGAATGGCCGTGTCTACGACAGTTTCCCAAGCCGTTGAACGTTCTACCTCTTGGGTTGTCGAGCCTGTACGCGGAGGCCCTGCGCCGTGTTCGCCGGAGACTCCTCATCTGCGCCAGCACTGGGGTTCGTGCCCTGCCCGGATACGGAGAGCCTCGTGCTGAACGCCCTCTTGGACTTCGTCGATTACTGCCGTGTGGAGCGGCGGCTGGCGGATCTGACGTGCGAGGCATACAAACGCGACGTCCGCGTCTGCCTTACGTTTCTGAGCGAGCACGGCGTGCTCAGCCTGAAGGCGATCCGCACGCCTGACCTGCGCAGGTTCCTGGTAGCCGCGGCCGAGCATCGCCCGGCGCCCGCAAGCCAGGCGCGCACGGTGGCCGCGCTGCGCTGCTTCTTTCGCTTCTGCGTGCAGAGCGAATAGCTGGATCGGGCCTCCGCTCACGTTCTACGCACGCCGAAGAAGCGAGAGGCGCTGCCAGACGTACTTGACCGCAACGAGCTCTCGCGGCTCCTGGACGTGCGCGGCAAGGAGGGGCTGTGGAAGCGGGTTCACACCGGCAAGCGGTAGCGCGGCCGGCTGCTGCTGGCCCTGTTCGGATACGGCGGGCTGCGCCGCTCGGAGCTGCTCGGCCTGGACAGCGATGACGTCGACCTCGATCGCCGCGTGATCCGTGTCCGCAAAGCCAAGGGCGGGCGCCAGCGCGTTGTGCCAATACACCCCGTTCTCGTTCCCCTGTCCTCGCCTACGGCGCGGTCCGCCCGAAGTCGGGCGATCAAGCACTGTTCCTCCGTGTCCTCGGCGCTCGCCTGTCGCCGACAATCATGTCGGTGATGTTTCGCCGCTACGCGACCGCTGCGGGTGTGAACAAGCGCAAGCGGATCACACCGCACACCCCGCGCCACCTGTTTGCCACCGAGCTTCTTTCCGCGGGAGCTAACCTCCGCCAGATTCAGGAGCTGCTCGGGCAATGTGGAGACGACGCTAGTGAGATGACGCGCCGATCACGACGGCCGCCGGCCGACATCGCGCTAGCGCCTCCTTGCAGCCCTGCCGTGCTTCCTGCGGGCTTGCACCTCGCAGCGTACAGGTGCTCGCTTCGGCTTCTTGTGACATAGCTTCATCGCGTTTGCGAGCTTCTGCGGACTCGTCAACCTGTCGGGCTGCGGGGCGTTCGGGGCTGCGGGCCGATCTTGCTGGGCGTTCTCGCCGGCAGCCGCGGTTGAGAGCGCCCCCGGTGTCGTGAAGATTCGATCGGGACCCGTGATGATGCCATTGCCGACACTCGACGCGCGTAGCCGGTAGTGGTACGTGGTGGCAGACTCGAGGGTGGCACCGGCAGCGGCCAAGTCGATACTCACGGTCTGCGACCCCTGCCCCGCCGAGATATAGGCAGTCTGGGGCTCTATCAACCCGGTCGCCACAGGTTCCACGGGACCGATTGATTCGCACTCAGAGAATTCCGGCCCTTCGAAGGGGCAGTTCGGCCGGTCGAAATTGTAGCTGGCGACCGTGTCGATCTGGAACTCGTAGCCGGTGTAGCCGCCGTTTGCATTAATCTGCGCTTCGAGCTTTGCGTCGTGTTCGGTGAGGTTCGAGACGGACTCATCCGCGATGACCGGTGGCAGCGCTCGTGTCCGGAAGGTCGCGTGGGGACTTTCCGTGGTGCCCGATGAGCTGGTCGCGACGACCCAGTAGTCGTAGGAAGAGCCCGGCTGCAGACCCGTCACAACGGCAGTGGCTGCTTGGACCGCCGCGATATGCCCCTCTCCGACTCTTGAGACCGTCGGTTCGCATGGACTGCCTTGGGAGGGCGGCGGGCAGGCGACAATTACCGGAGAATGCAACAGAATTCGTGGCCGTAATCATTCACATCCGGCTTTTGGCGCTGCCGGTTCGCTGCACGGACTCGTAGTGCGATATGCAGGAGATCTTCCGCTATGTGTGGTCGACAGCTGCCGGGGGGCTGGCTACAAGCTTGCCTTCGCGTGCTGCCGCCAAGTGAGCGTTGAGCGCCGTGAGCACGTCCGTGGTGGACTGTCCATCACAACGCATGTGTCGCCCCTGGACTAGTGGCGCTCGATACGCCTTTGGGTGGCCACGCGTTTGAACGCGAATTTCCGAATGAAAGCCCCACGGCACTGCCATGAACCGATCAACATCCCCCCAGGGGATCCACCGCGCAAAGAGTCCATTACCGAGCCAGACACCTCTGATTGTGATGGCTACGCACATCCGGCCGAACCGATACCCAATCCACCCCGCGATCAACGCGACGGTCAACGCTACGATCCGCTCGGCGACAGGGAACGGCGGCGCGACCGCCGTTGCGAGTAGCAGAAACACGGCTAATGTCGCCCAACATCGAATCATCACCGCCGTCAGTCGGTCGCGATAGACGCGCAGCGGGCTTTCAGGCGGCTGTAATGGTCTTGCAGGGAGCCACCATGTCACTCTCGCCGATGAGTCTAGGGAAGCGGTCAATGAGTTGTTTCTCCGCACGGTGCCGCCTGGGCCTCTTGCGTCGCATCAAGCAGGAATTGCGGGCTTCCCACCGTAATCTAGTGCAAACCTCGATGCGGACTCACTTAGGCTCGAGTTCGCCGCTGCAACGGCCCCTAGACTTCCGATCGCGTCGCCGGTGAGGATGCCGCCCTTATCGACCAAAGCGTATTCGGCCGTGCCTCGTGGCGGTCGTCTTCGTGAGCAGGCCGTCGTGTCCGAGTTTGTGAATTGCGCGTCGTATCCCAGCGGGCTTGTAGCAGTCACTTCGCAGTCGGGGACGCCGTACGCGCTGTAGCTGCATTTGGCTTCGACTGTCCCGGTCGAGCCGGTGATTAGGCGGGTGGGGCCTTGCTGGTCGTGGTGTAGGTACTCGATGGTGCCTGTAGTGGTGTTGATTTGCTCGATGGGGAGGTTGTCGGGCCCGGAGATGTAGCTGTTGCTACCGTCGGTGAGGATCACCGGCAGTTCGTCGGCGGTGTCCCACGCGAGGTAGCTGGTGGCTCCGTTGATGGTTTATCGCGTCCCGTGAGCGGAGGTCGCGAATCAGGGCGATTTGGCTCACTTGCCCACGCAGCAAGAAATACCATCCTGAGCTAACGGCGATACCGCCGCAAGCGATCACAGTCTCCACGAACGGGTGCCGCTGACCTGCGTAGATCAGCGTGGCTCCGGTAAAGAGAAGGCTCTCCGCGAGGACGAGGAACGCCAGCCACACCATCCTCGTGGATTCCCCACTGCCAGAGGCGGTCGCTGATCCTTAGCAACTCTTGGGACATTGTGGCCTCATCCCGCTCGATGGCGCAGTCAACGGCGAGCACCGTCGGCATCATGCCTCGGATCCGTGGCACTCGCCCGCCCGTCTGTCGCGAGATAGCCTCCGGCGCTGGATCGCCTTTGTTGCGTCGCAGGACATCGACGAAAGCGACCAGCAGGTTCAGCAGCCTTCCGAAGGACCCGAGCGGCGGCAGTGGCTCTCCGGAGTTCGCGTCCCAGAAGTAGGCGAGGTCGCCGGGCATCATGTCCTCGGGGCTGCGTGGGTAGGCGTCGATGTACTTCTCGGTTGCGCGGGCGACGAGACCGGAGCAGATGTACTGGCCGTCGATGTTGACGGCCAGCTTCCAGCCGAACAGCGCCTGGAACGCGAGCCCTATGAAGTTGAGGATCCCGTACTTGTCGCCGACGCGGCTTTTGGCGAATCCGCATGCGAGCTGGCGCTGGATGTCCAGCGCGGGGACGTGCACGATGATGTAGTCGCTGCCGCGGTACTTCTCGATGTTCTCGAGCGCGACTCCGGACTCGATTGCCTCCACGATCGCGCCGGTTTCGGAGAC
Organism: uncultured Solirubrobacteraceae bacterium; assembly: GCA_963761355.1. Classification (GTDB taxonomy): domain Bacteria; phylum Actinomycetota; class Thermoleophilia; order Solirubrobacterales; family Solirubrobacteraceae; genus Palsa-744. The sequence goes on from CAVXHC010000015.1 coordinate 36,155, forward strand.
GACGAGTGTCGAGTGGGTCCAGCGCGCGAAGTCGCTGTTGCCGAAGCGTGCGCGCTCTCCCGCCTGGATCAGCTTGCCGAGTGTCGTGGTGGCGCCCCCGCGGCCTTTGTTGGTGCTCGCGCGGTGCAGGCTGAAGTCGCCGGCGGTGAAGCGTTCTGGAGCCTGGCCGGGTGGTTAGTGTGAGATGGCGACGCTGGCTGGGCGTCGTTCGCGCATCTGCGCGCGGATTGCTTGCTCTTTGGCTCGCTGGCTCACGTGCCGTGCCGCGAGAGATCCTCGCCGGACTCGATCGTGCAGACGCTCCGGCTGGGCTGCTCGAGCATCGTTGATTGCCGCCGGTCGCGGATCGTGTGCTGGCGGGTCATTGGGCGACCTGCAGCACGGCTGCGCCGACGCCTATGCAGTCTTCGCCTTCGAGGCCCTGGTGGAAGATGGTGTTGAACGTGAGTGTCGGCTGTCCCGCCGGCAGGATCGGGCTGACGTCGAATTCTTCGTCGTCCCATAGGTTGCCGATGGGGAAGTTCGGGCCTTCTTGGGGTGCGCGGCCCTGGAAGGGTTCGCCTACGACCAGTTCGGTTGACCCGGTGAATGTGAAGAGCTTGCCGGCGTCGTTCTGTCCGTCGGGGCCGGCGAGCGTCAGGCTTGCGGGCCCGCCGACGCTGTTGACGCCGCTGAATGTGCGGGTGATCGAGTCTTCGGTGGCGGGGTCTGTGTTCGTGTTGTAGGAGAAGTTGCTGAGCACCTGGTTGTCGGCCCCGCCGCCGTCGTAGAAGACGACGAGCGAGGCGCCGTCGGTGTATGGAAGGACACCGTAGGGGTTTTCATCGACACGGACTTCGCCGTTCGGTGGGTTCGTGACTTCGAAGGTGCCGTTTCCGCTGACGTAGGGAGTGACGTCGGCCGCGTAGCCGACGGTGGCTTCGTCTCCCCAGCACAATGTTCCTGATACGTGGGATGTGAGATTGGCGGTGAGGGGGTGACCGTCGAACGTGATCTGGTTTGTGGGCTGTTCGCCGGCGTAGAGGATGCCCCAGACCAGGACCGCTTGTGTGACGGTGGCTCCGGCGCGGGATACCGCTTATGGTGATGGCGCCACCGTTGCGGTTGCGCAGGCCTGTGCCGGCGGAGGCGGCTCCGCAGGGGTTGCATGTCCCGCTTTCGCCTACGGCTACGCTTGCTGCTGCGGGCCCGGCCTGTGACGCGTTTGAGGCTTGGGCGGTGGCGCTGTTGGTGAGCGTGGTGGGGGTGCTCGGTGCGTGCCAGCGAACGTGCGCTGTGCTCGTGTCCCCGGGTCCGAGGCTGCCCAAGGGGATGCTGTAGGTGTTGGCTGGGGCGGGTGAGGACGGGCTTCCGCCGGGCGTGCTCGAGACGAAGGATCCTTCGCGTGGCAGCGTGTCGATGACGCTGACGTTGCTCGCCGTCGTGGCTCCCTTGTTCGTGACGTCGATCGTGTATTCGAATTCTTGATCTGGGAACGCGAGGGGTGGACTCGTCTGTGAGATCGACAGTTCCGGCGGGCGTGGACAGTGGTAGATGGGGACTTCGGGGTCGAAGGGGTCAAACGACGCATGGAGGGCCAGGAAGTCGATCCCGACGCCGGCGGACGCGCCGAGGTCGATTTCGCATCCCGCTCCTGATGTCTTGTCCGCGACGTCCGTCCCGGCCTCGATATGCGCGTTGACATCGCCCAAGCCGAGTCCGACCTGCATCTGCGGACCCAGGCTCAGCTTTGCGCCGCTGGCTGTGACTGACCCTGATGCGCTTGGCTTGATCGTGAGGATCGGAGTCGCGTAGGCGCCGTGCAGGTTCGCGCCGCCGGTGACGCTGACGTTCGCGCTGGCGTGCGCCTGTGCGGGGCCGGTGAGCGCCAGCGAGAGCTTCAGGTCGAGGCTCCCCTCGACCGGCACCGGGATACCCGCGACTGGGATGATGGCGTCCGCTTGGGGCCCGTCGACGGTCAGGTCGCAGTGGGCGCCTGAGGGTATCGTCGCGTCGAAGCCCAGGCTCCCCGCTAGCGTCAGGCTGAGTTCGCCGTAGATGAGGCCCAGGAAGCCGCTGTGGAGGTTGGCGTTCAGCGTCGGGCGCAGGGAGCCGAACGGCGAGAAGGACCAGCCTGTCGGCGGTGCACCGCAGGACGCCTCCAGCAGGTCGGGAATCAGCGGCAGGCTGAACGCGAGATCCACGTCGCTCAGAGCGTTGGCGACACTGGCGGAACCCGCGGATGATGCGCTGCCGAAGCCGAACGGAACCCTCTCGTCGATGTCAATGGCGGGGAACGCTTCGGCTAGTGAGGCGGGCTTGACTGACACCAGGATCCCCCGACGCGTTCTTCGCACACTGACCACGCGGTCGAACAGGCCGCTTGGCAGCACCCGGCTGGGTGCCTGTGCGACGATCGAGCCTGCGTGTAAGCCGCTGCTCGTGCCCGAGAGCAGGATCGCGGTGGGGTCTGACCCTGGTCCCGTCACCGAGATGGGGCGGCTGTGAAGCGCCACGTCACGAGCGTTGCGAATCGTTCCGTATCTGGCTCGGATCAGGGTCGTTCGGCCGCGCATCGCGCGAACGGTGAAATGAGACGCTGACGGGAACGCCTCGCTGCCCGCGGGAACACCGTGGTAGGCGTGTGGCAAATGAACGGCCGTCACCTGGACCCGATAGACCCCGGCAGATACCCCCGTGAACTGCTCGGAGGCGCTGAGATGCCGCTGGAAACCGTGCGGACCGGCGATGCGGACGTTGCCGGACGTGCCGTGCGGCAGGCCGGAGATCAGAACGTGCAGCCGCACGGGCCTGGCCGCGTCCGCCGTCGCGGGAACTGCGCCCCAAAGCAGCCAGCCGAGCAGTGCGGTGATCGTCCAAGTTAGCCGTGCACGCGAGCCCCGAGATCGATGAATCGGCGTGCCGATGTGAGCCCCCTGTTTTTCGCGTGGAACCAGACTCCGTGGCGGAGTCTGGTTCGGCGCTGATCCTCTCAACTGATCTGAATTTCTACCAGATGGACCGAGAAGCGGCCGTCCGACTGACGCCGCAGGAGTCCTGGGGGAGCTGCTGATTCGCCAGGGGCGCTAGGGGACGGGAGCGACCAGTCTCTCAAGCCATTGAACGTTCTACCCCGTGACTTGTCGGCTCGTGGTCACCGAGATCATTCTTCGCGCTTCGCGCTGGCGGGAGTAGCTGCGAGTCCGTTGAACGGCAGGGCTCGTGCGTTGATTGTCGGACCCATCAACAGGGGCACTCCGCGGCACGCACCGAGCAACCAGTGGCCTCAACAACGCGTTCTCAGACCCAGCGTGAGCGGCTCGTGAACGCGATGGTCGAGTTGTGCGCACAGACGGGCTATCAGGCCGTGAGCGTGGCAAGCGTGTCTGCTCGTGCCGGGGTGTCAACCCAGACGTTCTACGAGCTCTTTGGCAGCAGGGAAGACTGTCTGCTCGCCGCGTGCGGTGCGGCTGCTGAACGTGTGTTCGACGACGAGGCGCCGCCGTCGAACTCTGCCGGCGGGGAGCATCCTGTCCGTGTCGCCATCGATGGTTTGCTGGGCGCCTTGGAGCGCGATCTCGACGCCACCCGGCTGCTGTTTGTCGAGGCGTTGGCGGGTGGAGCGCTTGTGCGCGCGGAGCTCGACGCCGCCTATGTGGATTTCGAGCGCACGCTCGAACCGCTGCTCGATGGCTCCCGCGTATCGAAGCCGCTGGACGTTCCCGCCGCTGCATTGCTCGGTGCTGTTCGTGGCCTCGTCTCGCGTGAGCTTCGCGCTGGCGGCGAGCCGCAGCTGCGGGCGTTCTCGGATGACCTTTGGCTTTGGCTGAGCTCCTACGCGTTGCCGAGCGGCACTCCCCGCTCGAGTGTTGATCCGTGGATGCTGTTGTCGCGCGCCCCAGCTGACTGCTCGAAGCTTGCTGCCTGCCCGCCCGACCTTCTCCCCCAGCAGATGCCGCGCGGGCGCCATCGCTTGGCGCCCGCTGTCGCCGGGCGCATCCATCGGACGCGCATCCTGCACGGGACAGCGCGGGCGATGCTGGCTAAGGGATATGCCGACGTGGCTGTGAAGGACATCGTCTCCGCGGCTGGCATCGCGAGGAACGTCTTCTATGACCACTTCACCAGCAAGCAAGATGCGTTCTTAGCGGCTCAGCAGCATGGCAACGCGGAGCTCTTGCATGCATGCGCAGACGCCTATTTCGCCGCTGCCCGCTGGCCCGAGCGGGTGTGGAACGTCCTGTGCACGCTGAGCGGCCTGGTCGCCGCCAACCCCGCATTCGCCAGTGTTCGTCTGGTCGACTGTTACGCCGCCGGCTTTGTTGCCGTCGACCACGTCCAAGAGCTGCAAAGCGTTGTGTCGATCATCGTCGCGGAGGGTTACCACGGTCCTTCTCAGGCCCGGCAGCTGCCGGCGTTGTGCGCTGACGCGATCGCGGCCGCGCTGTTCGCCCTGGTGCAGCGCGACGTGGCTCGCGGTGATGCGGCGATGGTGGCGCGGCGGCTGCCGCAGCTGACCTACGTCGTGCTCGCGCCGTTCATGGGGCCGCGTGCGGCCAGCCGCGTCGTCGGCGAGCTGGCGGGGGCTACGGCCGCCTCGTCCGGTTCCGCTCCGGGATCGAAGACGCTCGGTCGGCATTGATCGCGGTAAACGGTCGCATCGCAGTTCTCGCGTGCCTTTTGCAACTCGACTGTCACGGCGTTTAGCTTCGCGGGCTTGGCCTCATGTTCTCTGCCTCCGGCGGCCGATACAGGACGCCCGGACACGCTCCCTGCGGCTCGCGCGCCCGTCCGAGATAAACACTCATGTACCTCCGGTGGCCGTACTCCCCGTCTCAGCAGGCCTGCGCCCCGGACACGATGAAACCCGACACGAACACGCCGCACCGGTCGCCCGAGCTTGCGGCTGCACCTGCTGCGAGCGCGTCTGGCCCTGACGACGCTCTGCGTCGTCTGGGCGAATCCTTGAACGCGCGTGCCGAGGACATCCTGGCGCTGACGCACGCCCGTGTTTTGGCATCCGGCGAGCCCGTCGATCCGTTGGTGCAGGAGAGTTTTGAGCGCATCAGTCGCAGCTCGACGGTCGCGGTCGCGCGCTGGATGGTCGGTGAAGGTATGCAGGTGGCCCGTGAGGCGGGCAGTGAAACGTGGCTGATCTTCGGCGAGCTGGCGGCGCATCGTGCCGCGTCGTTGGATGACGTGATCCGCCGCTGCCTCTGGTGGCGCGATTCGATGGCTGAGGTGCTTCGCAGCGACGCCGCGAGGCTGGCTGTGGCGCCTGAGACGCTCAAGGAGGCGATGAACATCCTGCAGCTGAGTCTGGAGTTCACGTTCGTGCGAATCGCTGAGTGCTTCGAGCGCCAGCGCAAGCAGAAGGATGAGGAGCTCGCTCGTCGTGAGGACGAGCTCGCGTTTTTGGCGACGCATGATCCATTGACGGGGCTGCCGAACCGGACGTTGATCCTGGATCGTGTGGAGCAGATGCTTGCGCGCTCGGCGCGAAGCCACACGCCCGTGGTGGCGTTGTTCATCGACCTCGATAACTTCAAGACGATCAACGACACGCTCGGCCACGGTGTCGGCGATGAGCTTCTGCGGGCCGTCGCGGCGAGGCTCGACGGCGTGATCCGGGGTGCCGACACCCTTGGGCGCCTCGGCGGCGATGAGTTCATCGTGATCTCGCAGGACGTCTCGATGGCGGCCGGCCCGGAGTTGGTCGCCGAGCGGGTGCTCGAAGCCCTCACGCATCCCTTCGATCTCGGAAAGGGTGAGCAGAGCCGTGTGACCGTGGCCGCGAGCATCGGTATCGCGCTCGCTGAAGGGCTCTCTGCCGAGGATCTGCTGCGCGATGCGGATATCGCGATGTACAGGGCGAAGTGGGACGGCAAGTGTCGCTATGTGGTGTTCGACAGCAGCATGCGTCGCACGATGCAGGCGCGCATGCAGCTCGAGATGGATCTGCGTGAGGCTCTCGCCAAGGAGGAGTTCTTCCTCGTCTACCAGCCCACTTTTGATCTGAGCAGCATGACTCCGAATGGTGTGGAGGCGTTGATTCGCTGGCGCCATCCGGCGCGTGGCGTGGTTCAGCCCGATGACTTCGTCCCGCTGCTCGAGGAGACCGGGTTGATCACCGACGTCGGGAGATGGGTTCTGCGTCATGCCTGCGCCCAGGGCGCCGGCTGGCGCGCGGCCGGGTATCAGATCGGGATCGCCGTAAACGTCTCGGGACGGCAGCTCGAGGACGAGCAGATACTCCTCGATGTCCAGGATGCGCTCTCGGCCAGTGGCCTTGAGCCCTCGGCGCTGACGGTCGAGATCACCGAGACGGCGCTGATGCGAAACATCGAGGAGACGGCGCGTCTGCTTGCGGCCCTGAAGGCGATCGGGGTCCGTATCGCCGTCGATGACTTCGGCACCGGGTACTCATCGCTGGCTCATCTTCAACGTTTCCCGGTGGATGCGTTGAAGATCGATCGTTCGTTCATCACGGGCCTGACAGACAACGAGGAGGGCCAGACTCTGATCCGGACTCTCGTGCAGCTCGGCAAGTCTCTCTCGATCGCGACCTTCGCGGAGGGGATCGAGCACCAGCAGGAGCTCTCGCTGCTGCTCGAGCAGGCTTGCGAGAGCGGTCAGGGTTTTCTGTTCGCCCGCCCGCTTGACGTTTCTGAAACCGACGCGTTCCTGCGGGAGCTGTGTGTTGGGGACGTCCTCCCGGGCCATGATCGAAGCGCCCGAGCCTGACTCACGCCGCGTTCTCGCATTTATCCCGGCTCCTGGCCATCCGCATGAAGGCAGGCTTGCGTGCGCCGTCGTGATCCGCTAGCCTGCGCGCTGTCGTTTACGACCGCATACGGGCAGGGGGTGCTGATCATGTTGAGGATACGGCTTCTGGCGACATGCGTGGCCCTCGCGGTGGGGTTCGACGGCAGCCGTGGCGGACGGCGCGTCGGCTTCGGGTCTGGAGCTGAAGGAAAACGGGAGTCCGATCGGTCGCGGTGCGCAGCAGTGGGTCAGGATCGACCTCTCGCGCGGCGGCTGTCTGCTGTTCGTGCACGCAAAGTTCAAGCGCGCAGACGCAGAAGTCGACGAGGCACAGCTCTCGACCAGCATCGCGAGATCTGGCGGCTGCACCAGCGACGGCTATAGCCTCGAAAACAGCAAGCTACCCAAGAGCCCGCTCACGCTCAGCGACACCGGTACGGCAACGCTGACGCGTGCGAAGCTCCGAGTGCGACACGGGGAATGCTCCTATTCGTACTCCAGCCTGATCGGCATCTTCAGTGTCCCCGGCGAAGTGGTCATCGACGGGCAAGCAACCGGGACGCTCGTCGCTCGACTGAGTTCACCCGGCTGCGCAGCGCAAGAAACGACGCCGTTCGAATTAGCCGTGCTCGCCGACGCAGGAGAACACCCGATCAACACCGCGCCCCCGCTCACAGACGAACTGGGGAGTTAGCGGCGCACCGGAGTCGCTCTTGCTCGCCCGGTCGATCGACTGCGCCCGTGTGGCCCTCGCGCCGGGCGCCCGCCGTCGGTGGCCGTGTCGCTCGCGTTGTCGGCTGATGAAGCGTCGCTGATCGTTTTCCATACCACGATCGCGGCCCCGGCGCTGGTAAGTGTGGCCCTGATCAGCGTGTCGATGCTCGGGCGCGTCATTTTCAGTGTCGTGACGGCGCGAGCTGCTCGGTTGGCTGCGCGCTTGGGGCCTGCGCTGCCAGTCCACGCAGCTCGCCGACATCCCTGTATGCGCTCGCACGCTCGCGTCGTTCGAGCGTGCCCTTGAGCGCCTGGAGCAGCGCGAGCGCGTCGTGCATTCGTTGGATATGCCTCCGTACGGCCGGGGTCTGTTCCTCTGGTGTTGAGCTGGGGTCGCTGGCGCGCAGGAACTCGAGGGCGGCCTCGCGCTCGAAGCAGGCGTGCAGCGTGCGCAGGCACGCGAGCCGCCACTGCTCGATCGTCTTGCTCGTTCGGTCGAGCGTGGGCTCACGGGCGAGCGCCTGGAGGGCGAGCGTGATCGCGCGGCCCTGCTCGATCAGCTCATCTAGTGAGTGTGTGATCGCGCCGGTCGGGTCATAGCGGATGCGCGTGTCCCTGCGACCCGTTCGTTGACTGCTGCCGCGCACCGGCCTCGTCCGCCATCACAGGAAAGCCTATAGGATCGTTTACGAGCCGCGGTCGGCGCCGCGCGTGTTTGCGAGGGGCCAGGCCCGGGTGCGCGAGGACGGTGGGGCGCCGCCAACGTGCGGGTGCCGCATCGGCGTTTATTCAGGAGCCGCGGGCGGCTATCGCGAGGTCTGAGACCCGCGTGGCCGGGGACGTTTGATCAATGCTCGTGTGACCGGTTCGCGTCGCGCGACGCTGCTGTGCGTCGGTGTTGTACTGGAGTCGCTCGAGATCGCGTCGGGCGCTGCCGCGAGCTACCTCCACCGCAGGCGCCCGGTCGCTTGTTTGCTGTCGTTGCTGCCGCTCCGCTCAAGCAGTTGAACGTTCTAGCTGTTGACTTACCCGGCGCTGGGCGCCGACGCGATGCTTGCCGCTCTAGCCCAATCCAGCCAGGCCTAGCCTCGCTGCGCACATGATCGTCGGCTGTGTCACCCGGAGACGTTGATGGTAGGCAGTGAACAACCCGCTCACGTCGTCGGTGTTCGGCGGCTCTCGTCGGTGCTCTGGGGTTGACGGTCGCTTCCGCCGTGCCGAGGACAGCGAATGTCACTCAGCGTCAGCGGCTCCTGGACGCTATGGGCGAGCTGTGTGCCCGGGCTGGCTACGCGTCCGTCGATGTCGCGAGCGTCAGCGCTCATGCCGGCGTGTCAACCCAGACCTTCTATCAGTGCTTTCAGAACAGGGATGATTGTCTCGCCGCGGCGTTGGGCGCCGCGGCTGGGCGCGTGCTTCACGAGCCCCCGGCGTCCGGCGGGGGACGGCGCGCGCACCCGGCGCGCCTGGCTCTCGAGGCTCTGCTACGGGCTTCCGATCGTGAGCCGGATGCGGCGCGACTGCTGTTTTGCGAGGCGTCCGCTGCAGGGCCCTCCGTGCGCGGCGAGCTGCAGCTGCTGCTCGCCGAGTACGAGTGTGCGCTCGAAGTGCTGCTTGACGGCTCGCGCGGCGCCAGGCCGCTGGATCTCCCAGCGGCCGCGGTGACCGGCGCCCTCGGTGCTCTGGTATCCCGCGAGCTCCGTACTCAGGGCGGGCCGCGGCTGCTGTCGTTGTCGGATGACATTTGGGCCTGGGCCAGCTCCTACGCGCTCCCGAGCGGAAAGCCCCGCTCGAGCGTCGGCGCGTGCATGCTGCTGCCCGCGGCTGCGGCGGGCGCTGCGGATCTCGCTGTCTGCCCGAGCGGCTTGGGTCCGCAGCGAATGCCGCGCGGCCCGCATGGCTTGCCGGCGCTCGTCGCGGGGCGCATACACCGCACGCGGATCCTCCACGCCACGGCGCAGGCGATGCTCGAGAAGGGCTATGCCGATGTGACCGTGAAGGACATCGTCGCGCGGCCGGGATCTCCAGGAGAGTTTTCTACGAGCATTTCGCGAGCAAGCAGCAGGCCTTCTTGGCTGCCCAGCAGCATGGTGATGCGGAGCTGGTTCGGGCTTGTGCGAGCGTCTATTTCGCCGCTGGTCGTTGGCCGCAGCGTGTCTGGAGCGTGTTGTCGACGCTGGCCGGGTTGATTGTCGGCAACCCGGCGTTCGCGCATGTACGGATGGTCGATTGCTATGCCGCCGGGCCGCTCGCCGTGGACCGGGTCGCACAGCTGTGTAGCGTCGCGTCGATCCTCATGCTGGAGGGCTATCGATCGCGTCCGAAGGCGCGCGGGCTGCCTGCGTCGTGTGCTGATGCGACCGCGGCTGCGCTGTTCGCGATCGTGCAGCGCGATGTCGCTCGTGGTGATCTCGCGATGGTCCCTCGCCGCTTGCCCCAGCTCACGTATTTGGCGCTCGCACCGTTCATGGGTCCGCTGGCTGCCATACGCGTCGTGGGCGAGCTGAGCGGCGAGTCGTCTGACACGCCAGCTCGCATACGCGTCCGCACCAGCCCGTGATCTCGTCAAGGGCCCGCGAGCATCGCGTGGGCTGACGCTGCGCGGCGGGGCGTCTTACCGGATCTGCGTGGCGCTGATTGCGCGGGCGATCACGAGCTGCCGGATCGCGGCGGTCGCCTCGAAGATGTCCTAGATCTTGGCGTCGTGGTAGCAGCGCTAAACGGGGTACGCGCGGGTGTAGCCGTTGCCTTCCAGTATCTGGATCGCGCGCTCGGTCACCCACAAAATCCCTGTCCGGCGTTTATATCCGATCCGCTGACGCCTAGCTCAGCCTCGATGGCAGCCAGCAAACTTTGAGGGTCCTAGCGCGATTGGGGACGTTGGGTCGGCTTCGTCGCTGCCTTCGCACGGGTCGCGATTGATACGTTTATTTTGCCGGGTCACGGTCGGTGCTACTCCTTGCTGGCCGGCTCCGGCAATGTGCTCCTCTCGTGTGGGCGCACAGAAGGTGGGCGCCGCGGTCCGATCCCGGCCGCGGCGCCTTCATCGCCTTGGTGTGCTCGCGTCTGCGGCGTCGGATGGCGACCGCGCCGTCGCTGCCTAATCCTGGGCCGACGTTTATGGCAGTCGTGGGACGCCGTCGCGATTGCTTCTCCGAGGGCCGGTTTGACCGGTATCTAGTGGCAGCAGCCTGGTCGTTGGGCCTTGGGGCTTGCCCTCCGCCTGCCGCACCTGATACGTTTATCGCGCCCGGGCATGGTGGACGTTCTCTCGTGAATGCAGCCCGTGGTGTGCTCCTCCCCTCTGAGCACGTAGAAAGTGGGCGCCGCGGCTTCCCCGGCCGCGGCGCCTCCCCGTATGTCGCTCCGTGCCTCGGTCGATGTGAAGCGCTGCGTCGCTTGCTCCTCGCCTGCCGCATAGGCGACCGCCTCGTGCCTACACATGGAGCGGGGCGCACGCCGCGCAGGCGGTATTCCCACGTCCGCTCAACCGCTAGAACGTTCCACGCCTTGACTTACTCGGGCGGCTAGGGCTGCCTGATGATGGCGCTCAGTGGAGGTGCGGATGCATCGGGCGTGTGCTGCCGTGAGCCGGCTGCGCTGGCGGCGTGGGTCCAGCGCCTCGCCGCGCGAGGCGCTCCTTCGCGCGATGGCGGGCATCTGCTACGAGGAGGGCCTGCAGGCGGCGACGGTTGGGCGCATAGCGCAGCGCGCGGGCGTCTCACATGGGGCCTTCTCACAGCTGTTCGCTGACCCGGAAGACTGCCTGCTGGCTGCTTTTGAGCAGGCCTGCGTGGAGGCGGAGCGTCATGCCAGAGCGGCCTTTGACTCGCAGCAGTGTTGGGAGGATGGCTTCCGTGCGGGACTGCGCGCGCTGCTTTCGCTGTTCGACGAGCGCCCGCAGCTGGCGAAGCTGTGTGTCGTGGATGCCCTCGCGGGCGGTGAGCGGGTGCAGCTGGCGCGCGCGCGTATGCTCGCGCGGCTGTCTGAGCTCCTCGCGACGCGACGCACCTTGAGCTCGCCTGTGCAGCCGCCGCCGCTGAGCGCGGACGGCGCTGTGGCTGTCGTCTCGGCCGTCTTGCAGGCTCGCCTGTCGGGCCCCGGCCCGCATCACCTGGATGACCTGATGGGCGCGGTGATGAGCATGGTCGCGCTGTCGAGCAGCGGCGTCGAGGAGGCGCGCGTCGAGCTCGTTTGAACGGCGGGCCTCGCGCACGCCTGCCTGAGCTGTCGTGCTCAACCGATGGAACGTTGTAGCTCGTGACTTTCCACGCCTCCCGCGGACCGTCATGATCGTGACGACGTATGCCAACGGCTTGCACGGCTGCTCGCCGTCGCAGGCAGCAAGGATGCTCCATTCTCCCTCAGGGCGCCGTGTCTGCATTCGGGCGCGGCGCCCTGCTCCCTAGCGTTCTCCCTGCACGACGGGTGTTTATGGGCATCCGCTCGCCGGCCCGCCGTCGCCCGGGGTCCCGGATGCCATGCCCCGGCTACACGGCGTCAGCAGTTCGTTTACGCTTCTAGCCGTCATGAGAGGGGAGAGGGCGGCGCAGGCGGCTCCGATGCACTCGGCGGTGGGCTGGGCGCTGCTTGGCCTGGTGATCGAGCGTCCGAGCTACGCCTACGAGCTGGCGCGCCGTTTCGAACGCACCTACGGCGAGGTGCTGTCGCTGTCGAGCGTCTCGCACGTCTACACGGCGCTCGCCTCGTTGAAGACGCGTGCGCTGATCCAGGAGCTTCCCGGGACGCGCACCGGCCGCCAGCCCAAGCCGCGCTACCGGGCGACCGAGAAGGGGCTGGGCGACTATGGCGACTGGCTGGTCGGGCAGGTGGGGGAGGATGGGCGCCGCCAGCGCCTGTTCGTGCTGCAGCTCGCGGTCTTCACGCGCAACCCGCCGGTGGCGCTCGAGATCCTCGACCGCTACGAGCAGGCCTGCCTGCGCCAGGCGGCGGGTACCCGCATCGCCCCGTCGAAGGATCCCGCGGCGGGTGCGGCGGAGCTGGCGGAGCGGCTGGCGGGCGAGGAGAGCCGTCTGGCGCTGGGCGCGAAGCTCGCGTGGGTGCAGTATGCGCGCCGCGAGCTGAGCGCCCTGCGCGACGCCCGCGCCGGGGTCAGCGCGTGAGCCTGCTCGAGCTCGAGCGTGTCGGCAAGCGCTACCGCGAGGGTCAGCTCGAGCGCGTGGTGCTGCGTGACGTGAGCCTGCGCCTGGACGCCGGCGAGCTGATGGTGGTGTGGGGGCTGCGGCGCTCGGGTCGCTCGACGCTGTTGCGCGTCGCGGCGGGGATCGAGCCGCCCGACGCGGGTGTGGTCCGCTTCGAGGGGCGCGACCTGGCCGGTCATCGCGAGTCGCTGCTGGGGGCCGGCATCGGCTACTGCCAGAAGACGCTCGCCCACGATGCCTCGCAGTCGGTGCTCGACCTGCTGATCGTCTCGCTGCTCGCTCGGGGGTCCTCCGCGGCGCCGGCGCGCTCGGCTGCGCGCGAGGCGCTCGAACGCGCCGGCGCCGCCGCCTGCGCCGCCAGCAGGCTCGCGCAGCTCGACAGCGCCGAGCGGATACGCGTCGCGCTCGCGCGTGTGCTGGCGCTCTCGCCACGCCTGCTGGTCGTCGACGAGCCCGTGCAGGGCGTCGATCTGCTCGCGCGCGACGGCATCCTCTCGCTGCTGCGCTCGCTCGCCGACGAAGGCCTCGGGGTGCTCGCGAGCACCGGCGAGTCGACCGGCCTGTCCGGGGCCGACCGCACGCTGACGCTCAGCGAAGGCGAGCTGCGCGGCCCACCCGCCGGCGAGCTCGCGCCCGTGCTTCCGTTGCGCCGCACGGCGGCGCGGCGGGCCGGCGCGTGAGCACGCTCGAGCTGGACGGCGTCGTCAAGCACTACCACGCGGCGGGCGAGGAGGTGCGCGCCGTCGACGGCGTCAGCCTGCGCCTGCGATGCCGGCGAGCTGGTCGCGGTCCAGGGCCCCTCGGGCTCGGGTAAGACGACGCTGCTGCTGCTGATCGCGGGTCTGCTGCGCCCCGAGGCCGGCGTGATCCGCTTCCAGGAACGCGACATCTCATCCCTGTCCGAGACCGAGGTCTCCGACTATCTGATGCGCGACGTCGGCTTCGTCTACCAGTCCTACCGGCTGATGCCGCGCGTCTCGACGCTCGAGAACGCCGCCTTGAAGCTCCTACTCGGAGGCATGGGGATGCGCGAGGCCCAGGCTCGGGCGCTGCCGTGGCTCGAGCGCCTCGGCCTCGCCGACCGTGTCGCGTACACGCCGGAGGAGCTCTCCGGCGGGGAGCGCCAGCGGGTCTCGATCGCGCGCGCGCTCGCCGGCGAGCCGCGCCTGATCCTGGCCGACGAGCCGACCGGGAACCTCGACAGTGCCCGCAGCGTCGAGACGATCCGGCTGCTGGCCTCGCTCGCGCACGAGCAGCACGCGGCCGTTGTGCTCGTCACCCACGACGCCGAGGCGGCGCTGCTCGCCGACCGCTGCTACACGCTGCGCGACGGCAAGCTCCTGCCCACGGCCGACCATCTGGCCGCTGATGAGCCGCACGCGCGCGGCGGGCGTGCCCGCTCCGCCGGGGGGTGAGCGCGCTGGCCCGCCCGCGACCGCAGGCACGTCTGCTGCGCCCCTACGCGCTGGCGTACATCTATCGCCGCTGGCTGCGTGCGCACGCGGTGCAGGAGCTGCTGGCGGGCGCCGGGATAGCCGTCGCGGTCGCGCTGGTGCTCGCCGCCACGGTCGCCGAGCGCAGCATCGCGGGCTCCACCGGACAGGTCGTGCGCGCGGTCGTCGGCCACGCCACCCTGCAGCTGCGCGCACGCAACGGCGAAGGTTTCTCCGAAGCCATGCTCGCGCGGGTGGAAGCGATCCCGGGCGTCAAGCAGGCCGCGCCGCTGCTGGAGCAGACGGTCACGCTGGTCGCGCCGGACGGCCGCCGTGTGACCGTTGATCTCGCCGGCACCGATGTCAGCCTGGCGGTGCTGGATGGGCTCGCGCACACGCTGCCGCTGAACGCGCTCACTCCCGGAGGGATCGGTGTCAGCCGCGCAACGGCACGGGCCCTCAGCCCCCAGGCCGGATCCTTGCAGGGCACCCAGGTGACGGTGCTGCTGCGCGGCCGCTCCAGCACGCAGCGGATCTCCTCGGTGCTCGGCCCCGAAACGGCGGGCGCGGTGTCCGGGGCGCTGGTGGCTGTGATGCCGCTCGCGCGCCTGCAGAGGCTCGCGGGCCTGCCCGGCAGGGTCTCGCGCATCCTGGTGCAGCCCGCCTCCGGGCAGCAGAGCGCCGTCGCCGCGGCGTTGCGCCGGCTCGCCGCGGGCCGGCTGCTGCTCGCGCCGGCGGATGAGGACGTCACGCAGCTGCGCCAGGCGCTGGGACCGAGTGACCTCGCCAGCGAGCTGTTCGCCGCGGTCGGTGCGCTGCTCGGCTTCCTGCTGGCCTTCAACGCCTTCCTGCTGACGGTCCCCGAGCGCCGCGAGGCGATCGCCGACCTGCGCGTGGCCGGCACCCGGCGCAGCGCGATCGTCCAGATCGTGATCTTCCAGGCGCTGTGTCTCGGCGTCGCCGCGACGCTGCTGGGGCTGCTGCTCGGCTACGTGCTCTCGACCGGCGTCTTTCACCAGCCCACCGGCTACCTGGCGGAGGCGTTCACGCTCAGCGGCGCCACGGTCGTCGGCGCGGGGCCGCTGCTGCTCGCCGGCCTGGGCGGCGTGCTCGCGACCTGCCTCGCCGCCGCGGTGCCGCTGTTGGATCTGCGCGGCGGCCGCGCCCGTGACGCCGTCTACCGCGAGGGCGGCGTGCCCGGCAACACGCTCGGCGTGAGCGCGCAGCGCGCGCTGTTCGCCGCCGCCGTGGTGGTGATCGCGGCCGCCACCGCCGTGTTCGTTTTCGCGCCCTCGGCGGCGATCCTCGCCGGCGCGATGCTCGCGCTGGCGACGGTGCTGGCGGTGCCGCTGGTGTTCACCTCGGTGCTGCGCTGCGCGCGCCTGCTCGCCGAGCGCAGGCAGAGCCTGACGGCGCTGCCTGTCGCGCTGTCCTCGCTGCAGGGGACGACGCTGCGCTCGCTCGCGCTGGCCGCGACGGGCGCTGTCGCCCTGTTCGGCGCCGTCGCCCTCGGGGGCTCGCGCAGTGACCTGCTGCGCGGGATCCACTCGTTCTCCTCCAGCTATGTCGACGACGCGGCGATCTGGGTGTCGAACCCCGGCGACAACCAGGCCGTGCAGGAATTCGCGCCCGACGGGCACGCGGCCGCGATCGCGCGCCTGCCGGGGGTCGCGGGCGTGCGCGCCTTCCAGGGCAGCTTCCTGGCGTTGGGAGATCGCCGTGTGTGGGTGATCGCCCGGCCCCCCGGCGCGGCGCGCCACGTGCTCGCCACGCAGGTCGTCGATGGCAGCGCTGGCGCCGCGAGCACCCGCCTGGCGCAAGGCGGGTGGGTGGTCGTCTCCCAGCAGATCGCCTCCGAACGCCACGCCCATATCGGTGGCGCGTTGACGCTGCCGACCCCGAGCGGCGCGCACACCTTCAGGCTCGCGGCCACGACCACGAACCTGGCCTGGCCGCCGGGGGTGATCTTCATATCCACGGCCGACTACGCCCGCCTGTGGGGGACCTCCGCGCCGAGCGCGCTGGGAGTCCAGCTGTCGCCTGGCGTGAACGTAGCGGCTGCGCGCCGCACGATCCTGCGCACGCTCGGCCCGCACAGCGGCCTGGAAGTGGTGGCGGCGCCGGTGCGCGCCGCGAAGATCGACACGCTCGCCAGCGAAGGGCTCGGCCAGCTCGGGGAGATCTCCACGATGCTGCTGGTGGCGGCGATCCTGGCGATGGCCGCGGCGCTCGCCGCCAGCATCTGGCAGCGCCGCGCGAGCCTCGCGGGGCTGCGGCTGCTCGGCGTGAAGCCCGCGCGCCTGCGACGCATCCTGCTGCTCGAAGGCGCGCTGATGCTCGGCGCGGGATGCCTCACGGGCGCCCTCGCGGGCGTCTATGGGCAGCTCGTCCTCGACGGTTATCTCAAGCACGTGACGGGGTTCCCGCTCGTGCACCTCGCGACCGCCACGCGTCCGCTGGAGATCTTCGCGCTCGTGCTCGCGCTCGCGCTCGCGGTCGCGCTCGGCCCCGGCTGGCTGGCCTCGCGGGTGTCCCCGCGGCTCGCGCTGGAGGACCAGTAGCGCCCTGCCACGATCACCTCTTCTAATTGCAGGACGGTGAGCGCCACGAACGAACCTGACCGGCCTGGGATGCGGCCGCTGTCCGCCCGCCGTGTGGCGATCATCGCCGACGGCAGCGGCCGCTGGGCGGCGCAGCGAGGCCTGCCGATCAGCGCTGGGCACGCCGTCGCCGCCGACACCCTGCGCGCCAGGATCCGCGACGCGATCGAGCTCGGGGTCAGGGAGCTGAGCGTTTATGTCTTCTCGACCGAGAACTGGTCCCGGCCGGCGGGCGAGGTGGCGCAGCTGATGGCGATGTTCGCTGAGCGTCTGGCGATCGAGGCGCCCGACCTGCACCGCCAGGACGTCAAGGTTCGCTTCCTCGGAAGCCGCCACGGTATCTCCGCGGAGCTCGCAAGGCAGATGACCCGCACGGAGTCCCTGACCGCCGCCGGCTCGCGCCTGACGCTGTTCCTCGCCTTCAACTACGGTGGGCGCGCCGAGATCCTGCAGGCGGCCGCCGGCTTCGAAGGCGGGGGCGAGCAGGAGTTCCGCGCGCTCCTGTACGCCCCCGAGATGCACGACCCCGATGTGATCATCCGCACCGGCGCGGAGCAGCGCCTGTCGAACTACCTGCTGTGGCAGGCCGCGTACGCGGAGCTGGTTTTCCTGGATGAGCTGTGGCCGGACTTCACCCGTGATGTTTTCGAGCGCTCGCTGGACGAGTTCAGTGAGCGCGGCCGGCGTTTCGGGGGACGCTGAGCCGCCCCCCAGCCGGGGGGCACGACCAGAACCCTGTCTGCGGGTCTCGCAACTCGCGCTGCTCGAGGGCCCGGCTACGCTCGCGGGCAGTGTCCTCCCTGCCCAACCGACGCCTGGCTTTCCGTGCGGCAGGCGCGCTGCTGCTCGCGAGCATCCGCTACCGGCTCACCGTCGCGTCGCTGGTGCGCGTCCAGCTCGCCCGCTGGGAGCGTCGCGCCCAGGCGATCCCCGACGTGGAGATCCGGGCGCTGGCGCTCGCGAAGCTGAGCGGCGAGAGCTTCAACGCCGAGGCGGGCGCGATGCTCGCGACCTTCGCCCCCCGCGCGCACCGTGGCGATGTCGTCGAGGCGATCGTCGCGCTCGAGCTGCTGTTCGACCTGCTGGACGGCCTGACCGAGCGTCCGCTGGCGGACCCGCTCCGCGACGGAGGGCTCCTGTTCGCGCCGTTCCTCGCCGCGCTCGACTCCAAGCCCAACGACGCCGATCCGCCGTCCGCGGCCGCTGGCTACATGCGCGAGCTCTCCTCGGTGGCCCGGGAGGCGATCGCGCGGCTTCCCGCGGGCGCCGTGGTGCTCCCGTTTGCGCGCGCCGACGCGGCGCGCGCCGCGCAGGCGCAGATCCACATGCACGCCGTACCGCAACTCGGCATGGCGCAGCTGCGTGAGTGGGCCGAAGCGCAGGCGGTGGACAGCGGCCTTGATTGGCGCGCCGTGCTCGCCGGGTCGGCCTCCGGCGTACTCGCCGTGCACGCCCTGCTTGCTGCCGGCGCAGATCCCGACACGACCACCTCGCAGGCTGCCCGGCTTGACGAGGTCTATGGCTCGATCTGTGTCGTCCTGACGCTGCTGGACAGCCTCGTCGACGCCGTCGAGGATTCCCGCGGCGGCGAGCTGTCCTACCAGGCGCTGTGGGAGCACCGCGATCTGCTCAGGCGCACGCTCGTCGATCTCGTTCGCCGCGTCACCGCGCAGGCGCGCGGGCGCCCGGCCGGTGCGCGGCAGCTGATGATCCTGACCGGGGTCGATCGCCTACTACGCGACCGCTCCCGGCGCGAGCAGCGAGCCGGCTCGCTCGATCTTCCGCGCGCTGCGGCGCGAGCTGCAGCCCGCTGATCGCCCCGACGATGCTGCTGATGCGCAGCTGGCGTCTCGCCAGGGGCCTGCGCGCGCGCTGATCACGGCCCGGCGCTGGGCTGCACGCCGGCGTTTATGATTGTCTGCTCGCCCGCTCCCCGACACCCTCGGGGGCGGCAACTTGGGAGGTGCAGGCGACACGTGCGAGCAGCGCCAGCTCATGTGACCACGGCCACGCTGCTGGCCGCTGTCGGCGTCTGTGCGTTATGCCTGCCCGCCGGCCTTCGAGGGTGCGCCGGCCCAAGCGGACTCGCAGGCTTCCCGCGCTGCCCCTGTGGCTGACGCCGCGCACGTGCTGAAGGTCCGCGACGAAGGCCACCTGCACTTCGTCCGCGCCTCGGGCTCGCTGCTGATCGACGAAGGCCACCTGTCGGGCAGCCTTCCCGGTTCGGTGCGGGTGCGCTTCCTCTATGACGGCGAACCGAACGTCAGCGCCCAGCTGTCGATCACCGCCAACGGCGGGTCGATCAGCGCCCACGGCTCGGGGACGCTGTCGAGCCCCACCAGCACCACGCCGAGCTTCAAGGGCCACATATCGATCACGGGCGGAAGCGGGCGCTACTCCCACGCCCATGGCGGTGGCGAAATGTTCGGCGTCTTCAATCGCCGCAGCTACGCCCTCACCGTCCAGGCGATCGGCAGCCTCAGCTATTGAACCGCCGCCACGATCCGGGGAGCTTCGTCTCCAGCGGCGCCCTGATCGTGGTGCTCGCGATCGCCCTCTGCGCCTGCCCGGCGGCTGCCATTGGGGCCCCGCCGACGGCCACGATCATGGCGCGCTTCACGCCGGAGCGCCTCGGGTCCGCCACGACCGTCTCCTTCGACTTCCTGATCAGCGACCCCGATAGCGGCCTGCCCGCCCCGCTGATGGGTGTGCAGATCGGCTACCCGTCGAATCTGGGTTTCGTGACCAGTGGCCTGGGGGTCGCTGCCTGCTCGCCGGTGGTACTTGAAGGCGCGGGGCCCGCCGGCTGCCCGCCGGACTCGCGGATGGGTGCCGGCAGCGCCCGCGCGGTGCTGCCGATCGGCCCCGAGCTGGTCTCCGAGCAGGTCCGCCTGGAACTGTTCGCGGCACCCTCAGCGGACGGTCATCTGCACGTGCTCGTGTACGCCTCGGGGGCCTATCCGGTGATCGCCCAGGTCGTGATGTCGGGGGTCCTGCTCGCCGGCCACCTGAGCATCGTGGTCCCGCCGATCCCCGGTCTGCCCGCGGGCCCCTACGTTGCTGTCACTGAAATGCAGCTGACGCTCGGCGGGCACCTGACCTACTACGAACGCGTCGGCGCCCGGACCGTCTCCTACCGGCCGGCGGGCGTGGGTCTGCCGCGGCACTGTCCGCGCGGCGGGTTCCCGTTCTCCGCGAGGTTCGCGTTCAGCGACGGCGCCAGCGCGCACGCTGACACGGCGGTGCCCTGCCCGCGCCACGCCTAGCCGGGATTGCCTGGCTCGACCTCAGCGTTTGCGGCCGCGACCGCGCGCTGCGCTCTGTCTGGTTTCGGCGAGCTTCGCGTCGATCAGCTCGTTCGCGTCCTCGGCGCCGATGAACGGTACGAGGCAGAGGTGCACGAACTGCCCGAGCAGGCCGGCTGTCCTGGGTTTCGTGCTCGCGCGTGCCTGCAGGTAGACGATCTCGAAGATCGTGGTGATGATCGCTTCCAGCGCCGTGCGGCTCGGCGGCTGCGTGCCGGGCTGCTGGTGGCGGTAGCCCTCCTGCAGGAAGATCGTGAACGCGACGCGGCTGTCCTCGACTCGCTGGATCGCGCGTGGCCCGACGGCGTAGGCCTCGACGAACGCGACGTGCGCGAACGTGGGCGTGTCATCGACGGCCTGCGCGGCGGCCCGGAACGCCTCCCAGATCCGCGCCGGCCAGCTCTCCTGCACGAAGAACGCGGCCGCGGTGGCGGCCATCAGGTACTGGAAGCCGAGCTCGTGGATCGCGCTGAAGGCCTCCTCCTTGTCCTCGAAGAGGCGGTAGAAGGCGCGCCCGTCGACACCCGCGACGCGGGTGATGTCCGCGACCGTGGCTGCGCTGTAGCCGCGTTCCTGGACGACCTCCGCGGTCGCGAACATGATCCGCTGCCGGTGGTTTTCGGCGACCTCCTCCTCTGAGAGTCGTGGCCGGCCAGGGCCGAGCATCGGCGGCGCCGCCAGCGCGCCGGGCGGCAGGTGTGGCGAGCGTGCGGGCAGCGGCAGCGCCTTCAGCGTCCGCCAGCGCTGCTCGCCGGCGGGTTGGGCGTAGCTGTCGATCCATGCCCGCAGGTCCTCACGCAGGCCGCCGAGCGCGCGTTCCCCGCGCCGCAGCCTGGTGGCGAGCAGCCGCTGCACGGCGCCGAGCACGGCCTCGACGGGCACGTCGGGGATCGGCGCGTCCGCGGGTGCGCGTTTGTGGGACCTGTCGACCACGGCCGCGAGCTCGCGGATCCCCTCATCGCGCGCGAGCAGCGCCGCCGGGCCGCCCGCGAGCGCCTCCTTCATCAGGAACCGCGCGGCATCTGGGTCCCTGTGAGCGAACGCGACGGTCGCCGCGACGGCCGCCGCCAGCCCCTGCTCGGGCGGGCTGTCTTGAACGGCCTGGCGAACACCGTCGAGCAACCGCTGCCGCACGTCGAGGACGGTGGCGATGAAGCAGTCCTCGCGATCCTCGAAGTAGTCGTAGAACGTCGGCCGCGAGACGCCGGCCTCGGCGATCACCGCGGAGACGTTCGCGCCGGCGTACCCGAGGCGGTTCGCGGCGGCGACCATGCCGGCGAGCAGCCGCGGTCGCTGCGTCGCCTTTTTGCTCCTCGCTGCCGGCGTGTCTATCGCCGTCTCGGCTGGCGCTCGGCGGGCCATGATGGCGCTAGACCCTACCGCGCAGGCGCACGGATCTCCGCACACGATCGTGAGCGCTCGCGTCGGCGATCGGCGACGGTCAGCCTGACGGCTGGCGTTTATCGCGCCTCGCTGTCTGCCCCGTCGGTGCCTGCGGCTGGCGGCGCCTACCGCGACCTCGGGGCCTCGGCGCGCTCATGAGCGCCGAGCTGCCGCTCGATGAAGCTGTTCGCCTCGGCTGCCCCGAGGAACGGGGCCAGCGCGATGAACCCCATGTGTCCGAGCATCCCCTGCAGCTGCGGGCGCTCGCGCGCGCGCTCCTCGCGGTAGATGATCTCGAAGATGCTCGTGACGCTGGCCTCCATCGCCAGCCGCGGCGGCGGTTTGCGTGGTGGGCGCTGCTGGTAGCCCTCCTGCAGGAAGATCGTGAACGTGACGTGGCTGTCCTCCACCCGCTGCACCGCGCCGGGGCCGACGGCGTAGGCCTCGACGAACCCGACGTGCGCGATCATCGGGTTGCTCTGCAGGAACCCGCTCAGCGCCCGTCCGGCCTCCCACACCCGCTCCGGCCAGGAGCTGGCGCTGAAGAACGCGCCGGCGGTGGCGCTCATGACCTGCTGCACCCCGAGCTCGTGTACGGCCATGAACGCGTCCTGCTTGTCGGCGAACGCGGCGTAGAAGGCGCGCCCGTCGACGCCCGCGAGCCGTGTGATGTCCGCGATCGTGCTGGCGTTGTAGCCCTTTTTCTCGGCCAGCTGCGCGGCGGCGTAGAGGATCCGTGCGCGGTGGTTGGCGGCGACGTCCTCACTCGATAGGCCGGGCCGGCCCGGCGGCAGCCGGCTCGGTGCCGCCAGCGGGCCGGGCGTCTTCCCCGGCGGGCCCTTCGTCTTGATCGGCTGCAGCGCCCGCCAGCGATGTTCTCCCGCCGGCCGCTCGTAGCTGGCAAGCCACGCGCTCAGCTCCTCGAGCGTCCTGCCCAGGCGCGGCTCGCCGCGGCGCAGGCGCGACGCGAGCAGCCGGTAGACCCCGCCGGTCACGGCCCGCACGCTGACGTCGGGCGCCGGCGTGCTGGACGGCAGCTGTGCTCGCGCGTCTTCGATCACCCGCTCGAGCTCGTCGATCGCCTGATCGCGCACCTGCAGCGCGCGGCTGCCTGCGGCCATCGCCTGGCCGGTCAGGAACAGCGCCTGCGCGGGCTCTCTGCTTGCGAGCTCGAACAGCGCCGCGAGGCTCGCCTGCAGCGCCTGCTGCGGCGGCTGCTGTTGCACTCCTCGGCGGACGTCGGCGAGCAGCCGCCCCTGGATGTCCTGCAGCGCCGCCAGGAAGCAGTCCTCCTTGTCGCTGAAGTACTCGTAGAAGGTCGGTCGCGACACGCCCGCCGCCGCGATCACTTTCGAGACGTTCGCGTTCGCGTACCCGTCGCGGTTGGCGCTCGCGACCATGCCTGCCAGCAGCCGTTCGCGCTGGGTGCCCTTGCGGCCCTTCGCCAACGTCCGGCCGACCGCGCCGGCGCGCACCGCACTCACGGCGTCGCTCCCCGGGCGACCCGGGCCAGACGCCTCGCCGCCCGCGAGGGATCTCCCGCCGCACCCGCGGCGTGATCGCCCCGAACACCTGGACCCGTCGTGAGCCGCCCCACAGTGAGCCACAAGGTAGCTGTTTATCGCACGCGCCGCCAGCCTTTGGGCGGCCTTCGGCCGCTTTGCACGCCTGCGCTGCATCGCTTGCGCCACTGTGCCGGGTTCGCGGGTGCTCCGCACGCAGCGCGCGCGTTTACGCTCGCCCGAGCCGAGCGTGGCTGTGCTCCGGTCTCGGGCGCTGCTCGGCTGGCTCGCGACGACGATGTTGGCGGCGTACCGCGAGTCCGGCACAGCTGCGGCCCCTGGTGCTCGTACCGGCACGTCCTCCCCGTGGAAACGCCATGCCTGCGTTTACCTTCGCGCTGGAGCCTCGTGGGCGAGCGCTTCGCGTGTTCGCCGCCGCCCGTACTTGACAGCGATCGCGCCGGTGCGCTACCGTCCCGCTCTGGCCTGCCCGACAACGTTTATTGCAAGCGGGAGGCGAGGGGACAGTGCGACGGTTTTCGAGCGAGGGACTGGGGCAGATGTCAAACGAGGTCGTGGGGCAGCAGCAACGCAGGCGCACAGGCACACCTACCAGCGCTCAGCGCCGTGGGCGCGCGCCGGCCGACGCTGCCGCTCCGGCGCAGCTCCGGTCCGCTGCGCTCTCTCCCACCGCGCAGCGCGCCACCGGCCGATGTTCGCGCTGCGCATCGCAGCTGACCGCGATGGGAGCTTGTCCGAGCCCTACCAGGCCCTCGCTGGTGGTGCTCGCAGAGGCTCCCCCGGGAGTTCCCTGCTCCCTCAGCCCTGCACGGGGGCCGCGGCGCAGTGGCATTGCCGCGGCCCTCGTGACGGGCCGCGGGCTGTCCGAGCGGGCCGGCTGCGTCACGGCGCCCGCCGCGGGCTGGCTCGCCGGCCCGTCTTACATTCGTGTATCGCGCTGGGGGCCACTGGTACCCGTCGCGGTGACGAGCGTGCATCCCCGCGAGCAGTTCTCGCGGTCGGGCGCGCTGTCGCAAACCACCGGCGCTCGGGTCTCATGTGCGTGCCCCGAGCGCCACGACATCGCTGGCCCGACCTCGACAGGGAGATGCCTGCTCTGCCAGGGCGAGCGTTCAGCAGCACCACCGCCGGCGCCGATATGGCCGGCGGCCACGGCCGCCTTCGGGGTCGCTACCCCGCGGGAGGGTCTCTCCGGAGCGGCCGAATCTCATCCAAGAACGGAACAGGAGGAGTAGGAGAACATGAGACACGTAAGGATCGTCGGGCTGTGCCTCGTCGCGGCGTTCGCGTTCAGCGCGGTCGCAGCGGCCAGCGCGATGGCCGAAAACTATCCGACGTTCTACCAGTGCGTCAAACTGACGAGCAAGCCGTACACCGGCAAGTACCTCGACAAAGAATGCACCAAAGAAGCCTCGCCGACGGAAGTCACCGAAGGCAAGAAGAACAAGTACGAACGCGAAGCACTCGGTGGCGAAGGTCAAGGGCTGAAGCTCGAAAAGGGCAAGAGCAAGAAGACCGAGATCAACACGCACGGCGTGACCGGCGCCGTGCAGGCCGTGGAATGCACGAAGGACAAAGTCGCCGCCGAATTGTACAACAGCTTCGCAAGCGGAAAAGTTGGGAACAGCAGCGGGGACCCGCTGATGCTGACCTTCGAAAAATGCAAAGGCAACGGTAGCAAGGCAGATGTCTGCGGCAACACCGCCCCTGGTACGATCACCTACACAGCCGGCTTCGGTGAAACGCTCTGGCTGGCGGCGGGTGAAACCAAGCCCGGTCTGGTCAGCGTCGGTGGTGTGTCGTTCAAGTGCGGCTCCGAACAGGTCGAAATCGAAGGTACTCTGATCGGTACGATCGAAAACGGCAAGAAGGGCCCGAAGATCGTCTACGCGCTCTCCTCGGGCCATCAGGCAGACGGAGATTTCTTCTCCGAAGGCGGCGAAATCACCGAATTCCCGTACACCCACTGGTGGACCGGTGAAGAAGGCAAAGAAGTTGAAACGACCGTCGAAGGCACGGAGGAAACGGGCGCAAAGGGGGTGTTCGTCTACTAAACCCCGCTCGCTGTGGAGGCTCCGACCTCTCGGGGCCTCCACAGACCTCGGCACGGGTGCCGGCGGCTCGGGTCAACGGGTTCGCCAATCCGGGTTTCGATCGCCACCGATCGCTGACAGGCAAGGATCCGTAGCGCAGCAGCAGCGCCCAAAGTCCACGGATGCGCGGCCGAACAGCGATCGAAAGCGAACCCTTTTGAGACGACGCAACTGCTGTACTAGCGGCGGGGCCCCGACAGGCCTTCTTTTGATCCGCCGGCGCCGCTTGAGCATCAGCCCAAGGCGCCCCACGACAGCGCGCAACCGCGCAATCGTTCTAGGACATGACTTACGTGGGCGCGAACGGCCGCATAGTCTGCCGGGGTGCTAAGCGCGAGTCCCTCGACGGCTTGGCGCCGGGGCGCGAGCAGCGCTGCGCACGCCCTCTGTGACCGACACGGACAATGCCATCGTTGCCGTTTACTGTCGCCGCGCGGGATGCAATGTGTCCGCCTCCAATTGGGACGACGCAGCGATCGCGGCGTGCGCTCACAAGCTTCAGAAGATCGCGCGGCGAGCGCCCCGGCTCGGGATCGGTTGCCTGTGCGACGGTTCCCGCTTGACTTCGGTGAAAGGAATGCTATAGCGTGCCCGACGACGTTTATTACGGGGTTGGATCGGGTTGCGAACCTCTGCGCGGCAGAGAGAGAGGATGAGGGCGGTGCCACGAGGCGATGAGGTGCGCAGCGCGGGTGAAGGGGTGCGCATGGCGCCCGCGCGACACGCGCCGCCGCGCGAGCACTTGCCGGCGCCTGTATCTGCGCCGCTCACGCCCCCGAGCCGCTGCTCCGCCCAGACTGGGCGCCACCAACAAGCTTCCACTCGAACCGCCTGCGTAGCGCTGCGCGCCAGCAGGTCTGACCCTCAGTAGAAGGAGAACCCGATGCTCTCAGCCCTGCGCAAGCGTCTCACCTACGCAAACGTGACAGCCACCCTAGCCCTCCTGTTCGCCATGTCCGGCGGCGCCCTGGCCGCCTCCCATTACCTGATCACCTCGACCAAGCAGATAAAGCCCTCCGTCCTGACCGCTCTGAAGGGCAAGTCCGGTCCGGCGGGCGCTGCTGGCGCCGCGGGCGCGCCCGGCAGCCAGGGTCCCGCCGGCGCGCAGGGTCCCCAGGGTCCCGCTGGCACGAATGGCGCCGCTGGCACCGCCGGCAAAGAAGGTACAGCCGGCAAAGAAGGCGCCACCGGCAAAGAAGGCCCCGCTGGCTCCCCCTGGACGGCTGGCGGCCTCCCGAAAGGCGCCACGGAGACCGGCGCCTGGAGCACTGAATTCGAGCTCACGCGCAAGGAAGAACTGGGCTTCGAACTGCGCACGATCTCCTTTGCGGTCCCGCTCAAAGCCCCGATCCCCGGAGGGAACGCCGTCTTTGTAGACCAATCCGAACAGAACAGCAAAAGCGGCACCTATTACGGAGACTGCGGCGGCTCGGCCGCTGAACCGAAGGCCCACGAAGGCTTCCTCTGCGTCTACCAGGGCCACACGGAGGTCGAAGGCGGATCGGTGCCAACGTTCTACGGGGTTGGCGGGATCGTCGCGCCTACGGAAAGCCCAGAGGGCATCGAAGAACCGGTCACGAACGGTACGGCCGGCGTCAACGGCGCCGTGCTGACGATCAAGTACGAAGGCAAGGAAGTCGAACACGAAATGCAGGGCAGCTGGGCCGTGACCGCCCCCTAGCCGGGGGCGGGGTCAACGACATGCGCACCGGCATCAGACACATCGCGATCATCGCCTGCCGGCGTCTGCGTTGCGCGCTGCCGCATCGCGCGGGCTTGGCCCTGCTCACCACGCTCGCCGCGTTGGCCATGACGACCGCCCCTGCCCTGGCCGTGGAAGGCCATTCCTTCTCCACGAGCTTCAACGGCGGCTCTGAACACGCGCTCTCTGAACCGGAGGGTCTCGCGATCGACCAGATGACCGGCGAAGTCTATGTCGCCGACAGGAAGAACAACGACGTCGAGGTGTTCAACGAAGCGGGCACGTGGCTCGCGACGATCGGCAAAGCCGGCACGGGGAAAGGCGAATTCAAAGAACCGACGGAACTCGCGGTCAGCAACAACAGCGGCGGTTTGACCGAAGGGGATCTGGCGGTGATCGACGCGGGCAACAAACGCGTGGAGATCTTCAACGCCGAAACACGAACCGATCATCGAAATATCCTCGGCCGAACTGAACAAAGTCGAACCGAACAAGGGCGGCCTGCAAAAACTCGATGGCATCGCCTACGACAACAGCGGCAACCTCTGGCTATTCCTCACGAAAAACGGCATCAACGAAGTGTACGAGCGCACCGAAAGCGGCACCCTGGACCGAGCATTCGAAGTCAAAGAAGAATTCAAGGGAGGCCTGGCCGTCACGCCCGCGGGCACCTTCCTGTTCGGAAACAGCTCGGGTGTGAGCCAGCTCGGGCCCGCCGGCGAACACCTCGAAGGCTTCGGCCGAGAGGAAGCGGCGGGGGGGACACGACGGGGGTGGCGCTCGACCCCGTCGGTGAAGGGGCGTATGTGGATCGTGGGGTTGAAGTGGCGCACTTTCCCGCGCCGCGCTCCACTGAACTGGGGCGCAGCGACGATTTTGGGGCCTCGGGGTCGGGGAAACTCGCTGCGGGTGTGGGGATCGCGGTCAGGGGCTCCACGCATGATGTCTATGTCGCCGATTCCGCCGAACACCGGGTGGACGTGTATGCGCCGGTGACGCTCGCCAGCGCCAAGCAGCAGGCGCCTACCGATGTTGAACCCTCGGCGGCGAAGGTCAGCGGCGAAGTCGACCCTGAAGGCATCGCGGTCAGCGTCTGCGAGTTCGAATATGAAGAAGGCAAGAAGACGCAGGCGTGTTCGCCGACTCCCGGGTCCGGCAGCGCCTATGAAAAAGTCTCCGCGTCGTTGAGCGGGCTGACGGAAGGCAAGGAATACCAGGTGCGGCTGGCGGTGAGTGACGCCAACGGTGTCAGCTACGCGCAACAGCGCCAGCTCGTCGCGACGCCGTACAGCTTTGAAGCGAAAACGGCCGGCGAAGGCACCGGCACCGTGGAATGCGAAGTCGAAGGCAAAGCCAAGGAACCGTGCGCGAACGCGTATGCCAAGGGGACCGTGCTGACGGCCTACGCCGAACCCGCGGCGGGGTCGAAGTTCGAAGGCTGGACCGTCGTGGAAGGCCCCACGAACTGCAACACCAAGAGCGAACCCTGCCTAATGGGTGTCGAGGGGCCCGTGAAGATCGTCGCGAACTTCGCCAAGAACACGGGGGGCACCGAATACCCCCTGACGGTGAAGAAAACCGGGCAAGGCACGGTCATCTCGAAGAACGTTCCCGGGATCGACTGCAAGCCGGGCGAAAGCGAATGCTCGCATAAATACGAAGAAGGCAAGACGGTCGAACTGGAAGAGAAACCAGAAACGGGCTGGGAATTCGTGAAGTGGACCGGCTGCGAAAGCGAAACCGGCCGGCAAGTGCGTCGTCACGATGACCGCGGCGAAGACGGTGGAAGCCGAATTCAAGGAGAAGTCTGGGACCGTCGTGCCGATGCTCGACAACCGAACCGCCGTCGAATGTCGAAGTGGAAGTGCAGGGAGGGCAAGGTGTCGTCGGCCGCGACGCTTCACGGCAAGGTCGCGCCGGGTGGTTTGCCGTTGAGCTCGTGCGTGTTCGAATACGGCACCAGCACCGCCTATGGGCAGACCGCACAGTGCGTGCCCGCGTTCGGGATCATCCCGGAAGCCGGCGAAACGGCGGTCACGGCGAGCCTCTCGGGGCTTTCGCCCGACACGACCTACCACTACCGTCTCAGCGCCTCCAACGCCAACGATCAAGCCTCGCCCGCCGTGGGCACCGACGAGTCGTTCGCAGACGCCGGGTCCGGGCATCGGTGAAGCGTTCGTCTCGAAGGTGTCTGACGTCTCGGCGACGTTGAGCTCCTCGGTCGACCCCGACGGCGCCTCCACGAGCTGGCATTTCGAATACGACACGCGCGAATACACCGAAGGCGAAGCCGCCCACGGCACGAGCGTCCCGGCCGGGGAAGGCGCGGCCGGATCAGGCGCCGTGCCCGTCGCGGTCAGCGAAACCCTCCACGGCCTGCAGGCGAGCACCCGCTACTTCTACCGCCTGGTCGCGGTCAGCCAGCTCGACGTCGGCGGCCTCACGCAGCCGGTCGTCTTCGATGGCCCGCAGCAGATCTTCACCACGCAGACCGCCAGCACCCAGTTCGTCCTGCCCGACGGGCGTGGCTATGAAATGGTCTCCCCGCCGCAGAAGGACGGCGCGCGTATCAGCACGCTCACGGAGAACAATGCCGGGACGCTGATCGAGGCCGCGCCCGCGGGCGGCGCGCTCACGTATGTCTCGACCAGCCCGACCGAATCGGGTGTGGCGGGGTATGTCGAAATCGCGCAGCTGCTCTCCACGCGCACCGGTGAAGGTTGGAGCACGCGTGACCTCTCGCTGCCGCACGAACAGGCCACGACGCCGCCGTTCAGCGAAGGCTCGGAGTACCGGCGCTTCTCCAGCGACCTCTCCGGCGCGATCGTGCAGCCCTACGGCCTCTTCACCCCCTGCCTCACCCCGCAGGGCGCCTCCCAGCCGTGCCTTTCGCCCGCGGCCTCCGAACAGACCGCGTTCTCAGACGACCTGCAGACGGGTCTCTACATGCCCTTGGTCACCGGCTGCCCGGTGCAAGGGCAGCCCTGCCCGGCGGCGGTCGCAGAAGCGGCCGACGTCCCGCCAGGCACCGTCTTCGGCGGCCACCAGAACGGTTTGGCGGGCACCCCCTGCGAAGAAAACGACAAGTATTGCGGGCCCTACTTCGTCGCCGCCACCCCCGACCTCAGCCACGTCGTGCTGCTCTCCGCGACGCCTCTGACCGAAGGCGAAGGCGCCGGTGGCGGCCTGTACGAGTACTCCGCCGGCAAGCTGACCTTCATCGGCCAAGGCGAACACGAAGGCAAAGAAGGGCACTTCGAGGGCGCCGACGCCGCCCACATGGCTCATGGGATATCCACGGACGGTTCGCGCGTGATCTTCAACGGCAAGGGCGAGAACCCCAACCACGAACCGGTGCAGGGCCTGTTGATGCGCGACACCGCAAGCGAAGAAACGGTGCTGCTCGGCGAACACGGCGAATTCCAGACGGCGAGCGCCACCCAGTCGCGCGTCTTCTTCAGTGAAGCCGGCGATCTGAAGGTCTGCGAAATCGTCACGGGCGCCGGCGGGCACCTGCAGTGCGAACTGTCCGATCTGACGACGGGGGCCGGTCTGCTCGGCGATGTGCTCGGCGCAAGCGAAGACGGGTCCTACGTGTACTTCGTCTCCGCCGGTGTGCTCGGTGACGCCGCTGGGGCCGGCGCGCAGACGGGCGCGGATAACCTCTACGTCGACCATTACGACGACGAAACCGGGGCCTGGCAGCCGGTGTTCGTCACGACGCTCACCTCCCTGGATTTTCAGGACTGGGACGGGCTCCGAGCTCGAGTTCCAGCCGACGCGTGTCTCCCCGGACGGGCAGTGGCTTGCGTTCATGTCCGATGCCCAGCTGACCGATTATGACAACCGCGAAGCGGCGCAGCGGCGACCGGGTCGCGGAGGTGTACCTGTATCACGCCGCGGCGGGTGGCCAGCCGGCGTCGTTGACGTGCGCCTCCTGTGTGCCGACGGGGGAACGCCCGACCGGGATCGAACAGGAAAAGCTCGCCTATAACGGTGAAGGCGGGTATTTCAACGCCTGGCCGGACGTGGCGATCGGCGGCGAGCTGCCCGGCTGGGAGGGGATCGAAGAGTAGCAGGACGTGCAGCCCTACCAGGCGCGTTATCTCACCGACCAGGGCCGGTTGTTCTTCAACGCCACCGACCCGCTCGTGCCGCTCGACAGCGACGGCACCGCCGACGTGTACGAGTACGAGCCCGAAGGCGTCCCCTCCGGTGAACACGCCTGCTCCAGCGCCTCCACTTCGGGCAGCGTTGTCTTCGAGCCGGCGCGGTCCTTCACCGTCGAAGGCCGCGCCGGCCAGACGGGCGCGGGCTGTGTGGGGTTGATCTCCTCCGGTGACTCCGGTCAGGGCTCGGCCTTCCTGGACGCCTCCGAAGACGGCTCGGAAGTGTTCTTCCTCACCAACGCGCAGCTCTCCCCCACGGACCAGGACACCGCCTCTGACGTGTATGTCGCACGCGAATGCACGAGCGGCTCGCCGTGCCTGACGCCGCCCGTCGCCTCGCCGCCGTGCGACAACGAATCCTCCTGCCGCCCCTCGCCCTCCCCGCAGCCCTCGCTCTACGGCCCCGGCCCCAGCGAAACCTTCACCGGCCCCGGCAACCCGGCTCCGCCACCTCCTCTCGCGGCGAAACCGGCGGTCAAGCCGCTGACCCGCGCCCAGAAGCTCGCCAAAGCGCTGAAGGCCTGCAAGAAGGACAAGCGCAAGAAGAAGCGCCAAGCCTGCGAAAAGACCGCGCGCAAAGCGTACGGCGCCAAGACGAGCGCGCGCAAAGCAACTAGGAAGGCAAGCCGATGACGCGGCGTTCTGCGACTTAGCGGGCCGGATGCCCGCTTATGTAACTGCCGGGGCGGGCGGAGCGGTTACAAATTGTAACCAAGAGCGTAGCCCGGACAGCCAGCAAGCGCTCCAAGGAGCGCGCAGTGCCCCGGAGAGATGTGCAGCCTCGGGGGGTACGGACGGTTCCTGCAATGGGAACCCCGTCAACCGAACAGGCCACGTCTCACCTATCTCGGAGCGGAGCTGCGACCTGCCAGCCTGTGCCCCCGCAGGGGGTGCAAGCGCTCCGCAGGAGCGCGCAGCCTGTGCCCAGGAGGGGCGCGCAGCGCCCCGTATGGGTATGACCCGGAGAGGTGCGCAGCAGCTCGCAGGGGGTAGAGGCTGGACGCCGTTCTCCCGCATTGGGAACCCCGTCCACCCAGCACGCCGCGTGCGCCCCGGCGGCTACACGGCGGTCACCCGGTCTGCGTCGGCGCCGCGGCGGCTGCCATGCTCAGCAGTCCACCGCGATACTCAGCGCCCGGCACAGCTCGTCGAGCTTGTCGGGTCCGAGGCTGGTGATCTTCTCCGTGATCAGTGCCTTCGGCACGGTGAGCACGTTGTCGAAGCTGAGCGCGCAGGGGTAGGGCATCCCTTCCTCGATATCGAGATTCACCTGCGTCGCAATGTTCCGCCGGGTGCGTGTCGCGGGCGCTACGATCACGGACTTCAGGACGGGGATCGCGCCGGAGCGCGTCAGGATGCATCCCGGTCGGCGGTCTTCTTCTGGCAGCTCGTACCACCAGATCTCGCCACGGTTCACGTGTGGCGATCCCAGGGCTCTTCGCGAATCGACTCGCTCGCGGCCCACCTGGCGCCTAGGTCCTCCTGGGGCGTTTGCCCATATGACTCGACGATCGCGGCGTCAATCTCCCGTCGTCGCTCCTCGGATTCGTGCCTGCGCTGCACCGCGCGGCGCGCGATCTCCGCGTCGTCCTCACTCCACCGAGGTAGTTCCTCCTGCAGCAGCTCCTTGGCGGTCACGGCAGAGATTCTACCGCCAGCACGGGTCATCCCTGCACTTCGCGCGTGCGCTCGCGGTGCAGCGGGAGGCCGCGAACAGCCAAAGGCTGGATGCCGCTCTCAAGCCTACGGCGCCAAAGCGAGCGCGCACAAGTCCAACAGGAAGGCCAAGCGATGACGCGGCGTCTCGGGAAGTCAGCGGGCCGGATGCCCGCAAATGTAACTGCTCGGCGCAGCGGAGCGGTCACAAGTTCTATCTCGAAGCGGAGCTGCGACGAGCCCCAAGCCTGGACGGCGCTTACCTGCACACCGAGCGCGCCACGCGCCGCTCTCTCATGCGAGCGGCAGGACACAGCGGGCCGGACGGCCTTTACCGCAATTGGAACCCTCATGCAGCGAACAGGCCGCGCTCGCGCGGGCCTTGGCCCTGCTCACCGCGCTCGCCGCGCTGGCCTTGACGCCGCCCCCGCCCTGGCCGTCGAAGGCCACTCGTTCTCCTCGAGCTTCAACGGTGAACCGGGGCACGCGCTCTCTGAACCGGAGGGTCTCGCGATCGACCAGATGACCGGCGAAGTCTACGTCGCCGACCGCAAGAACAACGACGTCGAGGTCTTCAGCGAAGCGGGCACGTGGCTGGCGACGATCGGCAAAGCCGGTACGGGGAAAGGCGAATTCAAAGAACCGACCGAACTCGCGGTCAACAACGACAGCGGTGGCTTGACCGACGGGGATCTGGCGGTGATCGACTCGGGTAACAAACGCGTGGAGATCTTCAACGCGACACACGAACCGATCATCGAAATATCCGCGGCTGAACTGAACAAAGTCGAACCGAACAAGGGCGGCCTGCAAAAGCTCGATGGCATCGCCTACGACAACAGCGGCAACCTCTGGCTGTTCCTCACGAAAAACGGCGTCAACACACACGAAGTGTACGAGCGCACCGAAGGCGGCACCTTGGACCGGGCATTCGAAGTCAAAAAAGAATTCAAGGGGGGCCTGGTCGTCACGCCCGCGGGCACCTTCCTGTTCGGAGAGAGTTCGGGCGCCAGCCAGCTCGGGCCGGCCGGCGAAGCACTCGAAGGCTTCGGGAATGGACCGGAAGCGGGGGGGGAACCCGACGGGGTTGGCGCTCGACCCCGTCGGTGAAGGGGCGTATGTGGATCGTGGGGTTGAAGTCGCTCACTTCCCGGTACCGCGGTCCGCTGAACAGGGTCGCAGCGACGATTTCGGGACCTCGGGGTCGGGGAAACTCGCTGCGGGTGTGGGGATCGCGGTGAGGGGTTCCACGCATGATGTGTATGTCGCGGACTCCGCCGAACACCGGGTCGACGCGTTTGCGCCGGTGACGCTCGCCAGCGCGAGCCAGGAACCGGTGACCGGTGTCACGCCGACCTCGGCGTACGTGAGCGGCCAGGTCGATCCGGACGGCGTTGCGGTCAGCACCTGCGAGTTCGAATACGAAGAAGGCAAGAAGACACAGGCGTGCTCGCCTACTCCCGGGTCCGGCAGCTCCTATGAAAAAGTCTCCGCGTCGCTCAGCGGGCTGACGGAAGGCAAGAAATACGAGGTGCGGCTGTCGGTGAGCGACGCGAACGGTGTCAGCTACGCGCAGCAGCTGCAGCGCTTCACGACGCCCTACAGCTTCCAAGCGACAACGGCCGGCGAAGGCACCGGCAGCCTGGAATGCGAAGTCGAAGGGAAAACCAAGGAACCGTGCGCAGACGCGTACGCCGAAGGGGACCGTGCTGACGGCCTACGCGCGAACCGGGTGCGGGATCGAAGTTCGAAGGCTGGACCGTCGCTGGAAGGCCCGACGAACTGCAACGCCAAGAGCGAACCCTGCCTGATGGCGGTCGAGGGGCCCGTGAAGATCGTCGCGAACTTCGCCAAGAACACGGGGGGCACCGAGTACCCCCTGACGGTGAAGAAGACCGGGTACCGGCAAGGGCACGGTCGAATCCTCTCCCTCCGGGATCGACTGCAAGCCAGCCGAAAGCGAATGCTCGCATGAATTCGAAGAAGGCAAGAGCGTCGAACTGGAAGCAGACACCAGAAGCGGGCTCTGAATTCGTGAAGTGGACCGGCTGCGACAGCGAAGCCGCCGGCAAGTGCCTCGTCACGATGACCGGACCGAAGACGGTGGAAGCCGAATTCAAGCTGTCCTCCACGACCGTCCTGCCGAAGCCCGTCAGCGAACCGCCCTCGAACGTCGAACTGGAAGTGCAGTCCGGGCATCCGATCGTGGGTGCGACGCTGCACGGCAAGCTCGCCCCGGAAGGCGTGCCGCTCAGCTCCTGCGTCTTCGAATACGGCACCAGCACTTCCTACGGGCAGACCGCGCCATGCGTGCCCGCCGCCAAAGAAATCCCCACCGGCGGCGAAACGGCCGTCACGGCCAGGGTCACGCTCGCGGCGGGCACCACCTACCACTACCGGCTGACCGCCGCCAACAAGAACGGCGGCGCGGCCGGCGGCGACGAGTCCGTTCGCGACCCCGGCCCGCACCGCCGGGGAAGCGCCGTGGTGGCGCATCAACTCGACCTCGCGTCCCTCGAGCCTGCAGCCGGGCAAGACCGGTGTGCTCGTCGTGGTCCTCGAAGACGTCGGCGACGGGCCCGTCGATGCCCTCAGCGATCCGGTCACGATCGACGACGCGCTGCCGCCCGGGCTGCGCGCCACCGCCGCCAGCGCGATCACGATCTTCTCGAACAGCTCCGGCGCGGTGCCGTGCGAACCTCGGGAAGCGGGCGCCGCCGTCGCTTGCACCTTCTCCGGCCACGCCTCTGAAATGCCCGGGGCCGGTGCAGAAAAGACCTTCATGGAAGACAGCGGTCTCCCGCCGTTCGTCGATATCGAACTGCGCATCCCGGTGCAGGTCAGCGAAACGGCCTCGCTCTGTGAACCGCATTCGCCTACCTGCGAACGCAACCTCGTCGACGTCTCCGGTGGCGGCGCGCCCGCCGCGTCGCTCTCGCGCCCGGTGCTGGTCAGCCCGTCGCCGCCGGCGTTCGGCGTCGCCGACGACGAGTTCGACCCCGAAGAAGCAGGGCGGTGGCGCGGACACCCAGGCCGGCTCGCACCCCTTCCAGGTCGGCTTTGACGTCGTCCTCGACCAGGATCTCGAAGAAGGCGAATACGGCGCACCCGGCGAAGGCGAGCGCCCGGAAGTGCATCCGGTCGCGCTCGCCAAGGATCTGCGCTTCAAGCTGCCCCCCGGGTTCGTCGGTGACCCGAGCGCGATCCCGGCCGTGCCCGATCTCGAAGTTCCTGCACGTGACCTTGGTCGGAAACGCCAAGACCAACGAATGCCCCGCCGACACGGCCATCGGCGTCGCGACCACGGGCTACCTGTTGCCGCGCTCCTTCGGCTACCGCGTCGTCGATCTGCCGTTCTTCAACCTCGAACCGCAGGTCGGCGAGCCCGCGCGCTTCGGCTTCTTCGTTCCCGAAGGCGAGTCCGGCATCGGTGTCTTCATCGACACCGCGGTCCGCGCCGGCGAAGACTACGGCGTCACCTCCATCACCTCCAACATCTCTCAGCAGGTCGCCTTCGCGTTCGCGAAAGTGACCCTGTGGGGGGTCCCCGGCGACCCGCGCCACGACCCCCAGCGCGGCTGGGGCTGCCTGGACACCGCCGAGGGCCCGATCCCGGGGCTCTCGTGCACCGGACTTGAAGGTACCCATCCTCCCCCGTTCTTCGACATGCCGACCTCGTGCACCGGCCCGCTGCGCACCAGCGTGGAAGCCGACTCCTGGCAGGACCAGGGCCACTTCGAAACGTTCGCCAGCGAACCCGTCGCCCGCCATGGAAGGCTGTAACCACCTGCAGTTCGGCCCCCAGATCAAGGTCACCCCCGACGGCACCCGCGCGAGCACCCCGACGGGACTCGACGTCGACGTGCACGTCCCCCAGGAAGGCCAGCTCAACGCCGAAGGCCTCGCCCAGTCGAACATCCGCGGCATCCAGGTCACCCTCCCCGCGGGCGTGACGCTGAACCCCTCCGCCGCCGACGGCCTCGCGGCGTGCACCGCCAACACCTCCAGCCCGCTCGGCGGCGCCCTCGGCGTCCCCGGCAACCAGGTCGGCTATCAGGGGATCAGGGAACTGGAAGGCGAGCCGGGCGTCAGCGCCCCGACCTTCACGCCCTACAAACCGCAGAGCACCGACGCGCTCGCGGCCGGCTTCTCCGAACCGTTCCAGCAGGGCGTGAACTTCTGCCCGGATGCCTCCAAGGTCGCGACGGTCGAGATCAAGACGCCGCTGCTGCCGAACCCGGTGACGGGCGCTGTGTACCTGGCCTCGCCGCAGAACTTCAACGTGTTTCCCCCGGAAAACCCGTTCTCCACCCACGTGGCGATGTACATCATCGCCGAAGACCCGGTCTCCGGTGCGCTCGTGAAGCTCCCCGGCCGCGTCGAACTCGGCGGTGAACCCGGCTCAAGCGGCGAACTCGCGCCCGGCCAGATCCGCAGCTTCTTCGAAGACAACCCGCAGCTGCCCTTCGAAGACGCCGAAGTGCACTTCTTCGGCGGCGAACGCGCCCCCCTGGCGACCCCCGACCACTGTGGCACCTACACCACCCAGGCGCTCTACACCCCCTGGGACGGTGGCGAACCGGTCCACAGCTCCTCGAGCTTCCAGATCACCTCGGGCCCCAACGGCGGCCCCTGCCCGGGCCCCTCGCTGCCGTTCACACCGGAACTGCGCTCCAGCGTGACGAACATCAACGCGGGCTCCTTCACCTCGCTCTCAACCACGCTCTCGCGTCCCACCGGCGACCAGGACATCGGCTCGGTCACGCTGCACTACCCGCCGGGCGTCTCCGGTCTGCTCTCGGGTGTGGAACTGTGCGGAGAACCGCAGGCCGACGAGGGCACCTGCGCCCCGAACAGCCAGATCGGCGAAACGATCGTCTCGGTCGGCGTCGGCGGCGAGCCGTTCACGGTCACCGGCGGCAAGGCGTACATCACCGGCCCCTACAACGGCACCGGCTCCTGCACCCCCGGCCAGCCGGGCTGCGCCCCCTTCGGCCTCTCGATCGTCAACCCCGCCAAGGCCGGTCCCTTCGTCCTGCAGCAGGGCCGCCCCGTGGTCGTCCGCGCGAAGGTCGAAATCGACCCCACGACCGCCGCCCTGACGGTCACTACCGACCCCTCCGGCGCACACGCGATCCCGACGATCGTCGAAGGCTTCCCGCTGCAGATCCAGCACGTCAACGTGCTGGTCAACCGCCCCGGCTTCACCTTCAACCCGACCAGCTGCGACGCCGATGGAAGTGACCGGCGCGATCGCCTCCGCCGAAGGCGCGAGCGCCCTAGGTCAGCGACCCGTTCCAGGTCGCGAACTGCGCGAGCCTGAAATACGAACCGACGCTGACGCTGAGCACCGCCGGGCACGCCTCCAAAGCCGACGGCGCCAGCCTCGACTTCAAGATCGTCTACCCGAAAGGGGCGATGGGCTCACAGTCCTGGTTTGACTACTCGAAGTTCGACATCCCCAAGCAGCTGCCCGCGGAGCTCAAGACGATCCAGAAGGCATGCCTGGCGGAAGTGTTCGAAAAGGAACGCCAGAACTGCCCGTCCGCGTCGATCATCGGCCACGCCGTCGTGCACACCGAGGTGCTCCCCGTCCCGCTGGAAGGCCCCGTCTACTTCGTCTCCTACGGCAACGCCAAGTTCCCCGACGCCGTGCTCGTCCTCAAAGGCTACGGCATCACCGTCGAACTGCACGGCCATACCTTCATCGACAACAAGACCGGCGTCACCTCCGCCACCTTCGAATCGCTGCCCGACGTGCCGTTCGAATCGATCGAAGTGTCGATCCCCCAGGGCCCCTTCAGCGAGTTCGGCTCCAACCTGCCCCACGAAAGCTATGACTTCTGCGGGCAGAAGCTGACCATGCCGGTCATCTTCAAAGCCTCCAACGGCGCCGAAATCCAACAGCACACGCCCGTCGCCGTCACCGGCTGCCCGACCGCGATCTCGCTCTCCTCGCACTCGCTCAAGGCCCGCCGGCTGACACTCACCGTCTACGTCCCCGCCGCCGGCAAGCTGAAGGCGACCGGCAAGGGCCTCCGCGCCGCCTCCAAGGCCGCCACCGGCCAGGAACTGCTGACGCTGACCCTCAACGCCGACAGGCGCGGCTCCTTCAAGACCAGGCTCAAGCTCACGTTCACCC
Organism: uncultured Solirubrobacteraceae bacterium; assembly: GCA_963761355.1. Taxonomy (GTDB): domain Bacteria; phylum Actinomycetota; class Thermoleophilia; order Solirubrobacterales; family Solirubrobacteraceae; genus Palsa-744. Next base: position 74,781 of record CAVXHC010000015.1, read on the forward strand.
CCACCAAGGGCGCGCGGCAGTCGAAATCCCTCTCTCTGCGCGCATGACCGCGGCGCATCGGCGTGAGACAACGCCACAACCGTAGGGCGAAGACGGCCAGCGGCTGCGCCGGTGCGATCTCGCGTTCGCCGTGCAGCTGTCCCTCGCCCTCGCGCTGGCGTGTGTGGCCACGCCCGCGCAGGCCGCAAGGGCCCACGCCACACGCACCTACTCGCTCAACGAGACCGGCCACCTGCACCGCACCAGCGGCCGCGGCATCACCATCAACCAGCAGCTCAACGAGCAGGGCTCCGCCTCCGGCACGATCCCCGGGACGATCTACATTCACCTGAAGGTCGTCTCGGTCAACCGCGTCACCGCCGAAGTCAACATCTACCCCAGCGGCGGGTCGATCACCGCGAGCGCGAGCGCGAGCTACCGTTCCGCCGGCGCCGTCGCCAGCTTCACCGGCACGATCGACATCGTGCGCGGCACCGGCCGCTACAACGGCGCTCACGGCTCGGGCCTCCAGTTCACGGGGACCGTGCAGCGCATAAACGACGCCATCACGGTCCATGTCACCGGCAGCATGTACACGTGACCCGCTCCGCTGAGCGCTTCACCGCGCTCGCTCGCTCAGCCCTCACCGCACTGGCGCTGAGCGGCGCCTGCGCGCTCGCGCCGCCAGCCGCGCGGGCTGCCTCCGAGCGCGCCAGCCTGCACGCCTCCTTCACCCCCGACACGCTCGGCACGCCGACGACGGTCAGCTTCGCCTTCAGCCTCTCGACCACCGAAGGCACGGCGCCGCCGCCGCTGACCGCCATGGACCTGCAGATGCCCGCCGGCATCGGCTACGCCCGCACGACGCTCGGGCTCGCCCTGTGTGACCCTGCGGCGCTGCTCGCCAAGGGCCCCGCCGGCTGCCCCGCGAACTCGCGGCTCGGCTACGGCAGCGCCCGTGTCGAAGTGCCGTTCGGCACCGGAGCCGGGCGTGAGATCCCAGAAGTGCAGGCCGTCGCGGGGCCATCCACCACCGGCAACATGGTCGTCCTGTTCTACGCCAGCGGCCTGTACCCGATCTCCGCGCAGCTCACGTTCGCCGGCGAAGTGCTCCCCGACAGCGGCCGCTTCGGCTCCCAGCTGCTCACCAACGTGCCGCTCGTGACGAGCGTCCCGGGCGGCCCGGACGTCTCGATCGTGCACGTCCAGGCGACGCTCGGTCCGAGCCACCTCACCTACTACAGGCACAGCCACGGTCGGCTCGTCCCGTTCACCCCGCGCGGCGTCGCCGTCCCGGAACGCTGCCCGCACGGCGGCTTCCCGTTCGCCGCGCAGTTCAGCTTCCAGGACGCCAGCCACACCAGCGCCGCCACCGTCGTCCCCTGCCCCCGCCGCGCACCCAAATCCAGCCAAGGCCGGCCGGTGAGCACCGCAACCCACACCGACAACGGGCGGGCCGCGCTCCACAGCGCCGAGCCCGCTGCGGCCGCCGTAAACCGCAGCCCCCGCACGCTCGATGGCGCGGCCGCAAGCCTCGATCTCTGCTACGTGTTCGCCGCCACGGTGGTGCGCTACCTGCTGGCGATCCTGCCGCTGGCGAGCGGCGAGCTCACGCACTGGCAGACCCGGGCGGCAGCGATCCCCGACCCGAAGCTACGCCAGAGCGCGCTGCAGACGCTGTGCAAGCGCGGCAACATCGAGGGGGCCGCCCTTCTCGCCACCCTCGCACCCGCCGCCCAGCGGCGCGCCACGGTGCGGGCGCTCGTCGCGCTTCAAACGGCCTACAACTATCTCGACGGCCTCTCGGAGCTCCCCAGCGAGGACCCGACGGCCAACGCCGACCAGCTCCACCGGGCGCTCCCGGCCGCCCTGCGCCCGGGCGCCGCGCACGCGGACTACTACGCGCACAACCCGCAACGTGAGGATGGCGGGTACCTGCACGCGCTCGTCGAGGCCTGCCGGGATGCGCTGGCACGTCTGCCGTCCTACGCGACGGTCGCGCCGTTCGCGCTCGCAGCCGCGGCGCGCGTCGTCGACTTCCAGGTCGCTCAACCTCAGCGACGCGCACGGCGGGCACCGCGCGATGCGCCACTGGGCCACCGACGCGACTCCCGCGGCCAGCGGCCTCCAGTGGTGGGAGACCGCGGCGGGCGCCGGCAGCTCACTGGCGGTGCACGCCCTGATCGCCGCGGCCGCGGACCCTCACCTCGACGCCTGGGAGGCGCGTCAAATCGACGCGACCTACTTCCCGTGGGCGGGAGCGCTGCACTCGCTGCTCGACAGCCTCGTCGACCGCGACGAGGACCACCAGCAGGGCCAGCGCAGCCTGCTCGGCTACTACAGCTCGCCGAGCGAAGCCGCGATCCGCCTCGCGCGGCTCGCGGCGCGCGCCAGGGACCTCGCCGCAGGCCTACCGAACCCGCACGCGCATCGCGTGATCGTGACCGCCATGTGCAGCTACTACCTGTCGGCGCCCGAGTGCGACACGGCCGAGGCGCAGACCATCACGCGTGCGCTTTGCGACGCGATGGGGTTGCCGCTCGATCTCGCGATCCTCATGTTTCGCTGCAGGCGGCTCTTTCACACCCTCACCGGGCGCACCTACACCTAGATGATCTCCTCCCGGCGTGTTGGCGGCTGCGCAGTCGTGGAAGCCCGCGCCACCATGCTGGCGCTCCCTAGCCACGCGGGTTGCTCTGGGGTGTGGAGGGTCGAGCGGGCCGCCTGCCTGTCCTTGCGAAGCCAGGGTGCGAAGGCCATCCGCGACCCAGAGTGATGCTCGAGCTGAGCGAGCTCACAAAGCACTACCCAGCCGTCGCCGGCGAGCCGGTGCGGGCCGTCGACGGGGTCTCAATGTCGGTCGCGGCTGGGGAAATGGTCGCGCTGTATGGGCCCAGCGGTTCGGGCAAGACGACGCTGCTGTTGATGGTCGCGACCCTGCTCGCGCCGACCAGCGGCACCGTCACGATCGCTGGACGCGATCTCTCCCGCCTGTCCGAGCGCGAGGCCTCGCATTTCCGCCTCTCCGAGCTGGGGTTCATCCGCCAGAACTTCGACCTGCTCCCGGGTGTCAGCGCGATCGACAACGCGATCCTGAAGCTGCTGAAGAGCGTCCGCTGGCGTGAGGCGCAGCGCCAGATCACGCCGCTGCTCGAGCGCCTTGGCCTGGGCGAGCGGCTGCACCACAGGGCGCAGACGCTGTCGATGGGCGAGCGCCAGCGGGTGATGATCGCGCGTGCCCTCTCGACCGGCCCGAGCTTGTTGCTGGCGGACGAGCCGACGGGCAGCCTCGACTCCCAGCGCAGCCGCGAAGTCCTCGACCTGCTGCGCGAGCTCTGCCGGGAGCGGGGCGTCGCGGTCATACTCGTCAGCCACGACCCGCTGGCAGCCCGCTACGCCGACAGGGTCTACGCCCTGCGCGACGGCCGGCTCTCCGCCTACGAGCCGGACTCGACTTCCGTCTCCGCTCACTAGATGCCGGGGTTCGGTGTGACGCGCGTTCCCTCGGTGGTGCGCGAAGTCAAGCCCGCCGCGGACGTACCCATTCTGGGCACAGGCAGGCATAGCGTTGGCCGGGCGCCAAGGCGAGGCCGAGGACAACGGCGGGCGCCGGCTACGCGTGCCACCCGATGAGGCTGGGGAACGTCCTGCACCTGTACCGTGTTCGCCTCCGCGCGCGCCTGGTGCAGGAGTGCTTCGCGGTCGTCGGGATCGCGGCGGGTGTCGCGCTGCTGTTCGCCTCCCAGGTCGCCAGCGAGAGTCTCTCGAGCTCGGTCGCGGAACTCTCCCACGGTGTCGTCGGCAACGCCAGCCTGCAGCTGCTCGCACGTGCGCCGCAGGGAATGCCCGAAACCCTCCTCGGGCGGGTGCGCGCGATCCCGGGTGTGCGCGCCGCGGCGCCGCTGCTTGAAGCGAGCGCCAGCGCGAGCGGCCCCCGCGGCAGCGACTCGGTGCAGTTGGTGGGAGCAGACCCGAGCCTGCGTCAGCTCGGCGGTGCGCTCGTGCGCCGCACCGAACTGGAAGCGTTCGCCGGGATCGGTGCGATCCTGCTGCCGGCGCCGCTCGCCGCTCGCCTCGGCGTCGTGAGGTTCGGCCAGGAAGTGACCTTGCAGCTGTACGGCCGCCGCGAACACGCCCCGCTGTACAGGCAGCTGACCGCGAAGCAGATCGGCGGCCTGGTGGACAGCCCGATCGTCGTTGCGCCGCTGTTCTACGCCCAGGAACTGGCCGGCCTGCCCGGCCGCGTATCGCGCATCCTCGTCGAGCCCGCGCGCGGCATGCAAGCTCAGGTGCGCGCGGCGCTTGTCCGTCTCGCTGGGCGCCGGCTGAACGTGCAGAGCACGAGCTACGACGAAAGGCTGTTCGCGAAGGCCGCCTCGGCGAGTAACTCCTCGACGGCTCTGTTCGCGGTGATCAGCGCGCTGGTGGGGTTCCTGTTCGCGTTCAACGCGATGCTGCTGACCGTCCCGCAGCGCCGGCGGCTGATCGCCGACCTGCGCCGCGACGGCTACACACCTCAGACGGTCATCGGTGTGCTGCTGCTCGACGCGCTCGCGCTCGGGCTGCTCGCGTGCGTGTTGGGTCTGGTGCTCGGGAACGAGCTCTCGATCCACCTGTTCCGCTCAAACCCGGGCTACCTCGGTTCGGCCTTCGCGGTCGGCAGCCAGCGCGTCGTCGGGTGGCAGAGCGTCGCGGTCGCAGCCGTCGGGGGAATGCTCGCCGCGCTCGTCGCGGTGCTCAGCCCGCTGCGCGACATCCTCTCCCGCGACCCGCTGGCCGCGATCGCCCCGCGCCAGGACCCAGCCGCGCGAGGCGCGGGCGCATGGCCGGCGCTCGCCGGAGTGGTCTGCTTCGCAGCCGCGACAGCGATCCTGCTCGCGGCCCCCAGGGAGGCGATCCTCGGCATGGTCCTGCTGATCGGCGCGCTGCTGCTGACGCTGCCGCTTGCTCTCGGCGTCGCGGTTGCCCTGCTCGCGCGCCTCGCCAGGACGATCACGGGCGCGACGGCGCACGTCGCCGCGATGGAGTTGAGTGCCGCGCGCGCCCGCACGATCGGCGTCGCGGCGACCGGGGCGATCGCCGTGTTCGGCGCGGTCGCGATCCAGGGCGCCCACGCTGACCTGTTGAATGGTCTGCAAGGCGCGGCGCGCGATGAGAACGCATTCACCGACCTGTGGGTCTCCCCGCCCGGCTCCTATGACCTGCTGAGGACCGCGCCGTTCCGCGCCGCCCAGCAGACGACGCTTGCGCGTCTGCCCGGCGTGCGCGCGGTGCGGGTGTACCGCGGCGGCCTGCTGGATTGGGGCCAGCGCCGTGTGTGGGTGATCGCCCCACCCGCCGACGCGACGCCGCTGCTGCCGCCCTCGCAGATCCTGCAAGGCTCGCTGGCGCGGGCGACGACGCGTGTCAGGGCCGGCGGCTGGGTGGTGCTGTCCCGAGGCGCTGGCCTCAGAACATCACCTGCGCATCGGCGACCCGCTCACGCTGCCGACGCCGATCCCGACGACGGTGAGGGTCGCGGCGCTGTCGACGAACATCGGCTGGGCGCCGGGAGCGCTGATCATGAGCGCCTCGCAGTACGCGCACGCGTGGGGCGCCAACGACGCCAGCGCGTACAACATCCTGCTCGCAGCGGGCGTCTCGTCTGCTGCCGTCGCCGGCGAGGTGCGCCGCGCGCTCGGGCCCTCCTCGGGCCTGTCGGTGCAGACGGCGGCGGCGCACGCGGGCGAACAGAACGCGCTCAGCCGTCAGGGCCTGCGGCGCCTTAGTGAGATCGCGACGCTGATCCTGGTGGTGGCCGTGTTGGCGATGGCGGCGGCGATCGGCAGCATGGTCTGGCAGCGCCGCCCGCGGCTTGCGAAGCTGAAGCTCGAGGGGTTCGCGCGAATGGAGCTGTGGCGCACGATCCTGCTGGAGAGCATCCTGCTGCTGGCGGTCGGCTGCCTGGCCGGCGCGCTGTTCGGCCTCTACGGCCAGCAGCTGCTGGACCGCGCGCTGGCAGAGGTGGTCAACTTCCCGGTCGTCTACTCCGTCGCGTTCGTCCCGGCCGTGGCGAGCCTGGGGATCGTGATCGCGGCTGCCGCCGTCATCGTCGCGATCCCCGGCTACCTGGCCGCCGGGGTGCCGGCGGCGCTCGCGCTGGAGGACTGAGCTGTTGCCGCCCGGCGGCACGTGCTGGAAACCTGCTAGCCGACGTTTACACGCCTTGACAAGAACGGGCTTTCGCAACGCCGGCCCGGCGTAGCCTCGCCCATGATCGTGGAATACGACGCCTTGCTTTTGACCCGCGGCGCCTGCGCCTGGTAAAGTGCTCGCCGTGCGTTTATTTGCCTGGTATTCGTGCTCTCGATCCTGGTGTCAGCTATAGCCGTACGGCCGGTCCCAGTAGCACTCGCCGGCGCATCTCGGCAAGCTCGCCATGAGGTGGCGGCGTTGCCAGCGTCGCGGTGCGGTCATAGTCGTGATCGCGGCCGTACTGCTGCTGCTCCCAGCCGCTGCCTTCGCGGCCGAACCGGTGCTCGAATACGTCGTCCCGGGTGGGCACCTACCTGTGAGCTTCACGACCGAAGGCGGGCCAATCAGCGCCGAGATGGCCGGCTTTGGGACGCTCGTGCACTGCGCGGCCTCCCGCGGTGAAGGCGAGATCACCGGGCCCCGCTCGAGCGCCTCGCAATACTCCTTGACGGGGTGCGTCACCGAAGGCGGCACCGACGCCGGCGCCAAGTGCAAATCCGAAGGCGCCAGCGAAGAGGAAATCAGGATCGGCCTGCTCGAAGCCGACCTCGTCTACATCAGCCAGGCAAGGGGCGAAGTGGGTGAGCTCCTGAACCCCGACGGCGGCATCTACATCGTTTTCGAATGTGGCGGGGAATCCGCCGAGGGACGCGGCCCTTTCCTGTCTTCGCTCGCGCCGATCAACATCGAAGCCTCTGTCTTCACGGCCACGCTCAGCGTGTCCGGGAGCCTGCAGTCCCCGACGAATACGAAAACCCGCTCGCTGAAGAGCGCCTGGCGATCCCCGAAGGCAGGCGCGGCAGCCACGAATGGGTCACAACGGGGGTGCTGTCGGCGTTCACGGTCCACTCGGCGCTGCCGCTCACGATCAGGGCCGTCTCCGCCGGCGAAATCGAAGCCAGGCAACACGCGATGCAGGCGCCACTGGAAGCAGAACTTCGCGGCCAGCAGGAAGCCCTCGCGGCCGCGGTGACGAAGCGACACGACGAAGAAGAAGCCGCCGCTGCGGCGCTCGCGAAAGACCGCCAGCAGACCCAGGCCGAAGCCGCCGCGGCGGCGGCGCGAAAGCTTCACGAAGCACAGGCGGCGGCCGCAAAGCACCGTGCCGCGCTGCTCACCAAGGCGCTACGCCTCTGCCGCAAGGACTGCCGCAAGCGCCGCGATCCACGAAGCCGCGGCCGCAGAAAGTACCGCTCCAAGATCAAGAACGAGCTAGCGCAGACGTACTGAGACGGGCTCAGCCAGCCTCGCGTATCGCCGCTACCGACACGGCGAACCCGTAGCTCTGCAGACGCGCTGCGGCGCTGGCGAGGCTGATCACGCTGAAGAACGGCAGCGTCAGCGGCGTCTCGCGTTGGCTGCGGGTGATGACGGCGAAGGTGATCTCGTGCTCGGCGGCGTTTGGTCGCGCGGCGGGGAGCACCTGCGCGTACCCAGGGTCCTCGCCGGCAGCGAGAGCACGGGCCTTGGCCCGGAACTCGCCGTCGAGCAGCAGCCGCTCGGCGCTGCCCAGGCCCTGGGCGAACAGGTGGCTGAGCGTCGAGGAGCTGCCGCGATGCTTTATGTGGATCAGTCCTCCTCCTCGCGTGAGCAGGTCGCATAGCTCGATCTTGTCCGGGCCCTGGTCCTGGACGAGCTTCTTGTCCAGACACAGCGCCCCGATCGCATCGGCAGCTTTGAGGTTGTAGTCGCTCTCGCTGATGCCGGCCTCCGCGTCGGGTAGCCCCTCGAGCCGTTTGAGGCTTTCGACCTGAGCGTAGATCCGGTCCTTGTAGTCGGCCTCGACGCGGAACCACTGCCCGCCCGAGAGGACGTACAGGTAGCCGTCGAGCTCGAGCTGATAGACCAGGCAGCGGTAGATCGGCCATTCCTCGAGCACCAGGCCGTCGGTGTTGACGGCGATCAGACGGTCCGATTTGAGCGTGGCGAGTTCGATCTCCTCGGCGGCGCGGCTGTCGCGGTAGGCGCTGATCTTGGGGTCGCTCTCTGGCTCGGCTGCCTGCGCGAGCGAGGAGAGGCGGAATCCGCCGAGCGCGAGCCAGTCGAGCACCTCCGGTGCGGCCAGGTGTGCGTCTGTGATCTCCCCGGTCGCCAGCGCCAGCACGAGCTGGTCGTTGAGCTCGCGGATTTTGGCGGGGCTCTTCTCCGTTCGCAGGTGGTCGATGAACTCGAAGTTCTCCTTGTAGGTGTCCCCTTGGTACTCGTCGAGCAGCCGTTCGACGAGCGCGGGGGAGCTCTGCGACCTGCGCGCGGGTCTCGATCCCGAGCGCGTCCGCGCCCGTGAGCCGGTGTGCGAGCGTTTCGTTCTTGGGGGTGCCGGTGACGGCCCGCAGCATGTCGCGGCTGACGTCCAGTCCGAACGCGGAGAAGGACGAGTCGTGGCTGACGTCACGGCGGGTGTGGAGCGTGGTCTCCTCGATCGTTCGCGCGTCGACGCTCTTGAGCTGATCGGCCGCCACCGTGTTCAGGACGACGCGCAGCCCGAAGTCCTGCTCGAAGGCTTCGGCGTCGAGCAGGTGGCGGCCCTGGCCGAAGGTGACAGCGAACAGCCGCCCGGCGGCCTCGATCAGCAGGGCGGCGGACGCCGAGGCGCTCACCAGGCCGCCGAGGCCACCCGTCACGTGTGGCTCAAGGTAGCGCGACCAGCGCGGTGGATGCGGGTCAGTGGAGGCCGTGAACAGCGAGTCCTCCTCGGTGTCGATCTCGCTCACCCGATGCCCGACGAGACCCTCGCGTTCACGCAGCGCATCCGAGCGGGTGCGGCCCTCCTTCAGTAGCGAGATCGCGAGCTTCTCGAGTCTGGGCTTGCGTGCTGCCACGATGCCTCGGCCAGGCTGCATTCAGTGCCGGCACCCTGCCGGGCGGGTTCGTTTGACGATCAGATAAACGTCGCCAGACAGCCTAAAGGCGGCTACGTCCACGGTCAAATCCTCCAGCTCGCGATGCGAGGCGCCTCACCATCCCAGGCTCGACACGCTCCGAATAAACATCGATCGAGCGTCCACCGAGGCCGCTAGGATCCAAACACATGTTCGTACATAGGCAGAGACGATGGAGGAGCCATGGCAGAGCCGCATGAGCGCGCGCAGGGAATGCATACGGATCGCACCCGCAACGAGGACGGGGAGCTGCGTCAGAAGCGCGGCGACACCCTCGTCGGCAACCTCGAGCGCGAGTACGACGTCGACTTCGGCGTGCGCAGCGACATGCACCTGAACACGCTCAGGGAACAGACAGGGTTGACCTCGATCGAGGACCTGCCCCGCTACGCCCGCGGCCGCTAGCGCGACTGCTTTGCCTGGGCGGCGTCGAGCGCACGGCGCGCGCCCTGGTCGGTGGCGCTGTGTTTAGGAGTTGTGGGTCTGCAGATGCTCACGCGCGAAACGCGACCCACGCCAGCATCGCCTCGCTCCACAGGCGCCGCTCCTCGGCCAGCAGCTCGGGGATGCAGTCCGATAGCTGCTCGTTGTCCTGTGGAGTGTCGGCGTTCAGCGCCTGCTCGTAGCGCTGCAGGATCCGCTGCGCCTCGGGCCGCCTCTTCAGCGCGGCGAGCTGCAGGACCATCAGCCGTTGGCGGCGCAGCTCCTCGCCGACCTGGTCGATCAGCCACTGCTCGTAGGTCTCCAGTCCCTTGGCTGTGGCGGCGTAGCGCGGCCGCGGCTGGCGTCCCTCGCGTGTCCCGGGGAGCTCTTCGGCGAGCCCACGCGTCGTCAGGCTGGTGAGCGCGGTGTAGACGTGTGAGGTGCTGCTGAGCGCGAGTGCGCCGTCATAGGTGTGCTGGAAGCGCTGGGCGAGCTCGTACGCGTACCCGGGCCGGTCGATCACGAGCCCAAGCAGCGCCCAGTTGACCGGCGAGCGCATCGGCCCTTTTGGCGCGCCGGCTATCGAACGTCCCCGCCGCCGGCGTGCACCGCGGCGACAACAGTGTCGTTTATCGCATCCGCGGTCGCTGCTCTTGCGCTCGTTGCCCCCATACGCGAAAGCGCAACTATACACGCGGCTGCGGCCAGTGTTCATGCGGTCGGAGAGCGCCAGCGCTGGCTGCCTGTTGTCGGCGGCTTGACACCCGCACGCTGCTCGGCGATTATCCATGCTCGATGTTTATTTGGGGGCCGCCAGAGCGCGGGCCGGTGCACGCGTGAAGTGGGAGCCGCGTCTGCGGGTGCTCGCGGCCGTGGTGGCTTCGCCTGGCGCGTCGAGCGTCGAGGTCGCCTCGGCTGTGGGCGTCTGCGAGGTGCTGGAGCTCGCGCGGCTGCTGGCCGAAGTGCAGGATGCCGGGCTGATCCGGAGCGTCGCGCCTGAGCGCGGGGGCTCTCGCGCGTGGACGGTTACCCCAAGGGGTCTGGAAGTCGCCCGGGTGATGAGCAGAGCGGCCGCCGCGCACACGCACTGGGGCTCGAGCGCCGAGTTCGCCGGCGCGTGATGTCAGGCATGCACGCCGGCGACCAGTCGGCAGAGCCAGCGGCTGGCGCTCACGGCCCCGTCGGCGAGCCGATATCCGAGCGGCTCGTTCGCGACCCAGCGCTCGCGGACGGGCCTGGTCTTTCGGGGCGTGACGTGCTCGCTGGCCCGTTGGGCGCGCTCTACAGCGTCTGCGTGGAGCATCCGTGCGTGACGCGGCCCGCCGCTCGCGCGCTCTGGGGGGTCGACGTCGCACCGCTGTATCGCGCCATCAGACAAATCGGCCCGTTGGACGGGCTGACTGTCGCTGATGTCCCCTGCGGCGCCGGCGTGGCCTTCCGGGCGCTGGCGCCCGCCGAGGACGTCCGCTACCTCGCCGCGGACCCGGACGCCAGCATGCTCAGGCGCGCCGAACGGCGTGCACGCGGGCGCTCGCTCACCCAGATCGAGTTCCGGCGCGCCGGGTTGATGGCGCTGCCGTTCGCCGACGCCGAGGTCGACGTGTTCTTGTGTTTCGGAGCGTTGCACCTGCTCGATGATCTCGGCGCGGCGCTCGCGGAGATCGCTCGTTGTCTGAGTCCCGGCGGCCTGCTGGTGGGCACCTCGTTCTTCTCCGACGCGGGTGCCAGGGCGCGGCGCCTGTTCGAGCTCCGCGCCCGGCGCGGGCGCCCGCTGCCGCCGTCCCGCGAGGAGATGTACAAGGCGATCTACCACGCTGGGTTGGTGGGAGGCACGCTGGCCCCCGACTACGGGTACGCGAGCTTCCGGGCGCGCAAGCCGCCGGATACCGCTCGCCCGCCCCGCCGGGCGCGCAGGCCGAAGGCCCGCTCGCCACACCAAGCCCAGCGCCGCCCGTGATGTCAGGCCCGCGGTTGCGACGATGAGCGCTGGCGGGCCGCGCCTGGCGAGGAGCTACCCGGCCGGCGCCGCGTCCGTCCCCGCGGCTCGCGCCGCCGTGTGCGCGTTCGCCGCCGGTGCCGGCGCCGATGAGCTCGACGGCGTCCGCCTCGCGGTCTGCGAGGCGCTCACGAACGCCATCGGTCACGCCTACCCTCCCGGAGCGCCCGGGACGATTCACGTTTCGGCGTCGCTCGCCGGCCGCTCACTGTCGGTGATCGTCGCCGACGACGGCTGCGGCCTCGGCGCCGCACGAGAGACCCGCGGGCTCCGGCTGGGGCTGAACCTGATCGAGCACACCTGCGACTCGTTCACGCTCGGCGCGAGCCGCTCCGGCGGCACTCGCCTGGAGATGCGCTTCCTGCTTTCGAACGTCGCCGCTGAACCCGAGCCGGCCGAGGCGCTCGCGCCCCGTCGTGTCGTCTCGCTGAACCCGTTGCGCCTGGACGCGCTTCTTCACGACTGCCCAGCCGAAGCGGTGCCTAGCTGGGACATCCGCGTTGACCACATGCCGAAGGCTCGTCCCCTTCCAGTGCGTCCGCCCGTCGTGTAGTCGATCAGCGTGCCGTGCTGCTCGACCGTGACGAGCGCGCCGCGCCTAATGACAGGAGAATTGCGGGCTGCCGGCGTCGCTTCCCCTCGTCGCGCGCCAGCCGCCGATTTTCGCACCCGTCGGGTGCGGTGTGGGGCGGCAGTGGCGCACGACGACCGCAAACGACGGCAGCCGAAGCCCACCCAACGCGGATCGGGCCTGCTCACCCCATCAGTTATGTCTGACAGAAGTGCTAAACTAACCCGTGCCAGAGTACGGTTTGCGCGTTCGGCGACTCGTCGTCGTATCTCCAAGGAGAGCATCCGCCATGTCATCGCACACTGCGGTTTGCGGTTCAAACAGGCACCACCCGTATCGCATGCCCAGGTGCTGGACCCAGGCTCGTGTACCTCGGCGACGACGCTCGCGGATGCCGGCTTGAGGTCATCGCAGTCCAGCTATCTGATGGTGACCTGCTCGTGATCCACGCCATGACGCTACGCGACAAGTACAAGCCACAATACGAGGAGGCCTCCAGATGGCGACTCTGAGAACCCGCGGCGGTACCAAGCTCACCAAGAGCGTGGTGGAGGCGTTGGCCGACGAGGCTGAGCGCGGATATGACCTCACGAAGGCTCGCCGCGAGCGCATCGGCAGGCCCGCACTCGGTACGGCCGGCGCTTCTCCCCGTGTCCAGGTTCGAGTCGATCCCAAGCTCGCAAAGGCGCTGCGCGCCCGCGCCCGCCACGAGCAGCGCTCAGTCAGCGAGATCACCCGCACGGCGCTGGATGAGTACCTGCAGCGCACGCCCTGAAGGGTGGCCGGGGCATCGCGCTCTGCTGTCCCGGGTATCGGCATCCGACGCCTAGGATCATGGGGATGCACGAAGTGTCTGTTGGCCTTCCCGGATCCGAGCTCGTGAGCGCCGGGCTGGCCGATCTTGCCGCTGGACGGGAGACCGAGGCCTCGCTCGTGGTGGCCATGGCGGCTGCGCGGCTGCGCGCCGTGGGCGTGCAGGTTCCCGAGGTTGATGGAGGCCCGGCGTCTCATCGTCTTTATGAACTGCTGTGCGAGCGTGACCTCGGCGGCGCTCACAGTCGCTACAACGCGCTCGTGGGTCGCATCGTGAGCTTTGCGCGGGCGGCTGAGCATGCGCCCGCCGGTTGACGAGCCGGCTATTCACGCGCTGGCGCGGGAGCTCGGGAGGGTCGCTCGCGCTCCGACTCGGCTCTATCTGACGGGGGGCTCGACGGCGGTGCTCGAAGGCTGGCGCGCCTCGACGATCGATGTCGATCTGCGTTTCGAGCCGGAGTCCGACGAGCTGTTGCGTGCGCTTCGGTCCCTCAAGGACCGCCTGGGGATCAACATCGAGCTCGTGTCGCCTCCGGACTTCATCCCTGAGCTGCCCGGCTGGCGCGAGCGCAGCCCGTGCGTGCTGCGTGAGGGAAACCTCGCGGTTCACCATTTCGACTTCTACTCGCAGGCGCTGTCGAAGATCGAGCGTGGGTTTGACAGCGACCTGTCGGATGTCGCAGCCATGATCGCGGGCGACCTGGTGGACCCGGCGCGCCTGCGTGCGCTCTATGAGGCCATCGAGCCGGAGCTGTATAGGTACCCGGCGATCGAGCTCTCAGCGTTTCGACGTAAGCTTGATGATGCTGTGCCCAGTTAACCCCGGCGCTTCGACCTGGCTTGCTCGGTGGCCCGCCGTCGAGGGCACAGGCTCTTCCATGCTGAGCGCCCGCGCGGGCTGATGAGCTGATAGGTCCGCCGCGTCGGCGTCGCCAGGCGGCTAAAAGCGCACGCTCGCCACCGCAACGGTGCATCACAGGGGTCGGGCGGGTGGGGGTCATGTGCGTTTCGCTCCCGTCCCGTCGCGCGCCAGTCGCCCATTTTCGCACCCCCTGGGTGCGGTGGGGAGCGATGGCCCGCAATCGGAGCGTTTCTAGCGCCTTTACATAGCGGCTGAGCGTGGAGAGCCGCACGTCGGCCTCTCCCCGCTCGATCTGGGAGAAGTTCTCCTGCGAGACCGCGAGCCGGTCGTCGAGCGCTGCCTGGGTGAAGTCGAGCTCACGCCGTAGCCCCGAGAGCATCGCGGTCTTGTGCTTGCGCACTCGAGCAACGCGGGCGGGATTCGCGTCGATCTGCTCGCGCAGCCCACTCCCTTTTGTGCGCGGCCGTGCCGGGGGTCGCCAAAAGCGGGTTTACATCAGGCTCTCAGGGCGTTACGCTCGGCTCCTGCCCTCTGGATGGGGATGGGGGCAGCGATCACACGGACGACCTCCAAGGGGCACTGAGGCCCGCGGATTGACCCCGGCGGCCGCGAGGGGAACGCCAAACCGCGTGACCGCCGGGGGACTTATCTGACCGCCTTCGTATCCTCGCTTCCGGCTCCTCGGCGCTCCGGGCTTTTGCCCCCGACAGGCCGTCGCACTACCCCCTGTGCGGCGCGCTCGCGCTGGGGAGCCGCTCAAACCGAGACACCATCCGGGCTTCAGGGAACGGACAGCGCCTCAGCCAGCGTCGCAGTCGCTTGGGCATCGGCAACGAAGTCCCCGTCCAGGCCGCGGCGACACGTGCGCGACGGCGCGGCTCTGCTCGCGTACGTCAGCCGAGCTGCGTCCCTTCGCCTCGTCGAGCGAAACGCCGCCAAACAGGTCGGGATGCAGGTCGGTGCTCTCCTAGCAACAGCCCGAGGAAGCTCGAGCTACCCGTGCCTCTATGTGGCGTGCGCGATCGCCGTCAGTCGCTCGATGTAGGTGACGCAGAGTGTTTCAACTTGGGCCTCGGGTACTCCGACCCGCAGCGCCCGCACAGCCATCTCAATCCCGGCTCTGCCGCGTCGGCCAAACAGCTCGCCGAGGTACGTGACGCCGTCAACGCTCACCGTTCCCGCGACCGAGTCTTGCGAGAGCTGTGCAAGGGTTCTGCCGACATCATCCGGGCTTGTGGTCTGCATTACGCGGAACACGTCGGCGGCGTCCTTGTCGTCGACGCGCGCGGCCTTGCCGCTCGCGACACGATCGTGCAGCTTGTGAGCCTTCGCCACCAACAGCGCTGCGTGTCCAGCGACCTCTACCTCTACGCAGCGCGTGTCTGCCTGCTCGAGCGCCGCGACCGTCATCGGCGAGTGGTCTAGCAGCACCGCCTCCAGCCCGACCGCACGACGCGCCGCGAGCTTGCCATGAGTACCCAAACGCGCCCCTCGACGACCACCACCTGACGCGGCGCCCTCAGGGACGATCAGGTCAATCGGGATCAGGACTGACTCCCCGGCCACCTTCGCGGGCGCCAGCCAGATGCCGGGCTCGACATGGCCTTGCTCAATTGCAAGCTCAAACCCTGCACTGCGCATCGCTGATTCGAGCGCTGGCTCCTCGATCAGTAGCGATGGATCTAGCGTCAGGTCTGCGTCGGTTGTGTAGGGCGCCACGGCGATGTCCGCCGCACCGGTGCGCAGGTACACGGCCTGGGCGCCCGCGACGATCACCGCGGGACCCTGTGGTGCGAGCGCGCTCAGCGCATCGAGTAACACGCGCCGCGCCTCGACGTAGATCGGGGACACGGCCGCGGGCGTATCGTCCGGGGCCCTCAGGGCATTGCCCTCGCGCCATCAAGCTCCTCGAGCGAGGAGTATCGCCAGGACGATTCGTTCGCGGCCATCCACGACAACAACGCTTCGCCCTCGGCGGGCATGCGCCCAGTGCCGCTCAGACAATCGACGACCACCTGCGACGGTGCTGCGTAGGTGATCCCGGCGTCCGTCGTGGTTCGCTCCCAGACGACGGCATCAAATGGTCGCAGTAGAGCGACGTTTGCGCCATCGTCGGCGGGTAGCAGGCCGAGTGCTTCTGCTGTTTGTGTGACGTTCTCGCAGTACATCAGCAGCAGCGCGGGGGCAGCCACGGGGGCGACGCGGCCGGCTGCAAATGAGCCGCTCACCGCTACCTCGCCATTCATCGGCATGCTCGCGAGACGCTCCAGTGCCTTTGCTGCGCCGTTCGCGGCCAGGAACGTCGATGTTTCGTTCGTGCGGAACACGTCATATGACTCCGCCCACCAACGCAGTAGACCCTGTGCGTCAACCGACTCGACGCCGCCCCGTTTGGAGCGCTCGATCAGTGCCTGGCTGTCGAGGGCGTCCAGGAGTCGCGATACGTAGCCAGCAGTCAGCTCGGCAGCGTTCGCTATCTCTCGGCCACCGTAGGGAGGCCGCACGTCTGCCAGCAGACGAACCAGGCGAGCGGCCTTCGGCCCGCGCACGCGGGCTCTGCCCTGAGGCGTCGGCTCTGGATTGCGACTGGAACCCGTCGACTTCACGTACGTTGCCGGATTGTCGAGCCTCAGAAGCACGTTGCCGGTCGTGTCGATGTAGTTCAGGCCCTCCGCCTCGAGCAGCTCCTGCGTCCGAGGGCTGATCCAGGGCGCCACGACCAGTACCGGGATGTTGTAGGTGAGCGTCCGCAGGGTGCGCGCCAGCCCACCCAGTAGCCGCTCCACATCGCGCGGTGCGAAGGCCCGCTTTGCCTCAACAATGATCGTTGCGCTCGTGCCGTTCGGCGCACGGACGTCGATGAGCGCGTCCGCTCGCTCCGGTCCACCTCGACCGTCCTCGAGACCCTGATCCGATGCCTCCACGACCCACGTGTCTGGCAACCGCCTACGGATCTCGGTAACAGCAGCATCGACGAGCGGCCTTTCCTCTGAAGCTATATTTACGCTCACAATAACTGGACTATAGCAAGCAACATTGCCGCAAACAAAAGCTTTACGCGCACCATAAAGGCTCCGCGCGAGAAAATGGTGGCCGCACTCCCGATCCAGGCAGCATCAAGGCTGTCGGGCCGTCTCGCGGGGTCTCGGCGGTGTGCCGCCAGCAGGCGGCGTCCGCAAGACTGCCCGCATCATGCCCCCGGGTCCTCGAGCTCGACGTCGAGCTGGCCTCGCCTCCTGACTTCATCCCCGAGCTGCCCTGCTGGCGCGAGCGCGGCCCCCGCGTACTGCGTGAGGGCAGCCTCTCGGTTCATCATTTCGACTTCCACTCGCAGGCGCCGTCGAAGATCGAGCGTCGCTGGGCGCTCTCTGGCGGTGGCGAGCTAGCGGTGGCCTTGGAGATGCCGGGCACCGGGGGATACCGCGATCTGCGCCGCGCCGCCCGTCACGTCGCGCTGCAGGACACGGTGGTGGCGCTGTGCTCGCTGCGGGACCTCGTGCGCATCGCCGACGCGAGCCCCCGCTCTGAGCGCCGGGCGTTCCTGCCCGCCCTGTGGGCGACGCTGGAGATGACCGAAGACGCCGATGACCTCGACGCCCGGGCGGCATGAGCAACGCGTCGCCCATGGTTGGCCGCGAGGCGACGGCGAAGGTGCATCTCAGGGGATCGGAAAGGCAGGCCCGGGTGTCCACTCGGCTCCGATGCGATCCGAGACTCGGACAGCGGGTGCCTTCATGGTTGCCCTTCGCGGGCCGGGCCGCCCATTTTCGCACCCGGTCGGGTGCGGGTGGGCGGCGATGGCCCGCTACCAGGCACTCAACCCGTCAAGGTACGTCCGTTGGTATGAGCGAGCAGAAGTTTGAACGCACGGTCGTCGAGGCGACCGATCCGAAGGGTGTTCGGGTCGTGCTGCCCGCTGGAGTCTGGTGGGAGAAGATCGTGCGTGACCATCCCGAGATCGCCGCGTATATGCCCGAGGTCCTGGCTACGGTGCTTACCCCAGACCATCAGGCCGCCGACCCGGGCAATCCCAGACGCACCCGTTACTACGCCCGCAATGTGGGCCCCAGCCGCTGGTTGCTGGTCGTCGTAAGCTACGAGCAGGTGCCTGCGCGGATCGTTTCTGCGTTTGCCAATCGAAAGGACCCTAGGTCATGGAGCGCGTGAGGATCACTATCGGCCCAGTGAGCTTCGACCATGCCGACTACGACGCGCAGAGCGACGTTCTGTATCTGCATGTCGGCGAGCCTCAGGCTGGGGAGGGCGAGGAGACTCCTGAGGGTCATGTCGTCCGCTACGCGCCGGGCACCGGCCGCATCGTCGGGTTGACGGTGATCGGCGCGCGGGAGATCCTCGAGCGCGACGGGCGCCTCTCAGTGACGATTCCCGAGACCGTTCAGGCGTCCGCCGAGACGCTCGCCCCCGCGCTAGCCGCTGTCTGACGGCTGCCTGTCGCAGTGCGGGCTCGAAATGCAGCGGCTTTCGCCGACAGCCATCTGCGAGCCCTTCCCGACGCCCCGATCGAGACCTCGACCTCGAGCCCGGAACACTGTCTCTTCCAGCTGCTCGGCCCGCGGCTCGCCGGCGAGCTGATCAGCCGCTGCGGACGGTGACGGTGTTGCTGTATCCGCCTGCGTAGGGGAATCCGGCCTGGCCGGCCGGGACCAGGGCCCGGAACGGGAACCCTCCGACGGCGCCCTGGAACTCGTAGGCGGTCTTGAAGTCGCCGGATCGGCTGGTGTGTGGTGTGCGGAATGGCACCCACTGTCCGCGGTAGTGGACCAGCAGCTCCACCAGCACGCCGCCGTGCGGGATCGGTCCCGCGACGTGTCCTATGATCGAGATCGTCCCGCTGGAGCTCGTGCGCCGTGGTGTGATGTGCATCTGCAGGCCGCTGCTGACGTTCTCCTGGACGCTGGCCTGCGCGGTGTAGCCAGGGTCGCTCGAGTGCGCTCGGTAGGCGACGGTGATCGTTCGTGATGCCCCGGCGGGGACGTGGATCGTGAAGCTGCCGTTCGCGGTGCTTGTGGCATGGTCGATCACGGCGGCTGTGTTTGCCCCGTGGGCCTGTTCGCGAATGTCCAGGGTGGCGCCGGCGATCGCTGTGCCGGTGTTGTTGGTGAGCTGCCCTGTGATCGTGAACGCCCTGTCTGCGAAGGAGCGGGAGATCGTGACGGGTCCGTCGAGGTGCAGCTGTGCCTGCTCGCTGGCTGGCGTCCCGTTGGGCATCCCGAGGGTCGGGGTGAGCGCCGCGGTGCCGCTGCCCGTGGCGGTCGTGGTTGAGGGCGTGGGCGGGGAGGCGACGAGGGCGCCGGCAGCGCTCGCGCTGGCCGTGGACCCGTCGTTGTCACCTGCGGTGACGAGGACGCGCAGCGTGTGCCCGACGTCGGTGGAGGTGGCGGTGTAGCTGCTGCTTTCGGCTCCTGAGACCGTCTGGCAGCTTTCGCCCTCGGCGTCGCAGTCCTGCCACTGATAGCTGTAGGCGATGGTGCCCGCAGCGGCGGGTGCTGACCATTGGCCGGGCTCGGCTGTGAGCGTGGATCCGACCGATACCTGGCTCGGCCCGAGCATCGCGGGTGGCTGCGTGTTCGCCGGTGCGTTGTTGGTGCTGATGCTGCCGTCGTAGGCGGTGGTGGCGTCTCCGGAGGCGTCGTCGACTACGAGTTTGAGGGTGTGCTGTCCGTCGGGCAGGCTGGTGGTGTTGAGCTCAAGGCTTCCGCTCGTGGATTGTGCGCATGGCTCGGGGTGCGCGAAGGAACGTGTTCCGTCGTTTGTCTGCCCGAGGTTCTGACACCAGCCGTTGTTTGAGTTCAGGATCACGGCGGGTTGGCTTTGCCCGTCGACGATCAGCTGGCCGCTGTACACGCCGGGGCCGCTGTCGGCGGCGTTGAAGTCGACTTCGGCAGTGCCTCTTATGCTGGCACCGGAAACGAGAGGACCGGTGATGTTCTGGACTGTCGGTGTGGTGGAGTCGTCGAGTACCACGGTGGCGGAGGAGACGTCGATGTGCGCCACGGGGACTCCGCTGGCGCAGGGTCCGTCCTGGCCGTCGCATGAGGCGTTCACCACGATCCGGCTGACGGGATCCGGCGGGGTGCGGCTGACGCTGCTGGCGCCTAGCGAGGCTGTCCCGAGGTTGCGGTAGTCATAGATTGGGTCGCTCTCGTCGGAGGCGTCGATGTATGCCTGTCCCATCCCGCTGCTGCCTGTCCCTGGAAGGGCGTAGCTGCTGGCGACCTGGAGGTTGTAGCTGGCGATCGACGCCCAGGATGGGGCGCTGAAGCTCCACTCGACCTGCGCGCCGTTGGGGTATCCGCTGAAGTTCGCCGCCAGTTCGAGCTCCATTGCGCCGGCGCCGGCGCCGGCGCAGGAGTCTGCCGCGAGCATGTTGTTGTCGGCGGTGCGCAGGATCGTCCAGCCGTCGTTTCCTACGGGATTACCCGCCGGATCGTGACATGTGAACACCGTCATCTGGTCGGCCTCGGCTTTGCCCGCCCCGACTGCCATCGCAAGGATCGTCGCGAGCACGACTGCGATGGCGCTACGGCGGCGCGCGTGTGATCGATGGGGGCGCACGTCAGTGGGTCGTGACATCGACCGTCGTGCTTTCCCCGCGGGTGTAGGGGTAGTCGGCTTGGCCGCCGAAAACCTCGGCGCGGAATGGGAAGCGTCCGACGGCCCCCTGGAACTGGTACGCGACCTGGTAGCGCCCGTCTGCGTTCGTTCGCGGTGTCCGCAACGGCTCCCAGACGCCGCGGTAGCGGACGAGGATCTCGACGACGACGCCGCCCTGCGGTACCGGGCCGGCTACCCGTCCGCTGAGGACGATTCGCCCGCTTGGTGCGCTGCGCCGTGGAGTGATGTGCATCTGCACACCGGCGCTGACGTTCTCCTGGACGCCGGCCTGGGTGCTGTAGAGGGCGTCGCTCGAGAAGGCCCGGTAGTCGATCAGGACAGCCGCGACGGTCCGCGTGGCACGTGCACGGTGAAAGTGCCGTTCGCTGCCGTGCTGGTGTGAGCCGATGAGCTGCGGGGAGCCGGCGCCGTCGACCTGTTCGCGTATGTCGAGCGTGGCGTTCGCGATCGGTGCGCCGGTCGCGTTGGCGAGCTGGCCGGTGATCGTGAGCGCGCGCTTCGCGAAGCTGCGGGTGATGGTCGGATGCCCGGCGAGGTGCAGCTGCGCGTTCTCGTTTGCTCCGCTCCCGTTGGGTGCTCCCGGGGTCCAGTCGGCCGTCAGGCTCGTGCCTGCGGCGCTGCTCGTGGTGGTCGTTGGTTGGTGTGAGCGCCGGCGGGTTGACGACGGCGCTGGCCGGGCTCGCGGCGGATGCGGATCCGTCGCTGTCGCTCGCGGTGAGGAGCACCCGCAGGGCGTGGCCCACGTCGTTGGGGGTGGCGCTGTAGCTGCTGTCTTCGGCGCCGGGGATCGTCTGGCAGCTTGCGCCTTCCTCGTCGCAGTCCTGCCATTGGTAGCTGTAGCTGGTCGTGCCGGTGCCGCTGGGGGCCGACCACTGCCCGGGTTCTGCGGTGAGCGTGCTGCCGGGTTGCACTTGCCCGGACGCCGCGACCGCGGGAGCGGTGGTGTTCGTGGGCGCGTTGTGGGTGGTGATCGTGTTGTCATAGACGACGCTCGTGTTCTGGGCGGCGTCTTCGACGGTGACCTTCAGCGTGTGCGGTCCGTCGCGCACGAGGGTGGTTTCGATCGGCAGATCGACGGACTCGCTCTGCCTGCATGGTTGGCTTGAGTCGAACATGAGGGCCGTGCCGCTGATCCCGACCGGCGTGCACTGCCCGTTGTTGGTGTCCGGGGTGGCCGTGTAGAGCGTCTGCCCGTCGGCTTGCACGTTGATGCTGTAGACGCCTGGTCCGTCTGGGTCGGTGGCGGTGAGCGTGAGTTCGCGGCTGCCGCGTGCTTCGCCGTCGAGCAGTGTCCCGCTGATGGCGCTGGCGGCGGGTGTGGCGTCGTTTGAGAGCCGTAGGTCGGCCCACCACAGCTGGATCAGCGACCAGGCGCCGTCGCTGGCACCTTCGTCGCAGCTCCGCAGAGTCGGGGACGATTCGCCTCCGCAGCCGGCTTCGAGGTACAGGTTCCCGCCGCGCCCTGAGGGTATTTCCAGCTCGCCGGTGAAGTCGTTTGTGAAGCCGGCGCAGGGTTGAAGACCGGCGGCGCATTGGAAGAAGACGTTGGAGCCGTCGTAGGCGTATTCGGGGGTGTAGGCGACGGCGGTGCCGGAGGCGTCATAGCCGTGCCCGTCGGCGCTCATGCCGACGTCGAGCTGCCCGCCGGCGAGCGTGGAGCCCGGCGGTGGCGTGTACTGCAGCGTCTCGTGCGCGCCGACGGCGACCGGCGCGTCGCTTGAGAGGAGCGCGAAGGCGGGGGCGCCGGGCCCGCAGCTGGTGGAGTTGGTTGACCCGTAGCCGCCGCCTGAGGCGAAGCTCGACCAGCCTTGGCTGCCGGCGGCGGTCTGGTTGGGGTTGATGCACGACGCCTGCACCCATTCGCCGGCGTAGGCCGTGGCGCTGAGGCCGAGGATGGCCAGGGCGAGGAGTGCCGTGGCCAGCCCGACGAGCAGGCCGCGTCCCAGCCGCAGGCGCGCGGCGGGCGCTGGAGCGTCATGGGTGCTGCGGTTCGCCGGCATCCGTGCCGTCGTCCTCCTTCTTCGAGCTGTCAGGAAAGCTGCTTGCGGGGGTTGTTGACCGTGGCGGTCGCCTTGCGGCCAGCGGGTTTCGGCTCGCTCATGGGCTGAACGGGCCTCCGCCTCGCTGTTCGCTGTCGCCGTCGCCGCCAGCTGGGGCTGCCGCCGGTCGTGCTGTTGGCGGTGTTCGCGTTCGCGGTGCTGGCGCGCGCGTCTTCGCTGGGACCGACAGTGCTGCGTGTCGGGACTCCGAGGTAGGCGAATCCTCCGGGTTGGTGGGCCGAACCGGACTTCAGCCCATCTGCCCGCCGGCTTCGCGCCGGGTGTGCAGCAGGTTCGACGGTGTCTGCGGGCGCGTATTCGACCGGCTTGATGGTGTCCGCGCCGGAGGGCGTTGGTGGTGGCGTTGCCCTCCTGGCCCGGCTCACGACTGCCCGCGCGCCGTGTTGATGTTCGGAGTGTTGGAGTGCGTGCGTGGCTCCGATCGTCCCGCCTGCGAGCACGGCGATGGTGGCTGCTCCGGCGGCGAGCTTGGCGGCCACGCCGCCCCCCGCGAGGGTCGCGACCGCGCCTTCTCGGATCCCGCTGCTGGCGGGCGGGGGCCCGTATGGCACGAGCCGCTGGTGCAGCACCCGCATGCGTACGCCGAGCTTCGCGAGCCAGCCGAGGTGTGCGGCGAGGACTGGGATCGGCAGCCAGCGCGGCCGCTTGGCCCTGGAAGCTTCGCCGTAGCCGCCTGGCGTTCGTCTTGTGCTGTTCGCGGCAGTGTGCGCAACCCTGCAGGTGCGCGTAGGCGCGCTGTGCGAGCTCCTCGCTCGACGGGCTCGCCGGCCTGCATCGCGAGGATCGTCTGGGAGCGAAACCCGCATAGCCTGCCGGTGTCGTAGAGCAGCTGGAAGCGCTCGCGCTTGGCTTCGCAGCCGCGGGCTGCTTTGCGCGCCTCGTTGACGGAGACGGCGAGCAGCGGTGCGATCGCCCGGTAGCGCATGCCCTCGGCCATCAGCCAGAACACGTGCCGCTCGAGGTCTGAGAGCTCGGCCAGGAACTCGGTGACGATCAGGCGGTCGTCCTCGAGCAGCGCGGCGAGCTCGGGGGTGCGCTGCGCTTCGCGTCGCTCGGCGGCGAGCGTCAGCTCGGGGGCGCGCTGGGCGAGGATCTCGCCGCGGCGGCGCTCGTCGCGGTGGTGGTGTAGCGCGCGGTGCTTGATTCCCCAGCGCAGGGCGTGGCGCAGGTGCTCCTCGCTGTGGAAGGAGCGCATCAGGAGCACGAGCGCCGTCTCCTGGTAGAGGTCCTCGAGCTGCTCGTGGGTGAGCCCGCGACACTCGCCGAAGCAGCGCGCGAGGCGCAGCTCCGCGCTCTGCCAGGCGCCGAGCGCGACGCCGACCTGCTCGCCGCTCAGGGCCGTCGAGCGCCCGGTCAGCCCGAAGCGTTCCTTGTGTACCCCGTTGGGCGTGCGTGCCCCGTTTTGAACATCCATGCTCGTTTATCTCCCGGTCAGCCTTGACCCTTCCGGCATCTTGCACGACGGCGCATAGGTCCGCAAAGTGCGCCTCCTCCTGCAACTTTTCTTGCAGCCGCCGTGTCCACTAGAACCTACGTCGAGTCGAGGGTCAACTTCCTTGTGACGTTTATTTTGGTCGGGTTGTGATCTTGTTCGCTCTCGTTTGCGGCTGGGATTTGCTCAGCTGTGTGGCACCGCGATCGTCTCGAGTGTCGCGGCAGCGCTGAGGAGCGCGACGATCAGCCCGAGCCACATGAGCCGCTGCAGAACGCTCTGCGGGCGCTCGCGCTGCACGGCCCAGCTGGCGCAGCCGGCTGCGAGTGCCGCCCACTCGACGGGTAGCTGCGGGATGTAGGGGACCAGTCGGGTGCCGTACGTGCCGAGGGCCGCGCCGACAGGGATCGTGTTCGCGAGCACGCACGCGAGTAGGAGGCCGTTTGCCGCGCGGCGGGCGTTGCGGCTGGCCTGGGCTCCGCGTAGGCCGAGCAGCAGCGGCCACGCGGCGATTGGGATGTTGTGCGCGGCCAGCGCGAGGATGTGCCACGCGTCCGGTGCGGGGTTGGGATCCGGCGTGAGTGTCAGCCCGAGCAGCCGCCGGACGGTGGTCTCGGCTGCGGGGCCGACGAGCGTGACGAGCCCGGCGGCGCCGAGCGTGATCGCCCAGATGGCGGCGTACGCGCGTAGCCACGCCCCGTGAGCGCTCGTTCCGAGCCGCCCGCCTGTTCGAGGCCGGCTCCCGGAGTGGTCCGAAGCCATAGCCGCCGTTTCTGTCAGCTCTGGGGTAGCCATTCGCTTACCGCGTAGCCGCCGGGGACGCTCGCAAGCTTCGCGAGCGTGACGTGGTAGGCCGCCGGGAGCCCTTCGTACTGGGTGTCCCCGCCTGTCTGCTCTCGCGTGACGATCACCCACATGCCGCGATGGGTGAGCTCCGGCGCGATGCTCGTTACCTGACCGCTGTTGTGGATGTGCCCCTGGGCTGATGGTGCTGTCTGCGGCGCTGGTGGCGGCCGCCTGCTGCTCGGCCAGGCGGGCCGCCCCGACGGAGATCGCCGCCAGTGTGCGCTGCTGGGCGCCCAGGGTTTGGTAGCTCCAGTTGATGTAGAGCTCGGCGAATGCGGTGAGTGCCGCCTGCGGCGTCGGCGCTACCTTCAGGGGCGCCGGCGAGGCGGCCCGGGGTGGCGGAGGGCCTGGTGGCTCACCCGCGTTCCGGATCGCTGACGCCGGCGGCGCGGTGGTCGAGGGTGCGGCGGCTGGTGCGTCGGGGTTGCTGCAGCCCGCGAGCGTGAGCGCTGCCAGCGTCGTGGCCGCCGCGGCTGTGAGCGTCTGTATCTTCCCGATGCTCATAGCCCGGGTGGGTGGCGCACGGTCCAGGTGGCCCAGTCGGGGACGCTGGGGGAGACTCGCCAGCGCGCTCCGGGCTTGCCGGAGTTGGGGCCGCTGTCGTAGGCGGGGTCTTCGACGGTGTCGAAGCGCAGCCCGGCGACGTACATGAACGCGTGCGTCGGGTCGGCGTAGATCGTCACGTAACGGCCGGGCCCTGGCTGCCCGTAGCCGGCGAGCTCGCCGGAGTCCAGGGCGCTGGTGCCGAGTACGCCGCCCCAGTGAAGGAGGTAGGAGACGGCGGAGGAGCAGTCATAGGCGGGCTGGCAGCGTGTTCAGGGAGCTGCCGTGCGCCGGCGCCGTAGAGGTAGGCGGTGCCGTACAGGCGGTTGCCGGCGGCGACCATCTGCTTGACCTGCGTGGGTGCTTCTTCGCCGGCGGCGGCGAGACCGCTGGGGAGGATGCGGGTGCGGGTGCCCGGGACGAGGGGGAGGGGGATGCTTTCACCCGCTCCAGGCTGCGGACAGACTTCGCTCGCGTCTTCGCTGCTCGTCGCCGCGCTCGCTTCCGGTAGTTCTTCGAGCGCTGCCGCGGCGCCTGTTGCGGGCGCGAGCGCTATCTGGACGGCGCTCTTGGTGATCGCGAGCGATCGCGCGGCCTGCCACCACACGTCGAGCCGGTAGGGCTGCCCGTTTTCGATGAGCTGCCCGGGGCCCTGCCCATAGCCGATGTCGCGCTTGTAGAGCAGCGCGGCGTGTCCGTCGTGCGCGACGCGCAGAGCACTCATGTACGGCAGGTTGTTCAGCGCGTCCGCGTCGGCGAACGTGAACGTGCCGCCGTCGGCGGGGTTGTGCTCGAGCACGCGACAGCTCGGCGAACGTGTCGGGGTGTGCCGGGAGATAGGACTGGCTGGGGTCGGGGATCGACCCGTAGTCACCGGAGCTGGGGTCGCCGGACCCGCCGTACTCGGTCGCACCGACCTCGTACGAGCGACCCGGCACGAGCGCAAGTGGCGCTGCGTACTGTTCGCCGGCGAGCGCTCCGCCGCCGGCGGGCAGCTCGACCAGCCCGGCGGTCGCGCAACCTGCTGCTTCCTCTTCGGCGACGAGACCCGCGATCGCACCGGCGACCAGAACCGGGGTGAGCACGACCAGCAGCACTGCGCCCAGCGAGGAGCGCTCTGACGGTGCGGCTCCTCAGCAGGCCATATGCGAGGCGGGGCGCCATCATGCGCCCTGTCCTGTGCTCGCGGCCGCTGTTTGCTGCCAGTGCTCGTCTGCCAGCAGCTCGAGTGCCCGCCAGGGGTCTCCTTCGCTCTGCGCGAGCGCTTGCTGGCGGATGCGCTCGTCGCGCGCAGGGTCGGAGGTCGCGATCCAGTACTCGTGTGCGCCGGCGGCGATCTGGATGGTCCCCTGTCCGCGCGCCCCGTTCATCAGGTAGGCGGTGGAGTACTGCCCGCGGACTGTCTGTAGCTGGGAGATCGCGTCGATCGCCTGCTCGCTGAGGCGCAGTGAGTCCTTGACGTAGGAGAGCTCCCGGGCCTCTTGGCGTAGGAACAGGCGCATCGCGGCGTTCGCCAACAGCGCCTTGCCGTGCTCGTTGTCGAAGTCCGAGAGCTGCTGGCTGATCGCGATCAGCCACAGCGCGTAGTGGCGGCTGCGCCGGCAGAACTCGTTGAACCAGCGGCCGGTCGCGGGCCGCTCGATCAGCTTCCAGGCCTCGTCGATGACGAGGAAGCTGCGCCCCGCCCACGCGTGTCTGGGGCCGTCTCCGGCGAGGTGCTCGCGGCGCGTTGCGGCGATCCGCGTCTTGACGTGCTCGCAGATGACGAACAGCGCGGCCGCGGCCTTCGCGTCGGGGATCAGGCGCGTGTCGAAGACGACCAGCGGTGAGTCGGCTCCGATCGTGGTCGGCCGGTCGGCGAGGTATCCGTAGGGCCCGTCGTGGCAGGTAGTTGTTGATGCGCATCGAGAGGTTGCGCAGCGCCTCGGCGATCCCGACCGAGCCGTCGCGGCGTTCTTGGTGGTAGCGGCGCTCGAGCTCCTCTTGCAGCAGCAGCTCGCGGGGTTCCTCGCCGGTCAGGGCGCAGCGCTCGTACACCTCGCCGATCGCGAGGCCGAGCAGGTTCGCTCTCGAGGTCGTGAGAGCCCGTAGGAGTCCCGGGCGGCGTGGTGCTCGCCGAGCAGCAGCGCGTGCAGCGCGAGCAGATAGTCGACCTTCTCCGCCGCGAGCCGTGCGGGGTCCTCGCACGTCCCAGGAGTTGATGGCGTGGTCCTCGGCGCCTATCTGCACGGATACGGCGCCGGGGATCAGCGAGGCGAGGAACGCGAAGTGCCCGGCGCGGTCGATGATGAACCCGCTGGCGCCGTGTGGCGATCGCGCGGATCAGCAGCAGGATCGCGCTCATCGTCTTGCCGGCGCCGGACATGCCGTTGATCAGCAGCAGGTGGTTGGGGTGGCGCTCATCGAAGGGGTCCAGGCGCTCTAGCGTGCGGCCTGGGAGCGCGTAGCCGAGCGGGATCCCGTCGGGGCTTCCGCAGCCGGTGCCGAGTAGCGCGCAGACTGTCGCCGACGTTGCTCGAGAGGTACTTGCGCCGCCGTCGGGCGACGTCGGCTCCGAGCGGCAGCGTGGAGCGCCACAGCGCTCGTTGTGCGAACTGGCCGGGCTGGACGCGCGCGTCGCTGGCCATCGTGACCTCGCGCGCGACCGCGCCCGCCAGTTCGCGCAGGGTGTCGGGGTCCCCGGCGGGTTCGCGCAGCGCGAGGTAGATGCTGAGGCGGTAGATGCCGGCGCCGCTGCTGGTGGCGAGCTGCTCTGTCAGCTCGGCGGCCTCCTCCTCGGCCAGGCGCGCGTCAGGGTCCAACGGGCGCCCGCGCTGCTCGACGCCGCGGTTGACGCCGTACAGCCGCTTGTAGCGACGCTTCTGTGCGAGCCGCTCGCGGTAGCGCTCGGTGGCTTGCACGTGCACGCTGAGCACGAACGGCCGTGGCGCCTGGGTCATGTGCAGCAGCCAGCCGAGCCATGTCTGCTCGGGCCCGAGCGACACGTGCAGCACCGTCTCCAGCGACTCCGCGACGCGCAGGTGGCTGGGCTGTGAGAAGTCGATGGGTGCGCTACAGATCGCGCCTGCGAGGGCGCTCGTGCGCTCTGCTGCCCGCTCGGGCCCCTCGCCGGGGACCGGGGATTCGATCGCGTCGGGGTGCATGAAGCTCGCGGGCGCAGTTGATTCGCCGCTCGCGGGGTCAAAGCGCGCGTGCAGAAGGTCGAGCACCGCGGCGCCGTCGAGCGCCTCGGCGTCAAGGCCCATCGCCTGCAGGTCCGCGCGGATGCCTTCGCTGTGGCGCAGGGAGTCGCGCGCTGCCCGTTCGTGCGCGGCGGCGGTGAGCCGCAGCGCGTGGCGTCCGGGCCGCCTCGAGGGTCGCCGTCGACCCGCCGGCGTGCATGGGCACACGAGCACGTAGCGGACGTGAACGGGGCCGACGCGTGCTGCGCATGATCGGATCGAGTCCTCCTGCGCGCAGCCGAGCCTGCGGATCGCCTCGGCCCGCTCGTGCTGGCCGATGTCCTGGGCGGCCCCGGCCGCCTGCTCGCAGCCATGCCTTTCCTTGGCGAGGAGCTCCTCGAGCTCGAGCGGGGTCGCCTGCACGTATAGCTGCAGCGTCTGGCGGTCGGCGAGCCGCGCGGCGATCTGCGCGAACGCGGCTGAGATGCCCTCGGCCTCCTCGGGGTCGAGCACGAGCGGGTTGACGACCTCGCTCTGCAGGTAGCGCACGTAAGTGCCGTCTCTGCGGATCAGCAGCCCGTCGGGCTCGATCGCCGCGCCGCCGAGCAGTTGCGCGGCTTCGTGTGGCGCGCGCGCTCTCAGCACGCCTGCAAGCGGCTGCGCGGGCTCGGCGAACGCGGCGAGCCTCTTGCGCGCCAGCCGCCAGCGGAGCATGTCCGCGAGCAACCTGCCGAGGTGCAGCCCGCCGCTCTCTGAGACATAGGTGAGCGCGGCCGGTAGTCCGACGGCGAATGTGAGCAGCGTGATCGCCGGCTTGCCCGGTAGGTGCGCCAGCCGCACGGTCGCGAGCACCACAGCGCTGGCGGCGATCAGCGCGGCCCACTGGCGGATCGTGAACCCGACGAGTTTCGGGGGGTCGTCGAGCGAGCGGAAGGTGCGGTGGATCATGGCCGGCTGCGTGGCCGTGGCTTGCGTCTGAGCGCCCGCGGGCTGGGCCGTGTCGCCTTTCGCGTGCCCGGCGGGGTGGTGGGCGTCTTTGCTTGCGGCACGCGCTTGCGCGTCGGCGTCGCCTTCGCGGCTGGCTGTTTCGGATGGCCCGCCACCGGCGCGGGCACCCGCGTGTCTGCACGACTGGGTGGCGTAGTCGAGGGGGCCTCGTGCCGCGTCGTGGCCTTGAGCTTCCCCGCAGGGTGCATCTCCGGTGGGCGGGGTGGGCCTGGCCGGACGCTGGCGGTCTGTCCGCCGGTCGCACTTGCGCTCCGGCCGACGGTGCGCGGTCCACCCACGATGGCGCCTTCCGAGCGAGACCCGGGCGCTGCCGGTGTCCTGATCGCAGCTGGGCTCCCCCGGTCTGCTCGTGGCTTCGCGGACCCCAACGCGCTGGCTGCGGTTGATCTGCTTGCTGGTGTCTGGCGCCCGCTTGATGGTCGGCGCCCCGTCCTCACGTCGGCGCGAGCGCGTGCGCTGGCGCTGCTGTTCGCCGGTGGCGGTCCTGCAACGTTGCGCGCTCGGCGTCGGCCGGTTCTCATCGCCGCGGCCGCCTCGGCGGGTGCCTGGGCCAGAATGCCCCGGGCGTGGCTGAGCCGCTCGCGCACGCTTCGCCCCTTGCCTGCCTGTGGGCGTGCCTGTTCGCTTTGCCCCCTGGCTGTCGAGCGCCCGGCGCCGGCGAAGATGCGGCTGCGCGGTGACACGGCAGCGGTGCGCCTGCGGGCGGCGCCGATCGGCCCCCCGGCGGGGGCGCCGAGCGCCCCGGCGGCGCGTCCGACGCTCGCGCCGAGCGACGGTACGGCCTGCAGGCCGACGGTGCGTAGCCGCGCGTGTGCAGCCCGGACCCGCTCGCCGCCTGGGAGCGAGTTCGCGCTGCCCTGTGGGCTGCTCGCCGCAGCGCGCAGCCCGTGCCTGCTGAAGACGCTGCGGATCTCTCCGACCGCCATCAGGGGTAGGCGCACCGCGAGCACGAACGTGATCAGCCCGGCGAACGCGGCGGCGATGTGGCCGGGCAGCCCGCCGCTGGCGCCGGTGAAGCTGGTGGCGTCCAGGCACAGCGCTCCGGCGGTGGCGAAAAGGACGGTCCAGCCGAGTGGGACGAGCGCGACGGCGAGTAGCGCGTCGGCCCATCCGCGTGCGAGGTGCGAGAGCTCTGGGATCGCGGCGAGCGCGATCAGTGGTGGCCCTGCGACGACGAGCACGGCGAGCGCGACTGTCAGCAGCACCTGCATCGCGAACAGCCCGGCGGCGAAGATGACGCCGACGATCACCAGGAATGCGCCGAACACGCCGCCGGTCCCGGTGAGCAGCGCGCCGCCGAACAGGACGCCGATGATCCGCGCGAGGCCTCCCGCCACTTGCGGCAGGCCGAGGATGCCGTGGGTGAGGGTGTTGACGGCTGCGACTGTCTGCTCGACGACCCACCGGTAGGCGACGAGCACCCCGCTGCTGGCGGCGCAGCGCACGACTGCGCTGGCGGGGTGCGCGCTGCCGGTGAGCCCGACCAGCCAGTAGCGGGTCGCTCCGACCGCGAGCGTGACCGGCAGCAGCATCGCGCCGAGGTAGGTCATCTCGCCCTGCAGCCGGCTGACGTGGCTCCAGCTGGCCGGGTCAGGCAGCGCGACGAGGTGCTGGATGGTCGCGACCGTGCCGTGCTTGAGCCAGCTCGGCACGAGCACGCCGGCGAGCGCGCCGAAGAAGTCGTTGGCGATCGCCTCGATGATGCTGTGCAGCGAGGGCAGTCCGAACAGGGCGACCGGCACGGACGCGCCGATGCTGGCCGCCGATGCGGCTCCTGGCAGTATGACTGCGCCGGCGAGCAGTGCGGCTGTCACCCCGGTGAGCGTCCAGGCGCGAGGCGATCGCACGCGGTCCTTAGGCGATGATGCCGCTGATCGAGGCGAGGATCGCGAGCCCGACGAGCGTGCGGATCGCGAGGTCGTGCGCGCGCGAGTGCCCGGCCATGAACATGATCCCGACGACGGCGATCACGAGCCCCATCGCCGTGCCGCCGAGCCACACGAGGTTTCCCTTGAGCTTGCCGACGAACGTCGCGACACCGCTGATTTCTTCGCCTTTGAACGCGCCCGCCGCCTCCAGGGCGTGCACGTGCGCGCCGGGCAGGAGCACGACCACCGCACCTATGAGGAAAATGGCTCCCAGTCCCCGGGCGCGCGCTGGAGGGCACCGTCTGGGATTCGCTTTGCGTGCCTGTTGTGTGGTCGTCCGTGCCGTCACCGGCGTCACCTCCTGGTTGTCGGTTTGCGAGGTCTCACGGCGAGAAGGGCCCGCCGGCGCTCTGCGCCTGCTGCGCAGCGGGCGATCGTGCGGGCGGCGCATCAACCGAGGGCGCGGGCGCAGCTTCCGGCTGCGCGGCTGTGCTCGGAGCGCTGGCCCGCACTGCTGATGGTCTGGCCTGCTCGGGCGTTGCTCGCCGTTGCCGGCGCGCTGTGTGCGTGGCGTCTCTGAGCGCTGTGGGCGCTCGCCGTCGGATCGCCCTCAGATCTCTCAGCGCGGGCTGGTCAGCCGCGATCGTCGTGTGAGGCGCCGGCGTCTTCTGCGCCAGTGTTCCTGCGCCAGTGCCCTCTGCTCGCCCGCCTCGGAGCGCAGCGGCCAAAGCCACTGTCAGCCAGACGGCGAGGATCGCGCATGCGCAGGTCGCGAACCCGGCTCGGCGTCGAGCCCACCTCAGGGCTCTCTGCCAGCTCGAAGCTCGCACGTTGCGGGGGTAGGTCCTCCCACGGGCGGCTATATCGCCGGTGCGACCGGCGAACACCTCTTCGGCCAGCAATGTCTCATAGGACGGCTCATGCTCGGGAGCCGCTGGCTCCTCGCCGCTCTGTTCTGTCCCCGCCGGCACTGACTCGGGGTGTGGGTCCTCGCTCCGTTCGGCTTGTGTCTCCGTGCGAGGAGCTGCCTTGCAGATGTCCTCGTGGGTGGGCCCGACGCTGGGCTCTGGTGCCGCCTCGAACGTTTGGCTCTCACGGCCTGGGCCGCGGCCGGGCTTGCGGCGCGTGCGCCGCTGGTCGACGCCGGGCATGTCCGCCGCCGCCGGCGCGTATTGCACCGTGTCGCCTGTCGAGGATCGATCGGGATCCCCGGGCTGGACGTCTTGCTTGGCCTGTGCTCCGGGTGCGGCGACGTACAGCGTGACCATGCCGTTGCGAGTGATCTGCTCCCCGCTTGCGGGCTCCTGGGCGACGACCAGCCCGGTGAGCTGCGGCTCGCAATCGAAGGAGCGGTCGAGTCCTGGCCGCAGCCCGGCGCGTCTGACCGCGCGCGCCGCCTCGGCGGCGGGCTGGCCGACGTAGTCGCTCACCGTCACTCCTGCGGAGCGGTCGCGGGTCCGGGTGGGGGTGGGTGTTCGCGCTGTCGCGGTGTCGCTCACGGCGTGTTCTGGCCGTGAGCGCGCCGGTGCGGCCAGCCAGTTCGCCACGATCGATCCTGGGCAACGCCCAGTGCTCGTTCACTGGTTGCCGTTTGCCGGCCGGGTGGGCGCCGTGCGATTGCGCGCTTAGGCTGACCCCGCGACTATGCCGACACGATCCTGGCTTTCGCAGTTCCTCGGAGCTAAGCGAGCGTCTCGCGCCTCGGAGCACGGACGAATGGTCGTCGTCCAGAGCGCACGCGCGACGCGAGAACCGCAGAGCTTTCGGAACTCCCTAGGAGCGGGCGCGTCGCTGGGCGGCGTGGAGGTTTCGATCCCACTCCGAAGCGCGCGCGCCCGTCGGCATGCTTGGCGCCAGATGTTCAAGAGCGATCGGTTCGCCGAACATGTCCCTCAGCCAGTGGATTGCGCTGACCCCCTCGTCAAAGCGCCTCAACCTCGACTCGATCGCACCGGTCGACACGCCCAGCACCGTAGAGGAGCGCCGTTGGCCCGGGCCGTACAGGGACGGACGGAGCGGGCCAGCGCCCGGCCTTACGGACGCCCGCGCCGACGCCCTCGGAGTGGCGCGCCTCGGTGGCGCAGGCGTGCACGAAGCGAAAACGCCCCGTTTGCGGGCGGGCGGGAGCGACGCGCTAGCAGGGCCCTCGCAGCGATGCCGCGGGCCGCTCGCGTGCGACCGACCTTCGATCGGAACGACCCGCGGCGGCGGACGCGCTTCTGTGCCCGGGGGTCGCCGAGCAACTTGTCATTCGGCGTTGGTGTGCGATGTAACGCTTCGGCCGGTTGATACCAAGTAGAGATATGAGGCCCGATGAAGTGGCGCGGATCGCTCACGATCCCGATGTATTCGAGGTGTTCTACCGCGAGCACGTCGACGCGGTGCAGCGTTTCGTTGCGCGACGGGTCGCCGATCCGCACCTGGCGGCAGACCTCACGGCGGAAGTGTTCCTCGCCGCAATCGACGCCGCAGCGTCGTATCGCCCTCGTCGTGGCGCGCCGGCGCTGTGGCTGTTCGGTGTAGCGCGGAACGTAGTCAACAGCGAGTTCCGCCGCGCGGCACGCGAGAAACAAGTGAACGCACGGTTTGAGGCGCGGCGACTGCTCGCCGACGATGACATCGTCAGAGCGCAGGAACGGATCGACGCCGAGGCGCGGTCTCGTGAGCTGTATGCAGCGCTCGACGGACTGACCGATACCGAGCGCGCGGTGTTCGAGCTCAGTGCGCTCGACGGACTCAGCGCGACGGAGGCGGCCAGGGCGCTTGGAATCCGCCCTGTCACCGCACGGGTCCGCCTACATCGCGCGCGCCACACCCTGCGGACGGAACTTGCACCGCAAGAGGCTCAACTTATGACGAGGTCAATGGAGGTATCACCATGAACGCACCACAGCGATTCGAGGACCGGCTGCTCGCGCAGCTTCGGCGCGTCGTCGCCGAGCGTGAAGATTCTCGCGACCCCACTCACAACCGGACGGGGCGCAGGCGGCTGGTGCTTTCCGGTGCCGGTGCTGCGCTCGTGATCGCAATCGTCGCAATCGCTGCAGTCGCGACTGGAACCGGCAATAGAACGGCCGGCGCCTACGCGATCCAGATGCGCCCAGGCGGCAAGGTGGCGGTCTCGATCTACAGGCTCGGCGACGCGAAGGCGCTGCAGCGCAGCCTTCAAGCCGCAGGCGTACCCGCGGTCGTCGACTTTGAAGCTACGAAGGCGGGCCCGTGCGTCGTCGCCGCTGGAATGAACACATCCCCCGAAAAGGCAAGCGCTGGCGACGAAGCAAACGAAACGGTCCATCTCGTGCAGTCCCAATCCAGGGTTCCACGGGGTACAGCGCCGGGCGCCGGGGAAGCCGGCGAAAACGCAACGATCCAGGTGCACACGTCCACGGCGAAGGGCGCCACGAACGCGACGGTCAGCGAGTTCGTGGTTGATCCGAGTCGCATCGGGCCGCACGAGAAGCTCTACATCCTCCACAACGGCACCTCTATCCTCGTGAGGGAGGTGGGCGCGGTTTCCTGCCCGAAGCCGCCATCGTCGCGATAGCAGCTATAGCCGACGCCACGGCTGGCGAAAGGAGGTGTCTCGCGAGCGCTGGGCTGAGACGCTCGCAGCGTCCCTCGCGGTCGGTCTGACGCGGCGCCGCAGTCACGCTCGCACCCATGAGAGCCTGTTGCACAAAAAGTGAGGCGCCCATCTTTGTTGTGCAGATCGACAACGGCCATCGGCCGAGGGGAATCAAACCAGTCCAAGTCGGGCATCAAACGCCGGTAGGAGACTTCCTACGGGGTCGCTCTCCAAACCCGTCTGGGACGACTGTGCATTTCGACAGGGGCCGTTGGTTTGTGCAACAGCCTCCGTCCCATCCGAGCGTGAGCGCGGCCCTCGCTTGGACGCTCGCTGTCACGCGGGAAGCGGTAGTCGGCGGCCTGTCCGCGCGCCGGCGAAAGGCCCACCGTGATCGGGAGGATCGGTGAGCTATTGCTCGGCGCGGGTTTCTGCAGTCGGATGTTGAGAACGGAGCATGACCGAGTTTCTGAACCTACGTGCGCCTGAGAAGCTGTCAGTTTGCGTAGGAATTGGTCGGTTTAGTACCCGAAAAAGGAGTAGCCTTGACGTCGGGCCGTTATCGGCCGCTACTGCTCGAATCCCTCGCGCAGGCCCTCAGGCGGGCAAGATGCCTACTCGCTGACCTCACGGGCCGTTTCGTCCAAGGCGACAGAAACGCCGTCTACAAGCAGGGCCTGTCCTGATTCGGGGGCCCTTGAACGAGGTCTGGCATGGCGATTCGGGCGTCTTTGAGTTGGTCAGGCATGACCGTTGACCCGGTCGCGCCAAGCGAGCCAAGCCTGGTTCGCTTCACGACACCCTACCTGGAGGTCGAGAAGCAGTCGATGTCCTCGCTGGAGCGCACGATTCGACGGGAGCTGGCGCAGGTGAGCCACGCCGCGAAGGGAAAGCGCAAGGGCGGCAAGCAACCCAGCCATCACGTGGCGTGAGGCTGGGGCACGAGAGAGAGGCACAGAATGCAGACGATGGAGCTGACCGACCAGCAGAGCCTCCGCATCGCCGAACTGCCCGAGGACTACCAGATGGTCGGGGTTGTCCGCAGAACGCCCTTTGTGCGCAAGCCCACCGGGCAGATCATGCGTATCCAGCAGGACGGCCGCCTGACTGCAGCCACAATCGCGGCCAAGCGCACGCTCGCCGACGGCCGCACCCGATCGCGCGCCGCGCCTCGCCCGTGGCCCACCGAAGCAAACGCAGATCGACGCGCACGCCGGCAAGTGCCGACGCGCACGCTGCCGCAGTCCGTCGACTCGATCATTCGCCTCCGGCGGCTCGAAGGCACGACCCAGGCTGTGCTTGCCACGTTGCGACGCTCCCTGGTCGAAAAGGTGCTGCCGACGCGCGCAGGATTGGCGCACGAGGCGGCGATTGCGTTTGATCTCCAAGACGATCAGAGGGCCCTCCGCATGATTGACGACGTAGCTCAGACGGTGGGCATCTCCGGGTTTGAGTAGCCTCACAATGAGCGGACGTGCCTCCACGCAATGAGCCACGAACGGGACAAGCTCAGGCTGACGGAAGCCATGTAACCAACCCAGTGGGGCGTCCCAGCGTGGTCGATCGGGACACGTTTGACGCCGAGCTCGATGCCCTCCGGGTCCGCGAGAAGGCGCACACTCGCGAGGGCGACGCGATCGCCGCGGCGCGTCGCCGGCTCCCGATGGTCGAGATGGACCCGAGCCTCCCGCTGATCGGTCCGCGTGGCCCGGTGACGTTGTTGGACGCGTTTGAGGACCGCCGGCAGCTCCTTGCCTACTACTTCATGTGGTGGACAGGCCATCCGGCTGGCGAGCAGTGCGAGGGGTGCACGCACTACACCACGCAGGTCGGCGAGCTCTCCTATCTGCATTCGCGCGACGTCACCTTCGCCGCGTTCTGCCAGGGACCATACGAGGAGAGCATCCGCTACCGCGACTTCATGGGCTGGGAGATGCCCTGGTATTCCGCCGAAGACTCCCGCGAGGCTCTGTTGACCGGGCGCCGCGTCGGCAAAATGCACGTGGTGTGCTATCTGCGCAACGGCGAGCAAGTCTTCGAGACCTACTGGACCACCCTGCGCGGCGTCGAGGCAATGGACTACAGCTACGGACTGCTTGACCTAACCGTCTACGGCCGGAAGGAGAGCTGGGAGGACTCGCCGGCCGGCTGGCCACAGTCGCCCGTGATGTCCCATCTACGCACCAACGGACGTCCTACTGCCCAGTGGTCCCGGCTGCAAGCCGGACGAGCGGACGACCTCGGCACCACCGGCCCCTGACCCGGATCCGCCGGGGCGAATCAGCTCATGGCGTCACCGCCTGGGCGGCCTCGAGCAGGCCGCAGGATCGGACCGCGATGTCGGGATACTCGCGGGGTCGGCCTAAGCACCCCTGTGGGGATCTCCCCATAGGGCAGCGAAGCGCGGATCCTCGAACCATCCGGGTGCGCGCACGACCGCCGGGGGCAGGTCGCGGTAGATCAGGATTGCGCGTCCGCGCGGGACCTGTCTGAGCCAGGGTGCCGGGGCGGCCTTGCGATGTGCGACGGCGAGCGTCGGCCCGGAGGCGTTCGCGACCGGCTCCTCGCCGAGTAGCTCGCTGAGGTAGCCGGCGCTCGTCGGCTCAGCCAGCGGGGGGATGAACAGCTGCGCGGTGGCGGCGGCGCAGATCGCGTCGCGGGCGGCACGCCCGTAGCGCTGGTCGATCTGCGCGATCGACTGCCAGATCGTGGCGATCACGATCCCGTGGTCGCCGCACTGCGACAGCCACGAGGCGAGGTTGCGAACCGGGGCGATGTTCGCCGCCTCGTCCATCAGGATCAGCAGGCGCGGCTGCAGTGGCCCGTGACGGCGCGCGCGTACGACCGCGGTCTCGTAGATGGCGGCGAGCAGCGCGAGGATCACCGGGCGCAGCAGCTCTTGGTCGTGTCCGGCCGCTACGACGTAGATCGTGTTTGCGGCGCCGTCGAGAAACCGGCTTGGTGTCAGATCTGTCGTTGCCGGCGCGGCGAGCTGCGGGTAGCGGTAGGCGCGCAGCAGGTTCAGTGCGCTCATGACTGTCGTCTCGCGGTTTCGCTCATCGCGTCGCCCGACGCCCTCGAGCTGGTCGGCGGCGGCCCCGGCGCCCGAGCTCTTGAGGACCATAAGGGCGTCGGTGAAGTCCCGCTGGTCGAGCCAGCTCAGCAGCGTGGCGATGCTGGCGCCAGCGAGCGCCGCGGCGTGCAGCAGCGGCGCGAGCATGCTCGCCGCCTCCTTGTCCCAGAACTCGTTCGCCGCGTTTGCCTGGTCGGGGTGCGCGGCGGAGGCGAGCGCCTCACCGGTACGGATCGCTCCCGGCCAGGTGGCTGCGGGTACGAGCGGCGTGAACGCGGCGCTGTGTTCGTCGCCGAACGGGTCGTACACCCAAACCTGTCCGAGCCCGCGTCGGTGTCTGATTGTGGCGTCGTAGACGTCACGCTTGGTGGACATGACGAGCGTCGGGCCGTCGTGGTCTAGTAGCCACGGCACGACGAAGCCGCTGGACTTGCCGGCGCGGGGCGGAGCTATCACCATTGGCTGCACCTCCGGCTCGGCCGCCAGCATCCGCGCCGGCAGTCGCCCGGCGGTGCCGAGATAGGGCCGCCCGGAGACCGGCCCGGGGACCCACAGCCGTCGCAGATCGCCAGGGAGCGCCCACGTGCGCTGGCGCACCCACCCGCGCCGCACGGCCTCGCGGGCGAGCGTGTGCCGGTCTTTTCCGAGTGGGGAGCCCGCCTGCCAGCTCGTGACGCGCCGGCGCGCGCGCCATCCCGCTCGAGCCGCGAGTGCCATGACCGTCACCGCGACGGCGCTGTACGCCCACGCGCCCGGCGCAGACGCCCGCTCCGCGGCCGTGGGGAACGCTCGCGCGGGCGTACTCCACCCGCCGTCCAGCAGCAGTCGCCACATCGCGTGCGCGCTGTCCGCTGCGGGCAGGCGCATCGGCGCGCGCAGTGAAGCCAGACACGCCGCCTGCGTCCAGCCCCACGTCAGGGCGCCG
The DNA here is from genome assembly GCA_963761355.1 of uncultured Solirubrobacteraceae bacterium. Taxonomy (GTDB): domain Bacteria; phylum Actinomycetota; class Thermoleophilia; order Solirubrobacterales; family Solirubrobacteraceae; genus Palsa-744. The sequence continues at coordinate 113,655 of CAVXHC010000015.1, forward strand.
CTCAGCAGTCCGACGACCAGCAACAGCCCAGTTGCACAGATCACGAGCCGCAGCGCTGGGCGCAGCCCGAGCGAGTGGACTCTCACCGGGTTTCCCGCCCCGCCGTGCAGGCGTCTGCCGTCGAGCCCACGAGGAGGTTTGTGTCAACAGCTACTGGCATCGCTCCTACTGACCGCGAGAGCCGCTCGGCGGCGCTGGTGTCGACGCAGGGCGGCACGGCCAGGGGAGCCCGTTGGCCGGGGTGGCGCGCTGGTGGTCAGTGACGCCAAGCCGCAGGACGCTTCTGCGGTGCGCAGCTCAGGTCAAGGAACGATGTGTCAGCGGCCACGATCACATACGGGGAAACGCCACGGACGGGTGAGTGGCCGAGCCGGCGCCCTATGCGGCTCCCGTCGGTCGCTGGTGCTTGGTTTCTTGCCCGATTTTCGACGCCGGCCGGCGTGCCGCTCTCACCCCCCGCAGGCGCCCTTTCCTGCGCCCGTGTGAGCTTTTTCTCGCACTCCGGCCGGCGTCGGTGAGCTGCGCAACCAGCACCACCGACCACAAAGGAGACCCGCAGTGAACGTCAACAAGTACATCGCGACCGGGCGTCTGACGAAGGACCCCGAGCTCCGCTCCCTGCCTTCCGGCACCACTGTCTGCGAGCTGCGTCTCGCGGTCGACGGTATGGGCCGCGGCTTTGAGACCGGCTACATCAACGTCAGCGTCTACGGCAAGCCCGGCGAGGCAGCCGCCGAGTATCTCGGCAAGGGCTGGCTCGTCGCCGTCGACGGACGCCTCGAGTTCGGGGAGTGGGAGGCCGACGCGGGCGAGAAGCGCCACGACTACACGGTCGTCGGCAACGTCGAGTTCCTCGCCGCCCCTCGCGTCCCCGAGGAGGACGAGCCCGAGCCGCCGCGTCGGCGCAGGGCACCCGTAGCCGCCTGATCACCGGCCGGTCCGCGTCCCGCTCGCGGGCGCGGGCGCGGGCCGGCCGTCGTTCGAGCCCTCCCGACGACCGATGCAAGCGAACTTCACCCATTCACCTGATACGCCCCAGCTCGCCTACTTGCGGGTCCTCTCGGCGCGGGCCGTCGCCGGGCAATTCCTGGAGATTCGTTGGCGCACGCGCGGCGGCCCGATGCGCCGGCGCTTCATCCCCGCACGGCAGACCGAGACGGCAGCGCGACTCGTGGGCGTCCTGGCGCCCCGCAACGACGTGTACGTGGGGGTCGCCCTGCGTGACGAACGCGGTCACGGTGGGCGGGGGGCGATCAGTGGCCTGCACGTCGCATACGTCGACTGCGACGCACGCAGCGCGCCGCGGGTCACGTCCTTCGCGCACCGCCCGAGCATGCTGATCGCGTCCGGCACGCCCGGTCACGTCCAGGCTTACTGGCTCCTGGATCGCCGTTATCCGCCAGCCGAGGTGGAGGCTTGCAACCGGCGCCTCGCGCGCGCCCTGTCGGGCGATCCAGCGTGTACCGATGGCGCCCGCATCCTGCGTCCACCGGGCACGCTCAACCACAAGCACCGACCGCCACGCCTCGTCACACTCCTGGCACTGCGCGAGCACGCTCGCTACACGCTTGCCGAGCTGACCCACGGGCTGCCCGACGATCCCACTCCGCGCAGTAGTCGAAGCTCCGCCGCGCCGCCGCGGAGGGGGCGTACGCCACTCGATCGCCAGCTGTTCGCAATCCCCGCCGCCGAGTACGTGCGAGTACTCACGGGGCTCACCCCGAATCGGGAGGGGAAGCTCGCCTGCCCGTTTCACACCGACCGTGACCCGAGTCTTCAGCTTTATCCCGACGGTGGCTTCTACTGCTTCGGCTCCGGCTGCAACGCGGGAGGCACGATCTTCGATTTCGCCGGGCGGCTATGGGGGATTCCCACGCGTGGCAGCGGCTTTATCGAGCTGCGTGAGCGCCTGGCACAGCACTTCCACCTGACTGCCCAAGATTGCAGCGTCTCGCAAGAGTCCGAGGCCGCTGCGACCGCGGGCGTCTCCTGCCCGCGGGGTTCGAGCGCGCCCCCGAAGGCCAGCAGACCGGCTGTTGACGGCGCGTCAAGCCCTGCGCTTCGCGTCGCCGGTGGCGTCCCCTGACGGGGCAGGGCTTGACCCGCCTCGCCGGCCTGCTCTGGCCAGGGCGTGCTCAAACCCCCGACATCAAGGAGTTACCCATGAGCCCCTCGAGTGAGGCTCCCACACCACGTCAGCTGCTCTACCTCCGCGCCCTTGCCGGCAGAACCGGAACGACCTTCACCTCGCCGTCGACCCGCGCTCAAGCCAGCCGCGAGATTGACCGCCTGACCAGACTCCCGCGCGAACCCCGGCGCGGAGACCACGTCGAGGACGACCGAGTGGTCTACGCCACCGCAGTCCATGCGGAGGAGGTCGCAGGGTTCGGCTCGTCTGCTACCTGGCGTATGAGTCCACCCCCACCTGCTCGGCGCAAGGAGCCGCTGGAGCCTACGCGCCACACGCTCGGCGGCCCCGAGCGGATCCCTCCGTTTCGAGCTCGTCAACCGCGACGGACTGCCGCCCGGACCGCGAGCCCCGGCGCCGCTTCGCCCAACGACGTAATCGAACGGCTTGGCGGCTATCCGGCCTTGGGCGATGGGGGACAGCGAGACGTGGTGGCGCTCGTGCGACCGGACGCAAGCGTGCTGGTCCTCGACTGCGTGACTGGGACGCTCGAGGATGCGCTGGTCGTCGCCCACCTCGCGCCGGACGAGCCTCGCGGCAACGCTCGGCTTCTCGCGAACATGTACCTGGTCGACCCGACGCGTGGACGATGTGGCTCCCTGGCTGCACACCGGGCCGACGCGCCCAATCCCTCCGAGACCACGGCAGCTGCCGAGGCTGTTCCCAACACCGGCGTTCTGGCGGACGCACGCGGTCGTACGTACTCGATTCGGGAGGTGGCGGTCGAGGGGTTGGGGCTCCAGCTGCGCTGGGCCCGCTGCCCGAACGCTGATCGAGATGAGCCACTGCCCGAGCCGGTCACGCTGAGGGATGTCGTGGGCGCGCTTGAGGCTTACGACCCAGCGATGGCAATCACGTCCCGCGCACTCGGCCGGGTCCGTGACGAGAGGTGTGTCTCGACGGTGCGGCTTCGGGGAGAGCTGCGGCGGCTCGTGAGCAGCCGGATTGTGCTGAACCGTGCTCTGCGTGAAGCGGTGCAGCGTCACCTCAGTACCGGCTCGTCGATGAGTGAGATCGCGATGCGCTGCGGCCGCGTCAAGCGCGATGCCAAGGGCAACGAGAGCGGCGAGACGAGCTGGCTGGGGCGTCGTCTGGGGCTGCTCCCGGAGGGTGGCCACAGTGCGCCGACCCCGTGGGTGCATAGCGACGTGCTTGCCCTGATCGCGAGACGCGGTCTCGGTATCGCACCGCGCGAGGTGGAGCTGTGAGGCGGCGGCGCGTCCATACGGCCCGACCCGTCCGATCGTCGCACGCCTGCGGCGTGCGCGGTGTCGGGGAGTCGGGCCCGCAAAGCGCGGGCCCCTAACGGAGGGACATAGCGAGATGGCTAGACGTCAACTGACCGACGCTGAGCGCGCCGAGCGACGCCAGGCGGACCGCGAGCGACTGGAGCGGGCGGCTCGTGCGCTGCTTAGTTCGGAGGGCTGGCAGCGCTGGGTGCGTGTCCGCTCGACCAATGGACTGTCGCGCTACTCGTTTGGCAACCAGCTACTGATCGCGATGCAACGTCCGGATGCGACGTTTGTCGCCGGGTTTCGCGCCTTTCTGGAGCTGAACCGGTGTGTTCGTAAGGGTGAGCGTGCGATCCGGATCCTCGCCCCGATGAGCGTGCGCGGCCGCGAGCACGCCGAGCAGCAGGCGCCTTCAAGCGGCGACTCTGAGCAGCAGCGACGCACGATCTTCCGCGCCGTCACGGTGTTCGATGTCTCCCAGACCGATCCGCTTCCCGGCAGGGATCCGGTTCCGCTGGACGCTCCGTCTGAGCCGATCGAGGGTGACAGCCACACGCACCTGCTCGCTCCGCTGGAGCGGCTCGCCGGCGAGCTCGGCTACAGCGTCTCGCTCCGTGCCCTGGATGGCTCCGCGGACGGCTGGTGTGACAGCGCCAAGCAGGAGATCGTCATAAACCAGGCCCTGTCCGCCAACGCCCGGGTGCGTGTGCTCGTGCACGAGGTCGCGCATGCTCTCGGAGTCGGTTACGGCGAGTACGGACGGCGCCGCGCCGAGGTGCTCGTCGACACCGTCACGTTCGTAGTCTGCGGCTCCGTCGGCCTGGACACGTCAGGCTCGAGCGTCCCGTACGTCGCGGGTTGGGGCGAAAGCGGCGAGCTGGAGGCGATCCGCGGCTTCGCCGAGACGATCGACACTCTCGCCCGCCGCATCGAAGACAGTCTTCGATACCGTGAACGGACACCCAAGCTTTCGGGCTACCACCGCGCGGTGGATCTTCGCCGCACACAAGGCCGTTGAGTCGGAGCCGCCCATCACCCCCACGCCCACCGCGCGCTTCGCGCCGCAATCATCTACTTTCCCGACCGGCAGCTTAAGTCGGTCTGGACCGGAGCACACACACCAGGAAACCATCGTCTCCGCCCAGCCTTTTGTCGATGATCTCGAATCCAATTCCCTCCACGGCTTTGACGAAGTCGTCCTTGGTGTATTCATGAATGTAGATAAGCTTAATTTCGTCGTAAGTTTCGCCGCGGAATCTAATCTCCTCATACCCTACGACGGTCGTTCTCGTGTTGCTCACAGAACTGATTTTCCGCTTCGCTTCGCCGACTGTGATACGACCGGGCTCAAAGGTCTGCCCTAAATAGTGCTCAAGTGCACCGAAGTCGAAGTGCTTAGCCGTCGCACCAGAGTCCACCAGCTCCGGCGGTTGTCCGTCCTCTGACTTCAGACGCACCTCTAGCACAAGGATGTCCTGATCGGACATCTGCGCCTTGAGGTCACGCAAGAACTCATGCTCCCGTTCGATGTTCCCCAGGCTGTTGCCGAGGAGCGCTACGACATTCGGACTCGGGCGATGCCCAAGGACTTCCCCGACTTTGGCCAAGTGGTCAAAGTCCGCAAACACCGCCTTGATGTGCAGCTGTCCTGTGCTCTTGCTCGTGGCCTTGTTGCGCACCCTGCGGATAGCCCGCGACACGAGACCTACGCTGATGTCGTACGGATAGTAAATAATGTCTGACTTCGCTTTCAGCCAATGGCTGACCAGATGCGAGTCCTTCTTACCGTCTCCAGGCCCAAGGCTGACGTAGTCAAAGTCATCCCCCGGCAGCTTGCTGCAAATCAGCGACGCAATCTCACCCCCGGCCGAGCCGGCCCAAAACTCGACGGTTTCATGGTGGTGCCCTATACGCGGGATCCTCGCAGAGCCGAATCCAGTTGGCAGCGCCCAAGTCACTTGAATACAAGTAGCGACTGGGCAGCACTGTCCGAGTCTCTAGATGATGCAAGATCTCATCACGACTCACAGTTTCATCGTCGGTGTAGAGCGCGGCATCGACAAAGCTGTCGAATAGCTGCCCCCACTCGCGAGTGCCATTCTGGGACGCGGTTCGCTTTTGGGACGTGCGAGACGACTGAGCAGATAATACGAGCCGTTTCACGGCGCCTAACCATTTTGCCTTGTGCCGTCCCCAGGTCGCCGCGTCCGTAGAGTTCCCAGTTATCTTGCCTAGTCGATCGTGAAGCTCATCGAGGGCGTTGTCATCATCGAATGATCGAACCGCCACGCCGCTGAGCACGCCGCCCATGTCGGCTCGCTTAAGGCCAGGTGAGGCGAGCGGAAACAGGTCACCGGCTTGACGCCATGCTGCACCAAGCTCTGCAATGCAGAACAGGCTCGTCAAAAACTCGGGAGTGACAAGCGTGACGACCAGACCGACGTCGGAGAACTGCTCACGGATGTAGGCGTTTAGATCCATTCCCGAGGGAACGCCAGTGTCGGCGCCAGACGAGTAGAAGATCGACTCCTTAGGCACGCCGCAGCCGAGGCAGACAACATCGTCAACGAACTCGTCGACGACGGCCTCGTTCGCGCTTGCGTGGCTAATAAAAATGCGTGCCATACGCAGACGAAACGGCAGTTTACGCTAGCACGGCCGCAAGACGGCCGATGTGACGATTGCGGCCCCGAGCATCAATCCTGTCGTCTCGGATCGGACTCTAGCCAACGGAGGGGAAGGATGCGCGAGACGAGCGCTCTCGTTGGTACGCAGCACGCCCATCGCTCACCGTTGGGCTGGCTCCTCATATCCAGCTCTCAGACGCTCTCGGCGTCCGGCAGGTCTCTGAGGTCCACGACTTCAAGTTCGTGAGGTCCACGACTTCAAGTTCGGCGATCTCCCCTGTGGCGCGGTCGAACATCAGGTCCACGCGCGCCGCCACGGACACTGCGATATGTCCCGCCACGAATGTCTCCTCCCAGTCGTAGAGTTCGACCTCCGCACCGTACTCCGCGATCCATTCGGCATCCGAGCGGTCGAACACGAGGTCGACATCGAGTCCAGCCTTGACCTCCAGCTGGATCACGCCAGCGTCGTCGTCGGCGTCGTTCTCGTCGAACCCATAGGCGTTGAGCGTTGCGACGCTCACGAGCTGCGTCACGCTGATGTCGACTGTCTCTGGTCCGTGGTCCCCCATCCGCGAAGGGTCTGAGAGGCGCACGAAATCCACATGTGAGCGCGCCCAGTCTTGCGGTGTCGTCAGCACCGTCGAAACCCGTGCTTCCAGCTCGTCGCGAAACTCATCCTTGCCAGCCAGTCGGATCCTGAATTCCTCAAGTGCCGGCGCATCACTGTGCAGGTACGCGTCCAGAAACGCACTTAGGCTCAGGCATACCTGCACTTCGCCAGCCAGGCCCTCGCGCTCGAGATCGGCCAGTAGGTCGGGATGCAGGTTTCCGCCGCCGTCCGTAAAGTCCGACGTGTTCTCCGTAACCAGCGTGACGTTGCCGCCCTGCGCGGCGGCCAGAGCCGTCATCCAGATCAGACTGTCCCGGTAGCCCCGATCTGACTGCTCCCTCCGGGTCTTCGCCGGACTGCTGAAGGGCTTGATCCCGCGCGCCGACCGTTCGACGAGCTCGGCGTGGGGAACGTTCGGCAGCGGCAGGAAGCGACCGCTGGCGCCGGTGATGGCTGCACGAAGCTGCGCCTCAAACTGGGCGGCGAGCGCTGAGACCTCGGGTACTGGCAACTCGAGGGCGATGCCGAGCTTGGCGAGGCTCTCACCGGCAGCGCTGGCTTTCGCGCACGCTTTCTCGATTCGTTCCCGGGCATCATTGGTCATCTCGGCTACAACGACCTCGGGCACGGACAGCTCGTAGCTGCCGTGTCCGGCCCAGCGCAGGAGCTGGCGCGATTGGACCCCGCGCATCGATAGGTCATCGAACAGAGCACTGGTGTCGAAAATTGCAATCAACGCTCGACCCACATCGGCCTTCGTCGCGCGTTCCATTCGCGGATTGCGCCCGGACGGATCGTCAACAGCGCTGGGTCCATGAGTGAACATTCGCAGATCAGCAATGCAACCCGGCACCGCTCGGCGCCCCAAATGTCCGCTCGTAGCGGCGATTGCGGTCGGCGCATTCTGAGCTCAGACTCCGGCGGGACGCTAGCGGAACGGTCATCGACGCCCACCGCCGGTCCAGATCCCTTGACCTGATCGTCATCTCCTGCGTTCGCCTGATGGCTTTCGTGTCTTGTCGCACGTTCGCCGCTGCCGGTCTGGCGCTTCAACCCCCGCAGGTGGGGTTCCCCGTCGCCCTCTGGGCTCTGGTTCCGCTCGCCGGTCAGCGTCGTTTTTCGACTGCGTCACTAGCACCAGTCAATCGAAGGAGAAGCGACATGAACATCAACAAGGTCATCTGCACGGGTCGCCTGACGAAGGCCCCGATCCTGCGGGACATCTCCGAGGAGATGAAGGTCTGTGAGCTGCGTCTTGCAGTGGACGGGATGGGTCGTGGGCGAGAGGTCGGTTTCATCAACGTGAGCGTGTTCGGCAACGCCGGCGAGGCCGCTGCCGAGTACCTCTCCAAGGGTTGGCTCGTCGCGGTCGATGGTCGCCTCGAATACGGCCAGTGGGAGACCGAAGCCGGCGAGAAACGCCACGACTACGTGGTCGTCGGCAGCGTCGAGTTCCTTACCGCCCCCCGAGCCGTCGAGGAGCTGGTCAAGACCGCCCAGGCGCCCTCCAAACCGGCCCGCGACGGTAGGAAGGCCGTGGCGGCATAGCCGCCTGTGGGCCCGCACCCGCCGGCAGGGTGCGGGCCCACGCGGTCTGAAGCACCGACCCCGCTAGTGCGAGTCTCGTGGCGCCCAGCCGAGCAAACGACGATCTGCGCGTTTATCTTCACTCCCCGCGGTTCGCTGTCCGGCTGTGCTCATACGCTCCTAAACGTTTGCTCACTGCGTGCTGGGTGCGCTGCCGGCGCGCGTCGCCCAGGTCGGCGCGTAGTTCTGTATGCTGACACAGCACCGTTTATCGGAAGACGTCGGTAGCGGAGACTCGTTGCTGGGTCGCTGCGAGGTCCGGGCGTCAAACGGACGAACTCGAAACGCAGGGGGCAGCGTGGCACCGACACAGATCGAGATCACGCGCGAGTTGATCACCGAGGGATTGGGTGCGTTCGACGAGCTCGATCCCCTTGGCAGTGGTCAGTTCGGCACCACCTACCGAGCGCTTCGCGGCGAGCGCGAGGTCGCGATCAAGGTCATTCACCGCCTCGACATGCCGCGCTACCTGTGGGACCGCGAGATTACGTCGCTGCGCGGGGTGGACCATCCGAACGTCGTCGGGTTCTATGACGCCGGGAGCTTCCACGCCGGCGGGCATGAACTCCTGTTCCTGGAGTGCGAGTACATCAACGGAGGTTCCATCGAGCGTAGCCTCGAGCGGGGCAGCAAACCTTCGGGTGATGAGCTGCGCCAGCTGCTGAGCGGCCTGCTCGCCGGCATCGGTGAGATCCACGACCTTGGCATCATCCACCGCGATATTAAGCCCGCAAACGTCGCCCTGCGCGATCGTCTCTGGGGCCGGCCCGTGCTGCTCGACTTTGGTCTCGCGAAGGTGCTTGAGATGTCGACCCACACGATGCTTGGCCAGATGGTCGGTACTACGCAGTACATGGCGCCCGAGCAGCTGCGCGGCAAGCCTGCCAGAACTCGTAGCGACCTGTTTGCCGTCGGCCTCGTCGTCTACGAGTCCGGCACGGGCGTTCACCCTTTCCTCGCGCCCGACGTGACAACCGTGCAGACCCTCTACGACCGGATCGTGGCCGGCGCGCCGCAGGACCCGCGAGAGGATTGCGACTGGCCCGACGATGTCGCCGACATCGTCTTACGGATCCTCTCTCCCGAGCCGCACGAGAGGCTCAGCGTAGGCCGTGCGATGCGTGATTTGGAGCGCGGCTGATGCCCGATACCGCGCACGGTTTCCAGCTCCATCAGGGCCGCGAGGCGTGGGGCGCCGTGACGGAGTTTCTGGATGCGCTTGCCGACACCCGTCCGGAGTGGCGGGTTGGTGCGACGCTGCACCTGCCTCGCCAGCGCCTCTCCTACTGGACGAAGGTTTCGGCGGCGTGGGATCCGTCGACGGACTTTCTCGTTGCGGACCCGGAAAGCACGCGCATGGACCGCGATTTTGAGGATCGCGGCCGCGGACGCGAGGATTTCGACTACCTCGCCGAGAGCGACCCGTCGGCGAATCGCAACCGTTTCGTCGCCGATGTGATCAGCGCCCAACGGGAGGCATCGCCGACCGTGCTCGTTTCCCCTGGCTGCTACACGGGATCACCCAGACCGAGCATGAGCTGTCCGCCACGATCCGCTTCGCGGAGACGGCGCAGACCCTGATCGAGGAGGACGAGCGCTTGCTGATGGGTGTCGAGGCCACCGAAGGCGTGTTCGCGACCAGCCAGGCGCGCAACGAGATGATCAACGAGCTCGTCGAGGGGCCGGAGCTGCCGGTGTATCTCCGTATGCGCATCAACCCGCCCGCCGGCTACATGCCCTACCAGCAGCGCGATGCCCTGGAAGGCATGAGGGAGGTCGTGCGCGCCCTCGATAACAACGATCGTCCTGTTGCGCTGCCTCAGAGCGGGCTCGCTGGCTGGCTGATGTGCGCGTTCGGCGCGCGGTCCTTCGGTGCCGGCGTGTCGGCCTCCATGCAGCGGAACGTCCCACCGGCAGGAGGCGGCGGTGGCGTGCCGCCGCTTCACTGGTTCTTCGTTCCGCAGCTCCTTAGCTTCGTGCTCGCGGAGGAGATGCCCGGCGTCGCCGACGTCGAGGGCTTTGACCCGTGCGGCTGCCCCTACTGCTCCGGCGAGCTTCCTGACATAGGCACCGGCTTTGACGCCGAAGCGGCCGGCCGGCATTTCCTCTGGTGGTGCGCGCGGCTCGCCGCGGAGCTCGATCCGGCAGACCCCGCCAACACCATCGAGGAGCGCCTCACCGACGCTTCGACGTTTGCGGACGCGCTCGCTGATGCTGCGGTTCCGCTAGACCACCGCTCACAGCCGACCCACCTCCCAGTGTGGCGTGCTGTCCTCGACGGCTAGCGTGTCGGGGCGGCGTGGCCGCGGAGGCGTGCGAGCCACGCGGCGTGCGGCCCCGCGATGACCGGCTCGGATTCCGCCGACAGTCCCTGACCGTGCGGCAGTCGCCGCTCTGGGCGATCTCGTCCGGGCTCGCCCAGTAGCCGCGCGAGTGCACGCTCGCCGATGAGGCTCGCCTCGAGGCGATTGCCCCGTCGTTGTGGCTTGGAGCGCAGCACGCGACGCCAGTCGGTCGGGCTCAGCTCGAACAGCCCGATCCCGAGGCTCGCGTACTGCGCGCCTAGGGCATCGAAGCGCTTGCGGAACGTCGCATCACAAGCGACGTACGTTTCATTTGCCCAAGCGCGATGCGCTCGTGCCTGCACCAGTGCACTGCGCGGGTCCTCGCGCTTGGCCTCGAAGGAGACGACACGTTGCGCGATCGCGCGCACGCTCGCGAGGCGCCGGTAGCCAGCTGAGCCGTCCCGCGCGATGAACCCATCGCGTGTAAGCCCGCCGAGAACCTGGGCGGCGCTTGCCGGCTCGACGCGCATCCGCCGTGCGACCGCGTGCACGCTCGTGTCCCGATCGGCTCGTAGCCCGTCGAGGGCGCGAAGCTCGTTGAGGCGCAGGGGACGCAGCCACCCTCCTTCGGCGCGCACGCGCACCGCCTCGACGTCGATCCGGACCAGCACGAGATCCGCGATCCGGCTGTGAAGGATCTGCTCCTCGAGCAGCACCCACGTCTCGGTGGGTGCGCCACCCACCCATGTTGATGTCGCTGCCGCCCGTAGCTGGGGGAGCATCTCGGCCTCGGTTCTGAATGCTCTCACCCGGACGAGCGGAGAGGATTGCCGCGCTGTCTCCTGCGACTCGCGGTAAAGGACTCGGTGGAGCGCATCCCCCGCCTGATCGAACCCCGAGCGCATCACATCCTCGAGAAGGCGCATCGGTCGCTTCACGCGCGCATCATCCCATCCCAACGAACGAGCGCCGCTTGCTCGAAAGTGATCATCTCGCAGAAGTTAGCCGCGTCTTGGGCTGCAATCCGCAGCGGATCACGACGAGTCTCCTCGCCGGAGACCTCGCGCCGGCCCGGGGCCCCGCGCGGCCGGATCCCGTTAGGGCAGCTGCGCCCGTGGCTCGCGCGCGGCGCCTACCGAGTCGCAGCCCATCCCAGGCGGCGACCTCGCGCTGGCTGAACGTCGGCCTCGTACGCCGAGCCTGCCGCTAACTCCACGCACCCACGATCAGGTTTCCTTCCGGACCCCTTATCTCACGCCCACCCAGCGCTCGCCCTAGCCAGTCCGCGCGCACCCGAGCATCCCAAGACTCGCGCCCTCCCAGAGCACAAGCCCGAACAGACTAGATGCACCCTGTGCGAGCGCTGTGCCAGCGCTGTGTCGGTTCGGTGGCCGCCTTTACGCGCTGGTGGTCTGTAGCGGGTGTGTTGACGGCCTCGAGCATCGGTGCCGCCAAGGGCGGCGGGTACGCCCGGTATCTGGAGTCAAAGACGGTCGAGCCCGACCGCGGCGACTACTACCTGAACGCGGAGGGGGAGCCGACCCAGGCGCCCGGGCGCTGGCTGGCCGCAGCGGACACACTCGCCCGTCTCGGGATCGACGACGGGCGGGTCGACGGCCAGGACTTCGTCGCGATGATGGAGGGACGGCACCCCCGGAGCGGTGGCTGGCTTCGCGCGGCGGGCGCGAACGGCGCTCGTGGCGGCGGGATCGACCTGACGTTCAGCGCCCCGAAGTCCGTTTCGGCTGTGTGGGCGCTCGGCACCGTCGCGCAGCGTCGCGAGATGGAGGAGGCGCATGCGGCGGCGGTGGCCGCGGCCGATGGCGCATCTGACCGCGACGGTCCCAACTGTTCGCCGTCGTGTTGGCGGTCGCCTGCTCGAGGAGCATGCCAGGGACTTGGTCGCGGCCGAGTTCCGGCACACCACCGCGCGAGGGGTCCTGGCTGGTGACGCGCCAGACCCGCAGCTGCACAGCTCACGTCGTCGTAACGAGCGCCGTCAGGAAGGACGGGCGCATAGTCGCGGTTGCGTCCCGCCCGCTCTTCCGCGCGGCCCGCGAGCTCGGCGCGTACTACCGCCTGGCGCTTGCCGATGAGCTGTCAAAGCGTGGCTACGCGATCGACGCGGGGACGGGCAAGGCACGGGCGCTACTTCGAGATCGCCGGCGTTCCCCGTGAGCTCGCGGATGCGTTCTCGGCACGTAGCCGCGAGGTCGCACGCGCGGCTGAGCGGTTTCGCGCGAAGTGGGGTCGCGAGCCGCAGCGCGGCGAGCTGCGTCGTCTGAAGCTCGAGAACCGCAAGGCAAAGGTGCTCCGCACCCGCGGCGACCTTCAACGAGCGTGGAACGAGACGGCGGCGCGCTGCGAGCGTGTCGCGTGATGCGCTCGCCGATCTGCTTGCCGCCGCGGAAGGGTCGCGCCGCGACGTGGCTTGAGCGGCGTGTCGAGGAGCGCCTGACCGAGCGCGCCGCGACGTTCGAGCCGGGCGAGTTTCGGGCGGTGCTGTTCGAGCAGGCGGTTGGTGAACTCTCGCCGGACGAGGCGCTGGGCGTTCTCGCAGAGGATGGTCGCTGATCGCCGGGTGCTGCGTCTGGAGGGTGGTTTGATGACGACCCGAACGGTGCGTGCCCGCGAGCACGCGATCGAGGAGGACTTCTCCCTAATGGCCGCGGCGGGTGGCCGGGACGTGGGGGAGAGGACGCGGGCGGCGGCGAGCGACCAGGTGGCTGAGCGCATCGGAGCACGTTTGAACGAGGAGCAGGAGCACGCGCTTCGAGTGATCACCGGCCCCGAGCGGGCCGCTGTCCTGATCGGGCCGGCCGGTACAGGCAAGGGTGTTGTGATAGACGCCGCCGCTCGCGCTGAGCAGCTCTCGGGCCATGAGACGCTGGGGATTGCGGTGTCCGGGTCGACCGCTCAGCGTCTCGGCCGCGATAGCCCGGCGCTGCTCGATCGCACGTTGACTCTGGACGCGCTGATCGCGCGCGTGGATGCGGGGCGTGTGGAGGTCGGCGAGCGCACGAGCGATCTACTTCGACGAGGCGGGCATGGCGGACACTGCGCGGCTTGACCGGCTGACCGAGGTGGTGGCGCGGACGGGCGCGAAGCTCGTCGCGATCGGCGACGGCGCGCAGCTGCCCTCGATCGGCGCCGGCGGCATGTTCGACCGCCTGGCGAAGGTCGCGCCGTGCGCGGAGCTCTCGAGCGTGCACCGCACGCACGACCCGGGCGAGCGGCGCGCGTGGGCCGATCTGCGCGCTGGGCGCACCGATAAGGCGATCGCCCACTACCTCGCCAACGGGCGCCTGCATGTCTCCGACTCTCGTGACCAGGCGGTCGAGCACGCGGTAAAGCGACTGGGCGCGCCTGACCGAGACGCATCCGATCAGCGAGGTCGCGTTGATCTCTGACGCGTCGAACAAGGAGATCGCGCGCCTGAACGCCCGTGCCCAGCACTACCGCGCCGAGCGTGGCGAGCTCGGCGAGCCGGGAGGTGGACGTGCCGGGCATGCACTACGGCATTCGTGCAGGTGACAGGATTGCGATGATCGACCAGCATTATGAGCCCGGCCAGCAGCGCATCGAGAACGGAAGCCTCGGCGCGGTGTTGGACGTCAGCGACGCAGGGGAGGTGCTGATCGAGTTCGACGCCACCGGTCAGCGCCGTACGCTGGTGGGCGAGGACCTCTCGCGCGTTCGCCTGGGTTACGCGCAGCACATCCACCGCGCGCAGGGGGCGACGGTGACGCGCACGCTGGTCGTGACCGGTGGCTGGCAGACGAGCAAGGAGCCGGCGTACGTGGAGGCCTCGCGTGCGCGTGAGGGAACAGACTGGTACGTCAACCGCGAGGAGCTTGGAGCAGAGGGGCATGATGCTGACCGCATCGAGCGCTTCGCGGAGAACATGCGCCGCAGCCGCCGCCAGACGCCCTCGCTCGAGCATCGTGAGCTACCCGATCCGGCGGCCGATCCGAATCTGGGCCATGACCTCACGCCTGATCGCCTCCCGCTCGGCGAGATCGGTCGCGGCGTCTCTGCCGTCGAGGATCGGCGACATGTTCCCGGCGGGATGCGGTGAGTCGCCGCTTTCAGATCGTGCTGTCCGACCCATTCGCGACGCAGCTGTACGAGCTCGCCGTGGGAACCGGTGAACCCCCGTCGACGGTGGCCGGGCAGTTCGTGCGAGTTGGTATCTCGCAGGCGGCGAGGGATGGGAAGGTTCGGCCGCTCCGCCCGCGCCGAGACTCTGATCGCCGCTAAAGACGCTGAGCGTCCGCGCTGGTTTGAGCCCTATGGCGGCGACCCGAGCTGGCGCCGTCAGATGTGGGGTGCGATCGTCGCGCTGCATGGTCGCTACCCGCGCCTGCTCGAAGCGTTGAAAGACGGGTGGTGGAGGGATGAGGTGCATACCGAGATCTTCTGCGCGCTGGCCGTCTGGCGCGGGGAAATTGACGACGCCGGGGAGAATCCGCGGGAAGAGTTGGCCTTCCATCGCCAGCTGGCGGACTACGCCGAGGCGCTTCGCCGGCAGGGCGGCGGCGTGAGCAAGGCGTGGAAGCCGGGGGCGCCACCCCCTGAATGGATGGCAGGTTCATAAGCGACTCGAGACATACGATCTTCCCAAGGGCCGCTCGGCGCTGATTGCTGGGTTGCGTGCGGCTTGAGGAGTCAGCCGGGACCAGTGGCGAATCGTTTACCCGGCGGCGTGGTCGGCCCTCCCATCGTCGCACGCTCCGCGTTCGTTGGGTCGGGGCCGACCACGCACCGGGCTGGTCAAAACGGTGGAGGAACAGATGACATCCGCATGTGATGTGGCAGACATTCACTGCGCACGAGACGACTTCGTTCGCTCGTCGGGTACGCCGCCCCAGACGGCTGTCCGCCGGCCGTTTTTGGCCTCTCGCGGTCACCAAACACATGGAAGGACAGCGCTCGCAGCCGCGCCTGCTCTTGAGCAAGCGAGAGGCGGCCGGCTCGCTCGGGATGAGCGTGCGCCATTTCGAGCGCCACGTCCAGCCGCAGCTGCGGTGCGTGCGCAGCGGACAATTGACGCTCTACCCACTGCGGGATCTCGAACGCTGGGCGGAGGACGAAGCGACGATCAACGGCCGTGCTGCATGATCTCCGGCGAGTAGCAATGCCCGGACGTGATACTCGGACGCGGTGGCAGGGAGTCTTTGCCCGCCACCGCCAGGGATGCGCGGTGGAGGAGTTGCCGGGCAAGGCAGCCTTGACCGCCATAGGCCGGGCTTGTGCCTGCAGGCCGTCCTACTACGGCAAGGTGTATGACCGCACGAAGCGCCGTTACGTGTCCACGAAGCGCTTCGCAACGATCGCGGCAGCGAGAGGCGCTCGCAAGGACCTCGTCGACAGGCTCGAGAAGGGCGAGCTGGCTCAAGACGCCCCAGAGCGTCTTCGGGAGGCTCATACGAGGTTCATAGCCGCCGTCAAGGAGGGCCGGGCCCTGAACAAGCACGGCCGTCGGTACAAGCAGTCAGCGTGGGAGGACCTCGACGAGTGCCTGAACAAGCACGTGATGCCAACGCTGGGACCGCGCCGCCTCGATGACATTCGACGCTCAGATGTCCAGCGGCTCGTCGATGACCTCACGCCGAAGATGAGCGGAAGTCGTGTCCGCTCGATCGTCAACGCGATCCGCTCCTTGTACAGGTGGGCCCAGGACCGGGAACTCGTCGCGCACGACCCGGCGGCACGGGTGCGGCTCCCTGCGATGAACGCTACGGCGCGTGACCGCATCGCTACTCCTCGCGAATTTCAGGCACTGCTCGCCGCGCTTGAAATCGACGACGCTGTTCCGTATGCCCTCGCGGGGTACGCGATGGGCCGGCGTGCACAGATCCAGCGCCTGCGTTGGCGCGATGTCGATCTGCGCGTCGGAGTGATCGAGTGGGGCATCGATCACGAGGCCCGAAAGTCCCGCGCCGCCCAACGTGTTGTGCCGACGGTCAAACCGTTGCTCGCGCTGCTCAAGCGCGCATGGATCAGGCAGGGTCGACCATCCGGTGATCGGCTCGTCTGCCCGCCACGCCGCACTAACGCGACTTGCTTGCTGCACACGGGCGGGCTGTCGGCGCGAGCGGCGGACGCCTGGGGTAAGAAAAAGCTTGAGCCGATTGGTCTGCACGAGTGTCGCCACACCGCAGCAACGTGGCTCGACGCGGCAGGCGTCTCGCCGAAGGTCGCCTCCGTCCTCATGGGGCACGCAACGCCTGAGCACCAGCCGGGAGCGGCGCAGATCACGCTCGCCCGCTACACGCACGTCATGCCAGACTCCATCGAGACTGCTAGGTCGCAGCTTGACATGTGGCTTGCAGCACAACTCTCCGCGACAGCTACGACGGGCTAATTGCGCCGCCGGCGTCCGAGTCCCAGCACGCGCCCTCTCGGACAAACGGCCCAGAGGTTCATTCCCCCAGCCATTCCCCCGGCGCCGCCGTGTGCCGCCCCGCTAGCCACAATCGCAGTCCCAGAGCCAAATATGGTGCCCCTCGATCATCGAATGTGCCGGTCTCGAAAACCGTTATGGGGGTTTTTTCCTCCATCGAGGGTTCGAATCCCTCCCCCTCCGTTTGGCTCGGAGGCCCATGTTTTGGGGCCTTCTGGGCCTTCCGTCGTCCAGCAGCCAGTCTGGCGAGTTTAAGTTCCTTAGACCGTGGCGTCGCCGCTTGCGCCTACGAGCTCGAGTCTGTCTGTTGCGGCGCGACTTTCCCGTCCCAGGCCGGATTTTGCAGGACTCTTGAGGTAGGTCATCGGCGTCTTCCGAGGTCCCCTGCGATCTCGGGCAGCGTGTTTTCTTCGTAGTTCATTCCCTTCTGCATTCCCTCGGTGGGGGATTGCAGCAGCGGCGAGTGCGTTGCCATGCCGTGTTGCTCGGCTGTGCTGCCAGCCCTCCCAGGGTCGCACGCTACGCGTGCGCGGGGGTCGGGTCCGGCAGCCCGCCGGCCAGTCGAGTCGATTGGAGAAGGAAATGACCGTTGTTGGAGCTGAGCTGGTTCGCCGCGAGTGTCGGTTGCTGACGGCTCGCCCGCGCGGGGCGTGGGCGAGCGTTTGGAGAATTCCTGGCCGCTTGAGCCGTCTTGCGGACATCACAAGCGTGAGATGCGGATCAAACCGACTCGTACGACGCTTCGAGCGCATCGCTGGCCGGGGGTTCTAGCCGTGGCTGGTCGTGACACACGCACTCGTTGGCAGGGCGTGTTCGCACGCCACCAGAAGGGGTGCGGGGTCGATCGGCTGCCGCCTAAGCCCCATCTACGTGACGTCGCGAAGCTCTGCGACTGCCGTCCGTCCTATTACGGCAAGGTTTATGACCGCGTGCGCCACCGGTATGTGTCGACCAAGCGCCACACGACGACTGCGGCAGCCCGGAGTGCACGCCAGGCCCTGCTCGCCGCTCTAGCCAGCGGACAGGTCGCACGGAGATCTCCGGAGCGCTTGCGCGACGCGCGAGTCAGGTTCATCGACGCTGCACGGGAGGGTCGCGCCCTGAACAAGTTCGGCCGCGTCTACAAGCGGTCCGCGTGGGAGGACATCGATGAGTGCCTCGGCAAGCACGTCGTGCCAAAGCTCGGATCCCGGCGTCTGGGTGACATCCAGCGAGGCGACATCCAGCAGCTGGTCGACGACCTGGCACCCCGGTTGAGTGGTAGCCGCGTCCGTTCGATCGTGAACGCGATCCGGTCTCTGTACCGGTGGGCCCAGGATCGTGATCTCGTCGGCCACGACCCTGCCGCGAGCGTGCGCCTGCCGGCGATGAATGCCAAGCGGCGGGATCGGGTTGCCACGCCGCGTGAATTTGCGGCGCTTCTCGCGGCACTCGACGTCGCGGATGCCGTGCCGTACGCACTAGCGGGCTACGCGATGGGGCGACGAGCACAGATTCAGTACCTGCGCTGGCGCGATGTCGACCTCGAGCGGGGGCTGATCGAGTGGGGCATCGAGGACGGCGCGCGAAAGTCAGTCTCCGCTCAGCGCGTGGTGCCAGCGGTCAAGCCGCTTATGGCGATGCTCAGTGGTCGTTGGGCTGACGCGCCCTGCAAGGACAGTCTTGTCTGCCCTCCGCGTCGCAGTGGTCACGAGGGTGGTCTGCTTCACACAGGTGGCTTGGCGCTTCGAGCGAAGACGGCTTGGGAGGCCCGGGGGCTCCAGCCAATCGGCCTGCACGAGTGTCGACACACTGCGGCGACGTGGCTCGACGCGGCTGGGGTCTCGCCCAAGGTCGCGTCAGTACTGATGGGACACGCAATCCCCGAGCGTCAACCCGGCGCCGCCGAGATCACGTTGGCTCGCTACACGCATGTCCTGCCCGGCGCCATCGAGACCGCGAGAGCCCAGCTCGAGGCGTGGCTTGAGGCCGAGACATCGTCGTCAACCGCACCGTCCGACGGGACTCCTCCCGGGGACGAGCGCACCCAGGATTTCCAGGTCCTCACCGGAAACCTCGCCGCAAGCCCGTCCTGACCGGGAGGGCGCTCGAGAGTTCTGACGCGTAGCGAGGACGGAACGGCCTGTCCAGAACCCGTACTCCTTCGATGCGATCGACCCGGTAGGAGCGGACTTCGCCCGAGTCGACCCTGATCGCGTAGATCAGGAGGTCGCCTGCTTGCGAGCGGCGCAGCGCGTATGGCTCGATCACGCGGGTCGATCCTTGGTAGGCGAGATCGACGAGCAGGTGGTTGGCGCCGGCGAAGCGGATCTGCTCGAGTGGCGCCCCGCCGGGCCACCGTTGCATCGTCGGCGGGGCGACCCAGCCGGGCTGCAGCCGTTGACGTAGCGCAGGTGCAGGCTGAAGACGTACGGGCTCGTCGCCCTCAAGCCAAGCAAATACGCCCTCCAGTGCGCTTGTGAACTCCTGAATCGGCGGCAGCACCGGTAGCTGATGAGCGAGCATGGCGTGCCAATCGGCCTCTAGCCTCGATTCGTCAGCAAGGTGAGGCGCGAGCGGGTGTCGGGTGAGAGCGCTTGTGGTGGGGCGAGCTGGGGGCGGATCGGGTCGGTGCGTGGTGCGGGGTTGTCGGCGGCGGTCGAAAAGGTGACCTCGCCGGTCGAAAATGCACCCCTTTCGGGTAGCGGTGGTCGGGGGATCTCCGGGCTGTGCTGTGCTGTTGTGTTGAGGGCGGGCTCGGTGTTTAGCCGTAGGCCGGGAGCGCTTGCAGGCGCTGGAATGCTGTGAGGATCGCGGCCGCCCACGGCCAGTCGGCTGGGAGGTGCAACGTCGTGCGGCGGGCGTGCCGGGTGATCTGCCCGGCGACGTGCAGGATGCGGTAGCGCAGCCGCTTTGGTTCGCTGGTGGCGTGCTCGCCGTCGAGCAGTAGCTGCTGTGTCCAGACGAGGATGTCGTGGGCGAGCATCGCAAGCTCGAACCACGCGGCGTTCGCCTGGAAGGACTGGAACGGGAGGTGCCCGGCGCCGGTTGCCTTGAGCGTCTTGACGCGGTCCTCGACTTCGGCGTGCTGGCGGTGGACAGCCTCGAGCGCCGCGATGTCCGGGCCGGGCTGGTCGGTGATGAAGCACTGAAAGCGGTGCCCGTCCACGTCGGTAAATGTGAGCTGTGCGCCGGGGTGGGGACGCTCGCGTCTGCAGATCAGCCTGGTTCCCTCAGGCCAGCCGGCCAGGTCGATCTGGCCGGTGAGCTCGGTGACCCAGGCCCCCTCGCGCGGCTGCCCGTCCTGGTTGACGGCGGGCACCCATGCCGCCTGCCCCAGCGTGAGGATCTGCTCGCGCACGGTCGCGTTGATCGCATAGCCCAGCGAGAAACGGATCCGGGTCTCCCGACATCCAGACGCGAAATCATGGCTCGCCCCGGCTGAGTCCGAGCGCGCGAGAATCTCCCCATCAAGGGCACTCTGCGGCAGCTGCTCCAGTGCGAGCTCCAGCAGCTTCAGATGATCCTCTGCGTTGTTCGCGCCGGCGTTCCCGGGCCGCAGCACTCCAGCGAGCACCTCCCGTCCGCAGGACACCAGCAGCGGATTGAAGCCGAAGCCGCCCTTGTAATGCCCGGCCGCCAGCTCCTTCTCGGAATGCACACTGATGGGTGTCGCGTCGAAGTCAAGGACCACCCGCTCAGGCGCGCCACCCGCTTCCCACGCCCGGGCACGCGCGAGCGCACGGACCTGGCGGACCCGGTCGATCTCGGCCTGCCCGATCGAGAGAAGCACCCGCCTGGCTGTAGGCACCGAGGCGAGATTCCCGAACAGCGCGGGCTGCCCCGCGAGCGCCGCCAGATCCGAGACGCAACGCCCGCCGTCAGCGGCCATCACCGCCAGATCACAAAGAACCCGGCCCGGATCGTGCGCGGAGCGCCGCTCACGAGTGCCCGCCAATGCGGCGCTCAAGCCGTCCGTCAGCCCAAGCCGCTGCGCCGTCAACGCCAGCAGCACAGTCCCCGCGCGAGACGACAAACCCGTGCCGTCCGCAACCACATCTAGCGTTCCGAACGTCGCATTTCCCATCACCTTCAAGGTGAACCTCCTGAGCGGGTGGATTGCAGCTTCGACAACCGCAATCCTCCCCGCCCAGGCGGACGTTTCAGCCCTCCCGCAACACCACTACTGACGAATGCGGGCTAGGTCGCTGAGCTTCTCGGCGGTCGCGACGGACTCCCGGGTGGGGATCGCGACCTTCTTGTACTCGCACTTGCGCTCAAGGACGGACGTAACCGCCGCGCGTGCGTCACGGAGTTCGGCGTGCCGATAGAGGTTCACGACGTCGTAGAGGTCCCGTGGCCTGGTGCGCTGTCCGAGCGCACGAAGCTTCTCGGCAAAGACCTCGACGAACGCGTAGCAACGCACACTGCGGTCGCCTGGCAGGGCGTCTTCGTAGGCGTGGGCGATCTCACGACGGACCGTGTCTTCGACGACCACCTCGTCATAGGTGAGGTCGAGCTTGACGCGCGCCTCCCCGGGCGTACCGCGCGGCCCTCGGTAGTAGAGACGCCCTTCGGCGGAGTGCCCGTTAGGGCGTAATTTCACGACCGGGGTCCGGCTCGTCAGCGTGATCCCTGTCTCCTGCTCTACGCGGTCGACCATCTCCGCCAGCACGGGGAGGAGGTCCTCGGGCTCCATAGGGCCGTCCGGGAGGATCGTGAAGTCCAGGTCCTCTGAGAAGCGGTAGGTCTCGATGAAGCACTTCTTCAGGCACGTACCGCCCTTGAAGATCCAGTGGTCTCGCAGAGCTGGCTCTGAGCCGATCCCCCAGAGCAGCCACCCCAGCACGTAGTCCTTCTCGACGACCTCCGCCGTCAGGCCCCACTCCGATGCGCGCGCTTCGATCGCGGCGCGCGAGATCACAGCTCGATCCTGACGTTGACCTGAAGTCCCCAGCGCTTACTGGTAGGGCCGCCCGGCGGACGTGCGGGATCCAATCTCCCGACGCTTCCGCTGATACGACGATGGCATTCCTCGAGAACCGCGTCGCCCGCGAGTTCGAGGGTCTCCAAGAGGTATCCAAGCCGCTTAAAGACCGTGAGGTTGCCTAGCCGATCGCCGTACTCGAGCATGCGCGGCCAGGCTGCTTCCTCGTCGGAACTGTAGATCGTGAGGGCCTCCGCTGTATGCCTGAGTCCACCGCCCAGAAGCGGGTCGTCAAGGCAGTCGACCAAGGTCCGCTCTCGATCGGACACCGGCACGGGCGCCCCTTCGCGCCAGATGTTCCGAGTGCCGAACAGTGCCGACCGCGGCCGATGGCGAAGCTCGAACTGCGCGGCTCCGATCTTGCGTTTGCGTGCGGGCACCGGTCGAGCGGTGATGAACACCGTGGTAGAGAAGATCTGGTCGGTTAGATCCCAGTGGTGCAGCGCCGTCCAGCCCCCGACGTAACCGGGCGCCAGAACCGCATTGGCGACCGCCCACGGGTCTGCGCTCCACGTGAGAGGGTCCTCGGCCTCCAGCGGCACGGTCGCGTACAGGCCGCGCTGCAGCCTTACCAGCCAGCCTCCTTTGGTTAGGTCTCGCAGCAGGCGAGCAGCTCGCTCGTGGCCAATCCCGCCAGCGGCCGCGGCGTCCGCGACCGAAAACGGCCCCGGTAGCTCACGGTTCAGCCGAGCAAGGAACGCCCGATTCGCGCCTGAGAGTCCAGCGACCATCGCAACATTGTATCTCGCGCAGTGACGATCACACCGTCGTTAAGTGAGTTGCGATGTTCCGGCCTGGCGTCCGTCGCTTACAACCTTCGCCGCCGGCACGCTTCCCTGCGCGCGCTGGGGCGCCGTGCTCTCAGAAAGCTCTGGCGTGCAACACCTAACGGCGGGCTTCCCATCGCCAGGCGGCTGACTTGAACTGATGCGCCAGTGACGCTACACTAGCACTCAATGGTTCCCCCACGTCGAATCCTTGCGGAGCTGGTCGCGATGGAACCAGCCGACCTCGAAGCTGAGCTAGAGGACGTACGAGCCGAAAAGGTTCGGCTCGAAATGCAGGAACAGCTATTGGCGCAGGCCCTCCGCATGCTCCAGTTCGCGCAGACAGGTCCCGCCGGCGCCCGAGAGGGAGTCGAGGCTCTCGCCGCGAGAGCGCCAATACTGCGAGAGCAGAACCTCTCCGAAAACGTTCTCGCGATCGTTCGGCAGGCGCAAGGGGAGGCGCTATCGCCCGGCGATATTCAAGAGGTGCTCGCAGATTTCAACGTGCAGGCTGACGTGAGCACGATTCGTCAGGCACTGCGGCGTTGGGCCGATCGCCACCAGATCATCAAGAGCGGTCATCGATACCAAGCCCGGGCGGGCGACGTGATCAAGGAGCAAACACGGCTTGCAGGCAACAAAGAATGACGCGCCAACCGCTGGCGTCCAAAACCGGCGGGGCCGCGTGCCAGAAGTCCCTGAGCGGAGGTCGGCCAACCTCCGCTCAGGGCTCGCCAGCACCTCGACATCGCTCCGAGGTCGAGCACGCGGCGAACTCGGTCGACCGCTTAGAAGGTCTTTCAAAATGAAGGGTTGCGGGGTGCGGTCTTGAATCCCGGGGTTATGTCCCCGAGGATTGGAGGTCGTGGAGGTGCCCTCTCGATTTGAGATCAGTGACGAGCTGTGGGCAGAGGTCCAGCCGTTGATCCCCGTGCGTGAGCGTCGGCGTCGCTATCCAGGTCGCAAGGCGATCGATGATCGGCTGGCGCTCAACGGGATCCTGCACGTGCTGCACACCGGGATCGCCTGGGAGGACCTGCCACGCGAGTACGGCTATGGCTCGGGGGTGACGTGCTGGCGGCGGCTGCGCACCTGGCAGAAGGCCGGGGTGTGGGACGCGCTGCACCAGAAGCTCCTGGTCAAGCTGAATGCCGCCGGGAAGATCGACTGGTCGCGCGCCTCGGTAGACGCCAGCCATATCCGCGCCCTTTTGGGGGGCTCCTGACCGGGCCATCCCCGGTTGACCGTGCCCGCACGGGCTCAAAGCACCATCTGCTCGTCGATGCCAGTGGCATCCCGTTAGCGATCAGCCTGACCGGCGGGCACCGCAACGACGTCACCCAGCTGTTGCCGCTGATCGAAGACCTCCACAGCCGGCCGGTTACCGGCAAGGTCGGACGGCCGCGCCAGAAGCCCGACCGGCTACTCGCCGACCGTGGCTATGACCACGACAAGCACCGCCGCCTGCTGCGAGCGCTCGGGATCACACCCGTGATCGCCCGACGCGGAACAGAGCACGGCTCCGGCCTGGGCCGCGAGCGCTGGGTCGTCGAGCGCGGCTTTGCGCACCTGCACAACTTCCGACGTCTGCGAATTCGCTACGAGCGTGACCCCGACATGCACACCGCATTCCTGACACTCGCCTGCTCAATCCTCTGCTGGCGACGCCTCGCCTCATTTTGAAAGGGCTTCTTAGGCGTTGGGGCGCGTGCCTAGCCACTGAAGGCATCACGCAGCCGGCTAGCCCGTTCGGTGGCGGTCCGTGCTTGCGTGGCGGCGATTGCTTGGTGCAGCTCCGCGGCAGCGCGTAGCACGGCACCGGTGTGTCCTGCGTGCACCAGTCGATAGCGGTCACGCTGTTTCTCAACGAGGCCGGCCTCAGACATCCGCGTGAGCGTCTTCGTCAAGGTGCCCCGGGATCCTCGGTCGGTACCTACGGCTTGGTGCAGCTCCTTCCAGCGCATCGGGCCGTCGGCTAACGCGAGCGCTTCAGCGACCGAGGCCCCAAAGCCCGATCCCAGGGCTCGCAGTTGTTGCTCCATCGGAGTGGAAGGCTACTCTCTAGTTTCCAAATGGAAACTAGCCCCACATCTAGCGCTGGCAGCCGGTATCTGGAGCGCCTCGTTGGCCGCGCGAAATTCCCTGGACGTAGCGCGGCAGTTCGTCCGGCGGGGTCACGGGTTCGGACCCGCGCCGCTAACATCCGGCCGCTGGCACAACAAGCGGACGGACTATCCGTATAGCGAGGTTCAGCCCCGGACGAATCTCTCCCGAACTATGTGCTAAGGAGCCAATCTCATGTTCGCTAGATACAAGCGCTTGGTCCCGCGCCCCCAGCGAGAACTGATCGCCGCGCAACGCCTCCCAAAGCCGAACTGGTTTGTCGGCGCCGCCGAGCAGCCACTCAATCCCCGTGACCCGGCTTTGATGCAGCAAATCAAGGCTGTCAAGCGTCGGATCCGCGACCGGGGGAACCCTCCGGCGCCCGTCGCATCCCCCGACGTGCCGCCCGTCGATGTACGCGCCGGGGCGACTGTGCCGGGTGCCGTCCAGCGACGTTAGCTCGCGCCTAGGTCGCTCAGTCGCCGCGGCGCGCGCGGTGTCGCCGCGGCAACGCTAGGCCAGCCATCAGAATCACGGCCAAGAGACACGCGACGTCGCGCAATTTCGGGAGCGTCGTTAAGAGTGGCTGATCGCTGCCTTGGGCGATTGCGTCAATCAGCGTCGCCGCCGCCGCGACAGATACGAGGACGCTGCTGATCGTCAGCAGTCGGATGCCGCTGAGCAATCTCGTCGCGAAAGGATGGTCGCTCGGCCGCGTAAGTACAAACGAGATCAACCCAGGAGCGAGCAGAAGAAATCCGACGGTCGCGCTCGCGAGTCCGGATCCGCTGCGGTGCTGGTAGATCTGAGTGGCAACGTGGTTGAAGGCCGTAAGCGTCACGGCGACCAAGACGCCGGTCACGGCTCCCGCGAGCGGAACACCACGCCGCTCAGGAGTGAGTCGGATCATCGCGAGAGCTGGACGTGAGCGCTGGCCGCTCGCATAGAAGTGAACTCGACGCGTGAACAGCTGTCGAAAGTTCGTCCGGTCTATCAGCGGATAGTGCGGCGGGTTGCGATTCACGGCTAGGGCTAACTGATACTCGAGACTTAGAATCATCTCCGACCACAGGTGCCTCCAGCGCGTCCTGCGTTTCATCGGCGGTGCGTCGGAGGTGATGGTGAGGACTCCATCGAGCACCTCCAAAGGGAAAGGGACATCTATCTCTAGGTGGTAGCTTCCTGCGTCCCCCGCCTGGCCGACCTCGAAGCCGACGACGTGCGTCCTTAGCCCAAGCGAGCTGAGGATCGCACGCGGCACCGAGAGGCCCCGTCGGACAGGCTCGTCGTAAGCGAGCTTGATGATTTGTCGTGTGCCCTCCGGCTGGTCTACGGCCACCCACAGCAGCGTGCTATGAACAAGCAGACGAGCCAAGTCCACAAGGCGCTCAACCTTCTCGGCGTCGATATCGGGCACGTCCTCCACAATCTGGCTTAGAAGGTCTTTCAAAATGAAGGGTTGCGGGGTGCGGTCTTGAATCCCGGGGTTATGTCCCCGAGGATTGGAGGTCGTGGAGGTGCCCTCTCGATTTGAGATCAGTGACGAGCTGTGGGCAGAGGTCCAGCCGTTGATCCCCGTGCGTGAGCGTCGGCGTCGCTATCCAGGTCGCAAGGCGATCGATGATCGGCTGGCGCTCAACGGGATCCTGCACGTGCTGCACACCGGGATCGCCTGGGAGGACCTGCCACGCGAGTACGGCTATGGCTCGGGGGTGACGTGCTGGCGGCGGCTGCGCACCTGGCAGAAGGCCGGGGTGTGGGACGCGCTGCACCAGAAGCTCCTGGTCAAGCTGAATGCCGCCGGGAAGATCGACTGGTCGCGCGCCTCGGTAGACGCCAGCCATATCCGCGCCCTTTTGGGGGGCTCCTGACCGGGCCATCCCCGGTTGACCGTGCCCGCACGGGCTCAAAGCACCATCTGCTCGTCGATGCCAGTGGCATCCCGTTAGCGATCAGCCTGACCGGCGGGCACCGCAACGACGTCACCCAGCTGTTGCCGCTGATCGAAGACCTCCACAGCCGGCCGGTTACCGGCAAGGTCGGACGGCCGCGCCAGAAGCCCGACCGGCTACTCGCCGACCGTGGCTATGACCACGACAAGCACCGCCGCCTGCTGCGAGCGCTCGGGATCACACCCGTGATCGCCCGACGCGGAACAGAGCACGGCTCCGGCCTGGGCCGCGAGCGCTGGGTCGTCGAGCGCGGCTTTGCGCACCTGCACAACTTCCGACGTCTGCGAATTCGCTACGAGCGTGACCCCGACATGCACACCGCATTCCTGACACTCGCCTGCTCAATCCTCTGCTGGCGACGCCTCGCCTCATTTTGAAAGGGCTTCTTAGGCCTTCCGTGACGACCACGAGCGCGAGCTGTGCGACGACTCCATCGTCGTGGACCAGGCGTAGCAATTCCTCACGAAGGTCGTCGACATACGGCCCGACTGCGTCCTCCGCGACCGCCAGTAGAACACGCCCATCGAGCGCGTTTGTCGTCGCCTTGGACAGGAGCGGCATTGGATGACCTAATGCGTCACGCAGATCCAAGTTGAGCACTGGCGGCCACGACCGCAGCACGGATATCGGGATAAAGCGGCGAGTCGCGGACGCTTGTCCACCGCCTTCACTCCCATCGGCGAGCAGCTCCAGCTCCTCCTGATCCAGCGGATCGCCGGCGAACCGGACCTCGAGAAGGTCAGCCGGAATTCGGTAGTCGACGCTCACGTGTCTCCGCGTCATCGTCCGATCGCGGAAATGAATGTGCTCAACTCTTCGGATGATCCAGCTGGAGCGATCCCAGAGCAGCGGAAGCGTCCTTCGCGCAACCTCGTCGGGCTCGCCGATCTCACCGACGGCTTTCATGCCGGCCGAGGAGACGTCTGGGGGTTTGCGCGACTTGCGGCTCTCCAAGTACCCGCCACGCGAGATACGTGACGAACCCTCCGGCCCCCAGGATTGCGATGCCTAGGGCGTAGGCCGCGTACCGCGCCGTAGTTGCGGACAGTCCGGCGCTGCGCAGCAGGCTGGGCATCACGAGCCACACACCGACAGCCACCGCGAGGAAGCAGATGCCGACAGTGCATGTCGTCACGCGACGGTTCGGCGCGGCCACCGAGGCGGGCGTCGAACCGTCGGTTTCCGCCGGCCCGTCTCCTTTGGGCGCTTCGCTCTCCTCTCCCGCTGAGGCCATTCAGCGAAACCTACCCGCCTACTCGAATGGAGGCATCGTTCTGCATAGCGGCGCCGCGCGCACTATCCATGGCGTCTTCGTTGCCAATTGGGGCAGTCCGCGCGTGTGTACGCTGCGATGGTGTTTCACGCGGGTTCGCTGATTGCCGCGATTCGCCGAGCGCAGGAGGAGCGATACCGACCGCCGGCGCCTGGCGAGGGACCGAGGACGATTCTGCCGCTCACGGCGTATCTGGGCAGCAGGGGCGAGAAGGTCGTTTGGAAGGCGATCGCGGAGCTAAAACGACGCGAGCCAGCTCTGTACAACCGGTTTCTCGGCGAGCACACCTTGCGGGAGGAGCTCGTGGCCGTCGTCGCAGACAGCGAGGCAGATCTCAGTTTTCAGGAGATCGTCGCCGAGCTCGGAGAGCGCGCCGACAGCGCCAACGAGTGGCTCGTCGCTATCCCCCTGGCGAACGCGCTGGCGCCTGAGGGCTACATGACGATTGCTGAGGGGGTAGGGCTCGGCCGGACTGAGCCCGGGGGCGGTCGTCCCGATTCCGAGGAGCGGCCCGGCCTGTTTCAGATGTATCGCGAGCTTGGCGACCGGATCACCCACGGGGAACGGTGGATGCCTGAGAACGCGCCGATTGGCCCGTTGACACACGGCGGACCGCCACCCTCTTTCTCGTCGAGCCGGGAACCGAGGCTTACGCCCTCAGTGTCGCGCGCAGCAAGGCGCGCCTCGCGCTCGCGCTGTGGTGCCTCTCAAGGGCGCCCGACTGGCGCATGAGCTGGCCGACGGTGGGGGATTGGGGCCCGCGCCCATATCTGTCGTTTGACGTCGTCCACAAGATCAAGGAGACCGAACAGTGGCCACAGCGGCAGCGAGAGCGAGGTCGGGCCATCGTTGAGTACTCGGAGTATGAGTTGCCTGTGGAGCGGGCGGCCCTCGCGACTCCCTTCGAGATTCTCGCGATCGCGCGCGAGAGGCTCGCGGCCCGCGCCGTGGCGAGCGCCGCCTGGTCTCTCTACGTCAGCGAGCGCAGTCCTTCCGATCTCGAGCGGACTGACAAGCTCCTGTATCTCGCCGCGGCGATCGAGTCGATCTGCGACACCGGTGCCGAACCTGGAGGCCAGCGCGACCGCTGGAGGCGGTTGTCGGACCGCTACGGCGTGTGGAAGGACCTAGCCCACCACTACAGCCAGCTGGAGCTCAAGGAAGCAAAGCTTCTTGCCTCAGACATTCGAAACATCACGGCACACGGTTCCGATGACGTGCTCGTAAACCTGGGCTACCCGCCGGAGGCTACCCGACCGATGCCGCGTGGACGCACGCTCACCGGCGAGCGACTCGCCCTTGCCCGAGCAGCAGCGGTCCTCCCGATTCTGCGGGTCGCCGTGAGAACTGTGATCGAGAAAGTCGCCGAAGAAGGGGCTGAACACGCTTGGAGCGACGACTGGTTTACCGACCTGTTCAGGACGCCCCTCTTTCGCCCGGCGAACGCCACCACTCTCAGTCGAGCGGCCTCGTTCCCGCGGATGATTCGTAGGCTCAAACGCCGCGCCGATCCGTCCTGAGCATGGGGAATCACATCGGCCGCAACGACCCCTGTCCCTGCGGCAGCGGCAAGAAGCTCAAGCGCTGCTGTCTCGACAGGCTGCACCACGGCCCGCCCACGGAGCAGGCTGGGCAAGCGGCGTGGGACACTGTTCCCGAGCTGACCTTGCTGGTGGAGACCGCCGCGGGACCGATGCTGAGGAGGATTCCAAGCGCGTCACCGCTACGGGAGGGGCCGGGTGAGGGCCATGCCGCCGAGAAGGCCACACAGGCGGCGGCCGCCGTGTGGGGGCTGCCGGACTTCGTCTACCTGCCAAGCGTCGTCCAGGTGGGACGCGGCGTGCGAGAGCTTGGCGACGGCATCGTGATCGTCGGGGACACCGCGATGGTCCTTCAAGTCAAGCGTCGTGAGTCCCCGTCTGGGCGGCCCGAGCGTGAGCGCAGGTGGATACTCAAGAACGCCGAGCAAGGCCTGTCTCAAGCCGCGGGCACGATCCGTCGACTCGATCGGGAGTCCGCAATGTTGACGAGTCTTCGTGGACGGTCCATTGAGATCGTCGGCAGTGACTACAAATGGATTTCGATCGTCGTCATCGATCACGACGACCCGCCGAGTGACATCGCAGTCCCGCTCACAGGCGAGCCGGGCGCAATCGTGATGCTCCGTCGAGACTGGGAGTTCCTGTTTGAGCAGCTGAAGTCCACGTCCACAGTCGCTGGCTATTGCCTGCGCGTGGCCGGCGAGTCGCACGAGCTCGGTCTCGAGCCGGCTCGCTACTACCAGCTCGCGCAGGCCGACCATGAGGCGCCACATGAAGCGATTGACCCCCGTCTCGTTGTCCCCGGGTACCCCCTGATCTCCTCACCGATGCTGCCGCTTGCCCCGGCGGCGTCCGACGACGCGAACGCTCACGCGATGCTCAGAAGCGTACTCGAGGACATCGCGCTAACCCGACTAACGAAGGCGACGGAGGAGCAGGTGCTCCGCGTCCTTTCCGAGCTCGACCGGCTTCCGGTCGGCTCCCGGGCTGTCGTCGGCAGGTTCCTTATCGACGCCATCGCGGAGGCGATCGCCAGTACCGATGAGAGCATCGTCTGGCGCTACAAGAGCCTGCGCGGCAACCAGGGGCAAGCGCACCTCGCTTACGGCGCCTGCAACAAGCCCCTCAACGAGGAGACGCAGGGGGCATTTCAACTCTGGGTCCGACTCCGTCACCACGAAGTCGTCTCCGTCACAGGGGATTTTGAGAACCTGACGACCGTCGGCGTACTGCTGACGCCCCGCAACGACGGGCGCCGCCCCTGGGAGACCACTCTGGCCGCCGTCTCGGGAGACATGGGCTATTCGCGCAGCGACGTCGAGTCGCTGCGCGAGCTATGGCCGCGGCCTGAGGAAGCGCCCGAGTCCTGACCCCAGGCGAGAATGCGAGAGGGCGGTCCTGAGACCCGGTCAGGACTCTTCGCTAAAGGTCCCGGCAGGGCGACGCGCCTGATATGCCGCAAACGCCCGTTGCGTGAATCGCACCAGCGCCATTAGCGACTCCCGAAGGCCAATGATGGTCGGCGGTTTCGACTCGTCCGGCGGGAGCCACTGAGCCACGACCTCATCCGCGAACCAGAAACGGACACCGCCGAGCTCGTCTCCAACGTAGACCGTGCCCGGCAAGTCGGCCGCGTCCTCCAGCGCCTGCGTGATCTCCTCCTTGCCGTGCGCGGCCTTGTCAGGGTGCATCTCGCTGTAGTGGAAGGTGACGTTGCGATGGTCGCGCAGCCAGTCGCCCAGATAGTGCCCGGACGTGGCGTCGATACCGCCGACGATCCGGGCGCACTCATCGCGCGCCTCCTGTGGCAGCTCGGCGATGAAGTCACGTACCTCGTTGAAACGGCCACTCGCCTCGGTGATGAAGGTCGCGGCCTCAAAGAAGAACGAGGCCTGCTGGCGAAACAGCATCATTCGCCGTGCGCCGGAGTCCGGCCGGCCGTCGTGCACATCGAGGAGTTCGTCGATCGAGCGGTTCGTGTCGTTGCTGACCATCGCCAGGACCGTGACGAACCGGGCTACGGGATCATTCGCCGGGAAGGCACCGCCGATAGTCTCGAACGTGATCGTAGGCATCACCGGGGTCTAGCAGGTGCGCGCGGTCTCATTCCCTCTAGGATTCCCGCGCGCCGTGAGCATCCCGCCCATCTAGCGAGAATCGTACTCCCAGAGCCAGAAATGAGGCGGGTGTCTCGGAGACCGTATAGGTCTCGAAAACCGTTATGGGGGTTTTTTCCTCCATCGAGGGTTCGAATCCCTCCCCCTCCGTTCTGTCGAGAAATGCGGATCGGATCGCTCTGACGGGGTCGCCGGGTCGTCCACCACCGCCTGTATGGTCGCCCGTCCGCTCACCCGCCGGTTTGTCTGCCCTCCGCGTCGCGGTCGGGGTGGAGGGTCGGTCAGATACCCACGAGGAGGCTTGCATGAGCTGCATCCGACTACGGCTGACGTACGCGAACGTCATGGCGACGGTCGCGGTCTTCATCGCTCTGGGTGGCGGCGCATATGCGGCTGCCAGTCTTCCGGCCGGCAGCGTGGGCGCGAAGCAGCTCAAGAACAAGTCGGTCACACCCAGCAAGGTGGCTCCCGGCACGATCGCGTTGTTCAAGGGGCAGAAGGGAGCAGTCGGGTCGCCGGGGGCGCAAGGGGTCCAAGGATCCCAGGGCCCACAGGGGCCCACCGGTAATACGGGCAGCACGGGCAACACCGGCCCGGAAGGGCCGTTCCCTTCGACGTTGCCCTCCGGAAAGACGATCGTCGGCGTGTTCGACGTCGAGGGGGTGTCTTCGGGAGGCATCTCGTCCACCGGAAGCCTGGCGACCGGCAGCATTTCCTACCTCTACGAGGCGCCCTCACAGACCGTCGTCTACGTCGCCGCGGGCGGCTCCGATCCTCACTGCACAGGGAACTTCGCAGCCCCGACGGCGCCCCCGGGGTACACGTGCATATACGAGACGGAGAACGGCAACGCGGGAGCGCACGGCGTCAATTTCCACACGGACGCGGGCGTCGCTCTGTACGTGTTCTCCGCAGCGGCGGGCGCGTTCGAAATCCACGGGTCCTGGGCCGCCACGGGCCCGTAGCCGGAGCTCGATATTGCCGGATCCCCCAGCACGCGGATCGGTGATCGAAGTGGGCGCCAAGGCTCGTTGGATCGAGGTGCCGCTCGACCGGGCCACCCGGCGTGGCCTACGCGAAAAGGGCTTTCTCGTCGTCAGGGGCTCGGTCGGTCACATCGACGGGTCGGCCGGCGGCGGGGACACCACCACGCAGTTGGTGCTGCGCACCTCCGGCCACACTTAGCCGCGGGAAGCCCGGCGCACAGGCCTGCGGTTCACGGCCGCGCCGGTTGGTGAACGGCGTGGGCGGTGAGATTCGGAGGCGCTCCCGCGGCAGCGAATCGCCGTTTCGTGCTCGTGAGCGGGGTGCCGTCGAGTGACTTCAGCGTGCGGTCCGAGACAAGGATCTCGCCGGGCTCCGCCGCTTCCGCAAGTCGCGCGGCAATGTTGACATCGACTCCGAAGTAGTCCCCTCCAATCTTGCGCGGACGGCCGAGGTGAATACCGGTGCGGAGTCGTGGGACGTAGCCATGGACATCGATTTCAGAGGCCCGCTCGGCTGCGGTGAACGCGGCCTCGGTCGCGCTCGTGGCATCCCAGAAGACCGCCATCAGCCCGTCGCCGAGCCGCTTTACGACCTCCCCGCGACGCTCGGTGATCGGAGGCTCAATCGCCTCGCTGAACGCACGCAGCAGCTTGATCGCCGGCTCATCGCCCGACTCGAGGGCCCAGCTCGAGAAGCCCACGAGGTCGGTGAACAGAATCGCGACGTCGACATCCCCACGGCCGCGACCCTGGATCTCGGAGAGCGTTTGCCATGTCTGTAGCGCCGCCAGCCCGAACTCTCCCAGGAGGCCCGGCGGGCTGCTTCTGAGTGCGATGAGCTGGCGTGCCGCGATGTCGGCAGAGCGCCCGCGGGAGGTGGAGAGCCTGTCGACGAACTGCTCATCCCCCAAGAGGCGCTCTCGCGCCTGTTTCGCCAGTCTCACCAGCTGTGGATGCCGGTTGACCTGGCGCGTAGAGTCGATCAGTCTCCTCGCGGGGAGTCGCCGGTCCCGGTCGCTCACGCGTGCAGACTAATAGGGCAGTGTCAGCCCACCTCAGGTCGGGCTCGGGAGCGTCACGGCGACGCCCTTCGGGCCGTAGGCTGCGAGAGTGGTCCCCCGCCGTTCCCGGAGTCCCTGTCGAGGTGCCGAAGAGTCCTTCGCCCGAATCAGAAGCCCTCGAAACTGCGGGGGTACGGACGTAGGACTCCGGGCAATCCCCGCGACCGCATGACAGCGAGCCGGAGGCGGCGCGGGATGGAAGGGCGGCGCTACCGGCGCCGCCGTCTGCTTGCCCTGATCGCCGTGATCGGGCTCGGCTGCGCGATCTACGCGGCCGCCAACGAGCTCTCGGGGGGCGTCAGCACCCACGGTGCGCGGTTGTTGCGCTACACGATCGACAGCGCAGTCGTGCATCAGTCGCTGCCTCAGGTCGCGGTGATCCCACCCGGCGGGACGTCGGCCCGCCGGCCCCTGCTCGTGTTCCTGCACGGGAAGGGTGAGACCGAGGACTCGAACCTGTCCGATCAGCTGTTCGCAACGTTGAAGCGGCTCGGCTCGAGAGCTCCGGACGTCGTCTTCCCCTACGGAGGCGAAGACTCCTACTGGCACGACCGCGCGGACGGGGACCGGGGGCGGTACGTCGCCCGTGAAGCGATCCCCGAAGCCGAGCGGCGCCTGCATACCGACCCGCAGCGGGTCGCGATCGGCGGTCTTTCGATGGGGGGCTTCGGTGCGTACGACATCGCCCGGTCATACCCGGGGCGTTTCTGTGCAGTGGGTGGCGACTCTCCCGCGTTGTGGATGAGTGGTGGCGAAAGCGCCGAAGGTGCGTTCGACAGTGCGGAAGACTTCCAACGCAACGACGTGATCGGAGACGCCCGCTCCAGCCCCGACCCCTATCCGGGAGCGCGCTTGTGGCTCGACGTCGGCAGCGAAGACCCATTCCGTGCGGCCGACACAACCTTCGCCCACGTCCTGGAGGCGAAAGGGTTACCGGTGCAGTTCCACGTGTGGCCGGGCGGTCACGATCATGAATACTGGAGCAGTCACTGGCCGCAGTACCTTGCGTTCTACGCCGACGCGCTCGCCGGGTGCCGCTAGGCGGCCCGGCCACCCCTCCGGCCTCTGTCAGCCGTCAGCGTTGATGCGCTCGAGCGGATCTGCACCTTCCGGGTCTCTCGGGAACGGAGGTGCTCGAACAGCTGAAGGCGGACCCGTCCACGGCCCGGATACCGGTCGTGGTCGTCAGCGCGGACGCGACGCTCGGACAGATCGAGAAGCTCAAGAACCTCGGCGCCGACGCGTACCTCACCAAGCCGGTGGACGTGCGACAGCTGCTCGAGACGGTCGACAGCAAGCTGGGAGGCCCACAGGAGCTGCAGGGCGTGGGGGCCGCCGGGTCCTAGGGGACCCCGCTGGCGGCCTGTCCGGCCGAAGGCGGGAGCTCGTGGTGCCGGTGCCCAACGGGCTCGCGTGAGCCGGTCACTTTTCGGGCGTCGTGTCGATCCCGGCGTAGGAGTAGGGGCCCACGTAGCCGTCCTCCTGGACCATCCCGGGGCAGCCTTTGCGGAGGTTCTCGCAGTCCCACTTCTGGCCGTTTGAGAGGTGGATGTCCAGGCGTGAGAGGTAGTAGAAGGAGAACGCGTTGGGGTCCTCGTTGGGATCGACTTCGGCGACCAGCGGTTCGTCACGCCAGCGGTTGGTGAGCAGGCGCTTGTCGGCCGCTCGTTCGTGCTTGAGGTACTTGTCGAACCAGGCGGTGGTGTACCAGTCGATCATGTCCGGGCCCCGCAGAGACGCTCCGAACGCCTGGTTGGGGATAAAGCTGAAGTCGAGGTGGGAGCCGCCGCGGATGATGATCTCGCCGCTGTCCACGCCGGCGGCGCTGTAGGCGAGTGACTCCTTGGACTTGCCGATCGGTTCGGGCAGGGAGGTGTTCGGCGTCGGCGGGAGCCCGTAGTCGGCCGACATGCCAAGGCCCGGCTTGGTGATGGGCACGTCGGTGCGGTCCGCCGGATCGGCGGGGCAGCCCTTCTCGCCGATCGTGCTCGAGCCTCCGGCGCCGCCCGGCACTTCGGCGCCTTCGGGGGTCGGGGGTCCGAGGTTGTCCCACGCCACCACCGCCTTCACGCGAGGGTCCCACTGTGCGATGTAGGACACGCCCACGGCGCCGTAGGAGTGCCCGGCGAGCCCGATCTCCTTGCTGTTCAGCTCCTTCCAGAGGGGGTTGTAGGCGGCGTCCAGTCCCTTGGTCACGCGTTCGCCCTGCTTGGCCGCGTGGCTGGTTCCCGTTTCGCAGCTCGGCACCGGCTCGTAAGGGTGCTTGGCGCTGGAGAGGAAGAAGTTCAATGCGTCCTCAGTGCCGTCGTAGAAGGGACGTCCGTCGGTCTGCGCGGGGAAGCCTTCGGCTTCGTCGGGCGCTTGCGCCAAGGTGTCACTCCGTCCCTGACCCTGCGGGTCGAAGGTCATCACCACATAGCCGTCCTTTGCGAGCGCCTGCGCCGCGTACCAGTACATCTGTTCGTCGGCCTGCACGGAGCCGTCCGTGATCACCACTCCCGGACGTTTGGCGGGGCCTTCGCGAGTCGCCCAGATGCGGCCCGAGAGGGTGGCGCCCCCGCGTGAGGTGAACAGCACGCGACGGACGATCCCGTCGTTGTCCTTTTCCCAGTTGTACAGGCGCACGTCCCCCGCGCAGCCGTTGCCGCCGTTCCAGCAGAGGTCGTCGGTGAAGAGCCGTTCCGGGTCCGCCGCCTGTTCGGAGAGGGCTTCGAGGGTGTTGGCGTTGCCCTGTTCGGTGAGCGCCAGCTGGTATTCGGGCGTGTCATAGATTTTCTGGCGCTGCTCGGTGATCGAGAAGTTCTCCGCCTCCACCGCGGGGTTGAATTCGGTCGGTGGTTCGGGGTATTCCGCGGGAGGTTCGGGCGCCGGGGCCGTCTTCGCGGCCACCGCGGCACCCGGCGCGAGTGTTGCCACGAGTACCACCATCACCGCTGAGGGCAACACTCGCATCAGGATCCGTGCAGCACTCATCCCACTCGTCCTCCAGCTTCTCTTGTGTTACGTGTACCGGCGGTACCCGTAACCGATGGCGACCTTCCGCCGTCGTCATCCGCAAGTGCGGGCAACGGCGCGCGATGGCTCGCCAGTTACCCGCCGTCGCTAGCGGGCAAACCTCGTGTCAGCCGACGTAGCTGTTCATACCGCTGTACTGCTTGACGAGGGTTCGGGCCGCGTACGCGGCCCCGCACCAGGACACCAGCAGTCCGGCCAGCACGACCCCGACCGACACGCCACGCTGGTGGCCCGCCGGTCCAGACCGGCGGGCGCTCGCGGGCGGGACCCACAGATGAGGGCGCTCTCACTGTGTGAAGGCGCTCTCACCCCGTGCTAATGGAGCGCTTACCGCCAGTGGGGACGATGCGGCCGTGCCGGGGCGGGAACACCATGGGACCACGGGCACCTCAGGCGCGCACGTGGCCGGCGGGACCGATCACAGCACTCGCCCGGGCGTGACCGGTTTGTCTGAGGCGACCGGGAACGTGCCCGACACGGATCCGCTCGCCCGCATCGCCGCGCGCCGGGAGCTTCGCCTCCGGGCCGCGGGGAAGCGCAGACGGCGAAGGCGACGACTGCTGATCGCCATTCCCTTCCTCGGGCTGCTGGGTTGGGCGGTCATCTCGTACACGGCCTGGATGCTGAAACCCACGAGCGAGCGCTTCGAGGCCCGCAGCGTCGAGTGGGTGAGAGCCGAGGTGCCGTTCGGCAACTCGCTGGTGGACGAGGTCGAGCACATCTACTACACCGCCAACGCACCGAAGAAGGGCGGAGCGGCGCCGAGGACACTCCCGGCGGTCGGGTTGAACGTGCCTCGGCACACCAGGGCCGCCGTGTGGCCGCGGCCGATCAAGCCGCTGTTCGCCCACCCGCTGCCGGGCGAAGGCGTGTGGAAGGCGGCCGGCCCCTCGATCGCCGGCGGCCCTCC
>CAVXHC010000016.1:0-139142 GCA_963761355.1 uncultured Solirubrobacteraceae bacterium
GGGCTCTCCTCGAAGCCGACGTTGAACCACACCGGCGAGTTGAAGGCGGCCATCTGGTGCAGCAGGATGTGGATCAGCTCGTGTTCGAAGGCCTCGGCGTGCTCGCCGTCGGCGAAGTAGCCCCGCTCGCGGCCCCAGCCGGCGATGGTGCCGGCGACGCGGCCGATCATCTGCTTGACGGAGCTCTCGCGCGCCGGGTGGCCTATCTGTCCGCGGAAGTACTTCTGGGCCACGATGTTCGTCGCATTTTGCGACCAATCGGCGGGGAACTCGACGTCCTTCTGCTCAAACGCCACCCGGTCGCCGTGGCCGATGCGCGCGTCGCGCAGCTCCCACTCCACGGTGTCGAACGGATGCACTCCCGGCGAGCTGAAGAAGCGTGGGACTTCGAGCGCGCCGAGCGGCGCGGTCTCCTTGGAGGTGCTTGTCTGTGAGGGTGGGTTCATCGGCTTTCCTTTTCTGCCGCGCCGGCGTCGCGGACGCGCACTCGAAGCTGTTGTCGGGGCCGAGCATCATCCCGCTGGAGCCGGACGGAAAGACAACCCAAAACACTGCTTCAAGGACCTTCAATTTTAGAAGACCGAGCCCCTCGAACCAGAGTTGAAAAGTCTGGATCGAGCGGCTCTGGAGGACCCTCGGAGGGGTCTCGGCGACCGCTCAGCGGCCGAGTTTCATCCAGTCTTTGAATTCCGCCCAGGTGGCCGACGCGCGGAAGCCCGCCTCATCCATGGCGTGGCGCAGTGAGATCGTCCAATGGGGTTCGATCGCACGCTGGCGGACGATCGCCCAGGCGATGCAGCCGAGGATCAGCAGCCCGGCGAAGATCGCGGCCGCGATCGCTTCGTCGGAGAGGCTGGTGGTGTGGGTGGATGCGGCGAGCATGGCGGCGCCCATGCTAGTCGCGGGTGCCGGCGTACTGCAGCAGGTCCTCGATCGCGCTGAGCGCTTGCTCGAGCACCCGCTGCGGCGGCTGGGCGGCGTCGAGCGTGCGAATGCGCTCGGGCTGTGAGCGCGCGAGCTCCTCATAGGCCGTTGCGACCTCCGCGAAGAAGCCATCGCCCTCGCGCTCCAGCCGATCGGGCTCGAGCGCGCGCCCGAGCTGTCGCTCGCGGCCGGCCGCCGGAGCGATGCGCAGCAGCAGCGTGCGGTCGGGCTCGAGCGGGCCGGTGGCGAAGCGGTTGATCGCGGCCACCTCGCCGACGCCCAAAGCGCGCCCGGCTCCCTGGTAGGCCAGCGAGGAGTCGACGAAGCGATCCAGCAGCACGAGCACGCCCGCGTCGAGCAACGGCTCGAGGCGCTCGTGCACGAGCTGGGCGCGCGCGGCCGCATACAGCAGCGCCTCCGCCCGCGGCGCGACCGCGAGCTGCGGATCTTTGACGAGCTCGCGAATGCGCTCTGACACGGGCACGCCGCCGGGCTCGCGCAGCAGCTCAACAGCGATTCCCCGCTCGCCGATCTCGCCCGCGAGGGCCTCCGCGAGCGTCGACTTGCCCGCGCCGTCGAGTCCCTCGATCGTGATCAGCCTGCCGCGAGCCACTCCGGCACCGTACCGTCTCCTACCATGACCGCCGTGACCGTCCTGCCGGGCATCGACGCGCACCCGCACGCGCGCGCGGTTCTGGCGGGCGGGCTGCCGCCGGACGGCGAGCCCTCGCACGCCTACCTCTTCCACGGCCCCGCCGGAACCGGCAAGCGCGCGATCGCGCGCGCCTTCGCGGCGGCGCTGCTCGCCGACGGCGCGCCCGACCCTGAGGAGGTGGCCGCGCGGGTGGCGCGCGGCTCGCACCCCGATCTCACCTGGGTCACCCCCTCGGGCGCTGCCGACATGCTCGTGGCCGACATCGAGGAGCCCGTCGTGGCCGCCGCCGCGCGCACGCCCTTCGAGTCCGCCAAGCGCGTGTTCGTTGTCGAGGCCGTCGACACCATGACCGACGAGGCTGCCAACCGCATGCTGAAGACGCTCGAGGAGCCGCCCGCGTTCGTGCACCTGCTGCTCTTGACCGACCGCCGCGAGGACGTGATGGCGACGATCGCCTCGCGCTGCCAGCAGGTGCGCTTCGACCCGCAGCCGCCGGCGCGCATGGCCGAGCAGCTGGCCGAGCAGCCGGAGCCGGCCGAGCCCGAGCGCGCACGCGCGTGCGCGGAGCTCGCGCTCGGCGACGCCCGCCTCGCGGCGCGCCTGGCGGGCGAGGAGGGCGTGGCGCTGCGGGGGCTCGCCGAGCAGCTGGTCCGCTCGGCGCTCGCGGGAACGACCGACGAGCGCCCGTGGACGGGGCTGCTCGAGATGGCGAAGGCGGCGGGGCTCAGCGCCGGCGAGCAGGCGCAGGAGCGGCTGGCGTCAGAGCTCGAGCTGCTCCCGGCCAAGGAGCGCAAACGCTATGAGCGCGAAGGGCTCGAGGCCCGCCGGCGGGGCGAGCGGCGCGTGCGCACGCAGACGCTCGACCTCGCCCTGAGGCTGGTCGAGCTGTGGCTGCGCGACATGCTCTGCATCTGCGAAGGCGCGCCCGAGCTCGTCTACGCCGTCGATCGCCTTGCAGCGCTCGAAGAGGACGCCACGGCCCAGAAGGGGGACGGCGTGCCCCTGCGCAGGGGCATCGAGCTGGTCGGCGAAACGCGGCTCAGCCTGGCCCTGAACGTGTCCGAGGAGCTGGCCGTCGAGGCGCTCGCCTACCGGCTCGAGTCACTGCTCAGCCGATAGGCCCGAGGTTCGGCTCAAGGCCGTAGGTGTCGAACGCGAGGAAGCGCGAGAACTGGCGGTTCTCCGGTCCGTGGAAGTCGGCGGAGCCGGTGCTGAGCAGATCGAGCGACGCGCAGCGCGCGACCAGGAGCTCGGTCTGCTCGCGGTCGTGGGTCACGTAGAAGGCCTCCACGCCGTCGATCGACAGCGCGTCGAAGCGCTCGATCGTCGCGAGCACCTCGGCCGGCTCGGAGATGTCCCAGAAGGGGTGCGCCCACACCGCCACGCCGCCGGCCTCGTGGATCGCCGCGACGGCCTCGGCGACGGTGGGGGTCTGGCGCAGTCGGAAGGCCGGGCGGCCCTCGATCAGATAGCCCCTGATCAGCGAGCCGACGTCATCGATGCCCTCGTCCTTCAGCCGGTCGGCGTTGGCGGGGCCGGCGAGAACGGCTTCGGCCAGATGCGGGCGGCCGATCGGCGCCCCGGCCGCGCGCCGCTCGGCGAGCTCGCGCTGGTCGAGCTCGAGGCCCAGCTCTTCAAGCGCCGCAGCCATGCGCATCGTGCGCTGCTCGCGGTCTGACAGGAACTGGCTCAGGCGCTCGCACAGGAGCGGGCCGGCGTGGTCGATGAGATAGCCGAGGATGTGCAGTTCGCGGGCCGCTCCGGCGCCGGCGGCGCCGTCATCGACGGCTGAGATCTCGACCGCGGAGACGACGCGCACGCCCTCGCGCTCACCCGCGGCGAGCGCCTCGGAGACGCCGCTGACGGTGTCGTGGTCTGACAGCGCCAACAGCTCCACGCCCGCCTCGGCGGCGCGGCGCACGACCTCGGCCGGCTCGAGCGCGCCGTCGGAGTGGGTGGAGTGCGACTGCAGGTCAAAGCGCGGGTGCACGCGCGGGACGCTATGCGATCAGATCAGCTGCTGGTCGTGCGCATGCTCATCGCAGGGGACCGCGAGCAGTCCGGCGACGCGAGCCGCGAGGTGGCTGCGGAAGCTCTGCACGGCGGCGTGGTAGCCGCGGGCCTTGCCCGACAGGGCGCGTTCTGCGCGCGCGTCGATCGCATCGAGCTCGGCGTGCGCGGCTTCGGTCTCGGCGGCGCGCTGGGATGCCTCGATCCACAGCACCTCCAGGTAGGCCATGGCGGCGCCCAGCTGCTCCTGGGGGAGGGAGTCGCGCTGTTCGAGCTCGAGCACCACCGGCATCACCTCGTGGTTCAGCCAGCTGTGCTCGGCATGGGCGCGCAACAGCAGGCAGACGTCGGATAGGGGGGAGGGATGGGAGTGGTCTGTCATGCGGAGCGTCCGTGCTCTGAGGGCGATGCGGCTAGTTCTGGCTTCGACGTGGCGCCCGCGCGGCTTTAGAAGTCGGGGTCACTTTCCACGCTTCTCCTGCACCCCGCCGTGGGCGATCTCGCGCGTGCTCAAGAAATGCTCCCCTATGTACCGATGAGGGGAGTGATGCGCACCGCCGACCCGACCGGCCGCACGGCCGGACAGTATGCGCGCAGGACCGTTCTGCGCCTGCGCATGCGCACGCTCGTCACGCTCGGAGTGCTCGCCGTGGCGACCGCCATGCTCGGGCGCGCGTTCGGGCTGCACGACGCGCGCTTCCTCGGCTCGGAGATCGCGCTGCTCATAACGATCTTCGTGATCTCCCGCTACGTGCTGCCGCTGGTCGAGCGCCAGGACCGCGGCGCGGCCGGCGAGGAGCAGGTGGGGGGCCTGTTGGAGGTGCTGGCGGAGGAAGGCTGGCGCGTGATCCACGACGCGACCTTCGGCCACGGCAACGTCGACCACATCCTGATCGGGCCGGCCGGCGTCTTCACGGTCGAGACCAAGAGCCATCCCGGGCCGGTGCGGGTCGGGCGCGTGCACGGGCGCACGCTCAGCCAGGCCCAGGCCCAGCGCAAGGCCATCGA
Organism: uncultured Solirubrobacteraceae bacterium; assembly: GCA_963761355.1. Classification (GTDB taxonomy): domain Bacteria; phylum Actinomycetota; class Thermoleophilia; order Solirubrobacterales; family Solirubrobacteraceae; genus Palsa-744. The sequence goes on from CAVXHC010000016.1 coordinate 4,598, forward strand.
AGCCGTGACCGGCGTCAGCGTGGAGCCGCTGATCGTCTACAGCCGCGCCTGGGTCGACAGGCCGCTGACGCGGCGCAAGGGCGTGCGGGTGGTGCCGGCGCGGATGCTGATCGGATACCTGACCAGACACCGCGCCACGCTCGCGCCGGCGGACATCGAGCGCGTGCAGGATCTGCTCGACGAGGGCCTCACCGAGTATGAGACCCAGCGTCGCGCCGGCGGCTCCCCGCTCGCCCGCCTGATCGCCTAGCCGAAGGGGGTAGGTTGTAGGGCATGGCGACGACGGCTCCCGCCGCGGCGGTGCAAGGGCTCGACACGGGCGAGCCGGCGCTCGGCGCGACGCCGGCGCCGGAGCTTCCGCCGGGCCCGCGGGCGCCCGCGATCGTGCAGACGCTGGCGTGGGCGCTGGCGCCCACGTGGGTGATGGACCGCTGTGCGGAAAGGCTGGGCGAGGCGTTCACGCTGACGTTCGCCCCGAGCGGCATGAAACTCGTGATGGTCTCGGATCCCGAGGCGGTCAAGACGGTGTTCACGGCGCCGCCCGAGGTTGCTCCCTCGGCGGCGGGCTCCTCGCCGGTCGCGCCCGTGATGGGGCCGAGCTCGGTGATCACGCTGACCGGGCCCGAGCACATGCGCCAGCGAAAGCTCCTGCTGCCGCCCTTCCACGGCGAGCGCATGCGCGAGTACGAGGACGTGATCGTGGAGGCGACGAGCAGGGACATGGCCGGCTGGCCGATGGGGCAGCCGATGCGCCTGCAGGAGCGCACGCGCAAGATCACCCTCGAGGTGATCCTGCGGGCGGTGTTCGGGGTTGAGGCCGAGCGCATGGGGGAGCTTCGGCATGCGATCGGGGGGCTGCTCGCGCCGGTGCATCCGCTGGCGATCATGCTCTTCTCGCTGCGCCGGCCGACGGTCGAGCGTCCCACGGGCGCGCTCGGGCGGGCGCTCGACCACCTCGACGCGGTCGTCTACTCCGAGCTACGCCGCCGCCGCGAGCAGGAGGATCTGGCGGAGCGCAACGACATCCTCTCGCTGCTCATGCAGGCGCGCGACGAGGACGGGCAGGCGATGACCGACTCAGAGCTGCGCGATGAGCTCGTGACGCTGCTCTTGGCCGGGCACGAGACGACGGCGACGTCGGTCGCGTGGGCGATCGAGCGGCTGGTGCGCCATCCTGAGAAGCTGAGGCGCCTGCAGGCTGAGATCGACGCTCTCGCCGAGGGCGGCTCGGAGGAGTACATGACGGCGGTCGTCAACGAGACGCTGCGCGTTCGACCGGTGGTGCCGATTGTGGCGAGGATGCTCGAAGAGGAGCTCGAGGTGGGCGGCTATCGGCTGGCCAAGGGCACGCGCGTGGTGCCGTCGATCTATCTCACCAACCGCAACCCGCGCTCCTACGAGCAGGCCGAGGAGTTCCGTCCCGAGCGCTTCCTCGAGGGCGGACCGGAGACCTTCTCGTGGATCCCCTTCGGCGGGGGGATACGCCGCTGCATCGGCGCCTCCTTCGCGCTGCTCGAGATGAAGCTGATCCTGCGCACGGTGCTCAGAGAGCTCGAGCCGAGCCTGCCCGCGCGCACACGCCGCTGGCGAAACGGCGAGTGGAACCGCCGGCGGGCGATCACGCTCGTGCCGGCCGCGGGCGCGCGCGTGGTGTGGAGCAGAAGAGGCTCCCTGAGCCGTTGATGAGGGGCCGCCCGGCGGGCGGCCCGGGCGGGCGTGCGGGCTGGGGCTGCTGGCGCGTGGGCACTGAAGGCGGCCGGTCCCGGCCGGGGCGGTGAGTAGCGTGGGGGCGATGGACACGACCCTGCAGACGCCTCCGGCGGCCGGCGAGGACGCGCCGGCGGCGGCGCCCGAGGCGCTGCTCGCGCGGTTCGGTCTCGAGGCCTTCAGGCCGGGGCAGCGCGAGGCGGTGCAGGCGGCGCTCGACGGGCGCGACAGCCTCGTGGTGATGCCGACCGGGGGCGGCAAGTCGCTGTGCTACCAGCTGCCGGCGCTGGCGGCCGATGGCGATCCGAGCCACCCTCTGGTGGTCGTCGTGAGCCCCCTGATCGCGCTCATGTCAGACCAGCTGCGCCGCCTCGAGCAGGCGGGCGTGAGGGCGAGCATGCTGGCATCGGGGATGCAGGAGGGCCACAACTCGCAGGCTCTGCGGGACATCTCGGCGGGGGACACCCAGCTCGTGCTGGCGGCGCCCGAGCGCTTCGCCTCGGGCGCCTTCCGCGAGGCCCTGGCGCGCCGGCGGGTGTCGCTGTTCGTCGTGGACGAGGCGCACTGCGTGGCCGAGTGGGGGCACGACTTCAGGCCCGACTACCTGCGCCTGGGGGATGCGATCTCCTCGTTGGGGCGCCCGGCGGTGATGGCGGCCACGGCCACGGCCACGCCGCGGGTGGCCGAGGAGATAGCGGCGCGGCTGGGCCTGCGCGAGTGGGTCTCGATCCGCTCCGGCTTCGACCGCCCCAACCTCGCCTTCGACGTGTTCGGCGTGGAGGGCAAGGGCGCGGTCGCGCGCAAGCGCGCGGCGCTCGTGCACGTCCTCAGCGACGCGCGCTCGAGACCGGCGATCGTGTACTGCGGCACGCGCCGGGACACCGACGAGGTGGCGGCGATGATCGCGCAGCGCGGGATCGAGACGGTGGCCTACCACGCGGGCATGAGCCCGCAGGCGCGCCGCGACAGCCAGCAGGCGTTCATGCAGGATCGCGCCGAGGTCGTGGTGGCGACGAACGCATTCGGCATGGGCGTGGACAAGACGGATGTGCGGACGGTCGCGCACTGGGCGCTGCCGACGAGCCTCGAGGCCTACTACCAGGAGGCGGGCAGGGGCGGGCGCGACGGCGAGCCGGCGCGCGCGCTGCTGTTGGCGGCGAGGATGGATCTGGGGCGGCTGATCAGGTTCATCAACGAGCGCGACACGAGCGTCGCGGACGTCAAGGCCTATGTCGCGGCCCTGCGCAGCCGCAGCGAGCAGGGCGTGGTGGTGATCGGCCACGGAGCCCTCGCCGAGCGCGAACGGGTGCTTTTGTCGATCGCCGAGCGCGCGGGTGCGGTCGAGCTCGAGCCGGGCGGCCGCGACGGCCTGCTGGTGACGGTCACCGGCCGCGGCAGCCCGCGCGCGGCGTATGCGGCGATCAGGGCAGCCAAGGACCGCGGGTGGGAGTCCTACCGCTCGATCGAGCGCTTCATCACCGGCAAGGAGACCTGCAGAAGGCGCCAGATCCTCGACCACTTCGGAGACGCGGCGGAGGGGGCCCCGAGCGGGCGCTGCTGCGACGTATGCGACCCCGACGTGGAGCTCGAGCAGGCGGCCACGGCGCGTGCGGGGAGGGCGCGACCGGTCAGGGGGGCGCGAGCCACGGTGACTGGGGGAGCAGAGCGGGCGGGGGCCTCGGCCGATGAGCAGGAACAGGGCGAGCCGGTGGACGAGCAGGAGTTCGAGCGGCTGAGGACATGGCGCTGGGAGCGGGCCGAGGGCAAGCCGGCGTTCACGGTGGCCGCCAACGCGGTGCTCGAGGAGGTGCTGCGCAGACGCCCGCGCAGCATCGAGGAGCTGATCGAGATCCGCGGGATCGGGCCGGCCTTCTGCGAGAAGCACGGCGAGTCCCTGCTCGCGGCACTCGGCTCCTCTTAGGCGGTCGGTCGCGCTCAGGGCGTCAGCTCAGGCGACCATGGCCGCGCGCGCCTCGCGCAGGAGACGCACGGCGGCTTGCGGCTGGCCGCGGTAGGCGGGGCCGCTCCCGTCGGTCAAGAGGCGCTTGAGCATCGCCATCCCCGCCGCGCGGAGCGGCTCGCCACCGCGCAGCAGCTCGGCCAGCTCGCGCAGCTCAGCGGCGTTCGCGAGCAGGGGGCTGTGCGGTGAGACCGCCCACCAGCGGCGCTGATGCCCGCGCGCGGCGAGCAGCGAGCGCTCGAGCCCGGCGGCCAGCTGGGTTCTCGTGCGCCGTGAGGTGAGCGTCGCTGCGCGCGCGGCCAACGCCGGCGAGGAGAGGGGATCGACGCCGGCGATCAGCTGCCGCTCGAGCGAGCTCGCGTGCAGGTGCGAGGCGATGCGGGCGAACACGTCGGGCCTGAGCGAGGCGGCCCTGCGCTCGTGGGCGACGAGGAAACTGTGACCTGCTGAAGCGGCGGTTCGTTGCGATATCATGGAAACCTCCGTACTCGTTTAGCCGGTGTCGTAACCTACCATAGCAAAACGATGGTGTCAACAGACAGCGAGCCGCAGGCTCCTCACTCCCTCGACCTGGTGATCGAGTTCGTCAACACGCTCGACATGGACGAGGGCACGGACTCGATCGAGCGACCGGAGACGCTGGCCACGTGGTTGCGCGAGCGAGAGCTGCTGAAGGCGGGCGAGGCGCTCAGCGAGGGCGATCACGCGCACGCGATCAGGCTGCGCGAGGCCCTGCGGGCGCTGATGCTCGCGAACAACGGCGAGCCCGGCGACGATCGCGCCGGGCGCGAGCTCGAGCGCGCCGCCAGGCGCGGCGAGCTCGGCGTCCACTTCGACCCCGACGCGGCGGTGTCTCTGCGCCCGCGCGCGGGCGGCGGCGACGGCGCTCTGGCGCAACTGCTCGTGCCGGTCGCGAGCGCTTTCGCCGACGGCTCCTGGCGGCGCGCCAAGGCCTGCCGCGCGCCGGACTGCCGCTGGGCGTTCTATGATCGCTCACGGAACCGCTCGGGCGTGTGGTGTGAGATGGCCGTGTGCGGCAACCGCACGAAGGTCCGCACCTATCGCGCGCAGGCATCGCGCGAGCGCCGCTAGCGCGGACGGCGGGGCGATGCCCGGCTACGGCACGTCTCTGAGGATGTCCAGCAGCTCCGCGCGGTCATAGCCGCTCTCGCGGCCGAGCTTCACGAGCTCGATCGCCTTGGCGAGCAGCGCGCCGCGCTGTGGAGTCCCGCTGACACGGATCCCATGGCCGGGGCGCAGTTCGAGTAGGCCTTCGTCGCGAAGCAGCCTCAGGGCGCGCAGGACGGTGTTGGTGTTGACGTGCATGACGGCGGCGAGGTGGCGCGCCGGCGGGAGGCGTTCGCCGGGCTGTGCCTCGCCGTCGGCGATCGCGCGACGGATCTGCGCGGCGACCTGGTCGTGGAGGAGGGCCGGGTCATCGCGGTCAACCTTGACGTCGAGCATTGTGCTATTGATAATAGCTCAGAGCTGCTCGGCCGCAGTGCTGACATCCGATGAGCGTCACCCTCAAGCCACCGCCCACGGAGACACCCGACGCGGGCGTCATCGAGGAGGCGCGGGCGCGCCAGCGCCGTCACCGCGGCGTGGCGGCCGCCGCGGTGATCGCCGCCGCAGTCGCCGCAGTGCTCCTGCTGGGATTCGCGGGCGGCGGCGGGGGATCGCACCCCGGCAGCACCGCGGTGCCGGCGGGACGGCTGCCGTCGAAGACCGCTCGATCCTCGCCCGCGGCCTGCGGCCACGGCGGGGCCCTGCAGGGGGCGCCGAACAGGTCGCTGCTGTCGATCCTCGGCGTGCTGCGCCGGCCGGCGACGACCGCCGACGCCCGCAGCGGCATCGCGGCGGGAGGGTTCATCAGCGGCGTCTTCGTCCACTACATACGCCTCGCGCGTGTCGTCTACGGCAGCCCCTACTACGTCTACCCGGGCGTCGTCGGAGGCTGCGGAACCGGGGAAACGCCACATCAGGGCATCATGGAGCTCGCCAGGAACGTCGACCTCGGCCACGGGCTGATGGGCGGCACGGGGGGCGGCGGCGCGACCGCGGCGAAAATCGAGCGAGGGCAGGACGCGAGCAGTGGCCCGCCAGGCTCCAGCACGAGCTCGACGATCACGATGGTCGTGCCCGACGGCGTGGCGAAGGTCACGCTCGACTACCCCGCCGGCCGTGCGAGCGGCTACAGCCCAAAGATCTCGCCCGCGTTCACGATCACGACCGCTCCGGTGGGGAACCTGGTCGTGGTGACGCTCCCGCGCAGCAACCCGCTGCAACAGGGCACGATCATCTGGCGCTCCGCCGACGGGCGCGTGATCAGGAGGTTCCACGGGCTCGGGACATGAGGTCCGAGCGCCGGGCGGGACTCATCGATCGAAGGGGTGCGACGGCCTGTAGTGCGAGGGCTGCAGGGGTGGCGGTGTGACGGTCTCGAGCGTGCACGGGAGGGTCGCCGAGCAGCCCGGGTCCTGCTCGCTGGTGGGCCTCTGCGCCACGAGCCCGTAGGTGGTCGCGCCGTCGCGGGCGAGCTCGACGATCGGCACAGAGGCTGTGCCAAGACGGCGGTTTCCTTCGCGGTACTGAAACAGGGCCGCGGTGAAGGTCGTGTAGCAGCCCCCGCGCTCGAGCTCGGGGAAGAGGGCGGCCGAGCCCGACAGCACGGGCGGCGCAGGCCATTCCTCTTCGACGGGGTCTTCCTCGCCGTCCGTGCAGGACTCGCCGCCGATCGGGGCCCCGGCCAGCACACCGCGGCGGTTGGCGAGCGAGTCGACGCGCTCTTCCCAGGCTCCGTCGATGTCGACGCCTGGGCCCTCCGGCTTCCAGACGAAGGCGACGATCTGCGCGTCGATGGACAGGGCCTGGACTTCTCCGCCCGCCGGGAATTCGCCACAGCCCTGCCTGTGCGGGCACCCTTCGGGAACGGCGCCGTGCGCCAGCGTCACCAAGCGCGAGGGATGAGCGGCCGGGGAGAGCATGATCTGCGAGACGCGGCCGTGGGCCGCGGTCTTGCGCGCGAAGACGAGCGTTCCGCGCCACATCGCGGGCGTCGTGTCAGAGACCCGGCGGGGCTCCGGCACCGGCGGTGAGCGTTCCCTTCCGCTCTCCAGCTCGAGCACCCGCAGCCGGCAGCCGGCGCCCGTGTTGGGCTGCGCCAGTGTTCCCGTGCCCTTCACGTACAGGCCGGCGTCTTCCATCGCGGGCGTGACCCGGCAGCGCGAGTAGGTGACGACGGGAGCGCCGGCGGCGTCGGTGCCCACCTGGGCGTCGAACGGCTGCGGCCGCCTGGCGACGGGCAGGGTCGCGAGCCGGCCTTCGTGAAAGCCCTCGAGCGACCACCCGCCGGCGCTGCGGACACTCCACACGAGCCATCCATGGCCCGCCGAGATCGGGGTCTCGGCGCTAAGGCTCGCGATCACCGTGGAGTTCGCCCGTGCCGCTGCGGGCGCCAGCAACGCGCCGAAGACCGCCGCCGCACCCAGCATCCGCCTGCCTGCGATCGCCCCCATGCTCTGGAAACCCCGCAGGTCACCGCGAAGTTGCGTGGCGGCTCTCGCCCTAGCTCAGGTGAGCGAGCGGCGCTAGCATCACCTGCGCGCCGACGTAGCTCAGCTGGTAGAGCACTTCACTCGTAATCCAGTGCTCATCGCCACAGCCGCCGCCCATATCACGCCGGTCAAGAGCGTTTTCAGACGTGGCCAGACGTTCTCGCACGGTTGCGAACGTCCCGCGTGGGCCCACAGGTGGGCCTATGCGTGAGCCCTTCACTCCTCGGCCCCGGCGCAAGCGAACGGCCGTCCTTCTGCTTGGCCTTCTGTCCGCCGCCGGGCCCAACATGATGCCGGGTTCAACGTGCGACCCAAAGGGGCCGGGCCAGTCGAGCCTACTGTCGTAGCCCCGGAAATCGGAGGGACGATTCGTGCCCGTAAAGGCAAAACCGAGGCCTCGGAAAGCAGCCGTGAAAAAGAGCGCGGTCAAATCGAAACCGAAGACAGCCGCCAAAGCAGCAACGAAGCGCACAACGAAACGCGCGGCAAAACGCAAATAGCATCCTGCGCAAAGAGACGTCGCCGCAGGCTATCTGGCGGCGTCTCTTTGCCGCTTTTGTCGGTCCTTCCGTTCGCTCCGGACGGAACCTCCCTACCCCGCGACTACCGCACACGGCCGTCTGAAGGGCCAAGGAAGGCTTCAATGGCCGCCCAGGCGGCACCGTGGGTCAACGGACCGAGGCGCAGGGTCCATCCGTCGGCCAACTCCTGGCGGACGGAGGCCTGGAGGTGGGCGATCTCAAGGTGTCGTCGTTGCGCCTCGGCGCGCTCAAAGCCCGTGGCACCCTGGTAGGTGCCATCGACGCCGTAGCGGCCACCCTCGATTGGCCACACCGACAGCCGGTCGGGAGCGAGCAGGGGTCCTGTTTCTGCCGGTAGAGCCACAAGCAGCTCATCGGCACGCGGACGCGTTGGAATGAGCGAGAACGGCGCTGTGTCGAACGAAGAGACCAGGGCTGGGGACCCGGCGGTCGCCGATTCACATCCTGTCTCCCCGATGGTGCAACGGGACCGGACTTACGGGCCTTTTGTGCGTTTTGAGGCGGATATAGTCGGACCGTTGGGGTCCAATTCGGGGGGATGCTGGGGCTTCGTCTCTCCCCAAGTGGGGGATACGGCCTAGGTTGATCCCGCACGCGCTTTGGAGGGCGTACCTTTGCGAAATCTGAGGCGCGGCCGTGGCAGGGGCGGGAGTGCCGGTGGAATGGCCCGGTGCTCCTGTCCTGCTGCATGAGATCGGCATGCACTTCGAGCAAGCGATGAACCACATCGCCAAGGAGGGGAATGATCTTCCCGGGACTCGCGGTTGGGGGCGTCTCCCTAGATAGCTGGCAGGCCGGAGACGCCCCCGGAATCAGCGAACAGCGAGCAACTTATCGGGCGGCGAGGATGCTTTCCCGTCCGGTCTCGGCGAGATCATGCTCGACGAACGGTGCCCCCACGCCCTGGCAGGCCGGGACACACAACAGCGAATAACGGAGCACATATGCATTTTGAGGTCGTAACCAAGAAGACCACTAACGGCACGCACTACCACGCGCGCATACGTGGCGGCAACAACGAGATCATCTTCTCGACCCAGCTCTACACGGCGAAGGAGAGCGCGTGACCGCGGCCACGAGAAACTCCCCACTGGTGGCCACTTAATTCCCCACCCGTCCGGTTCGGGCTCGACGGTGCGGTGCTCGTGCACCGTCGAGCATCGAAAGGACGCCCATGAAGAGCGGAAGGACGCAGGTGGAGATCATCGCCTTGTATGAGGAGCTGGGGAGCTATCGCGCGGTGGGTTCGCTCTTGGGCTGCGATCACAAGACGGTCAAGCGCTATGTGCAGGCGGCCGGGGATGCGGGCCAGCTCGCGCCGGCGTTGGCGCGAGCGCGGGTGACCGACGACTTCTCCGAGCTGATCTCAGAACGCGTGCAGCAGAGCGCAGGGAGGATCACGGCGCGGCGGTTGATGCGGATCATTCGCACCGCCGGCTATCAGGGCTCTGAGCGCTCGCTGCGCCGTGCGGTCGCCGAGGCGAAGGCGAAGTGGCGCTCAGAGCAGGCGCTCCACGGACGGGTCTTTCGGCCATGGGTCTCTGAGCCGGGTGAGTGGATGCTCTGTGACTGGGGCGCGGCGGGCACCGTCCCGACCCCGGCCGGTCCGCGCAAGCTGTCGTTCTTCTCCTCGGTGTTGGGCTGGTCTCGCTATCGGACGGTGAGCTTCTCCTGCTCAGAGCGCTTCGGCGCGCTCGCGGTCGGCCTCGCGCACAGCTTCGAGGCGGTCGGCGGCGTTCCGGCGCGGGTGCTGTTCGACAATCCAAAGACGGTCGCCACCGAGCATCTGGCCGGCGCGGCGGTGCTGAACCCCGACCTGGTCCGCCTGGCGGCCCACTATCGCTTCTCCCCGCGCACGACCGAGCGCCAGGACCCGCAGTCGAAAGGCAAGGTCGAGGCGCTCGTCCGTTTCACGAAGTCAGACCTCATCCCCTACGAGGGCTTCTCCTCGCTTGATGAGGCAAACCAGGCGGCCGGCGCGTGGTGTGAGGAGGTCAACGGCGAGGTCCACTATGAGACTCGCACGCGACCGCTCGAGCGCCTCGGCATCGAGCAGGCGCTATTCCGGGCGCTGCCGGCACAGCGCCCGGCACTGGCCTGCGGTGAAGAGCGCAAGGTGGATCGCCTAGCGACGGTGCGCTTTCTCTCAGCGCGCTACTCGGTGCCCCATCGCCTGCTCGGCGAGACCGTGCAGGTCACCGCCTCAGACCGCGACGTCGTGATCATGCACCTGGGCGTCCCGGTCGCCCAGCATCAGCTGCTCGCGCCCGGGGAGGCGTCGATCGCAGACGCCCACTATCCGACGCCGGCGCCGTCGGGTGTGCGCCCCTTGCGGCCACGCACGCCTTCAGAGCACGCGTTCCTGGCTCTCGGCTCAGAGGCTGAGGACTACCTGCGCAGTGCCGCGGCGGCCGGCACCCCCCGCCTTTACGAGCGCTTGGATGAAGCGCTCGTGCTCGCGCGCACGCGTGGAGAGGACCAGACGCGGGCGGCGCTGTCTCGCGCGAGCAGGTTCTCTCGCTTTGGAAACGGCGATCTCAGCTCGATCGCCGACGGGCTCGGAGGCGTGGCGCCGGCGAGCGTCTCAGAGGCAGCGCCGCTCAAGCTCGAGGGCCTGCCGAAGGTGGCGGTCCGCCCTCTGAGCGACTACCGCCGGGCGCGGGCATGAGCGAGCTTGATCCCGAGCTCGAGGCCGGGCTTCGCCGACTGCGCCTGCGCGGCATGCGCGAGGTCGCACCCGATCTGTTGCAGACAGCCAAGACCCAGCGCTGGGCGCCGGGGGAACTGCTCGCGACGCTCGTGCGCGAGGAGATCAGAGCGCGCGAGGCCTCAAACGAGCGCGCCCGCCTGAAGGCCGCCGGGTTCCCTGCCCAGAAGACGCTCGAGGGCTTTGACATCAAGGTTTCAGAGTTGCCGCGCGCCACGTTCGACTTCCTCGCCTGCCTGGAGTGGCTTGATCGCAAGGAAAATCTCTGCCTGGCCGGCCCGAGTGGCGTCGGCAAGAGCCATCTCGCCCAGGGTCTCGGGCGCGCCGCGATCGCCACCGGCAAGAGGGTCCGCTTCTTTCAGGCCGACCAGCTGATCGAGGCGCTCTACCGGGGCCTTGCGGACAACACCGTGGGCAAGCTGATCGAGCGCTTGCTGCGCAACGACTTCGTCGTGATCGATGACCTTGGCTTCACTGCGCTTGATCGCGTCGCCGCAGACCACCTCTTCCGCTTCATCGCCGCCGCCTATGAGCAGCGCTCGGTAGCGATCACGACCAACGTCGATTTCGAGCGCTGGACCCAATTCCTGCCCGACGCAGCCACGGCGACAGCGATCCTCGACCGCTTCCTTCATCACTGCCACGTGGTCACGCTTGAAGGCGAGAGCTTCCGCCTTCGTGAGGCGCGCGAGCTGGTCACGCCGGCATGAGAAGGACAAGAGCAGTGATCCGGATCCGCAGATGTCCCGGAGACCCCCCTTGGCGGCGGCGGCGGCGATCTCTGACTCCACTCGCGCTACGCGCTTCGCTCCGTGAGAGATCGCCGCAACCCCATGGTCGTGGCTCTATAGGGGTGGGGAATTATCTGGCCACCAGTGGGGATTCTTGTTGGCCCTTGACAAGCGCGAAGCACGCTTGCGAAATCGTGAAAGCGCAAGCAGCGAGTTCGCAGATCTACGAAGTGACGGAGTAGCTATCCGTCGCTGAGTCGGATCAACTCCACCGGCGGTATCTCCGCCGCGTGCTTGAGTACACAGTCCCAGCTACAGAAGTGCAGCGTGCGGCCAGCATCCTCCGTGATCGTCAAAAATGACATTCGCGGACGGGTGCTGACTGTGCGCGTGTGCGCCTCGCACTCCCGCCAGTCGCAGTAGAAGATGCGCTCGATGCTCATAGAACCCTCATGCGGGGTTCGTCAGACCAGCTGCGCCTCCTGCTCTGCCGGTCCACCCGTGGTAGTACAGGGCGTGGCCCTCGGGAGTTCGCTTGGAGGCGATGTCGGCGGCTGTTTCGCCGGGCTGTAGCTTCGCGGCTACCTCGCGCCAGCGGTAGAGCGTCTGCCGGCTGACCCGATCACCTCGGCCAACTGATCGCGCGGCATGCCCACCTTGGCGGAGGGTGTGCGAGTGGCGTGGCGAAGGAAGGGGGCCTTCCCACTGGCCAGCTTGGTGGCTCACTGCGCGGCATCCGCGAAAGCCATGCCGCTGCTGATCGCTATGCGGTTCCATGCATTGATCGCTGCGATCGCGAGGATGAGATTGGCAAGCTCCTCTTGGACGAACTCGCTGGCGGCGCGCTGATAGACAGCGTCCGGCACGCCGCGATTGCCGATCTGCGTGATCGTGTCGGTGAGTTCAAGCGCCGCGCGCTCGCGCCGCGTGAACAGCGGGCTCTCGCGCCAAGCGGCCAGCGCATAGAGGCGTTGCTCGCTCTCCCCGAGCTGGCGTGCCGCTTGCGCGTGCAGCTCGATGCAGTACGCGCACCCGTTGAGCATTGAAGTCCGGATCTTGACTAGCTCCCGAATTGCTGGGTCAAACTCGATTGAGCGGTCGAAGCTTGCCATGGCGCGATAGGCGTCACGCGCGGCATCTCGTACGGCCACTCGTGCGGCAGGGTCAAGTCGCGGAGCAGGATGAATGCTTGCTCTCGTGCCGCGAGCCGCGGGCACGATGATCTCGCCCAACCGTTCCGCCGCGCCCTCGGTGTGCTCGCGCGCCGTGACGGCGGCCGCGATGGCGTCGCGCTGGTCCTGATTCAGGCGCTTCGGAACGCATTCCAGGTCTAGGTCCGCGAGGGCTCTGGCAGACCAGCGGGCCCGGCTCTCCTCGCCTCGCGGACCTGCCCAGCGTGTCCATGAAGCGGTGGGGAACACCTCAATGACCTCCGCGGTGCACCCGTCGAGCGCGTCGTACAGCTGGCGGCCATGCTCGACCCATTCGTAGTAGCGATTGCCGCGAGCGCGCGCTTGGTCCGGCGTCCACCGGATGCCGCAGACCTCGTTGTTCACCCGCCGCTCGCATTCGCGAGTCTTCTCGCCATCCGGCGCGTAGCAGCACGGGCTGTCGATCGCCACGACAGCTGGATGCTCTGCCTCGACGACGCCCAGCACCTGATCGCCAGTCAAATGGCCCTTGATGTCAATGAGCCGCCGTCGGTCGATCAGGGCCGCGTCGAAGCCCTTCCGTTCCCCACCGACGTCAACGCCCAGCCATGTCGTCACCGCTGGGATCATGCCCGAAAGGGCTGCTGACCGAGCGCCTCATCCCTCGCTGGGGTGCGCGTTGACCTGCTGGCAACCATCGCGGCGTGAGCGTCGTGGAGCAGTGGAGGCTTGGATTTGCGCTGAGCGCCGTCGGGCCTGCCTGGGACCCGACCAAGGACCCGCATATTCCAGGACACACAGTCACGGAACTCTTAGTCCGTGCGGGGCTGCACGACCGCGAGCAAAGTGCGCTCGCGATCATCTCGGCAAGCCGGGCGGAGCTGCAAGCAGGGTTCGCGGACCTGAAGGCGAGCGGGAGGCGTTATGCGTGGGAGTGTCGGCCGTTCGCGTCGGCACCGTTCCTTCGAGTGGCGGACGGCGGCTTGGTCTTGCTTGGCCGCCCGTGGATCCTCAGCTGGCTCGGCGAGGGCTTTCACTACCGGGCGATGCGAGTCGCACAGACCGAGGACGCGAGTCGATCAGAAGGTCGCGCGAACCACGTTCAGAACTTCACGGCCTACACGGGTCAGGTCTTCGAGCGGTACTGCCTGAAGCTCGCTCAGGAAGCCTTCCGTCCGCCCGCTGTGGTGCTCGGAGAGCAGCAGTACGGGAAGGGGGGTGGTAGCAAGACCAGCGACATAGTGGTCAGTTTCGGCCAGGACCTTGTCCTGTTCGAGGCGAATGCACGCCGAGTGGGCGCGGAGGCGCTTGTAACCGGCGATCCCCTCGAAGCGACCGAGGAGCTAACCAGGCTGCTCGTCAAGAAGATCAATCAACTCGGAACCTGCATAGCAGCCCTGTTATCCGGCAATGCGGCGATACCCGGTGTTGACGTGGCCAGGGTGAAGCGAATCTGGCCAATAGTCGTATCTCAGGGGCACGTCTGGCAGACGGCAAACCTGTGGACCTATCTCGACACAGCGCGCGACGCCGAGAAGTGCAAGTCGCTTGGAGCCGCGAAGGTGCAACCCTTGCAAGTGATGGACGCCCGCGACTTGGAGAAGTTGTTGGCTCTGGCTGCGCAGGGCAACGACCTCTCCCGGCTGTTGCGGCGTAAGGTCGGCGGGCCGTATCAACGGCGTGACCTGGCCGTGTGGCTGCATGAGGATCCACGTGCGCCTAGCGACGAAGCGCGGCTACCCGCGCTAAAGGCGGTCTGGAACGCGATGACGGAAGAAGTACGAGATGTGTTCGGCCCGGATGAGACGTAGGCCCAGCGTAGGCGCCGTGCTTTCCACAAACCGCGCCCGTCGAAGGCAGCGTGCGAGCCCAGCGACCCGTCTGACGGGGTACGCCGGGCTCTGCGGCCCGTTCGTGAGAGACTCGGTCTTTCACCCGCACGAGCCGCATGAGGGGAGCAGATTGGCTCAGATGGCGAGAGGGTCGTCGTCCCAGAACAGGGCGTCGGGCGCCGACTCGCCGCCTTTGAGCCGTGCGCGGACGTCAGAGATGCGGCGAGCCCGGGCTAGGAAGTAATCAACGAGGTCCTTACCGAGGAGTCGCCCCTGTACACACGCTGCGAGCGCTTCTCCAGCGATGTGTTCGGCGAACGGCGCGACGTTCTCGACGGTCGATAGTGCTAGCGGGCCGCCATGGACGAGTGCGTTCCGCGTACGCAGGCGGCGACGCTCCAGCCTCTCGCCTCGATCGCGGATCTCGTCCCACCAGGCGAGGGTGGCCTTGCCTGTGGCCGTTTTGTTTTTCAGTTCCAGGAGGGCTCGCTCGCCGTTGCCGCCCGGCGGGAGCCGGTCGAGTAGCCACGGCGTCTCCGTGAGAACGGCGCGAAGGTCGATCGCTCGGCGTTCTCCCCCCATTGCGAGTGCCAGCGGCGGATGCCGGAAGATTTCGAGCCAGCGTTCCCGGTTCGGAGAGCCTTCCGGGGCAGCGGAGAACGCGGGGTCGCCCCAGACGGCGGTGAACCCGGTCTGCATGATGGTGCGACGAATCTCGTTGTACGCCCACCAGGGAATTAAGTCGGAGCGGACGAACCTCGGTCGTGAGCTGACGCCGGCCCAGCCGCAGATCGCCTCGACGATCCGGTCAAACAGAACAAGTCGCAGTGGTGCGGGCGATGTCCGGGCGTCCCGGAGCCAACCCAGGAGAGTCGCCGCCGCGTGCACCGCTGGGTCCCTTACTGGCAGGTGCGCACCGAGTCGCTCGGCTACTTCTTGGAGGCCCTCGCTCGTGCGGTCCTCCGCGACGTCGATCCGCTCTTGCACTGTCGGGCCCTCGACGACGGGAGGTGCGTACGACCCACCTCCTTCACCGTCCACGAAATATACGTAGCTCTCGTCGAGTCTCCAGACCGTCGGCTCGGCCCCGTAGAGTCCGCCGAGTGACGCGATGGTCTGCGCGGTGTCGCGTGCGATCCGGACGGCTTGGGACGTGAGCTCCTTCCCGACATCTATTCGCACGTATGCAATGGGACGATCCTGTTCGTCGGTTTGCTCGCCGCTCGGCTCGCAAAATTCCTTCAGGTCTTCGCTCATCGCGTCTGGGGGCAGGTTGTGGTGTGGAGCCGGCGCCGCGAGCGCTGAGCGAAGCCATTCTCCGCGGTAGATACGGACCGAGTCCCCGATGTCGATCCACGCGTCGAGGAGTCGCGCGAAGATGTAGCGCAGCCACACGACCACATCAGCGCGGCTGGGTGGCTCCCGGAGCACTGTTTCGGCGGCCGTGAGGCGATCGGCCGCTGGTCGGGGATCTTCTTCCTTCTGTCTGGCTTCGGCGTCAATCAGCTGCATGCTCAGCATCCCGCGCAAACGGTTTGCGTCGTGACCTATCCACTGACCCAGCGCAAGGAGTTGACGTGCAGCCTGCTCCGCTGGGCCGGGGTGCGCAGCGGAATGGGTGAGATCACGCCATGTAGCGACCAGCGTCTCGACGTCTTGACAGCCATCTCGAATCGCGGTGACGAGATGCCTCAGGCGCTGTCGAAGCGCGAAGTCGTGGCGCGTCTCGGCCCTGTTGAGGTGCCCGCGGCACTCTTCGAGCTGATCGCATAGCGCGCTCGATCCCACTGTCTGCTGCGTCTGCTTGCCCAGTGCATTCAGGGCGCCCGTCACGTCGTCGATCAGCGACGCCCAATTCACTCCTGGCGCGCCGTACCACTGGCGCTCATCCTCCAGCCAGATCGACAGCTCCTCGACGGCGTCCGGTAGTCGCAGACGCTCGGCGCCCGGCTGTTCTCGCTGTGCGGTCTGCAGCGCGGCTTCAACGCCGCGGATGACGTCCTCAGGTTCGGGCGGCACGCTGGGATCCTACGCGCCTCTAGGTCCCCAATAACTCGGCTGGATAGTGCACCGCGGCCGGCTGGAGCCAGCCGCGGGTTCAACGTGAACACCCAACTCCTTCATCTCCGTCTTGTCTGTTTCTCAAATGCTTGAAGCTTGGCGAGGTCCGCCGCAAGCTCTGCGCGTCCGGGCAGGCTCGTACCAGAGCCGGGCGGAGCGTCGTGGATGAAGGCGGAGCAGCGGGCCATGCCGGCCGTGATCTGCTCGACGAGTTCGGGTGTCACCGTGACGTCCTCGAGCGCGAGCGTCTTGACCTGGCGCTGGAACCGCTGGACAACTCCTCGGAAAAGCCGCTCCTCTACCGCCCGCTCCCACGTCTTGCGCGCCTGCTCATAGAAGTTACACACACGGCGCCAGGCCTCATCGAGGTCTGCTGGTGGCTCCTGCTTGTCCCACTCCGCGACCTGCTGGTCGAGGACGCTCACCCGTTGGCGCAGCTTCAGAGTGGTGAACGGCGGATGGTCGTCGACGCGTCCGACTTCGTTGCCCATTCGCCAGACGCCCTGGACCGATGGCACGATCCCGTTGGCCTCGGCTTGGTCCGTGAGATCGAGCAGGAAGGGAAGGTCGTGTGTGAACACGATCACCTGACGGTGCTTCGCCTCAGCGACGAGGCGCTCGGCGATATATGCGCGCCGCGTGTCGTCCAGAGACGACACCGGATCGTCGACGATGATCCCCCCATCCTCCTCGAACATGCCGACCTCCGCGAGGAAGAACGCGAGCGAGAGCGCGCGCTGCTCCCCCTCGGAGAGGATCTCGGAGACCTGGGGTGCTCCGTGTGCACCCGCCAGACGCAGCCGCACCTGCGTCTTCCCGACGGTCGCATGGGGTTCTAGGTCAACCGCCAGGTGCTCGCAGTGCAGCCTGCGCACCTCTCCGCGCAGCTCGGCGGCGAGCGTCTCGCTGACCAGCGCTTCTGCGAGCTGGCGCTGTAGGGAGGTGATGCGGTTGGTGGCAAGGGCGCTATGCGCGTTGCGCAGTGCCGCGATGCGCCGAAGAACGCCGACCCAAGCATCTATCTCCTCAATTCGGGCCTGCAGCTTCTCCCGTGCGTCGAGCTCACCTAGCTCCACGCGCAGCTCCGCCTCGTGCTTAGGGTCCTGCGCCGCCAGCAACGCTTGAGCGTGCTCGCCTCGCGCCTTGGCCCATGTCTCGAGACGCTCCGCAGGGTCGTCCAGCAGCGGCGGGAGCTGCGCGCCAGTAGGGTCGCTTCGAAGGTCATTCATACGACGGCTGACTCCGTCGAGATACCGCCCGACGGAACCTGCCAGCTCCGCGTCTCGCTGTTGAAGGGCCTGCAGGAATTCGGTACGGCAGGCGCGGACGTGCCGGTCGTCGATCGTGTCCAGTGCCTCGCTGAACGCCTGGCGCGCTCGCGTCGCCTGCTGATTGATTGCGCTCTGCACATGCTTCTGCAAGTGCGCCATTCGTGCGGCCGCGTCAGCGTCGAGCTGTTGTAGACAGAGTGGGCAGTGGTCGCTCGCACGCGGTGGAAACGTCTCCTGGTCTTGTTCGCTGAACTCGCGTGCGGCGCGCCACAACCGCTCCCACGGCTCGCTGCCAACGCTGGCGACTGGCAGCGCAGCGAACTCAGCGGTGGCGAGCTCGACGGCCGCCTTGGCCTCGGCGTCGTCGGTTGCCCTGCTGCGAAGCGTCTCGATCGCTGGCTCGGCCACGCGCGCTGCGAGGTCGCGCAGCTTCTGTGCGAGCGCGAGCGCTTGCGTGGCGTCGCTTTCTGCGGCCTGCGCGTCGGCGCGTGCCGTCTTCGCTTCGGCGGCGGCGACCACCGCTCGCAGCGCGATCAGGCGTGTCCGCTCAGTCTGCTCCAGCGCGGCGAAATGTGCCAGCTCCTCAAGATCAGTCCCCGCTGAGAGGCCCTCTATGCGAGCCTTCGCACGCGTGGAGTTAGTCAGCTCGCTGAAAACGGGACATCCGCCTTCAAGCGCCGCGATCTGCGTCGTGATGTCGTGACGCATGCGGTCCTGGGTGGAGGCAAGACGAGTGAGGACGAGCAGGGCCGACGGCACGTAGGCGACGGCGTTTTCAGCGTCGACGTACAGCTCGGCGCAGCGGGCATCGAACACGGAGATGGCCTGCAGGCCGAGGTCAGCAGGCTCATTGAGGTTGACCTGTTGAGCGTGTCGCTCCCCACGGACGAGCAGCTCGACCTTCGCGCTGGGAGGCTCACCCGCCGGCGGACCCGAAAACACGTTGCCCTGCACCTCGGCGTCGCGATCGACGGTCCGGCAGACCCGCTTGAGGCCCCGTACGTATGTGGTCTTGCCGACGGCGTTCGGTCCGTAGATGAGCGTCAGCCCATTCGGCTCGAACGTCAGTTCCTGGTTCGCGGCAACGGCCCCGACGCCGCGCATACTGCCGAACCCGACCAACCGCGGGGGCTCCCCCGAGGAGGTCCCTGTGGGCAGGTCGTCGAGTGCGATCGCCTGCGGCGCTGGCGCCGACTCGCCCTCGGCGAGCGCACTGAACGCCCGCTGCACCATGCACAGGGCGTTGTCGTACTCGTCGCCCACGAGCTGCGTGTGGGCGACAAGGCGTCGCGCCAGATCCTGTTGCCACAGCGGCTGGGCCGTCAGCCACGTGTAGAGCTCGTCTTGAACGGCCATGTCGAGCAATGGTGACGCACGGGACGACGTGAGCGCCCGCGCCGCCGACTCAAGCCATAGCACCATCCCAAGCGCCTGGTACACCAGACGACGTGTCCCCCCATGTCGTCCCGCTCGCCTCCTCCGGCCCGCTCGCGGGCGTGATCGGCGTGCTCGGCTTTCTCGCGGTGGTCGCGTGGGTCGGCTGGCGCTTCGGACCGACGCTGACCCGCGTCACCGGCTGGTGCTCGTGGTGGGTAGCATGGGCGTGTGGTAGCCAAGGAGGCTATGGCTACTGTGCTGCGTTCCTCGTCCTCGGGACGCTGGCATGGGGAGGCGGGACGGTCTGGTATGCCAGGCGTCGCGGGCGCTGGCCGTCGGCACTCTCGGCGAGGCTGTTCGCGCGTCTGCTCGGTAAGCGCAACCCGGTCACCTACGTCGCGCTCCCCGCCACCGTCATCGTTCAACGCCACCGTCGATAGCGCCTAGCAACACTCGAGCGCAGCGACTCTCGCCGCGCGCGCGCCATGCACCTACCGGCGCACCAGCATCCATGTCTCAGCCGTCCTGGCCGTCCGCGAAGGCATCCCTGCCGCTCAGCGTCGCTGCGCTCCGCTTCGCTTCGCAGCAAGGCATCCCTGCCGCTCAGCGTCGCTGCGCTCCGCTTCGCAGCACACAGTTGCACCGCGGTGCAGAGCCGCTCTGTTCTGCCCGGGCGCGGACCAGGCGAGCGTATGGTCTGTAAGGGATTCATGGCTGCTGAGTGGCGAGTCAGCAGCCCGCCTCTGCGACGCCTTCGATGAGTGTGGCGGAAACGTCGATGGGGTGGCGCGGGAGTGGCGTTCAGCGGCTGGGCGGGCTAACGTATTGAGCATGAGCGGAACGCTGCGTTTGACGATCGTCTATGAGGATGGCGGGGATGGCTGGATCGTCGCGTCGATCCCGGAGGTCCCCGGCGCACACAGCCAGGGCCACACCCGCGAGGAGGCTCGCGAGAACGTGATCGACGCGCTACAAGGCATCCTCGAGCTGCGCTTCGGTGAGCACGCGCTCACAGAGCCCGCTTCTGACAGCGAGCCGTTGCAGCTGACGATCGCCGCGTGAAGCGCCGCGACCTCGAACGCCACTTGCGCGAGCACGGCGCCAGGCCGCTGCGCGAGGGTGGACGTCACAGTTACTGGGGCTTTGACCCGGAGCGCTCCACCGCCCTGCCTCGCCACCGCGAGATCGGCTGGCATCTCGCGCGCCAGATCTGCAAACAGCTCGGTCCCGCCACCCACCGGGCCACGCTAAGAGAACAGCGGCATGCCGCTCTGGACCCCGCACCTACGGGCGCGTGATCCGCAGGGACGAGGGCACCCCGCCTATCGACCTCGCTGAGCAGCTGCAGACAGCTAAGGTTCAGGCCATATCGCTGCTTTCAGTCCCGCCTTCGACCTCCGCGCCAGCGCAGGGCGGGCCCATAGGTGGGCCCACGGTTGCCTGTTGCCCGTGAAGAGTCGAGAAAGGGCCGCTTAGCAGGGCATACGCCGACGTAGCTCAGCTGGTAGAGCACTTCACTCGTAATGAAGGGGTCCGGGGTTCGAGTCCCCGCGTCGGCTCTGGAAAGGCCCAGCAAATCGAGATTTTTGGCCTTGGGCGTTTTCGCGCCAGGTTTCGAATATGTCCCGAATATGTCCCAAGATGGCGGTAGCTTCGGGACATGGCCGCACCAGCCCGGCTCCCTCAGAGCGCCCCCTCAGGGCACGTCTTCCGGGTCGTGCGACAGCGCGGTCCGGTCTGGTATGCGAAGTACCGGCTGCCGGACGGCCGGCAGGTCCAGCGCAAGATCGGTCCGGCCTGGTCGGCGCGCACGCGGCCTCCGTCGGGCTACTTCACCAAGCGTCAGGCCGAGGAGTGGCTGCGCGACACCCTGGAGCAGGCGCGGCGGGGCACGCTGCCCGGCCTCGTTCGCACGGGCGCCACGGTGGCGGACGCGGCGGCCGAGTACCTGCGCTACATCGAGCAGGACCGCGAACGCAAGCCCTCTACCGTGGAGGGCTACCGCTGGATCATCGACGCTCAGATCCTGCCTGCGTTCGGAGGCATGGCTCTCGAGCAGGTGACGAGCGAGCACGTCGAGCACTGGCTGTCCGGGATGGGGCGCAAGGCGAGTACGCGGAGCAAGGCGCTGGTGTTGCTCCGCGGGATCTTCCAGCGCGCGCGCAAGGTGTACGGGCTCACCACCAACCCGGCGAGTGACGTCGAGCGCCCGTCGCTGAGCCGCAGCGGTGACATCGAGGTGTTCTCTCCGGAGGAAGTGTGGGCGCTCGCGCGGGCGGCGAGCTCAGAGCAGGACGCGGCGATCTTCCTGACGGCGGCGTTCACGGGTTTGCGGGCCGGCGAACTGCTTGCGCTGCGCTGGCGCGACGTCGACTTCGCCGGCTCTCTCGTGCGCGTGAGGGCGAGCTATGCGGGAGGGTCGCTGACGACACCCAAGTCCGGCAAGGTCCGCTCGGTGCCGCTGGCGCCGGAAGTCGCGACAGCGCTTGCGAAGCTCTCCCAGCGCGAGCCGTTCACCGGCGATGACGAGCTGGTGTTCGCAGGCGCGGCCGGCTCGTTCCTCGACGGCTCGGCGCTGCGTCGCCGCTACAAGGCCGCGTTGCAGCGGGCCAAGCTGCGACCGCTGCGCTTCCACGATCTGCGCCACACCTTCGGCACGCGCATGATCGCCAAGGCGGACATCCGCCGAGTGCAGGAGTGGATGGGCCACGCCGACATCCAGACGACGATGCGCTACCTGCACTATGCGCCCCGCGCGGAGGACGCGCGGCTTGTGGCGGAGGCGTTTCAGGTTGAGGCTGCCGAACCGTCTGGGAAGCAGAGCGCCGGCGACACGGCGAGCGCGCTTGAGGCCCCGGAGTAATGCCGCGGATCAGCTACTTCTATGGGATCAAGATTGCGATGTACTTGAACGAGCGCGACCACCCGGTCCCACATTTCCACGCCGAGTACGGTGAGCACTTGGCGTCGATCGCGTTCGACGGGTCTTGGCCGGGCGGGACGCTCCCGCCGCGGGCGCTGAGAATGGTCCGGGAGTGGGCCCGCCTCCACCACGACGAGCTGCTTGCCGATTGGGAACGAGCCCGACGGCGGGAGTCGCTCGATCCGATCGAGCCGCTGCCCTAAGATCGAGCGTATGACGGACATTCCCTCACTGGTTCACGTCACTCGGGCAGAGGTCATCGGGGACCACTCGGTGCGTCTCACGTTCGAGGATGGGACGATCGGCGACGTCACCTTCGACGAGAGCTACTGGACGGGCGTATTCGAGCCGCTGCGCGATCCACGGCGCTTCGCGAGGGTCTCGGTCGAAGGCGGCACGATCACATGGCCCGAGGACGGCCTGGACATGGCGCCGGAGCCGCTTTACGCCGAGGCTCGCGAGCGGCGCGTGTCAGCCGCCCCAACCCGATAGTCGGCGTGTAGCGGCGCATCCTGCGCCAGACTGTGATCGGGCAGCGAGACCCGGCCAAGGTGCGTCGCGGCCCGTCGCGAAGCTGTCGGGCGGCGCGCCAGGATTGCGACAACTCCGCGTCACGGTCCCGCGCCTGGTTTTGGCTCCGCAGAGCGCTTGGCCTGCTCCAGGAGGCCAAGCGGGCGAGTGCGGTCGGTCATCGACCACCCCCCTCTCAGCTTTGCTTTCGATGGTGGTGGTCCGGCTCACGCAGCCCTGACTCGGACGCTCGCTCGCTCGCGAGCGCAGCACTCCCCTTTGGCTCCAGTCCGCGGTCTCTGACATCGCCGGGTGGTGCCGTGCCGGAGGAGAAGCAGTGGTGCAGGCAACGTGCGCGTCCCTGACGAGGTCATCGATTATGGTCGAGACGTCATGGTCGAAGAGTGCCGGACACCCGCCGAGGTATCACACCGCTTCGCGGAGGCGATCAACGTTGGCGACCTCGAGGGTGCCCTCGAGTGCTGGTCGCCCGCCGCCGTCATCGCTACGCCCGATGGCTCAGAGGTCCGAGGGCACCCCGCGCTGACCGAGCGCTTCAGTGGGCTCATCGCCGTCGGGGCGCAGCTGCAGATCTCCGTCTCGGACGAGGTCTGTACCGAGCTTGGAGCCACCGCAACCACCCGGATGACCATGACTGTGCGTACAAAGGACAAAACGAGGGTGATCGAAGTCGCCGCAGTCGTTGCGTACGTACCCGGACCAAGTGGGTTGCAGATACTCATCGATCACCTCAACACGTAGTCCGCCTGAATCGCGGACTGCCCGCGGGGCCGGGGGGAGCTCGACGGCAGCCGATCGATCCTAGCTGCGAGCGGACCAGTCGAAATGGGCATACGGCGACGCGCTAACACCAGAACTGGACGCGGGAATGTCCAGAACTGGGTGGCCGAGGCCACCGTGAGCGTAGACACTTACCGCGTGAGTAGCGTGACAAATCAGCGTCTGGCACCGATGTGTGCCACGACGCTCTAGCGGCATGGAGGTGGCGTGATGGGAGGGTTCAAGGCGCTACGGGGCGTAGGTATAGCCGCGTGTTTGGCTTGCGGTCTGCTCGCGAACGGTGCGATGGCCACGGGACTCAAGTTGTGCGTGCCCGAGAAGCACAACCAGGACATCATGACCCCGAAGGCCAACGGGCTATGCGAAGCAAAATACACGTTGACTGAACTGGGAGCCGAAGGTCCGGCGGGCGAAAAAGGCGCGGCGGGCAAAACGGGAGCAACCGGCCGGACCGGGGCAACCGGACCGACCGGACCAGTCGGAAGCCAAGGCACAGCGGGCGAAAAGGGCGCAACCGGACCAAGCGGCGGAGCAGGCGCAACTGGTTCAGCAGGAGCAACCGGCGCGACAGGCGCAATCGGTGCACCAGGAGCAACCGGAGGAGCGGGAGTAACCGGCCCAGCAGGAGCGACAGGAGCAGTCGGTGTATCGGGAGCGACCGTAACAAGCGGCCTCACGTGTCTAATTAATGACGTTAGTAGCGGTACGCTCTGGACAACTCTACGCGCAGCCGTCAACGTCGCGAAAGACGGAGACACGCTGGACGTGACGGGCATCTGCGAAGGTAGCGCGGTAATCCACTCCAACCGGTACCTGGTGATCCAGGGTTTGGGCTCGGCCGTCCTCAGCGGCGATTCCACTGCCGGGCCGCTCTTGGAGGTCGAAAATAGTGCCTCGCTCACAGTCACCGGTATCACGCTCACCGGCGGCGGCACCAACACGTCATCCGAAGGTGGCGGGATTCAAAACGAGGGCGCACTTACACTCAATGACTCGACGGTCAAGGGCAATACGGGCGAGCTAGGTGGCGGGATCGGGAACGGCGGCACGCTGACACTGAACAATTCGACCGTCAGCGGCAATACCGCCTTCCTCGGTGGAGGGATCAGCAACTCCGGGACGCTCATACTCGACGACTCGACCGTCAGTGGCAATACGGCTGAAAAGGGTGGCGGGATCGACAACGGAGTGTTCGAAGGCATCGACGCTGCCTCACTCACGCTGAGCGGATCATCCTCGGTCACCAAAAATAAAGCGTCTATCGTTGGCAGCGGCGGCGGGATCTACAACCTGGAAAACGACGGAGCCAAAATCATCGAAGAACTCGGATGGAGCGGAACCGTGAGCGAAAACGAACCGGACAACAGAGTCAACGCGTAGCCTGAGCACACGCCCGGTCTTAGGATCGAATCTCTACGCGACGCAAGCCGACGTGGTGGTCTGTGCTCGGCGCGAGCCACCACTCGGTGAGCTAGTGAGTTCCGGGTACGCGGGTCGTGGACTCCTCAGACATCGTGCGGTGAAGTATCCAGGACCGCTTCGCGGCTAAAGCGAGCGTCCGCGCTCAGCCGAGCAGACGCCCCCTTCGGACGACCTACGAGCGTCTCGCCGGGCGCTGCCGAGACTGCTCCTTAGCCATGGCGAAGCAGGCGTCTAGGGGTCGTCGGCCAGCACTGTCGCGAATCGTCCCAAGCGAGCGTCGGCGCGGTCCCTGCTCGGACGCTTGCTCGTCCCGCGAAAGCAGTAGCGCGGGTCTTTTGCGTGAAGTCTTTGCGTCGGTGAGTGCCGTACCTACCGGGCGACGATGAGCGCGTCAATTGCGCTTACCGCGACAGTAAGAGTAGTCATCGGTTTGCACGCCCCGCTGTTCTCGTGCGCAAGTATGGAACGAAGCGCAGGGCGCGCTTGCGCGCCAGCCGCAGTGTGGCAGGTCTGCCCGGTGCATGCCTGGAATTCATCGAGTACCGGCACGACGGGCCCGTGCGTCCCACGGGCCCGCCTTCAGGTCGGTGTCCCAGCGTTGCCGCGTCCTTTAGAAGCGGCTACGCGCTAGCGAACTCGCGCTCCGAGGCATCGATGACACCAGCCCGGTTCTTGTGTGAACACTCGTAGGAGCGCACGCGCTTGGCACGCTCCTCGTCGCCCTCATCGAGCACAGAGCGGATCTCGTCCACGCTGAGCTCGTCATATCCCGGCCAAGGCTCGTCGCCGCGCAGGCTGGTGATCCGGCTGAGAATGGTCTTTCGGTTTTCGTTCTTTCGCTCGTAGGAGTCGATCTTCGCGAGGTCGACCTGCGAGAGATGTGTGAGCTTTTCGACAATCTCCGCAGCGGTGAGCTTCCTGTAACCGGTGATTGCCAGGTCGCCTTCACTGGCCAGCACGCCCTTGACCTGACCCTCGGCCTGCGCCACCCCGGGTACCTTGCGTGCTTTGCGGGCGGTACGTTTTGCGCTCGATGTCGCGTCACGAGCAGTCTCCTTCACGCTCTCCGACGCCGAGCGGGCCGCGTCGGCAGCACCTGTCTTGCTGATGTCGTATGAAGGGTTCCCGCGGATCTCCGAGCGCACCATGGCCTCGGTCAGCTTTGGGATCTCCCTCAAGATTCGGTCGAGCATCTTCTGCTCATCGGCCCGGATGGAGTCGGCGAGGGCCCGTGTGACCTTGTCGCCGACGGAGCTCGCCAGACGCTCGATCGCGGTGTAGGTGGCGATCTCCAACGCCTCGGTCGCACACGCGTCCTTGGCGTTCTTGAGGACTTTCTCCTCTCCTCCCGTGCCGCGGAGGAGGTCGAGTGGTGTCTTCCCCAGGGCCAGTCCCTGCCCGACGACGCTCTGGACGAGCCCAACGCCGGCTTGTATCGGGCTGGTCCCCTGTCCGAGCTCGTCTAGACGGCGCTGCACGCGAGTCGCGTGCTCGCGCGTCTCGCGCAGGTGGGATTCGAGACCGTCGAGATAGCTCCCGCCCGGGGTCATCGCAATCTGCGACTGCAGCACGGTGACGAGTGACTGCTCCATAGCGTACGCCTCACTCAGGTACTGCACGATCTTCTGTTCAGCCTTGTCCATTGGTCTCCAGCTTTCTGTAGTCAGTGTGTAGTGACGTGCACACGTGCACGAGCGCTCGGTCAGTCAGTGCGCTCATTGATCGCCAGCGCCTCGTCGTGGCCGCTGTCGCTCGCATCCGGGTCGATCGCACGCGCCTGCGCGTGCTGATCGCGGGCAGACTCAGTCAGATGCTCAGCCTCAACCGCCCGTCGCTCCGCGGCCGCACGTCCCTGCCTCGCCTGAGCGGCGCGTTCCTCGGCCTCAGCCTCAGCACGCTTGGCTTCGGCGGCCTGCTCATCGGCCGAGGCGCGCGCGGATTCGGCTTGGATCGAATGGCTTCTGGCCTGCTGGCGAAGCTCGCCCGCCTGCTCACGACGACGTTCGTCACGCCTGCGGCTCGCGGCGCGAGCGACGAGGGCGATGAGCAGTAGCACCACCACGGCGCCAACAGCAATTGCGATGATCGTTCCGGTGTTCACGGTTTCCTCCTTAGCTAGCTTTTGTTTGGGTTCCGCGCGCCCCTGTGGCCGAGGCGAAGACGTCTAGCCGGGGCAGCCGCGCCGTGCGTCCTGGTGCCGCTGGAGCTTGGTGCCGCGGCGTCCGCGGCGTCTGAAGCCCGCCACCCGCAAGCACCAGGGTGAGGACGATGACGAGAAGGATCGTGAGCATGTTCACCTCCAAACGCTCGATCGACTCGGCGAGCTGACGGCTACCCGCGCTCGTGCTTCTCGCCCTTTACCGTCTCGGCGACCCGGTCTACAGCTTTCTTCAGTGACCCCTTCGCCTGGTCGGCGTGTCCGTCGTTCTTCAGCCCTCGATCTCCGGTCAAGGCGCCGGCAGCCTCCTTGACGCGCCCCTTCGCTTGATCGATGTTCTTGTCGGTCATAGGCCCTCCTGGTTTGAGTTGTTGCCGGGCAGGCCGCCGCGATGAGCGCAGCTGAGTAGCCACCACGATCAGTGCGCCGACGGGCGGATAGATGACGGCTTCGGCGACGGCCCTCCCCCTGCGGCGCAGCCCGCAGGGGGAGTCACTACGACGCTAGAGGCGCCGTTCTTCGTATGGTCCGCCCACTACTCGCCGTCGAGCGGTGGCCGTATTGAACAGCGACAGCACCACACCGACGATGCCGGCGATGATGAGGATCAGGCCGATCGTTGGCCGCGACACGCCCGACACGTGAAATGTGACGGCATAGCGGATGATCGCGCCGACAGCGATGAGGAAAATCGATGTTCCGAGGGTCATAGCTAGACCCGCCCGCCTCTGCGATAGCCGAATCCGCCGCCCGTGAAGAAGACCACGAGGGCTACCACCAGGAGCAGCCAAAGCAACGGGCTTACGCCGATCCCGCCCGCGACGGCTGCGATTACTAGGACAATCAAAAGCAGCTCTATGAGCCCCATAGGACCCTCCTTTCCGTTGAATGCTCCTCGGCAAAACCGTTCAAGCGAGGAGAGAGAACACTCTTTCTACCATAGAGAGAGCGCTCTTTCTAGTGCTACCCTCCTAAGGCATGCTTGAAACCCACCGCCAACCGGCCGAGCCGCGGGCCAGCGCCCGCGAGCGGATTCTGGATGCCGCCTACGAGCTGTTCTCGCGACGCGGCATCCAAGCAGTTGGGGTCAACGAGGTGACTGAGCGCGCCGGCGTCGCGACCGCAACGCTGTACCGGCACTTCCCCTCCAAGGACAAGCTCGTGCTCGCATTCCTCGACCTCCGCGAACAGCGCTGGACCAAAGACCTCATTGAGGCCGAGGCCATCCGTCGCGGCTCGAACGCCGAGGAGCGACTACTCGCCATCTTCGATGTACTCGACGAGTGGTTCCATCGCGACGACTTCGAGGCGGGCTCGTTCATCAAGGTACTGCTCGAACTCGGCCCCAACCATCCCGCAGGCGGCGCCAGCGTTCGGCATCTCGAGCAGATCCGCGCGATCGTACGCCGCTTAGCCGAGGAAGCCGGCCTGCGCCACACCGATTCGTTCGCGCACTCGTGGCACATCCTCATGGAGGGCTCGATCGTCGTAGCAGCCGAGGGCGATGCGCAAGCCGCGCGGCGAGGCAAGTCGATGGCACGCCAGCTCATCGATCAGTATCGATAGCGATTTCCCCGCTCGAGTGGAATGATCGCGGAGTGGATGATCAACGCAAGCGCCGTATGGCGCAGAACGAGGCCCTGGCACGGCGCATAAACGACAGGATCGAGTATCAGCGTCCACGCAACGGAGAGTCGGCCGACACCTTCATGTGCGAGTGCGTCCGCGTGGATTGCGGCGGGGTACTGGACCTCTCGATCGGAGAGTACGCGCGCGTGCGATCCCATCCGCGCCGGTTCGTCGTGTTCCCTGGGCATGAGGAAGCGGCCGTCGAGTCGACCGTCGAGGTCTACCCCGGTTATGTCGTGGTCGAAAAGCGCGGCGAGGCAGGACGGATTGCGGAAGCCGAGGGGGGCGGCTAGCCATAGCTCGCGCTCGTGGCATGCGAGAGTTCAGAACTGGCGGAGTCGGGCACCCACCGCCGCTCAGGACGGACGGCCCAGTGTGTTGGGCCCTAAACGACACGCCTGCTAGCTGAGCATCGCGACAGCCGACCAGCCCCAAGGCCGGGCTTGCGCTCAGGACGAGCCGCGAGCGTCTCGTCAGGCACTCGCGAGGCGCCTGCCTTACGATGGCGAAAGCAGTAGCCGGTGGCGCGGACGCGCCGACTGCTGTTGGTCGTCCGAAGCGACGGCACGAGGTGAGACCCCCCGGATGCTCGGTCAGCTAGGGAAGCAGGCGTCAAGGCGCCCAGCGCGCACTCGCTGAGGCCCTTGAGGGTGGCTTCGCACGCGCGGCGGGAAGGGTTGTGCCCACCAGGCCGCGGATCATCGCGGCCGTGAAGTTCAGCCAGTCAAAGTAGTCGCGCCAGACCACGATCTGTGCATCACGGACATCGAAGCGCCCGCAGACCCAAAGCTGAACGCTCAGCCGCCCGAGCTTCAGGACGTCCGTGCGCTCGGTCAGAACCGTTGGCCCGTCCGCCGCGATGGCGTGGACGTAGACGTCGAACCCGCCGCCCGCTCGACCGAGCGTGCGCTGGAAGAACTGACGAACGCGCTTGCGCCCGTGCAAGGTGGGCAGCGAAACGTTCGTGTACTCGACGTCCACGTCCAAGAGCTCAGCTGCTGCGTCGATGTCGCCAGCGCGAAGGTGGTCCAAGAAACGCTCCACCACCAGCGTGGGCGTGGATCCGTCCGCCGGTTGGTTGAGCTGCTCTGCGGTGACCTCGCTCGCAGGCTCAGGCATAACCGCAAGCATACGGCTACTCAGCCTGAGGGACGGCGCCCGATTCGCCTCTCTACTCTCACGCAAGCGAGCGCGCGGAGGACCCAGCTCGGCATGCTCACTTGGACGATCTGGAGCACGTCGTGCGAGGACAACCAGATGCCGGCTTGCGTGCCCGAATGCAGAAACGTCCGAGATGAGGAAAGGCCGATAATGAAGGGATTGCCGGCGAAGAGTGGACGACCGCCGAGCATGTCCTTCGCTATCTCGACCGGGCCGATGGGTATCCGCGCCGTGCGGAGGGAGAGAGCGTCCTATTCGAGCATGTTCCTCGCGACGCCCGTCGCATCCTGGACCTCGGGACGGGCGACGGACGCCTGCTCGACCTTTTCCTGATCGATCGCCGCGAGATCCTCGGTGTGGGCCTGGACTTCTCCGAGCTCATGCTCGGGGCGGCACAAGCGCGCTTCGCCAACGACGAGCGCATCGAGCTCGTCAAACATGACCTGGCGGAGCCTCTGCCGGCCCTGGGGCGCTTCGATGCTGTCGTCTCGTCCTTCGCCATCCACCGCCTCGAGCACGAGCGAAAGCGGTCGCTCTATCGCGAGATCTTCGATCTGCTCGAACCCGGCGGAGTGTTCGCGAACTTCGAGCACGTGGCGTCTGCGACCTATCGCCTTCATCTCGCTTTCTTCGAGGCGATCGGCGAGCCGCTCGAGGATGAGGATCCGTCCGACCATCTGCTCGACGTGGAGAGTCAGCTGGGGTGGCTACGCGCACTCGGCTTCGACGATGTCGACTGCTACTGGAAGTGGCTTGAGATGGCGCTCCTCGTCGGCATCAAGCCTGCCGAGATCGGTTAGCCGCCGGCGAGTAGCGAGCCCTCAGCCCAACACCTGCCGCTGCTGCTTTCGGACGGCTGCAAGCTTCTCCAACTCCACCTGGCAGGCTCTCGCTCCCGGACGAGCCGCGAGCGTCTCGCCCGGCACTCGCGAGACGTCTGCTTCGCCGTGGCGAAAGCAGTAGCCGGTGGCGCGCAGGCGCGGACTGTGTTGGTCATCCGCAGCTAGCGTCAGCGAGGACTAAGTTCAGACGCTCGCTCAGCCGCGAGAGCCGGCGCGGCGCGGCGCCTCCGCTTGGCGAATTGCTAGACGGTTGCCGTCGACGAGGCGGGCTCATTTTGGTCCTCGCGCGGCGCGTGGCAGTCGACGAGAGCCCATGGGTGGACATAAGCGCTGCCGGCGTTCAGGATCCCCTTTGGAGAGCGATGTCCAAGTACGCAACCCATGCTCCAACAGCCCCCTTCGAGGCGGCCCAGCGGCGGCTGTTTGACGCATGTGCGATGCAGATTGTCAGCCGATGCGTCCGCTTAGCTGACCCGCCGCTTGCTGTTCGTGTGCTTGAAGCGGGCGATGGTCCGCCGCTCCTGCTCGTGCACGGCAGCGGCATGAGCGCGTCGACGTGGGCGCCGTTGTTGCCCCACCTCCCCGACCACCGGCTGATCGCCCTCGACCTGCCGGGCTTCGGACTCAGCGACATGTTTGACTACGCGGGGCGATCGCTGCGCGAGCACGCGGTCGCGCAGCTCACGTCGCTGCTCGACGCGCTCGACCTCCAACGGGTCCCTGTCATCGGCACCTCGCTCGGCGGCATGTGGGCGCTCTGCCTGGCCGTCGAATCGCCGGAGCGGATCACCGCGCTGGCCGCGCTCGGGGTTCCTGCCGTCGCACTGCCCGGCATGCACGGCGATGCCTTCTTCACCGCCCTCTCCACGCCCGGGGTGCGTCACTTGGTCGCGCGGATCGGCTCGCCGAGTGTCGCTGTCACCCGCCGATCCTTGGCCCGCGGCGCGATCGGGTCCCGTGCCGCCGAGCTTGCGCCCGAAGGGTTCTTCGATGTCGTCCATGAGGGCATGCGACAGCCGGGCTTCCGTACGGCGATGTTGAGCCACATGTGGCTTGCCATGCGATTCGGACGACCCCGTCCGGAGAACTTCCTCTCCGACGCTGAACTTCAACACGTCGCGGCGCCCGTGCTCATGATCTGGGGGGACGAGGACCCCTATGGCGGCCCGGAGATCGGCCGGCGGGCCACAGCGCTGATCCCCAACGCGCACCTCGAGGTCATGTCAGGGCGCCACGCCCCGTTCCTGGACGACCCCCAGCGGTGCGGCGCCTTGATCGACCAGCTGCTCCGCCGAGCAGCTGCCACAGAAGACCGTCCGCGAAGCGACGAAGCAACACGCAGCGGGCCCGAATAGCGCAACCCCGCGTTCGTCGGCCGCCCGGCCGACGTTCAGCGCACGTGCTCGTCGAAGAAGGCAAGCATCCGCCGCCAGCCGTCCTCGGCCGCCTGCTCGTCGTGGCCGACCGCCATCGGCGTCGGCACACGCGCGAGCCAGCCCTGCCAGCCGTCGACTCGCGAGAAGAACGAATGTCCGGCGCCATCGTAGGTCTTGACGTCGTGAGGTACGCCGAGCGCGCTCAGGTGGCGCTCGAGCCGCTCGGCCATGTGTCGCCCGACTACACGGTCCTTGGCGCCGTAGCTCGCGACGACCGGACACACGCCGTCCAGCTTCGATCGGTCGGCCGGCACCGTCCCGTAGTTGACCGCGGCGGCCTGGAAGCCGGGCCGCGTGCCGGCGACCAGCGCGAAGCCGCCACCCTGGCAGAACCCGGCGACGGCGATGCGCTGGGCGTCTACCTCGACCCTTGCGGCCAGCGCCTCGCGAGCCGCGTGGATGTCGGCGATCTCGCGGGCGACGCCGCCGCTCAGCATGTCGACTATCACGCGGCTGAGGCACACGATCCGCCTGCCATGCGAGTAGAGGTCGGGGGCGAGTGCCGCATATCCCGCATCGGCGAAGCGGGCGGCGATGCGGCGGATGTCGCCGTTGAGGCCGAAGGACTCGTGCAGCACGACGACGCCAGGATGCGGGCCCTTGTCCGCGGGCACGAAGAACTCGGCGCGGAGGCTCGAGCCCTCAAGAGTTCCCACCTGCAGCTGCTCAGCGCTCCCCGGCATCGCCCCCGGACGATAACGAGCGTACCCAGGTCTAACGACGGCCGCCATGCGAGCGGAGTTCTCCCTTGCACCGAAAGCGAGCGCCTCGATCGTCGAGCCCCGCGCTGTCGCTTGGGACGACAAACGCTCGTCCGAGCACCGACTCTCGAGACTACTGCTTCGCCATGGGCTGAGCGAGCGTCTCGCGCGTCGCGGAGCGGACGCGCGAGTTTCGTCCCAAGCGACAGCACTGAGCCAAGCTCGGCGCGCGCTCGCTCGCCCGCCGAAAGCAGCAGTCCTGGATACTCCCTGCCGTGTCTGAGGAGTCCACGACCCCCGACCTGGTCGAGCTTTCCTATCGACGATTCGAGGCCATAAACAGACGGGACCTGGAGGCGGTGGTGAGCTTCTTCGCCGCTGACGCCATCTGGGACATGTCGCCAGTCGACATGGGCATCGTCGAGGGCCGCGGCGCAATACGCAATGCGCTCAAAACCTGGTGGGAGATGTTCCCAGGGATCGTGTCTGAGCTTGACGAGGTTCTCGACCTCGGCAACGGCGTTGTGCTCCAGGTTGTCACCCAGCGAGGTCACCCGGCCGGCAGCTCGGGCGAACTTCGCCAGCGTTCTGGCCGCGTTTCCATCGTGGTCGATGGCCTGATCGAGGCCCTGACGTCCTACAACGACATCGACGAGGCCCGCGCTGCTGCCGAACGCCTCGCCGAGTCGAGGGGGTAAGCGTTGTCGGAGGAGAGCTCATGACGCCCTGGACGTCACCCGCGACGGATGAAATGGGCGAGACTTGGCCCGCGAACCGAGGAGGATGAGCGCTTATTTCTAAGCAGAACGTGGAGATCGTGCGCCAAGCGTGGGAAGCCTTTGCGCGCCACGACAATGAGTCGGCCCTGCGCCTCTACGACCCCGAGGTTGAGATACATGTCGGGTTCCTCGGCGGCGAGGTCTACCGCGGTCTTGCGGGTGTCCGAGATTTCTTTCGTGACTGGTTGGCGGTCTGGGACGAGTACGGATCGACGGTGGAGGAGTGGATCGACGCCGGGGATGATGTGGTAGCGGTGATACGTATATGGGGTCGCGGAAGAGCGAGCGGGGTCGGGGTCGAGGAACGTCAATCGCATGTCTGGACCTTGCGGGACGGCAGGCTCTGGCAGTTGCAGCGCTATGAGACGAAAGCTGACGCGCTCAAAGCCGTGGGGCTGACGGAGTAGGCGATGTCGCAGGCGAACGTGGAGATCGCGAAGCGCGTGATCGACGCTTTCAACGGGCGGGATGTCGATTCCATCTTCAAGTGCGTGAACTCGGATATCGAATGGTTCCCTGCGCTTCCCGGAGTCGTGGAGGGCGACGGCTACCGTGGCCGCGAGGGCATTGAAATGTACTTCGAGGAAATCTCGAACACGTGGGAGGAGTACAGCGTGGTGGGGCAGGACTTTCGCGATCTCGGCAACGACCGAGTTCTTGTTCTCAGCCGGGTAAAGGGACGTGGTAGAGGCAGTGGCGTCCAGGTCGATTCGCCGATTGGTGTCATCTATGACTTTCGCGACGGCAAGATGTCGCGCGTCCGCGCCTATCTCAATCACGGCGAGGCGTTGCGGGCGGCGGGCGTCTCCGACTAGCAGTCAGGTGCCGGTGTCCGGCGTGAGGCCGAGGTCGACCGACACGGTGCTTCCTCGTGATGCGAGCGCGACGTCGCACGCGGTCCCGGCTCCTGGTCTGGACGACGACCGCTCGTCCGTGCTCCGACGCACGAGACGCTCGCTTAGCTCCCGCGACAGCCGTCTGAGCTCGGGCGGTATGAGCCGTCGAGCGTCGTCCCGAGCGCACGCGTGACGTAAAGGCGCTGAGAGACTCGCAGTGCTCGGGAAGCAGGCGTGAGACGCCCCCGCTCGCCGAGTCGACTGTACCGCTGGCTACGTTGGAATAGCCGCCGCTCACCGAGGCGCCCGTACTGCTGGCCGGTTGTTTCACCACCGCTCACCGATCCACCGTTGCTCGTGGCTTTGCTAGTGAGACCGCCGCTCCTGTGCTCGCCGGGCTCGGACTACGTCCCCGGCCAGCTGCTCGGGGTCAGCGACGGGCTCGCCGTCGGAATGGCAGGCTAGGCGCCGCCGGCCGGCCGCTGGCCCTCGCGCGGCCCCGGCGTGAAGCTCACCGGGAGAGAGGTGATCATGTTCGCCCAGTTCGAGACTAGACGCTGAGGCTCCCCGGCACTGCCAATGTCGGGCATGCGACGCGCGAGCTCCTCGAACAGGACGCGCAGCTCCAGCCGCGCGAGGCCGGCTCCGAGACAGAAGTGGCGGCCGCCTCCCCCGAACGCGTCGTGGTCGGGCTTGGCGCGGCGGATGTCGAACCGCTCCGGCTCGTCAAAGACATCCTGGTCGCGCGACGCCGACGAGTACCACATTACGACCCTATCGCCCTCGGCGATCGCGTGTCCGTCGATCTCGGTGTCCCTGAGCGCGGTGCGCGCGAACCACTGCACCACCGACGTCCAGCGCAGGATCTCCTCTACCGCGCCCGCGATCAGCGACGGGTCGGCGACCAGCTCAGCGAGCTGGTCGGGGTGCTCGAGCAGCGCGCACATGCCGCCGGCGGCCGTGTTGCGCGTGGTGTCGTTGCCGGCGAAGACAAGCAGCCCGAAGAACACGAGGATCTCGCTGTCATCCAGCTGCT
The DNA here is from genome assembly GCA_963761355.1 of uncultured Solirubrobacteraceae bacterium. Taxonomy (GTDB): domain Bacteria; phylum Actinomycetota; class Thermoleophilia; order Solirubrobacterales; family Solirubrobacteraceae; genus Palsa-744. The sequence continues at coordinate 39,728 of CAVXHC010000016.1, forward strand.
GGCCGTCGACCTGCGCATTGCGCAGCCGCATCACGAGGCTCTCGTCGTCTCCGGCGGCGGCCTGCTTCGCTATCTGTTCATGCAGGTAGCCGGCCATCTCCACGAACACCTCAGTCGCCGCGGCCGGCTCGGGTGAGCGCTGCGCCTCCTCGATCTGGTCAGTCCATGCATGCAGGCGAGGAATGTCCTGGTCGAGGCAGCCCATCAGATCGACAAGAACGCCGAGCGGCACGGGAACCGCGATGTCGCGAGCGAAGTCGCACGCGCCCAGCTCAATCACGGCATCGAGAACGCGGGTTATGCGCCCGCGAACTGCGTCCTCGAGCTTTGCGACGGTATGCGGGGTGAACGCGGTCTGCAGGATCGCGCGGTACTTGGTGTGCTCCGGCGGGTCCTTGTACAGCAGCAGATTCCGGGTCAGGTCGAGCGGCACGACCTGGTCAGGCTCTAGGAAGATGCCCCGCTTCCAGGATGAGAATGTCGCAAAGTTGCGGCTGACTGCAGCGATGTCGGCGTGGCGCGTTAGCGACCAGAAGCCAGATCCATCGGGGAGCGTGTTCCAGCGGACCGGCGTCTCGGCCCGCATGCGTTCGAACAGCTCGTGCGGCGGGCCATCCTGGAACCAGACCGGGTCCATCAAGTCGACCTCTGCGAGATCGACTCCGTCAACTGAGCCTTTGGTCACCATCCCTACCCCTCTCCCAGCCAAAACATGTAAGCCTCCGACACCGCCTACCCCCGTTCCTTGGCGAGGCGTTCGGCGGCGACACGGGCCTGGTCGATGTCGAGGTAGGTCGTAACCCGCTCGACCAGGATCCCCCGCCACAGGTAGACGAGTGCCTGCCGAGATTGAACGTGACCGGCACTGCCAACGGGGCGGGCGTTCTGGCGCGCGACGGCAAGGGCAACTCCGCTACCAAGGTCCTGAGCCTGCTCCACAGCGAGCTCAAGCTTTTCATAAGCGTCGACCCACTCCTGCCACAAGCCACGCATGGCTGCATGATTCTCGAAGGTGCCCAAGCCCAAGGGCGAGAAGTCCCAGACGGCATCGGGAGCGAAGTGGCTCAGGATCGCATCCCAGTCGCCACGCTCAGCAGACGCCCAGAAACCGCGCACGAGCTCGACCAGGTCGGGGGTAGTGGACTCCTCGCACATCACGCAGTGGAGTATCCCGGACCGCTGCTTTCGCGGCGAGGCTGTTTCGTAAACATTCGCGCGTCCGTCAGCGCGGGCGTTCGCGGTGGGTTTCGCGCTCTGAGGGGCGTGGTGGTCTTGGCAGCGGTGAGACAGATGGGCCCGACCGGGCGTTCCCGGGCCCCTTTCAGGCCCCGGCGGTCGCTATTTGGCGGCTGTGGAGCTTCAGCAGATTGTGCGTAGCGGTGATTAGTCGCCATTCCGACCTGGCGGCGGCTCTGCCACGGCGTTGGAAGCGATCCATCCGGCGGTTGAACTTCGTATGTCCGAACACCGGCTCGATCATCGCCTGGCGTTTTCGGTAGAGCGCGTGTCCGAGCTCGGTGGAGAGCACTCGTCGCATGTGTGCGTAGGCGCCGCCATCCCACCCTGGACGGGTGCCCTTGCGGTGGCCGGCGTCGGGCGGGATCAGTACCTGGATCCCACGGTCGATGGCGTTCTCCATTTGCTCCCTGTGCCAGTAGCCGGCGTCGGCGAGCAGCACCCCCGGCGTCTCTGTGACACCCGCCGCCTGAAGCTCGCTCTGGGTCGCGTCGAGCATCGGCTGCAGATGCCCGAAATCTGGTGAGTCGACCGTGACCTCGGCGGCGATCACGACCTGGTTCTCGTTGACGGCGGCTTGGGCGTTGTAGCCCTGAACGTAGCCGCGCGCGACCTTCAACATGCGCGAGTCCGGGTCAGTCAGGTTGATCTTCCCCGCGGGAGTCTCGGGTGGTGAGTAGGGGGTTGGTGAGGCCCCGAGGCGGCGACCTCTGCTGTCCCGTGCATGCACGCGGTAGTGCTCGTAGGCGGCGTTCGCGCGGGACTCCGCCCACAGCTCCTCCTGCAGACGGCGCTTGGCCTCTTTCAAGCGAGCCGGGCGAGAACGCGGGATCGGCTTGGCTTCCTTGGCGCGTTCCTCATCGAGCTGGCGTTTGGCCTCGCGCAGCCAGCCGCGACGGCCCTGGCTGGTCGAGAGATGCTCCGGCAGCTCATCGCCGCGCTTATCGCCATAGAGCTCGTCCTCGGCTGCGTCGACTTCGGCGGCCTCTTTGAGGATCTCCCGCGCGATCTGATCGAAGTCCGCGTTCTGCTCGCGGCTCGCGTTGGCGTGGACCTTGGTGCCGTCGACGGCGATCGTGCCGACCTTGACCATCCCCGCTCGCGCGCACAGCGTGAGCACGCTGGTAAAGAGTCCGGCCAGAGCGTCTGAGTGCTCTGAACGAAAGCGATTGATCGTCACGTGATCGGGCGCGAGGTTCGACGCGATCACCCGGTAGGCGACGTCCTCCAGGCACGCGCGCTCGATACCTCGCGATGAGCGCTGTCCCTTCGCATAGGCGTAGAGCACGATCGCGACCATCATCGCCGGGTCATAGGCCGCGCGACCCCAACCGTCCTCGCGATATCGCGCGTAGAACGGCGACAGATCCATGTCCTTGACCGCGTCGATCACAAACCACGCCAGATGGTTCTCCGGCAGCCACTCGCGCAGCGAGGGCGACATCAACAACAACTGCTCACGATCACATTCGATGAAGTTCTGGGGCATCCCAGAAGTGCTTAACGACACCGGACAGACCGGGGGGTTTGCGAAACAGCCTCGCGGCTAAAGCGAGCGCCCGGCCAGCCCGGGGTCAGCGCTTGGAACGACGAGCACTCGTCAGGACTGCCTCTGCGGACGCTTCTGCTTTCCACGGGAGCTGGCGTCCTTTCCACTCCGTCATTGAGCAAGCGGAGAAACGTCCCGAATTGTGTCCCGAACTCGGGCATTTGGTCCGGCCCACTTCACCGAAGAAGTGGAGAAACGTGTCCCGAAACATGTCCCGAACTCCGCAAAGCTGAGGCCATCTGAGCCCATTTCGGGTGCCAAAATATGGCTCACGAAAGCCAATATCGAGGCCTCTCGTGAGACTCGTAATGAAGGGGTCCGGGGTTCGAGTCCCCGCGTCGGCTCTGGAAAGGCCCAATAGCTTTGCCATGGTAGGGAAGAGGCCGCCGGTTCGAGTCCGGCGCTGGGCTTAAAGTCCCTGCAACGCAGCGACTTTGGGCGCACTGCGGCGTCATCTTGAATGGGCAGAGGTGCTACGCCTAAGTCCACGACGGACGTCGAACTGTCCTGCAAATGGGTCCTTTTCGCGGGCGACGACCCCATTACGCGGCAGTAGGGGTCGCTGCTTAACAGCGCTCAGCCGACCTGGTACTTGATGTGCGTGACGCCGGGTGCGTCGAGGGCCCGGACCTGCGTAAGCTTGAGAGCCCCGCGCTGGAGACCCTCGAACAGGCGCTCGCCGCCGGCCATGATCACCGGCGCGATCGAGATATCAACCTCGTCGACCAAGCCTTCGGCCAGGTATTGGTTTACGACCGACGCGCCGCCGGCGAGCCAGATGTCTTGCCCCTGAGCGGCGTCCTTGGCCTGCGCGAGTGCCGACGCGATCCCGTCGGTGACGAAGTGGAAGGTGGTGCCGCCCTTCATCTCAAGCGGCTCGCGCGCGTGGTGCGTGAGCACGAACACCGGATGGTGGTAGGGCGGGTTCTCACCCCACCAGCCTGGCCACGGATCGGCGCCCCAGGGTCCCGTGCCGCCTCCGAACATGTTGCGTCCCATGATGGTCGCGCCGATGTGTGCGCGGCGCTCCGCTACCACCGCGGAGCTGGCGTTAGTCTCGCCGCCCTGCTCGCCGTGCATCTCGCGGAACTCCTTGAGCGGGAAGAACCATTTGTGCAACTCCATCCCGCCTACTCCGAGCGGGTTCTTCTCGTTCTGGTCTGGGCCTGCGACATAGCCGTCCACCGACATCGTGATGCTGAGTCTCAGATTGCTCATATCCACTCCTGCCTGGGTTTTCGAATTCTGCCGACAAAGACGCCGGAGCGCGTGAAGCAGGACAACCTGGCGAATGCGATCGCCCAAGAGCGGCGCGATTTCAATGCAGAGACATGCTTATCGCACAGCTGATCCATCGCTTTCCGAGGCACAGTGTGGCGCCCTGAGCAGCCGTGTCGGCCCGATGCGGCCGGGGGGCTAGACGGGCGCCAGCAGCCGAGCGACAGCGTTCTCGATCGCCACGAGCAGCGTCCACGTCGAGTTCGCATGGCCGATGTGCTCGCCGAGCGGGATTGTGGCAGCATCCTCGACCAGCTCGGTGAGCGCTGACTCCATCCGTTCAACCAGGCAGTCGCGAATTGCATCGGTGATTCCGAGCGGCACGTCCGCGACCGGCGGATCTCCGCTCAGCGCATTCGTCAGGTCCCATGCTTCGCGGACCCGCTCGCGGGACCGCGCCAGGTCGAACTCCCCCGGGCCGCCGTGCCTTCGGTCAGCGGCGTACTTCGCGTTCCACTCATGATCGCGTATCACCGCCGCGGAGTAGACGAGCGCCCCCACCTGCTCGGGATCAACCGCCAGTCTCACTGTGGCTAGGCTGCGCATTGTGAGCGCCTCTTCCAGTGGGTTTTGCTTACTGACGTCACTCGGTCGCTGAGAGTGTGCGCGACCCTCGCTCCCTGGTCAGCTCGCCGGCCCTCATCATGTGTGAGATCTCTGCGGCGATTGTGCCGCGGTTGGCGTTCAATCCCTTGGCCATGTCGCCGGTGGTGCTCTGCGGGTGATCCTTCACGTATTCGAAGATGCGCCCGTCGATGTCGTCCTTGTGCCGTCGCGCTGTGGCGCGACGGTTACTGGCGCGACGCGCGGTTGCGCGACGCGTGGAGCGCTGCGGCACCAATGCTGCTGTGAGCGCCGACTCTGGCGGGCGGGCTCCGTCCACGATTGGCTGCGTCTTCATTGTCGAGAACCTCCTGACCCTCATGGAGGTGCGCGCGAGAGGAGAGGGTACGAGACCCATCACGTAGATAAGCGAGCTGGGCCCCGCGAGTCTCGATCATGGCCTCAAGCTCCGCGCCTCGGCGCAATCGCACTTCGGTGGCTTTCGGGCTTCTGAGGCTGAAGTCCTGCCCGCAGGGTCAGCTCAACTATCCACACTATCCCTTTCCGGGTCGGCGACAGACAACGGGCTTGCTGCCCCGCTCCGGTCCGGCGCTCGCGTGTCGGCGCCGGTGGTCGATTCGGGCTAGGATGGAACGCGTCTTCGTCTCTGCACCCCCCTCGATCGCGCGATGAGCTCACAGGACGTCAAGGGCTCAGCACAGACGCACGGCGACGTGCTGACCGCGATCTCGGACGGGATGGTCGCGCTGCTGAAGGAGTTCTACGGTCGAGGCCCGACCCGTGCCAAGTCCTACTACGAGGACGACCTGGTGGTGTGCGTGCTGCGCGGCGGCTTTTCACGCGTCGAGGAGACGCTGCTCGAGGGCGGGCGCGGTCCCGCCGTCATCCAGCAGCGGATGGAGTTTCAGGAGCTCATGCGTGACCGTTTTGAGGCGGTGATCGAGGGCGCGACCGGCCGCCAGGTGATCGGCTTCATGAGCGGGAACCAGCAGCATCCGGACATGATGTGCGAGGTGTTCATTCTCACGCCGACGGATCTCGTAGATGTCGACGAGCTCCAAGCAAGCCGACCGGCGCCGAGCTCACGCTGACGCAACGCGGCGGGAGCCTCGCCCGGCTTCGGCCGCCGAGCGAGTATGCTGGGTGTTGGAGGGCACACAGCGTGAGGTCGGCTTACAGCGGCGGGCAGCACGGCCTGACTTCCGAGAGTCCAACCTAACTCGGGAGGTCTTTATGCCCAGCACGCAGCTTCTCACCAATTCGACCGCGCGCTGCGTGGATGCGATGCATCTTCTGCAGGCCGACGCGAACCTCGACCGCATGCCCACGCGCGCCGGACATTTCGACAGCGTTCAAACCGGCGCCATCGACACGGCCGAGGCGTCCGCGAAGGCTGCCTCAGAGACATTCATCCACCCCGCCGCCGGTGAGATAACCGAAAGGTTCGATCCCATCGCCTGCCTTGACGACCGAGTCCGCCACGGGGGCAGACTCGTCGAACCGGTCGAGTCAGGCCGCTACATCCAGTTACAAGGGCCCAGTCGAACGCTGCTCATCCCGCTCGGCGCCGAGGTGACCCATATCGGTCGCGGTCTTGCGGCCGACCTGCATCTCGACGATAGCTCCGTGTCGCGACGCCACGCGGTCCTCGTCCCGCGGCCCTCCGGCCAGCGGATTCTCGACGACCGTAGCTCCAACGGCACGTTCGTCAATGGCCGGCGCATCGAGCAGTTCGATCTGCGCAACGGCGACGTGATCGCGCTCGGCCGAGTCGTGCTGCGGTATCTAGAGCTATAGGGGCTGGGAGAAGGAAAAGCTCGGGAGCTTGAGCCCCAGCGGTACGCGACTAGCACCCGACCGCAGAGCTACTGCCTGATCCGGGAGCCTGTCCCAAGGCTATATCCCTAAGTGGATCAAGCACAGCGTCAAGGCATCCTGCACCACATGGCTGAGCATCCGCCAGAATCGGGCGATCAAGTCACGGCGTATGCCTACGCGCTTGCGGGATGCCCGGATGATCTAGCGATCTGGCTGGAGACACCGGCCGCACAGGATGCGATCTCGGCGTTGCTGGCGGCCACGGCCGACGCAACGCCTTAGACGCCCAGGGGCGAGGACATCAGTCTCGCTTCCCAAGCTGTTCGATCTCGTCCGCAAGTTCAAGGATCGCGCGGTGAAGTGCAGAGATGAGCTCGCCGTGCGCTCGGACCTGTTCCTCGACGTCGACATGGTCGGGAAGTTCGCGCGAGCCCCTGGTTGCGATGAAGTGTGCGAGTGCGGGAGCTTCGTACTGATCCGGCTCCCTGATGCGTCCCTCGATGTCGTCGCGTAATGACATGCCGACACCTCACCAAAACCGAGGCGTTTACACCGTTTCAGGATGATATCGTCACGCGGACACTGGCCCTGCGGCCATAGCGCCAGGCCTATGCCCGCCGCCGAAAGTGCCCCAGGCGCAGACGAGGACGTGGAGCGAGGGCGAACAGCGTTCTCGGCGGGGCCAGCGCGTTTGAGGGGGAGGATCAGGGCGCGAGCGTCACGGCAGGCACCTACCGAGGTCCACCGCGCGTACTCCTCCCGAGGCGCTGACGCAGCGTCAGAGGGCTGGCCGGTCGCTGTCGCTGTCGCTTGGCGCGCGCGTGGGCTCAAGGGACACGCTTGGGCGTCGTCCGCTGCGAAAGCGTCGAACATGTCGCTGTTTGCGGGAATTTCATGGGCAACAGTGTTCACCAGCCGTGCCGACCACCGAAATAGGAGTAGCGTCGATGCGGGGCCGTTGTCGGCCGCTTCTGCTCGGATCTCTCGCGCAGGCTCCGGGAGGCGCCACCTCCCGCCGACCTCACGGGCTGTTTCGTCCGTAGCGACAGAAACGCCACATAGCCAGCAGGGCTCGTCCTGATTTTGGGGGTTTTGCGCTTACACGCAAGTCCTCGCGCCCCGGTGTGAACCGTGGCCGAGCGCGCTCGTTGGAGCGGGATGTTCAACCGAGAGAGGAAGCCATGGACCCAATCGCCCACATCACGGTCACAGATCACATAGGCACGGTGTTGAAGCGTGTCTCGATCGCAAATCGGGACGTCCAGGATGAGATCGACATGGTGGGCTCGTCCTTTCGCGACAGAGGAGGGCTCGATCCGTTCCACATGGTCATCCGCAGTTTTGACGATGACCTCGCGAAAGCGATGGAGACAGCCTGGAGCCAGGCCACCTAGATCGCATGAGAGGGCCGCACTTCCTGGCCACCGGCGCCAACCGCGGCATCAACAGATCGCAGCTTGGGGGTCGCCGACACAGCGCCGTTGAAGTCGGATACGTCGATCGTGTCCGACATCCGGCTCTGCGCTGTGCCAGTGCCTACGCTCTCCTGTAGGACGAGCACGAGTACAGAGGCGCGCTCCGAGCCTTCGGTGATCACGGCGACGCATTGCGGGCGGCGGGTCTGGTGTAGGGCTCAGGTGCCGGTGTCCGGTGTGAGGGCGAGGTCGGCGAGGGCACGGTCGCGGTCTGTGTAGTTGGTGATCTTGGTGACCTTGCCGTCGTGAATATCGAATACCTCAGCGCACCGTCTGGTCACCGGCACGCCGCTTTTCCTGCCGCGCCCGCTCCATCGCGTCAGCAACAGAACACGGTCGCCGTCGAACTCCGTGTACTCGTCCACCTCGGCGGAGAAGTCGACGATATCGCTGAAGAGGTTGCGCATAGCTTCCGCGAGCCCCACGAGGCCCGTGTAGGTGCGCGGCTCAAGCGCGTCGACGACGGCGTACTCGATCTCGGGGTCGGCCCACTCGGCCTTGCTGTAGTCGCCGTGTTCGATGGGCTCCTAGATTGAGCGCACTAGGTCCAAGTTCGAGGACACGGGAGGGATTATCGCCCACCCGTAGCCGTCCACGGCGGGGCGTGCCGAGAGTGGTGCTTTCGCCCAGAAGCGAGCGTCTCCGCCGGAGTCGCTGAGGCTGCTGGTCCGGATGAGCCGCGGGCGTCTCGCCCAGCTGAGCGCGCTTGTGGACGGCGCCGCTCGTGGACATCGTCGAGGGGCTTTCCCCCATCGAGACCGAGTCGGCGCGCACCGTCGTGTGGCATGGGATGCACAGCGGCGGGACGATCTTGGCCTACATGACCGCCGTCCGCATTCACGACGCTGGCGGCCGGCTCGCGGGTACGGCCCTTATCTACAAGCCGGGGACCAGCATGGCGGTGCTCGGTACGGTCGCTGGCGCGGGCGATCTGCGCCACTTCGAGCGCATGGAGCAGGTGGCGAAAGCGGGCCGGCGGCCGGCAGCCATTCTGTTCGCCGATTTGGAGTCCTCCTCGCTTCTCTCTCGGACGCTGCCGACGGCCAGCTACTTCGCGCTCGGCAGGCGCATGGCCCGTGCGGCAGACCAGTGCGTGATTGACGCGGGCGGGCTCGTTGGCCGCCACGTCGGAGATGGGGCTGTCGCATTCTTCCTGGCAGCGAGCACCGGCTCCGAGTCCGCCTCCTCCCGCGCGTGTATCCAGGCAGCCCGCGCGCTCAGGGAGGCTATGGTCGCGATCGCGGCTCGCAGCGAACTCGCACCCGACGACCTGGTCATGCGTTTCGGACTGCATTGGGGCTCGACCCTGTATGTCGGGCAGATAGCCACCGGCGGACGCACAGAGGTGACCGCCCTCGGCGACGAGGTCAACGAGGGGGCACGCATCGAGGCTTGCGCCACCGGAGGGCGAGCGCTTGCCTCAAAGGCGCTGGTTGAGCGCCTTGACCCCGACGATGCCGTCGCGCTCGACCTCAACCCCGACCGCGTTACCTACACGCGTTGGCGGACCTGCCCACGGCGACGGAGAAGGCGCGCCGCGACGCCCCAGCGATCGCCGTCTGCGAGGTCTAGGCCGAGCCGGCACGCGGCTTCACTTGCGCTCGCCTGTGGATGCGAGCGCCACGGCGGACAACACTCAGACTCCTGGACCGGACGAGCCGCGAGCGTCTCGTCAGGCACTCGCGAGGCGCCTGCTTCGCCATGGCGAAAGCAGTAGCCGGTGGCGCGGACGCGCCGACTGCTGTTGGTCGTCCATTCCGATCGTCTCGCGAGCCCCATGGGGACGGCTCCTTCCACGGGAAGGCGAGAGTCCTGCCGTCCGCGCAAGCCGGCCTGCTGCCAATCGGGCAGGGCATCGATGTAGGCGTCAACACGCGGGTCGGCAACGTAGGTCACGCCGGATCCACCGTAACTTGATGACGTCGTTCAGACCACCGAGCGCGCACGTACGTCAGCAGAGCATGTAGCGGCAACCAGCACACCGCCACATGCTCTGCGCGAACGGACTCCGGGGGTCAATGTTCGACCGCTGGAATGGCGATGGGCGCTTGAATGGCGATGGGCGGAACGGTCTCCGGCCGCTCGCCGATTCGTGCGACGTCGAGGGCGATCAGAGCGAGGTTCGCACCGGCAGCTGCTCCGATGATCGTGGTGATGACCGCCATGAGCCCGGGTGTTGCGTTGAACCCCAGCAGCGCGCCGACGATGGCGCCCGTCAGCGCGACCCCGAACCCGATCCTCGTGGCCCTGGGCGACCGGTCGCGATTGACCCAGGCCCAGTAGGTGCCGAGGCCGATCGGCGTGCCGATGGAGAGAACAGCCATGAGCTCGCTGTCGAGGGGCACTGTCGGCAAAGCCACCAGCACGATTATCAGGCCGAAGCACCATCCGCCGAGGCCGAGCACCAGCAGGTAGACGGAGCGCAGGATCGCGCTCGCCTTGCGCCCGAAGCCGCCGCGCTTGCGCGCCCGGCGCCACATCAGTAGCAGCGACAGGATCGTGAGGAGTCCGAAGCCGATCAGCGCGCCGGCGATGGCCTTGCCGGGCCCGGTCTGTGTGGATTCGGGCGTGAGTTTAACCGCTTGAGGTTTGTACAGCGAGTCGTCGACCTTGCCTGTGTCGAAGTAGGTGTTAATCAGGTGCGTGCTCGCCTTGGTCTGTTCGGTCCAGAAGGAGGTTGTGTGGCCGAGGCCGGCGAGGATGACCTGGTGGCCGTTGGGCAGGTAGGGGAGGAGCTCCTTGGTCGCGTTCTGGGGCGGGGTGGCGAAGTCGAGATTGCCGCCGATCAGGAGCGTCTGCACGTTCGATATCTGGACATGGGTGTATTCGTTGTCGGTCGGGTTGGCCGGCCATGCGTGCAGGAGGCCTCCGCCGCCGAAGAGGAATTCCGTTCCGGGGTTGCCGATAATCGAGGGGCGGTCGTGTTCGCTTGACGAGTAGTAACGCTCGGCAGCTTCGTTGTCAGCCATTCCGACAGCTGCGACGTCGCCCCAGACAAACGCTTCCGGGAAAGCGATCTGGGCGAGGAGCGACTCGAACCAGAGCCCGCTCGAGTCACCGTGGGCGGCCGAGAGCCAGGCGTCGAGGGTCATCGGTCCGGTGAGCGGCGAGGCATTTTCCGTCGTCTCCATGAGTCCGAAGAAGCTGGCGATCCGTGCGTTGCCCTTCCTGATCGGAAAGAACAACCAGCGGTTCGGCATGTGCGCGACGGTTTGCTTCAGCGACGCTGCGAGATCGCCGGTGCGCTTGTGGCACGTCGCGTCTTGCGCACAGAGGCGGGCGTAGCGTTCGATCTGTTCGTCCGTCGTCTTCGGGTACCAGATGAAGTTGCCGGGTGGGTTGACGCCGATCATCACCGAACGGTGGATGGCGGTCGGGTAGCGCCAGGAGTAGATCATCGCGGTGCGGGTGCCCGCGCTTTCGCTCAACAGGTCGATCTGGTGGTAGCCGAGGGCTTTCCGTGCCGCCTCGAGGTCGTCGACCCGTTGGGGGAGTGTGTAGCCGGCGAGATCGACGCCGTTTGCCTGGAGCCGCTTCGCGCACGAGCGGAGCGCGTTCGAGTAGGCATCGAGGGACTTCTGGCCGAGGAAGTCGGCGGAGTGCTCGAGGGCCGATTCGACCTCCGGGCAGTCGAGCCGGACGGAGCCGTCGACGCCGCGGTAGCCGACGAGGACGACGTCGTGGTTGGCGGTGAACCGGCTGGCGTCTGCGAACTTCATGTTCGTGACGCCGGGGCCGCCTTCCAGGCGGAAGATCGGGGCGCCCGGGTGTGCCGAATGCGCACGGATCCGGATGACCGGCAGCGCGATCAGCCGCGAGTGCGGGTCGGCGCGGTTCTCGGGCACGACGAGCGTTCCGCAGTCGGCGGCGTAGGCGCCCTTTTCGGTGTTGTAGGTACAGTTTTTGACCGTCAGCTGGCCTGCATGCGCGCCGGCAGGCACCGAGACGGCCGTAGAACTGCCGGCGAAGGCGAGGTAGCCGAGCCCGAGCGTGAGGACGGCGATCAGTGTCAGGCCGGCGATCCGGCCGCGACTGAAGCGTCTGGTTGTGGGCTCGTGCGCGGTGCTCGTGGTGCTAGCGGTCGTGGTGGTCATGCTGCATCCTCCTTCGGGCTGGACTTCGGACATGACGACAAGCTCTCAGTCCAGCGAGGAAGAAACCAGGGTGCTGGCAGGCGTCTGTGACGTCGGGTGGCGGCCCGGAATACGTCGGTTTACCGCCAGCTCGGGGCGGCCAGCCGTATGGAACCAAGCGCGGCGCTGCGCGACAATCAGGCCATGAGAAAGACTGTCCTGATCGTGGATGATCACCCGAGCTTCCGCGCCAGCGCGAGGCGCATGCTCGAAGCCAACGGCTACGACGTCCTTGGGGAGCTCGACAACGGTGACGGCGTGGTGGCTGCCGTGGAGAAGCTGAACCCAGAGGTTGTGCTACTCGACGTGCACCTACCCGACATCGACGGCTTCGAGGTTACGCGGCGTCTACTCGACGCGAACGGCACTACCCCGCAGATAGTGCTTATCTCGAGCCATGACTTCACCGACCTTGACGAGGCGGTAGGCGCCAGTGGCGCGCGCGGGTTCGTCGCCAAGAGCGAGCTGGGCGCGGAGGCGATCTCTTTACTCATCCCCTGACCGCACCGCGACGCACCCTGATCGGTCTCGCCGGCTTGGCGTTCCTGATGGGCATCGCCGCGTTCGTGGTCATGCTCAACGGTGAGCACAACGTTCACCGGGGCGCGTATGCCGGCTTGTTCCTGGCCACCGGCTGGGGGTTCGTGGGAGTCGGGCTATGGGTTTGGAAGCAGCGGTCGGCCGGCAACATAGGTCCGCTCATGGTCGCGGTCGGCCTCAGCGCCTTGCTGAAGGGGTTGGCCTTTTCCAACGACAGCGTCGTGTTCGCGATCGCCTCGGTCGGGGAGGTGCTGATCTACGCGGTGCTCATCCAGCTGCTGCTTTCCTTTCCCTCGGGGAGGCTCGAAACCCGGCTGGATCGTCTCCTGGTCGCCATCGCCTACGTCAACACGACGGTGGTGCAGCTTGGAGTGTTCCTGTTCACCGACTCAAAGGCGGGCTGCGCCCGCTGTCCCGGTAACCCGCTGCTGATCGCACACTCCGACGCTGCCAAGGTACTCGAAGCGGCGCAACTGGACACCTCGATCGCGTTGCTGGGTGCCGTGGTCGCGGTCCTCTATCGACGCTGGCGAAGCGGCACCCCAGGGCGAGCGAGGGTGTTCGCCCCCGTCGTCGCAGTCGGCGGGCTCACGTTTCTGCTGCTGATGGCCGCCCTTGTCGTCGAACAGGCCGGCCTGTCGAGCGACATTTCTGACGCGCAGACGTTGGCTTTGTTCACGTCCATCGCCTGCCTACCGTTTGCCTTCTTGGTGGGCCTCCTGCGATCCCGGTTCAGCGAAGCCGACGCGATCAGCGAGCTCTTGGCCCAGCTCGGTGAGGGTGGTGGCCGCGGAGCGTTGCGCAACGCGCTCGCGGACGCGCTCGGAGATTCGACCTTGGAGCTCGCCTATTGGGTACCGGACCAGGACGCCTACGTGGACGCCGCCGGTCAGCCGGTTCGGGTCGATCCCGCGCCGGCGGGCAAGGTATCCACCATCATCGAGCACGAGGGCGAACGAATCGCTGCGATCGTGCACAGCCCGGGCCTCGCGGAGGAACGCGAACTGGTGCAGACAGCTGGCGCCGCCGCCGGGCTGACGCTCAGAAACGAACGATTGGACGCCGAACTACGGGCGAAGGTTGCCGAGCTTCAGGCCTCACGCTCACGCATCGTGCAGGCCGGCTATGAGCAAAGGCGCCGACTCGAGCGGGACCTCCACGACGGCGCCCAGCAGCGACTCATGGCCCTCGGCATCGACCTACGAATGGTAAGAGAACGCATCGAGCACGACCCACAAGGGGCGGCGGAGCTCCTCGACGAATCACTCCACGAGTTGAGCGAGGCGACCGCGGAGCTGCGCGAGCTCGCACGAGGGATCCACCCGGCCGTGCTCACAAATCGCGGCCTGCACGCAGCACTCAAAGGCCTCGCCAGCCGCTCCCCGGTTCCTGTGGAACTGCTCCAGACGCCGGCCGACAGGCTCCCGCAGTCGGTCGAGTCGGCGGTCTACTTCGTCGTCGCCGAGGCCCTTACGAACGCGGCCCGCTACTCGCGCGCGCAAACGGTAACGGTGGGGGTCGTCCGCGACAACGGCCACGTCGACGTCGAGGTGAGGGACGACGGCGTCGGGGGCGCCGACGCCGATCAGGGCTCGGGGCTACGAGGGCTTCAAGATCGGGTCGCGGCGCTCGACGGCCGCCTCGAGCTGACGAGTCCGCAGGGGTTGGGCACCATCCTCAGGGCGACGATCCCGTGCGCGTGATCGTCGCAGAGGATTCCTTGCTGCTGCGGGAAGGCATGGTGCGGCTGCTCGAGGAGGCGGGGTTCGAGGTAGTCGGTCAGGCCGGGGATGCCGAGGAGCTGCTGCGAAAGGCCAGGGCGCACAAGCCTGACATCGCGATCATCGACATCCGCATGCCGCCCACCCACACAGACGAGGGGCTGCGTGCGGCGCGGGTGATCCGGGAAGAGATGCCGGACACTGGTGTGCTGGTGCTCTCGCAGTACGTCGAGGAGGCCTACGCGCTGGAGCTACTGGGAGACGACGCCGCCGGCGTCGGCTACTTGCTCAAGGACCGCGTCTCGGACCTGGAGCGCTTCGCCGATGCGATCAGAAGAGTCGCCGAGGGAGGCTCCGCGCTCGATCCCGAGGTCGTCTCAGAGATGCTGGGTCGCAAACGCACAGACGATCCACTGAACGTGCTGACCGTGCGGGAGCGCGAGGTGCTTGGCCTGATGGCAGAGGGTCGCAGCAATAAGGCAATCGCCGAGATACTCGTGATCACTGAGCGCGCCGTCGAGAGGCACGTCACGAGTATCTTCGCGAAGCTCAACCTTGCCCCGGCGGCCGAGGACCATCGCCGCGTACGGGCCGTCCTCGTGTTCCTCGGTACGTAACCCAGTTGCGGCGCGGCAATTCGTGACGCGTCGCATGACTGGCGTACATGGACCTTAGTGGTCACCACTCCAACCCTCCCAAACCCCTGGAGTCTTTGCTCGAGCCTGCACGCGCGGACGACAGCTCATGAGTTCTCGGGCGGGCCGGGGGCACACGGGGAGATTTGAGCATGTCGGGCGACGCCGCCGTCGCTGCTGCTTTGCGAGACATCCAAGCGTCCCCGCTGCGACCGGGCTCACGCTCGCTTGGGACGACGAGCACTCATTCGTGCTCCGACACGCGAGACGCTCGCTTCGCCCCGTCCTGGATACTTCGCCGCATGATGTCCGAGGAGTCCAGGACCCCCGATCCGGTTGAGCTTGTGGGCAGGGCGTTTGAGGCTGCGAATCGCGGCGATCTCGACGCGGTGGCCAGCAGCTTCGCCGAAGATGCGACCTTCGACGGGAGGGGCGTTGGGGGACCCTTCGAGGGACGGGCGGCCATTCGCAGCATGCTTGAGGAGTGGTTTGCCACGTACGAGGAGTTGGAGTTCGGGCTTGAGGAAGTCCGCGACCTCGGCAATGGCGTTGTGTTCTCCGTGGTCGTTCAGAACGGTCGTCCGGCTGGCAGCGCCGGTCACCTTCGGCAACGCGAGGGATGGGTCGTCGTCTGCGTACGGGGCTTGATCGCACGCCTTACGACCTCCGAGGTGGATGACGCCCGTGCTGCCGGCGAACGCCTCGCGCAGGAACGGGGGTAGGCGATGCCGCAGGAGAACGCGAGATTGGTTCAGCGCGCGATCGGGGCGATCAACGCGAGGGACATCGAGGGCTATCTCGCCTGCTGCACCGAGAACGTCAAGTTGGAGACGCCATTAGCCGCCGTTGGAGGGGTGTACGGAGGAATCGACGGCATCAGGCGTTTCTTTACGGACATCGAGGAAGCCGCACCCGATTTCCGGATCGAGCTTGACGGCGTCGAGGAGGTCGATAGCAAGCGCGTGATCGCGTTCATGCGCACTGGCTCCACGGGCCGCGCCAGCGGCATTCGCATGGCAGCGCCTACCCAGACCAACGTGTACGACCTGATCGACGGCAAGATCAGTCACGTTCGCATCTTCTTCGACCGTCAGGAGGCCCTCAACGCCGCGGGCCTGGAGGAGCAACGGCTTGGAGTATCGATCAGTCGAGGTCGAAGGCGGCCCGGACGGCATTGGCGAGGGCTGTCTCTTGAGGGTCGAGCAGGATGCCGATCTGTGCTCCCAAAGCGCTCGCGGGGATAGTGGTGATGTTGTCGCAGCTCACGACGGAGGGTCCATCAAGACCGTTGGTCGCGTCCAGCGCTACCTCGGTCGAAAGCCCACGGATCGCCGTGGTGATTGGCGCAACGGTGACCGTCGCTAGATGTGGGCGCACGACGTCGCGTGTGAGGATCAGGACTGGGCGCGCCTTGTCGAGTTGGGCGACGTGGATCGGGCGCATCAGGGGAGATCGACGGGCAGGCTGATCACGTGCTCGGCGAGTCCGGCGAGCTCAGGATCCTGACCGGTGCTCGCAAGGATCGCGGCGTCGCGCTCGGCGACGATGCGCCGCCGTTCGCGCTCCAATGCCCGCGTGAGGACCGCCGCTCTGCTCCGCGCGGCGCCGGCGTGGACAACCTCGTCAACGAAGTCGACCAACTCATCCGGGAGACGGACTGCAATCTGCGTGCTCATACCATAATGGTACCAGATTGGTATCAAGAGGCGCGAAGGTCGATGCCGCCCTGACCCCCGACCTGGGGGATCTTTCACGGCGCTCGGTAGGGAGGATCAATCGCGGCGATGTCGCCGCGCGCGGGCTCAGGCTCAGGCAGGTGCGCAGCGAGCGATGGTGATCTCCCAGTAGCCAACCGCGAGATCCACTACCCCAACAACCAGGAAGAAGGCCGTCCATCCGTACGCGGCGTACGAGAGTATGAATGCGCCAATGCCGGCCGCGACGATGCCACCGGCAACACGCAAGACCCCAAACACGCGGAGGTGGCGGTACTCCCATGGGATGATCAGGCGTTGCAAGCCGGATCGAGGGGGAGACGCCCACCACTCGCGCAGATGTCTCGCGCCGCTGTTGCGCTTGGGTGCGTTCATCGGGGGCGTCCCGCTCATGCTCGCTTCAGGAACCTCAAACCGAACGCCGCGAACACCAGGACAATCCCGACGTTCACCATCAGGCGCTCCCAGAACCGATGCCTGAAGAACAAGATGTCCACGCCGACCACGACGGCTACCAGCGCGAGCACGTAGAGCACGACGCCTGCCTGCTTTCCCATCGTTCCACCCTACCGCTCGAGGCTTCTCTCGGTTTCACACATTCAGCGCCGAATGATCCCACGCATGCTAAGCGCGGCAACGAGCAGGAATACAAGGACCGCGTCCGCTCCAACGCCGATCGCTACTAACACGACCGCCAGCAACAGCCCCACGAACACCGCGATGCCGAACACGACGAACAGCAGCAGGATCACGACTCAATCGTATCCATCCACGGGAGCCTTGCAAAAGGGCACGGACCAGGCCCAGCTTCTCGGCCGAGATCCTTACCCTCGCTCCTCGGTGAGGCGTTCGGCGACTGCAAGGGCCTCGTCGATGTGGGTGTAGGTCGTGTTGCGCACGATCAAACCGTCGATCCATTCGACGACCGATGCGTAGCGAAGCTGAACGGAACCGTTGCTCCCGACGATATGCGCCTTCTGCAATATCACGGCAAACGTGAGGCCGTTGCCGAGATCACGAATCTCCTCGGCCTTCCGCTCAATGTCGGAGTATGAGCTGCGCCAGTCCTCGAAGACGCCCATCCCCCAGGGCGATGCGTCCCAGACAGCGTCGGGAGCATAGAAGCCGAGGGCTGCCTCGATGTCCTCGCCCGCCTCGATGCTTCTGCGTGTCAGCTCGACCAAGTCGGGGGTCGTGGACGCGGCAGACATCGTCAAGCCAGTATCCCGTAGGCGCGGTTGGGCGGCCAGCTTGAGGATGTTGGTCTAATCGACCAGTTCGACCTGCACCTCGCGTGGGTCGAGTGTCTTGCCGCAGACAGCACAGACGACCTCGGCGTGAGTGTGCTCTCCGCATGGCCCGTGACGCAGCCGCAGTTGCTCTCCACTGGTCGGCAGGTGGACGTCGGCCCAGTGCAGCGTCGCGAGGATCGTGCCATAGAGATCGCGCCCTGCATCGGTCAGGACGTACTCGTACCAATCGGGGTCTTTCCGGTAGCACCGTCGCTCGAGCAATCCATCTTCGACCAGCACCTTGAGTCTCGAGGCCAACACGTTGCGGGCAATTCCCAGGTTGCGGACCATCTCGCCATACCGGCGCACGCCGTAGAACGCCTCGCGCAGGACGAGGATCCTCCAGCGGTCGCCGAGCATGTCGGCCGCACGCTCGATCCCATCCGGGCGGCGCGGGGTGTGGTTCCTGGCGGGCAACTGGTTTTCGCTCTCGAATGGATCTGTTGCGCAACTAGTTGCTCGATGGTACTACTAGCGCCATGATCAACGCCAGCAGCACCAAAACTGATTTCGAGTTGCTTCGCTATACGGAGGACGGGCCGATCGCGCGGATAACGCTCGATCGCCCCGAGAAGAGAAACGCGCTCTCAATCGCGCTGAGCGACGAGCTGATCAGGGCGATCGACCGGGTCCAGGCCTCGACGGCTCTCAAGGTGCTCGTGATCCAGGGGGCTGGAGATACGTTCTGCGCCGGCGACGACATCACTGAGATGTTCACATGGGGCGACGCCAACGGCGTCATGCGCCGCGCCCGCCTCTATCAGACCATGGCCAACGCGCTCGAGGAGCTTGACAAGGTCACCGTGGCGGCGGTCGACGGATTCGCTGTCGGCGGCGGACTTGAGATCACGATGACCTGCGACTTCGTCATCGCCACGCAACGCGCTCGCTGGGGGATGCCGGAGGTCGACGTCGGCATCACGCCTGGCTGGGGCGGCACGACACGCCTGGCGCGGCTGATCGGCAGGCGCATGACCAAGGAGGTCAACCTCCTCGGCGCGCTACACCCGGCGGTCCGCGCGGTGCAGCTCGGACTCTGGAATCGAGTCGTTCCCGACGAGCAGTTGGATGCCGAGGTGGATGCGCTGGTCGAGGTCCTGCTCTCCAAGAACCAGCAGGCAGTGCGCCAGCTGAAGTTCATCATCAACCGCGGAGTCGAGGCGGATCTGTACACGGCACAGGGTTTCGAGGCACTCTCGGCCGGACTCACCGGAGCAGTCAGCGGCGGCTGGCACGTGCCCGACGCGGACCAAGGCGCCGGCGTGGTCGGCTTCACCGAGAAGGACTCGCTGTGGCAGACACGCCGCGCGCTCGCCAGGGACTTTTGGGTTTAGGGGCCGATCGCCAGAGCTCTCTCAGCGGATGAGTCAGTCGCTACAGGCCGTCTTACACGCGTCCGTAGCGAAGGTAGACGACGCGAGAGCCAAACGTGCGTGTCTCGATCAGCTCGAGGCGGATCTTGTTCTCCGAGCGAGGGAAGTAGGGCGTGCCGCCGCCGAGTAGGACAGGACTGACGAACAACCGCCACTCGTCGATCAGCCCGAGCTTCATACACGCGCCCGCCAGACCGGCGCCGCCGACCGCGATGTCCTTTCCGGGCTGCTCCTTGAGCCGGGAGACCTCCTCGCCGAGACCGTCCCTGGCCAGGGTGGTGTTACCGACCACGCTCTCCAGCGTCGTGGAGAACACGACCTTCGGCAGGGCCTTCCAGATTTGGGCGAACCTGACCTGCTCCGCGGCAAGCGGACTCTCCTCAGCGGTCTCCCAGTAGACCATCGCTTCGTACAGCCGCCGTCCACAGAGATGCACGCCGGTCTCCTGTACCTGCTCGGTGTGGAACACAAACAGTTCCTCGTCGGGCACCGTCCAGTCGATCGCGCGATCGGGTCCGGCGATGTAGCCGTCCAGCGACACGGTCATCGAGTAGATCAGCTTGCGCATCAAGACCTCGTTCGTCGTTGCTCTCACGCAGCAACCTACGGTCGTTCGACGAGCGCTTTGAAGTTGTGGAGAGCTTCTTCGAGACTCTTGGCGTTCAAGCGCTTAACGATGAGCGCGTCAGCGATCCTGCCGAACACGCCGCCCCGCAGCGCGTAATCGAACGTCGTGGTGAGGCGTGTTCCATCGCCTTCCGGGGTGAGCTCCCAGCGAGCTCGCCCCGACATCATGCCGTCCATTTGGAGAAGCTGCAGCTTGCCCGGCTGGTACTCGAGAACCGTCTCAGTGATCGGCAGGGATATGCCCGCCGACTTCACCTTGAAGACCACCTTGCCTCCCTCGTCGGGGAAGGGAGCGGCGATGTCGATCTCAGTCATGCCCGGATACCAGTCCGGCCAGCGACTGGCATCGCTCAAGAGCGCCATGGTCTCCAGCGGCGAGGCCTTGATCTGGACATTGCCTTGGACGATCGCCATCGTGTATCTCCCCGCTCTCGTTGTGTGTCGTTGTGCCTCCGCGACGCGGCTGCGGGAATGGGCTGTGGCCGAACCGGATAGATCCAGCGTCAAGCCGCCACGCTCCCCCGAGCCGGCGAGGCTCGCACCGTTTCTTCTCCAGTTGTCTGCGGCTCAGCCGCCGCTGTCGCGACCACGGCGTTGCGCCGTCACGATCGAGAAGCCGGCACCCATCAGGAGTAGGCCGATGCCGACCGTCCAGCGGAGGTCCAGGCCCGTGAACGGCAGCGTGGTCGCTTTTGTGGCCGGCGTGGTGGCGGTAGGGGTGGTCGAGGTAGTGCTGGTTTTCGCAGGCGCGGTTGTGCTCGTCGACTTCGGCTTGCTGCTTTCTTTCGACGGCAACGTGCCGGTTGCGGGTGTCGGCGTCGTTGCGGCAGGCGTCGTTGCGGCAGGCGTCGTTGCCGCCGGCGTCGTCGTCGTGGTCGTGGTCGTCGTGGTCGGCGTGTTCGGCGTCTGGCCATAGCCCGCCGTACCTTCGGCGGCGAGAGCTGCCGTGGGCATCACGAGCGCCATCGTCAGGGCCAGAACGGCCGACACCGACAAGATCAAGCTGCCCATCGCGCTGGACGAGCCTCTCTTCATCGGCGCTGCGTCTGCTGTCTGGGGCCTACTCGAGGCCAAGACATCATTCCGAGTCATGCCAACCTCCCTTGATGATGTGGTGATCGCTTCAGTCCTCGCTTAGAAGCCTGCGTGACAGCATCGTACAGAGCAGCCGAGGGCAGCCGTGCGCCGAGCCTACCCGTCTCCTCAGGGCTTAGACCGACTTTCCGCGAAAGACTACGAGCAACCACGCCGTAGGGCTACTGAATCGAGACGTTTTGGCGCCTTCGCGAGACGGCCTCATAGGACTCGTCGAGCGGCTCGAGCAGGGACGCTCTGGACCACGGTCACGCGCACCGTCGGCTCGCGACATCCAGAGCCGAGGAGAGGCAGCCAGGCGCGGCCGCAATCACCGCAGCGTGACAGGACTGACACCAAGCGACGGTCAAGCTACGGGCGCAGTCGGTCGATGAACGCCTAAAGCTGCGCAAAGCGAAAGCAGGATCAGCAGGCATGAATCGCGTGAGCCGTCGATGAGACGGTTGCTGGCGTCACCGAAGCGCAGCGTTGTCGTGTTGACCCTGGTCGCACTGGGCGCGATCGCCCTGTTGGCCGTCGGCAGCATCGTCGTCGCGTCCCACGAGCAGACCAGCGTCGTCGACAAGCAGGTGCGAACGACGACGGCGGTCAGCTCGGTGGTCATCGGCCAGCAGACGTCGAATCTGGTGGCCCTGGTTGAGAGCTACGCGAGTCGTCCGTCACTTACCAGCGCCGTCGCCCCCCGCAAGGGTGGCGCCGCGGAGGTCGAGGCCGCTCTCGCTGGTCTCGCGCACGCTGTCCCGGGCATCTCCGCCTCGTTTGTCACCGACCAGCACGGCACGTCGCTCAGCACCTATCCCCCCGAGCCCGCGGTCTATGGCACGAACTTCGCCTACCGAGACTGGTTCAAAGGGCTGGTCGCTTCGGGTCGTCCCTTCGTCGCAAACGCCATCCAAACCAAGGAGGCAAGTCACGCGCTCGCGATTACCGTGACGGACTACATCCGGGCACCGGACGGCCATCCGATCGGCGTCCTCGGCGTGAACTACAGCCTCGAATCGATTGGCGCGTTCGCCGCCGGCGTGGGCAGAGCTCAGGGCATCACGCTGAACGTCACCGACAGGGCCGGGACCTCGTTGACCGCAGGAGGCCGGCATGGCCTCGTCTCGCTTGCGAGGGACCCCGGCGTGCAGGCGGCTCTCGCGGGGCGCAGTGGTCTGCTCGACTACTCGCCGCTCTTGGCCGACGGGCGCCACGGAGCCGAGGTGTTGTCGGCTTACGGACCGGTTCCCGCAACGGGCTGGACGGTGACGGCCTCAGTCAACAAGAGCGTCGCGCTTTCCGCGCTGGCCAGGCTCAGAGACGCGGTTCTCGCGATCACGGCGCTGCTCGTCCTCATCCTGCTCGCGACGATTCGTATCGTGACCCGCTCCGACGGGCGCCGGCGCGATTCCGAGCGGGAGACCGCCAACAGAGATCGAGAGCTGGCCCGAGTTCTGGAATCGACCAGCGAGGCGTTCCTCTCAACCGATGGCGCAGAAGTGATCACCGCATGGAGCGATCAGGCCGAGAAGCTGTTTGGCTGGGCCGCGGACGAAGTACTGGGGCGGAAGCTTGCCGACACGGTGATCCCGGCGGCGGAGCGTGACGAGAACGCTGGAGCTGAGGCCCGCCACCGCGCCGGGGCAAACTCGGCCGTTTTCGGGACGCGTATTGAGGCTACAGGGCTCCACCGTGACGGCCATGAGATTCCTGTGGAGATGAGCTCGTGGCCACACGAAGACGGCGACGGGCTGAGTGCGTTCGCCCACGACATCACCGAGCGCGTGACCGTTCGCGCAGAACGCAGGGAGCTGCAGGCCAGCCTGAGACGGCTCGCTGACCATGATCCCCTGACCGGCCTCTGGAACCGGCGGCGCTTCGAGGAGGAGCTCCAGCGCGAGGCTGCGCGATGCAAGCGCTACGCCGAGCAGTCCGCGGTGCTGATGATCGACCTTGACGACTTCAAGAACGTCAACGACAGCCACGGCCACCAGGCCGGTGACGACCTGCTCGAGCTGGTCGCGAGCCGGATTCGCGCGACCCTGCGCGAGACCGACTCGGTGGCACGAATCGGCGGCGACGAGTTCGCGGCCATCCTGCCCAACATCGGTCCCGAGGCCGTCAACCAGGTGACGGACAAGCTGCGCAAGGCCATCCTCGCGAGCCGCATCACCGTCGACGGCACAACGATTGGCGTCGGTGCCAGCATCGGCAGCCAAACTCTCGACGAGAACACCCCGGACCAGCAGGTGGCCATGGCCAAGGCCGACGCCGCGATGTATCAGATCAAGGCCGCCGCGCGCAGATGACCTACCCCCGTTCCTGCGCGAGGCGTTCGGCGCCAGCGCGAGCCTCTGGCGTGTCACCGGAGGACACGACATGGGAAATCAGGCCCCGCTCCCACACGAACACGCAGCATCGCCTGGGCGCGATGGCGAGGCTCTCATGTCAACGGCGAGAAGGCGGATTTCGACTGCCGGAGGGGTCGGTCCGCGCTCTGCACACTCCTTTCAGACAGCGCCTACTGCTCAAGCCCGACGGCCTCGAGGGCCTCAGACCAAGTCGGAAACGAGCGAACCTCGCGGAACGTCCCGTCGACGAAGCCCGAAATCACAAATCCGCGTCGTTGACTGACCTCAGCCTCCGAGCGCCTGATACGTCCAACCATGTCAACGAGCGCGACAACCCGATCTTGCGCGTCGCGGATGTCGTGGACCTCATATCGGAAGTCATCGAAGTTCTCGGAAAAGCCCGCCGCGAGCCTTCGCATGCCGTCATGCCCATGGTATGCCGACTCGTCCAACCAACGATCGATCGGGTACCAGACGACGTCGCGCGAGAAGAATGAGAGCGAAGCGTCGATTCCTTCCTCGCTAAAGGTCTGGAACGCGTTTCGCACGATCTCCACGTTCTGCTGCGGCATCGCCTACCCGCGCTCCCACGCGAGGTGTTCGCCCGCAGCACGCGCGAGCTCGACCAGGTCAGGGGTTGTCGACTCCTCTACCATCACTGGGCCAGTATCTCGCAGCGGGCGCTTGGCTCTATAGCCCGAGCCAACCGCTACCGGATGGCAGGATCCCCAGCCGGCCAGGCCGACGCGGTTGTCTCAGGCCTCGTGCTCGTGTCGCCGTGCAGCCTTCGGACTCAGGTCGCAGGGCGCGCCGTGAGCTCGCGATCCACTTCCCGACCAAGCCCGTGTAGCTCCCAGCCGGCACCCATCAGGAGGGCGCCGCGGAAGATCAGCACGATCCCGATTATCACGGCAAGCGTGGCCAGACTCGGGCCTGGCCAGGAGAGGATCACGATGCCGGCCAAGATGTCAAGGACCGCGACGGCGATGTTCCCACCCCGACCTTCAGGCTCGCCAAGGGCCGCAACGAAGCGCACCACTCCGGCGACGATGAACCACACGCCGAAGATCAGAACGAAGACAACGAGCGTCCCAAACGGTTTCTTGATCAGCACCAGACCGGCGATCGCGCTGAGCACACCGATCAGCGCGAGCAGGCCGCGGCCTTCACCCCCGCCGAAGACAGAGCCGACGATGGCAAGGACGCCATCAACAAGCAAGAAGATCCCGCCGATCACCGTGAACGTGCTCAGGGTTTCGTGAGGCGAGGCAACGAAGAAGATTCCCACGCCGAGCACCGCCACGCCGAACAAGACGACCAACCACCATAGGCTCGCGAACCGGTGCAGTTCCTCATCAGCGAACATCGACATCTAGGCCTCCTTTGTAGCAATTGGCGCAAATGATTACACCTTCACGGGCTGCGTGTTACACGCGCGCACGACGAGCCAAGCCCGCTTTCAACGGGGATGCTGAACTTGACAGACCCACCCGCGCGTTAGCCCTTTGCCTCGCTCGGGTAGGCTCGCAGCGTGAGCAATCCGATCCATGACGTGATGCTGCTTGTGGTTCTCGCGACCGCTGGTCCTGCTCGGGGCGCTGCTGCTCCCGAGAAGCCGTCGAGTCCTCTAGCGGGCGACTCACGAAACCAAGGACCCTGCGGTCCTCAGCTCGTCCCGGCGGCGGTAGCGACATGGCCGTGCATGCCGCTACCGCTCGTTCACCGCGCTAGCGGCTGTGTGGATCGACGTAGACGCCGTCGATCGCCCAAGTTCCACCCCGCTGAGCTTCAAACATCGAGCCCTGAGCGGATTCGAACACGAGCTTGACGCTGAGCGTGCTGCCGGGCATCCACAGCGGCAGGATGGTCGCCAGCTTCAGAATCGGGCTGATCGACCACGCCGCGCCGGGTTGAAGCGAGCTCACGAGGATGCTGTGGCTGAACCCAAACGCGTCCGTCCAGCGCAGGCTCACGTTCAATGCCCCTCCGCCGCTGATCTTGTGCGTGAGGAAGCGGAACGTGGGGTATTCACTGCTGACGCAGAACGCCGGCGAAACCGCGACGCCCTGGGGCTGTATCACGAGCGAGTGTCCGCTCGGACTGCTGCTTTCTTCGACAACCGCAGCGTTCGTCAACGACCAGCCGGCGGCGCCGGATTCGAAGTTTCCACCCTGCACGAGAACGTAGGATGCATTGTCGTTGTACTGGGCGAATACATTTGATGACGGGTTTGAGGGGCAGGCGGCGCTGGCCGCCGCCGGCACTGCGCCGATGAGCAGCGCGGTGCTGGACAGGGCTGCGACGATCTTGCGGAACTGTCGGAAATCAATTACGTGAAGCATCTCAGGACCTCCATGTCATGTCGCGATAGACGCGACGCCTTGGTTGAGGTCGGCAGCCGGGCGGTCTCGGAGAGATCCCTGACTTTGCGTCCCCGCCTCGCGACGGGTTTGCCCTGAGCGACTCTTGTTCTGAAGCGGATCTACCGGCCCTAGCGACGCATGCGCGGGTCGATGTAGACGTCGTCGATACGCGCGACGCCACTGGTGGCAGTGAAGCGGAGCGCCACGTGAATGGAACCTTCGGACAGCAGGGCCCCGATCAGCACGCCCGTGTGGAACGCAGCAGTGGGCTCCCAGCTGCTCGTCGTCGCGGCGCTTCCGACGGGAAGGGCTATTTCTCCGAGGTAGGTCTGATAGACGACCGACACGCGCACAGCGCCTTCTTTACCTTCGCTTCGTGCGAACAGCCGGAGAGTGCGATCGTTCGGTTCGACGCAGGTGAACGGTGACTGCGCACTTGAGCCTTGCGGGAGATCCAGGGACGATTTGCCCAGCTTTCCCGTAACCGCGTACGTCTCGCTACCGGACGCGACGGTTGCGCCGCCCGACAGCGTCCACGGGGTTTCCCCGGCCTCGAAGCCGCCACCGGCTACGAGCTGGTAGTAGTTCGAGTCAGCCCACTTCACGAAGGGCTGTACCAGCGTGGGTTCGGGGCAGGTTTTTGCCGTGGCGGCCTCGGCGGCCACGGGCAGAACGGCGGACACACCGGCAAGAGCCAGTCCCGCCACGGTTCCTGCGAGCACGGCGAATGAGCCACCCGCTTTGCGAGATGGCTTGATGTGCGACCAAATTGGGACCATTGGAAGCCTCCAGGCTTTCAGTGGTAGCCGAGCTATCTCGATCGAGACCTCTAGCTTTGCGTCCTCGCCTCACGACGAGTTTGCCCTTTTCAGGTTGGTTGGTTACGCGAGGAGGTTCGGCCTCCAGCGCCCGCAGCTTGATGGCGTCCAGGCCCATCTGGACGAAAAGGCCGACACGCTTGTAGTCCTTTGAGGACGACACGCCCGTCCCTCTGGAACGACAGGGACTATCTGCCGATCGGCGTTAGCCGGCCGACCCGTCGCTGGTGACAACCTCGCGGCCTCGCGAGGCTCTCCAGTCGGCGGAGCCGGCTGGAGAGCGACGGCTGCGGGCGGCGTCGTGGGCCTTGTGCGCGTACATGCGACTGTCGGCCAGGTGCACGAGGGCTTTGCCGGTTGCAGCCTCGCCGGGCCACTCGGCCACGCCAAGCGACCCCGTGACATCGAGCGTCACGCCGCCGACCACAAACGGATCGGCAAAGATCTCCTGTGCGCGCCCGCTTATCTCCTCGGCGTCATCGTCGCCCTCGATCCGCGCCACGACCAGAAACTCGTCCCCGCCCTGGCGAAAGACGCGATCGTGGTCGCGCAGGCTGCCCACCAGGCGATCGGCGACGGCCCTCAGGAGCTCATCGCCCACCACATGCCCGTAGGTGTCGTTGACGTGCTTGAAGTCGTCGAGGTCGACAAACAGAAGGGCAATCCGGTCCTCTGACGGACCTTCCGTGGCCGCGGTCAGCTGGTCGTCGAACGCAAGCCGGTTCCACACGCCTGTCAGCCGGTCGTGGTGCGCCAGCCATGACACCTTGTCGCGCTCCTGCCTGAGCTCGTATTCGACCCGGGAGACGCGCGAGAGGAGACCCTGGACGCCCACCAGCGCGAGCACGGCAAAGCTGAACGCTGCGGGGCCGCTCTTGCGGTCCACCCACAGCGTGATGACGAGCACCGCGGTGGACAGCGCGAGCGCTGGAAACAGCGTCCTCCAAGCGGCGAGGTAGGGCATGAAATCGTGCACGGCCGAGTGGCGGTAGCCCAAGTAGTTGTGCGCCGCCACGACCAGCAGGCTGATGAAGTCGGCGATGATGCCCACCGCGAACACCGCCACCAGGAACGCGGCATCGTGACCGAAGGCGCTGGCCGCGGCGTTCAGCGCCAGGCCGGCGATGAGCGCAAACGCGCAGGCCGAGGCCAGGTTGCAGGCCAGATCGCTGACGGTCGAGCGCCGTCCGGCGTGATGAAAATACGGTGATATGAACGGCGCCGCCTCGCTGACGACGGCGGCCAGCACCGCCGGCAGCGGGCCGTTCAGCGCGGCTATCGCGACTATGCAGACCCCGTTGAGGGAGAAGGCATGCGAGTCCTTCATCGACTCGGACGTGGTCACCTTGACGCTGTGCGATCGCGTCCACACCGTCAGCGCGATGATGAAGGCGATCAGCAGCGGGTTGTTCCAGTTGGAGGACGCCACGATCGCAATGCCCACGATCGCCGCGGTCAGGGCGAAGAAGAGCGCGGTGCACAGGGCCGAGGGGGACGGCTGGCGCGAGCTCTCCGCAGCGTCGGCGCCCTCGGCCGCGACCGCGGATACAGCGGGCATGTATGACTCCGACGCCCACGGCGTCGTGTCCGAGGAGAGCTGCGAGTGCGACCCGCGAGAGTCCTCCCGCGGAGCGGCTGCAGGATCGAGTCGAGCCATTTGGACTACATTCGGCAGCCTCGGGCATCTGCTTGATCGGCTCGCGGAGCAGCGGACGCCATGACCGCGTGGCTCCGGCAACGCGTCTCCGGGCGGCAGTCACGCCCGCCCGGCTGCAAGCGCTTTGAACGCGGGCCTTGACAGATGTACATGTACGAGCGTATAGTGACGCCCGTCCAGTTCACCCCGACGGGAGGCATCAGCCATGCACGCCACCAACTCAGCAGCGATCGCGCCCTACCCGGTCCGCGTCGAGGGACACCTCGAGCTTCCCGCCCGCTGGTCGTGGCTCGTCAAGTGGCTGCTCGCGCTACCGCACGTCATCGTCCTCGCCGTCCTCTGGCCGGCCTTCGCGGCGAGCTCGGTCGCGGCCTTCGCGGCGGTCGTGCTCACCGGCCGCTACCCGCGGGCGCTGTTCGACTTCAACCTCGGCGTCATGCGCTGGACCTGGCGTGTCCTCTTCTACGCCTACGGCGCCAACGGAACCGACCGCTACCCCCCGTTCACGCTCGCCGACGTACCCGACTACCCGGCTCGCCTGGCCGTCGCCTATCCCCAGCAGCACCGCCGCGGCGTGGCGCTGATCGGCTGGTGGCTCGCGGGCATTCCCCACTACCTCATCGCCGCCATGTTCATCGGCGTAGGTCTGCTCGGCTTCTGGGGCGGGGCGTCCTGGATCGGCCTGATCGGCCTGCTCGTGCTCGTCGCTGCTGTGGTGCTGCTGGTTCAGGGCACCTACCCGCGCTCGATCTTCGATCTCGTGCTCGGACTCAATCGCTGGGTGCTGCGCGTCATCGCCTACGCGGCGGTGATGATCACCGAGTACCCGCCCTTCCGGCTGGACGCCGGCGAGGAGGACCCCTCCGGCGTCGTCATCGCCACACCCTCCGCGCTCGCGCGGGCCGACGCGGGTGGGCGTTCCTCAGGCGCGTGGGGGCCCGCGCGCGTCTGCGCCACCGTGCTCGCCAGCGTCACCGCCCTGCTCGCGATCGCGGCAATCGCGGCGGGCGCCGGCGCGATCGTGCTCGATCAGACCCAGCGCGACGCGGGCGGCTACCTGACGAGCCAGGCGGCGCCCTACTCGAGCGGCGGCTATGCGCTCGAGTCCGCCAGCTACAACGCTTCGACCCCGCTCGCGGGGCCGCTGGCCCGCGACCTGCTCGGCACGCTTCGCATTCACTCCGACAGCAGCCGCCCCGTGTTCGTCGGCATCGCACCCGCGGCCGCCGCCTCCAGCTATCTGGCAGGCGTGGCCCACGCCCAGGCAGGCGACCT
Source organism: uncultured Solirubrobacteraceae bacterium (assembly GCA_963761355.1). Lineage (GTDB taxonomy): Bacteria > Actinomycetota > Thermoleophilia > Solirubrobacterales > Solirubrobacteraceae > Palsa-744. The sequence goes on from CAVXHC010000016.1 coordinate 69,225, forward strand.
GGCAGCCCGCGGCACCGACTTCCACGCGCAGCCCGGCGGCCCGCCGAGCACAATGCCCGCCGCCCAGCGCTTCTGGGTGGCGAGCGCGACCGGCGCCGGAGGGCGGACGCTGACCTGGAGGGTTCGCGCCGGCAGCTGGCGCGTCGTCGTCATGAACGCCGACGGCACGCGTGGCGTCGCCAGCGCCCTCAGCATCGGCGCAAGCTTCCCCGATCTGCTGAGCATCGCCATCGCGGCGCTCGCCGGCGGGATCCTCATCCTCCTGCTCAGCGGCGGCGCGCTGTATCTGGCCCTCCGCCGCCCCCGCTAGAGGACGGCGGCGGGAATCGGGGGTAGAGTGCTTTTCATTCGCCGGCGATGCGGTGACGGTGGGCGGCATCGCTTGAGCTTTCCCCCTGAAGGAAGCAGGCAGTGATGCGGGGTCTGGCCCGCTGGTGCATGGCGCATCGCCGTCGCGTGATCGTGGCTTGGGTGGCCGTCGCCCTCCTCACGAGCGTTCTGGCCCACGCTGTCGGCCCCAACTACGTCAGCGTCTTCAGCCTCCCCGGGACCGATTCCCAGCGCGCGAGCGACCTGCTGAAACACGAGTTCAGGGCGCAGAGCGGCGATATCGACGCGATCGTCTTCCATGTCTCCTCGGGCACGATCGACTCGCCGGCCGTGCGCTCCGCGATCGTGCCGCTGCTCACGCGCGCGAGCACCCTTCCGCATGTCGCCGGCGTCGTGAGTCCCTACGCGCCGGCCGGAGCCGTCCAGGTCTCCGCGAATCGCATGACCGCGTTCGCGACGGTCAACTACGACAAACCCGCCAACCTGCTGACCGCCGCGACCGGCAAGGCGCTCCTGGACCAGGTCCAGGCGGTGCACGTGCCCGGCCTTCAACTCGCCGCCGGCGGTCAGGTCGTCGAGCAGGCGGAGGGCTTCAGCGTCGGTCCCGCCACCGCGGTCGGGGTGATCGCCGCGCTGGTCATCCTGCTGCTGACCTTCGGTTCGCTCGCCGCGGCCGGAATGCCTCTCATCACCGCCGGGCTGGGCCTGATAACCGGCGTGGCGCTGATCGGGCTGGCCACCCACCTCACCAACATGTCGAACATATCGCCCGACCTGGCGCTGATGATCGGCCTCGGCGTCGGCATCGACTACGCGCTGTTCATCGTCACACGCTTTCGCGAGAGCTACATCGCGCTCGGCGACGTGGAGGCGTCGGTGGCCGAGGCGATGGACACCTCCGGACGGGCGGTCCTGCTCGCCGGCGCGACGGTGATCATCGCGCTGCTCGGCATGTTCGCCACCGGCGTCGCGTTCATGTACGGGCTGGCGATCGCGGCGGTCATCGCCGTGCTGCTCACGCTGGTGGCCTCGCTCACGCTGCTGCCGGCGATCCTGTCGCGCTTCGGCGTGCGCCTCGTGCACCCCCGCCACAACCCACGCGCACTTTTCGGGCGACACCGCGAGGCACCACCGGCTCCGAACGGCGCCACCGCGGCAGCCCTCGCGCCCCGCCACTCGGCCTGGCGCCGCTGGAGCGAGGTCGTGAAGGCGCGGCCGTGGCCGCTGGCGATCTTCTCGCTGGCCGTGATGCTGGCGCTGCTGGCACCGGTGTTCGCGATGCGCCTGGATGAAAGCGACGCGGGCAACGACCCGGCGAACGTCAGCTCGCGCCACGCCTTCGACCTGCTGGCAGGCGGCTTCGGCCAGGGATTCAACGGCCCGCTGCTGATCGTCGCGAAGCTGCCGGGCCGCGATCAGGTGGCGGCGCTGCCGGCGCTCCGCGCAGCCGCGAGCGCCACCCCCGGCGTGGTGGCCGTCACCCAGCCGCAACTCGCACCTTCTGGAACCGTCGCCGTCATGAAGGTCTATCCCGCCTCATCGCCGCAGGCGCTCGCCACCACCGAACTCGTCAACCGCCTGCGCCATGACGTGCTGCCCCCGCTCGAGCGCAGCACCGGCGTGCCGGTGCTCGTCGGCGGCTTCACCGCCGGCGCGATCGACTTCTCGCACGTGCTCTCGAGCAAGCTGCCTCTCTTCTTCGCGATCGTCATCCTCTTCTCGGCGCTGCTCCTCCTCGTCGTCTTCCGCTCGCTCGTGGTCCCGCTGCAGGCAGCGATCATGAACCTCCTGACGGTCGGCGCCGCGCTCGGCGTGACCGTCGTCGCCTTTCAATGGGGATGGCTGGGAGGCCTGCTCGGGGTGCAGAAGGGCCCGATCGAGCCGTGGGTGCCGGTGATCATGTTCGCGGTCGTGTTCGGGCTCTCGATGGACTACGAGGTGTTTCTGATCTCGCGCATACGCGAGCAGTGGCTGCGCCATGGTGACCCCTACTCCGCGGTGGCCGATGGCATCACCCTGACCGGCCGCGTCATCACCGCCGCCGCGGCGATCATGGTCTGCGTGTTCCTCTCGTTCGTGCTCGGCGACGAGCGCACGCTGAAGGAGTTCGGCTTCGTGCTCGCGGTGGCCGTGTTCCTCGACGCCCTCGTCGTGCGCTGCATGCTGCTGCCGTCCGTGCTCGAGCTCCTGGGCCCGGCCACCTGGCGGCTGCCGCGCTGGCTCGACGCGCACCTGCCCCACATCAACATCGAGGGCTCGACAGCCCGCGCGCTCGCCGAGCCCGAAGGGCTCGTCCTCCACGACAGCAGCGAGCGCGAGCCCGCAGCGACATAGGGTCCTCGCGGCGGCGGTGATCCAGGCGCGCTAGCCCTCGCCGGGCACGCTTCAGAGCTGCGGCCCGAGGTGGACCTGGATCATTCGCTCGACGTACTCGTTCGGCTGCGGCCAGGGAAACGTCGGCATCACCTGGCTCAGCGCCACGTAACCGTGAAAGCCCGCCCACAGGTATGCCGATTGGGTGAACGGGTCAGGTCCCTGCGGCAGGCAGCGGGTGACGATCCCGAGGAAGTCGTTGAAGATGTCGACGCCTTCGTCCTCCCCGGTGGGAGCGCCGCGCGCCGGGACCGGCACGCCCTCGCGAAGCTTGGTCATGAACAGCACCCGATACAGCCCGGGGCGCTCCGCCGCGAACTCGAAGTACGCGAGGCCATACGCGCGCAGCTGCTCGATCGGGTCCGTCTCGTGCGCGGCGGCGGCCTTCAGACGCGTGCGCATCTCCTTGTAGCCGGCGAGCATCACAGCGCTCAACAGCTCTTCCCTGTCGGCGAAGTGCAGATACAGCGCGTTGGGGCTGACGCCTGCGCGCGCGGTGACGGCACGCACCGACACCTTGTCCTGGTCTCCCAGCTCCAGCAGCAGCTCCCGCGCGGCGTCCATCAGAGACCTCCGCAGCCGCTCTCCCTGACCCCGTGGGTTGCGGGTGCGTCCCGCTGAAACGGACATGCGCTGAAAATATAGCGGACTCGCTTCACCCGTGTACATGTACATATGTACAGCGCGCCGCCTACGCGCGGGCCGGACCTTTCCATCTTGTTACTTCAGTGTCAGGAAGGTGATGCGCGCAGAGCTCGCCGGCCACGCCTTGTTGAGTGAAGCTGCAAAAGACCATAAAGTCGATAGGCTAATCGGAATTGGTGTGCCAATCCGTCGATGCGAGGAGTCCAGCGTGAGCGAGCATCCCCATCCCGAGACTATTGCCCTGCACGGCGGCCAGGAGCCCGACAGCGCAACCAACGCGCGCGCCGTGCCCATCTACCAGACGACCTCATACGTGTTTGACGACACCCAGCACGCCGCCGACCTGTTCGCGCTCGCGGTGCCGGGGAACATCTACTCGCGCATCATGAATCCGACCTGGGCCGTGCTCGAGGAGCGCCTCGCGGCGCTCGAGGGCGGCATCGGCGGACTGGTGACGGCTTCAGGACAGGCGGCGGTGACCTACTCGGTGCTCAACGTCACGCGCGCCGGCGACAACATCATCTCGGTCTCCCAGCTGTACGGCGGGACCTACAACCTGTTCGCGCACACGCTCCCTCAGTACGGCATCGAGGTCCGCTGGGCCGATGCCGATGACCCCGGCGCGGTCGCCCGCCTCGCCGATGAGCGCACGCGCCTGGTCTTCGGCGAGACGATCGGCAACCCCAAGCTGAACGTGCTCGACGTGCCGGCCTGGGCCGAGGCCGCCCACGCCGCCGGCCTGCCGCTGATCGTCGACAACACCGTCCCCACACCGATCGGTGCGCGCGTGTTCGAGCAGGGCGCCGACGTGTCCGTGCACTCGTTGACCAAGTTCATCGGCGGCCACGGCACGTCGATCGGCGGAGCGATCATCGACGCCGGCAGCTTCGACTGGACGGCGCACGCCGAGCGCTTTCCCGGTCTCACCCAGCCCGACCCCTCCTATCACGGGGTCGTCTGGAGCGATGCCCTCGGCCCGGCCGCCTACATCGGCCGCGCGCGCACGGTGCTGTTGCGCAACACCGGCGCCGCGCTGTCGCCGTTCAACGCCTTCCTGTTCCTGCAGGGCGTGGAGACGCTGCCGCTGCGCATGGAACGCCACAACGCCAACGGGCTCGCCGTGGCCGAGCATCTGCTCGAGCACGAGGCGGTCGACTGGGTCTACTACCCGGGGCTCGAGTCGAGTCCCTACCGCGAGGTCGCCGACCGTGTGCTGCGCGGCGGCTACGGCGCGCTTGTCACGTTCGGCGTGCGCGGCGGCGCCGAGGCCGGCAAAGCCTTCATCGAGAACCTCAAGCTCTTCAGCCACCTCGCGAACATCGGCGACGCGAAGTCGCTCGCGATCCACAACGCCTCGACGACCCACTCACAGCTCAACGAGGACGAGCTCGCCGCGGCGGGGGTGACGCAGGAGACGGTGCGCCTGTCGGTGGGCCTCGAGCACATCGACGACATCGTCGAGGACCTCGACCAGGCGCTGGCCGCAACCAGGTCTCTCGTCACGGCATGAGCGACGGCGGCATCGGCCGCGTGCACACCCAGCGGGCGCTGCTGTTCGATGAGACCCGCCCGCTCGTGCTGGCGTCCGGTGCCACGCTCGCCCCGGTCGAGGTCGCCTACGAGACCTACGGAACGCTCGACTCCGACCGCGCCAACACGGTGTTCGTCTTCCACGCGCTGAGCGGCGACGCCCACGCGGCGGGTCACCACGGAGACCCGGCTCAGCGCGGGTGGTGGGACACGATGATCGGTCCCGGACGTCCGCTCGACACCGAGCGCTTCTTCGTGATCTGCCCGAACCTGCTCGGAGGCTGTGGCGGCACGACCGGCCCATCGAGCCCCGAACCCGCGAGCGGACGCGCCTACGGCCTGCGCTTCCCGCTGCTCAGCGTTCGCGACCTCGTCGCCGTGCACCGGGCGCTGATCGCTCACCTCGGCGTCTCGCGCCTGCACGCGGCCGTCGGGGGCTCGCTCGGTGGGATGCAGGCGCTGCAGTGGGCGCTCGACCATCCCGCTGAGGTCGAGCGCGCAGTGCTCATCTGTGTCAGCGCTCGCCTGAACGCGCAGAACATCGCGCTGACCGCCGTCGCGCGCGCGGCGATCATGAGCGACCCCGACTTCCAGCAGGGTGACTATCTCGACGGACCGCGACGACCGCGCCGCGGCCTGTCCGTCGCCCGCGAGCTCGGGCACATCACATATCTCTCGACGGAGTCGATGCGCCGCAAGTTCGATCGCAGGCGTCGCGACGGGCCGGAGGCTCCGATGCGCATGTCGAGCGACTTCGAGGTCGAGCACTACCTCGACCACCAGGGCCAGAGCTTCGTCGATCGCTTCGACGCGCTCAGCTATCTCTACCTCACGCGCCTGATGGACTACTTCGACCCGTTCGCCGAGCCCCGCCTCGATCTCGCCGCGGTCAGCACCAGCTTTCTGGCGATCTCATTCGACAGCGACTGGCGTTTCGGCACCGAACACTCGCGCCTCATCGTCGATGCGCTGCGCTCGGGTGGTGTCGAGGCCTCCCACGCCGAGGTCTCCTCGCCATGGGGACACGACTCGTTCCTGCTTGAGGGCGAGCTCTACCACCAGCTCGTCACGCGCGCGCTGCGTACGCCTCGGCGAGCCGCTTCGGTGCTCGGGCCAGCCATGCCTCGACGATCACCTCATTGAGATCGGGAACCGTGATCCGCTCGAGCCGTACGAGGATCGCCGCATAGCCGTCGAAGTGAGACGTGGTGAAGAACACGCGCGGGTCGTCGGCGAGCAGCGCCTCCTTGGCTCCGACGTGCTCGACGCGGGCCGCGAGGATCGGCCCGTCCGGAGCTTCATCGCCAAGGGCCTCGATTTCCTTCGCGCGAAGCGGGCGCTCCCACACGAAGAGCTTGTCCTTGACCCGCCACTGGCGGTGCTCGCGCGAGACCCGCTCGCTTGACTCGGGCAGGGCCATGGCGATGCGGCGCACGTCCTCCCACGTGGCCATGGCCGCCCCTAGGACGCCTCAGGCCAGGCGGCGGTGGCGGCGACACCGTCGCCATCCTCCGGCTTGGGACCGCCCACCGCGATGATGTCGAGGCCCTCGGGGCCGGCCTCGAAGGAACGCACGACCTCAGGCGCGACGCGCACGACATCCCATTGGCCGATCTCCTGAATCTCGTCATCGAGCAGCACCCGTCCGCCGCCCGCGACAACGACGTAGGCCTCCTCCTGCTCACGGTGGCTGTGAGCCATCGGGCTGCGCACGTTCGCGCCGTAGCGAAACAAACTGACCCCGAGGTCACGCGAGTCCAGGTGCTTGCGCGCGAAGTGACCCTCAATCCCGGGTGCACGACCTCCCGTGGCGTCCTCGATCTCCAACAGGTTGACGGTGGCAAAGCGCGACATGCGGTCTCCTCTCTGGCGGTGGGCCGATCAGTTGCAGGCTGCTCATCCGGGCAGCGTATCCGCCCGCTGTCCAAATCGGCTGCTGCGCTGCGTCGTAGATAATGAGGCCGCATCTCGGTGCGGCGAGTTCGATGACATGGGAGGCACTATGTCCAAGTACATGCTGTTGCTGTATCGGCCGGAGGGCGAGCAGAGGCCGTCCGAGCTACCGCTGTGGATCGAGTTCGATCAGAGCCTGCGCAACGCGGGAGTCCTGATCGCCGGCGATCCCCTTCACCCTGTCGAGGCAGCCACGACGGTCCGTGTGCGCGACGATGAGACCGAGATCATCGACGGTCCGTTCGCCGTGACCAAGGAGTTTCTGGCCGGCTACTACCTGCTGGAGTGCTCCGATCTCGACGAAGCGCTCAAGCACGCCGCGCGCGTGCCCCTCGCCCGCTACGGATCGGTTGAGGTGCGTCCGCTGGTGGATATGGGCGCGTCGATGAGCGCCGAGGGAGAGGCAGCCGCGGCGCCGTGAAGGCGCGCGACGAGCGAGGCGCGGGGTCGGGCGACCCGCCCCTCGCCGTCGAGCGCGCGTTTCGTGAGGAGCGTGCGGCGGTCCTCGCCACGCTCATCCGCCACGTCGGCGACTTCCAGCTGGCCGAGGACGCAGTCCAGGATGCGTTCGCCGCAGCGGTCGCCACCTGGCCCCGCGACGGCGTCCCCGAGAACCCGGGCGCGTGGATCACGACGGCCGCCCGGCGCCGCGCGATCGACCGGCTGCGCCGCGCGCGCTCGCTGGCCGATCGCAGCGACCGGGTCGCCGAGTTGGCACGCCTCGATGCCCAGGAGCATCCGTCGGTGAGCGAGGACAGCCTCGTCGCCGATGACCGCCTGCGGCTGATCTTCACGTGCTGCCACCCCGCGCTTGACATGCCCGCGCGCGTCGCCCTGACGCTGCGCATGCTCGGGGGCCTGACCACCGCCGAGGTCGCGCACGCCTTCCTCGTCAGCGAGCCGACGATGGGCAAGCGCATCGTGCGCGCCAAGCGCAAGATCGCAGACGCGCACATCCCCTACCGGGTGCCGTCCGATGATGAGCTCCCCGATCGCCTGGGTGGCGTGCTCAGGGTCGTCTATCTGATCTTCAACGAGGGCTATTCCGCCAGCGAGGGCGACCGGCTGGTGCGGGGCGAGCTGTGTTCTGAGGCGATCCGCCTGGGGCGCCTGCTCGGCAGGTTGATGCCCGACGACGGCGAGGTGCTGGGGCTGTTGGCGTTGATGATGCTCAGCGACGCACGCCGCTCGGCGCGGGTCGACCTCGAGGGCGGCTATGTCGCGCTCGACGAGCAGGACCGCTCGCGCTGGGACCGGGGGCGCATCGGCGAGGGGCGGCGGGCGCTCGAGCGGGCGGTGCGGTTGCGCCGCCCGGGCCGCTACCAGCTGCAGGCGGCGATCGCCGCCCTGCACATCGAGGGCTCGGACTCCGAGCAGACCGACTGGGCGCAGATCGCCAGGCTGTACGGCGCGCTCGCGGAGCTCAGCCCGTCGCCCGTGGTCGAGCTCAACCGCGCGGCCGCCGTCGGATTCGCGCAGGGACCCGATGCCGGGCTCACGCTGCTCGGACCGCTGCTCGAGGATCCCGCGCTCGAGCGCTACCAGCCGCTCCACGCCGCGCACGCCGACCTGCTGAGGCGCGCCGGCGACCACGCAGGCGCAGAGCGCGCTTATCAGCGTGCGATCGAGCTCAGCGCCAATGCGGTCGAGCGCAGCGAGCTCGAGCGCCGGCTGCACGCGCTCACCCGCGGCTGATCCGCCCGCCACGGCCCTGCGAATAGCGAGGCTCGCGCGCTGTCCAAATCCTCATGCCTGCTGCGTCGGAACAGTTGAGGCGGCCGAACGGGCGGCACGACCGACCAGGAGGCACACCATGCCGCGAGGCCTCACCGAGCTCAGGCGGCTCTCGCCGATCGCCCAGCCAGACAAGATCTGGACGGTGGCTCTTGCCGCGCTCCGCGTTTTTCATGAAGCACCGACTCACGCTCGGTGTCGTCGTGCTCGTTCTGGGTTGGTCGGTCTGCCGCGCGCCTGTTGGACCTCGAGTGGACCGTGAACGCCTACAACCTGTCCTTCGCATGCCTGCTCTTGGACCGGCGCGCGCCCTCTGCGACCGCTGCGGACGGCGGCGCCTGGTCGCCCGAAGGGACGTCGATGGTCTTCTCCGCAGGTTCCGCTGCGATCGCGCTCGCGCCGATCGTGTTGGCGCTGAGCCTGCCGGTGCCGGGGCTCGGGTGCTGGTCACGCCGCTTGACGTGACGGCGATCAGCGAGGCCTTCCCGGCCTAGATCGCGGCGCCGCGTCGGGCTCTGGGGCGGTCGTCGGCCTGGCGGCCGCTCAGCCCGCCCGCCGGCGGGGCGATCGTGAGCGGGATCAACTGGCACTGGATCTTCTGGTTGAACGTGCCGATCGGGCTGGTCGCTCGTCCCGCTCGCCCGGCGCCGCCTGAGCGAGAGCTTCGGCCCCCGGCCACACTCGACATCCCCGGGCTCGTGCTGGCGGGCGCCGGCGCCGCTCGCGGCTGACCTGGGGTCTCGTGCGCGCGAACAGCCGTCGGCTGGGGCAGCGCCGAGGTGATCGCGTCGCTGCTCGCCGGCGGCGCGCTGGCTCGCGACGTTCCTCGCCTGGGAGCGCGCGGGCGCGCAGCCCGATGCTCCCGCTCGTGCTCTTCCGCGAGCGCGCATCGCGAGCGACGAAGGCGGTCAGCTTCCTGCATGACGCCGCCCTCTTCGGCGCGGTGTTCCTGACTGGCGCAGTTCCTCACCGAGCTACGCGGGCACAAAGACACTTCTGTGGCGTCGGCCCGGCGAGCTCGCCCGCGGCCAGGCGCCAGCTACCCGCCGATGGTCACCTCGCCGCCGGCTGGGCACGGCATCCATCCCTTCGCTGCCGCCAGCTTCAGCCTGCCGGCGCAGAGCGAACGGACAGCGGGTACCGTTCAACGTGACCGTACGCCCTCGATACCTGGCACACACCGCCGCTATGCCGGCGCAAAGAGACTTCGCTGGAGTGGCCAGTTCGCCCAGCGTCGGCGCCCGCTACCACGACGGTCACCTTCGCCGCGGGCGCGGGCATCGATCAAACTGCTGACGCCCAGAGCCGACGCTGGGGCGAGCGAAGGCGCGATCGAAGGCATGTCCTTCACGGTCAAAGCGGCGGCGACGAAAAAGTTCACCGTGCCGACACCCGCCAGGAGGCCGGCGTCGAATTCAACGTGACGCTCACCGCGACCGACGAATGGGGCGACCTCACGACGAGCTATGCGGGACGCCAAGACGCTCGCGTGGAGCGAACCCGCAAGCTCGCCCAGCGGCCAGGCGCCCAGCTACCCGACGACGGTCACCTTCACCGCCGGCGTGGGCACGGCATCCGCGATCAAGCTCTACGACGCGCAGAGCACAACGCTCAAAGTCAAAGAAGGCGCCGCTCCAAGGCACCCGAGCTCCTTCACCGTCAAGGCGACCGCCGCGGAACGGTTTGCCTGGGCCCACGCCGCGGTAACCGCAGGCAGCATCGAAGGAATCTGTCTCTTTACCTGTACGACAAGCAGCATTAAAAACGGCAAAAAGTTCACTGCGCACGCCAGCGTCACCGACGCATATGGGAACATCGTGAGCAACCTCGCCGCCACCAAGGCGAAGGTCGAAAAGACAAGCGGAGAAGGTACGCTCACCAATTCCACCGGCCTCACGATCCCCACGTCAGGACTCGCCGAATGTTCGACGATATTTGAATACACAAGCCCGGCATCCGGCACCAGCGAAGCCGTCCTGAAGCTCAAGGTCGAAGAAGGTACCGCCTACACGGGCGCCGAAGCGCACGTGAAATATTAGTCGGATCGTCAGGCGGGCTAGCGTTTGCTGGGCAGCGAGCGGGCGTAGGCGACGCCGCGGGTGACCCATCGCTCGAGCTGGCGCTTCGTCTTCAGTCCGCCGGCGTCGACGCGAAGCCATCCCCGCAGCTCGCGTCCGCGCATCTCGAACGGGTGCGCGTGCGGCTTGCCGAGGAGCGCGTCGGAGTCGGCCGGGTCGACGCGCAGCATCAGCCCGCCGCGTCCGCTCGCCGCCACGGACATGTTGCCGTTGATCAAGAACACTAGGCCCCCGAACATGCGCTGCTCGGCCACCCCCTGCTCGGTCAGGATGAGCTCTCGGATACGGTTCGCGAGGTCTTCGTCGTAGGCCATTCCCTTCCCAGATCCTAGGTTCAACGCGTGGACGACCTCTACCCGGCGGCGCCGCGACGCCCGGCGGCGCTTCGACGCGCCGCTCGACTGTGTGGCGCGACGGTCCTGTGGAACCTCACGGTCGGCGCCAGCGCCGTCGCCACCGCCGTTGCCACCCACAGCCTCTCGCTGATCGGCTTCGGGGTCAACGCCGTTGTCGATTCGTCGGTGTCGGCCCTGCTCGTGTGGCGATTCCGCGCGGAGGCCTCCGGACGCTCGAGCCAGGCCGAGCGGGTCGAGCGTCTGGCGCTGCGCGTCGCCGGGGCGGCCTTCACGATCGTAGCCGCCTATCTGTTGGTGCAGGGCTCACGTTCGCTGTTCTCAGGCAAACACGCCGAGAGCTCGCTGTTCGGCATCGCCGAGGCGCTCGCCGCGCTCGCGGTGTTGCCGTATCTCGCCGTATCCAAGTACCGCCTCTCACAACGCCTTGAGAGTCCCGCCCTGCGCGCTGACAGCCTGCTGAGCGCCTCGGGCATAGGCCTTGCGGCCGTCGCACTGGTGAGCCTCGTTCTCCAGCGCGCATTCGGCTGGTGGTGGGCCGACTCGCTCGGGGCGCTTCTGATCGCCGCGGTTCTCGCCTGGCAGGGGTGGAAATCGCTTCGCGGTCGATCGTGAGCCGCTCGAACATTGGTGCAACCTTCGAGCTGCGCTGACAGGAGCCGCACTCGCGCGACCGACAATGCCGCATGTGCCCAGCAGCTGACGGCGGCGCCGGGGAGGGACAGCCGGACCCGTCGCTTGGGCCTTCCGCCGTCTGCTGGGGCCAGGACGCGCTGGCGCCCAAGCGCGATCCTCGCGCCGGCGCGCGCGTCCGCATACTCGGCGCGCTCGGCGCGCTCGTGCTTGCCGTCGCAGCCGCGGTCGTCGCCGTGGCGGCGCTCGGCGGAGGCGCCCGCAGCGTCAGCGGGAAACCCGGGCCGCTCGCCCAGGTCGCCTACGTCACGGCGCAGGCTCCCGGATTCAACTTTGACCTGACCATGAGCGGCAGTCTCGGGGCGCAGAGCTTCACCATCGGCGCCGAAGGCTCGATGGACGAACGCAGGGGCGAAGGCACGATGCACATGCAGGTCGCGGGTCAGACTCTGACGGAGATCATCAAGAACCCCTACGTGTACGTGAGCGTGCCCAACGGCGGGGCCGCTCTCAGCGCCGGCAGGCCGTGGCTGCGGGCCGACCTCAACACGTTCGGCCAGGCGTTCGGAACGAGCAGCTCACTCGGCGCGAACACGACCGGGCCGACGCAGGTGCTGAGTCTCCTGAAGGCGGGTGGACAGGTGACGACCGTCGGTGTGGAGAACGTGAGGGGCGTGAGGACCACTCACTACCATGCGCTCGTCGATTTCAGCCGCTACGCCTCCGTCGTCCCCGCCGCCAGCCGCGCCGCGACCGAACGCTACGCGGCCGAGCTCGAGCGTATGACGGGCAACGATTCGCTGCCGATCGACGTGTGGGTCGACTCGGGCCAGCGCGTGAGGCGCGTCTCCACGCAGCTGCGGCTGTGCACGCCGGAAGGCCCCCTCACCGAGTCGCTCACGATGGATCTCTTCGACTACGGTGCTCAGCCTCCGGTCAGCGCGCCGGCGCCGGCGGAAGCGACCGACATCACCAGCCTGCTCACCGGACAGGCTTCGCAGGCGCTCAAGCAGCTCTCCTGCGAAAGCTGAGCCGGCGCCGGGCGAGCACGCGCCGCATAGCGCCCTGCGCCGCGTGGGCCCTAAAATCCGCCCCCGGCCCGGCGAAGAGGAACGCATTCGCCCCCCAACAAGCCAATCAGAGGAGTCGAGCAGTGCCCGAGGCTGCCGGATACAAAAACGAAGGGATGTTCGGCTCGGTCGAGACCGTGGGCGCCCGCGGCGTGTTCGGCCAGGTCATGGGTCTCGTTGCGCTCACGCTGTGCTTCTTCACGCTCGGCGCCTACATCGGGCGCGAAATCACCGAGGGCGCATCGATCATCTGCTTCATCGGCGGCTTCTTCTGCATCATCGGCCTGAACTTCGCGCGCCGCTCGGAGGCGCTGTCGATCACGCTGCTGTTCGCCGCGGGCCTGCTGCTGGGCCTCGGCATGGGCGGTGTCTTGAACGCCTACGCCGAAGCCCAACCGGATGCGGTGTGGCAGGCGGCGGCCGCCACGGCTCTCTTCGTCGGCGCCCTGGGCACGACCGGCTACGCGATCCGCAGGGACCTCTCCGGTGGCTACAAACTGCTGTTCTTCCTGCTGCTCGCGCTGATCGTGTTCGGGCTCGTGACCGTGTTCGTGTCGATCCCGGCCGGCAACGTGATCTACGCGTTGCTCGGGCTGGGCATCTTCGGCGGCTACACGGTTCTGGACTTCAATCGCATGCGCCGCGCCGGTATGGAAGAAGCGGTCCCGCTGGCCGCGGGGATCTTCCTGGACGTCATCAACATCTTCCTGTTCTTCCTGCGGCTGTTCGGCGGCGGGCGCAACTGACGCGCCCGGCGGGCGCGTCCCCGCGCGCGCGTACCCTCTAGCGCCATGATCCCCCTCGAGAAGCTGCGCGAGCGCATCGCCGAGCTCGCCGATCTTTCCGCCGTGGAGATGCTGCTGCACTGGGATCAGCTGGTCACGATGCCGGGCGAGGGCGCCCTCGCCCGAGCGCACCAGCTCGGCGCGCTCGCGCGCATCACGCATGAGCGTGCGACCGGTGAGGAGATCGGCGACTGGCTGGGTGAGCTCGACGGGTCGGTGCGCGATGCGCTGGATCGCGACATCGTGCGCATCGCGCGCAGGGACTGGGAGCGCGCTCGCCGCGTCCCCGAAGCGCTCGCCGTCGACCTCGCCCGAGCCAGCGCCGACGGACAGGAGAGCTGGCGGCGCGCGCGCGAGGAGGACGATTTCGGCGCCTTCGCGGGAGCGCTCGAGCGAAACGTGGAGCTCGCGCGCGCGTACGGAGAATGCGTGGCCGAGGAGGGCGAGAGCGCGTATGACGCGCTGCTCGGCGACTACGATTTCGGACTGCGCACGCAGGAGCTGCGGCGCCTGTTCGGGGCCCTTGCGAGCGCGCTGCCGCCGCTCGTGGCCGAGGCGCAGGTGTGCTCTCCACCGCGGGTGCTCGAGATCCCCGTCGGCGCGCAGGAGTTGGCGGTCGCGGGCACGCTGCGCCGACTGGGAGTCGACGCCGCCAGCTGGCGGGTCGACACCTCCGCGCATCCGTTCACCGCGTGGCTCGGGCGGCGCGACACGCGCCTGACGACGCGCTACATCGACGGGCAGGTCGAGTCGCTGTTGAGCTCCCTGCACGAGTACGGCCACGCGCTGTACGAGCGCCAGGTCGATGAGGCGCTCGAGCGCACCAACCTCGGACGCGGAACGTCGATGTCCGTGCATGAGTCCCAGAGCAAGCTGTGGGAGAACCATGTCGCACGCAGTCCCGCCTTCGCCGCGGTGCTGTCAGCCGAGCTGGGCGTGGGCGGATATCCCGTCGACGCGGCCACGCTGCATGGCGCGCTCGTGGGCGTTCAGCCGTCGCCTGTCCGCGTGTCCGCGGATCCGCTCACCTACCCGCTGCACATCATCCTGCGCTTTGAACTCGAGCTCGCGCTGATCGATGGCGAGCTCGCCGTCGCCGACCTGCCGGCGGCGTGGCGCGATGGGATGCGCCGCCTGCTCGATGTGGAGGTTCCATCCGACGCGCTCGGATCGCTGCAGGACGTGCACTGGGGCGCCGGTAGCTTCGGCTACTTTCCGAGCTATGCGCTCGGCTGTCTGATCGCGGCTCAGCTGTGGGAGGCGATGGAGGCCGACATCGGAGCACGCGAGGATGACCTGCGCCGAGGCGAAGTGGCTCCGATCCAAGCTTGGCTGGCCGAGCATGTGCATCGCTTCGGCCGACGCCTGGACACCGTTCCGCTGATCGAACAGGCCACCGGCTGTGGCCTTGAGATCGACGCATTCCTGCGCTACGTCGCGCCGCTCGCCGACTGCTAGGGCGGTCCAAGCGCGGGTCTGGACTGCGGATTTGTTCTCAGGGTCATAACAGAGGGGACTCAGGGCCGTAACAACCGGCGATCGCACGTCCCCTTACGGTGGTTGCTGCAGCGGTGGTACCGGGCCATCCACGCCCCGCGCCGTTGCGGCCCGAGCAGGGACGCGAGGAGGAGGGCGCGCGCCACCCAAGGCCCGGACTTAGCGCGAGTCCGGGCCTTGGGCGCTTCCCCGCCCGCTTGCCCGCCCCGCTCCACCGCCCGGCCGCGCTCCCAGCCTGCGCGCGGCCGGGTTCTCAGAGTCGTAACAGCAGCGTCTCAGCGACGTAACAGGTGGCGGTCGCCGGCGGGCCTACCTTTCCGTGTGCAGCGGTTGGTAACTCTCCTCTCTCAATCCGCTGCCGTCCGAAGGTGGGAGGAGAAGGCCCGGACCATCCGGGCTTTCGGGCGTTAAAAAGTCCGGCCCGCCGGGGGAAGCGGGCCGGACGGTGCGCACAGGAGGAAAACATTCGTGCGTAGCGACTTCTCAACGTCGCATACATCAGTATTGCCCGCGCGATGAAGGCCACCTAAGAGGTCGCCTCATTCGGGATAAATTTCGTGAAGATCTGCCTAAGAGGATCGGATTCGCCGGCCGATCGACGCCGCACCGGGGTTCGCCTGCGAGATCCGCCGCCGCGGGGTGTATCTCTGTGCGCGATGGCAGATCACGCCGGCGACACCCAGATCGTGGCGCATATCGAGTCGATCTCGACGCGCTCCCAGCTCGACACCGACCTGCTCATTTCGGCGATGCTCCGCCACTGCTGGCCGAGCGACTCGGGCGACCGCATCGAGCCGGGCGCGCTCGATTGGGTGCGCCGATGGGGTCCGCGACGCATCGGCCTGATAGCGCCCTCGTGCTCCTGTGCGCAGGGGCGTTGCCGCGTCTGCAACTGACCGCCACCGCTCGCTCGCGCGGCACGCGATACTTCGAGCACGTGTGCGCGCTGTTCGAGAACCGGTCTCGAGCGGAGTCCTTCGGGGCCGTCGCCGCGCAGTACGACCGCGCGCGACCGTCATATCCGTCCGCCCTGGTCGACGCGCTGCTCGCCGACGGTGCGCAGGACGTGCTCGACGTGGGCTGCGGAACGGGTATCGCGGCCAGCCTGTTCACCGCGCGCGGGTGCAGGGTGCTGGGCGTCGAGATCGATGGCCGCATGGCCGAGCTCGCGCGCGCGAAGGGACTGGAGGTCGAGGTTGCCGGCTTCGAGCAGTGGCGAGCCCAGGGGCGGCGCTTTGATCTCCTGATCTCGGCACAGGCGTGGCACTGGATCGAGCCGACGACCGGAGCCGAGACGGCGGCTGAGGCGCTCAGGGCGGGAGGACGGATCGGCGTGTTCTGGAACTTCGGCGACCCGCCGGCGCCCGCGCGCGACCTGCTCGGGTCGGTCTACGCGCGCCTTGAGCCCGACATCGAGAACTACTCGGTGCTGCTCGGCAACCACGATGCCCGCGCGCAGGCGGCGCTCACTGGCATAACCGAGTCCGCGGCGTTCGAGGCCGTTGAGACGTCGATGTTCCGCTGGCGCAAGACCTACGACACGGCCGCCTGGCTGGAACACCTGAACACCCACAGCGACCATCAGGCGCTGTCGCCGCAGCGGCGCAGGCGTCTGTTCGACGCGGTCGCCGAGGCGATCGACTCGACCGGCGGATCGCTCGAGATGCCCTACGAAACGGTGCTCGTCAGCGCACGACGGGTGTGAGAGGGAAATACCCTAAAACTGATATATAAAGAACTGAATCGCCTAGGACCCACGAGCTTCTAGGAATCTTCAGAAAGGACCAAGCCAGATGGCGCTTCAGATTGGCGACACCGCCCCTGATTTCGAGGCCGACACCACCGAGGGCCACATCCACTTTTACGACTGGATCGGCGACTCCTGGGCGGTGCTTTTCTCCCACCCCAAGGACTTCACACCGGTCTGCACGACCGAGCTCGGCTACATGGCCAGTGCCAAGCCCGAGTTCGACCGCAGGGGCGTGAAGATCATCGGCCTGTCGGTCGACGGCGCCTCAGACCACGAGCGCTGGGCGCAGGACATCGCCGAGACCCAGGGCACGGCCCCCAACTACCCGATCATCGCCGACGCCGACTTCAACGTGTCAAAGCTCTACGGCATGCTGCCCGCCAGCGTCTCGGGCGACCCCCTCGAGCGCACGCCCGCAGACAACCAGACGGTGCGCAACGTGTTCGTGATCGGTCCCGACAAGAAGATCAAGTTGATCCTCATCTACCCGATGACGACAGGGCGCAACTTCGACGAGGTGCTGCGCGTGATCGACTCGCTGCAGCTCACCGCCAAGAACAAGGTCGCAACGCCCGTCAACTGGAAACCCGGCGAGGACGTGATCATCGCGGGCTCGGTCTCCGACGAGGAGGCCAAACAGACCTACCCCGACGGCTGGAAATCGCCCCGCCCCTACATCCGGATCGTGCCGCAGCCGAAGTAGCCGCGTAGCCACGGCGCGCCCCGAGGCAGTCGCGGCGCGCCCCCGATATAGGCTCCTCGGCACAGATGAGCCCCGGCCCCCAACCGCATTCGACCGTCGGGCGACACTACACGGGCGATGCGGGCTCGGCGTACTTCTCCTGGCAGAACGCGATCAGCGGCGAGATGGGGGGCCGGCTGAACGCGCGCAAGTTCAACCCGCACCTGCGCCCGGATGCGACGGTCGTCGACTTCGGCTGCGGAGCCGGATACATGCTCGAGCAGCTGCGCGCGCGCGAGCGCATCGGCATCGAGCCGGCGCCCGCCGCCCGTCGCGCGGCGGCCGCCAGAGGGCTGCGCGTCGTCGCCCGCGCGAGCGAACTGCCGGCAGAATCGGCCGATGCCGTGGTCTCGAATCATGCGCTTGAGCACACGCTCGCGCCGGTGGCAGAGCTGCGCGAGCTGTGCGCCCTGTTGAAGCCGCAGGGCCAGCTGCGGCTGTGGGTCCCGATCGACGACTGGCGTGCGCAGACGGACGCGCTGGCGGCAGATGAGAATCACCATCTCTACACCTGGACGCCGCTCTTGATGCGAAACCTGCTCGAAGAGGCGGGTCTCAGCGTCATATCCGTGCGGGTGATAAGCCACGCCTGGCCACCGCACACAGCCCGTCTCGCGTCGCTGCCCCGGCCGCTGTTCGACGGCCTCGGCAACGTCTGGTCGCGGGTCAGGCGCCGGCGTCAGCTCGAGGCCGTCGCCGCACGCTCAGCGCCCGCCGGCCCAGTCACCCTGTGAGCTGAAGCGGCGGTAGAACGCCGTGAACTCCTCACGCATCGCGGGCGTGAGATCCTCCGTTCGCAGGCGACCGCTGAGGCGGATGGTGGCGCGCATCTGCTCGAGGTACTCGCTGCAGTGCTCACAGCCGTCGAGGTGCGCGTCAAAGCGCCGCCGCCGAGATCGCGACAGAGTTCCCTCCAGATAGTCGGTGATCAACTCGACGATCTGCTGGCACACCAGCTCGTTGTCGGCACGCAGGAGCTTCACACCGTCACCGCCTGTTCAAGCGCCGCTCGCAGCCGGCTGCGCCCGCGGTGAAGCAGAACCCGCTGGTTGCCCTCGCTCACTCCGAGCACTTCACACACCTCATGACTGGTGAGTCCCTCGACATCTCGCAACGTTACGACCTCGCGCTGGCGCGGCGGGAGCTCCGCCATGGCGCTGTGGATGCGGCTCGCCAGCTCCTCGGCGACGAGCCGCTCGTCACTGTCCTCAACCCAGTGCTGGGGCGGTGACATCCACGCACCCGAGGCGTCGAATCGAGAACGGTCGACGGCCGCGGCCGCATCGCCGATCGCGACGCTCCGGCGCTCTCGCATACCCGTGGTCCTGGCTCGGTTGACGAGGATCGTGAGCAGCCACGTCTTCACCGATGAGCGCCCGGCGAAGCGGTCGATTCCACGTACGACGCCGACCCAGGTGTCCTGCACGACTTCTTCGGCGACGGTCGCGCTCGGCACGAACGTGCGGGCGAGGCGCAGCATCGCGCCGTGATGACGCGCCACCAGCGTGACGAAGGCCTGCTCATCGCCCGCGCGCAGCCGCTCGAGCAGCTCCTTTTCATCCTCGCCGGCAGCGCTCCTGCGCCGAGAGCGCCGTCCCGCGAGTATGCCTGGAATCACACGCACGCGCACGCCGCAAGGCTAGAGAACATGTTCACATCGAGCTTCATCCGAACGATTGGCGCGTTGCAATGCAGCGCCGCCGGCCCGGTAGGCATTGCCCGGGCCGGCGGCGGTGAGCTGTCGTCAGTCGGTGACTATGCCTGCGGCGAACGCGCCCGCGGGCAGCGGCGTGGGCGAGCTCGCGAGCTCCGTGAGGCTTCCGCCGCTCACCGCGAACGACGCGATCACGCCGGCCTTGCTTCCGTCCACCAGCAGCGTCTTTCCGTCGGGGGACAGACGGGCGTCAACGGCTCCGGCGCCCGCCGAGCCGAACGGCGTGCTGCCGAGCAGCACGAGCGAGCCATCGGGGTTGATCGAGTAGCTTGAGATCTCGCCGGACCCAGTGTTCACGGTGAACAGGAACCTCCCGTCGTGGCTGATCTCAACCCAGCAGGGTGCGGTCTGCAGATCGGCAAACGGCGAGGCGCCGATCGGAGCCAGCTGACCCGAGCCGGCGACCAGGAAGGCCGAGACCGTGCCGCTGCCCGCCGGGACGTTGTGGGCGTTGCTGACAAACAGCTGTGACGGGTTGGTCGGGCGGAACTCAGCGCCGAAGGGTCCGAGTCCCTGGGCCGCGAGCGGTGAGCCCGGAGCGGCGACGAGCAGGCCATCGCGCCGTACGTGAAAGCTCGCAATCGAGGAAGTGTTGTCGAGGTCGACGACGAGCTTGTGGCCCCGCGGGTCGAACAGGACGTCATCCGGGCCCGAGCCCGCGGGCAGTGAGACGGTGGAGTTCGCCAGCGGGTAGAGGGCTCCGTTTCGCGACAGTAGAAAGCCCGTGACGTTCGGTTCGCTGCCGCTGTTGGCGACGTACACGAGATCGCCCGAGACGGCGATGCTGAGGGGTTCCCTGCCCCCGGAGGACAGTGGGCTGCCGAGTTGCCGCGGCACACCGTCCGAGCCGAGTCGCGACACCGAGATCTGGCTGCTCGCGGCGTCCACCGCAAGCAGGTAGCGCCCATCGCTTGAGAGCTGGATGGCGCCCTGCGAGGGCAGCCCGGCGCCCGATCCCGCACCGCCGATCGAAAACGGGGAGCCGGGGATCGGCGTGAGCGAGCCGTCGGCGTGCCGATCGAAGCCGGCCACGGTGTTCGCCACCGCGGTGTTGTCGTTGACATAGGCGTGGCCGACGATCGGGGACGTGAGGGTGTGGGCGCTCGCGGATGAGACGGTCGTTCCCGCTACGGCGAGTGCGAGCAGGATGACGAGGCGAGGTAGCTTCATGATTCGAACCTCCTGGGTGTGGCGGGGGTCATTCCCCGACCGCGAGCACGATGGCTGGCGCTCCTGACCAGCCCCTTGCGCGGAGATGAACATTCCGTGAACGGCGCGCAGGCTGACCGCGGCCGTCAGGCGAGGGTGGGCTGGCGCTCGGCGATCGGAAGCGTGAACGCGAAGCGCGCGCCTCCCTCCGGCCGGTTCTCAGCCCATATCCGGCCGCCCTGGGCTTCGACGAAGCCTCGCGCGATCGCAAGCCCGAGCCCCGCGCCGCCGCTCGCGCGGGTGCGCGAAGCGTCGCCGCGCCAGAAGCGCTCGAACATCCGTTGTTGTGCTTCGGGGCTCAGCCCCACACCCGTGTCCTCGACCGACACCTCCAGCTCGCGAGCGTGGCGCCGAGCCCTGACGAGCACCGAACCGTCCGACGGTGTGTGCCGCAGTGCGTTCGTGACGAGGTTCAGCAGGACGCGCTGAACGTGCTCAGGCGCGCAGCGGACGTCGGGCAGGGCCTCGTCGAGCTGACTCTCGAGGTGAATCTGCCGCGCCCGCGCTTCGGCCTCCAGGCCGCGTACGCAGTGGGAGACGAGCTGTGGCAGCTGGGCCTCCCCGAGCTCGAGCGTGAGCGCGCCAGCGTCGATGCGCGCGAGCTCGAACAGGTCGTCGATCAGCATTCCCAACGTGCGCGTCTGCTGGCGCAGCGCCGGCAGGTACTCGTCGATTGAAGCGAGGCCGTCCTCGGTGGCTTCGAGCATCGCCTGGATCGACGCTACCGGCGTGCGCAGATCGTGGCTTGCCCACGCGACGAGCTGACGCCGCGCGTCGAACAGCGCCTCGATGTTGCCGGCCATCGTGTTGAAGGCTTCGCCGAGGTGCGCGAGCTCGCGCGGCCCGTGCGTCGGGGCCCGGGCTTTCAGCTCCCCACAGGAGAGCTCCTCGGCGGCCGCCTCGAGGCCACCGATGCGCCGCGCTATCTGGGCTCCGATCAGAAGCGCCGCTGCAAGCGCCGTCGACGCAGACGCGGCCGCGACCGCGAGGATCTTCACGTCGTCCTGCATATGGAACATCACGAGACCGCCGAGGATCACCGCCGCGAGCGGTAGCCCCACCGCCAGCAGCGCGAGCCCCACGAGCTGCAGGCGCACCGTTGTCAGCAGCCGAAGCACCAGCGCGAACGCAATGCCCGCGGCGAGCGTGCTCAGCGACACGATCAGCGCGAACTCGATCACGCTGTGAACCTGTAGCCGACGCCGAACACGGTCTCGAGGTGGCGGGGACGCGAAGCATCGTCCTCGATCTTCTTGCGCAGACGGCGAACGTGGACCGTCACGGTCCCCGTGTCGAGGGCGCTCTGATAGCCCCACACGCGGTCCATCAGCTGATCGCGCGAGAATACCTGGCGCGGATTGGAAGCAAAGAACAGGAGCAGATCCAGCTCCTTCAACGTCAACCTGAGCAGGTCGCCGCCCTTGCGCGCCTCACGGGCAATCGGGTCGACCACCACGTCGCCGAAAGCGATCGTCTGTGCCTGTACTGCCGCAGGCGACGCCGTGCGGCGGATCAGGTTGCGAACGCGAACCGCAAGCTCGCGGGGCGAGAAGGGCTTGGTGAGATAGTCGTCGGCCCCTAGCTCCAGGCCGACGATCCGATCCGCCTCCTCACCCAGCGCCGTCAGCATCACGATCGGCACCTGCGAGCGTGAGCGAATCCAGCGGCACAGCTCAAGCCCGCTGATTCCGGGCAGCATCACGTCCAGGACGACGAGCGACGGCGGCTCACGCTCGAGCAAGTCCCGCGCCTCATCGCCGCTGGCCGCCTGCAGCGTCCTGTAACCGTCGCGCTCGAGATAGCGTGCGACCACATCGCGCACGATCGGCTCGTCGTCGACCACAAGCACAGTGGACATGGCGCGATTGTCGATGTTGGAGATTGCGTGCACCTTAAATCGTGTTCGCATCGCTTTCGCGAGCGTGTCGGCGCGACGTCCAGCCGGCTACCGCTACCCGTGCTCGGGCCCCCGCGTTCGGGTTCGATGTACCCCCTTCAGTCCGTCAAACCCTGAGTGCGTTACATGACGAGCGCAGACGTTCCCCCGCACGAACGCTCGTGTCGCGTTGCTCGCCGCTCAGCCGGGCGCGCCCTCGGGCCCCGCCGCGACAACCGAGACCTCGCCCTGAGGGGCGTAGGCCAGCAGCGGCGCGGGTGTCTTGGGCACGAGCACGCCCGCCAGCATGGCCACGAGCAGGAAGCCCGTGGCCATCAGGAACGTCTCGGTGAAGCCGGTGACCGTCGGCTCTCCGTGCAGGGTGTTGGCGGCGATGAAGGTTGCCGAGAGCTGTCCGCCGAGTGCGCCGCCGAGCGTTCGCATGACGGTGTTCATGCCGCTGGCGACGCCGGTCTGGTGGTTTGAGACCGACTGCACGATCAGGTTGCCGAGCGCCGCAAAAGCGAGCCCGATCCCGACGCCGAGCAGCGAGGCCGCGATCAGCAGGTCGTAGGGATGGCTGTGGGCGAGCGCGAGCAGGGCAAAGGAGGCGGTCGTGAAGGCGGTCCCCGCGAGCAGCGCGTTGCGCGAGCCGAATCGCGCCGAGATTTTCCCAGCGCCCAAGCCGAGGACCGTCATCCCGATCGTCGAGGGCAGCAGGTACAGACCGGAGACGACCACCGAGGCGCCGAAACCGAAGCCGGTGCTCTTCGGCAGCTGGGCGAACTGGGGAAAGACGATGAACGATGCGTACATGCCGGCCCCCAGCAGAAACGCGGCCAGGTTCGTGGTCCACACGCCGCGAATCCGCATCATCGTCATGTCGATCAGCGGATTGCGGCTGCGCACCTCCACCGCGATCCAGGCGGCCGACACGAGCAGCCCGAGCAGGATCATCCCCAGCGTCCTCGGCGAGCCCCACCCCCACGTCGTGGTCTCCGAGATCGCGAGCAGCAGGATCGAGATGCCGCTCGTCATCAGGACGGCGGCCAGCCAGTTGATGCGTCCAGGCAGGCGGATCGGCGACTCCGGGATGAACCGCCATGTCGCGACCGCGGCGATGACCGTCGCCACGAGCGGGATCCAGAACAGCCAGTGGTAGTCGAGGTGCTCGACGATCACGCCCGACAGCACGATCCCCACGCCGGCGCCCACGCCGAGGATCGCTGAGAGCAGGCCGATGCTGCCCGCCACCTTCTCGCGCGGGAACTCATCGCGGACGATCCCGAATGCGAGCGGGAAGATGCCGCCGCTCGCGCCCTGGATGAAGCGGGCGAGGATGAGCACCCCGAGCGTGCGCGACACGCCGGCCAGCAGCGTGCCGGCCGCGAGCACGACGAGCGTGTACAGCAGCAGCCGCTCCTTGCCGTACATGTCGCCGAGGCGGCCGATGATCGCCGTCCCCACCGAGGCCGACAGGAGATAGGCGGTGAGCAGCCAGGTGATGTTCGTCTCGGTCGTGTGCAGGTCGTGCTGGATCGTCGGCAGCGCGGGCACGACCGAGGAGCTCAGCATCGCGTAGGCGACGCCGGCGAGCGAGAGCACGGCGAGGATCAGGGTGGGGTGTGTGCGCTCTGTGGACGTAGAGGTCATGCCGGCTGGAGTGTCAGGTCGGGGCCCGGAATGGCGATTCCGCGTGCGTGGCCCACTACAGTAGCGGAATGACCATTCCGCTCCAGACGCCCGGGTCGGGCTGGGCAGAGCTGAGCGCCGAGGACAAGCGCAGGAGGCTTTTGCGCGTCGCCGGAGAGGTCTTCGCCAGAGACGGCCTCGATGCGCCGATGCCCGTCATCGCCGCCGCCGCGGGAGCCGGAATCGGCAGCGTCTACCGCCAGTTCCCGTCCAAGCAGGACCTGCTCGCGGCGCTCGTGGTCGAGCGTCTGAAGGAGGCCGAGGACGGCGCAGACGCGGCGCTCCTGAGCGCCGCCGGCCCGTGGTCGGCGCTGACGGGACTGTTGTGGATGCTGGCCGAGCGCCAGGCCGCCGACGATGTGCTCGGGGAGGCGATGGCGACGGTGTCCTCGCATCCGCAGGTGGTGGTCGCGCTCGCACGAACGACGCAGGCGCTCGAGCATCTGCTCGCCGCCGCGAGGGCCGAGGGCCGCTTGCGGCCCGACGCCACCACGCTCGATCTGCGGCTTCTGTTCGCGGCGACCCGCGCCTCGGCGCAGCTTGAATCGGGGGCCTGGCGGCGGATGCTCGAGCTGGGCATCGACGCCCTGGAACACTCGCCGCGCTAGCGAGCCGCCGGCCTCTCTCTTAAGCCGCGGCCGTCGTCTCCTGCCCTCGGCATCGGCTGCCCGCCGGCTCGATGGAAGCGCCGCGGACGGATGTTTGAGTGCCGATCGCGGCATTCGCCGTCACCGCGGGCGGGTTAGCCCGCTCAGGCAAAGCTCACCCTGCCGATGTCTCTCGCTTGGGCGACACGCTGACGATAAAGCCCCTAGATCCATGTCGTCCCACGCTTTGACCGAATCCGAACGCGTGCGCGCGTCGCTTGCCGTGGCGCGCCAGCGCATGCTCCCGGGAGAGCGCCGCGGCGAGCTGATCGTCGGCGCCGGCTTCATCGTCGCCGCCGTCTCGCTCGCGCTGCTCGGCCATGGCAGCACGAGCCTGTCCTGGCCGCTGGCGGCGCTTTACGTGCTGAGCATCGCGGCCGTCGGTCACGTGCGCTTCGACATCGGCGCGGGCTTCACGGTGCCCACACAGGCGGTGTTCGTGCCGATGCTGTTCGCGCTGCCGGTGGAGCTCGTGCCGCTGCTCGTGGCACTCGGCCTCGCGCTCGGCAGGGTGCCGGGGATCCTGCGCCGGAGGGTGCCGGTCAGCCGCATCTTGACGGTGCCGGGCAACAGCTGGTTTGCGTGGGGGCCGGCGGTGGTCCTGCTGCTCGCCCACGACACCGATCCAGACAGCCGCTGGGCCATCCTCGTGCTCGCGCTGGCCGCCCAGTTCGCCTGCGATTTCGCCGCCAACGCGATTCGTGAGCACCTGTTCGGGGGCCTCGCGCTGCGCGAGCTCGCCGAGGAGGTGGGGCAGATCTACCTGATCGACCTGGCGCTCGCGCCGCTCGGCCTCGTGGTCGCCTTCGCCGCCATCAGCCAGCAGTGGGCGGTGCTCCTGATCGCGCCGCTGTTCGGCGTGCTGATGCGCTTCTCGAAGGAGCGCCAGGTCCGCCTCGAGCAGTTGGTCGAGCTGAACGACGCCTATCGCGGCACCGCCCTGGTGCTGGGCGATGTCGTGGAGGCCGATGACACATACACCGGCGAGCACTGCAAGGGCGTCGTCCTGCTCGCGCTCGAGGTCGCGCGCGAGCTCGGGCTCGACGCCGATGAGCAGCGCAAGGTCGAGTTCGCAGCCCTGCTCCACGACATCGGCAAGATCGCCGTCCCGAAGGAGATCGTCAACAAGCCCGGCAAGCTCGACGACCGTGAGTGGGCGATCATCAGAACGCACACGCTCGAAGGCCAGAAGATGCTCGAGCGCGTCGGTGGCTTCATGAGCGAAGTCGGCGAGATCGTGCGCGCCTCACATGAGAGCTGGGACGGCCGCGGCTATCCGGACGGCCTGCGCGGCAGCGAGATCCCGCTCGAAGCACGCATCGTGGCCTGCTGCGACGCCTTCAACGCGATGACCACGACACGCCCCTATCGCAAGGCCATGCCCGTGTCCGCGGCGATCACCGAGCTCGTCGACAGCGCCGGCACGCAGTTCGACCCGCAGGTGGTCGAGACGCTCCTCGGCGTGATCGACGAGCCCGGCGCCGGCTCCGGCTCCGGCTCAGGCGAAGCGGCCGCGGCAACAGACGCCGAGCACGGCCACAAGCAGCCGGCCTCCTCGGTCGAAGGCGCGACGCCCGCCGCCGGCGATGCGAGGCGAGCGGGCGATGCTCTGCCCGGAAGCCATGCGGCTCCCGCCGGCGAGCGAGCGCGCGCGGGCGATGCACGGCCCGTGGTCGAGCGCCCGCGTGCGGGCGACCGGGGCGCCGGCGTGGCGCGGTAGCGGCGGGAGCGCCGGCCCGCGAACGCGGCCTCGGCGCGGATCCATCAGCCTGCGCCCAGAAACCGCTCGAGCCCGGCGAGCAGGGCGCGCGCCACGTGCTCGCGGAAGGCGGGCCGCTCCATCGGCGCCTCGTCGCGCGCGTTCTGCATGTTGGCCACCTCCACGAATACCTTGGGCACGCGCGAGAGGTTGAGGCCGCCGAGATCGGTTCGCGGGGCGATGCCGTCGGTGCCGTCGTAGGTCGAGGGGTGCAGCCCGATCGCCTCCAGCGAGCCCCGCAGCGCCACCGCCAGCCGCCCCGACGGGCCGATGATCGCCTGATCGGCGCGGCTCGGGATCGGCGCGGGGGTGAGGATGGCGAAGCCCGATCCCCCCGGTGGGCCGCCGTCGGCGTGAATCGAGATCGCGGCGTCGCTGTGGGCACGGTTGCCGATCGCAGCGCGCTCGGTGATGCAGGGGCCGACACCGGTGTTGCTCTGGCGCGTCATCACCACCCGCGCTCCCGCCGCGAGCGCGAGCGCGCGCAGTCGCGTCGCGACGCTCCAGTTGAAGTCGGTCTCGCGGTATCCGTCCGGCGCCGCCGTGCCGGTGGTGTCGCATTCCTTCTCGCCGTTGCCATCGTTGACGAGCCGTGAGATCTGTTGTGGGTGGGTGAAGTTGCCGCCGTTGTGCCCCGGGTCGATCGTGATCACGCGCCCGCTGAGGGGCTTCTGCGGGAGCGGGGCAGCGGCGGGCGCCGGCGTCGGGGCACTCACGATCAGCGCGGCGCTTCTCGCCGGCGCGCCCGCCGCGGGATCGCCGCCGGCGCTCGTGCTCGCCGCTCGCTCTGACGCGCACCCCGCCAGCGCGAGCGCCGCGCAGGCCAGGGCGCCCAGCGCCGGCCGCGAGCAGGGCCGCGGGCCTACGCCCGGACGGTGCGTTCTGGCCACCTTTGGGCAGCCTATAACATCGCTTGAACACGACCTATTCGATCGAGGAGGCACCATGCCGGAGCTCACCGAGACCGCCACCAAGCTGCCGTTTCGCGCGGGGGTCGAAGCGCACGATCTGGCGGCCGTGGTGGACGCCTTCGCGACCGACGCCGTCGTTCATTCCCCGATCACGGGCGCTCTCAGCTTCAGGGGCCACGAGCAGATCGGCGCCGTCTTCGGCGTCATCCTC
Source organism: uncultured Solirubrobacteraceae bacterium (assembly GCA_963761355.1). Taxonomy (GTDB): domain Bacteria; phylum Actinomycetota; class Thermoleophilia; order Solirubrobacterales; family Solirubrobacteraceae; genus Palsa-744. Next base: position 96,717 of record CAVXHC010000016.1, read on the forward strand.
GACGTGTTCAAGGACATCCACTACACCGATGAGCTGCGCGGCAGCGACAGCGCCGTGCTCGTGGCCTCGGCACAGGTGGACGGAACCGACATAGAGCTCGTCGACCACATGCGACTCGACGAGAACGGCAAGATCTCAGAGCTCACGGTCTTCTTCAGGCCGATGCCCGCGATTGCCGTGTCGGCGCGGGCGATCGGCGAGGGCCTCGGCCTGCGCATAAGCTCCTCCAGGGCGCGTCTCATCTCGGTGCTCGTGCGCCCGCTGATACCCCTGACCCGTGTGGGCGATCGCATTGGCGCGAGGCTGATCGGCCCCACGCTGTAGCCGATCGTCGCATCGCGGGCGACTATGCTCTGGCCCATATGGAGAGAGAAGCTCCCGACAGCCCCGCCGAGCAGGATTGGCGGCTCAAGGCAGAACTCGATGCCGTTGACACGCGCAGCGCGCTGGATCACGTGCTCGGACGCGTGCACGGCCCGGATGTCGTGAAGGAAGTCGGAGCAGCGGTCGGGCACGATGTCGTGATCACACACGACGGCAAGCTCCTGTTCGCCTACGCGGCCGGCGAACCGGCCCTCAAGGCGGCGCGCAGCGCGATCGAAAACGTCCTTGAGCGGGACAACATCAAGGCGAGCATCCTCGTGAGCCATTGGGATGACGACCTCGACGAATGGCACCAGACCGATCCCCCGTTGAGCGGCGAGGCGAAGCGGATCGACGACGACGCCCGGCGTGATGCCAACGTCGTCGAATCCCGCACGCTGGTCGCGAGCTCGGGCAAGGAGATTCGCAGCGAATTCGAGGCGAGCATGGTGACGTGGGCGCAGGAGCTCGGCCTCGAATATGAGGTCATCGAGCACCCGCACACGCTCACGAGCCAGGTCGCGTTCACGGTGACGGGACCCAAACGCAAGATCGACGAGTTCGCGCAGGGTCTGAGAGCCGAGGAGATAGCGACCATGCGAGCCGAGCGCTCGGTCATGCTGAGCCCGCTGTAGGACGCGGTCTGCTCAGGAGCTGCTGCGCAGGTCGCGTAGCCACGACAGCCCGGCGGCGAAGGCGAAGACCACTCCCGGGAGGCGGACGGCCAGATCGTTGGAGCCGAGCGTGGCGAGGGTCAACGCGGCGGCGAGGCAGAACAGCACGATCGTCTGCGTGGTGACTTTCGAGTGTGAGGTCACGCGAGCACGCGGTTTGCGAAACGGCAGCTGCAGCGTGGTCGCGACCGCCGTGGCCACGGGCCTCAGCCGCTGCAGGTGTGGTTCAGGGCCGCGCTCGTGGAAGCGGTGAATCAGCCCGGGCAACCTGACCGCGCCGGCTATCGACGCGGCGAAGCCGGCGACCGCCGAGCGAGCCTCGGGCCGCCCCGGGGCGCTCGCGGACATCGCCGGGACACCTTCAGGCAGGGCGGCCGCCGGCGCGGCTGAGCCACGATCGGTTGCGCCGTGGCTGCCCGCGCCGTCGCCGTCACCGTCGGCGAGCCCGTCGCCCGAACCCTTCGCGGCGACGCCCGCGGGCACGCGGGCGGGAGCGCATTTCGGGCAGTAGGTCTCGCCCTGGACGAGCGACCAGCCCGCTCGGTCCAGGTCCTCCGTCGATCTGGAGGTCGCGACGGCGACCGTCGCGTGGCATCCGTAGCAGTGGATCTGCACGCGTGGCATGTGCGGGCTGTATCGGCCGTCGAGGCCTCCTTCTTGAAGCAGGGACTGGAAAAACACGCTCGGACAGGCAGCTAGCTGCGGGCGCCGCGCTCAAGAATCTGCGGCGATCGGACGAACTAGGAGGTGAAGATCGGCTGACTGATGGATATCGGCTCGCGGTTCTGCCCGCGCCCAACAATCGAACGCTCCCTTTACGGAGCGTCGGCAGCCATGCCCCGCGGGCGTGGGGTGGGCGCTGGGCCCAGACGTGCCGCCTGAAGACCGTTCCGGCACATCCTCTGAAGCAGCGCCCGCGCGGGACGGCTACGCGCGGGGCGCGAGCGCACCCGCGCAGGACGCGAACGCGCGCGAGCAGGGCCCGCGGGCGGCACGGGCGCAGCAGCGCAGCGGGCGCCGGCTGGCTCCGACGCGGACCGTGCTCCTCGGCGCCCTGATCGTGGCGGTCGGCCTGCTGGCGTCGGCGTTGCTTGCAGGCAAATGGCGCTCCAACGTGCAGAGCGGCAACCGCAAGTCGTTTGAAACGACCGCCACCGACCTTGCCGGCACGCTGAACTCGAAGCTCGACACGAACCTCGACATCACGCGCAGCATGCGCGCGATCGCCACGATGGAGCCCGGCGCGGGCGACACGCGCTTTCTGCAGTGGTATTCGCAGCTGCAACTCGGCGCCTCCGCAGCCTCGGGCGCGATCGCCGAGCTGATACAGCGGGTTCCCGCCTCCGCGCTGCCGGCGTTCCGCCGCCAGGCCGAAGCCGACCCCGCGTTCCGGGCGCTGCTGAAAGGCACCTTCCAGATCGTTCCGCCCGGCCGGCGCCCGGCGTACTGCCTCACGCGGGCCATCGTCGGCGCATCGACCTCCTCGAGCCTGTATCCGCCGCTGCTCGACTACTGCGCCGCCGCGCTCCCCGGCATTGGACGCTCGCCATTCGCGCCGCTGTTCACCACGGCCACCGGCACCGGCTCCACCGTCGTCACCTCGATACCCGGCTTCAAGCTGGTCGCGATCGGCGCCGCCGTGTACCGGCGGGGCGCGCCGATCGCCACCGCCGCAGAGCGCCGGGCGGCCGCGACCGGCGTGATCGGCACGTCGTTCGACGGCGCGAAGCTGCTTGCCTCCGTGCTCGCCGCTCGCCGCTCGCTGACGCTGGCCGTCTACCACCAGAACACCGGCGGCCCGCTCGAACTGATCGCGCGCGCGGGATCGGACTCCAAGGGGGCGTCGTCCGCCTTCTCTCAGTTCGACCATCTGGGCGAAGGCTGGGTGTTGGCGGTGAGGGGGAGCGTCGAGGGCGATGTCTCGGCCAACTCGCAGGGTCTCGTCGTGCTCGGACTCGGCCTGCTCGTGACGGTTCTCGGACTGCTGCTGTACCTCGTGCTCACGCGCTCACGTATACGCGCCTGGGGCCTTGTCGGCGAGAAGACCGGCGAGCTCGCGTACCGCGCGCTGCACGATCCGCTGACCGACCTGCCGAACAGAGGCCTCGTGCTGGATCGCGCCGACCAGCTGCTCGCCCGCTCGCGACGGCTCGATATCCCGGTCACGGCGCTGTCCGTGGACATCGACGACCTCAAGCAGATCAACGACCGCTTCGGCCGTCGCACCGGAGACGAGGTCCTGCGCCAGGTCGCTGCCCGGCTGCAGGCCATGCTTCGAGGCAGCGATACTGTCGGTCGCCTGAGTGGCGACGAGTTCGTGATGCTGGTCGACTCGGCCGGCCTCGACGCCGCCCCCGAGCTGATCGCCGAGCGCATCCTGGATGTGCTCCGCCAGCCGGTCGAGCTGCCCCCGCCGGGACTCTCTGCGGTGAGGGTGACCTCGAGCATCGGCGTCGCGACCGGGCTGGCGGCCTCGGCTGAGGACCTGCTCGCGGACGCGGACCTCGCGCTGCACAAGGCCAAGGCCGCCGGCAAGGACGGCTATGCGCTGTTCGAGTCGGCCATGCAGACCGCCGCACACGATCGCATGCACCTCGAGATGGACCTCGCGGAAGCGCTCGACGCAGAGCAGCTGTTCCTCGTGTACCAGCCGATGTTGGACCTCTCAAGCGAACGTGTCGTGGGCGTCGAGGCGCTCCTGCGCTGGCGCCACCCCACGACGGGCGTGATCGCCCCGGACGTGTTCATCCCGATCGCCGAGGAGAACGGGCTGATCGTGCGCGTCGGGCGCTGGGTGCTGGAGCAGGCGTGCGCGCGCGGCGCGGCATGGCAACGCGAGGGCCACCCCCTGAACATCGCGGTCAACGTGTCCGCTCGCCAGCTCGAGCGCGGCGAGTTCGTCGACGAGGTGCGTGCGGCGCTCCAGCACAGCCGGCTGGACCCCGCGGCGCTCACGCTCGAGATCACAGAGACGGTGCTGATGCGCGAACCCGATGCAACCGTGCACCTGCTCGGCGAACTGAAGGCGCTCGGCGTCCGCATCGCGGTCGACGACTTCGGCACCGGATACAGCTCGCTGGCCTACCTGCGCCAGTTCCCCGTCGACCTGCTGAAGATCGATCGCACCTTCATCACCGGCCTCGGCCGCTCGAGCGAGGCCCAAGCGCTTGCGCACACGCTCATCCGGCTCGGCACGGCGCTCGGGCTGCAGACCCTCGCAGAGGGGGTCGAGCAGCAGGATCAGGTCAAGGAGCTGAGGCGCGAGGGGTGCGACCTCGTGCAGGGGTTTCTGTTCGCCCGCCCGCTCGAGGCAGATGCGGTCGAGGCCTTTCTCGAGGTGAACGCCGGTCCCGCCGACGCCGTCGCCGCCGAGCCCGCGCTGCCGCTCAGCGCTAGCTCACGCGCCTGAGGCCGGCCGCACCCGGCCGCGCCGAAGCCTCACTCGTGCAGAACGCGCGCGAGCGCGAGCCGCTGCTCGAGCGTGCTTCTGCCTGCACTTGGCGCCCATTCGTTGACCGGCCCTTGTCCTAGTCGTCATCATTGTCATGGCCATGGCGCAAACGCTCAGCTGCGGGACGTGCGCCGCCGATAACCCGGCGGATGCTCGCTTCTGCATGTCCTGCGGGGCGAAGCTCGAGCGCAGCTGCCCGGCATGCGGCACGCCGGCGCTGGCCGAGGCTCGCTTCTGCATGTCCTGCGGGGGCGCGCTTGAGCCCGACGGCGGGCCGCCCGACGCGCACGCGACGCCCCCCCAGGTTGCCCCCTCGGTCGGGAGCGACTCGCCCGGCGCCGCGCCCGCGGGCGCCGGCGACGGGGCCAGGGAGGAGCGGCGCACCGTGACGGTGCTGTTCGCCGACCTGTCCGGCTACACGGCGATCGCCGAGCGCCTTGACCCCGAGGCGGTGAAGGCGCTCGTCGAGCGGTTCCTGGGCCGCCTCAGCGAGGAGGTCGAGCGCGTGGGAGGCCGCGTTGACAAGTACATGGGCGACGCCGTGATGGCGATCTTCGGTGCGCCGATCGCCCACGAGGACGATCCCGAGCGGGCCGTGCGGGCGGCGGTCGCGATGCAGGCGGCGATGGGCGAGCTCAACCAGCGCCTGCTGTCGGACTACGGCATCGAGTTCGAGCTGTGCGTGGGTATCAACACCGGTGAGGTTCTGGCCGGCACGGTGGGCGAGGACTACACCGTCATCGGGGATGCCGTAAACGTCGCCTCGCGACTGCAGAAGAGCGCCAGCCCGGGCACGATCACCGTCGGCGAGCGCACGCAGCGGGCGACCACCGGCGTGGTTGAGTACGAGCCGCTCGAGCCGCTCGAGCTGAAGGGCAAGGCCGAGCCGGTGGCGGCGTGGCGGGCGGTCGGCCTGTCCGAGGAGCACACCGGCGTCGCTCGCCGCTCTCACCGCGAGGCGCCGCTGGTGGGCCGCGACGACGAGTTCGCCGCGCTGCAGATGCTGCACGCGCGCGTCGCCCGCAACGCCGGCCCGCATCTCGCGACGGTGTTCGGCCAGGCCGGCGTCGGCAAGACCCGCCTGCTGCGCGAGTTCGAGCGCTGGCTGGACGCGCGCGATCCCCCCGTGCGCGTGCGCAGGGGGCGCTGCCTGTCGTTCGGCTCGAGCGTCGTCTACTGGCCGCTCAGCGAAATGCTGCGCGCTGAATGCGCGATCGTGGACGGCGACCCGACGGAGGTGGCCTGGGCGAAGCTGTCGACGCGGCTGAGCTCGCTGCTGTCGCAGGACGGCGGCGAGGACGAGGTCGCGCGCCGGATCACACCGCTCGCGCGGCTGCTCGGCATCGAGGTGCCCGGCAGCGCTCAAGCGCCCGAGGAGGAGGACGCGCAGAGCGCTCGCGAGAGCTTCTTCGCGGCGGTGCGCGCCTACCTCGAGGCGGTGGCGGGAGGCGAGCCGCTGGTGCTCGCCTGGGAGGACATCCACTGGGCCGATGAGGGCATGCTCGACCTGATCGAGTACCTGTCGCAGTGGCTGCGCTCTCCCGTGCTGCAGGTGTGCCTGGCCCGCGACGAGCTGCTCGAGCGCCGCCCCGGCTGGGGCGCGTCGCGCCGCACGACGACGAGCCTGTTCCTCGACCCGCTGGCGCCCGCCGACACCCGTGAGCTGATCGCGGCGCTGCTGCGCGAAGCCGGCGCCAAGCCCGACGTGGTCGGCGTGCTCGCCGAGCGCGCCGAGGGCAATCCGCTGTTCGCCGAGGAGATGGTCCAGCGTCTGGCCGAGGAAGGAAGCAGCAAGGCGGCCGAGCTGCCCGACACCGTGCAGGGGCTGCTCGCCGCCCGCCTCGATTCGCTCGGACCGCTGGAGCGCCATCTGGTCGCGCACGCGGCCGTCGTCGGGCGGGTGTTCTGGGAGGGGGCGCTGGCACCGGTGGCGGCGGCTGAGGGCGGCGATCTGCAGGAGGCGCTCCTGACCCTGCGTGAGAAGGACATCATCGTGCCCGGCGAAGGAGCGCGGCTGGCCGACGAGCAGGAGCTCGCCTTCAAGCACGTGCTCATCCGCGACGTCGCCTATGAGATGCTGCCCAAGGCGGTCAGGGCGCGCAAGCACTTCGAGGTCGGCGTGTTCATCGAGCAGCGCGCGGGAGAGCGCCGCCACGAGGTCGTGGCGCTGCTGGCCGAGCACTACGGCCGCGCCGCCACGCTCGGCGCGGAGGTGCGCCTCGACCCGGACGAGCTGATGCCCTTGCGCGCGAAGGCGCTCGAGTTCCTCGAGGCCGCCGGCGACGCCGCAGGCGCGCTGTACTCCAACCAGGAGGCGCTGGCCCACTACGAGGTCGCCGCCGCGCTCGGTGCGGGCGATCACGCCCAGCAGGCGCGCATCCGCGAGAAGCAGGGCGACCTCGCCCTGCGCCTGGGGCGGGTCGACGCGGCGATCGCGGTGTGGGAGCAGGACCTCGAGTACTACGCCGAGCAGGACGATCTCGAGCACGTCGCCGAGCTTCACCGCAAGATCGGCGCGGCGCTCGCGCACAAGGGCCAGCGCACGGAGGCGATCCAGCACCACCAGCAGGGGATCAACCTGATCAAGGACGGGCCGCCCTCGCTCGCGCTGGTGCGGCTGTATGAGGAGGCCGCCTGGCTGTATATGCAGGTCGGCGACAACATGCTCGCGATCTACGCCTCAGAGAAGGCGCTGCGCCTGGCCGAGCGTTTGGGAGAGGTGCGCGCGGCAAGCCGCGCGCACGGGATCTTCGGTCGCGTGTTCGGGCGCATCGGCGACACGGCCAAGGCGCGCGAGAACCTGCAGCGAGCGATCGAGCTCGCCCAGGACTCTGATGAGAACGAGACCGTGCTCGCGATGCTCGCACTCGGTCACCATCTGGAGAACGCCGAGGGCGACTACCCGGCGGCGGAAAGCTCCTACGCCGAAGCGCTGGCGCTCGCGCAGCGCATCGGTGACGTGCCCGCGCAGATAGAGCTGCACGCGGCGCTCGCGCAGCTCGCCTTCTATCGCTGCGACTGGGAGCAGGTCGGCGTCTCCAACGACGCCAGCGCCGAGCTTGCCGAGCGCGAGGGCCTGCTCGGCAAGCTGTGCCTCTCCTACTCGCTGCGCGGGCTGTTGCAGTGGCGCGAGGGCGACTGGGAGTCATCGGCCGATCTGTTCGCCCGCGCGCGCGAGCTGGCCGAGCAGGTCGGCTGGTCGGAAGTCGCGTTCAACGCGCTGCTCGGGCTAGCGGTCACGCAGCGTGACCAGGGCGATTTCGCTGCCGCCGAGGCGACGATGGCCCAGGCGCTCGAGGTGTGCGAGCGCGCCGGCCTGGTCGGACAGTCGATCCAGGCGACCTCCATGCGCGCGCTGATGCTCGCGCTCGTGGGGGAGGACGCTCGCGCCCAGGAGGCCTCCGAGCATGCTGTCGAGCTGGCCGAACGGGTCCACTACCCGCTCGGCGCGGCGGCCGTGCTCGAGGCACGCGGTATGACCGGCGAGCTGCCCGGCGCGCTCGAGCTTCTGCGCGAGGGACATGAGGCCTGGGAACGGCTCGGGCGCCCGCTCGACGCGGCGCGCTGCGAGCTGCTGCTGGGCCAGCGTTCAAACGGGCACGATGCGGCCCTCGCCGAGGAGGCGCTGAACGCGGCCGCGGAGGCATATGACCGACTCGGCGTCGATCATCTCGCCGCGCGCGCCAGGGAGCTGATGGTCGCGCGAGCCTGATCCGGCGCGGCGGCGCTCTACGACGGAGCTTCCGCGGAGGCGGCATCGCTCAGGCGCCCGGCGAACAGCAGCGCACCGGTGTGATCGTCGCGCAGGAAGAACAGGAACGGGCGGTTGGCGTCGAACGGAACGGGCGCATGGCCATAGCCCGTGGCCGCCGTTGGTTCGGCCGTCACGACGGTCGCGGCGGCCGCCACCGTGCCGTGTTCATCGACGGTGAAATCGGCGGCGTGGTCGACCACGCCGAGCTTCAGTGCCTGCGCCCCCGTGATGTGGGAGAAATCGGCACGTCCGCTGAAGGCGTCGGTCATGCCGAGTGCGCTGAGGGTGCTGTTCAGCAGCGTGTGCGAGGCAAGGTGAAAGCGGGGCAGGCTGAGCGCGACGGGTGTGGAGGAGAGGCCGCCGACGATCCGGCCTAGGCGGCCGGGATCGAGGCGGCGCTCGAGCGTGGCGACGCTCTCACCGACGGGCAGCACCACGAGCAGCGACAGGGTCGAGGCCGCGTATGGCAGATCGACGGCGGCGTATCCCTGGCCGTGGCCGTAGGGGAGTTCCGCGGTCTCGTTCATGAACGCGATCGGGCTCGTCGCGCCTTCGCCGTGAAAGGGGGCGGAGGCGCTCGCCTGGGGCTTGAAGGGGTGCAGCCAGGCGGCCTTGAGGTAGATCGCGTTGGCCAGCGCGAGCCGTGTTTCTGCTGGAAGTTGTGAGAGGACGTGGGGGATGATGCCCTGCGTGTGGGCGCTCACCCAGGCGTTGATCGCTTCGACGGCGCTCGGCTCGGCGAAGTTGACGATCTGCGGAGCGACGCCAGAGAAGTTCCTCCTCAGGCCCGCCAGGAAGGATGGCGCCAGCGGATAGCCCTGTTGCAGGAACAGCCCGTTGGCCAGATCGAGCGTGGGCGCGCGCGGGTCACCGTGCGCCGCCGCGAGTTGCTCCTCGGCGATCGCGCCCTGCAGCGCTCCGACGGCGGCGAACGCCTGGGGCGACTTCAGGTGAAGGACGCTCGCCATCTGGGTGGCGGTGCGCCCGGCCGCGCCGCTCCCGGCCATCGCCAGGGCCGCAGCGATGCTGTCGGGCGAGAACACGAGATTTCCGCGAGCCTCAAGGCGCGTGAGGCCGAGCCCGAACGCGCCGATCGCGCTCGCGGGGGCGAGGCCCTGGTGCTGAGTCGCGGCCGGGTCTGGCGGCTTGGCCGGCGGGGACCCGGAGCCGGCCCCGCCGCTCGAGCAGCCGGTCGCCCAAACGACCAGCACGAGCGCGGCCAGAGCGCCGCCGAGGCGGGTCAGGCGCATTGCTCTGTTCCCGGGCATCGGCCGTCACGCAGGGCGATCGAGCACGGCGGCGGCGACCCGCTGCGGCGCTTCCAGCGAGGGCCAGTGCGCGACGTCGTCGAACGCGTGGAGGGGGGCGCCGGGCATGCGCTCGCGGATGCGCTCGGCCATGTGCGCCCCGGAGACCGGATCGAGCATGCCCCACGCGAACGCGATCGGCACATCGGTCTGCTCGAGCGCCGCGACCCAGCGCTCGCCGTGGGTTGCGCGGTCGGTGATGTAGTGCATCAGCAGGTGCAGGTTCCGCTGGCCGCCGTCGCGGCTCATCGCCCGCCAGATCTCGGCGCCCTCGCCGGCTCCGTCGAAGTCATCGGCGAACGTCGGCTGAAGGCCGGCCACGAACAGCTCCTCGGTGATCGCCGCACTCAACTTCGGGCCCTGCTCGGGGTCGAGCAGCATCGTCTGGGTGGGGAGGGGGCGATGGAGGTCCGGGTATACCCCGCCGTTGAGCAGGTACACGGCGTCCAGGTCGCTCGCGAGCGTTCCGCTCGCGCGGCGCGCCAACAGCTCCTGGGTGACGGACACGGCGTAGTCGTGCGCGACGACGACGGTCCTTGGGACGCCCTGCCTGCGCCACAGCGCCTCCACCAGGTTGGCCTGCTCCTGCAGCGAGTAGTCGTGGTCCGCCGGCTTCTCCGAGGCGCCGAAGCCGAGGAAGTCGAACAGCAGCAGCTCATGTCGCTCGGCGAGCGCTGGGGCGAGCTTCGCCCAGTCGTGCGAGGAGCTCGGGAAGCCATGCAGGAGCGTGATCAGCGGGCCCGAGCCCATGCGGCGCACGAAGATCGTGCGCTCGCCGCCGCCTAGTGTGAGCGTAAGGCGCTCGCCGCCCGACCACCACGCCTCGATCCCGCTGACGGTTGGCATGCTCGAGCTGCCGCGACTCAGGCGGTGAGCCAGCGCTTGGGGTTCTCCACGAACACGGTCTGGAAGAGGTTGTCATCCAGCACCGCCTGCTCGCGCAGCGCCGGCACGACCTCGTCGAAGACGAGCGTCATCGACCAGTTGCGGATGGCGCCGTGGGCGGCGAACGTCTCCGCGGCCTCGGGCGGGAACCAGTCGATCGTGGCGCAGTAGTCCTGGGAGATCATCAGGCGCTCGGAGTGCCCGCGGCGCAGCAGCTCGGCGGCGGTCGCGTTGCGCCTGTCGATCGGCAGGTACATCTCGAGGCCGTAGCGGTCGAGGCCCACGTACACGCCCGCCTCGATCAGTCGCTCGATGTAGTCGACGTCGTCGGTGTCGCCGCAGTGGGCGATCTGGATGCGGGCGGGGTCGACTCCCTCCTCGAGGAAGATCTCGAGCTGGCGCGGAGCGGTCGCGACCGCGGGCATCGAGTGGGCCATGATCGGAGCGCCCGTCGCGAGGCTCGCGCGGGCGACCGCGCGGTGGATCTTCTCCACGTTCTCGGTCACCCCGGCCGCGTCGGCCGCGCACTTCAGGAAGGCCGCCCTGATGTCGGTCCCCTGGATCCCCTGCCGGAGGTCGGAGATGAAGTGCTCAGCCATCGCGTCGATGTCGCGGTTGGCGAAGTAGTGGGGCAGGTAGTCGTAGCTGTAGATGCCGGTGCAGGCGATGATCCGCACGCCGCTCTGATCGGCCACGCGCTTCATGAAGCGCACGTCGCGTCCGCCGAACATCGCCGTCGGGTCGACGATCGTCTGAACGCCCCGGGACTTCGCCGCCGCGACGGCCTCGAGCGCCGCCTCGAGCTCGGCCGCCTCGTCGTATCGATCCGGCCACTCGGCGGCGACCGCCTCGTCCCTGAAGCGGACGTGCTCGTGGACCAGCACGACCCCCAGCTGCTCACCGTCGACCGCCCCCTGCACCGTCTCCACGCTTGACATTCAGTCTCGCTCTCCTAACGAAGCGGCTTTCCCCACTCGGTCTCCTCGCGCAGCTGCGCCTTCAGGACCTTGCCGCTGGGATTGCGCGGCAGGGGGTCTTCGCGCAGGGCGAGATACTGCGGGACCTTGAAGTCGGCCAGGCGCGCGCGGCAGTGCCCGACGACGGCCTCGACGTCGAGCTCTGTGCCGGGCGCGGGCACGATCACCGCGCCCACCTTCTCGCCCATCATCTCGTCGGGCACGCCCACCGCCGCGGCCTCGCCCACGCCCGGCGCGCCGGCGAGCGCGTTCTCGACCTCGATCGAGTAGACGTTCTCACCGCCACGGTTGATCATGTCCTTCTTGCGATCGACGATGTACAGCAGGCCGTCGTCGTCGATGCGGGCCAGATCGCCGGTGTGCAGCCAGCCGTCGACGAACGTCTCGGCCGTGGCCTCGGGCTTGTGCCAGTAGCGCTCGACGACGTTCGGGCCGCGAACCAGGAGCTCGCCCACCATCGTCTGCGGATCGGGATCATCGATTGCGAGATCGACCACGGGCATGGCGAAGCCGACGGAGTCGGCGTGCTCGGAGGACTCCTCGTGGGGCAGGAACGACGTGATCGAGGAGGTCTCCGTCAGGCCGAAGCCGTTGCCCACGCGCGCGTTGGGGAAGCTCTCCTTGATGCGCTGAACGAGGCTCTCGGAGATCGGAGCGCCGCCGTAGGAGACGTAGCGAACCTCGCTGACGTCGAGCTCTGCGAAGCGCGGGTGGTGAATCACGGCGTGGTAGATGGCGGGGACGGACGCCAGCTGGCTGATCCCGTGCGTTCCCACGGCCTTGAAGAAGCCGTCCATGTCGAGTGCGCTCGTGAGGATCTCGACCCGCCCGCCGCGTTCGAGGGTGGGAATCAGCTGGCTGTTGCAGCCGGTCACGTGGAACAGCGGCACGGACACGAGCGTCGACAGTTCGGGCCCCTCCGAGCGCTCGATCAGCATGCAGCGGAAGGCGTTCTCGCTGTTGGCGAGGAAGTTGGCGTGAGTGGTCATCGCGCCCTTGGGAAAGCCGGTGGTCCCGCTGGTGTAGAAGATCGCGGCGAGGTCGTCTCCGAGCAGGTCCTCGAACACCGCCGGCTCGCCGTCGGGCATCCCCGATCCCGGCGTGAACGTGAAAGCGGCACCCGAGTCGTTCACCACGTAGGCCGCCTCATCATCGGTGAAGCGGGTGTTGATCGGCACCACCACGGCGCCGATGAGCTGCGCGCCGAAGAAGGCCAGCACCCAGTCGATCCCGTTTCCCAGGCGGATGGCGACGCGGTCGCTGCGCTTGATCCCCAGGCGGCGCAGGCCTCCGGCCACGCGCGCCGAGCGCTCCCACAGATCCTGGTAGCTGAGCGACTCGCCGCCGACGACGACGACCGCCGTCGCGCTCGCGTCTCGATCCACGCTCGCCCGCAGCAGGTGCACCAGCGAGGCTGGTCTGTCCAGGTAGCGCGCGACGCCGTCGGGGCCGCGCTCGACCCCAGAATCATCGAATGGGTTACGCCCCCGTGGTGCAGGCTCGACCACAAGGTCTCCTCTCTGGTTGGACTGAGAGCAGCCTACTGAACCGCCGTCCGCCGGAACCCGGGTGAGACGCCGTGCGGCGCGCGCGGCAGCGAGATGCGCTCGTGCATCCACGCCTCGCCCTATCGTTGGGTGGACGTGTCCGATTCCTCCTTCTCAGCCTCGCTGATCGCCGGCGAGGCCGTGCTTCGCTTTCCCTACGACGATCACCTGCGCCGGCTCCTGCGCGCGATCCCGGGGCGGCGCTGGGATCCGCACGGGCGCGCCTGGTGCGTGCCGCTCGACCCCGAGCGCGCCGAGGCGCTCGCGCGCCTGTTCGGGAGCCTCCCGCGCGAGCCGCACGTGAGCGACGCGCTGGCGCTCGCGATGAAGCGCCGGCGGGCGAGGCGCCGCCGAGCCGAGTGCCTCATCGACCTCGCGCGTCCCGATGAGAACTGGTGGCTCGGCTTTGCCACCGACACCGCGCCCGAGACCGTGGCGGCGCTGCTCGAGCACCCGGACGCTCGCAGGCTGCCGGCGATCGCCCGCGCGCTGATCCCCCTCGATGAGCGTTCGAGGAGGCTGATCGACGAGCTGGACGGGCAGGAGCACGGGCTGCGGCTGAGCGTAGCCGCCCGCCACGCGCTGTTCACGCGTGGCGAGGGCGCGGGCGAGGGCCCGGGCGCCGGCGAGAGGGTCTCGGCGTTCACGAGCCGGTCTGAGCCCGCGCGGAGCTGGCGCGGCAGCATCGAGGTGGATGGTCCGAGCGAGCGGCCCGTGTTCCTGCTGCTCGGCGATATCGGGCGCCTGCCGCAGGCGCTGCGCGAACGGGCCGCGAGCGCGCCGGGCGGCGCGGCGGTCCCGCTCACGCTCGACTCCTGGCGGCTGATCGACGGGCAGCTCGGCGGCTGGATCAGCGCTGCGGCAAGGCGCTGCGTGAGGGCGCTGAAGGACGGACGTCCCGCGCCGCCCGCGGTGCTCGAACGCTCGGCCGTGCACGACGAGGAGACGTTCGTGCTCGCGCCCGGCCACGATCGCGCGCTGCTTGAGAAGTTCGCCGGGCTGCGGGGCGCCGCGCCGGGCGCACCGCGACGCGCCACCCAGCACGAGCACGCCCGCATCCCGGCGATCCGCGCAGATCCGTTCTGCGTGCAGGAGCTCGACCGTCTCCTCGCAGAGCACGAGATCTGGGTGGAGTCCGAAGCGCTCGCGCTGTTGCAGGAGATTCGCGAGCAGCACGCGCGTGCGGCCGGCCTCGTGGCGCTGTCCTGTGCGACCGATGCGCCGCTTGAGGTTCCCGCTCTCGGCGGCGAGCTGAAGCCCTTCCAGCGCGCGGGCGTGAGCTACCTGCTCTCCCAGCGGCGCGCGTTCCTCGCCGACGAGCAGGGGCTCGGCAAGACGATCGAGGCGCTCGCGACGCTCGAGGCCGACCATGCCTATCCGGCGGTCGTCGTCTGTCCTGCGAGCCTCAAGCTGAACTGGCTGCGCGAGCTCGAGCGCTGGCTGCCGCAGCGCAGCGCCGAGGTGCTCACCGGGACCGGTGCGAGCGGCCTGCTCGCCGGCGACATCACGATCGTGAACTACGACATCGTCGCCGCGCGGCTCGATGCCCTGCGCGCGCTCGAGCCGCGGGCGCTCGTGCTCGACGAGTCCCACTACTGCAAGAACGCGGCGGCCAAACGCACCCAGGCCGTGCAGCGGCTGTCGGCGGCGGTGCCGCACGACGGGCTCGTGCTCGCCCTCACCGGCACGCCGGTGATGAACCGGCCCGCAGAGCTGATCGCGCAGATGCGGATCCTCGGGCGCCTCGGCGACTTCGGCTCGGGCCTTGAGTTCGGCTCGCGCTTTCGTGGCGCCGATGCCCACCTGCGCCTGCACTGGCACCTGCGTGCGCGCTGCTTCGTCCGCCGCCTGAAGGCCGATGTGCTGCCGCAGCTGCCGGCCAAGACGCGGGCGATCGTGCCGGTCGAGCTGGACAACGAGCCCGAGTATCGGCTCGCCGAGCGCGACCTCGTGGCGTGGCTGCGCAGCCAGCCGCTGGACCTGCGCGAGCTCGGCGCGAAGGTGGCGGCGGCGCTGCGCGCCGAACGCCTGGTGCGGCTGAACGCGCTGAAGCTGCTCGCAGCGCGCGGCAAGCTCCACGCCGCCCGCACCTGGATCCACGACTTCTGCTCCTCGGGTGAGCGGCTGGTCGTGTTCGCCCACCATCGCGAGATCCAAAAGGCCCTGCTCGCGCACTTCCCCAACGCGCTGCACATCCTCGGTGAGGACACCCCCGCCGCGAGAGACCGTGCGCTTGAGGCGTTCCAGGCAGAGGACGGCCCGGACAACCAGCTGATCATCTGCTCGATCGAGGTCGCGGGCCAGGGTCTGACGCTGACGCGATCTTCGAACGTGGTGTTTCTCGAGCTCGACTGGACGCCGGCCAAGCACGACCAGGCGGAGGACCGCTGTCATCGGATCGGCCAGCAGGACGCGGTCAACGCCTCCTACGTGCTCGCGGCCGGCACCGTCGATGAGACGATCGCCACGCTGCTCGAGCGCAAGCGCGCGGTGATCGGCGCTGTCACCGATGGACGCGAGCAGGACGAGGAGGGCGTCGTCGACGCGTTGGTGCGCGAGCTGCGCGGCACGCCCTTCCGGCATCTTCGCGCCGTCGCGTAGCTCTACGGGTTCAGCACGAGGGCGTTCATGGTGTTGCCCCAGGTTTCGACGCCATCACCCGCTTCGAATTCCGTCAGCTGATCTTCGAGCGCGTTGCTGCGGCGCACGATCCCCCGCTGGCTCGATTGCTCGAACGCTGAGAGCCCGCCGGGCAGCAGTCCGATCGCCACCCAGTTGGGCATGAACTGCTGATCGAATCGCACGGTGGTCGCCGGGAGCATCTGATACCCGCTTGCCACCCACGCTCTGACGTCGGCGCACACGTTGGGCGGGGCCAGCGCGCTGAGCACCTTGATGCTGTGCACGTATGACTGGACCGCGCTGGTGAGCGAACGGCTGCTCCAGCGAAGTCCCTGGGCCGCGCGCACGAAGCGGTTGAGCGCCGGCACGTCGGTGTGGTAGGCGTTCGTCACGATCGCGCCGATCAGCTCGTTGCTCAGCTGTGTGGAGTCGGCGTTCTGGGGCGATTCCGCCGCCGCCCGCGGGCATTCGCCTTCGATCCCGCGCTGCGTGGCGCGAAGCGCCGCTCTGGCGGCGCCGAGCTTCGAGCTGCCGGCCTGAACCAGCGCGTAGTTGGCCTGGATGTACTTCTGGGTGGCGGCCACGTTCGAAGATGTGGCCAGCGAGGAGGCCGGCGCGGCCAGCGCTGCCAGCGACGCGATCACGAGTAAAACTGCTCGCCTGCCCATTGTGCACAGCGTAGGCGATCGCTCGCACGCGAGCGCCGGCGAAGAAGTTCCTAAGGATTGCCCGTCGCGGGCGCTCCTGCGCGGCAGGCCGACGGGTTATCCCGGTATCGTCGCATCGACCTTGAGCCCTGAACAGGTGGGTACGCTCCCAGCTCGCGCTGTCTTTGATGATGTGAGCTCGATCCTGAGGGTTTCAGGAATCTCCGCAGGGGCCTGTCGGCGAGCATGAAGAGGTACGGCTTGGTGGTGTTGGCGGTGGCGCTCGCCCTCGTGGTCGCGGTGGTGGTCGTGCTCGCCACGGGCGGCCTGTCGGGCTCGCGTAGCGCCTCGGCGAGCGGCGCCTCGCCCGCGTGCATGCCCGCGACGCTCGACCACAGCGCGGCGCTCGCCGGCACCAGCGTCGACGTCTCGCCGGCGCCCGACACGGGTACGGCCAATCCCCACAACCAGATCAGCTTCCTCGGCACGCCGGCCGCGGACATCCAGGATGTCTCGGTCGTCGGCTCTCGCACGGGCTACCACCACGGCCAGCTGCGCGGCTACTCCCAGGGCGACGGCGCCAGCTTCGTCCCGCAGACGCCGTTCGACGCCGGCGAGCAGGTGTCCGTGCACGCCGTGATCGGCGCCGGCGCTGCCGGCAAGCCGATCGCATTCTCCTTCGGCGTGGACACCCCCTATCCGATCGCAAACACCCCCCCGTTCCCGGCTTCGCCCGCCGCCCCATCCGACTATCAGAGCTTCGCGACCCTGCCCGGCGCGGAGGCGCCGATCATGACCGTGACCGTGCCCGATCGCGATCCCGGCGCCGGCGAGATCCTCACGACCAACGGACCCGGCGTGGGTCAGAACGGGGCTCTCATCTACACGCCGCAGGGCCAGCTCGTCTGGTTCGAGAAGGTATCGGAGCCCGAAGCGGCGGAGAACCTGAACGTGCAGGAATACGAAGGTCGCCGCGACCTCACGTGGTGGCGGGGGCGGGTGCTCGAACTCGGCTTCGGCCAGGGTGAAGACCTCGTCATGAACTCCAACTACCAGATCGTCGCGAGGATCGCCGGCGGCAACGGCCTTGCGGCGGACCTGCACGACTTCCAGATCGCGCCGCATGATGTCGCCTACATCACCGCCTATAACCCGGTCCGCTGCGATCTCACGTCGGTGAAGGGTTCGCGCGACGGAGCGATCGAGGACGCGGCGGTTCAGGAGATCGACATGAAGACTGGCCTCGTGCGCTGGGAATGGCACAGCCTCGACCACATCGGCGCCTCGGAGTCCGAAGTCGAAACGCCGAGCGGCACTTCGCCGTGGGACTACCTGCACCTCAACTCGGTCGACCCGGAGCCCGACGGCGACCTCTTGATCTCGGGGCGAAGCACCTGGGCCGGGTATCAGCTTCAAGCGGGCACCGGCAGGATTCTCTGGCGGCTGGGCGGCAACATGAGCTCCTTCAAGATGGGGCCGGGAACGAGCCTTGCGTGGCAGCACGACGGCCGCATGCTCGCCGACGGCCAGGTCACCTTCTTCGACGACGGCGCAAACCCGCCGATCCACAGCCAGTCCCGGGCGGTGCGGATTGCGCTGAACCTCGATACCCATGAAGCGCGGCTCGTCTCCTCCTTGACGCACCCTGACCCGCCGCTGCTCGCGGCAAGCCAGGGCAATGCGCAGACGCTCGCCGACGGGAACACCGTGGTGGGCTACGGCGGGGTGCCGGCGATCAGCGAGTACGCCCCGGACGGCTCGCTGCTGTTCGACGCCCATCAGCCGTTCGACACGTCCTTCTACAGGGCCTTCCGCTTCCCCTGGAGCGGGCAGCCGCTGACCCCGCCCGCGGCTCTCGCCGACCTGGACGAGACCGGCGAAGAGACGATCGTGCATGCGAGCTGGAACGGCGCAACCGACGTGTCCTCCTGGAGGCTCCTCGCGGGCAAGGGCTCGGGAGCGCTCGCGGCGCAGACCGTGATCGCGGCCAGTGGCTTTGAAAGCTCGGCGATCCTGCCTCAGAAGTACACCCGGGTGGCGGTGCAGGCGCTCGACTCTCGCGGCCGCGTGCTCGGCACCTCAGACATCGTCGCGGTGACCAGCTTTGCCGCCTCGCTCCCGAGCTCGCGGCCATCGGGATGACGGCGATGCTCGCCGCGCCGCCACACGCACGGTCCCCTCGCTTGCGCGCCCGGCGGGCTAGTAGCCGGGTTTCGTCTGGTGCTTGTGCGTGGTGGTCGTCGTCGCCGGCGTGCTGGTCGTCGCCGGCTGGGCGGAGGTGGACGAGGTCGCCGTTTTGCCGCCGCAGCCGGCTACCGCGACAGCGGCCGCCAGAGCTGCGGCGAGCGTTAGCATTGCGGTCAGTGGCGTTCTCTTCATGGGCCGGGCTCCAGTGGTCGCTCGAGGGCTCGGCGGCTCACCCTACCAGCCGTTCGCGGCGCCGATCGCCGGTGAGGGAGCGCTCGTGAGCGTCGAGACGAGGGCGAGCCCGGAGGTCGTGCAGGCACCGCCCGCGGAGGGCGGGCCGGGCGCGGCTTCGGCGTGGCTGTTGGGCGTCTGCTGCGTCGCCCAGTTCATGGTGATTCTCGATCTGAGCATCGTCAACGTCGCGCTGCCGTCGATCCAGTCGAGCCTCGGTTTCTCCGCGCCGAACCTGCAGTGGGTGATCGACGCCTATGCGATCACGTTCGCCGGCTTTCTGATGCTCGGCGGGCGTGCAGCCGACTACTTCGGGCAGCGGCGGACGTTCGTAGCGGCGCTGCTCCTGTTCGGCCTCGCCTCGCTGGCCGGAGGCGTCGCACCCAGCCAAGGGGTGCTCGTCGCCGCGCGCGCGGGGCAGGGCTTCGCGGGCGCCCTGATGGCGGCGTGCTCGCTGGCGATCATCACCGCATCGTTTCCGCCGGGCCCCAAGCTCCACCGCGCGATTGGACTGTGGGCGGCGATGAACGGGCTCGGCGGCGCCGCGGGGGTGCTTCTGGGAGGCGTCATCACCGAAGTGCTCAGCTGGCGCTGGGTCCTCTTGATCAACCCTCCGATCGCGATCGCCGCCGCACTTGTCGCGTACGCCGTCGTGGCAGAACGCCGCAGGGCGAAGGACGGCGCGAGCTTCGACCTCGCCGGCGCGGTGACCTTGACGCTCGGACAGATGGTGCTGGTGTACGGGGTCGTGGAAGCGGGCCTGAAGGGCTGGGACACGTTTGCCGCGATTGGCCCGATCGTCTTCGGCGTGGTCCTGCTCGGGTGCTTCGGCGTGATCGAGACGCGCGTTGCCTCGGTGCCGCTGATCCCCTTCAAGGACCTGACCAAGCCGCTGCGGACAGCCAACACGATCGTTCTCCTGTTCAGCGCGGCGCTGTTTCCGATGTGGTTCGTGAGCTCGCTGTATCTGCAGCAGGTGCTGGGCCTGTCGCCGCTTCACACCGGTCTCATATTCCTGCCGATGACGCTCACGATCATGCTCGTCGCCCGGCGCGCCGGCAAGCTCGTCAGCCAGTTCGGCGTGCGCCCGGTGCTGGGCGGCGGCCTGATCATGATGACCGGCGGGCTGTTGCTGTTCACGAGGATCGGATCGGGCGGAAGCCCGATCGTGTACGTGATGATCCCCGGGCTGCTGACTGCGGCGGGGATCGCGATGTCGATCGTCCCATCGACGATCGCCGCCACCCAGGGTGCCAAGGAGGGGCAGGCCGGACTGGCCTCGGGCCTCGTCAACACGTCTCGTCAGATTGGCGGTGGCCTCGGGCTCGCGGTTCTGATCACGCTCGCGACGCAGCGGAGCACCCACCTGATCGGCTCGGGCGAGCAGGTGCGCGAGGCGCTCACCCACGGCTTCGCGCTGGCCTACCTGATCGGCGCGGGCCTGTCGGCGCTCGCGGCGGTTCTGACGTTCACGCGGCTTCCCAGCCTCGGCAGTGCCACGGCAGGCGCGGGCCGACGCCTCGCGCTGGTGATCGGCATCGTGCTCGCGAGCTTCCTCGCGATCACCGCTGCGTTCGCGGGCTCCCACGCCGCGCCGATCGGGGCGTACACCACCCGCGGGGCGTACAGCTTCGTCACCGCGCCCTCGCTGCACCCGCCCAAGCTCCAGGTCGCACGGCAGGCGCCCGCGGCGCAGCTGGCGCCCGGCTACATCTTCACCGCGAACTTCTACGACCTCAACGAACCGCCGATCATCGGCCAGAGCGGCCCGCTGATCCTCGACCGCGAGCTCGAGCCGGTCTGGTTCCAGCCGGTTCCGGAAAAGCTCGTCGCCGCCAACCTCAGCCTGCAGACCTATCAGGGTAGACCGGCTCTCGCCTGGTGGCAGGGTGCCGTCACGAACACGGGCGCGACCGAAAGCGGCGAAGACGTGGTGCTCAACCAGCACTACCAGCAGGTGGCGAGGCTGAGGGGGACGAACGGATGGGTCATCACGCTGCACGAGTTCCTGATCAGCGGAGAAGACGCGTGGGTGACGGCAAACAAGAACATCCCGATGAACCTCTCCAAGTACGGCGGCGCCTACAACGGCTCGCTGATCGACTCGGCCGTGCAGGAGTACAACCTGAGGACGGGCAAGCTCATCCGCAACTGGGACGCGCTCGACCACATCCCGCTGAGCCAATCGCAGGCCACGCTGCCGACCAACGGGTTTCCGTGGGACGCCTACCACGTCAACTCGATCGAGTTGACGGGCAACGGGACCTTCCTCGTCTCGATGCGCGACACATGGGCGGCCTACCTGGTGGACGGCACCACCGGCAAGATCGACTGGACCCTCGGTGGCAACGACTCGAGCTTCAGGCTCGGCCACGGCGCCGCCTTCGAGTGGCAGCACGACGTACGCCTCGGACCCGGCTCGACCGTCGCCATGTTCGACGATCACTGCTGTCAGCTCACCGGCGGAGGGACCTACGTCGCGGCGACGGGACCCTCTCGCGGCCTCGTGCTCAACCTCGATCAGCAGACACACGCGGCGACGCTCACAGCCCAGTACACCCTCGGCAACGACTTCAACGCCCAGTACATGGGCGACACGCAGCCGCTGGCCAACGGCAACGTGTTCGTCGGCTGGGGGTCGGAACCGTACTTCTCCGAGTACAGCCGCTCCGGGCGCCTGCTGTTCGAGGGGGAACTCCCGGGACCCAACCTCACCTACAGAGCGACGCTCGAGCAGTGGGTCGGGGAACCGCTCTCCCCGCCCGTGGGCGCCGCTCGCCGCGCCGACGGCAGGACGACCGTGTACGCGAGCTGGAACGGCGCGACCCGGGTCGCATCCTGGAGGGTCCTGGCCGGCCCGGGCGCCAATCGGCTGAGCGTCGTGGCGAGCGCCGCCAGGTCCGGATTCGAGACGGCGATCCCGGTGGCAGAGGGGTATGAAAGCTTTGAGGTCCAGGCGCTCGCCGCCGACGGCCACCCGCTCGGGGCCTCCCAGCCGTTCACGTCACGTGGGGGATCCGGATGACAGCCCCGGCCCGATCGCGAGCGGGTCGATGGTGATGCGCGCGTGCGTGCTGCTCGCCGGCGTGGCGATCTGCATCGGTGTCTGCGCGTGCGGCGGAACGGGCTCCTCACCGGCGTCGGCGAGCGTCCTGATAGGGAAGGCCCAGCTCGCCCAGGCCAGCACGAACCCGGTGACCGTCTCGCCCCTGCCGGGCACCGAGGACGCGTCGCCCGCAACTCAGATCAGCTTCCTCGGTGCAGCGGGCACCCAGGTCGCCGACGTGCGCATCGTGGGGTCTCACAGCGGCGTCCACTCCGGTGTTCTGCGCGCCTATTCGACCGGCACGGGGGAGAGCTTCCTGCCGGCTCACCCGTTCGCGGCCGGCGAGCGCGTGAGCGTGCATGCGCTGGTGGGCGTCGGGGGCCCGACCCAGCCGGTGAGCACGACGTTCACGATCGCCCACCAGGCGCCGGTGAGCCAAAAGCAGTTCCCGATAAACCCGGGCAACCCGCGCGCGGTCCAGCGCTACAGCTCGGCTCCCGGGATCGCTCCCTCGACGGTGAGCATCACGACGGCGGCCAAGCCCGGCGCCGCTCCCGGCGATCTGTTCCTCGCTCCCTACCAGGGCGACGGTTCGGCCGGGCCGATGATCGCCGAACAGAACGGCAGCCTCGTGTGGTTTCACGCGCTCCCAGCCGGCGAGATCGCCACCAACTTTCAGGTCCAGTCCTACCAGGGCAAGCCGGTGCTCAGCTGGTGGCAGGGCCGCGTGCTCGAGGTCGGCTTCGGCCAGGGCGAAGACGAGCTGTACAACAGCTCCTATCAGCACATCGCCACGATCCGGGGCGGCAACGGCTACCACGCCGATCTGCACGAGGTCCGGCTGACCGGAGAAGGCACCGCCTGGATCGACGAGTTCGACCCGATCGAGATGAACCTGTCCCCCTACCACGGCAGGGCCGACGGCGTGATCACCGATTCGGTCGTGCAGGAGATCGATATCAAGACGGGCCTCGTGATGTGGGAGTGGCACGCGCTCGGTCACATCCCGCCCTCGTCCTCGCGCAGCCCGGCGCCCAAGGCCAGCTACCCGTGGGACTACGTTCACGTCAACTCGATCGATCCCGGCAGCGCGGGCGACCTGCTGCTGTCCGCGCGCAACACCTGGACGCTGTATGACGTGGACATCCACAGCGGCGCGGTGCGCTGGCGCCTGGGCGCTGAACGCAGCAGCTTCAAGCTCGGCGGGGGTACGCGCTTCTACTGGCAGCACGATGCCGAATTCCAGCCCGACGGGCTCATCTCGGTGTTCGACAACGGCTCTGACCCGCCCAAGGAGAAGCAGTCACGGGGGCTGTTGCTCGCGCCGAACACCGCGAGCCATGCCGTGAGCCTGGTCAGGCAGTTCGTCAATCCGAGCAGAACGCTGTTGGCGGAAAGCCAGGGCAACGTTCTCAGCCTGCCGGGCGCCGACTGGCTGCTCGGCTACGGGGGGCTTCCGAACTTCACCGAGTTCGACGCCTCCGGCCATGTCCTGCTCGACGGCACTCTCGGCAAGAACGTGCAGGACTTCAGGACCTATCTGTCGCAGTGGAGCGCTCAGCCGCTCAGCGCTCCCTCGCTGTCCGCCCAGGGGGCCGGCGCGGGCACCGTGACGGTCGCTGCGAGTTGGAACGGCGCCACCGGTGTGGGCTCCTGGCGTGTGCTGGCGGGCTCCTCGCCGAGCGCGCTCGCGCCCGTCGCCACGGCCGCAAAAGCGGGCTTTCAGACCACGATCACGGCGCACACGTCCGGCCCCTACATCGCCGTGCAGGCGCTCGATAGCTCGGGCACGGTCATCGGCACCTCGGCCACGGTCACGGTCACGGCGTGAGCCGGCACCACCCGGCCGGACGCCTGCTGTTACGTGGTCTGCCGATGTCGGTGGGGCTGGTGCTGTTGGTGCTCGTGCTCGTGCTCGTCGGGCTGGTGCCGCGCCCGTCCGCAGGCGCCGGCGCGGTCAGCAGCTCCACATCTCCCGGCTGCGTGCCCGCCAGGCTGAACGTCTCTGCGTCCCTTGCTGGCGGACGGGTCACCGTCTCCCCGGGACCCGAAAGCAGGGACGCTTCGAGCGCTACGCAGATCAGCATGCTCGGCGTCCCCGCTGCAGAGCTTCAGAGCGTCACCGTGGTGGGCTCGCGCAGCGGAAGGCACGTGGGCCGTCTGCTCGCATACTCGCAGGGCGACGGGGCCAGCTTCCTGGCGGCGCGACCATTTGACCAGGGCGAGCTGGTGAGCGTCCACGCGGACGTGCTCGAAGCGGGCAAGACGATCCCATTCGCGTGGAGCTTCACCGTGGCGGTGCGCGACAACGCTGGGGCCGAAAGCGCGGCGGTGGGCACGGGCACGACCAAGAGCACTGCGCCGGCGCCGGCGCCGAAGGAATATCAGAGCTTTCACTCGCGCCCGAACCTGCGCCCGCCGATCGTCACCGTGTCCTCCACGGCTCAGGCGGCGACGGGAGACCTCTTCCTCGCCCCCTACTCCGGGGTCGGTCAGTACGGGCCGATGATCCTGAACGAAAATGGAGGCCTCATCTGGTTCAAGCCTCTATCCCCCGCCGGTGCGCGCGCGGCGGACTTCCGAGTGCAGCAGTACGAAGGTAAGCCCGTGCTCACGTGGTGGCAGGATCCGCTGATCGCCAACGGCCTCGCCACGGCGGGCGATGTGATCGCCAGCAGCTCCTATCAGACGATCGCCGACATCCGCGCTGGAAACGGCTACCAGCCGGACCTCCACGAATTCCAGATCACCCCGCAGGGGACGGGGCTGATCACGATCTATGACGCGATCGACTGCAACCTCTCGACGGTCGGTGGGTCCGCGCGCGGCGCTGTCGCCGACACGCTGCTCCAGGAGGTGGACCTGAAGACGGGGCTTGTCATGTATGAGTGGCACAGCCTCGACCACGTGCCGCTGCAGAACTCCTACTCCTCACCCGCGCCCACCACCCGGGCGGAACCGTTTGACTACTTCCACATCAACTCGGTCGATGTCGAGCAGGATGGCGATCTGCTGGTCGACTCGCGCAACACCTGGGCCGCATACGACGTGGACTCAAAGACCGGTCAGGTGCGCTGGGAGCTCGGCGGCAGGCACTCGAACTTCAGGATGGGGCCGGGTGCCGCCACAGCGTGGCAGCACGATGCGCGTCAGCAGCCGGACGGTTCGATCACCTTCTTCGACAACGGCGCGTTCCCGCGCGTGCATTCGCAGTCGCGCGCCATCGAAGTGGCACTCGACCCGGCGAGCAGGACCGCCACGCTCGTGCGCAGCTCCGAGCACGTGAAGCCGCTCGTGGCGGGGAGCCAGGGCAACGTGCAGGCTCTGCCCAACGGCGACTGGATGGTGGGCTGGGGTCAGGCCGGCTACCTGTCGGAGACCGGCCCCGCGGGCCAGCTGCTCTTCAACGCTCACCTGCCGCCGGACTGGGAGTCCTATAGGACCTACGCGCTTCCCTGGAGCGGGCAGCCGGCGGAAGCGCCGGCGGTCGACTACGTGGCCGCGCCGCCCGCCCAGGGCGGGGGAGTTCTCTACGTGAGCTGGAACGGGGCGACCGAAGTCGCCTCCTGGCGCGTGCTCGCAGGGTCAACGCCGGCGACGCTGACGCCGGTGAGCAGCGCCCCGAAGACAGGCTTCGAGACGGCGATCGCGCTGCCGGCGTCGGCTGCCGGGCCCGACGTGGCGGTGCAGGCGCTCGACGGCTCAGGCGCGGTCATCGGCACCTCGAGCACGGTGAAAGCGTCATCCTGAGCACTCACCGCCGGCCTGAGCGCCGGCTGCGGGCGGGGCCGTGGCGGTCGAGCGGTCCGACCGCGCGTTCGGAGCGGATCTTGCGGCGAGCCGCAGCGCTCGTGGCGGCTGTCTGGGCCGTTGAGAAGTAGTCGGCGAAGCCGCGGGCGTGGGCGTCGTTCAGGCGTCCCGGCAGCGGCGCGCGCAGCTCCCCGGCAAAGGCGCGCTCGTATTCCGCGATCAGCGCTCCTTCCAACGGGCTCTGGCCCGCGCTGTTGTGAAGCTCGAGCCGCCCTGCCTGCGCGCCGTAGTCATACAGCTCCGTTTCCTGTCCCAGCGAGAGCGGCACTATCCCGTCGCCGGGCCAGTTCGAGTAGGTCGCGTACTTCGCCTGCGGCGTGCGCAGCGCGACGACGTGCAGCGGCGCGTTGGCTGCGTACGGTTCGATCGCGAACTCGGTCACCGTCTCATCGGTGGCGTGCAGCACGTAGCGGCGCCCCGCGGCGGTGGCGTCGGCGAGGATCGGCGCCAGGTCGAGCCGATTTGCGATGTGGGAGTAGTGGGGCTCACGCCGCCACTCGCTCGACCCGGTCGCGATCGTGAGCAGAAGCGGAGCGACGTCGACGCTCGAGGTCAGCTGGTTGCGTGCGCGTTCGGGCTCGCTCGTTATCACCCCGCGCGGGTCCTTGACGATCAGGGGCACGCGGATGCCCTCCTCGTAGCCGCTCGCGCCCTTCCCGCGCAGGCCGTGCGAGGCGCCGTACTCACCGTGGTCGGATGTGAACACGATCACGGTGTTCGCCGCCACCTCCGGGCGGCGTTCCAGCGTGCGCAGGACGTGGCCGATGTGGCGATCCACCTCGAGCTGGAGCTTGACATAGAGGTCGAGGAATCCCAGCCACCGTTCCGGCGCTTCGGGACCGGTGAAGGGGACCGGCCCGAATGACGCCGCGGCCGTGTCCTGGAAGGAGCGCTGCAGGCGCGGCTTGTTGCGCTCGAGCAAGAGCTCCGGTGTCTCGAAGTTGGGGGGCATCCGCTGGACGACCCTCGGGGCCGTGGCCTCGGCCGGAACGCGATCGCTCCAGGCGTACCACCAGGCGATGTCGTGCGGGTTGACGAACGACACGGTCGTGCACCACGGCTCCGCCGTGCCCTCGTGTTCGAACCACTCCTCGAACTGACGTGCGATGTGCGGGTCGACATGCCAGCCCTGCCCGGGCGCCCCGTCGGGCGAGGGGTAGGTGCCCCCCGCGAACCCGTAGCGCTCGAGCGCGGCTTCGCCCGTGGCGAAGGTCCACTTGTTGTCGTGGTGGGTGAGATGCCACTTGCCATACCAGCGCGTGTGGTAGCCGTGCTCGCGCAGCATCGTTCCCCAGGTCGGAAACCCCGGGTCCAGGGTGCTGCCGCCGGTGATCATGCAGCCCGTCTGGTGGGTGTAGAGGCCGGTCAGCAGTGTTGAGCGCGAGGGGGTGCAGTCGTTTGACGCGGTGTAGTGCCTGGTGAAGGAGACGGCTCCGTCGCGCAGCCGTTGCAGATTGGGAGGCAGGCCAAGGCCGACAGGAGCGGTTGAGAACCACTGCGGCAGGCGCAGCTGGTCGACGATGATCACGAGGATGTTGGGGCGCCGTGTGGACGCGCCTTCGGACGCGCGCGCGGGCGGCTGCGGGACCGCGTCCGGCTGCGTGGGGGTGCTGTCGGCGGTGTCCGAAAGCCCGCGAATCGCGAGGCCGCCACCGACCAGCACGCCGCCTGCGACGAGCCCGCCCTTCAGGAACGTGCGTCGATCGACTCTCCTATCCTTTTTCGGATCGATGCTGTCCATGCGCGCTCTCATCCTAGGGCCGGCAGCGGTCCTAGGTGTGGGATTCGCCACGGGGACCGCTCACGCCGGACCGCCCGGGCCGACCTGCACACCGGCGAGCTTGAGCAACTCGGCGCTCGAGGGCGGGGTCGTGACCGTCTCACCGCTGCCCGGCAGCCGGGACGCCTCGCCGCAGGCGCAGATCAGCTTTCTCGGTGCTCCCGCCGGCGATCTGCGCGTTCTCAGCGTCGCAGGCTCTCAGACCGGCGCGCACCCGGGGCGGCTGGTGGCCTACTCGCAGGGCGACGGTGCGAGTTTCCTGCCGTCGCGGCAGTTCGCCGAAGGCGAGCGGGTCACCGTGCATGCGCAGTTGCACCTCGGCGCCAGCGTGCGCACGCTGATCGATGAGTTCGCGATCGCGCACGAGGATCAGATCAGCTCGACGCCCGAGGCGATCCATCCCGGCCGTCGCTCGGAAATCCAGGCCTTCCACTCGCGCCCGGACCTGCGCCCGCCGGTGGTCGCGGTGACCGCGCAATCGCCGGCCGTCGCACCCGGGGACGAGTTCCTCGCGCCATACACCGGGCCCGGTCAGGCCGGACCGATGATCCTCGATCAGAGCGGCGGCCTGGTGTGGTTCAAGCCCCTGCCCAGGAACACGTCGGCGAGCAACTTCCGCGTCCAGGAATACGAGGGCAAAGTGGTGCTCACGTGGTGGCAGGGAGACGTCTCGGTCCACGGGTTCGGAATCGGCGAGGATGAGATCGCCGACAGCACCTACACCGACATCGCCCGCGTCAGGGCCGGCAATGGGCAGCACGCGGACCTGCACGAGTTCCAGCTGACGCCGCAGGGGACGGCTCTGATCACCGCCTACGATCCGATCCTCTGCAACCTCTCCTCGGTTGGCGGTCCGGCCTACGGGGGGGTGACCGACGGTGTGATGCAGGAGATCGACGTGAAGACGGGCCTCGTGATGTACGAATGGACGAGCCTCGATCACGTGGGTCTGAGCGAATCCCACGAAGCGGCGGATCGCTCGACGACGGCCCTGCCGTTTGACTTCTTCCACATCAACTCGATCAACCTCGACCAGGACTCAAGCCTGTTGATCTCCGCGCGCAACACCTGGGCCACGTATGACATCGACGCCCAGACCGGCCAGATCGTCTGGCGTCTGGGGGGCAAGCACTCGAGCTTCAGGATGGGGCCCGGTACGGGCACGGCCTGGCAGCACGACCCGCGCGAGCTGGCGAACGGATCCTTCAGCATCTTCGACAACGGGGCATCGCCGCCGGTCCACGGCCAATCGCGCGGCATCGTCCTCAGCCTGGACCCACAGCAGCGGACGGCCACGCTCGTGGCCCAGATCACCCACTCGCCGCCGCTCCTGTCCGACAGCCAGGGCGACCTCCAGGCGCTCGCGAACGGCGACTGGTTCGTCGGCTGGGGCCAGCTGGGCGACTTCTCCGAGTTCGATGCTGCCGGAACGCTTCTGTTCGACGCCCACCTCCCGGCCAACACCCAGTCCTACCGCGACTTCCGCTTCACCTGGACGGGCACCCCGGCTCACGCCCCGGCGTTCGCCGTCGGGCCGGCCTCTCCCGGACCCGAGACCGTCTACGCCAGCTGGAACGGCGCCACGCTCGTGGCGAGCTGGAGGGTGCTGGCGGGGGAAACGCCCGCGACCCTCCAGCCCGTCGCCGAAGCAGCGCGCAGCGGCTTTGAGACCGCCATCGCGCTGCCGGCGGGCACGGCCGGAGCGGACGTCACGGTGCAGGCGCTGGACGCCTCGGGCGCGGTGATCGGCACGGCGCCGACGAGCAAGCTCTGATGCGCGGGCGCTCGGCGCTCAAGGAGTGTGCGCCCAGCGCCGACATATGTTCTGATGGCAGCTCAAGAGGTATCTGCCCAGGGCGTGGGAGCAGATCACAAGCCTGCGCCCCCTGCTTCACTATCCGACCTGAGGGAGGATGTTCATCCCCTGGGCGACGCGCTGAAGGCGCGCGCCGCGGACGTGCTCGAGCGGACGAGCGCTCGCGTGACGGGCCGGGGCCGCGATGTCGACGCCGTCGTTCAGGACCGCTTCCAGCGGATCAACAGGTCCTCCACGATCGCGCTTTCGCGGTGGCTCTCAGGGGAGGGTGTCGAGGCGGCGATCGAGGGCGGCAAGGAAACCTGGACCATCTACGGTGAGCTTGCGGCTCATCGCGCGGCCTCCCTGAACCAGCTCACGAAGCGTTGCCTGTGGTGGCGCGACTCGGTGGCCGAGGTGCTGGGCGAGAGCGCGGCGCAACTGGACGCTCCACCGGAGGCGCTTACTCAAGCTCTGAACGTGCTGCAGATGACGCTCGAGTTCAGCCTCGTACGGATATCGAAGTGCTTCGACACCGAGCGCCAGCGCACGGACGAAGAGCTCGCGCGCCGCGAGGAGGAGCTCGGATTTATGGCCACCCACGACGCGCTGACCGGCCTGCCGAACAGGACGCTGATCCTGGACCGCGTGGAGCAGATGCTCGCGCGCGCCGCCCGCAGCCACGCCCAGGTGGCGGCGCTGTTCGTCGATATCGACAACTTCAAGACCGTCAACGACACCCTCGGCCACGCCGCCGGCGATCAGCTCCTTCAGGCGGTGGCCGCGAGGCTCGACGGCGTGGTGCGCGGCTCTGACGCACTCGGGCGCCTCGGCGGCGACGAGTTCGTGGTGGTCTGCGAGGAGCTCTCGCTCGATGCCGGCCCCGAGCTGGTCGCCGAGCGCCTGCTCGAAGCGCTCAGGCCCGCGTTCCGGCTCGGCGCGGGCGAGGAGACTCGTTTCACGGTGAGCGCAAGCATCGGGATCGCCGTCGGTGGACGAACCTCGGCCGAGGAGCTGCTGCGCGAGGCGGACATCGCGATGTACCAGGCCAAGTGGGACGGCAAGAATCGCTACGCCGTGTTCGAGGCGGGCATGATGGAGACGATCGAGCGGCGCACGGAGCTCGAGATGGATCTCCGCGATGCGATCGAGCGGGACGAGTTCTTCCTCGTCTACCAGCCCACGTTCGCCCTCAGCGACATGAGCACGACGGGCGTGGAGGCGTTGATCCGCTGGGAGCACCCGGTGCGCGGTGTGGTCTCACCGGATGAGTTCGTCCCGCTGGCGGAGGAGACCGGGCTGATCACGGAGATCGGAAGGTGGGTCGTGAACAATGCCTGCTCCCAGGCCGCGGCCTGGCACAAGGCCGGCCATGCGATCGGCATGGCGGTCAACGTCTCCGCACGCCAGCTCGACAGCGATCAGCTGATCGCCGACATCGAAGGCGCGCTCGCAGACAGCGGCCTAGAACCCGAGGCGTTGACGATAGAGATCACCGAGACGACGCTCATGCGCAACGTCGAGGACACCGTCCGCCGGCTCACCGCCATCAAGGAGCTCGGCGTTCGCGTGGCGATCGACGACTTCGGCACGGGTTACTCCTCGCTCGCCCATCTCCAGCAGTTCCCGGTCGACGCGCTGAAGATAGACCGCTCGTTCATCGCGGGACTGAGCCAGAACAAGGAGGGCGAGACGCTGATCCACACGCTCGTGCAGCTCGGCAAGGCGCTCTCGCTCGAGACCTTCGCCGAGGGGATCGAGCAGCAGCAGCAGCTCTCCAAGCTGATTGACGAGGACTGCGACAGCGGCCAGGGCTTCCTGTTCGCGCGCCCTCTCGATGTGGCCGCCACCGAAGCGTTCATGCAGAACCGCGAGTGACACCCACGACGGCTGAGCAGCGGGAGCGGGCCGATAAGGATCCGCTCCGCCACCACAAGCACTACGAGCAGGGCGGTAGGCACCCGTCGCCTTATGCAGGAGGAAGCAGCTTTATGGAGCGCATGGCCGAGCGCGTCGCTTCGGCCATGGGCACCGTCCAGTTCGTCCTCATCGGCTCGCTCATCATCCTCGGCTGGGTGTTCGTCAACGGCGCCATCAAGTACCTCGAAAGCACCGGCAAGGCCCTCTCCACAGGCGGCGAATTCGATCCGGAGCCGTGGATCCTGCTCAACCTCATCTTCTCCGGTGTGGCCTTCTATACCGGTGCACTGGTCATCATCGCCCAGAAGGCGCAGACGAGGACGGACAGGGCCAACGAGGAAGCCGCGGCCAAGCACAGGGACGAGCTCGCACAGTTCCAGGCCGACCTGCTGACCAAGAACACCGACCTCACCGAACAGATCCACACGTTGAGCCAGAAGATGAGCACGCTCACCGAGGAGGTCCATGAGGCCACCTGCACGCGCGGCGCTACTCCGGCTTCAGGTTGACCGGGCCACACCTGCACTCGGAACTGTCTTGCCTCTGTTCAGCGGAAGGGGGGGGATTCGAACCCCCGAGACGGGGTTCGCCCGCCTAACGGTTTTCAAGACCGCCGCATTCAACCGCTCTGCCACCCTTCCCTATGCATCAACGTGCTCTTCGGTCAGCCACAACCTCCTGCTCGCCTGCGTGAAACGGTAACGGCAAGCGCTCAATCGGGGCGCCTGCGCTTCGATCCGTAGAGGCCCGCCAGTGCGGCGACGATTACGGCGAGCACCGCCCAGGCCGTCACCATGACGACCACCACGGCGGTCACACCCAGCGCGAGCAGCCCCAACGCCACCAGCGCGATGCCCGCGAGAACGACAAGCAGGAGCAGCGCGATGATCGCCATAGCTTCTATGCGGCGCGGGCCTTACCTCCCCGACGACTTGTGCACATCGGCACATTGTTCGCTCCGTCGCACGTCGCCGTTCGCGGATACCGGGTCGTGTAGCAGGCTCTACACTGGCATCCCCATCCCAGGGAGAGGTGGCCGAGTGGCTGAAGGCACTCGCCTGCTAAGCGAGTATGGGGATCAAACTCCATCGCGGGTTCGAATCCCGCCCTCTCCGCTTGTTTGCCGTCGCAGCAAACGTTGGGCTTTTGGCTCGGCCTCCCACCAGCGGTTACGGGCCTCCCTCTCGTTGACTGCTCTGTCGAAAGCAGGTTTGAGGGCGCCGATCGACCGGACGCCTCCCTTTCGTCCATTCCGATCGCGTCGCTGGTCTGCCGCAGACGCCTCTCACTGTCATCGTCCTTGGGGTTTGGGCGGCGACGTCCGAGCTGTCCGGTTGTTTCTCGGACTGGCGGTGGGCTGACTCTCGACCCCTCTCACGCGTTGCGAGCGTCCCTGAGCAGGGAGTGAGCCCGTCTGAGAGCGCGCGTGGAGGTTCTCGGCGCCGGAGTATCTTGCTATGCCGGCTTGTGGCAGACGTCGCGCAACGCGACGCCGGCTGGCATGGGCGCGAGTGGCGCTGCCGGGCTGGCACCTAGCCGCGTGGGTTCCAGATGATCTCCCAGAGATGTCCGTCGGGGTCGCGGAAATACCCTGAGTAGATCCCCCACGGCCTGTCATGCGCCGGCCCGGGGAGCGTGGCGCCGGCGGCCTCGGCCTGGGCGAGCACCGCATCCACGTCCTGCTTGGTGGCGACGAGCTGCCCGATGCTGAACTCGCCCGACTTCGGTGGCCCAAACGGTATCCCCGCGTCCTTCGCCAGCTCCGTGCGCGGGTACAGAGCAAGTATGAGGTCTCCCTCGAGGTGGAACATCGCAACGTCGCCGGCCGGGCTCTCATTGTCGCCGGCGAAGTCGGTCCCGGTGATTCCTGCCGAGTCCAGGCCGAGGCCCTCGCGGTAGAACGCGAGCGCGCGGTCGAGATCAGACACAGCGAGCGTGATCACATGGATGCGCGATTCCATGGTCCACAGAGTGCCGCATCCGCGTAGCAAGCAGTCGTCTGCCCGTCCTCAGCGGACGCGCTCGCGCATCGTCCTGAGCGGCGGCGCAGGGCTCGAAGAGCGAGGCGCCCGCATCGCCGTGAAAGCACTCGTCTCGGGCACTGGCCGACCTCGGCCTCACACCGGACACCGGACACCGGACACGACCTCTCGTCGGTGAGGCCCGCCACCCGCAACGCCTCACCGTGATCGGAGTTACCGAGGCCAGTGGCTGCTGATCGCTATCGTCGAGCCGCTCCCCCTCGGCGAGACGACTACAGTCGCTCCCCCTCTGGTTATGCCGTTTGCTTGCTCGACGTTGCTACGTACCGTGCGTCTCCGATGGCCAGTGGCGAGTCAGGCCCGACGCTGGCTCATGCCGGATACTTCAGGTACAACGTCAGCTTGTAGGTGCCGATCAGCTTCCCGGTCTTCACGCGCACCTGGAAGCCGAACCCCTGCGTTTTGACGCCCACGGCGAGCACCTTGGCGCGACCCTTGGTGATTTGGCCAGCATCGTGTCCCTGGTGGGGAAAGGGATCGACGAGGTTGTCCTCGCGCACTTTGAATCCTGGTCCGGAGAGGGTGTAGCCGGCGTCGGATAGGGTCGTCACTTTACCTGGCAGGCTGTACGTCGTGGTGGTGTTTGACTTGAGCGTGAAAGTCTTGGTAAGCGTCAACGTCGAGGCTGAGGCGACTGGCGCCATCACAGAACACGCGCACGCAGCAGCCAAAAGCGCCCCGAGCATTTTGCGCATGAGAACCTCCCTTCGTCGACCGAGCGGTCATTCTGTGCGGGCCTCGGCCCGCACGAGCCGACAGCATAACCGGCCTGACTATCCAGGGGGGTCAGCCAGGCTGGCTACTGGGTCCCGCGCGTCGGTGGCCTTTGAGCACCGCATCACGGCCGCCATAGCCAACCCGGGGGTGGTCGATGTATCCACCACGGTGGTCGGGCGCTACGAGCAGGCCGAGTCGCACTTTGCGCAGGCCGCCGAACTCGAGGAGCAGCTCGGTGCGGCCGTGCTCCTCGCCCGCACCCGCGTCGGCCGGGCCCGCGCGCTCATCGCCCGCGGGGAGCCGAGGACCTCGAGCGCGGAGCACGTGCTCGAGCAGGCCGAGGAGGCCACCGGGCGCATTGGTGCGCAGGGCGTCACCCACGAAGTTAACCCACGAAGTTACGCTGTGCCGCAGCGCCCTTGCAGCGATCAGCGGGCAGCCGAATCGGACTCCGCGCTGCTGGTTTGTGCTGGAGAGCGAGCGCCTCGGCGGCTGCCGCTCGCGCTGCTGGTACGGACGAAACTCGCGCGTCCGCTCCGCGACGCGCGAGACGCTCGCTCAGCCCATGGCGAAGCAGTAGTCTCGAGAGTCGGTGCTCGGACGAGCGTTTGTCGTCCGGAGCGCAAGCCCGACACGAGGCCCGCCAGACGCTCGCATGGCTCCGGAAGCAGCGGTCGGGGATACTCAACCGATGCTTGAGGAGTCCACGACCCCCGACCTGGTGGAGCGCTGGCGACACGTTGCCGATGCGCTCGGTCGCAGCGACTTTGATGCCGGGTTGAGCTGCTTCGCCCCCGATGCCGTCTGGGAGGGGGGGCCGCTGGCAAGCAGCTTCGAAGGCGTACCAGCGATCCGCAGGTTCGTTGAAGAGTGGATCGGCAACTACGACGAATACCACCAGGAACTGGTGGAAGGCCAAGACCTCGGAAACGATGTTGTTTTCGCCCTGAACCGCCAGGATGCTCGCCTGGCTGGGACGAGCAGGGTGCAGGAACTGTGGTCTTTCACCGTCACGTGGAGGGCGGGCATGATTGACCGGGTGATCGGTCGCAACGACATCGACGAGGCCCGTGCTGCCGCCGAACGACTAGCCGAGGAGCGCGTAGTAGGCTGATGTCTGAGCAGCCTGCGCCGCCGGACCCGGTGGAGCTTCTGATCGCCGCGCTGCGGGCATGGAATCGTCATGACCTCGACGCGTACATGAGGTTCATGAGTCCCGATGTGGTCCTGGACGCTTCCTCCGTCGGGGTGGGCGTCCATGAGGGCGCGGGGGCTTTTCGGCGCTTCTGCGAAGACTGGCTGGACCCTTACGACGAGTGGACTGTCGAGTTCGAGGAGATCGCCGACCTCGGCGGCGGAGCCGTATTCGCCTTGCTGCTCCAGCGAGGGCGTCTCGCCGGGAGCGACGCTGAGGTTCACGTGCGCTACGTGCAGGTCAGTGAGTGGGTGGGGGATGTGAGCGTGCGTTCCACCTTCTGGACCGACATCGATGAGGGCCGTGCAGCCGCCGAACGCCTCGCTAAGGAGCGGGGGTAGGCGATGTCGGTTGCGAACGTGGAGGTGGTTCGCATGGCCTTTGACGCAGTTAGCGTCGGCGGCACCGAAGCTGGACTGCGGTTCATCGCCGATGACGTGATTCTCTATCCGATAGCCGAGTGGGCCGAGGACCCCGCGTATTACGGTCACGACGGCGTTCGCAGGATGATCGCTATCTGGACCCATCCGTTCGAGGACTTCGCCTGGGATGTTCATGAGATCCGCGAAGTGGATGAACGGGTTCTCGTCCGCACCGAGATGACCGGGCGCATTAAGGGTTCTGTAGCTCCGATCCGCGAGCGGTACTCGATCGTCTGCTCAGACTTCCGCAACGGCACGATCGGCGAAGTGCGTTTCTTCCAGACTTGGCAGGAGGCCCTCGAAGCCGTGGACCTTGAGGGTAGGTGATGTCCCAGGCGAATGTGGAGATCGTCAAGCAAGCAATAGACGCCTACAACCGGCGCGACATCGATGCCTACATTGCACTCACAACGTCCGACTTCGAATTGTTCCCGGCGCTGGACAGAACGGTCGAGGCCCGTAGCTATCGGGGACACGAGGGCATTGAAACGCACCTCCGAGACATCGGCGAGACCTGGGCGGAATTTCGCTTGCTCCCTGAAGAGTGGCGCGATCTTGGCGACCGGGTGCTCATGCTCGGTCGGGTGCAAGGACGCGGACGTGGCAGCAGCGTGCCGGTCGATGCGGACGTTGGGTTTGTGGTCGATTTTCGCGGCGGAAAGCTCTCGCGCGTCCGCTCCTTCCTCGACCGCGACGAGGCGTTGCGAGCGGCTGGCCTTTCGCAGTAATGATCAGGTGCCGGTGTCTGGTGTGACGCCGAGGTGGGCCAACCCCCGACGCGAGTGCTTCCGTTCGGATGCGAGCGTCTCGCTTCACGCCAGCCACGCGCCCGAGTTGGACGATTTGCGACAGCCCTCACCGGACTCCTGCTGCTTTCGCATCCGATTGGAAGCAGGCACCCGACGACCCGACGCAGCGAGCCAGGTGTGCCTCACAATCGGCCGGAAGCGCGGAAGCGTTGTGGAAGCAACGGGTCGCAGCAGTCGACAGGAGAATCGCCGAGTTCAGAGCGCGGAACATGGAACTTAAGGCACTTTCGAGACAGACCGCAACGCACAGCAGCGGGCGAGAGGTGCTAAGCGAGTATGGGGGATCAAACTCCATCGCGGGTTCGAATCCCGCCCTCTCCGCGCTAGCCGGCCCGCGACGAGACGGACCGGGCGCCGATGCCTCATTCTGGCTATTTCGTTTTGAGCTTCAGCGTGATCCGTGCCGTCGCGTGGCTCGTGTTGGTCGCCGTCACGAGCACTGACAGGGTCTTCACCTTTCGGCTCTTGACTCTCTTCTCAAGCGTCCTCGTGACCGTGATCGCGGGGCCTGAGATCGTGAGCTGAACGCTCGCGGCGGGGACCTTGAGCGTGATCGTGAGCTTGCCGCGGCTGACCTTGGCGGTGAACTTCAACGTCCTTGCGCCGGCCCTTACGTGGACTCCCGCTGCGAGATTCTTCTTCGCGCTCGAGAAGCCGAGGCCACTCGGTAGCGCGATCGTGATCGTCCTCAGCGCGGCAGCGTTCTTCGCGGCGCTCAGCGTGAAGGACAGCCTTGCCTTTCCCGTCCCGACCCCCGAGAGCGAAGCGTGCGACGCAAGCACAGGGCTCTGGCCCGTCTGCGCCGCGTTCGAGGACGAGGAGCCCGAGCCGCCCAGTGCGCCGGGCGAGGATGGGTCGAACGTCACCTGCTGGCCGCTCGAATCAACGGCGGTGCACTGGCTCACGGCCGGGCAGGCGACGCCTTCGAGGGGCGCGCTGTCGATCGCCGTCGCGCCGCCGCCGGGCGAGGCCGGGTTGAACGTCACCTCGCGACCGCGGTAGTCGACCGCGGTGCACTGGCTGCTCGACGGGCAGGCAACGGCGTGCAGGTAGTTGCCTTCGTCAATCAAGCTCGGGACAGCGCCGCCTGCGCCGGTCGGGTTGAAGGTAACCTCCTGACCGCGGGTGTCAACGGCGGTGCACTGGCTCACGGAGGGGCACGAGACGCTCTCAAGGAAGTTGCCGCCGTCGATCGTGGCGGCGGTCGGGTTGGCGGAGGCGCTCGGGTTGAAGGTCACCGCCTGGCCCCTGTTGTCGACGGCGGTGCACTGGTCCGCCGAGGGGCACGCGACGCTCAGCAGGAAGTTGCCGGCGTCTATCGTGACGGGCGTCGTAGCGGTGGGGGCGGTCGGGTCGAACGTCACCTCGCGACCGCTGTAATCGACGGCGGTGCACTGGCTCACGGTCGGGCACGCCACGCTGTGCAGGTTGTTGTGCGGGTCGATCAGGGTCGCGCTCGGAGTACCGGGGGCGGTCGGGTTGAACGTCACCTCCTGGCCTTTGTTATCGCTGGCGGTGCACTGGCCGGCAGACGGGCACGCGACGCTGAGCGGGATGCTGGGAGCGTCGATCGTGGCGCGGGTCGGGGCGCCGGGAGCGGACGGGTTGAACGTCACCTCCGCAGCCCTGTAGTCGACGGCGGTGCACTGGCTCACCGATGCGCACGCGACACTTCGCAGGTCGTTTGGCGTGTCGAGGGCGGTCGGGGCGGCGATCGCGGCGCGCGCGCTCAGCAGAGAAACGAGCAGCAGCACGAAGACGAGACCCGTGGTCGCGCGAGCGCGCCCGCCAAGTCGACCGGAGCGTTCGCTTGCGCCGCGTCCGCCTGCTCCCGCCCCCAACGGCGCGAGCCGGCAATCCCAACCTGCAGAGCGTGCCATCAGCTGCGCTCGGCCAGCATCAATGTCCATTTGCATCCTCTCCGGCGTTGCGCATACCTACAAGCGAACACCGAATCTAGCAACTCGATGTGGCCACGTTTCACGCTGAGCGCGGGGATGCGCGCGATTGCACAGCGAGTGTGTGCGTTGTCAAGAAAGTGCGCGTTTTGCTCAGTGTTTGGGCGCTCTGGCGATCAGTCAGAGCCGACGCGCAGCACGAGCTTGCCGGTGTTCGCGCCGGCAAACAGCCCGAGCAGGGCGTCGTTGAATGTGGCGAGTCCGCCCTCGGTGATGTGCTCGCGCGAGATCAGCCGGCCCTCGTTCATCCAGCCGGCCAGCTCGCCGGCGGCCTTGCCGTATTCGGCTGCGTAGTCGAAGACGACCATGCCCGTCATCGAGGCGCGGGCGACGAGCAGCGACAGGTAGTTGGCGGGTCCGCGCACGCCGTCGGTGGCGTTGTACTGGGAGACCGCCCCGCAGATCACGATGCGGGCCCCGCGTGCCAGTCGGGTGAGCACGGCGTCGAGGATCTCACCGCCCACGTTGTCGAAGTAGACGTCGACCCCGGTGGGAGCCGCCTCGCGCAGCGCGCGTCGCACGTCCTGCGCCTTGTAGTCGATCGCGGCGTCGAAGCCGAGATCGTCGGTCAGCCAGCGACACTTGTCCTCCCCGCCGGCGATGCCGACCACGCGAGCGCCCTTGATCTTGGCGATCTGCCCCGCCACGCTGCCGACGGCGCCGGCCGCGCCCGAGACCACGACCGTGTCTCCCTGCTTCAGTTTGCCGGTATCGAGCAGACCGAAGTAGGCGGTCATTCCGGGTAGGCCGAGCGTGCCGAGGTAGGTGGGCAGGGGGGCGAGCGAGGGGTCGATCTTGATCGCTCCCCTGCCGTCGCAGACGGCGTACTCCTGGACCCCGAAATCGCTGTAGACGTGATCGTCAACGGCGAAGCCGGGGTGCTCTGATGCGATCACGCGCCCGACGCCGCCGGCGCGCATCACGTCCCCGACCTCAACCGGTTCGATGTAGGAGGCGCCGGCGTTCATCCATCCGCGCATGGCGGGGTCAAGCGAGATGAAGGAGATGGCCGTGACGAACTCACCGTCGGCCGGGGTGGGGATCGGCTCCTCGGTGAAATTCCAGTCGCTTGGCTGGGGCAGGCCGGTTGGCCGGGCGGCGAGGCGGACTTGATGGTTGACGGAGCTCATCAGAGGGTCTCCAGACTGTTGGGGGTGAGTGGTCGGTGCGCGCGCGTTCGCAGGGGCTGCAGGTCAGGCGCTGGCGCCTCCGTCGACGACGAGTTCTGAGCCCGTCACGTAGATGCTCTCCTCGGAGGAGAGGTAGAGGATCGCGTCGGCGACCTCCTGCGGCGTGCCGATGCGTTGCAGCGGGATCCCCCTGATCAGCCTGTCGATCAGCTCGGGCGTCTTCTCGCGCTGGCGGGCGTTCATGTCGGTGTCGATTTGGCCGGGGTGCAATGAGTTGACGCGCACGCCGAATCGCGCAAGCTCCTTGGCGACCACTTTGGTCATGCCCCGGACCGCCCACTTGCTCGCCGCATACGCCGTCAGATATGGGCTGCCGGTCAGGCCGGCGACCGAGGAGACGTTGATTATCGAGCCCGCCCGCTGTTCGCTCATCGCCGGCGTGACGGCGCGCATGCCCAGGAACACGCCGACGACGTTGACGTCGATGACCCGACGGAAGTCCTCGAGCAAGGTGTCCATCAGCGGCTCGGCGAGGAACACGCCGGCGTTGTTCAGCAGAACGTCGATGCGCCCGTGTGTTTCAAGCGCCCACGAGATGACGGCCTGCCAGTCGGCCTCGCTCGTGACGTCGTGAGAGCGCGAAGCCGCGCTGCTGCCGAGCTCCGAGGCGAGCCTCCGCACCGCGGGGGCGTCGGCGTCGGTGAGCAACAGCAGCGCACCCTCCTCGGCCAGGCGTCGGGCGGCAGCGGCGCCGATCCCACCCGCCGAGCCGGTGATGAGCGCCACCTTTCCATCCAGCCTTGGCGCGGACATCAGGCCTTGTAGGCGGCGCGGGCGGCCTTGCCACCGACGCTCGCTCGCTCCCAGAAGCCGTAGGTCCCCTGGTCTTTCAGCTCGTCGGCGGCTTCGACGAGCGCACCGAGCGCGGCAAACGCGAACGCTCCGCCGACCGACACCCTGCTGACACCCGCCCCCGCAAGCTCGGCCAGCGGCGGCGCTCCCGGGAGTGCGAGGACGTTGACCGGGCGCTCAACGGCCGCGACAAGCTCGCGGATGTCCTCCAGCCGGATCAATCCTGGCGCGAACAGGACATCGGCGCCGGCCTCCTGGTAGGCCCTCAGGCGCGTGATCGTGTCGGCGAGATCGGCGCGGCCGTGCAGGTGGTTCTCGGCGCGTGCGGTCAGCACCAGGTGCACAGGTCCCGAGTGCGCGACCGCGGCTGCCGCCGCGATGCGCTCGACGGCGAGACCGAGCTCGTAGATTGGCGCATCGCAGCTTTCCCAGGCCAACCTCGCCGCCTTCACCGAGACGGCGAAGATTCGCCACGAGGTGGCGCTGGCCAAGGTTCCGCAAGTGATCGAGCACGTTCGCGATGTCCTGGAGAACGGCGACAAGCTCGTGATCATGGCCCACCATCACGACGTCATCGACCAGATCGCCGAGGCGCTCGCCGAGTTCGGCGCCGTCAAGCTCGACGGCCGGATGAGCCTCAAGGACCGCGACTTGTCGGTTAGTCGGTTTCAAAACCGACAAGACGGCGCGCGTGTTCGTCGGCGGCATCCAGGCGGCGGGCGTCGGCATCACCCTCACCGCCGCGAGCCACGTCGTGTTCGCGGAACTCGACTGGGTTCCGGGCAATCTGGCGCAGGCCGAGGACCGCTTGCTCACCGCATCGGACAGACCAACTCGGTCCTAGTGCAGCATCTGGTGCTCGACGGCTCGCTCGATGCCCGCATGGCCCAGATCATCGTTGACAAGATGGACGTGATCGCGGCCGCCGTGGACGCGAAGGACGCCGACGCCGCGCTCGCCGCGCCCAAGCTCCTCGACGCGCCCGTCCCGGCCCACGGGAGGCCCGTCAGGCCCCTCCAGCCAAGGGGGTGGATGAATTGACCGGCCAGCAAGTCCAGGCCGTGACGACGCTCTGAGGATCATTGCGGGCCTGTGCGACGGCGTCCAGGGACTGACGGCAGGGCCGAGCTCGAACTCAATTTGGCCACGACCGGCGATGCGGGCCTCGCTCAGCCAGAAGAGGTGCCACGGGAGCAGCTGGTGGTAGGCCGTCAGTGGCGGCGACGGCCGGCGATGGTTCGGGGAGCCGCCAAATAAGCCGCCCCAAAATCAAGACCCAGATCAGGGAGGTCGAAGGGCGCATCCGCGCCCACGGCTTCATCCTCCGCTACGTCGATTGGTGCGAGGACGCGCGCACGCCGGGGTTCCTCGGGCAAATGAAGGGCGTGACCGATTGGGAGCGCAGGGAGATCAAGGTCAGTGTGCTCGCCAATGCTCTGCGCCGCGATCTGCTTGACATCCTCAAGCACGAGCTTCGGCACCTGGACGAGCCAGACTGGGATTGCGGCAACCGCGACGTGCTCGGCCGAGGCGGCAAATCATGAGCGCCGCCGCGATCTTCGACCTCTTGCTCGACAAGCTGGAGATGAAGCTGTCCCAGGAGGTTCTCCTGGAGCTTGCCGACTGGATCGCCAAGCTCATCGTGGCCTCGTACCGCGAGGGCCGCGAAGACGGCCTGTGGGAGGCCGAGATGGCCTGCGCGCGCTCGCGGCGGCGGCCCTCCTCGCCTCGGCTTCTTCAGCCGAGGCCATGACCTACCAGTACAGCGTCGATCAGGGCCGCCTTATCATCCAGGCGGCGGGCGACTTCGAAACCGACGAAGGCAAGCGCTTCCTCGCCTTCATCGACGGCCTGCAGCCCACCTGTTCACCCTGTTCGACGGCAAGGCGACGATCGTGTTCGATTCAAGCGGCGGGAGCCTCCGGCCCGGTTCGTCATCGCCCACATCGTCTGGAACTTCCACCTGACGACCAGCGTCGCCAAGGGCGGGCAGTGCGCCTCGGCCTGCGTCATCGCCTGGGCCGCTGGCGCGCGCAAGCAGATGCAGGCTGGCGCCCACATCGGCGTGCGTCGGGCGGCATTTGGCCGCGCCGCCGCCCCAGGCGAGGACGGTCCATCGGTCGAGCGCTATTCGACCGCCATCTGGTCGCCAGCTGGCTGCGCGCCGACGGTACCTGCCGGCATCGTCGTCGCCCAGACCATTTCGACGCCGCCGACGCGGGCTCTACTGGCTGACCGACGCCGATCTCGCCGCCTGGAAGGTCGAGCGCTGATGGGCCGCAAGCCTGACCTCACCCTGGAACAG
>CAVXHC010000017.1:0-201220 GCA_963761355.1 uncultured Solirubrobacteraceae bacterium
CCGCCCCCGCTATAGAAGAAGCCCCTGGTAATCCGGGGGTTTTTTCGTTGGCGGGGTCGGCTGGGGGGCCGGGGCCGGGTCTATGTGGGGTCTAATTTAGAAAAAAAGTGTTGTCAGTGCACGCTCTCTG
This sequence comes from uncultured Solirubrobacteraceae bacterium, assembly GCA_963761355.1. Classification (GTDB taxonomy): domain Bacteria; phylum Actinomycetota; class Thermoleophilia; order Solirubrobacterales; family Solirubrobacteraceae; genus Palsa-744. The sequence continues at coordinate 131 of CAVXHC010000017.1, forward strand.
ACGGGGCGCAATCCCTGCGGCTCCGATCACCTGCTGGCCACTGTTAGCCCACGCGGTGGTCGGGAGGGCCGATGAAGGCTTCGATGGCCTTCCACGCTGCGCCGTGAGTCAGCGGGCCGAGGCGCAACGTCCATCCATCCGACAGCTCCTGGCGAACAGACGCTTGGAGGTGGGCACCCTGAAGCCGCCGCCGTTGGGCTTCGGCTCGCTCAAACCCCGTGGCACCCCTGGTAGGTGGCGTCCACTCCATAGCGGCGACCCTCGATGGGCCAGACCGCCATCCGGTCGGGTGCGAGGACGGGTCCAGTTTCCGCCGGCAGGGCCGCACGCAGGTCATCGGCATGTGGAGCCGTCGGAATAAGCGGGACGGCGACTCATGAGAACGCGGCGCCGAGGCTGGGGGCCGGGCGGTCGCAGGTTCAAATCCTGCGTCCCCGATGACCTTCCGCGAGGCCGGCGATCGCTATCTGCACCACATCGAGCACGTCAAGCGGCGTAAGCCGTCGACCGTGCAGGACTACCGCATCACCCTCAACAGGCACCTGGTGCCCCACTTCGGAACGAAGCCCGTCGATCGCATCGCCGCCCGCGACGTCGCCCGCTACGTACCTGCGAAGAGTCGGGGAAAGGACGCGGGCGGCGCTGGGCTGAGCCACAAGACGATCATCAACCACCTCAACTTCGCCCACGGTGTCTTTGCCTTCGCGTTGACGCACGGATGGTGCCCGTCGAATCCGGTCGCAGCGACCGAGCGCCCCGAGGCGGAGCAGGCCGACCCGATATCCGCTTCCTCGGCCTGGGCGAGCTCGAGGCGCTCTTGCAGGTCGCGGTCACGCGAGCCGCGATTGGGGTGGAGGTGGAGAGTCAGCCGGATGTGCCGCGCAGACCGACCATGCGCTCTATCTCACCGCAGCGATGACCGGCCTGCGCGAGGGCGAGCTGGTCGCGTTGCGCTGGCGCGATGTGGACTGGTCGGCGTCGCTGATGCGCGTGAGGCGCAACTACCACCGGGGACGCTGGGGCACGCTCAAGTCAAAGCGCTCGTCGCGGGCCCTGCCGATGGCCGACCGGCTGGGGGGCGAGCTCGACCGGCACTTCAGGCGGTCCGTGTACCAGGGCGATGATCACCTCGTGTTCTGCCATCCGGAGACGGGGGAGCCCTACGACCCCTCACAACTGCGCAAGCGGTTCTACGGGGCGATGAAGGCGGCGGGGATGGGGCACCGCTGCGGCCGCGAGGGTGGGATCACGTTCCACTCGCTGCGTCACACGTTTGGAACCCGCATGACGGCCGCCGGGGTTCCGATGCGGACGCTGCAGGAGTGGACGGGTCACCGCAACCTGGCGACGACGGAAATCTACGCGGACTACGCGCCGGATCCGGCTTACGGAGCGGCCTTCGCCGAAGACGCCTTCAAACCGACGCCCAAGCGCACGCACGCCGATGGCAGCGACATCGCGGGGCGATCGTCGACTCTTTCGGGCGACTGACCGGCATCTTCGGCGGGCGATCGGTGGCCCTTCTCCGATGCAGGTGGTTACGATCGGCACCGGGGGCCACGGAACGCCGGCGGCCAGCAACTCATCCTGAGCGGAGGACAACATGGCTTTCGACGCGTCGCAGATAATTGGCTCTCCGCAGCTCGCCGGCGTAACGGTTCTACCGAGGGGAATGTCCAAGCGGCAGGCGAGCGCGACGGGTGGCAACCTCGCGGCCTCGATCGCGGTTGGAGCAACCGGCGAGACGGCGTCAGCGGCACCAGACTTCGGGCGGCAAGCCTATGCAGCGTTCACCAAATACGAGCTCGTGCTCGTCAAAATCCAGACTGGTCGTTGGAGAACGAAGCTTGACGACGTGATAGTTCGCATCCCGCCCTCCGATGTCGTCTCGGCAGAGCTTGGCAGCGGCGTCATCCGCCCACTCACGATTGCGGTTGACAATGGAGACATCTGGCACCTGGAGGTTTCAAGCCTCAACAAGAAGCATGCGGAAGCGGTCGTCGACGCGCTGGGCGCCGCGTAGGATCAGGACGCGCCCGGCCGCTCGAACCTTGCCTCGCGGTTCTCCCAAGAAGCGTGCCCTTAACGACAGAGAACCCCGGCGCAGTGCCGGGGTTCTCCGAGTCCGTTGGGGTGGCGGGTTTATTTGGCGGAAACGGCGGAAACGGCGATGGTGGACGTGGACGTGGTGGTCTTGGCGGTAACCGGCAGCGTTGCAGCCGGGATGGCTTTGATTGCTTTCACTTTTGCGGCTGCTTTCGCGGCGTCGATTTCGATCTCCCACAGGCAGCCCATATTCCCGGCTTCGCCTTCGACTTTTTCGGCCATGCCGAAGTAGTAGTGCGCCGTGTCCATTTCGCCTTTCGCTTCGGCGGCTTCGCCTTGTTCCTGCCAGACCTTCGCAGCCGACTTGAGGATTTCGCACGCCACAGCTTTGGCCTGGGGGCCGATCGGTTGCGCCTGCGAGACGGCTGGAGCTGCGGTCGTGGACGCGAAGCTGAGTGATGCGAGTCCGGCGATGATGATGTTGCGGGTCTTGGTGCTGAGCATTTCGTTTGCCTCCTGGGCGAGTTGGTTTGTAAGACCATCCTCGCCCCGGACAGCGCCAGCGGAAAGAGACCCTAGGGGTAGGGTTTCCTTACCTTCAGACACGCTTCCGTAGCGCCTACTCGGCGAAAGTCTCGGCGCTTCTACCTGCTCACGGCGGCGGCCGGCGTTCGGCTGGAGTGCTGGATGGCTGTCTGCGTGTAGCGGGCGGCCACGATGCAGGCGATCAGACCGAACAGGCGTCGCAGCGACGCTTCCGGCAGGCGGCTCTGTAGGCGAGCGCCCATGTAGCTCCCGGCGAAGCCCCCAAGGCCGATGGCGATGCCCAAGCCCCACTCCGGGGCGACGTTGCCGCCGTGAACGAACTGAAGCACCGCGTAGGTCGCAATACCGGCGATCGATGTCAGGAAAGTTGCGAGCAGTGTGGCGGGCGCGACCTCATAGGCCGAGAAACCAGAGGCGATTAGGACAGGAGCCATTAGGGAGCCGCCACCGATGCCGTAGATGCCACCGACGACGCCCGCCACGAGAGCAAGCAGGCAGATCAGTCCGCGACCACGTCGGCCCGGCTCGGGGCGGCTCGGAGCCATTCGTTGAGAGCCGAGCGGAAGCCACAGGCCGAGCGGCATAAGCACGCCAGCCGCGATGAACATGAACGCACGTCCCCTCGAGAGGTACTCAACCCGGATGATCGCGCCGACGATGACACCCGGAAGCGTTCCGGTGATCAACAGCGCGCCCAGTGAGCTGAACAGTAGGCGCTCGTGCCAGAAGCGCAGCAGGCCGCCCGGCACAGCGACGACGTTGAACAGCAGGTTGGTCGGGGTCACGGCCGGGCTGGGGACGCGTAGCACGCTCAGCTGTACCGGCAGCAAGAGGACGGCGCCCGAAACGCCTGCGGGTGTTGTAACGACCGCGATCAGGAACCCGCAGGCCGCCCCAGCGGGCCATTGCCAACTCATCCCGTGAAGACAGCGAGCGCCACGAGCACGCCGCGGCCCGGTGCCAAGGACCCCTCGTTAGCATGCCCATCTTGTCCTCTCTTTACGACTGGGCCGGAGGCGAGGCAGCGTTCGCGAAGCTGATCAACGCGTTCTACGACCGTGTGGAAGCCGACGACCTGCTCTCGCGACTGTTCCCAGGCGGGGTGACAGGGGCGCATCGGCTGCACGTCATTGCCTGGTGGTCAGAGGTCTTCGGTGGCCCGACGCTGTACACGGACGAGCTCGGCGGCTACGAGCGAATGCTCGCCAAGCACCACGACCTGGCGATCACCCCCGAGCAGCGATTCCGCTTCGCCTCTCTGATGAGCCTCGCCGCCGACGACGCCGGCCTCCCTGAGGACCCTGAGTTCCGCTCGGCGTTCATCGCCTACGTCGAGTGGGGAACGCGGCTCGCGGAGCACAACTCGCAGCCCGGCGCCAAGGTCGTAGAGCACGCGCCGGTCCCGCGCTGGGGTTGGGGCGAGGCGCCGCCGTTCGAGCCCTAGCACTGTCGCAGTGCACACGAGCCGCAGGCGCCCTCAGCGCACGATGCTGAAGCTCGCCGTGACGGCCCGGCTGGTTTGGCCGGAGGCATTGCGCGCCACGGCCCGCAACCGGTAGCGCGCCACGCGCAGCGGCTTGCCCCCGACCCGCCCGGTGAAGTGGAGGTGATTGGCCCCCACTGAGTCGGCGTGGGTGAAGCTGCCGACGCTCACAAAGAGCGTGCAACGCTTCAACCTCCCACGGTGATTGGCGGGCCGACGCCCGAGGCAGCGGCGCCCGAGCAGATAGCCGCGCGCCTGGCGCTGCACGACGAGCGTCGTCTTGGCCGGCTCGCTGTCTCGGTAGCCGATGGTGGTACCCCGTGGCTTGCTCTTCGCGATCAGGCTGGCGCCCTTGTTGAGATACGGACGCACCTTCGAGGGATGCACCGCCAGCGCCGCCAACACGGGTGCCACCCCGGCGGCGGTGGACGTCGTACCGCTCTTCGTACCGCTCTTGAACGTCTGGTCGTCGCCCAACACCGTACCGACCGCGTTGGCCACGACCGCGCGAAAATGGTAGGTCGTTCCCGGCGCAAGACCCGTGACAGTGGCGCCGAAGGGCGCCTGCGAAGTGTCCGCGCCTATCGGCTGCGCGGGTGTCTGTGAACCATACCCGGTCGTTGTCCCATACTGGTAGAAGACGCTGCCGGAAGCGATGTCGGGGTTGGTGAACGTGCCGTTGAGCGTCGCCGACGAGCTGGCGATCCCGGTCGCCTGTCCGGTGCTCACGGCGGGCGTGGCGACCTCGAAGGCGCCTATGTCGCACGCCGCGCCGGCCGGACGCAGGACTCCTCGCTGGTCGGTCGCGGGACAGCCGACGTCGTCGCCCGCGTCGATCGCGGGGCTTCCGGGGAGCAGCGCCTGGGTCTCGGTCGGTCCGCCGTTGCCCTGCAGTTCTCCAAGCAGCGGGTTGACGCCGACTTTATCGCCGCTAGTGCCGAGTCCGCACTGGCTGGGCGCCGTGTCCTCGAGGTTGTGACCGGCGGACGTCAGCGACCCGGCGAGCACAAAGCAGTTCGAGCTGCTCGTCGCCGCGCCGCTGACGATGATCGTGTTCTTCAGGGTGGTCGTGGCGCCGAGCACGGCGAGGTTCCCGCCCATGCCACCTGTGGCCGCGTTGCCCGACAGCGTGTCGTTCAGCAGCGTGGCCGGGACGGCGCTAGCGAAGCCGCCACCCTCGCCGTGGTTTGCGTTACTTTCGCGGAAGGTGTCGTTCAACACCGTCGCCGAGCCTTCCCCGCCGGCTTCGACTCCGCCCCCGTCGCCCGCGCCGCTGCCCGATCCGACACCGACACTGCCGCCGGCTTCGTTGCTTTCAAAAGTGCTGCTGGCGATGCTCAGCGAATCGGCCGGCGACTCGCCGAAGAACTCGACCGCGCCACCATCGCCCTCTGCGCTGGAGGTGCCTTCGCCACCGTTGCCGCCCGCCCGGTTGGCACTGAAGCTGCTGTTGGCGACCGTGGCATTGACATCACCGAAGGCCGCTATGGCGCCGCCCTCGCCCTGTGCGCTTGAGACCCCTTTGCCGCCGTTACCGCCGGCGGTGTTCCTCAAGAAGCTGCTCCCGGACACGCCCAGCGTGCCCGAGGTGGGCGAGAAGTCGATGCCGCCGCCTGAACCCTGGCCGCTGGAGGTTGCGCTGGTGCCGGCTCCCCCTGCGGCGTTCTCGGTGAACGTGCTGTTCGTCACCGTGAGCGCGGCCGAGCCGCTGGCCAGAACGCTCACGGCGCCGGTGCCGCTGACGCCTGCGCTCGTGTTCTGGAAGAAGACATCCCCCGACAGTGTCAGCGACTGTGGAGCCGTGCTCCTGATCGCGCTGCCGCCACCGGCGAGACGGCCGTGTTCGAGTGTCAGCCCGCTGATGGCAACGGATCCGGCGGCTGAAGAAATCGAAAAGATCTGCGAGGCTTCATGGGCATTGATGGCCGTCGCCCCGGCGCCGGCGGTGCCGACGATCTGCATACCGTTGGTGATTGGCAGGGCGCCGGCGGCCAAGGTATAGACGCCCGCCGGTACTTCAACGACATCGACGCCCAGGTCGCCGTCCGCCGCTGTGATGGCGGCACGCAACGAGCAGTCGCCGGGACTGCAGCCACCGCTGCCCGGGTCAGCGTTGTTTGTGACCTGCCAGGTCGTTGCCTGCGCGCCGGCGGGAACCGTGAGCAGCGTCACGACCACGGAGAGCGCACAAAGCCGCCGCTTCATCAGGCCAGGTCCTCGAAGCGCTGAGCTGAGGTGCCCCCGCATCGCGTCATGCAGGAACCCTACCGTCCTTTTGGCAGGACGTGTCGCCGGTGATCCTCGGGCGGACGCCCGAAGGCGTCGAGAGGGAACCGACGCACGGCTTGACCGAGGGCAACAATTCCCGAAACCTCGCGGGCATTCGGGCGGTCGGATATCTCGCGTTCGTTGCGGCGCTCGGGGCTCTTTCAGCGGCGGCGAGCATACCGGCTGACGAGCGCCCCATCAGGCGTGCACGCCCATCCGTGGTGGTGGTACAGTACCGCGGACCGTTCGGCTGGGTACCTACCACACTACTTGGCACTGAGTAGGACGCGCTGCCCACGCCCAGGGGGGCGCAGAAACCGATCCGCGAAGGGAGAGCAGCGTGATGCTCAGTCCGAGGATGCCACGCCCTCGCAGGTCTGCCAAGGAAGCTCGCCGCCTTCTGGCCCTCGCCATGCTGAGTCCGCTGGCGCTGATCGCCGTGGTTCCCGCGAGCGCTACCGCGTCCGTTAGCTTCGAAGTCAAGGGCCAGTGGCTCTGCAACAACCAAGGCACGGTGACGCCCCTCGTGGGCGCTCGCGTGGAGCTGTGGAAAAGCAACACGCTGTGGTTTGACGACAAGCTGGGCAGCACCCACACCGCCAGCAACGGCTCCTACAGCTTCAGCGTCCACGCCGGAGAAAACTTCGACCTCTACGCCAAGGTCGTGCTCAACGATGATCAGGGAGTCGACCTCGGCGAGTGGTACTCATTCTGGGACTGGAGCACCGAAACCGAAACCACGGGCAGCCACTCGGGCGTCAACAACCTGGGCACGTATGAGATTTCCAAGGAAAGCGGCAAGGGCACACCCAAGTGTGCGGTCTGGCAGGGCGCCCACAACGCCTACCAGAACTACAAGCAGGTGATCGGCAGCACGCCGCCGGACAAGCAGTACACGATCGATGCGGACTTCCCGTGCTGCGGTGTGCCATTCACGACAACCGACGCCACCCACTGGCCCTCCAACTACCCGACCGGATACCGCGGAGATCCGGATGGCGGCTACTCGGTCAACACCCACGAGTTCGGTCACTCCGTGCGGCAGAGCTTCGACGGAGGCGAGCTGCATTTCCTCGCGGACGTTGCGAGATACAGCTATCTGAAAAACCACGAATTCTGCCTGGTCAGCAACGAAGGGTTCGCGTTCAACGAGGGCTGGGCCGAGTTCTGGGCGCATACGCCCGACACCTGCGGCGACGGCACCAACTTCAACCAGGAGGGCAACGTCGCAAGCGCCCTCACCGGCCTTGAAAAATGCTCAAGCCGCCAGACGATGATCCGGGTGCTCAGGGAAAACCCCGAAGCGATCCACAGCTACAGCCAGTTTCGGGCGAAGTGGCTGAGCATCGTCGGTCCGGCCGCCTGCTACATAGCCTCGCTGAAAAACATCGAGGCAGCCGAGAACACGATCGCCGCCGCGCCGCTGCTGGCGAGCTCAGAAGGTCAGATAGCCGCCGAGACGCAAGCGATCTCCAGCATGTCACGGCGGATGGCGCTCGTGCGGACCCATGCGCTGAGCCCCGGCAAATGCATCCAGGGCCACTGCGTGGCTGGAATCGAAACCCTGATCCAGCCTTCGGTGCTCAGCACCAAGCTCGCCCAGGCGAAGCTCGTGCGCGGACGCCTGGAAGCCGGCCTCGCGGCGGCGCGCAGCGCGCTCAGCGGCCCGGAATCTGCCCAGCTCAAATTCTATGAAACGCTCGAATCAGAACGGCAGGCATTTGAACGCGCCAACCAGGCGATCCTGATCGCGGGGCTGAAACAGAGCATCGCCGCGATCAAGTCCAAGCAGGGCTTCGCGCTTGCGCGGTCAACGGCGGCCTTCCACACGATGACCGAACGACTTTCGAGCCTCACGAAGGTGCGCAACCGGCATGCGATGACGCCGGCCGCGATCGGCACACTCTTCTCAGCGCCCGTCGTACCCACCGATGTAGCGCGGCGCGTCGGTGCTCATTAACTCGGGAGACGTGCCACGGATGCAGGGCCGATCGTGAGACTAACTCTGAGGGCGGCGTCAACGACGCGACACGATAAGCGAGCGGCTGCCCTTGCAACGGCAGTTGGCCTCGCGCTCCTGGCATGCGGATGCGGCGGGTCGGGAGCAGCCCACACGAGCTCGACCACAGCTGCTCAGCCGAGCACATTGACATCCGCCCCGGAAGCGGCGAGCTCGTCCTCAACCGGCAACTCCGGGGCTTCCGGCACGACGCCTCCCGGCACCAAACTGGCGCTGGGAACGCCGGCGATCGTGAACTATCAGCCCGGAGCCGAGCCCAACAGCCCCACCTATCATCTCCAGGTCACCGCTGTGAGCATCCAGAGGGGCTCTCAGGCCGAAATGGCCGGCGTGGAACTCGAAAAGGCTCAGCAGGGACAGACCCCGTACTACGTCAGGCTATGGATCCGCAACGAAGGCACAGGCAACGCGAGTGCCGAAGACGGCGTCCCGGCGGCTGCCTTCCAGGCGATCGACGATCGCGGACAGGACGGTCAGGAACTGACCGTCCTCGGGAACTTTCGACCGTGCGAGTCGGGCACCCAGCCAAAGCAGTTCACGCGTGGAGTGACCTTCCTGACCTGCGTCATCTACCTCGTGGGAAGCGGCGGCTCGATCGCCCAGGAGGATTGGACCGGCAGCGCAGACGCCTACACCGAAAAGCCGATCGTGTGGAAGGCCGGATAAGCGCGAGCGCCTTGCAACTTGGCGCAAACCCGCCCGCAATAGAGGATGCTCGATGGCTGATGTGCGGGGGACAGACTGAACGGACGCTCAGCTTGAGCGGCCGTTCAGGAGGGCCCGTAGTAGCTGATGTTCAGCGGAACGCTGGTGACATTCGCTGAGGCGACGACGCAAGCCACGATGTTGATCGGGAGTGGCGGCGTGGCTGATCCGTACACGGCTGCGAGCTGAGCTCCTCCGAGCGTGGCAGACGGTCCGAGGGCGACGACCGCGCCGGATTCATCGCACTGGTTCGTGTCGTGGCCGTTCTTGACAAAAAGGATGGCCACATTGTTGAACGGGTTTGTGATCCCTCGAAGCGTCTCGCCCTGCACCCCGACGCCACCCCCAAAGCTGGCCGAGAACGGTACGAACCCCTCCTCGGCCGACGATGCTCGCAGGGTGACAGTCGTTGATCGGACCGCGTACGGCGCGGATTCGAGCGTCTTCTTGAATTCTTTGTACCACTCGAGGTTGATGCCGAACGTCTCTTCGCCGAACACGAGATAGTCGCCCCTACGCGTGTTGTAGAGACCGACCGCGCCCGGGATGGTGCCTGGGATTATGCGCCATTGGTATGAAGCAGCCTGAACCCAGTTCAAATCAACACCGAAGCGCTGGTGTTCGTTGACGAGGTATTTGTGCGTAAAGTTGTCGTAGATCGCCACATTTTCTTTTGCCGTGATCGGACCCGGTTTCCCGCTCACGCGCTTGAAGCTGAACTGGCGCAGCCCGGTCGAGACTTTTTCACCGTTGCCGAATTCGAGATCCGCGCCGAACGTGCGGTGGTGGTCGATCAGATCGCGCTTACTGCCGCCCATGGCCCAGTTGTACAGGGCGTAGTCGGCGTCGTAGGTGCTCGCCTCGGGGTTCACAACGCGCCACTGGTGGGGCTCCAGCTCCGAGACGCAGGGGAGAGACGGTTCGGGGCAGGCTAAGGCGGAGGCAGGCGCGAGGATCAATGCAACGCTCGCCAAGAGCGCCCCACCCCCCACTGCCCTTCGAAGCCGAGGCATGCGCATCGCGCGGATGCTACAGGCCCATGTGAGATCGCGTCGGGTGCCGCACCGCTCAGAGACGCCCTCAGGCGGGGCTGCATTTGCAGGGGTCGAACAGGGCCCGGCTCGCGGGTCGGCGCCAAGGTAAGCAAACCCTACCCCTAGGGTGCCTTTCCGGCCACGCTGTCCCGGGCGAGGATGGTCTCACAAACCAACTCGCCCTAGGAGGCAGACGAAATGCTCACCAAGACCCGCGCAACCATCATCGCCCTCATCGCATCGGCCACCTTCGCCACCGCCGCCGTCGCTCCGGCGGTCTCCTCGGCCCAGAAACTCGACCCGGGCACCCACGCCGCGACGTGCGAAGTTTACCGGCTCACCTATGAAATGTGGGATGAACTCCAGGAAAACGCAGCAGCAAACGGGCAGTACGACCTCGCCGAATACTACGCCGGACGGGAGACCGAAGCGCGCGACGCTGCGACAGACGAGGGCTGCGCCTGGCCCTCGGCGACGCTCGCCAAAACCGTGAAGGTGCCGGTGGCGGTTATCAAGCCGGTCCCGCTGAAGTCAGTGACCCAGGGCTAAGCAGGCCCGCACGCTCTCCTGGGGCGCGCACGATCTAAGGGGGTCTCGGTTCGCGCCGAGGCCCCCTTGCCATGCCGTCTCAACTATCCGAGCCGATTGAGAATTCGGGATCGCTCTCTATTTCACAGCCAAGAGAGAGCCACACATCATCCTCTGACGAGGATCTTGACGGGCCGGCCGATCGACGCAGTCGTTTCCGGGTCGGTGACGTCGTTGGCCAGTTCAGCGCTCAGGCGCCCGTGGTGGTGGGCGAGGAATTGCCGGGCGTAGCGGTCAAGGCGCATGTGCACGAGACCTGACCCGGGCGGAAGCTTGAATTCGCCCATCGCGAGGCCCTGGAATCCCTGATGGTCGAGCAGGCGTGCGAGTTCGCGGTGGGTGGCGGCGGGAGCCGAGACTTCGAGGCTCAAGCGTCCCTTGCATCCGAGCGGGCAGCTGACGCGCACGGCGGCTCGGCCGCTGCGAGGAACGGTGATCTTGGTCGAGGTGACCCTGATCGGGCAGCCATCTGCGGCGGAGCCGGCCGGTCCCGTGGCCGGCAGCATCAGCACCGTCACCTCGGCTCCGCCGGTACAGGTGCTGCTTGTGAAGACGGCCCGTTCGCCGCTGAACGCGAGCAGCTTATGAGTACCGCTCACGCCGGGAGCGCCGACCGGCCCCAGCCGTTGTCCTGATACGGAGCCAAGCGCCAGATCGGGGTAGCCGCCCGAGTCGAGCAGGAGCCGTTCGCCGCCCGCGAGCACGGTGGTGGTTTCCTGAAAGAGAAGCCCCGTCAGCGGCCGCAGGGCGCTCTGACCGGGGTCCACCGCGAACACGGATGCGTGGTCCGCCTGCCTCTCGCTCTTGTTCGCGAACACCGTCCCGGTTGCGAACACCGTCCCGTCCGCTCGTGCCGCGAGGCTCGTGATCCCGCCGAACACAGGGTCGATCTGCCGGTGCACGCCAGAGGCTAGATCGTCGATGCCGACCAGCGGAAATTCGTGGGCATCACTGGCCGTGTACGCGAGTGTGCTGCCGGCGAGCGTCAGGTTGACGTGCTCGACTTCGTGTTCTTCGGAGTTGAAAGTGAAACGAGGAGCGTGCGGCACGGGCGTGACGGTGCCTTGCGGTGTGACGGTGTCGATCGAGGCGGGGGCACCGCACGCGATCCCGGCGAACGCGAACAGTTGATCTCCGGCCGCAGTCGCGACGGGGGGGAATTCGCCTTCCCGGCTCGCCTTCCCGGGACGGCAGCGAAGGACCGTGTGAAGTGAGCCGTCAAAGCCTCCGACCGCGACGACTTCGCCTTCGAAGATCAGGGCGCCGTACGGGTCGGTGTTGATGCTGTTGCTGTCGCGGAGGCTGACTATGTAGCCGGCTTCGCCGACCGCGAGCGAGACGGTCAGTCCGGCGTGGGGCCGCTCGCGGGGGACGCTGGCGAGCAGCGTCGCCGGGCCGCCGCCAGGGGTCGCACTGTAGATCCGGACAGGCCCGGTCGCCGGGCTTGTCGCCCACACGACGCGTCCGCCACCGTAAGCGATCGCGCCGAGTTCGCCTCTCGGAAGCGGCACCTCGAGCGGACCTTCAGCCGCGAGCGCCACCGGAGCAGCAACGAGCATGAGCAGAGCGAGGAGCACCCCCGTAGCCCGAACCGTGCTCCCCGTCATCGTGCCAGGATACGGCAGCTTTGGTTGCTCACAGCCCGGCGCCGGGATTATCGAGCACGCGCCGGTCCCCGCTGGGCTTGCGGCGAGGCACCGCCATTCGAGCCGTAGTACTTACCGGCTCTGCAGCGCCTCGACGACCGCCTTGGCCGTCTTCTTGTCTGTACGTGGTACGTCGAACTGCCAGACGTGGCCGTTGCTGAAATGCAGCGTCAGGTGGGAGACAATCTTCCCCTCATCCCAATCTACGGACGCGAGTTCCGCTCTGGATGCTCGTACGATCACCTCTTCGGTCGGCGTCATTTTCCAACCGGTTTTCGTGTTCAGCACCATGACGTCAGCCTCGCTGACGGCGACGTAGCCGACGCGTCCAAAACTGGGGAGATCGGGGGCGCCCGCGTCGCCCGCCGCGAGCCCAGCCGCAACCGAGCCGACGAGCCCGGCCAGCTCACGGCCGGCCACGCGGGCCACGGTCTTCTTCGCATAGCCCTTCGGATTCACCAGCGTTCCGGCGAGCTCCGGAGCACCAAGCGCGTTAGACACCTTGTCAGCCATCCAGTCCCCCATTCGCTCTCGGGTCGGTTGCGCACCGTCTGACAAGTTGGACGGCGTCGCGCGAAAAGCTACCGGTTCCCGCCGTCGCGGATCGGAGGGGCCTCGGAGCGCGCCGGCGTGACGGACGCTGGCTCCCGAGCGGGCGAGCCCAAGCTGGTCATTGCCGGCGACATTCTGGCGTCGGCGCCTCGAGCACCGCGGCAGTGCCGCCAGGGTAAGGGAACGCTACCCCAAGGGCGCCCTTCCGGCGGGCTCGCTGAGGGCGAGGATGGTCTTACAAACCAACTCGCTCCAGGAGGCAAACGAAATGCTCAGCGCCAGGACCCGCTCAACAATCGTCGCACTCATCGCATCGCTCAGCTTCGCCGCCGCGACGGTGGCTCCGGCCGTCTCGCAAGCTCAGCCGGACTGGCCGGCGCTAGGACAAGCCATCCACTGTGAATCGCTCACGGCCGGGCGCAACGCGTATTGGGAAAAAGCCGAAACCGCCGAAAAAGAAGGCCACTACGCCTTCGCGGAATACTACTGGGGAGAAGCGGCGCCGAGCCCGGTTCGGGCCCGAACGGCTCGGTGTAGATGTGCGAGGCGTCGATGCCATCGATGCGACCTCGCCATCGTGCGCGGGCTCAGAGGCGCGGGCTTGGACCGCTTAGGTCACTGAGAGGAGCTCCCACTGATCGGGCACGCCCTTGAGGGTGTGGAGGCCGCGGCTGGCGAACTCGAAGCCCGAGCCTGCGACGAGGTCCTTGACGGTTCGAGAGGCCAACAGCTCGCCGGAGCCGGCCTCCGCAGCGACACGCGCAGCGATGTGGACGCCGATCCCGGCGACGTCCTCCCCCCGCAGCTCGACTTCGCCGGTGTGGACGCCCGCACGAATCGCAATCTTGGCGTCCGCGAGCGCCGCGCCCAGTGACTTCGCACACGTCAGACCGCGGGCCGGAGCGTCGAAGGTGGCGAGCATGCCATCTCCGGTGCCCTTGATCAGGCGCCCTCCGCTCTCGCTGACGGAGCGGCGCGAGATCTCGTCGTGCCGGTCAAGGATGTGCCTCCAGGCATCGTCGCCGAGTGCCACCGCGCGCGCCGTCGAATCGACGATGTCGGTGAACAGCACGGTCGCCAGCACTCGCTCGGAAGGCTTGGGTACCGGGTGGTGGCCGGTGATGAACTCCTCTAAGTTCGCGAGAGCCAGCTCGGTGTCCCCCCACATCGGTGGGTGCGCGTCGCCCTCGAGTTCCTCCATCGTCGCCCCGGGGATCCGTTCCGCCATGAAGCGTCCCTCGGCGACAGAGACGAGGCGGTCGCCGACCCTGTGCTGAACGAGCGTCGGACACTGGATTGAGCCGAGGATGTCCCCGAGGTTGATCTCCCGGATCCAGCGCCACGAGTCCAAGAGCCCTCCGGGCGAGCTCGACTGGCGCTCGAACCGGTTCATCCAGCGCAGGAAGTCTGCGTCGCCTGCCTTTTCAGGCGCCATCAGCTGCACGCTCAGCGTCTCCGGCGTCGCCCACTTCTCGGCCCATTTCGGCATAAGCCGGTCCCCGGCGGCTACGTTCGTGCGCGCGAAGCTGCCGTAGAGAAGCAGGTGGCTGATGCGCTCGGGGTGGGTGGCCGCGAACATCGCGGCTGTCGACCCGCCCTCGGAGATCCCGCCCAGCGCGACCTGATCAGCGCCGACCGCTTCGATCACGGCCATGAGATCCTCGACCCGATCATCGAGCGTTGGCACGCCTGAGTCGCGGTCCGACAGACCCTGGCCACGCTTGTCGAAATGGACCATCCGCACAAACGAACCGAGCCGCGTAAGCCACGCACGGGCCTCGGGGTCCTCCCAGATCACCTCGATGTTCGACACGATGCCCGGCACGCCGACGAACGTCACCTCACCCTCGCCGAACGCCTGGTAGGCGATGTGGGTCTCACCGTTGCGGGCGTAGACCGTGTCGGGCACCCACGACGGAGAGTCCGGTATCGGGGTCACGCGCCCACCATACCTGGCAGTAGGAGGCACGACGTTCTGTAAATCGGACCGCTGGCTAGCGGCGCGGGACCCGCAGTTCCGGGAAGTTGATCGAAACTGTCGGATACGCCCAGACCCGTAGGCGTCGATGTGGCCATCCGCATGCCTGGACCGCCATCGAAGCGGGAGCATCCAGCGACATTACGTGACTGCCGCAAGGGACGGTGGGTGTCGCGCAAAGGTTGGCGGCCGCGGTGGTGGCGACGCGCCGCAACTGAGGTGCGTGTCAGTCGGGCCGTAGGTGCTGCCTGGGCGGCCCGATGGCCGCTCGGACCGTCTTTCAGGCCGCCGCGACGGCTATCTGGTGCTTGTGGAGCTTCAGTAGGTTGTGGGTGGCGGTGATCAGCCGCCATTCAGAGAGCGCGGCCGATCTTCCCCGTCGCTGGAACTGGTTGATGCGCCGGTTGTGCTTGGTCTGTGCGAACACCGGCTCGACCATCGCCTTTCGTCGCCGATAGAGCCTGTCTGCATACTCGCTCGCGAGTGCTTGGCGCATCGCCGAGTACCTTCCGCCTTGCCATCCCGGCCGCGGGGTCCCGCGCTTTGAAGCGTCCGGCGGGATCAGAACCTGCACATGCTCGTCGGCCACGACATGGTCCATCTGCTGCTCATTCCAGTAGCCGCTATCGGCAACCGCGACCCCTGGTGTCTCTGTAACACCAATCGCCTGGAGTTCGCGCTTGGTCGCCTTGACCATCGGCTCGAGGTGACCGAAGTCCGGGGAGCTCGCGCTCACCTCGGCCGCGAGCACGATCTGCTCCTCGGTCACTACGGCTTGGACGTTGTAGCCCTGGGTATAGCTGCGCGGGGTCTTCACGTTGCGCGAGTCAAGGTCGGTCGTGTTGATCTTGCCGGCGGGGGTCTCAGGCGGCTTGAACGGCTTCGGTGGGTGGCCGAGCCTTCGGCCCTGTTTGTCGCGCCCGTGCTCGCGGTAGTGCTCATAGGCCTCGTTGGCGGTCCGCTCGACTGCGAGGTCTTGCCGAAGGCGCCGCTCTGCCTCGAGCAGCCGCTCGGCGCGTGAGCGGGGGATTGGCTTTGCTTCGCAGCGGCGGTGCTCATCGAGCTGGTGGCGAGCCTCGCGCAACCATCCCTCGCGGCCCTGAGTCCGGGCGACGATCACCTCTGAGTCAAGCTCGATCTCCACCGCGGGAGCTACCGGCTCACCAGCCGCCTCGGTCTTTGCGCTCTCGTTCTCGGCACGCTCTGCCTCGAGCTTCTGCTTTGCCTCTGCCAGAGCGGCCCGTCGCCCCTCGCGGGTCCTCAGGTGCTCGGGCAGCTCATCGCCGCGTGCCTCTCCATAGAGCTCGTCCTCGGCCGCGTCTATCTCACCCGCCTCCTTGAGGATCTCCCTGGCGAGCTGCTCGTAGTCGAGGTTCGAGTGGTGCGAGGCGTTGGCATGGACCTTTGTTCCGTCGATCGCGATCACCCCGACCTTCACGAGCCCTGCCTCTTTGCACAACGAGAGCACGGAGCCGAACAGCTTCCCCAGCGCGTCCTCGTGGCGGGCACGGAACCTCGCGATCGTCGCGTGATCGGGCTTCTGCTGGGCAGCGATCACCCGATAGGCGACGTCCTCAACGCACTTGCGCTCGATCCCGCGCGATGAGCGTTCACCTCTCGCGTAGGCGTAGAGCAGTAGCGACACCATCATCGACGGCTCGAACGCCGCCCGGCCCCATCCATCCCGCCGGTAGACGGCGAAGAACGCGGACAGATCCATCTCCTCGACTGAGGCCAATACGAACCACGCCAGATGGTCCTCTGGGAGCCAATCACGCGGGTCTGGAGGCATCAAGAACGGCTGCTCACGATCGCACGCCAGGAAGTTCATAGCCATGCCCTGAAGTGTCTTAATCTGCTCGGACGGATCGGGGGGGTTTGCGCGACACCCACCGTCCATTGCACTAGCGCTGGCGGACGCCGTCCGCGCGCCTGCTTTGCCCGCCAACGCGGAAGCAACTACGAGTCTGGGGGACCACCCTCCGGCGCGAGGTCGAGGTCGGCGAGCGCGCGGTCACGGTCGAAGTAGACGAGAAGTTTCGTCACGCTGCCGCCGTGAACGTGGAACAAGTTTGCCCCCAGCCCAGCCGCGCGCTCAAGGTCCAGTCCGCTCGTCTTGCCGCGCCCGCGTGCTTTGAGAATCACGAGGACTCGCTCGTCATCAAGCTCGCGGTACTCGACCGCCTCGACGCGATAGTCCTGCCATACGTTCAGCAGCTCGCGTATGGCTCCGGCCATCGCGGCCAGACCGGTCGAGCTGCCTGGCAGAGGTCCGTCAGCCATCACGTACTCGATCTGGGGATGAGCCCACGTTGCCGAACTGAAGTCGCCGCGTTCCCAGTCCGCAAGGATCGAGCGCACGAGAGCTAGGTTTGACGACACCGCCCAGCGTGACATGTCGGCGTCGTCTACGGGCCCTGCCAGGCCTGGGCGTATAGATCGGTTGTTGTGAATTGGCCGGAGCTACGGATTCCGCGTGTCTAGCGCCGGGCTCGGCCCCGAACGCGCCCGCATCGTGGCTGCGCGATACTCGGGTGGAGATGTCGCGAGACAAAGTGGACGTTGCCAGGCGAGTGACCGATGCCTTCAACCGCCGCGATGTCGATGCCGCGTTCGCCGAGTTCGTGACCCCCGACTACGAGTGGTACCCGGCAGTCGTCAGGGCTCTCGACGGCGGCGGCTACCGCGGACGCGAGGGCGTCGAAAGGTTCGCCGCGGATATCCGCGAGAACTGGGAGGAGCTCCAGGCGCATCCTGAGGAGTTCCGCGATCTCGGCGACCGGGTGCTTGTGCTTGGAAGGGTCAAAGGACGCGGGAAGGGCAGTGGCGCACCGGTCGATGCGCCATACGCGGGTATCCTCGATTTTCGCGGCGACAGGATCTGGCGCCACCGGGTGTATCTCGATCGTGCCGAAGGACTGCGGGCAGCAGGACTCTCCGCGTAGACGCCGCACACCCAAGTTCTGGGGGGCCCCTGCCAGCCCTGGGCAAAGCGGTCAGTTTTGGTCCAATTCCCGGAGCTGCGGATCGCGCGCCACTAGAAGCGCTGAGCGCTAACCAATCTCCCCCAGCTGTGCGGCGTATTCCGCATGCCGCCTGCCTCATGCAGGCGGGACGTCAGGCTCGACGTCGGAGCCCGCGCGTTCCCGATCGCCTCCTTCGCCGTGTTCCTGCTGGATCGCCATGTAGATCTCGGTCCGGTACACGAGAACGTCTGAGGGCGCCTGAATACCGAGACGTACCTTCCCGCCATGGGTTGACAGCACGGTGACCTCGATGTCATCACCGAGCATGATGCTCTCGTTGGGCCTACGCGTCAGGACGAGCACACGGTACGTCTCCCGTTTCGCCGATCGAGCAACGGGGCGTACCTGCCCACTAACCTGCTTCTGCCTGGCCGAGCATCTTACTGGAGTCGCTCACCGCTCCCGATGGCGATAGGCATCGATGAGGTGAGGCACGCGGGACGCGCCTCCTAGCGTTGTGAGGCTCTCTCCATGAGCTCGACCGACCCGCGTGCGCCCGGAGCCTATCCCTGCTCCGGATACGGTGCCACGGGCAGTCAACGAGCGGCGCAAAGGCGCCGCGGTTGGCACTCTGCCAGCCCCGGGGCAGAGCGATCAGTTTTAGTCCAATTCCTGGAGTTGCGGATTCCCCGGTCGGAGTCGCCTCAGGTGCGCACGCGACTGTAGAGGCTCTGTGCGGCCGCTATCAGCTGGGCGCGCGTAGGCGCGCTGGAGCCGAAGCCGACGAGGTAGTAGTAAGCGCCTACCGGAAACGCGACGTTCGCATCCGGGGGGCTGGCCGTGCTGGAACCGAAGCCGCGCGCCCCAGGGATGCCCGGTACCGCAAAGGCGGTTTCGCCACGGGCAAGCGCCTGCCTGAGCTCGGCGGCGACTTCGCCGCTTGCGCCCTTGGCAGTGCGGAACTGCTCGACAAGCGAGATCGCTTCGCCTGTGTGCCCGGTGCCGTTCGCGGGCGCGAGTCGCTCACTGATGCTCGCGATGAAGCCCAAGGCCCTGAGTCTCGCTGCTTCGGAAGCGCGCTGTGGGGGCGGGTATTCGGAGACGTCGCTCTGTGCGCTCGTGCTGGGCGGCGAGAAACCCTGCGGTACGAAGCCTGGGAGGTCGCCGGCTACCAGCACCCCTCCGTGGACGCCGTGGACGCCGCGTAGCCCAGCCGGGGTTCCCGGCGGCGGGGTCACGGCTGCCGATACCGTCGAGGCTGTCGTTGCCTTTGCCGTCGTGCCGCTGCTCGAGGTGCTGCTCCCGCCGCAACCGGCAAACGCGATCGTCACGAGAACTGTCCCGACGGCTACAAGCCCCGCCTTCATCGCCCGCAGCTTAGCCGTTAGCGGCCTAGGGGACCTGCCAGCCCTGGGCGTGGCAGGGTCCGAGCTGCAGCCTACGCAAACGCCTTCTTTGCTCGAAGTCGCCGACTGGTGCTTTCGCCCAAATGCGAGCACCCGGGTCCCGGTCCGCTCGCGTGCCGCTATGACGAGCACCAGGTTTCTCGTCGGAGACTCGTGAGACTGCTCCTTGGCCATGGCTACAGCGCGATGTGCGTCGGAGGTCGGACGAGCGCTCGTCGTCCTGAGCGGCAGCGGGAACGGCGTTCGCCACCGCGCCCGCAACCACCCGAAAGCAGCAGCACCGCCACCGAGGATCGTGGGTAGCTGTGAGCTGTAGGGCCCTGCGGCGCTCAGGCCGCCGCCGGGGATATGGTGGATATTCGCCAGCGAGACCGAAACCGCGACCAATGTACCTAAACCCACACTTCGCCGAGCGTGAGCTACCCGTCCTACACGACACGATCGAGGCGGTGCGCTTCGGTCTACTCGTGCTCTGCGCCGACGGCCCGCTCGCAGCCCACGTCCCGTTCGTCCTCCACCGGAGGGCAGGCCCGTACGGGACCCTTGTCGCGCATGTCGCGCGCAACGACCCGCTCGCCCGCCACCTCGGCGGAGGGCACGAGGCTCTCGCAATCTTCAGCGGTCCCCGGGCGTACGTCTCGCCCCGGTGGTACCCGAACGGTGGTCTGCCTACTTACAACTTCGTCGCCGTCCATGGCTACGGCCACCCGCGCCCGCTGGAGGACCGCGACGCTGTGCTCAGCCACCTCGCCGAGCTCGCCGAGGTCCACGAGGAGCAATTCCCGGAGCCATGGTTGCTTGCCTCCGCTCCCCGGGACCACGTCGCCGACCTGCTTCCCCACATCGCCGCGTTCACACTCGAGATCGAGGCCATCCAGGGGAAGCGCAAGCTCAGCCAGAACCGCGCGGGCGAGGACCGCGACGGCGTGATCCGCGGCCTGCGCGAGCGCGGGCGGGACGACGACCGGGCGATCGCCGAGGCGATGGCCGTCCATCCGTATGCGTCAGAGGAAGCGCAAGCACTGATCGCCCCGACGCCTGGGTTGGGCCGCGACAAGCGGGCTGGCTAACTCGTCCGCGTTCCCGCTGTCACATTTGTGCGGAGGGAGCGGGGCGCAGGTCGTGCCAGGCCGCGTCCCAGAGGACGGGCATCGTGTCTGCGTGGGATAGCGTCAGACGAGCGTCGCCCCCCTGCGCTGCGCACTGACGACCGTCAGCGGCGGGCAAGCCGACGTCCACTCTCCGTGTCGGGCGGCGTGTAGTTGAGCTCAAAGTGGTGGTACAGGCTTGACTCGTCTGCTTGGGAGAGCTCCTCGCCGTGCTGCTCGATGTTGGGGGCGTCTTCGACCTGCGCCTTGGACACCGCTGCCGTGAGGCTGTCGGGGCCGACCTTGATCCCACCCAGCGGCACGAACGTCAAGTGGCGACCGATGAAGCCCTCCTTGACGGTCGCGAACTGCGGCTCGTCCGTCTCGACGTCGACATAGACGTCTTGGAGCTTGCCGATCTTCTCGCCGTCGCGGTCTATGAGCATCCTGCCGTGCCACTCGGCGACATTCCAGTTCGCCTTCTCCTGGTGCTCTGAGTCATCGAGTTCGTCAGCTTGCTGGTTCTCAGCGGCATCGGGCTCGGGGTCTTTCTGGTTCTCGGTCATCGTCTTACCCTCCTGCTTGTCGGCAACTTTCCCCTCCACAAAAGCAGAAGCGCGACTCGTGGGCGGTTGCGCTGGGGCTGTTCGTCCGAGCCAGACACGCGGTGGTCGCGAAGCCGATGCTCGCTTTGGTTGGAGTGGAGCTCGACGGGTCGGGGCTTCAGCATGACGAAGGTCCCCCAAGTCGTTGGATCCCCGATGCCAGCCTCCCCCACCCGTACTCTCGAGCGTGTGGACCCCGCTGAGTCTTCCGCATCGTTCCCGGCGCGGACCATGGCCGGGTTCGCTGCCCTGCTCAGCTCCGCTGTCTCGGTTTCCCCTCTCACCTGGGGTGCCCGGTGAGTCAGAGCGGCGGCGGGCACCTTCGAGCCGGCCAGCTGGGCACGACGGATGTGACGGCCTCGACGGTTGCCAACATCGGGCCGGGGATCGACTTCTACTTCGCCTTTGGGGTGATCGCCGTTACCGCCGGGGTCGCCGCCCCGTTGACGATCCTCGCGGCAGGTTTGGCCGTCGTCCTGCTCGCCTTCACGGTAGCCGAGTTCAACAAGGTGGAGCCGTCGGCGGGAAGCTTCATCACCTACGTCGAGACCTCATTGGGAGCGCGGGCCGGCGTCGTCACAGCCCTACTGGTCGCGGTGGGATACACCGTTGCCATAGCGGGGGTATTCACGATGTCGGGTGGCATGGTGGCGCTGACCCTCGCCCACTACACATCGCTGCACCCCCCCTGGGAGCCACTTAGCCTCGTGCTGACTCTCGGCGCCATCTGGCTGACCGCTCGCGGCGTCAGGCTTTCGACCACAGCGGTGGGCCTGGCTGTCCTCGTGCAGGTCGCGATCATGCTCCTTGTCTGCGTCGTCGTCCTGGTCGATCAGCGCGCCCATCTGTCCGCTATACCGTTCTCCTGGGCGCACCTCAGCGGTGGCCTGTCCGGTCTGTCCGCAGGCTTCCCACTTGCCCTATACATGTTCATTGGATGGGAAAACGGCCCAGCGCTCGCCGAGGAGTGTCGCAATCCGAGGCGCACGGTCCCGAGAGCCCTCTACATATCGATCGCGATTGGAGTCGCGCTGTTCGTTGTCTTCGCCTATGCGACCGTCACCGGCTTCAACTACAACGTCTCCTCCATCGGTCGCTCGTCGGTCCCGTTCCTGACCGTGGCCGACCGCTATCTCGGCGCAGCGGCCGTCCTGGCCTGGGTAGCCGGAATCGTATCCGTGCTCGCCACCCTGGTTTCCGGCGCAAACTCCCAAGCACGCATGCTCTTCGATGGCGGACGATCCGGCCTCCTGCCGGCAGCGCTCGCTCGCGTTCGCCCGCCGGGCGACGCGCCGGTCAATGCGTTGCTCGTGATGGCCGGCGTTGGACTCGGGATCGTCGGAGTCTGGTGGGTGGTCCACCTGATCGGCGCGGACAGCGGGTCAACGAATCCCGTCGGACTCTATGCCGAGTGCTCCACGATGGGCACGATCGTGATCCTGTTCGTTTACTCCCTGACGACGCTCTCCCTCCCGCTGTTCATATGGCGCCGCCACCGACAGTCCTTTTCGGCATTGCGACACGTGGCCGTCCCCCTCCTCGGAGCCCTGACCCTCATTGTCCCGTTTGTCGAGCTCTGCAAGCCGGGGCAACCCGCGCCGTACAGCGAGTTCCCGTACGTCGCGCTGGCGATCGTAGCGGTGGCCAGCGCGATCGCCTGCGTTGTCGTGCACCGCCACCCGTCAACCGGGTCGGGTGAGGGAACGACATTTTCCGAATCGTGAGACCACAAATCGTCGGCCCCATGTGCCGCTGCGGTGGCACCGACATCGCGCGTGACCTTGCCGCGCCGAGCGTTTTAGTCCACGCCGTCGGAGTCTTGTGAGCCAGTGACGATCATTCAGGCGCCGTAGACGGGAACCAGCATTGCCCACGCGACGATGTTGGCCCGCGTCTGAAACAGGGCCAGCGCCGGGGTTGCCGTAGCGGGAACCCCCGCCGCGGGAAGGTCTAGCGCCGAAACGACGATGAAATATCGGTGTGGATCGCCTGGTGGCGGCTCCGGACCGATATAGCGCCGCAAACCCGCGTCGTTAGCCAAATGCGTTGATCCTTCGGGCAATGTCTGATCCCCTTCGCCTGCTCCTGCTGACAGCGACGTGACGGACGCAGGAATGTTGATGACCGCCCAGTGCCAAAACCCGCTGGGTGTTGGTGCGTCCGGGTCGTACATCGTGACGATGAAGCTCCGCGTCTCGTCCGGGAACTCCGACCAGGTGAGATCGGGCGAGGTGTCCTGGCCGTCTCCGCCGAATGTCCCACCTCGTTGAGCGATCGCCATAGTGTCGCCGTCGGCGACAACGCTGCTCTCGAGAGGAAAATCCGGGACAGGTGGAAGGTCGGCGTAGGGATCGCGTTTCACAGTTGTCGTGCTCGATGCCATGACGACAGATCTCCTTCCTGTCAGTCCAGGGGGGATTTGACGGCGGGCGTCAGGTAGCCGACCAGCTCTCGGATGTCGTCGAGTTCGTCGATCCCGAGAACGGCCTGCTCGATCGCCGCCTGGCGCTCAGGTGAGATCACTGAGTGGGTCAGGCTGCGGTACTTCTCGACGATGTCTGAGTCGCTCAGCAGATGGTCGCCGGTCCCTCGGGGGTGGGTGACGGTCGCTTCCTGGACGTCGCCGCCTTCGAGCGTAAGACGTACTCTGGTTCTGAGCTGCTCGTCTGTCGGGAGTTTGTCGTAGGACTCTTCGTGGTGGGCTTGGGTGCGGTCGATCAGTCGCCACACGTCGTCGCGGTTGATCCGATCTTCTGCGAACTGGTCGATCAGCACGTTGCCGTCCAGAAGCGCGACCGCGACCACGTAGGCGATGTTCATCTGCGCACCGATCGGCTGGAGCGGGCGAACCGCCTGCCAGCCGCCGTGCTGGTAGGGGCCCTCGCCGAGGTCGATCTCGATGTGCTTGATCTGGTCGACCGGAACCTTTTCGGAGCGCAGTTTGAGCGCGGCGTCGATCCCGGCGTGCAGCAGGCCCATCGCGGCATACGCCTTGACCGCGATCCGCGCGGTCTCCCATACCGTGCCGAGACCCGCGCTGATCTCGCTTGCGTTGGGGTGGTGGCCCTCGCCGAACACCGCCAGCCAACCGCCGTATTCCCGCTCGAACACGCGCTTGATCCCGACATAGCCCGAAGCGGCCAGCGCGGCCGCGGTCAGCCCGGCGCGCGAGGCGAATCCGTGCTGCATCCGCTTGACCATCGACTCGAACTGCGCCGACATCAGACCACATGATTGAGTGCCGGCCATCCCGAGGGCGTCCTCAAAGCCGGCCGCGTCAAGGCCATAGAGGGCGCCGGCGGCCGCGGCGGCGGAGTGGGTGCCGAAGACGACGCCGGAGTGCCAGCCGCGGGAGATCATTTCCAGGCCGTGCAGCGCCTGGCCCACGCGTGGGCCTGTCTCGTAGCCGAGGATCGCGCCGAACAGGAACTCCGACCCCGTCACCTTGCCCACGTGCGGCGCGGCCGCGAGCATCGCCGGGATGACCAGCGAGTTGCTGTGCAGCGGCGCCAGCGGGTGGTAGTCGTCGAGCTCGAACCCCTGGATGAAGCTTGAGTTGAGCATCGCCGCCGACGGGGCGCTCGTGCTGAGGCCATTCCAGCCGATGAGCTCGGCGCTCCCGGCGTCATCCAGAGTGGTGATCGCTTCGACGCCCTTCCGTGACACTGGCAGCTGGGCGCCAACGAGCGCACACGCGACACCGTCGAGAAGCAGGTGCTTGGCGTGTTCTCGCACCGATGCTGGCACATCGTCGAGGGTGACGTCCGCCAGCCACGTGACCAGGCGGCCAGTCGGGCCGGCGGGATCTGTGCTCGGCCTGCCGGTCACCGGCGTAGATGCCTGTTTGTCGGCGTGGTTCTGATCCTTGGTCGTCTTCACAGCCGTCGCCATTTGGGGCCTCCCTTGAGTCGTGAGCAGTGCCGAACCCGCCTAGGGCGGGAAGACCTGTAGGTGAACACAAGGCCCCCGGAGTCAGGGCGAGCCCTGCTGGGATAGACGGCGTTTCCGTCGCTACGAACGAAACGGCCCGTGAGGTTGGCAGCTGCACCGCCGCAGCCTGCACGAGAGATCCGAGCAGTAGCTGGGGTAACGACCCTGCCCGAAACCTATTCCCAAGTCCCGAGGTCGGCAAGCGCCGCTCCCGCAAGACTGCCGCAAATAGCGAGGTTTACACCGCGACACGAGTATCACCACCACGCCTCGCCTTTCCGAACGTTTCCGGGTAGCCGAACTTCAGGGGAATGCGTCTTCGCCGACATGCCTGCCACAGGGCCTAGCGTGGCGACGAGGCCGGTCACGCCGACCGGCCGCAGCGCTCGCCACGGTCCACAGAGCCGCCAGGCGAGAGTGCGCCGTTCTACCGAAAGAAACCGAGTCCCGAGAGGAGGATGAACCGAACTACAGAGCGCTACTTGACAATCGGCCCGTCCTCATAGAGACGAGTTCCAGTCCCAGCGGCGAAGGTTCGCCACATGCTCGCTTCGCCCGGGAAAGGCGAAGACGTGCTGTGGATTTCCCGGAGCTGCGAGTCCCGCGCGACTTTCGCCACCGCCCGTCGATCCGTGCATATGCTCCGTCGATGAACGCGTCTGATCTCGCCGGCGAGCGCGCTCGCGTCACGGAACGCTGGACGCAGAGCGTGCTTGACCGCGCCCCAGACTCGTCGCTAGTGACGCCCGACTTCGAGTACGTGCAGCACTTCGGATCCACGGAAGGCATCTACGCGGGCATCGAGGGGATGGAGCGCTGGATCGAGACCTTCTACGAGATCTGGGATCGAGCGCGCTTTGAGCTCGTGAGTTTCACCGGGGCCGGCGATCGCCTGCTCACGACGGGGCGCTTGTTCGTCGTCGCCGGGAAAACCGGTATCGAGGTCGACATTCTCGGCACCACCATCCTGCGCTTCGCCGAGGACGGACGGATCATGCGGATCGACACCTACAACGAGGCTGACGACGCCCAAGAGGCCTGGGAGGCCGTCAACGCCTGACATCCGACGCTGCGCAGCGACTCGCCGAGGCGCGGGATAGGCGAGCCGGCTAGTGGCCCTGCGATCCCCGGGGGTAACACGCCTCCAGACTTGTGCCTTCGTGTAAGAGGGAGGCGTCGTCGTGGCGGCGGTCGCGCTTTCGGATCGGACTCGATGGCCCGGACTTACGCTCGGCAGACGCCTCCTTCGCCATGGCGAAGTGAGCGTCTCGCGGGGACGAGCACGGACGAGTGCACGTCGTTCGGAACCAGTCGTCTGCGCGGCCCTCACCCAGACGCTCGCTCGGCTCCGGAAGCAGCGGTCGGGGATACTCAACGGATGCCTGAGGAGTCCACGACCCCCGACCTGGTTGAGCTTGTGCAGCGCAGCGTTGATGCTGTCAACCGGCGCGACTTTGGCCAGTTCGCGAGCTTCTTTGGCAGCGACTCCGTATGGGACCTGTCTCCGATGGGGCTAGGCATCTATAGGGGTTCGTCGGCTGTTCGCGCCTTCGTTGAAGATTGGAACGGTTCCTACGAGGAGTTCGAGCTTGTGCTTGAGGAGGTGCTTGCTCTCGGCAACGAGGTGGTATTTGCCGTGGTCCTTCAGCGCGCCCGTCTGACCGGCAGCACCGCCGAGGTTCGGATGCGCTACTCATCGGTCAACTCGCGGGCAGGGGGGCTCTTCGAGCGCATCACGAACTACACCGACATCGACGAGGCCCGTGCTGCCGCCGAACGCCTCGCAGAGGAACGCGGGTAGGCGATGTCGCAGTCGAACGTCGAGCTGGTGCAGCGAGGCTACGACCTGTGGAATGCGGGTGAAATGGAGGTCGCCAAGGTGATGTTTGCACCTGACCTTGTCATGTCTACGCCGCCTGATTGGCCTGACGCAATCACAAGTAGCAGCCGCGATGAGGCATTCGCACGCCTCGTCGAGAACAGGTCCCTTTTCGAGAGCGACAGGCTGGTTCCGGAACGATGGATTGAGGCCGGTGACTGTGTCATCGTCCCCACACAGTGGTGCGGAGTCCCGAAAGGAGCGAGCGCCGAGGTAAAGGTCCTCGTGGTGCCGGTGTTCACGATACGTGGTGAGAACATCTCACGTCTCGATTGGTATGGCAGTGTGGAGCAGGCTCTCGAAGCCGTGGGACTACAGGTGTAGGCGATGTCGCACGAGGTGACTCCTGACTTCGCGTGGTTCCCTGCGCTTCCCGGTGTCGTCGAGGGCGACGGCTGCCGTGGCCGCGCGGGCATTGAAATCTACTTCGAGGAAATCTCCAACATCTGGGAGGAGCTTCGCGTGATCGGTGGCGAGTTCCGCGATATCGGCGACCGCGTGATCGTGCTCGGTCGAACCGAGGGACGTGGTAGATGCAGTGGTGTCGAGGTCGATTCGCCGATTGGTGTCATCTATGACTTTCGCGACGGCAAGATGTCGCGCGTCCTCGCCTATCTCGACCACGGCGGGGCGTTGCGGGCGGCGGGCCTCTCCGAGTAGGGGTCAGGTGCCGGTCTCCGGTGACGCCTTCTTGGTGCCAAAGCGATCGCCCCAGCTGAGGCGCTCAGTGCTGTCGCAAGAGACGGTGACCGGGCGTGGCCACCTCCGAGCCGGCGCGAGTCGCAAACGCGCGCGGGGGTACGCTTCCGTCATGACGCCCGGGACTAAAGAATGAACCATGGACTGCTAAGCCTGGCGATCGTATGAGGGGAGTCAGCGCTGGGGGCGGGCCTGTCGTTACGCCCATTGCGCCCGCAGGCGCGCCAAGACCGTCCAGAAGCCTCGAGGAGCGCTTCATCGTCAGCTTCCCAAGTTTTTACCGGGTGGCCACCGCGCTGCTCCTCGGCTTGGTGCGGCCGCAGACGCGAGCACGTCGGCACTTCTTGCGCCATGCTGTTGCCTCTGGCTGGGCCGCGGTGCAGCGTCGCGACTTTGAGCCGATGCTCGTGCGTTACGCACCCGGCGTCGTGTATGACGCCGACGCCGGCCTCCAGGCGCTGGGAGTTCCCGGCTCGGCGCGTGGGCGAGCGGGGATGGCGAGCGTGCTGGCGGAGATATTGGACGTATTCGATCGCTTTGAACTTGTCCCGGCGCTGGTCGTCGACCTCGGTGAGTCTCTGATTGTGCTCGGCGCGACCCGCGTACACGGCCAGGGGAGTGGCATCGAGCTAGAGACCCAGGTTGCCCAGCTGCTAACGCTCGAGCTCATCGCTCCTCCAGCAGGCCGAGCTCGCGCAGGCTCTCGGCGGTCTCGACGATCGTGGTCTCGGCCGGGCGTGGGCGCCAGCCGAGCTCCTGCTTGGCGCGGTCGTTGTGGATCGTCAGCGGCGACGGGTCCTCGCCGGGCGCCTCGTCTGTTGTCACGTCCTCGCCTCCCGGCCCGAGATGGTCGCGGAGGATCTGTGCCAGCCCCAGCCAGGTGATCGTCGGGCCGTCCGCCAACAGCAGGTAGCGCTTCCCGGCGGCAGCAGGAGTGGCCATCGCCGTGATGTGGGCGTCGGCCACGTCGCGCACGTCCACGACGCCGAAGCGCTGGCGTGGCAGCGTCGGCATCGTGCCCTCGATGATCGCCTTGAAGTAGGTCAGCGTAGAGCGCAGTGCCAACACCAGCGATGGGCCGGCGATGAATGTCGGGTTCACGACCACCAGCTGGGTGTCGCCTCCTTCGGTCCCGATGAAGTCCCACGCGGCTCGCTCGGCGATCGCCTTGGAGCGCGGGTAGGGCGCCAGCCCCGGCGTATCCGGGTCGGTCCAGTCCTCCTCGGTGTAGTCGCGGACTGCCTTGGGCGAGTAGCCCACGCCGCGAACGACGAGGTCAGCACCACCCTGCGCACACCGGCGTCTCGGGCTGCCTCGAGCACACGCAGTGTGCCCTCGCGGGCGGGGACGATCAGCTCGTCCGGGTCCTTGGGCTGCGCGGACGGGATCGGCGAGGCGACATGGTGGACTTCCTCCACATCCTCAAGCGCGGCGGGCCAGCCGTCGTCGGAGCTCAGATCTGCTGCCACCAGCTCGATGCCGGTGTCGTCCACACCACCGCGGCGCACGGCCGCACGCACAGCTTCCTCAGCATCCAGAGAACGCACCGTCGCGCGCACCTCACGCCCATCCCGCAGCAACGCCGCGATCAACTGCGTGCCCAGATATCCGGACCCGCCTGTTACCAACACCTTGGAGCTCATCCGAGCACCACCTCCTCCAGTCGTGGGAGCACTTTCTGCACCTTCGAGTTCGCCTCGGCTTCCGCGTCCGCATCCTCACGGCTGCGGGCGTCCCAGAGCGCGGCCTTCGCCCGTAGGTAGTCGAGGTGCATGCGCAACGTGTTGATCTCGGCCTCGACCCGCTCGGCGTGCTGGAGCAGCAGATCGCGCTGCTCACCCGCCTTGGCGTGCCCAAGCCCGCGGTTGGCCTGGTAGGTGCGCATCTCCTCGATTCCGACGCCCATCGCGCGCAGACACGCCAGCACCTGCAACGTGTCGAGGTCCTCCTCGCGATAGCGGCGGTGTCTGCTGCTCGGGTCGCGGGCGATCGGACCGATCAGCCCGATCTCCTCGTAATAGCGCAGCGTCGGCCCGCTCAACCCGCTGCGCCGGGAGACATCTTGGATGGTGAGAGTTGTCATGCGCGCATCAAAACACACCTCAAGCGCTTGAAGTCAAGGGCACGGATGAAGTTTCGACCAGGGACGGCGACGCTCCTGGTCGCGCACCTTTCCGCTCGCACAGGTGGCCGAGGCGCACCGGTTCAGTGCGGTGGGGGCTGAGCTCGTCAGCCTGCATCGTGGATCGTGATGGCGTAGCCGTCCGGGTCTCTGAGCGTGAACGTCCGGCCGAAGGGACCATCGACCGGCTCAGTCAGGATCGTCACGCCGTGCTGGGCGAGTCGGTCATGCAGGACTTGGGCGTCCTCGGCCCTCAGCCACAGCGCCACGCCGAGGCCGGGCTGTCCACGGTCGAGATCGGTTCCGGGCAGCGGGTCTCTGACCGCAAACGCGATTGGCTGGGTGGTGAACACGACGGCGTGCGGGGGTCCGGGTGCGCGCTCGAGCCCCAACTCACGTTCGTAGAACTCGGCGGCACGCTCGATGTCGCGGACCTGGAGGGCAATGAAATCGGGGCCTGCAACGGTAGACACAGAAAGATCCTTCCTTTAGCGTTGTCAAGGTCTTGACGTTACCACACTATGTCAAGATCTTGACATGGGACAAGTCGATGTCGACCAATCCGTGGGCTATGCCCTCAAGCGCGCCCAACACGCCCTGCACTCGACGATGGACGGGGAGCTGCGCGACTACGGACTCAGCGTGTCGCAGTACGCCTGTCTGGAGATCCTCGCCTCGCGTCCGCGCATCTCAAACGCAGACCTGGCGCGCGACGCGTTCGTCAGCCGACAAGCGATGCACCAGCTCCTCACCGGCCTGAGAGCTAGCGGACTCGTGAGCGCCGTCGGCCAAGGCCGAAGCCAGCGCTACGCCCTCACGGCCGAGGGACGCACCCGCCTACGCACGGCTTCCTCGACCGTCGCTGCAATCGAGCAACGCATGCTCGCGACGCTGAGTCGCGCCGAGCGCGAGGAGCTGCACCGCCAACTAAGCATCTGCGCCACCGCGCTCGGCTCGCCCAACCAACCAACGTACTGGGTGAGCACGATCAGTCGTGATCACGTGCGGCTGAGCGTAGAGGGCGGATTCACCCAGGCAGGCCATGGCAAGGCTTCCGGCCTCAAGCAGCTGAAGTCTGATGACTGGCTGGTCTACTACTCGCCCAAGACGAGCCTGCGAGACGGCGAGCCCGTGCAGGCCTTCACGGCAATAGGTCGGGTCGTCGACGAAGAGCTCTACCAGGTGGAACAGGCGCCGGGGTTCACGCCGTGGCGCCGCAACATCGAGTTCGTCAAGGGCAATGAGGCACCGATTAGACCGCTGATCGACCAGCTCAGCTTCATCAAGGACAAGCGCCGCTGGGGATACATGTTCCGGGTCGGCCTATTCAAGATCCCACAAGAAGACTTCGCGGTGATCTCACGGGCGATGGCAGTCGAGAGCCCGAGTAGCCGTCGTGCCGCAAGACCGTCTTGATCCTGCCAGCGGGCAACCCGGGTGGCCGAGGAGCAGGACTTACCCCCGGATGGACCTCAGATCCGCCAAGCGCGGGGCTCCAACCACTGTCCCCTCAGCGGCAACCCGACAGTTAGCGGATCCCACTGCTGCGCTGGACGATTCTCGGTAGCCCGACCCGACGGACCCGAAACGAGTGCTTTCCCATGGCGAAAGGAGGAGTCTCGCGAGTGATGGACGAGACGCCCGCGGCTCGTCCGTTCCGACACTCTCGATCGCGTCGACGGACACGCCCGCTCGGCGGGCGAAGCAGCTGAGGGCCGAGCCGGACGACGGACCGGACACCTGCTCTTCCGTCGGATGCGGAAGCGCACTCGCGCACCGCCAATCGCGCCCGCGAAGACTAGCCGACGCTCCTCTCAACGTCCCCCGGCAGAAACTGATCCGCCGCGCACTTCGTCCCGAGCGAACACTCCTGCATCACAAGATATGCCGCGCGGCGGCAGCGGCCGGCGGCCCGACCGCGAGGGCCGGGCCGCCGGATGCCGCTCTCAGAGTCGCCTACGACGGGAGGTGAGCGCCGTCAATGGCGGTTTTTTCGAATTCGCCTCCGAAGATCGAGGCAAACAGCCCTTCTTCTCCTGGCAGTCCGTTGGAGAAGACTTCGTTGAGGAGGCCGCCACCGATCCAGGACTCCCCTTCACCAGCGGCGGTGTTGTGGGCGCCACCGCTGACCGACGCCAGGTAGCCGCTGGCGATGTTGGAGAAGCCGCCGCCGACCGACGCGAAAGGACCGCTGGCTTCGTTTTCCAAGCCGCCGCTGACCGACGCGAAAGGACCGCTGGCTTTGTTTTCCTCGCCGCCGCTAACCGACGCGTTGTGTCCGCTCGCCGTGCTTTCGTCGCCGCCCAGGACCGACGTCCGTTCGCCTGTGGAGGAATTGCCGTAGCCACCGCTAACCGACGCCTGCACCCCAGTGGCGCTGTTGGCCTCGCCGCCGATTACGGATGCGCCTTGGCCGCTGGCGGTGTTGGAGAAGCCGCCGCTGACCGAGGCGATTTCTCCACTGGCCTTGTTTTCTTTGCCGCCGCTAACCGACGCGTAGCTGGCCGAGGCGGTGTTTTCAATGCCACCACCGACCCAGCTCTGGAACGCGCCGGACGCCGTGTTCAGCGTGCCGCCGCTGACCGAGTCGGCTTCCGTTCCTTCAGCCTTGTTCTCCCAGCCGCCGCTGATGGAGTCCCACGTGCCTGTGGTTTCACCTTTGAAGCCACCGCTGATCGATGACTCATGACCGACGGATGTGTTGTTCTGACCGCCGCTGACCGACGCACCGACGTTAGTCGCCGTGTTGAGCTGGCCGCCGCTGACGGAGGCAGCTATGCCGCTGGCCACGTTGCCGCTACCGCCGCTGACTGCGGCACCTTCGCTGCTAGCCGCGTTGAAACCACCACCGCTGACGGAGGCAACGTCGCCCTTGGCGGTGTTGTTGTTGCCCCCGCTGACCGATGCAACGGACCCTTCGGCCTTGTTGGCCTCGCCGCCGCTGACGGACGCGACTTCGCCGCTGGCGCTGTTGTCAAAGCCGCCGCCGACCGACGCGACGAGGTTGCTGGCGTCGTTGCCCTGGCCGCCGCTGACAGAGGCACCTTCAGCGCTGGCGGTGTTGAAAGCACCGCCGCTGGCCGTGGCAATGGTGCCGCTCGCGGCATTGTCGCCGCCGCCGCTAATTGACGCCAACCCCCCGCTTGCGGTGTTGTCATAGCCGCCGCTGACGGAGGCAGCTTCGCCCTTGGCGGTGTTGAGCGCGCCGCCGCTGACCGATGCCCATTCGCCGGTCGCAGTGTTGCCGTAGCCAGCCACGAGCTCTCCAAAGCTCGTGTATTCCTGGTCTTCACCAAGGATGAGGTCGTGCGAGCCGGTCTGGGTCCTCGCCTTTTCGTCATAGCCGATCACGAGGTTGCCCTCGCCGTTGGCCGTCCTGGTTTTGCCTTCGCCGTTGACGATCTGCACGTTGCAGCCGGAGAACTGGATCGTGGGCTTTGCGTCGATCCCAGAGGCGAGGTAGCTCATGCAGGGCAGGTCAGGGCCGGTCGCGCCGGTCGCGCCCTGTGATCCGGTTGAACCCTGCGGGCCTGTCGGCCCTGTTGCGCCCGTTCCACCTGGTCCCTGGGGTCCCTGTGGGCCGGTTAGGCCTGTCGGCCCTGTTGCGCCCGTTCCACCTGGTCCCTGGGGTCCCTGTGGGCCGGTTAGGCCTGTCGGCCCTGTTGCGCCTGTCGTTCCACCTGGTCCCTGTGGCCCGGTTGGACCGGTCGTGCCTTTTGTGCCCTGTGAACCGGTTGGACCCGCCGGACCTGTCGCTCCGACACCCGTTGGCCCGGTCGGGCCGCGTGGTGGTTCGGCGCAGTTGACGAACAGCCACTTCACCGACGAAGAGACCTGACCGCCGTAGGTGACCGTGATCGTCGTCAGCCCGTTGGCATAGATGCCGCCGACGGTGACGTTCTCGTTGGCCTCGGTCGTCGTAAAGCTGCCTTTGATCGTGCTTCCGACCGAATAGCTATAGGTGCCCGTGTGTGGAACCAGGGCATCCAGCTGTCCACACGATGCCACCACGATGGTGACCGGCGGCGGCGGCGCCGGGGTTCCGTTTGCCCACGCGCCTTGCGCGCCCAGGGCAGCCAGCATCGCTGCTGCGAGCCCGCCGAGCATTAGCGCCCGCAGGCCTCTTCTCCCAATAGACATGCTTGCCTCCGTCGTCGCGATCCGTCGCGGCACGCTCCCGCACGCAGGCCCCCCCGGGGTCGCGGTCGTCCGCACCGCGCTTGGGGACGGATCATAAACGGCTGATCACTTTGGTGTCCGGCCGTCGGGCTGCGCCGCCGCCGGCTCCCGTGATCGAGCCGGGCGCCCAACCTATGAAACGGCCGCAGGTCTACCGCTTGAGCCTCGAAAGGAGCAGCGCCCAGGCGCTATCGCTCGACCGGCGGAGCGGGCGCGCCGAGGACGTCGGTCACGGCTTTCGAGATGGACGAGCTCCGAGCGCGTCGGCTGAGGGTCGGCAGACGCCTGCTTACAGGGCGCAACACGACAGCGCGCGGGTCGACGCGCGTCGCTGCTCTCATCACCGCAGCCGGCGTCGCCGTCTTCATCGATTGCCTGGGACGCGCTGGCGCGCTAGCCTGCTTCATAACGTGGCAAGGCGCGGAACCCTCAGAGCATCGGACGCCGATCGCGACCAGATCATCGATCGCCTGCGTAAGGCGTCCGCCGAAGGCCGCTTGGCGGTGCGCGAGCTCGAGCATCGAGTCGCCACTGCGCTCAGGGCACGCACCTTCGCAGAGCTCGATGCGACGGTCAGCGACCTCCCCGGCAGCCGGCTGGGCGAACGGCGCTCAGCCCCGCGCCGCGCCGTGCGCACGGTGCGAGCCCACCCCGCACTGTTGCTGGTCGCGGTTCCGCTCGCCCTAGCGGCAGTCGCAACGCTGGTGGCCATCACGGTGCTGTGGAGCACGTTGGTGCTCGTCGTCTTCCTCCTCGGACATAGGCGCCATCGGCGCCCGGGGCCGTGGACATACACCGCACGGCATCGGTTCGGACCCGCTCACGGCGCCCAAGGCGGCCGCGGCGCCTGGTTGTAGCGACCGGGGCGACAGCTGCGCACGGCGCCGAACACGGACAACGGGGGCCTCAGGGCCCCCGTTGTTCTGGTGGCTCCGGGTGGCGGCTTGGAGGCCCCTGCCAACCCTGGGCGTGGCCGACCATTTTGATCAATTTCCCGGAGCTCCGGATACCGCACTTCCCAACCCCACGAGCCTCCCGATCGGCTCGGACGATCTGATCGGCGTGGATCTGGGCCCAGGCGGGTCGGGTTTCGTCGGTTGGGTCCAACTGGAAGACGCCGAACTGCTCGAATGGGGTCCGCCGCTCGCCGACGACGGCATCGAACGCGAACAGACGGGAGTGGACCGTGGTCACCGTCTTTTGCTCAGCGCAGAAGAGATCCTGGCGCCCGTCGTCTCCTCGATCTCCCTCGCGTCGGGTGGCACGGTCGGAGGCACCGCAGTGAAGATCACTGGCCTCTATCTCGACGGAGCTACGAGCGTGACGTTCGGCGCGGTTCCCGCCTCGGGCTTCAGCGTCGACTCCCTCAACCAGATCACCGCTATCGCGCCACCGTCTACGGCATCCACCGTCGACGTGCGCGTGACCGGGCCGGGCGGCTCCAGCGAAGTCACCCCCGCCGACCGCTACACGTTTACGGCGCCGCCGTTCATCGCCACGACGCCCACGAACCCCCTCTCCGGGGTGCTCGGGAGCTTCATCGCATCCAAGCCCACGATCACCGGCTTTAGCCAGTCGGCCTCGAAGTGGAAGCTGGGCGGCTCCCTGGCGCGCGTCAGCAGCGTGCACGTCGGGACGACGTTCAGCGTCACGCTCAACGAGCCGGCAACGACGAGCCTCTCCTTCACGCGCAGCATGGCGGGGCGTCGTGTCAGGGGTCGCTGCGTCGTGGTCACACGCGCCAACGCGGGCAAGCCCAGGTGCAAGCGCAACGTGAGCGCCGGTTCTCTGCCCGTGTCCGCCGACGCGGGCGCCAACAAGGTGCGCTTCCAGGGGCGCCTGTCGAGCGCCAAGACTCTTCAGCCCGGCGCCTACGGTGTGACGATCGTCGCGCGCGACTCGCACGGGCAGCAGTCGCCGCCGCAGGCGCTCACCTTCACGATCGTCTCCGGCTGAGCGCTCCGGCACGCCCCGCCGCCGCGCACTTGGTGGAAAGCTCCCGTCGCCGTGAGCGAGATACTGCACCGGACGATGCCTGAGGAGTCCACGACCCTCGACCTGGGGAGCGCAGCCGGAATGCGATTGAAGCCGCTGGCCGCCGCGACTTCGATTCGACCGTGAGGTCGAGGAGGTTCGCGACCTCGGCAACGGCGTGATTCTGCCCGTGACACACCAAGGCGGGTGCCCGCTCGGCAGTAGCGGCTACCTGCAAATGCGCTTCGCATCGGTGACCGTATGGAGGGACGGATTGATCGCTCGCGTGACGCCCTACCCCGACATCGACGAGGCTAGTGCTGCCGCCGAACGCCTCGCGAAGGACCGCGCTGATGGCTGAGGAGGAGGTGGAGCCGGGCCGCTCCATCATGACTCAATCGCCTAGACGCCCGTTCGCGCACTGAAAACAGGAGTTGTGACTGGCTCTGACGACGGTGCATCGGTGGCCCCAAGCGGCACGCGCTTAGATAGCTACGCAGGCCTCCTGAAGAACGGATGATGGACGCATAGTCTCCACTGCTTGGAGACCGTGTCGGTCGTGGAGAACAGATTCGGCCGCGTGATTGGAGTGGTTGCGCGCAACCACGTCCTGACCCGGCTGCTGCTCGCTTACCTGGTGATGATCGTCGCCGAGTTCGGTGAGTGGCTCGCCGTTATCGTGTATGCGTACATTCGCGGTGGCGCCTCTGCGGCGGGCCTAGTAGTGATCCTGCAGCTGATCCCGTCGATGCTCCTCGCCCCGCTGATCAGCGCCAAGCTGGCCCACATCGGCGTCGCCAGACTACTTGCCGGCGCCTATGCCGCTGCGGCAGCGACCCTCGGGTGCTGTGGCGTGGCGATGCTCACGGGTGCGCCGGTGTACGTCGTGTACGTCGCCGCAATGGCATTCTCACTCTCACTCGGGGTGGGCAGGCCTCTGCACCACGTCCTGATGCCACTCGTCGTACGCCACCCGGATGAGCTCACCTCGGCCAACATCGCCACGAGTTGGAGCGAGGGCGTGGGAGCGCTGGTCGGCCCCGCGCTCGCGGGCCTGCTGATCAGCGCTGACGGGCCCGGTCTCGCTTGTACGGCGCTTGCCGGGCTATGTCTCTCCACCCCCCTGCTGGCTCACGTGCGTCCGCTGCGCGCCGACGCTCAGGAGCCCGGAGAGGAAGAGGGCGGTCTCTCCGATCTGCTTGCTGCCGCCCGGGTTATCCTCTCCCGGCCGACTACCCGGGCGCTGATCGCCTTCCCGGCCGGAGCGGCCGCGATCGAGGGCGCGATCGACTTACTCGTCGTCGTGCTCGCGGTGCAGATCCTCGCAATCGGACCAGGTGCTGCGGGCTACCTGAGCGCTGCCTTCGGCGCGGGCGGCCTGCTCGGCGCCACCATCGCGGTGCTGTTCGCGGGCCGCCAGCTCGCACTGCCTCTAGCCGCCGCCACCCTCATAGGCGGTCTGGCTCTCGGCGCACTGGCACTGGCCTCCACGGTGCTCGTCGCGTTGCTGCTACTGGTGCTCGTCGGCGCTGCGCGCACCATGCAAAGCGTCACCGCCCAGACGCTGCTACAGCGTTCTACACCCCTGGATGTCATCGTCTGCGCCTTCGCATTGATCGAGTCAATGCGCGATCTTGCCATGGCCTTCAGCGCGTTGATCATTCCGCTGCTGATCGGTCTCGGCGGTGCCAAGGCGGCCTTCGTGGGGATGGCCTCCTTCGCCCTGATTGTGGTCGTCGGTACCGCGCGGCGGATCGGCCGGATCGACTCAGAGGCCTCGATACCGGTCGTTGAGATGGGAATACTGCGCAACATGGGGATCTTCTCAGCCCTCCCCGCTGCCCCGCTCGAGACGCTCGCCCGCGAAGCGCACTACGTGAGCGTCCACCCGGGCACCGCGATCATCAGCGAGGGCGAGGAGGGGGACAGCTACTACGCGATCACGCACGGGGCGGTGCGTGTCACTAAAGGCAAGGGCCAGATCAGGCAGCTGGGAACCGGAGACGGCTTCGGGGAGATCGCGCTGCTCTACCCCGTCAGGCGCACCGCCACCGTCACAGCGACGAGCGAGACGACGCTACTGCGCATCGGCCGCGAGGCCTTCCTCACGGCGATGCGCGCACACCTCGTCACGTCTGAGGCCGCCGAGAGGACAGCCAGGATCCTGCTCGAGGAGGCCGGCTGAGCCCGGCGCCCACCGTTTCGGGCAGCCTGAGCCGTCCTGGATTCCAGAGACCGTGATCTCCGTCAAACCCAGGATGGCTCAACCCTGGTAAACGTTTGTCACGTGATTCGAATCCAAGCGCAGTGGCCTAGGCCGACAGCCAGGCGAAAACTCAACCCGGAGGTGGTATATGCCCGAGACTGTTGACGCCCATCATCTCCTGCTGATCGGTGCCGGACCGGGTGTCGGCGCCGCCGTGGTTCGGCGCTTCGGCCGCGAGGGCTTCCGCAGCACACTCATCTCGCGCAGCGGAACGCTCGACCAGCTCGCCCCTGAGCTGCGCAGCGGCGGCCTTGAGATCGAGGCGATCGGCGCGGATATCGAGGATCTGGACGGCTATCGCGAGACGCTTGAACGGATCTTCAGCGCCCCGGGGGCCCCCGGCGTCGTCGTGTACAACGCTGCCCTGCCGGATCCAGGCGAGATCCTCGACACCACCGTCGAGCGGCTCCGAACCGCCCACGACGTCGATGTCCTCGGAGCCGTCGTCGCGGCACAGATAGCCGCGCCCGTCCTGCGGGCAGCTGGCGGCGGCACCCTGCTGGTCACCAGCGGCGGCTTCGCCGACAATCCGGTGCCCGCGCTGGCCAGCCTCTCGATGGGGAAGGCCGCCCTGCGCTCGGCGCAGACGCTGATTGCCGCGGGCCTCCGGGAGGAGGGCATCCACGCCGCGACCGTCACGATCGCCGGTGCCGTCAAGCCGGGGACGGACTTCGATCCGGACAACATCGCGGAGCTTTTCTGGACCGCCCACACCGACTCGAAGGACGCCTGGCAGACTGAGTATCGGTTCACAGGCGCATAGCGGCGCGGGCCACGTGTCGCTCACCGCGTCACCTGCCGTGACGGCGCGTCGACGGCCCGGTCAGCGAAACCCGGGTCCAAGACTCGAGACTGGCCAGCACTGATGAGTTCTTGGCTGGCTCCGCAGAGCGCCCCAGCTGGACACAGCTCGGCGGCCACCCTGCGGCGGGGATTGCGGATCCCGGCGAGCGCGATCAGACCTCCGCTGGCGACGAGCACGGCTGCGATTACGTCCGCAACACGGAAGGCATGCACGGACGCGTCCTCGAAGGTCGCTCGTAGGAGAAGCCGCTCGCCGGGGGGCACTCCAACGAGGCTGGGTGAGCCGAGAGGCTGTCGCTTGGCGCGGCTGATCGCCACGCGGCTGCCGGAACCGAGCGCGGTCGGTCCCAGCGTCGCGTCGACGCGACCAGCAAAGGCAAGAGAGACGACGGCTCCCAGAACAGCGACCGCGAAAAGTTGCGCGACGCGTGAGAGCGTCGTGTTCACCGCGGCTGCGACGCCTGCGTGTTCCTCCTCCACTGCCCCTAGGACCGTGGCGGTCAGCGGTGCGACAAGCATCGCGAGTCCCAGCCCGAACACGAGCAGCGCCGGCAGGACCTCGCTGAGGTAGTCGGCGCGCTGATTGACACGCGCCAAGAGCAAAAGGCCGCCTGCGGCAACGAGAGCCCCGAGGCTTATCAGGACCCGCGACCCGATGCGGTCGGCGAGTGCGCCGAAGCGGCGGGAGAGCACGATCATCAGCGAGGTGACGGGTAGAAGCGCAAGCCCGGCCTGAACGGGGCTGTAGCCGCTGACCTCCTGCAGAAACACGGGCAGCAGGAAGATCACGCCTCCCAGCCCGAGGTAGGCGGTCAGTGTCGTCAGGTTTCCGATCGTGAAGTTGCGCTCGCGAAACAGGCTCAGTGGGAGCATCGGCGCCCGAGCTCGCGCCTCGTGCGCGATAAACGCGATGGCTCCCAGGATCCCTGCCGCGAGCGAACCCATAACCAGCGTGCTCCATCCGCGCGCGGGCTCCTCGGTCACGGCGAACACCGAACCCGAGAGCGCGAGCGCTGCCAAGAAGGCGCCTGGGTAGTCCAGACGCGCGGCGGACCCAGCGGTCGCGTCCGCAGGCACGCCACGAGCAATCAGCGTCACGGTCACTAGTACCAGCGGCGCATTGAGCAGAAAGATCAGGCGCCAGGAGCCGGCAACGATCAGCACTCCCCCGATGAACGGCCCGATAATCCCGACGATCGAGCTGAGCGCTGTCCATGTCCCAATCGCCCTGGCCCGCTCGTCTTCGGGAAACACGTGGACGATCAGCGCCAATGCGGTAGGGGTCACGAGCGCCGCGCACACCCCCTGAATCGCACGAAACACGCATAGCTCGGGGATCGACGTCGCGACCGCGCAGAGAGCCGAAGTGATGCCGAACCCGGCAACGCCAGCGAAGAACACGCGCTTCTGACCGAATACATCTCCAAGTGAGCCGCCGATCAACAGCAGCGACCCCAGCGCAAGCAGGTACGCGTTCGTGACCCACTGCTGGCCGGCCAGGCCGCCACCGAGGTCGCGTCGAATCGCGGGCAATGCGACGCTGGTTACCGTCGCGTCGAGGAATACGACGCTCGTACCGAGCACGGCTGCGAGCAGGGTCAGCTGCTTCTCGCGCGATGTAGCCATCGGCCGGCTGTCTATCAAGGACCCGATTGCGCCTGGATGGATTCAAGTGGATCCACGTCATCAGGACAAGATCGCCAGTCGGAGATCGCGTCGTAGTCGGAGTAAGCCTGGCGCATGGCCTCATCTAGCGTCTCGTGCTGCGTAGCGCGCAAAAGCTCGCCGCCATCGGTGAA
This sequence comes from uncultured Solirubrobacteraceae bacterium, assembly GCA_963761355.1. Classification (GTDB taxonomy): domain Bacteria; phylum Actinomycetota; class Thermoleophilia; order Solirubrobacterales; family Solirubrobacteraceae; genus Palsa-744. The sequence continues at coordinate 40,714 of CAVXHC010000017.1, forward strand.
TCGTTCGAGAAAGAAACCATCCACTCTCTCGGTGATCAGTAGGACCTCCACGTGCTGGGGCGTGGGACGACCAGTCCCGACGTCGGACGGATCTCCCGATTCGGCCTGGGCCCTCGGATGCGGGGCGGGTGAGAGTACCTCGGAACAGTAGATCAAGTGACGGCAACCCCGTTCGCGGTCTTGATCGCGGATGAGGCCTTGCAATGGCCTTTCATGCGGCGGCCGCGGTCTGGCGGAGCGTTGCCAGTGCGGCGCTCGAGGCGATGACCTGGTCGAGCAGGCGTGTGGAGCGCGGCGACGTTGTAGTCGCCGGGCTTGAAGACCCTGACGTCCCTGATCCGTTGTCGGGTCGGGGCTAGGAGAGCCACGGCGGTGTGTAAGCGCCCACCTGGTGGAGGATCGCGGTGAGGTCGTCGGCAGCCCACTCCTCGCTGATCTTTCCGTCGGTGAGCCGGTAAACGTCGACCGCGTCCCAGCGCACCCGGCGGCCCGTCGGCGGGATCCCGAGCAGGTCGCCCCGATGTGTCGCCTCGACGACGAATCGCACCGCCACCGTGTCCTCGTTGGCGACGATGTCCTGCTCCTGTGCGTTCAGGTCCGGCAAGGCGCCGATGAAACCCTGCAACAGTCCGACGAGATTCTCAGTGCCTTCAACCGTGCCGAGCGTCCCGCCGTGCCACCTGACGTCCGGGGTGACGTACTCGGACGCCAGCTCGGGGTTGTGCGCATTGAACACTCGCTGGGTGTACTCGCGAACGATCTCGATGTTCGATCCGATGGCTGTGCCGCTTGTCATCGCGTGCTCCTCTCGTAGAAAGTTGCGCTGCGAGAAGAACCTAAAGTCGAAACTTCGTCGTTGTCCAAGACCTGTGCCCCGGCCCAGCGATAGCCTTCGACTATCGACCTCGAGCCACGCCTGCTCCGTTACTTCCTGGCCGTTGCGGAGGAGCTGCACTTCGGCCGTGCCGCCGCGCGCCTCTACATCTCCCAGCCGTCACTGAGCAACCAGATCCAGAAGCTCGAGCGCATCCTCGGCACAGAGCTGTTCGTGCGCAGCAGCCGCGAGGTCAAGCTCACCGCCGCCGGTCGGGCGCTCGTCGAGGAGGCACCGCTCGCGCTCGCGGCGCTCGAGCGCGCCGCCGAGCACACTCGCCTTGCTGGTGCGGGCATCACCGGAACGGTGCGCCTCGGCTACCCCCCGCCGGCGAGCTTCGAGACTCTAGGGGCGATCCTCGCAGCCGTCGAGAGCGACAACCCGAACATGACCGTCATCGCCAGCGAGCTATTCAGCGCCGAGATCCCCGGCCGCGTACTGGCCGGGGATCTCGACGTCGGGCTGGCGCTGCACCCCGAGCCGATGACAGGTATCCGCACCGAAGCCCTGCGCGTCGAGCCGCTCGCGGCGCTGCTCAGCAAACGCCATCGCCTTGCCAACCCGAACTCCATCTCGCTCGCCGAGCTGGAGCACGAGACCCTGCTTCTGTTCCCCCGCCAGCTTGCTCCGGCCTACTACGACCGCATAATGGAGTGCTGCGAGCGGGCGGGCTTCCAGCCCCGCGTCAGTGCCTTTCCCCAGCCGCCGGTCCACGCAATGCTCGCACGCCTCCTCGGGGCACGCGAGATTGGCCTGATTCCCGCCTCGTTCGCCATCCACCTCGCCCAAGCCCAGCCGGGCATCGTCGCCCGCGAGGTCGTCGATACACAGATCCTGGCGGAGTTGTCGATCCTGTGGCCCGGGCGCGCCCAATCGGCAGCAATCGAACGGTTTCTCGACAGCGCACGGCGGTGCGCCACTGAGAACGACTGGCTCTCCTCCGGTGGTCGGATTCGCGTCGGGACCGAGCGTCGCTCGAGTTCCCCTTCTCGCAGCGTCTAGGACGTCGTCAAAGCGCATAGCCTCGCCGCGTTCGCTGACCATCGCGGTGGGGTGCCACGGTGAGAAGGCCACGCTCGCATCCTGCGCGGCTGCGAGCAGCCCGGCTCCAGCTCGGTCCCGATGTTGTAGAGCGCGGTGATCGCTGAGATATCCGGTCCGTCATCGCCGTCGTGACGGAAGGAATCCGGATGCCGCGACGTCTGATCTGTTGAGATGGAACCCAATGGTTTGGACCCGATGTAGTCCGCCGCGCTCGTACTGCGAGTAGTCGAGGACATCGACGAGAGCAGCGAGGAGCAGCGCGATGCCCTACTCGTTGACCTTCTCGACGCCGCGTGGGGAACTTCCCCCGCACAGAACCAGTAACGGGCGAACGTCGACACTCGCACGGAAACATCAGCGCAAGCAGTTGTGCCCCGCCCAAACCCATCATGGCCCTCTCACCCCGCGCGGGGGAGTAGAGCTTTCGCGCGGCCAAACAAGTCAGCCGAGTAGCTCGGAAGGAATTCTCACATCCAGAGTCTTTCATAGCTAGACGGTCCCCGGCCGCCTCGGTTGCGGTGGGTAGCACCGCAGTTTCGCCTTTAGAAGTCCCCCAATGCGCCACGCCTTAAGCCCGTCGTGGCTGGTTCGAGCACCTCAAGGTGGGAGCGTTAATTGCCATGCACACACTCGATCCCGAAGTCCTTCACGAGCACGTTGATCGCCTTTACCGTTCTGCGTGGGCCTTGTGCGGGTCGCGCGAGGACGCCGAGGATCTCGTCCAGGAGACTTTTGCTCGCGTCCTGGCGCGCCCACGGGTGCTTCGCGGGGGCGAGGATCTCTACTACCTGATGCGGGTCCTGCGGAATACCTTCCTCACGAGTCGGCGTACCGCATCTCGAAGGCCGGTGACCGTCGCCGAGCTCGAGGACGTGGCTGTCGCTGATCCCAGGCCGACGGGACAACCCGAGCAGGCGCTCGAGGTGCAGGAGGTATTCGAGACGATCGCTGGACTTTCCGAGGACTTCCGACTCGCGGTCGTAGCGGTGGACGTACTCGGGCTGTCGTATCGACAGGCTGCCCGCGCACTGGGGGTACGCGAGGCAACGATCACGACCCGGCTCTTCCGTGCGCGCAAACAGGTCGCAGAGCGCCTTGACCCGCAGCCGCCAAACGGAGTGGTTGCCAGCGGTGGCAAGAAGACTCCAGAGGACTCCGCCGACCGAGTCGGCCGTGCGTCCTCCGTTTCCTTGCGACTTGTGGGAGCCTAGACAAACCGCCGGGAGCCAAACGGCGTGGGCCGTGTCCTCTCGAACGCGGTGACAGGGTGAGTGAGCGGCTTTCACACATCGAACTTGGGTGGGTGGGGTTTTCCCGTTCTTCTCGCTAACGCACAAAAGCACCGCGAACGCCCTGAACTGCTCACCTTCCGCACATCTTTCTTTCAGCTTAAGGAAATATTCGCCAACAGCGGCGTCCTATGGGGTTAGCGGGTCGTGTATTCGGCCCGACCTCACCCAAACCCCCCCACCCTCACTCAAGGAAGGTAGACCCATGAACCGTGAAACACAGACAAGCGCCGAAGCGAATGTCCTCGCAGCAGATGACAAGCCGACCGGCGGGGTCAGTCGCCTGTCATTCCTGGCGACGGGAGCCGCAGCCGGAGTCGGAGCGACTCTCCTCGGACCGCTCGGTAAAACCGCGACGGCACTCGCGCAGGGTAGCGGAGGGCTGACGAGGGGCGACGCCGCCATCCTCCGGTTTCTCGCAGCGGCCGAGCTCATAGAGGCCGACCTCTGGCAGCAGTACGACGAGATCGGCGGCGTGAACGGCGGTAATCCGGCCTACCAGGCGGCCCTGGAAAACATCGATTCCGACATGCCTACCTACATTCATCTCAACAACGAGGATGAGCAGAGTCACGCGGCGTTCCTCAACGCCTATCTGGAGTCCAAGGGGGCTGATCCGGTGAACCTGGACGCTTTCCGCACGTTGCCGAGCAGCAAGGCGACGGGCGCTAAAAAACTTGGCCGTCTGACGTCGCTCACCTCTTTGGACGTCGACACGAGCTGGTACACGCGGTATCGCAGCTCGACCAACCCCGACTTTGGGGCGACGTTCCCGCAAGCGATCACGATCCGCAACCAGCCGGCGATCCCGATCAGCGACGCCGACGTTCCGCCGAACACCCCCGCTCCGCTTCCCCCCACAACTCCGGCGGAGCGCCGGATACAGGCGATCGCGTGCACCGCCGCGTTTCACTTCGGCTACATCGAGCAGGGCGGAGCGAGCTTGTACTCGACAATGGCCGAGAAGGTGACCGGCCTCGAGGTGCTTCGCATCGTCTCGAGCATCGGCCCGACTGAGGCCATGCACTTCTCCACCTGGCAGGACGACGCCGGTAACGCAGCAAACGCCCCCGTCGCCCCTGTCACCGATCCGGTTACCGGTCTGACGATCCCCAACCTGGACGAACACCCCGACGAGGAATTGTTCCAAGCCAACCTGATCTTCCCGCACCCGACCGAGTTCATCAGCAGCAAGCTCCCCCTCTGCGCGGTCGTGCGACCGACGCTCGACAGCAACGGAGGTGCCGTGGCCACGATCAAGTCATTTACGGCAGACAACCTGTTCCAAGGCCAGTCAGCCGCCTTCTTCAGGACTGTCATGAAGCTGGCGGAGGAAGCGGACGCCGCGCAACACATCTAGCAGCGCTGCGCCGCTACGACCTCCACGCTCGGCGCGGTCACCGCGATCGCGCCGAGCGCGCGGTCAAATCATTCAGTGAAGTTACTTTCTAAAACGGTCAAATTGATTGGAGCCAGTGATGGGACTCGATAACCCAATTCACCTTCTATTTCTACTGATCCTCCTCCTGCTCGTCTTCGGAGCCAAGCGTCTGCCCGAGATGGGTCGCTCGCTCGGCAGCGGCATGCGCGGCTTCAAGGACTCGCTCAACGGGGTGGCGACCACGGGGGCCGAGCTCGAGCAGGCCGTGCCCGCGGTGCAGACCGTGCCGGCCGACAACCACCAGCAGCCGGTCGTCGCCGGCGCGCGCGAAGAGCGCCTGTAGCGGACGGGACAGAGGGTCATGGCAATCGCCGTCGGGAGACTCGGGCACGAAGATCGCGTCAGCGTCGTCGATCACCTTGAGGAGCTGCGCGCACGGCTGATCATCTCGCTGGCGGCGCTAGCCGTGGCGTTCGGCTTCAGCGTGTGGCAGAACCACACGCTGCTTCACATCATCAACAAGCCGCTCGCTCACCAGACCCAGAAACAGGTCCGAGCGGGCAACGGCCCGCTTGGCGCCACCTACACCGTGCAGCAGAGCGCCCGCACGGTCGCAGCGCAGTTGCAACTCGTCGTCAGCACCCTGGAGCGCCCCGGCAGCGGCGCGTCGGGTCAGACGCGCGCGTCGCTGCAAGGCGTGGCTCCGCAACTGCGCCAAGCGATCGCCCGCCTCTCAAAAGCACCGGAAGGCAACAAGCCGGTGACCCTGGGGATCGGCGAGCCGTTCACGATCACGATTGGGGTCTCGCTGCTGTTCGCCTTCATCCTGGCGCTGCCGGTAATCCTGTACGAGCTGTACGGCTTCCTGCTGCCCGCCTTCTCCCCGGAGCAGCAACCGATCGCCAACTCGCTGATATTTGCGATCCCCTTCCTTTTCGCCGTAGGGGTCGCGTTCGGCTACTTCGTCGTTCTGCCATCCGCGCTCCGCTTCTTTCAGAACTTCAACAGTGGGGAGTTCAACGTGCTGGTGCAGGCCAACCAGTACTACCACTTCGCCGCGGTCGTGTTGCTCGCGATGGGCCTGGTCTTCCAAGTGCCGGTCGGGATCCTGGCGGCCACCCGTTCGGGCATCGTGACGCCGCGTCAGCTGCGCCACAACCGCCGGTACGCGATCCTCGCTTGCGGTGCGGTCGCGGCCTTCCTGCCAGGCGACGCGATCACCCTCCTACTCGAGACCGTTCCGTTGTATCTACTGTTCGAGGCCAGCCTTCTGCTGGCGAGCATCGCTGAGCGCCGCGCCGCCCGGGGCGCGGGGGAGATGATTGGAGGACGCTCGTAACGATGGCCGCCCACGTCAATCTGAGGCGCATGGTCGTGGCAGCCTCAGACGACAGCGCCGGGAGCGGCAGCACGGTCCGCACCGCGAGCTCGTGCCCTCTATGCGGGTTCACGCTCGTCGTTGCCTCCCTGTCAGTGTCGGACGCTTGGCCTCTCTAGTCGGACCTGGAGGTCGATCTCGGCTACGGCGCTCAGACGACGACGATCTCCTCGCCTAGCCAGATCGGCGAGTTCGCCAGGTCGATGAAGCGGCGCTCATCCTCCAGCAGGGCGTGCTGCGCCTTCTGGCCCTCCTCGCTCGTGGCCACCTGCACAAGGTCATCGATGCTGTCCCACCACAGCTCGGCAACACCGTCGTATTGACGCGGCTCGCTCCCGCGTGATCCGGCGAGCACGTCATCGAGGTCCGTGTCACGCGCATGGGTCTGCACGTAGCGGCGAACCCGCAGAAGCCCGGCATGGCGCTTGACGAGCTCCGCGTGCTCCCCTCTCCAGTAGCGCTGGAACTCCTCTCGCGTCATGCCCTCACGACGCCTGATCATGAACACAACCTTGATCATCAGAATCCTCCTTTGTGGTCATTCGTGAGCTCCCGCAGCCGGTCTGGGATCGACCCCTTGCGATCCTCGGGTGCTTGAGGTACCCCCGCTAAAGCGCGGGGTGTTTGTAGCAATTTGAAAGCAGATGGGCGATGCCCACCGTGAACCGGAAGGGTCCTGCGGCCTTCTCCCCGGTCGCGCTGTGTCTCGTTCAGGTTTCTTTCACGTTGACCCGTCAGCATGGATCGCCATGCGTCTTCTGGTCGTCGACGATGAGGCGTCCGTGCGCGAGGCGCTCGCGCTTGTGCTGGACCTGACCGGGTTTGAGGTGACGACGGCGGTCGACGGGCGCGATGCGATCCGCGCGCTCGCGGACGACTCGCCCGACGCTGTGATCCTCGACGTGCTGATGCCCGGCCTCGACGGTCTGGAGGTGTGTCGGCGGATGCGCGCTGTGGGCAATCGCACGCCGGTGCTCATGCTGACAGCACGTACCGAGGTCTCAGAGCGCGTGGCGGGCCTCGAGGCCGGCGCCGATGACTACTTGGCCAAGCCGTTCGCGCGCGAGGAGCTGATTGCTCGGTTGCGCGCGCTGCTGCGACGTACGGGCTGGGAGGGCGACGAGGGGCTGCTGCGTTTCGAGGATCTCGAGCTCGATCCGCTGGCGCACGAGGTGCGCCGTGGTAGTCGCCTGCTCGAGCTGACACGCACCGAGTTCCTGCTGCTGGAGCTCTTGATGCGCCATCCCCGGCAGGTGCTGACGCGCGCGAGCATCTTCGACCGTGTTTGGGGTTACGACTTTGGGCCTGCCTCGAACTCGCTGGAGGTCTACATCGGCTACCTGCGTCGCAAGACCGAGGCCGCCGGCGAGCCGCGGTTGGTTCACACGGTGCGGGGGGTCGGCTACGTGCTTCGCTCGGTGCAGCGATGAGCTTTCGCCGGCGCATGGTGCTGCTGGCGGCTGGGGCGGTCGCCGCAGCAATCGTGATCGCATCGGTGGTGGTGTACGTCGTTACGCGCAACGAGCTGCACGGTCAGATCGACACGAGCCTGCGAGCGACGATCACCCCCGGTCTGCCGCAGGCTGTGCGGCTCCGGCCCCTCGCTGACGCGAATCAGCTCGCGAAGTTGCACAAGAGCGGGCAGCCAAACGTGGGAGCGCCGGCGCAGTCCGAAGGCGGTGCGCCGTTGTCCGCGGCGGGGACGATCGGCTTACCCGGCGAAGCCGGAAACCTCTTGACCGAATCCACGCGTGTCTCCGGCGGCGAAGTCCATGTGCGCACAAGCCACGGCACCCACGGGGAACTGATCACAGTGGAACGCAGGACCGTGGCCGTGCCGGCTGGCTCGAGCGTCAAGCGCCCATCGGCGGCGTCCGGCGCGCCCCGGGCCGTACAGCTCGTCCTTCCGAAACCGACGCTGGGCGGCCCCAGGGGTTACGTGCAGCTCTCCGAACCGGACGGGAATGTGCTCAGGGCCGGCGCGGGACCGGTGCTCCCCCTCACGGCCGCCGCGCGTGCGGTCGCCTCCGGCAAGCGCAGTGCGTTCTTCAGCGACGCGACGGTCGCCGGGACGCCGGCCCGCGTGCTGACCGAGCGCGCCCCCGAAGGAGGGGTATGGCAGGTCGCGTTGCCGCTGAGCGACGTCGACGGCACGCTCACCCGCCTGAAGCTCGTGCTGGTGATCGTCTGCCTGGGCGGCATCGCGCTCGCGGCCGCGCTCGGGCTGCTCGTCTCACGCGCGGCGCTCGTGCCCGTGCGCCGGCTGACGGGAGCCACCGAACGTGTAGCGCGCACACAGGACCTCGGCCATCGCATCGAGGCCGGCCAGGAGGACGAGCTCGGACGGCTTGCCGCGAGCTTCAACACCATGCTCGCCGCGCTCGAGCGCTCACGCCTGGCCCAGCGCCAGCTCGTCTCCGATGCCTCGCACGAGCTGCGGACGCCACTGACGAGCGTGCAGGCCAACCTCGACGCGCTGGCGATGGGCGAGCGGCTGCCCGCGCGCGAGCGTGCTCGCGTGATCGCAGCCGCACAAGCACAGTTGCACGAGCTCACCGTGCTCGTCGGCGACCTGGTCGACCTTTCCAAGACCGAGATCGAGGAGATCGAGATCGAGGAAGTCCGCCTGGACCTAACCGCGGCGGGTGCGATCGAGCGGGCACGACTGCACGCAGCTGGGTGTCGCTTCGCCCTCGACGCCGAGCCATGCCTTGTGCGCGCCGCCCCCGCGCGCCTGGATCGCGCGATATCAAACCTGCTCGACAACGCGTGTAAATGGAACCAGACGTCTCTCTCCGCCGGACCGGTCGAAGTGAGCGTGCGCGACGGGCGCCTGGAAGTTCGAGACCACGGGCCGGGGATCGCCGCGCAGGATCTGCCCCGCGTATTCGACCGCTTCTACCGCTCCCCCGAGGCCCGGGGACGTCCCGGATCTGGTCTCGGGCTGGCGATAGTCAGGCAGACGGCCGAGGCCGCCGGCGGCTCGGTGCATGCCGCCAACGACCCCGACGGTGGCGCGCGGCTGACGCTCGAGCTTCCGCCGATCGAGATGAGCGACGACGAGCTTCGTGCGGCCAAGCGCGAAGGTCCTCGGACTTCCGAGGCCGTTCAGCAAGTTCCTCGGCTCCTCTAAGGCGATTCTCAGGTTGGCCCGGTTCGATGTGCGTGCCGCGAGCGATCTGAGATCGCGCAGCGGCATCTCGATCAGCGATCGACCCACAGAGGAGTGCCATGTCCCGCCGTCTCACACTCTTTTTCACCACCGCGAGAGCCCGGCACGCGCAGCTGGCGCTGCTCGCCGCCCTGGGCGCGATCGCCGTGAGCCTGATCCTGGCCGCCTGCGGAGGGTCGACGTCGGCTTCCAATGCCGCCGACACCGAACAGTCCAACGAACAGAAGGCCGAAACGAAGCTCGCCGACTTCGCCAAGTGCATGCGTGAACACGGCATCAACGCCGAAACCGCGACTACGCCCGGAGGCGGTCGCGGCCTGAAGGTCTCGCCCCGATCAGGCGGACCTCACGGACCGCAGCAGTTCGAAGCGGCGGAAAAGGCCTGCGCTCGCTACCGGCCCGAGCCGAAGCAGGTGAACCTCTCCCCCCAGCAGAAGGTCGAACACGAAGAAGCGGTGCAGAACTTCGCCAAGTGCATGCGTGAACACGGGATCAAAGTCGAAGCCTCGGCGCAGGGTGGCGGCATCCAGATCAGGATCCACTCGCACCCCGGCGCCGAAGGCGGGCCGAACCCCGAAAGCCCCGCGTTCCAGTCCGCTCAGCAAGCCTGCCAGAAGCTCCTCCCGTTCAAGGGCGGTGGCCCGCGCCCGGGCGGTCCGCCGAGTACGAACGGCTCAGGCAGCAAGAGCGGGCAAGCCGGCGGGCTCGCCCTCAGCGCTGGTGGCTGAGTTATGGAGCCTCCGCGCGTCGAGGAGCCGCGCCAGCCGGCGACCGAGACCTGGCTGCCTGGCAACGCCTCCTCCTCCGACATCCCCTCGCCGAGCGCCGCCTCCAAAACCCGCCGGCGGCGAAGGCTGGCCGCCGGCGGGGCGGTGCTGCTCGCCGCGGCGGCCGTCGCCGTCGTCCTGACCGCCGAGTCCGGATCCGCGGGCAGGCACGACTCCGGCAACGGCGTGCCGCCCGGCGAGACCACGACCACGGTCGCACGACGCACGCTCACCGAAACCTCGACCGTCGACGGCACCTTGGGCTACGGCAGCACGCTGGAACTGTACGACCGGCTGTCGGGGACGTTCACGTGGCTGCCGGCGGTCGGCGCGGCGATCGATCGGGGCGGGACGCTCTGGCGGGTGAACAACGAGCCCGTGGCGCTGATGTACGGATCGGTGCCGGCGTACCGCACGCTCAAGGAGGGCGTCAGCGACGGCCCCGACGTGACAGAGCTCAACAGGAACCTGATCGATCTTGGCTACGACCCCTACGGTGCGATCACCGACGACGAAGACTTCAGCCAAGCGACGGCCGCGGCCGTGCGACGCTGGCAACACGCCGAGGGATTGCGCGAAACCGGCGACGTCGAACTGGGCCGGATCGTGTTCGCGCCCGGCGCGCGGCGCGTCACCGCCGTGAAGGTCGGGCTGGGCCAGGACCCGTCCGGCAGCGCGGGCGCGCAGGAACCGGCCGGCGGAGGCCAGGGCCCGACAGGGCCGCCTTCTGAAAAACCGCCTTCGAAAGAGCCGCCTCCAAAAACTCAGGCCCCCAAGAAATCAAGCCGCAAAAAACCCGCGTCTGAGAAAGTGGATCCTGGCTCGAAAGAAGAACCTGCCTCCAAACCGCCCGCATCGAAAGGGGAGCCGTCCTCAAAAGCGCCATCTTCGAAAGAACCGGGTGCCAGCGAAGCGGGCGCCGGCGCGGGCATGGTTGTGCTCAGCACCAGCTCAACCCAGCAGCTCGTGCAGCTGAAGGTGAAAGCCGAACAGCAGACGCTCGCCCGCGTCGGCCAGTCGGCGCCGGTGACGCTCCCGGGCGGCGATGTGGTTCCGGGACGGGTCATCGAAGTCGGCTCGGTGGCGAGCAGCGCGGCCGGTGAAGGCGAAAAAGAAAAAGGAGGCGGTGGCGGCGGAGAAAAAGGAGAAGGTGAATCGGCCACGATCACGGTGACGCTCGTCCTCGAGCGTCGGGTCGCCCATCTCGACGAGGCGCCGGTCAGCGTCGAACTGGTCAAGAGTATCCGCCGTGACGTGCTCGCCGTCCCGGCGACCGCGTTGACCGCGACCGCCGGCGGCGGTTACGCGATCGAGGTGCTCGGAGGCGCGCGCCGCGTCGCGCTGGCCGTGACGCCGGGGATGTTCGCCAATGGTTACGTGCAGGTCGAAGGTCCGGGCGTCCGCGAAGGGCTGACCGTGATCGAGTCCGAATGACCGCGGGCGGGCGGGCTCCAGTTCTCGAGTTGATCGATGTGGTCAAGGACTATCCGGGTGGCGTGCAGGCGCTGCGCGGGGTGAACCTGACGGTCTGTGAGGGCGAGCTGTGCGCCATCGTCGGTCCTTCGGGGTCGGGCAAGTCAACGCTGCTGCACATCATGGGCACGCTCGAAGGCCCTACGAGCGGGGTCGTTAGGATCGCCGGCAGCGATGTCGCCGAAGCCTCAGATGGTGGACTCGCCGCGCTGCGCGCGCGGCGGATCGGGTTCGTCTTCCAGCAGTTTCACCTGCTGGAGGCGCAGAGTGCGCTGGAGAACGTCGCGAACGGGCTGCTCTACACAGGCACCCCCGCGCGCGAGCGCCGCCGGGCCGCCGCCGTCGCGCTCGATCTGGTCGGGCTGAGCCACCGCGCGGAGCACACCTCGGCGCTGCTCTCTGGCGGGGAGCGCCAGCGTGTGGCGATCGCCCGGGCGGTCGTGAGCATGCCTGCGATCGTGCTCGCGGACGAGCCGACAGGCAATCTGGACACGGTCAGCGGTAGGGGCATCCTGGCACTGCTGCACGCGCTCAACGCACAGGGAACGACGGTCGTGGTGATCACCCACGATCGCGAGATCGCTTCGACGTTGCCACGGCGGGTCGAGCTGCGCGACGGGCGGCTGATCCATGACGAGCTGGTGAGCGAGCCCGCATGAGGACCACCGGGGCGCTGCGCGCATGCCGTCCTCGGCGCCGGCCCGGCGCGCGGTCCGGGGCTGAGCCGGTGATTCCCCGCAGCCGTCTGCTGGCGGCGGATGTCCTGCGGGTTGCGAGCGTGGGCCTGCGCACGCGCCGAGTGCGCGCCGCCTTGTCGGCGCTGGGTGTCGCGATCGGTATCGCCGCGATGGTCGCGGTCCTGGGAATCTCGGAATCGAGCAAAGCGGGCCTCGTGGCAGAGCTGAGCGAACTGGGGACCAACCTGCTGACGGTCGCACCCGGCCAGACGTTCCTCGGGAAATCGGCGGAGTTGCCCGAAGCGGCCCAGCGCGCGGTGCGAAACCTCTCAAGCGTTCGCTCGGCGGCCTCGGTGACCGCGATCTCGAGCGCGAGCCTCCGCCGCAACCCCTATGTCGAAGCGGCCGAAACCGGCGGCATCAGCGTCTACGCAGCTGACCGGGAGCTGCTGGCCACGCTCGGTGGACGGGTGCTCGAGGGCCGCTTTCTCAATCCTGCCAACGAACGCTACCCGCTGGTCGTGCTCGGCTCGGTCGCCGCGCATCGTCTCGGCGTCAACTCGCTGACCGTGCATGGACGGCCGGTCCAGGTCTATCTGGGGGGAATGTGGTTCACCGTCGCGGGAGTGATCGGCCCACAGCCGCTTGCTCCGGAAATCGAACGTGCTGCCCTGATCGGCTATCCGATCGCGCACAGCCTCTTCGGCACGAGCCGGCACGCAACGATGCTGTATGTGCGCGCGGATCCGGAACGCGTGCCCGAAGCCGACTCGCTGCTGGCCGCGACCGCCTACCCGCAGAACCCCGAAAACACCACGGTCAGCCGCCCTTCGGCCGCGCTGCAGGCACGCGCGGACGCCCAGAGCACGCTCACGGCGGTATTTCTCGGCCTCGGCGCGGTCGCTCTGCTGGTGGGGGGTGTGGGGATCGCGAACGTGATGGTGATCTCGGTGCTCGAGCGCCGGCCCGAGATCGGTTTGCGCCGCGCGCTCGGAGCGCGAGCGGTGCACATCGGCGTGCAGTTCCTGGGCGAGTCGATCCTGCTGTCCGCTCTCGGCGGCTGCGCGGGGATCGCCCTCGGCGCGGCCGCGACCGCGGGCTACGCCCAAGTCCAGGGCTGGATCGTGGTCGTGCCCGTGCTGGCCGTCGCCGGCGGTGTGGCACTCGCGCTCATGCTTGGCGCGCTCGCCGGCCTGTACCCGGCCGTGCGCGCCGCGCGGCTCGCACCGGCGGCGGCGCTGCGCAGCGTGTAGCGATCCGGGCTGGGAGCATCCCGCCTCAACGTCGGCATCCTCGCAGTCCCCTCGGCGTTTCGGTCAATCTCGCTGCTTCGGTTACTAGCATTCCCAGAATGCGGAGTAGGCTCGCGTGCCTCGGTGACGGCGCGTCGCGCATGGAGGTCGCGCACGTCGAGCAGACCGAGCTGGAGTTCATGGCCTGCGGTACGCAGCTCGGAGCTACGTATGAGCTGCGATATCGGCTCGAGCAAGGAGCGCTTCACCTCGAGCTCGTCGGTGAGCGAACGCTCGAGCTCGAACTCGCTGGCGCCGACTTCTTCGATCTCGGCTGGTCGCCACTGTTCAACTCGCTGCCGGTGATCCGCGACCGGCTTCTCGAACCGGGCCCACCCCACGACTATCTCATGCGCTGGGTCGATGTCCCGTCGCTCGAGTGAGCGTGTCCGAGCAGCGCTACGAACCTCTTGGAAAACGGTGTCATTCGCTTCAGCGCTGGGGACTTCGTCAGCGACATTACGTTCGACGGGGACGGGTTCGTGGTGAGCTATCCCCGGATCGGCGCGCGAGCATAGCGATGGCGGCGAGTCTGCTTCAGGTGTCTAGGCGGCTGGCGTTACGGCGTATCGCGCAGTCACGCAACTGGCAGTTCTCCTGCTCGGCGGGAATTCGCTTCTGACATGCATCGGCAGCGTCCTGCCCGAGCTTCGTCGCAGCGGCGGGTTTCAGACGGCCCTGCTGTGGAACCTCACGCTGGGGCGCGCCGTCGCTGCCGACGGAGACAAGCCGCCGCGTGAGCTCAGCGAAGAGCTCTTGCGTGGCCAGCGGCTGCCAGACAGCGCCGTCGTGCGACTCGGACCCGCGGAACGTGGCGCAGCCACTGGCTGGGCCGTGCCGCTGACCTCCATCGGCCACTCGGTCATCCTGCTCGGTCCCGCATCGCACTCGCCATCAACCGAGACGCCCGTCCGATGCGCCCAGAGAAGCTTGCAAGATTGCCCCAGCTGGGCGAGCTCGTCACGAGTCAGGCGGCGTGCCTTCCAGCAGGACCTCCGCGGGGTGGCCGCCGAAGACCTGCAACCAGCCGCCGCGCGTATCCATGTACTCGCGAATCGCCGCAACGCGGCCGTCGGCGACTTCGTAGGCGAAGCAGTAGTCGTTGACGTAAGGGCGCCCGTTGGGAAGTGTCGCCGACATCCTGTGCTCCGCCAGGACGACGTCTCCCTCGCCAACCATCGACCGTGGCTCGAACGCGACGTTTGCGAAGAAGCGCGGGTAGTCATAGGCCATGAATGCCACGATCGCATCGCGGTCAAGGTCGTTGAGGCCCCGCGGCGGCCCGGCGTCATCGGCACGCCCCAATCCGAGCGCGACCTGCGTCGCATTGCCTGCAGGTGCCACCCAGATGACATCCGGATGCAGCAACGCTGCGATGCGATGCGGGTCTCCCGCGGCATAGGCCGCGTAGAGCGCCTGCACCGTCTCCTTCGCGTTCACCGCCCGAGCGTACCCGAACGACACGCAGGAGTCTCGCGGGATTCGGACAGCCACGCTCAGCGGATCGGCGGTGGGTTCTTCTAGATCGTCACTACGTAGCCGCGTGCGCTTTCGCCTCCTGGTCAGAGATCCAGGCCAGGATGGCCTTGGAGTGTGCCAACACCCTCCCGTCCGGGAGCCGCATCGTCGGCAGAGCCTTCGTGCCGGTGGCGAGGAACAGCTCCTCGCGTGAGCCTTTTCGCAGGAACGGGATCGGGCTGCCGTGGGCGGCGACCTCCTTGTCGTAGGGAATCTCCGATGCGTGGAGGGCTTCCTGGACACGGCGGCAGGGGTGCATCCGAGGGCCGCCTTCATCTCCGTGGCAGACGTACAGCGTGGGGACGGAGTCGGTCATCGTCGTAATACTGCCACTCCCACAAGCGCACGATCCGAAAGGCGCTAGGCTCGCTCAACCGACCTCGGGCAGGGCCGTCGCCAGCCGCTCTCGCATGTCCGCGGCGGCTTCCAGGCCGCGCTTGGAGTTCTCGTCGGCCGGGCGCAACACGACGTGGCGTGCGCCGGCGTCGAGATAGCCCCAGATCCACTCGGCCGCGCCCTCTGCCGTGCCCGCATAGGTCGCCTGGATCGAGGCGATCAGCTCGAGCGGTTGGCCGTAGTAGCGCTCGATATACCGCCGCAGTCGCTCCTCGGCGGCGCGAGCGGAAGCGTCGATCGCGACGGTCGCGTACAGCCCCGGATGTGGCGGCTGACGAGCTGCAACCTGCGCCGCGGTGCGCACGCGCTCAAGCGCGCATCGGTATTCCTCGGCGCTCGGCAGGTACGGCAGCCAGCCGTCGGCGATCTCGCCGACGCGGCGCTCGGCGCGATCCCCGGCGCCCGCCAGCCACACTGGCGGCCCGCCCGCGCGGCGAGGTCCCGGCTCGAGCGCGACGCCGTCGAGAGCAAGATGTCGCCCGGCGAAGTGGCAGGGCTCGCCGGGTCGCGCCCACAGCGCGCGGATTGCGGCGATCGTCTCGGTCATGCGTCCGACGCGACCGGCATAGGGTACGCCCACGGCCTCGAACTGGCGCTCGGTTTCGGCGAACGGGAAGCCCGCGCCCAGGCCAAGGATGAGACGTCCCTCCGCGATCTGGTCGAGCGTCGACGCAGCCTGCGCGAGCAGCAGCGCCGGGCGCAAGGCCGCCAGCAGCACGGCGGTTCCCAGGGCCACGCGCTCGGTGCGTGCCGCCAGCGCCGCGAGCATCAGCAGTCCATCGTGGCGGGGGCGCGCAAGCGGGCCGTCGCCGACCCAGACTGCGTCGAGTCCGAGTGACTCCGCGCGCACTCCCAACGCAATCAAAGGTGCCGCCTCGGGGTGTCCCAGCGTGATGGCGTCTCGCGTTGGCAGCAGGTACCCGATCGAGATCGCGTCCGGGCCGCACAGCAGCATGATGCATATAGTTGCACAGATGTACAAGGAACAGAGGCGTTCGTGGGCCGCCCTGTAGAACCCGCTCGCCGCGCACAGCTGCTCCAAGCGGCGGTTGACTACACGCTCGCAAACGGCCTTGCTGACCTCACGTTGCGCCCGCTGGCCAAGGCGCTCGGAGTGCTGCCCAATACGCTCGTACACCATTTCGGTTCCAAGGAGGAACTGCTCAGCGAGATCCTCAACGGCGTCCGCGACCGGCTGCTAGCGATGCGAGACCAGCTGCACGCTGATCCCGGAAGCGTCCCGCTGGAGGGCTTGTGGGAGTGGACCTCCGATGCCGAGCGGCAGGCGTTCTTTCGCTCGTTCTTCGAGGCCTACGGGATCGCGCTGCAACACCCCCAGCAGTTTCAAGCGTTCCTCGCGCGCGTCGTCGCCGACTGGTTGCCCGAGTCCGGCACAGAGCGCGCCACGCTCGAGCTCGCCGTTGTGCGCGGCCTGCTGCTCGACCTGTTGACGACCGACGAACGCGAGCGGGTCGATGGCGCTTTCGCGCTCTTCTCCGCCCTGGCGCGCGCTAGCAGCACGTAGTGGTCGCCCGGATGGCCATGAACGTCTGGCGGTCTACGCGTTGAACATATAGACGGGCCTCCGCCAGCTCGCTCTTCGGTGACAGACACAGGTTGCTCCGGACAGACTCGCTCGCGACGATAGTCCTGTACGTGCCTCGGCGCACCGGGGTGGGGCACTAGTCTGCCGGTGCAATGGATCAGGAAAGCGCTCACCGTGTCGTGATCGTGGGAGGGGGCTTCGCGGGCCTTCAGGCGGCACTGAAGCTACGTCGCGCGCCTGTGCGGGTCACGCTCGTAGACAGGCGCAACTTCCATCTATTCCAGCCGCTCACCTACCAGGTCGCCACTGGCGCGCTCTCGCCGGGCGAGGTCGCTTATCCCCTGCGCGCGATCTTCAAGCGCGATCGCAACATCCGCGTACTCATGGCCGAGGCCACGGACGTTGATTTGGGCTCACGCGAGCTGCAGCTCGGCTCCGCGGACGGCGTGCCCGCGCCGAAGTCGCTTCCCTATGACACCCTGATCGTTGCCGGTGGCTCGCGCTACTCGTTCTTCGGCCACGACGAGTGGGCCGCGTTCGCCGAGGAGGTCAAGTCGCTCGAGAGCGCGCTGCTCGCGCGTTCGCGGATCCTCGCGGCCTTCGAGGCTGCCGAGATGGAGCCGGACCCACAGCGGCGTGCGGCCTGGCTCACGTTCACCGTGGTCGGCGGCGGCCCCACCGGAGTTGAGATGGCCGGCCAGATTGCCGAGCTCGCACGCGACACGCTCAGCGGGGACTTCAGATGCGTGGACCCTCGCACTGGGCGCATCCTGCTGATAGAGGCGGCCGATCGAGTGCTCACGAGCTTCCCGCCGTCGCTTTCAGCGAAGGCCGCGCGGTCGCTCGAGCGGCTCGGCGTGAGCCCTCTGCTGGCTCAGACCGTGATCGGCGTCGACGCCGAGGGAGTCACGGTGAAGGACGGCAGCTCTCAGACGCAGCGGATCCCTACGCGAACAGTCATCTGGGCCGCCGGCGTCACGGCCTCGCCGCTCGCCGCCAAGCTCGCCGAACGCAGCGGCGCGGAACTCGACCGCGCGGGGCGGGTGACCGTCGAGCCCGACCTGACGCTTCCCGGCCATCCGGAGGTCTTCGCGCTCGGTGACATGATCCGCGTGCGCGGCAGCGATGGCGCGCCCCGCGTCCTGCCGGGGCTCGCGCCGGCGGCGATGCAAGAGGGCCGCTACGCCGCCAGGGCCGTGCGCGACCGGCTGCGCGGCAGGAGCGCTCCGCCCTTTCAGTATCGCGAGAAGGGCAACCTCGCCACGATCGGCCGAGCGGCCGCGGTCGCGGACGTCAAGGGCGTGCGACTGAGTGGCTTCGCCGCCTGGCTCACGTGGCTGCTCGTTCATCTCTGGTACCTCGTGGGCTTCCAGAACCGCGTGGTCGTCTTCATCCGATGGGCATTCAGCTTCGCCACGCACGGTCGCGGCGCGCGCCTGATCGCCGACACTGAGGGCACCGAGGAAGCGGCCTAGCTCCAGTGGTGAGCCGCGGGCAAGCCGCGCGAGTTCACCGGTTTGATCCCGCTTGGCTGCATGTCAGAGAGCGCTCACCACGCGACTGCTCCGCGTCGGTCGACGAACGTCGCCGTCGGTCCCTCGCGGGCGATGCTCGACATCTCCACGATTGCGTCGGTTCCTTCCTCGACGCTCTGTACGCCGCGGTGTTCGTTGAGGTCGGTCGCGGTGAAGCCCGGATCGACGGCGTTGATGCGGATCTTGGGGAAGGCCTTCGCGTACTGGATTGTGAGCATGTTGAGCGCGGCCTTCGACGAGCAGTACGCCAGATTGACGACCTGGAAGTAGGCGCTGTCTGGATCGACGGCGTCTGCGAGCGAGCCCAGGCCGCTTGACACGTTGACGACGACGGGCGACTGCGATCGATCGAGCAGCGGCAGGAAAGCATGAAGGACTCGCACCGCGCCGAATACGTTGACGTCATAGACGTCGCGGATGTCCCCGGCGGTGACCTCGGCGGCGGGTCGACGTGCACCCGCAATCCCGGCGTTGTTGACGAGCACGTCAAGGCCACCGCCCTCCGCGACGGTCTCGGCCGCCGCGGACACAGAGGCATCATCGGTCACATCGAGCGCGACGTGTTTGCCGCCGAGTTCACTCGTCGTCTCGCGTGCCCGTGAGGGATCGCGCGCGCCGATCCAGACGTCGTGCCCGTCCGCCAGCAGACGTTTCGCGGCGTGTCTGCCGAGACCCTTGTTTGCGCCGGTGATGAGGATTCGCGACATTGCAGCTCACCTTTCTAATTCGACATCGAAGCGTTTGGCGTCGGCGTCGAGGACACGCTTGAGTGCGCGGAGGTCCTCGATCGTCTCCCGATGCAACGGGGCGATGGAACGTTTTGCTGGCCAATAGGGGTTATGGGGATGATGCAAGATCCAGTCAGGATGGGCGGGCAGGCATGGACTTGCTGAGAAGAGCCAGGGCGCGCACGGAGTTCGAGCGCTTCGCGGCGGTCCACGCCGATGGACTGCTACGCAACGCCTACCTGATGGCCGGTGACCGCGGCGAAGCTGAAGACCTCGTGCAGGAGTGCCTCCTGCGGCTCGCCCGGAAATGGCCTCGGGTGCGCTCGATGGAGCACCCAGGCGCCTATGCCCGCCGCGTCCTCTTCAATCTGATCCTCGACGGTGGGCCTCAGCGCGCTCGGAGACGCACGGAGCTCGTGGCTTCCCAGACGGAGTTTGCTGGCGAGGACGAGGCGGCGGCCTCGCTGGAGGACCACGTCGAACTCCTGCGAGCGCTGGGCGGCCTGCCGCCTCGCCAGAGAGCCGTGCTTGTGCTGCGCTACTTCGTGGATCTTCCGGTCGAGGAGGTGGCAACGATCCTCGACTGCCCGCCCGGCACCATCAAGAGCAGCACCTCGCGCGGACTGGAGCGACTGCGCGAAGCCCTCGACCCCGCGGCACCGCTCCCGACGGCCGATGACACATCATCAAGATGAGGAGGACGATCCCATGGACAGACCGGTAGAGCATCAACTGCGGCTCGCGCTCGCCGCCAGAGCAGCAGAGCTGCCATCGGACGCGAGCAGCCGCCTGCTCGCCGCCGCCTACCGGCCCCGCTCGACGCTCCAGCGACCGGCGCTCGCGGTAGGCGGTGCCGCGATAGTGGCTGGTGCTGTGGTGGCGGTCTCGCTGATCGGCCTCGGTACGGACACTCCACGCGCATTCGCAGGTTGGTCTGCGACGCCTACCGCCTCCAGCGGCGATCAGGCGAGGAGAGCCCGGGAAGCCTGCGTTTCGCGGCTGCCCAGCTCCGCTCGCATCCAGCACGCTCAGGAAACGGCCTCCGGTGCGCATAAGCCTTGGCCGATCCCCTCAATCACGGAGGGCAGCTGGCGCACGGTCGTCGTCGACACGCGCGGGCCATACACGGTGATCCTGTTCGCAGCGGCGCACGATGCGGCGGAGCTGTCGTGCTTCTCAGGACGCCAGCCGACGTCCGGCTCGATGGGCGGGAGCTTCGGCACCCACACACCGCCGCCGGTGCCCTCCGGACACGTGTCGATCGTCTCCTCCGGGAGCCACACGAGCCCGCCGGACGAAGGCTCGAAGCAGTTCTCCCAGCTTGTGGGTCGCACCGGCCCAGGCGTCACCGGCGTGACCCTGAGGCTCCGCGATGGCACGCGGGTCAGGGCCAGCCTCGCCAATGGCTGGTTCATTGCCTGGTGGCCGGGGACGCAAGGGGGCACGGCTACTGAAGTGACGACCGGCAAGAGAACATCGGGTCCCTCGCGGCTCGCGGGCTGGGCTCGCTAGGCGCGTCCGCCGGCATCCCCGCGCGAAGCGCAGGCCCGCGGTTTCAAGCTGGCGCGCACGGCCCGATAGGGTTCCGGGCAGGCTTGTAACGGCGCCGAAGGAGAGACCGCGTGAACAAGCTGCCGACACCGGAGCAAATCCGCGACACGATGCCCCTGGCCGTCCTGCTTGGGGTCGAGCTGCTTGAGGCGAATTCCGGGATGGTGCGCGGTCGGCTCGAGTGGGCGCCCGAGCGCTGCACGGCGGGCGGACTGCTACATGGCGGCGCGCTGATGGCGCTGGCTGACTCCTGCGGCGGCGTGTGCGCCTTCTTGAACCTGCCCGAGGGCTCCACCGGTACGGCCACGATCGAGTCCAAGACGAACTTCATGCGCGCCGTTCGCGACGGCGCCGTTCTGGCCAGCACGCGGCCGCTGCATAAGGGCCGGACGCTGATAGTGGTGGAGACCGAGCTGGCGCGCGAGGACGGTGCGCTGGTCGGCAAGGTTACCCAGACGCAGGCCTTTCACTATCCGCGCACATAGCGATTCGCCACCCTGGAGTTCAGCGAGAACACCCGGCCTGCTCGCGAGCGAGGTCTTCGACGGGAACCACCAGCAGCTCCTGGACACGACGGGCAAGAGAGCGACGTAGCGAGCAGACGGCGGCGTGGTATCCATGGGCCTTGCCCGACAGGGCCCGTTCGTCGGCGACCTCGTAGGCGTTGAGGTCCTCATAGGCGGCGTCCGTCTCGGCCGCGCGCCGGGAGGCCTTGATCCAGATGATCTCCAGGTGGACCATCGCTGCGCTGAGCTGCTCCTCGGGGAGACCATCACGCTGTTCAAGCTTGTGCACGATCGGCGCGACATCGTCGTTCAAACAGCGCTGCTCGGCGTGTGCGCGCAGCAGCAGGCAGACGTCTGAGGGCGGTGCGATCGCGCCATCCTGCCCGTAGCGAGGGGATCGCGGAGGATCCAAGGCCATCCGCGGCGTCATGAGTGACCCCGGGCCATCGCGGCGAGCACGCTACCCACCAGGATCAAGGTCAGCAGGCGAGGATCGGTGAGCGCAACCAGCACGATCAAGATCGCCCCGCCCGCAAGCGTGAGCAGCACCGCTGGGCGAACGCGGCGGACCCGGTCTGTCGTTAGGTGCTCTCCCGCCTCGCTCTGCGGCTGTGACATGCCCTGAGAAATCGGCCACAGTCCCTGTGACTTGAGCGGCAGTCCGCCGGCACGAAGCGCAGCCAACGGCCAGCCCGCGCGGGCGCGACGGCGCCGGGCTCAAGAAGTCCGGCGCACGGCCGATAGCCGGATATATGAGCGGCGATCCGAGTCCATCGGTTGCGGTCGGAATCGACAGCGGGGGCAGGCAGCCGCGTGTGGCGAGACCACGCACGGTGCCGGCTTAGCGAGAGGCCCGCGGCGAAATGCCCGAATCCGCTCACCCCGGCGATCGGCGCGAGCGAATCGCGCTTGTCCTCGCGGGCGGCGGCGCGCGCGGCGCATACCAGCTGGGTGCGCTGGCGGCTCTTGCGCCGGCTCTCACCGCGCGCGGACAGACCCCCGACATCATCGTCGGAACGAGCACCGGCGCGCTCAATGGTGCCTTCTTCGCGGCGAATGCCGACGGGCCGCTCGAGGCTACGGCGGCGGCCGGGGTCGAGCTGTGGCGTGGGCTGCGCTGGAGCGACGCGCTCCGCCCGCTGGTGTCGCCGTTTGAGCTCCGCCGTATCCTGGGTGCGGGTGCGATGCTCGCCGGCTTGCCCGGCGGAGGCTTGGCGGGGCTGGTGGATCCCGCCCCGCTGAGCGGCACGCTCGAGCGCCTCGTCGCGTTTGAGCGGATCGCGGACAACGTCAAGGACGGCACGCTGACGGCCGCAGCGATCGTCGCCACGGCGTACGCGACATCCCGCAGCGTCGTGTTCCATCATGGCGGTCCAAGCCTTGGCGCTGACTCCTCGCGCGGGATCGACTACGCCGCCACACGGCTCGCGCCTGAACACGTGCTCGCCTCGGCGGCGATCCCGGGGGCATTCCCCGCGGTCGAGATCCGCCGACCCCGCACAGCGGCGGGCTGGTATGGAGACGGTGGCATGCACCTCAACGTGCCGCTCGCGCCGGCCATTGCGCTGGGCGCCGAGCGGGTTGTCGTGGTCGGCCTGAATTCTTCCGTCGCGCGCTCCGCAGCCTCGGCGCGCCCAGATGCCATCGACGGCGTGGCGCAGCTTCTGCAGGCGCTGCTCGCCGATCAGCTCGCCGATGACGTCGCGACGCTCGCGGCGGTGAACGAAGCGCTCACCGCCAAGGGATCGCCCCCCAAAAGCGCCGGGGGCCGATCGCAGCGGGAGATCCCTTATATCTTTATCGCGCCACACAACCGCCTCGAGATCGGACGCCTCGCGCGCGACATCTACAAGCGCCACTATGCCGGCATCGGCAGCCTCCTGCGCGAGACGAACCTTGCGCTGCTGGGGCGGATCGTCAACGCCGAGCGCAGCGCGATCCACGGCGAGCTGCTCAGCTACCTGTTCCTCGCCCGCGAGTTCATCGACGGGCTGATCGAGCTGGGCCGACGTGACGCCGAGCGCTGGCTTGCCACGCGACACGACGCCGGCCTATGGCAGATAGGGCGGCTGCCTGCCGGCGCAACGGGCCCGGCCCGTGCCCGACGCCGGCCCCCGTCGCATGGCGCGGACAACCGGCGCCGCGACGGGCGCGGCGCGCGCTCCTCGTCGTCGCCCTCGCCTCGACGTCGCGTGGCCTGAGGGCCCAGAACGACCGAACGCCGCGCACCACCCGCGGTGCCGGCTCCCGGCGCGCCTCGGCGGCCTTTTCGTGCCTGGACGAAGCGCGCACCATTCGCCGGGATCCCTATGGGCGCGGGCCATCAGTGCCGATTACTGGGGAGATGAGCAAGCTCTCAACTGACCGTCATCTCACCGCGGAAGCGGTGCTCGTCGTCGGCGCGCAGACGTGGCTGAGCTGCGCCCTGCCGGCCGCCGGCGAGCGCGCCCGGAGGCCCGCCGAGCGAAGGAGCCCTCAATGGCTGTAAGTCATCTGGAGTGCAAGGAGTGCAAGGCCTCCTACCCGCTGGAGGCCCTGTATGTATGCGAGCGCTGCTTCGGGCCGCTGGAGGTCGCCTACGACCGCAGCCCTCAACAGCGCGACGTGGGCGAGCTGCGCCGGCGCATCCAGGGCGGCCCGCAGAACATCTGGCGCTATGCGGACTTCCTGCCGCTCACAGGCGGCCCCCCCGGCCCCTCTCACCGCCTGGCCTCGCGCGTCGGGCTGCCGGCCGGATGCACCCCCCTGATCCGCGCCGATCGCCTGGCCCAACAGCTCGGCCTGCGCGAGGTGTGGGTCAAGAACGACGCCGCCAACCCGACCCACTCCTTCAAGGACCGCGTCGTCTCGGTCGCCGTCGCACGCGCGCGCGAGCTCGGCTTTCAGACGATCGCCTGCGCCTCCACAGGCAACCTGGCCAACTCGGTGGCGGCGCACGGGGCCGCGCTGGGGCTCGAGTCCTACGTCTTCATCCCGGCCGACCTCGAGGAGCAGAAGGTGCTCGCCACCGGCGTCTACGGGACCAAACTGATCGCTGTGGAGGGCACCTACGACGACGTCAACCGGCTCTGCACGGAGCTCTGTGCAGAGCGCGACTGGGCGTTCGTGAACGTCAACCTGCGCCCCTACTACGCCGAGGGCTCAAAGACGCTGGCATTCGAGATCGCTGAGCAGCTCGGCTGGGAGCTGCCCGACCGCTGCGTGGTGCCGGTCGCCTCGGGCTCGCTGTTCACGAAAATCGCCAAGGGCTTTGAGGAGTGGCGCGGGCTGGGGCTGCTCGACGGCGCCCAAGGGCAGACGCCGGAGCTGCCGCGCATGAACGGCGCCCAGGCCGAGGGCTGCGCACCGGTGGCCAGCGCGTTCGCCGCAGGCCTCGAGGTCTGTAAGCCCGTGAAGCCCGAGACGATCGCCAAGTCGCTTGCGATCGGAAACCCCGCCGACGGCCCCTACGCGCTCGAGCTCGCCAGGCGCTCGGGTGGCTCGGTGGACTCGGTCAGCGATGAGGAGATCCGCGCCGGCATCGCGCTGCTCGCACAGAGCACCGGCATCTTCACCGAGACGGCCGGCGGCGTCACGACCGCGGTGCTGGCCAAGCTCGCCGCACGCGGGGACATCGACCCCGAGGAGCGCGTCGTGCTCGTGATCACCGGCGAGGGCTTGAAGACGCTCGACGCGGTCAGGGGCAGCTTCCAGACCCACACGATCTCACCGACGCTCGAGGCATTTCAGGCGGGCGTGCCCGAGGCGGTGTCGGTCTGATGAGCGTGGTCGTGAAGATCCCCACGCAGCTGCGCTCGGCCGCGGAAGGCGCCAGCGGCGAGTTCACGATCCTCCCGGACGCCGGAGCGGCTGGCCAGATCTCCTACCGCCCGCTGTCGGCTCAGCTCATATTCACGTAGCCGGTCGCTTCCGTCGGTGGACGGACGTTCTGCGCGACCTTGTTTTCGTAGTTTCCCTCGATGGTCTGGATGTCGCCGTTGGGAAGCACGTCTTTGACGATGCCGACGTGCTCGTCGCCGAACACGATCAGGTCGCCGGGCTGGGGCACGACACCGGGCCGGTTGGGGATCGCGCGACCGGCGCCCTGCGCCCAGGACCAGATCTGCGCGACGGACCCGAGACCCTCGCCGCCGGGGCCGAGCGGCGTGCCCGCCTGGCGAGCGGCCCAGGAGGCGAAGTAGGCGCACCACGGCGCGCCGGGCATCGCGCCCGCGGTCGCGGTGCGGTACTGGGCGATCGCTGGGGATTCGTTTGAGCCCGGAGGCTGCTCGCTCTGCCCGACCTGGCTTTCGGCGATTGCGACGATGCGCGCGCCGGGGCTCTCACCGCTCGCCTGCGAGCCGGCTGTGAGCCCCACGCCGGAGATCCCGGAGGCACCACCGAAGGGATAGGCGACCGGAGCCGCGCCGCTGATCGTAGTTTCGAGAGCGGGGCCGGCGGCACTCGCGGTCGGCGCCCGCCCGGACAGCGCGGCTTCGGAGCCTTGTCCCAGCGCCGAGGCTTCGGAGCCGGCGCTCGCGCCGTAACCGGCGGTCGCGTTTTCAAGCGCCGTCGCGAAGGATGAGCCTCCGGGAGAAGCCGCTTCAGGGGAAAGTTCGACGGGCGCGGAAGGCGCTGCTGTGCCGCCGGTGCGCGCGGCAGCGCCGAGCAGGACCGAGGGGTTTGAGAGCGCCTGTTCGAGGGCGGCGACGCGCTGCAGTCCGGATTCGACCGACATCGCCCGGGTGATCGGCAGCGAGGTGAGCGAGTTGAGGGACATTCGCGAGCCCGAAAAATGCCGGGGTGGACAGCGTTGGCTGCCCACCCCGACCACCGTTCCCTCGATGAAGCGGTGGTATGTAGCTCCTGCAATGCGGGAGCTTTGTGATCCATCGCTGATGGGCGCTGGCCCAGTCACGATGAATTCGCTGCAGCGGTGGCGCCAGGTGGCGCCACCGCTGAGGAATCATTTTGCGAGCGAATGCTCTGAGAACTAGCCTTCGAGCAGCTTCAGCACTGCCTGGGGCAGTGAGTTGGCCTGTGAAAGCACCGAGATGCCGGCCTGCGAGAGCACCTGCTCCTTGGTGTAGTTCGTCATTTCCGCCGCCATGTTGACGTCGACGATCGTGCTCTGCGCCGCGGTCAGGTTCTGTTCGTAGGTGGCAAGATCGGCCTGCGTGTACTGCAGGCGGTCCTGCACGGCCCCGAATTCAGCGGCCGATGCAGCGACTTTTTCGATCGCTTTTTCGATGGTTTTGATTTCGCCGATGGCGATGCCCGCGATGTCGGTCGCGAGATCGACGGTTTTCACGCCGAGCGTTTCGCCTTCGTTTGCTCCTACCTGGAACGTGATTTCTTTCGCGGCACCGGACAGCAGCTTGATTTCGTTGAATTCGGTGGTTTCACCGACTTTTTCGATCTCTTCGCTGAGCTGCGTTGCCTCGTTTTCGATCGCTGTCTTGTCGGTCGCCGAGTTGGTGCCGTTGGCGTACTCGACGGACAGCTCGCGGGAGCGCTGGAGCATCTGCTCCACCTCGTTGAGCGCGCCCTGAGCGGTCTGTGCCAGCGACACGGCGTCGGCGCTGTTCTGTGACGCCTGGTTCAGGCCGTTGACCTGACCCTGGAGTTGCTGGTCGATCGCGTAGCCGGCGACGTCGTCGGCGGCCGAGTTGATGCGGAGGCCTGAGGACAGGCGTTCCATCGACGTCGACAGTGCCATCTCGGTGTTGTTGAGGTTGCGCTGGGCGTCCATCGCCTCAACGTTGGTGTTCACTGTGAGGGACATGCGTTCATCTCCTTGATGACGTGGTTTGTAGAGTCCCGGGCCAACTCCTTGTCGGCCCTGCTGCACCTCGGGTTATCGTCAGCTGTCGCTGTGACTTGAGCGGACCCTGCGCCCAGGTGCTGGTCGTGAGCTGGAGGACCACCGAGGCCCGGCGCAGCGGGTTGAGGCGTTCCCGTCGTTGTGCCGGAGCGGGGGGGCGGCTGCGCTCGCTCTGCGGCGACCCCGCGTCGGTGGCGACGCCTGCCGACGCCGAGGCGAGGAGGTGAGGCGCCGAGCGGGCGCATCGGGCAGAGTCGTTCGGCCGGTCTGGGTTAACGCAGCGGTGGCGCCAGGTGGCGCCACCGCTGAGGAATCATTTTGCGAGCGAATGCTCTGAGAACTAGCCTTCGAGCAGCTTCAGCACTGCCTGGGGCAGTGAGTTGGCCTGCGCCAGCACAGAGATGCCGGCCTGCGAGAGCACCTGCTCCTTGGTGTAGTTCGTCATTTCCGCCGCCATGTTGACGTCGACGATCGTGCTCTGCGCCGCGGTCAGGTTCTGTTCGTAGGTCGCAAGATCGCTCTCCGTGTACTGCAGGCGATCCTGGACCGAGCCGAATTCAGCGGCCGACGCAGCGACTTTTTCGATCGCTGTTTCGATGGTTTTGATTTCGCCGATTTCGATGCCCGCGACGTCCGTGGCGAGATCGACGGTTTTCACGCCGAGCGTTTCGCCTTCGTTTGCTCCTATCTGGAACGTGATTTCTTTGGCGGGGCCGAACAGCAGCTTGATTTCGTTGAATTCGGTGGTTTCGCCGACTTTTTCGATCTCCTGGTTTAGCTGCGCTGCCTCGTTTTCGATCGCTGTCTTGTCGGTCGCGGAGTTGGTGCCGTTGGCGTACTCGACGGCCAGCTCGCGGGTGCGCTGGAGCATCTGCTCCACCTCGTTGAGCGCGCCCTGAGCGGTCTGTGCCAGCGACACGGCGTCGGCGCTGTTCTGTGACGCCTGGACCAGGCCGTTGACCTGACCCTGGAGTTGCTGGTCGATCGCGTAGCCGGCGACGTCGTCGGCGGCCGAGTTGATGCGCAGGCCAGACGAGAGGTGTTCCATGGAGGCCGCGAGCGCATTCTCAGTGTTGTTGAGGTTGCGCTGGGCGTCCATCGCCTCAACGTTGGTGTTCACTGTGAGGGACATGCGTTCATCTCCTGGATGATTGCCTCTAGTGGTCCCGGGCCGACTTCCCATCGGTCAGGGTTCACCCCGAGGTTATCGCCAGGTGTCCGAGCAACTTGAGGACCTGCGCGCGGCGGTGGCAGGCCGCTACGACGTTTGTGGGACGGCGATGAATTCGCTGCAGCGGTGGCGCCAGGTGGCGCCACCGCTGAGGAATCATTTTGCGAGCGAATGCTCTGAGAACTAGCCTTCGAGCAGCTTCAGCACTGCCTGGGGCAGTGAGTTGGCCTGTGAAAGCACCGAGATGCCGGCCTGCGAGAGCACCTGCTCCTTGGTGTAGTTCGTCATTTCCGCCGCCATGTTGACGTCGACGATGGTGCTCTGCGCCGCGGTCAGGTTCTGTTCGTAGGTGGCAAGATCGGCCTGCGTGTACTGCAGGCGGTCCTGCACGGCCCCGAATTCAGCGGCCGATGCAGCGACTTTTTCGATCGCTTTTTCGATGGTTTTGATTTCGCCGATGGCGATGCCCGCGATGTCGGTCGCGAGATCGACGGTTTTCACGCCGAGCGTTTCGCCTTCGTTTGCTCCTACCTGGAACGTGATTTCTTTCGCGGCACCGGACAGCAGCTTGATTTCGTTGAATTCGGTGGTTTCACCGACTTTTTCGATCTCTTCGCTGAGCTGCGTTGCCTCGTTTTCGATCGCTGTCTTGTCGGTCGCCGAGTTGGTGCCGTTGGCGTACTCGACGGACAGCTCGCGGGAGCGCTGGAGCATCTGCTCCACCTCGTTGAGCGCGCCCTGAGCGGTCTGTGCCAGCGACACGGCGTCGGCGCTGTTCTGTGACGCCTGGTTCAGGCCGTTGACCTGACCCTGGAGTTGCTGGTCGATCGCGTAGCCGGCGACGTCGTCGGCGGCCGAGTTGATGCGGAGGCCTGAGGACAGGCGTTCCATCGATGTCGCGAGCGCATTCTCGGTGTTGTTGAGGTTGCGCTGGGCGTCCATCGCCTCGATGTTGGTGTTCACTGTGAGGGACATGCGTTCATCTCCTTGATGACGTGGTTTGTAGAGTCCCGGGCCAACTCCTTGTCGGCCCTGCTGCACCCGCGCTATCGTCGCCTGGCTGCGCCAGCTTGAGCTTGCGGGCCGCCGTTTGGACACCAAGCCTGGAATCGTCCGACGGCCGGCTGCGAGTAAGCGCGCGCGGCGGAGGCAGATGCCCTCTTGGAGCGGACCTCGGTGCGCCCGCGGGTCAGGCTTGCACGTCGATGTGCGGGCCGCCGTCGCACTCCTCGGCGACGGGTGGCTCGCCTTGAGGCTTGCGCGGTCGAGGCCTGCGCTCCTCGCCGGGCGGCTGCTGCTCGCGGCGTTCGCGCGACACGCGCGCTGGACGCGCGGGAGCCAGCGGCGGTTCAAAGCGGGATCGAGGCGCGATCGGGGGAATGCGGTCCATCGTGATCTCCTCGGGCCTCGGTCCAATCGCGTCAGCGCGCGCGCCCGCCGCCCGGGCTCGTTGATCCCTCGACCCCCAGCGTTGACAGCTCGGCCATCAGCAGCTGATGCTGGGCGTGGCGCAGCTCGGCGACGACGAGCCGCCGCCAGAGGAACACCGCCGCGCTCCACACCGCGACCCAACAGACGATGCCGGCGAGTAGCGCTCGCACGGCGGCCGCGGGCAGTGTGTGTGTGGGTAGCGAGAGATATCCGCCGAGCAGGAAGCCGGCAAGGCCGCCGAGGGCCTTGGCGCGGGCAACCGCGCGAGCGGCGCGCGGGTGAGCGGCGATGCTCATATTGGGGGCCGTCGAGACGCCACCTCGAGGGTGGCTCGCCACGACCGTGGCCGCCTCGGGCTTCGGAGCCTCGTCGGGCTTCTGGCTTGCGGTCGCGGGCAGCGGAACGCCGGCTTCAGCTGCCATTGCGATCCTTATGCTCGAGCTCGCGGCGCCGTTCGGCACGCTCGCACTCGAAGATGAACCGCATCAGACGGCGGTGATCGCCCTCGCTGATCGCATCAAAGCAAATCGCAGGCCGGCCCCCGCGGTCGATTCGCACGACCGTGCCCGAGCCCGAAATCTGCGCGCCTCCCCTAGCGGTGCTGAGTCGAAACGCGACCTGCGCGCCGACCATCAGCGTGGCGGGTCCCGCCAAGCGCATACCGCCGCCGCCGACGTCGACGCAAAAGGTTGAGGTCCAGCCCCCGCCGACGCCGTTGTTGACGGTGGTGGGCCGGCTCGCCGGCACCCGTACATACTCACGCTGCTGGAGAACCTCGACGGCGCGCACGTCACTGAAGCGGAGCTCTTCGTCACCCTCGCGTGTCACCTCGCCCTCGAGGCGGATGCGGCCGCTGCGGCTCGTGAACTCGATCGCGAGGCCTTCGAGGCGATCATCGCCGCCGAAATCGCTGGCGGCGAGCCACGGCGCCACGACCAGGCTTCGGTCATCACGCCAGGCGACGAGGGCCTGAATGCGTTCCCCGGTGGGTCGGATCACCGTCACCACGTCCGCCAACGCCGGCAGTATCGCGTCGATCTTGCGACCCTTCTCGGCTTTCAGCTTCATCGCGGGCCCTGGGTGTTGGAGATGTGCGCAGGTTGCATGATCAGCTCGTGGATCCGCCGGCCTCCGACGGCGTCGGCGTTGCATCAGGGGAGCAGCGTGTTCGCTAGATAGCTCGGATCTATGAGCGTCAGCTCTTTACCGCCACGTCGTCGATCCAACAGATATTCGGGCGCGAGCTCGAAGCGGCAGGCGGCCTGCACCGCGACCCCGAGCTGGTCGGTCTCATCACCGTGGGTGATCGCGACCGCACGCGCATGCAGTGGCCGCAGCGCCCGCAGCAGCTGCGCGGCGGCCACCTCGCCGAGCGTGGCTGGGAGGGCGACTATCACCCGGTCGGGCTTGAGAGTGCCGAGCAGCGCCGCGAGCGCGCGGATGCCGCCGGCATCGGCGGGGGACGCGGGTGGCGTGTCGATCAGCAGCAGGCCCTCGCCCCGGGCGCGTCGCAGGCTGCGGGCGAGGTACGGAGCACTCAGCGGCATCGGCTCCCGGATGTCCGGACTCAGCAACATCGAATACTCGTCGCGGCTGTCTGCCGCGACGACCGTCGCGCACGCGGCCGGCAGCGTGCTGTGCTCGCGGTAGGCCTTGAGGATCGCTGCGCAACAGCTCGTCCTGCCGCTGCCGCCGGGGCCCACGAGCGCGATCGTCGCGCCCGGGGTGGGGAGCGGGGGGCAGCTCGGTATGCGTTGGCGCAGCACCGTCCGGACCGATCGCGCGAGGCCCGAACGGGAGGGCATCAGCGGGAGCGCATGGGCGGCGGCGGCCTCGATCAGCTCCGCGACAAGCTCCTCGCCGAAGCCGACTCCGAGCAGGCCGC
The DNA here is from genome assembly GCA_963761355.1 of uncultured Solirubrobacteraceae bacterium. Taxonomy (GTDB): domain Bacteria; phylum Actinomycetota; class Thermoleophilia; order Solirubrobacterales; family Solirubrobacteraceae; genus Palsa-744. The sequence goes on from CAVXHC010000017.1 coordinate 72,131, forward strand.
TCTCGATGTTCCTTCGTGCGCGCCCGCTCGGGCTGGGCGCGAGCGCGAGCTGGCGCCGCTCAATGTACTCGCACGAGTCGGCGTCGAGCTCGTCATCGTGCCGGCTGAGAGCCTCGCTCGGCATCGCGGCCACCTCGGTTTCCGCGAGCACGGCGGCGAACTGATCGTCGATCTGCCCAGGGTCGGATGGATGGGTGCCGTTGCGCGGCGCGCGCTCGAGGGTCGTCTCGGGCGTCGTCTCTGCGGGGGCGTCGCTGAGGACGACCCCGTTGTGCCCGTACACCGGTGGCGCCATCGCCTCGGGCGGCGCTATCGCCTCGGGCGCCGTTGTCGCTTGCGGCGCGACCGGCGCGCGCCGGGCCGGCGGCACGACGGCGCCGGCGCCTGGCTCGTCGTAGAGGTCGACGCCCGGATGGCCACGACGGGCCTCGATTTCCACGAACGGACGCTGGAAGAACCCGCCGACGCCGCCCGTGAGTCCGCTGTTCTGGTGAACTACGATCGCGTCGCCGCCGAGCTCTGCCTGAATCCTGGGGATCAGCTCCTCGACACTGGCCCCGCGATAGATGCGGGTGCTGCCGACGGCAGCCGGCTCCTCAGACGGGGCCGCGTCTGCTCGCGTGCTCGCCACGGTGGCGGTGTGGTTCATGGTTGCGCTCATGCGTGTATGACTCCAATCGTCTCGACGTTGACGCCCGCTGCGATCTCGTTGTAGGAGCAGACGGGCAGGTGTGGTTGGGCTTGGGCGATCAGCCGGCGCAGGTGACGACGCACGCGGGCAGAGCACAGCAGCACGGGCCGCGCTCCCTGCGCGGTGGCATGCTCGACCTGCGCGCGCAGAGCGCCCATGATCTCCTGGGCGCGCGGTGGATCGATCGCGAGATACTCCCCATCGGTCGTCTGGGTGATCGAGGCGGCGACCTCCTGCTCGATCTCCGGGTCGAGCGTGATCGCGCGCAGGCGCAGCTGCTCGTCCAGATGGGGTGAGGTGATCGCACGGCCGAGCGCCTGGCGGGCGTACTCGGTCAGCACGCCGGTGTCGCGCGTTATCCGGGCCTTGTCTCCGATCGCCTCCATGATCGTGCCGAGGTCGCGCACGGCTACGCCTTCGGCGAGCAGACCCTGCAGCACGCGCTGGATCTCGCCCAGCGAAAGAACGTCCGGGACGACCTCCTCGACGACGGCGGCGTTTGTCTCCTTGAGCTGGTCCAGCAGCGCCTTGACGTCCTGGCGGCTGAGCAGCTCGGCGGCGTGGGCACGGATCGTCTCCGTCAGGTGCGTCACGATCATCGACTCGGCGTCGACGACCGTATAGCCGAGCATCTCCGCCTCCGAGCGGGCCGAATCGTGCACCCATACGGCGGGCAGGCCGAACGCCGGCTCGGTGGTCGGGATGCCCTGCAGGCCTGGGGCCGCGTCGCCTGGGTCCATCGCGAGAAGGTGTCCGGGCATCACGCGCCCGCCGGCGACCTCCGAGCCCCGGATCTTGAGCACGTACTCGTGAGACTCCATTCCGAGCTCGTCGTGGATCCGCACCGGAGGAATCAGGATTCCCAGCTCGCCGGCGATCTGGCGGCGGATCATGCTGACTCGGCGTAGCAGCGCGCCGCCGGAGCTTCCGTCGACGAGAGGAACGAGCCCAAAGCCCACAGTGAGCTCAAACGGGTCGACCGATAGCCGTCCCGACGCCTGCTCGCCTGCGCTCGGCAGCGCCGATTGAGCCTGCGGTGCGTCGCCGCCCTCGTCGGTCTCCTCGCCCGGAAGACCGTCGCGTACGCTCCATCCGACGACGGCCAGCAGCCCACCGATCAGGAGGAAGGGCAGCTTGGGCAGGCCGGGCACGAGCGCGAAGATGCCAATCGCGGCCGCCGCCACGAGCGGGGCCTTGCGCTGGCGCAGGATCTGGGTGGCGATGTCGCTGCCGAGGTCACGATCGGAGGCCGAGCGCGTGACGATGATGCCGGCCGCGACCGAGATCAAGAGCGCTGGGATCTGCGCGGCGAGCCCATCGCCGACGGTCAACAGCGAGAACTTATGCGTGGCTTCAGCAAACGAAAGGTGGTGCTGGAGCATCCCCACGACGATGCCCCCGATGAGGTTGATCGCGGTGATGATGACCGCGGCCATGGCGTCGCCCTTGACGAACTTGGAAGCGCCGTCCATCGCTCCGTAGAAGTCGGCTTCGCGGGCGATCTCAGCACGCCTTCCCCGGGCCTGCGCATCCGTGATCAGGCCTGCATTGAGGTCGGCGTCGATCGCCATCTGCTTGCCGGGCATGGCATCGAGCGTGAAGCGCGCGCCGACCTCGGCGACGCGCCCGGCGCCGTTGGTGACGACGACGAACTGGATCACCACGAGGATCAGGAAGATCACGAGGCCGACGACCACGTTGCCGCTGACCACGAACTGCCCGAAGGCCTTCACGACGCTTCCGGCATCGCCGGTGGTGAGGATCAGTCGGGTGACGGACACGTTGATCGCCAGCCGAAACATCGTGGTCAGAAGCAGCAGGCTCGGGAAGGAGGCGAAGTCGAGCGACCTGTTGAGGTACATCGTCACCACGAGGATCGAGAGCGCGGCGGAGATGTTCAGCGCGATCAGCAGGTCGAGCAATGCGGGCGGAAGCGGGACCACGAGCATCGTCACGATCACGACGACCCCCACCGCGGCCAGCAGGTCGGTATGGCGCAGGGCCCGACGGATGCCGGCGGCGTTCACTGTGCATACCTCCTGCGGCGGGCCACGCGGTAGACGAATGCCAGTACGCGTGCGACCGCGGCGTAGAGCTCCTCAGGGATCACCTGGCCGATCTCGGTGGATTGGTGCAGGGCGCGCGCGAGGGGCGGGTCGGCGACGATGGGCACGTCGTGCTCCTCGGCGATCCGCCGGATCTGAAGGGCTATCAGGTCCTGACCCTTTGCAAGCAGTACCGGGGCGGTGTGGGAGCCGTCGTAGCTCAGCGCCACCGCGAAGTGGGTGGGGTTGGTCACGACGACGTCGGCCTCCGGGACGGCGGCCATCATTCGGTTGCGGGCGGCCTGCATGCGACGACGCCGTTGCGCGGCCTGGACCTCGGCGGGCATCCCGTGCTGGCGTAGCTCGTCTTTGAGCTGGTGCTTACTCATGCGCAGCTGCCGCTCGTGGCGGCGACGCTGCCAGCCGTAGTCGAGAACGGCGATCAGCAGATAGGCGAAGGTCGCACGCTGGGCGATCTCGATCCCCTTGTGGCCCGCGATCTCACCGACCGCGCCCGGGGCCAGGCCGACACTGGAGGCCAGCGTGTGCAGGCCCGGGATCAGCACCACCCCGGCGATGAACGCGACGACGGCAATCTTCGTGGTCGCCTTGAGCGCTTCGAAGAGGACGTTGGGCCCGAGCAGCCGGCGCACCCCAGCGAGCGGGCTGATCCGGTGAAAGTCGAGTTTGATCGCCTGCGGATGGGGACGGAAGCCGACCTGTGCGGCGCCTGCGAGCAAGCCGGCGGCCAGGCAGATGGCAGCGATCGGCCCGACCGTGGTGCCGAGCGTCGAGGCCATCGAGTGCATCAGGCCATTCAGTCCGGCAGCGCTCGTTGCCCGTCCCGGAGTTGCCGCCTCGGCAAAGATCAGCCGGAAGGCGCCGGCGGCGGATTCGACGATTCTCGGTCCCAGCAAGCTGACTGCGAACAGGCCGGAAGCCAGTACGAGGGAGCCTCCGACGTCCGCCGAGCGGGCGATCTGGCCCTGCTTGCGCGCACGCTCGCGGTGCTTGGGCGTTGCCTTCTCGGTGCGATCGTCGCGAGCCATGACTCAAGCCACGTGCAGAGCGCTGAGGGCGGCGCCCACGCTGGTCGACATCTGATCTGAGATCCAACCCCCGACGAACGGGATCGTGGCGGCGACGACGACGAGCGCGACCGCCACCTTGGCGGGAAAGCCGACCGCGAAGACGTTGAGCTGAGGCACGACGCGGGAGACCACGCCGAAGGCGACGTCGGTGATGATGAGCGCGATCAGCACGGGCGCGGCGATCTCGACGGCTGACACGAACACGGTGGTGAAGACCTGAACCGACCCTCCAATGAGCGTGTTCAGGCGGGGTGCGCCCGTCAAGGGCACGAGCTGGAAGGTGCGGGCCAGGCCACGAATTACCCACGCTTCGCCGCCGATGGTGAAAAAGATGACGATTCCAACGAGCGAGTAGAAGCGTGAGAAAGGACCCGCTTCGTTGCCGTTGAAGGGATTGATCTGGCTGCCGTAGGAGAAGCCGGCGTCGAGATCGGCGAGTGCGCCGGCCGATTCGATCCCGGCAAAGAGGATCGTTAGGCAGAACGCGAAGCCGAGTCCGATCAGGCCTCCGTCGAGCACGAGACCTACCAGCGTCAGCGGGTCGCTGGGCACGTGTTGACCATGCAGCGCGATCGGCGCAAGGCCAATCGAGATCCCCACGGCGAGGATCCCTCGCGCGCGCGGAGGGATCTGCGGCGAGGAGAACGGCGGCGCCAGCAGGAACAGCGGCGTTACACGCGCAAGCACGAGGATGAAGCCGACCAGCTCGTTGCCGGCGAGTCTGTTGATGATCTCGTTCATCAGTTCACAAGCGTGGGAATTGCCGAGTAGAGGTTGGTGGTGTAGGCGACCATCTGGTCGAGCATCCACGGACCAAGCACGACGGTGATCGCCGCGATCGCGGCGATCTTCGGGATCAGCGTGAGGCTCTGCTCCTGGATCTGCGTCACTGCTTGGAAGATGCTGACGAGCAGCCCGACCACCATCGCCGCGAGCAGGAGCGGCCCGGCGACCTTGAATGAGAGGCTCATCGCCTGCGCGGCAAGGTTGATGACGGTGTCCTGGTTCATCTCGGTAGGCCCCTAGTGAAAGCTCTGGACGAGCGCCTTTATGACGAGATCCCAACCGTCGACCAGGACGAACAGGAGGATCTTGAATGGCAACGAGATGAACGTCGGCGGAAGCATGATCATGCCCATGCTCATCAGCGTCGAAGACACGATCAGGTCGATGATCAGGAACGGCAGGAAGATCAGGAATCCGATCTGGAACGCGCTCTTCAACTCCGAGACGATGAACGCCGGGACCAGCACCTCGGTCGGCACTTCGGCGCGGGTGCGCGGCTGCTTGGCGTGCCCGAGGTTGATGAACAGCGCGATGTCTTGGACGCTTGTCTGGCGGAACATGAATTCGCGCAGTGGTTGCTCGGCACGGGTGATCGCCGTGGTGGTGGAGATCTGGTGCGCCTCGAGCGGCTGGATCGCCTGGCGCTTGATCGCAGCGATCGTCGAGGACATGACGAAGATCGTCAGAAATAGCGCGATCCCGACGAGCGCTTGGTTGGGCGGTGCGTTGTTGGTCCCGATCGCGCTGCGGATGAAGCCGAGTACGATCAGGATTCTGGTGAAGCCGGTAACGGTGAAGAGGACGGCCGGGACAAGCGTGAGGCCGCCAAGCAGCAGCAGGATCTGAACGGCGTTGGAGGAGGACGAGACGTTCATCGAGCCACACCTCCTCGATCTGCCCGCCGACGATTCACCTGCGCACCGTCCATCCGCGCAGGCGGCCGATCAGGTTCGGTGCGCCGTCGGCGCTCGCGAAGCCCGCTGGAGCGGTGGCGTCTGTGGTGCTCTCGGCCGGGTCAAGCAGTCCCGCGTCCAGCGCCTGCTGCTCGGTGTAGCGCGAGATCGGCACGATGCCGTGCTCGGCGCTGCCCACCAGCAGGTAATCGCTGCCGGCGCGTACGAGGTGGAGCGTTCTGCCTGATCCGAGCGGCAATGTCGCCATGCTCGCGAGGGCCAGGCCGACTGCACGAGTCTCGCGTCCGGACTTGACCTGACGCAGGATCCATGTGAGCCCCCAGATCACCGCGATCACGATCACCAATCCGACGATCGTGCGTACGAGGCTCGGTCCGCTGGATGTTGGGTGCGACGCCTGTGTCGGGGCGGACAGCCGCAGCGGCGTGCTTTCACCGCCGAGCTTCGAGGTCGCCGTGAAGCCCTGTGCCGGGCAGGCCAGCATCAGAGCGGCAAGGCCGACTGCGGGAATGGCGGCGCAAAGCGCCGTTCGCGAATGCGTTAGTGACCTGATCATCGAGGGACGACCCCGAGGGGAGTCGCCCCCGGTTATCGGCGTGAGGTCAAGTGTCTTTAGCCACGTAGCGGCTGGGAGGGCGCGCGGTCGTCCGCGTATCCGCAGGTGTGGCCGAGCGTCGTTTCAGATCAGCGCGTCGACCTGCACCGCCCAGTCACCACCGGCGGTGACCTGGAGCGTCCCGTGTGCGAAACACAGTCCGTTGACAAACAGCTCGATCGGTGCCTCGGCCGGTTGATCGAGCTCCAGCACGGCGCCGGACGGCAGCTCGAGCGTGCTGCCCAGCGGGAGCGTGGCGCGGCCAAGCTCGGCCCAGACACGCACCGACACCCCCAGCATTCGCGCGAGGCCGTCGCGGGCGCGTGACGAGGCGCTTGCGCCGGCCCCGCCACCGTTCTCCTCGCGCTCGGCGGCATCGTCCTCGAGCGAGCTGGCACTGGTGATATGTGGTGCATGGGTGCTTGATTCGGTCGGCTTTGACGCTTTCGTCGCATGCATCGCGAGCACCGGCCCCGGTTCGATCGGGGCGTTCAGCTTGAGCGCGCGGCGCGCGCCTCGCAGGCCCGGGCGGGCACGGCCGATCGGCACACCCTCGGCGAACAGGTGCACCCCGTCCTCGGCGCGGTCCTCGAGCGCGAGCAACGCGCCGGGCGTGAGGGCGAGCATCCGCTCGACCGGCATCACCACCGAGCCCACCTCGGCCCGGACCTGCACTCGCGACCCGGCGAGGCTGCGATGCACCGCGTAACCGTCGTGCGGGTCGGCATCCGCGAACTGCGAGCCCTCGCCGAGGATCTCATCGGCAACGGGCTCGATCGCCGACCACGGAATCAGCAGCGACATTCGTGAGAGGAGTCCGTCGAGCCTGCACTCGAGGGTGACCGCGAACGTGGCCTCCCCGAGCGGGAAGATCACGCCTGCGTCGTCGTCGAGGTCGATCTGTCCGAGGACGAGTTGCAGATTCCCGAGATCGCGCCAGGCCGTGCTCAGATGCGCTGTCGTGGCCTCGAGCAGCCTTCTCGTCAGCGCCCAGTCGATCTCACTGAAGTGGCGCTTGGCGGGCGCCTCCGCTGCACGGCCGCCGAGCAGGCACTCGAGCGCCCTCAGGATCAGGGGCGTCTCGATGCTCAGCAACATCGGCCGATCGACGGGCTTGACCTCAAGCGCCACCGTGATCGCGCTTGTCGGTATCGCGGCCTTGGCAGCCGACCAGGTGAGCTGAGTGGAGTCCGCGACGGCGAACTCGACCGGTGCTCGCAGCTCGCTTGACAGGCGGTTTGCGTAGGATTCGCAGAAGGGTCCCAGCACGCGCACGATGCGCCGGCGCAAATCCGTTGTGAACTTGGTGGGCTGGGAGAAGTCGACCGTATGGATACGCCGGTCGCCGCGACGTCGCTCGATGAACGGCTCCGCGGTGCCCTCGGGCGCCGGCGTGGCCGATCCAGCGGCCGTCCGGGCCTCGCCATTCCCCCGCTGCACGCCCGTACCCGCACGCTCGAGTCCCTCGACGCGCTCAGATGAGCCCGCGGCCCGGGGTACGGTCGTATCTTCGGCATAGCCCTCGGGCGGATCGGGCGGGGATGTGTCGCTCGCGCCGTGATCCGGCGCATCGCTGGCCCCTGCGCCGCCGGGCAGCTGCTCGTCTTTGTCGGCCTGGCTCACGTGGCCTCGCTCACGGTTCGGCGGCGAAGCCATCGCCGTCGCTTGGGGTGTCCTCGCTCGTGGGGGGCGCCTCGGGGGACTCGCCCTCGACGACTTCCGTCACTCGTAGGCCGAACTGCTCGTCGACCACCACGACCTCGCCGCGGGCGATCGGCGTGCCGTTGACAAGCAGATCGACCGGTTCGCCGGCGAGGCGTTCGAGCGTGATGATCGAGCCGGGGCGCAGCTCGAGCGTCTCGCCCACCGTCATAGAGGCACGGCCGATCTCCACGCTCAACTCCATCGCAACCTCACTGAGTCGACGCAGATCTGCCTCGAGCCGCTCACCGCCCGCGGAATCAGGGGCGCGGTCGAACTGCTCATATTGGACTGCTTCGGGCATGGCTTGACTCCTATTGGACGGTTACTTCGGGAAAGAGCACGGCTTGCACTTTGACGTCGGTGGTGTGCTTTATCGCCGCCAAGATCTGGTGCTTGAGCGAGTCGCGACCGCGGCTGCTGATCAGAGTTTCACTATTCTGGCCGGTCACGGCGTTCGTGACGATTTCGCGTATCGCGGCTTCCTCGGGAAGCGTTCCGGCCCCTTCCCCGCCGCTCGCCGAGCTGGCGGGAGCCGACGCAGCGGCAGGTTGGTCTGCCGCCAGCTCGAGCGCGACCGATAGCTTGGCATAGTGGGATTCGCTGAGGTTCAAGAGGAATGTTTGGGGCATCACGTAGATCGTTCCGGCGATCTTGGCCTTGACGGCCGGCTTGGGCTTCGCGGCCATCGCGTAGCCGACGCCGAGGACCAACGGTAGGAGCGCGAGAATGAGGAGCTTTTTCTTGGACATGTTCTCGATGCCGGGCGAATGTCAGTAGATGCGTTGCAGGACGATCTCGACGCGCCGATTGAGCGCACGGCCCGCGGGGGAGGCGTTGCTGGCGATCGGCCGCAGGTCGGCATAGCCGGCTGCACTCAGGCGCTCGGGGTTGACACCCTCGGAAATTAGGCTGCGTACGACCATGCTGGCACGAGCCGTCGATAGCTCCCAGTTGCTTGGAAATATGCTGCCGCCCACGATCGGGGCGTTATCGGTGTTGCCCTCCACGGTTATCGGATGAACCGTGTCCACGTTTAGGAGGCCGGCGACCTCGACGAGAAGGGGCTGGGCCTTCGGGTCGAGAGTTGCGCTGCCCGAGGGGAACAGCAGGCTGTCGGTCAACACCCGAATCACGAGGCCACGCGGTTCGACCGTGGTATGGACGTAGGAGGACAGACCGTGCCGCGCAGCATAGGCTTCGAGCTCGCGTTTTATCTGCTGGAACTCGTTCTGCTCACGAGCGGCGGCCGCCTTGACGCCGGCCACCGTGGCGTGCTGGCCGGTGACGGTTTCGAGATTGCTGGCGGGGGCAGTGACGGGAACGATCGCCTGGATATCGACGCTGGTGGGAGCCCGGCTCGAGTTCGCGCTCGCGCCGGGATGGGCGATTGCCTTGCCGCCTGGCAGCGGGTTGCCCGAGAAGGCGGCCCGCAGCGCCTGCTGAAGCGTGTGGAACTTGGAGATATTCACCGAGGAGATCGCAAACAGCACCATGAAGAGGGCCATCAGCAGCGTGATCATGTCCGCGTAGGTGAGCAGCCAGCGCTCGTTGTTACCCTCCTCGTGCCCGCCGGCCTGGCGCCTGCGCCGCTGTGATCGCGCCATCGCTACGCCGCCTCGACCTGAAGGCCGCCCGTCTGCACCCCTGCGTGGGCCTCGTGCTCTGCCTCGCGCTCGGCGGGCGGCACGTAGGACATCAGCTTTTCAGCGACCAGGCGAGGGTTATCGCCGGCCTGTATCGAGAGGATCCCCTCCAGAGTCATCATGCGCAACTCGACCTCTTCGGCGGAGATCGCCTTCAGTCGATTGGCGATCGGCAGAAACACGACGTTGGCCGAGCCGACCCCCATCAGCGTCGCCAGGAAGGCGGTCGAGATCGAAGGTCCGAGTGTCGCGGGCGAGGACAGGTCCTGCAGAACGTGAACCAGGCCGAGCACGGTGCCGATGATGCCCATCGTCGGTGCGAACCCGCCGGCCTTCTCGAACGGAGCCGCCCCGACCGCGTGTCGGGCCACCATCCCATCGATCTCGGCCTCCATGATCGCATGCACCATCTCGGGATCGGTGCCGTCGACGACGAGCTGCAGGGCGTTGCGCGTGAAGCCGTCCTCGATGTCGGAGATCCGTGCGTCGAGCGCGAGCAGCCCGTTGTGGCGGGCCTCGTCGGCGAGCGAGACGAGCTCATCCAGACGTGCACGCATGTCGGGCGGTTCGGCCGAGATCACCAACTTGTAGAGAGACGGCACGCGCTTCATCGATCCGATTCCCACGCTCGCGAGCGTGACGCCGCCGGTCCCGCCCAGGATGATGATCAGTGCGGGAATGTTCAGGAAGGCCGCGGGGCTCGTGCCATTCATCAGCGAGCTGAGCGCCAGCGCGCCAAAGGCAACTCCGATTCCTATGGCTGTGGCGGCCTTCATGGTTCTCGTTGATCGGCCGACGCGCTCGATCTCTCAATCAACACGGACACGCCTCAACACACTTTGGACAGGATTGGACTCGCTCTCGGCGGGCTGGCTGCGCATCGCCTCCGAGAGGACCTCGACGCGCCAGGCGCGAGCGGCGGCGGCGACCTGCTCGGGCGTCTCGGCGACGACGACCTTCGCCATCGTCGCAAGCGTGACGACCGTGTCGGGGGTCGGCTCAACAGTGACGATTAGGTCGGGGTTCAGCTGGAAGGGCTCGTCGGTGTGACCGAGCCGGTGTAGTGTGATCATCTCTCGGTGGCTCCTCTGACTTGTGGTCCCGAGTCAACCGGCGGACTGCCGATCGCGGGCTGCCTGCAGGACCTATCCGGCGGTTGGCCAGCCGGGCCGGCTGGTTTCGCTGAGCATTCGCACCGGTGGGAGCGCGCATGCGCCCCCACCAGGCGCCTCGGTGGTCGTCCTTCGCGGTTTTACTGGACCATGCTCACCGCCGACTGGAGCATTTCGTTGGCCGTCGTGATCACACGCGAGTTGGCCTGATAGCCGCGCTCGGCGGTGATCATTTCGGTCATTTCGGTAGCGAGGTCGACGTTCGACATCTCGAGCTCCCCACCGATCGTCTGGCCGAAGCCGCCGCTGTCCGGCGTACCCACGATCGGGCTTCCGGAGTTGGCCGACTGTGCCCACAGCGAGCCGCCAAGGCGCTGGAGTCCCCCCTCGTTGGGGAACTGCGCGAGCGTCAGGTAGCCGGCGGTGACCTGCTGTTCATACGTCGGCGAGGCAGGGTTCTCGTCGGTGTAGGTGACAGATCCGTCCTGGCCGATCGAGACGTTCGCCGAGCCGGGCGGGATCTCTATGTAGCTCGCTTCTTTGCCCGGTCGGTAGGTGGTGCCGGCTTCGCCTTTGACCGCTTCGGCATTGACTCCGACGACATATAGGCCCGACTGGGTGGTGAGCAGACCCCTCGTATTGGTCGTGAGGTTGCCGGCGCGCGTGTAGTCGACGTTGGCCGGCAAGCCCGTCGTATACGGTGGTTCGGCGGGGGGCGAGCCCGCGCCGACGCGCAGGAATCCCCTGCCCTGGATCGCGATGTCGAGCGGGCTGTTGGTCGACTGGAAAGCGCCCTCGGACATTTCGTTTTCGGTGGCGGAGACCTGTACACCGAGCCCCAGCTGAAGCGGGTTCGTCCCGCCATTGTTGGTGGTGGCACCCGAGGCTCCGCGAAGCACTTGGGTGAGCGAGTCGGCGAACGTGACATGCGCCGACTTGAATCCGACGGTGTTCACGTTTGCCAGATCGCTCGCGGTGTTGTTGAGCATCGTTTCGTTTGCGTCCAGACCGCTGATCGCGGCATACATTCCACTCATCATGGTGGCGTCACTTCCTTTCGCGGCCTCCTCCACGAGGTCCGGCCGTGGTCGTTACGTGTTTGTCTCGGCTCGCGAGCCGAGCGTCCGGGGTGCTGCGTCTGCATCGCGCTGCGCCTCATGCGATCACGGCGCTGTCGATGTTCGTGAACACGTGCTCGCGCATGTGCTCGGATCCGACCGCCGTGATGACGGTGCGGTTGCTGACGGACACCACGAAGGCGGTGCCGTCGACAAGTACGAGCGAGTCGCGGGCGCTCTTGCCGGCAACCCGGCCGACGCCCTCTCGCAATCTGCTGATGGTCGTGGGGTCAAGTGAGATCCCACGGCGCTGAACCCGTTCGAGGGCATGCTTTGAGAAGTGCAACGGCTGGCTGCTCGCGGTGGCGGAGCTCGGCGCGAGCGCCGCGGGGTCGGTCGCGCCCGCGGACGGTCGGCGCGAGGCTTCGAGCGAGGCGTCCTTGAGGACGTCCGCAAACCGCGAACCGGCGGGATCGGCCGAGCGCGTGGCAGTGCGCGGGTCGCTCGGCCGGATCTGGCCGGCCGCACCTGGTCCCTGCACTGCGGGATTCTGCTGGACGCTCACGAGACCTCGGTGATGCTCGTGGGTTCGACGCCGGCGACTCCGTCGACGGTGAGCGTCGCTCCCGAGCCGGTGATCTCGACGTTCTGGACGGTCCCTTCGGCCTTTTCACCGGATGAGGGATCGGTGTAGGAGACCGTATGCCCGATCAACTGCACCGCCTGGGCGACCTGCGCTGACCCGTCGGCCTTGGAGTCCGCTTCCGCCAGGTTGGTGGTCTGCTCGAGCTGGGAGAACTGGGCCAGCTGAGCGATGAATTCGTTGCCGTTTGCCGGGTCCAGCGGGTTCTGCGCCTGCAGCTGCGCGACCATCAGTTTCAGGAAGGCGTTCTTGCCGAGTTCGCCATTGGGGTTTTCGGGGCTCGTCGGCGAGCTCGCGCCGGGCTGGGCGGTGCCACTGGGCGGCAGCGTTGCTGGGGAGGGGGTCGCGTTCATGTCTGGATGCCTCTCGGTTCGGTGGTTGGTTCTGTCTCAGACGAGCACGTCGATAAGGGCGCCGGCGGTCGGCGAAGCGGCCTGCAGCATCTGCTCGTCCCCGCTGACGCGTGCGCTTTGATCCTCAGGCTCAGGGTCCTCGGAGGCCGTGCCGGCTCCCGAGCGGACCTCGCCGGCGGTCCGCTGAGGGCTTCGCTCGCTGTCGTGCCGGCTGCCGTCCGCGCTCGCCTGCCCGTGATGGCCGATCTGCAGGCGTGCCAGCGAGAGGCCCATCGAAGTGAGCGACTGGCGTAGCTCGGTGTGCCCCAGCGCGAGCGCCTGTGCGGCCGCGGGGCTCTCGGCCGTGACGCGCGTGATGAGGCCGGCGGCCGTCTGTGTGAGGTGAATGCGGATCTCACCGAGCTCTTCGGGCTCCAGCGCGATGCGGGCCTGCGAGAGCCCTTCGCGGGCGGCGAGCTCGATCGTCACGTGCATGTTCTCGATCGCCTGTTCGAGGCCCACTCCGTAGGCGGGCGGCGCTCCGCTCGCGGGGCTTGTGGCGGAGCCGCCGTCGACCGCTGTGTCACTGGCTGCTGCCAGCGAGCCGGCGTCGGCGTCGGGTGCAGCGGCCGGCATGGCCGACTCTCTCTCATCGGCGTCATCCGCGATCTTCAACGAGCTCTCAGCCCTCGCGGTGGGGGACTTTGCCGAACGATGGGCGTCGAGCGGAGCGCTTGCGCTCGCCGCGTCTTCCTCCGCGTTCGCGTGATCTGCGGCTGGGGAGGAGCCGGGGGTTGAGTCCGCGCGGGTGAGCGCCGGATCGGGTCTCGGCTCGGTGCCGGGCTTCGGCGAGGCGGTGGTGGAGGACGCTTCAGGGCGACCGCCGGCGGGTGGCTGAGATGTGAGCTCCGCGACCTGCCCACGCGGACTGTCTGGCCGAAGCGACGCTTCCTCGGTGACGCTCGGCACATGCGCTGGTCCGGTCGAGACGGAGCTCCCCGGGGCCGGTGTCGCAGGTTCCCTCGAGGACGACTCCGCTTGAGCGCCGCCATCCTTGCCGGTGGGATCGGGCTCGGCGAGCGCTCCAGCGTCAGCCGGGCTCGGCATCGTGGGCGCGGGGTCGGCGTCGCCGCTGGCCGCCGTCGCCGCGCGCGCGAGCGGCGCTTCGACGGGTTCGGCGGTCGTGTCGGCCTGGGCGCTCGCCTCAGGTGCCGAGAGCTGCGAGCCGGCAGCGCCTGCGCTGGGCGCTCCCGTGCCTGGAGCCTCGGCGCCGGCAGCCGGGGAAGGCACCGTGGTCACGCCGCCGGCTGACGCTGCGCCGGTGCCCGCCGGTGGGGATGTCTTCTCGCGGCGCTCGCCGCGGCGCTGCCCGGAGCTGCGGGGTGCGCGGGCGGCGGTGGCTTCGCGCGGGATGCTCCCGCTGCCCGTCGTCGTTGCGGGCGTCCCGGACTCGTCCTCGGCTGCGGCGTGGCTGCGCTTGGCCCCCGCCCTCTGCTGCTGGCCTTCCGCGTTTGCGGTCCGGGCCAATTCGGCTTGGAAGGCGCCCTCGAGCGGGGCCCTTTCGGGAGGCGCTCCCGGTGGGGCGCCCCCGGACGCGGGCGGCTGCTCCGGCGCGGCGAGGGCAGGATCGCTCGCGAGGGTGCTCATGCGAGGGCTCCCGTCGCGGTGGGGTCGGCATCGGGTGCGGCGGTGGCTGGGATCGTGTCCTCGCCGGCGCTCTGGCGCTCGGCGGCGGCATTTTCAAGCACTTTGGCCACGTACTGCTGGGTTTCGCTGTAGGGGGGCACGCCGCCGTAGCGCTCGACCGCGCCAGGACCGGCGTTGTAGGCCGCGAGGGCGTCGGTGACGTTGCCCCCGAACTGCCGCAACAGCTCCCCGAGGTAGCGCGCGCCACCGTCGATCGACTGCGCCGGATTGAGCGGTTCGCTGACGCCGAGCGATGAGGCGGTGCCCGGCATCAGCTGTGTCAAGCCCTCGGCGCCGGCGCTGCTGCTCGCGCTGGGGTCAAAGCCGGACTCTTGCTGGATAAGGCCATACAGGACGGCGGGGTCGAGACCGTTTTGCGCCGCGGCTTGGTCGATCAGCGGAACGTAGCCGGCGCCCCCGGCGGCGGGGGCTGCATCGCTTGCGGCGCCTGAGATCGGGTCACTGCTCTCCCCGCTGTCGGGTTCGAGCGCGCTCGAACCGTTCGCGCCGTCGGAGGCGAGGGCGGTGCTCGGCGAAGCTTCCGAGGCCGTGCTCGGCGAGCCGGCCTGCGCGGCGTCCAGTGCCGCGGCGAAGCCGGCGGGGCCCTCTTCCACCTTTGCGACGAGCGCCTGCAGGCGTTCTACGCGTTCGCTGGCGGCGAGCGCACCGGAGGTTTCGCCGGAGCCCGAGCCGAGAACAGCCTGGATGCTCACGCGGCACTCCCACGAAAGCGGTCGATGGCGATTTCGTCGAGCACCATCCGTTCGCGCCGGTCGTGCTCGCGAGCGTGCTCGGCATGCTGGCGCTCCTTCAGGCGCTCGAGCATCCGGTGCTCGCGAGCGGCATCTCCGAGTTCGCCACCGCGTTCGGAGACGTCGCTTTCGCTCACGGCCAGCTCACGCGCCCGGTCCACACGTCGTGCCTCGATCCGTTCGACGAACGCCTGGCGCGCGCGAAGCTCCTCGGCGCTGAAGACGGCGCGCCGGCCCGTAGCCAGGCGCTGCTCGGCGCGGGCATTCTCGAGATGGACATCGACCGCCTCTAGGCGGTCCTGGCTGCTGGTCAGGCGCGAAGTCGCCTGCGCCAGCTCGCGGCGGGCGAGGTCCTCACGGCGCTCACGCAAGGCGCGTATGCGCTCGAGTCGGAAGGTGAACGAGGATCGATTGCCCACGGCCCGCGTAATCGGTCGCGCGGCGCGACTCTTGAGCCAACCGACGGCGGGTACCCGCGCGGGGACCGCTCAGAGCGTCAGCCCGAGCGGGGGAATCGCGGAATGCACGGGCTCGGAGGTGGCGAGCGGGCGCGTGTCGGTGTCGTCGACCTGCTCGGCGTCGACGACTTCGCCGCTGCTGCGCGTCAGGGACCTCTCGAGCTCGGCTGCGAGCTCGAGCAGTTCAGCATCGGAGGTGTCTGGATCACTGGCTTCGTCAACCACCTGGCGTAGGAAGGACTCGATCTGCCGACGGTGTTCGAGCGCCGCATCGAGAAGCGGATCCGCGCCCGGGCTGTATGCGCCGATCGAGATCAAATCCTGCTTGTCGTTCAGCGCCGCGAGCGCAGCGCGCAGGCGCTGACCGGCGTCGGCGACCGCGGGCGAGACGATCTCCCCGACAAGCCGCGAGACGCTCTGCAGGACATCGATCGCCGGGTAGTGCCCGGCGTGCGCCAGTGAGCGCGTGAGCACGACGTGTCCATCGAGGATCGAGCGGACCGCGTCTGCGATCGGCTCGTTCATGTCGTCTCCGTCGACCAGCACGGTGTACAGGGCCGTAATCGAGCCGGCTGTGCTGGTGCCGGCGCGCTCGAGCAGTCGGGGCAAGAGCGCGAACACGCTCGGCGTGTAGCCGCGCGTCGCCGGCGGCTCGCCGATCGCGAGCCCGATCTCGCGCTGGGCCATCGCAAAGCGCGTGACAGAGTCCATCATCAGCATCACGTCGTGACCCTCGTCGCGAAAGTACTCGGCGATCGTGGTGGCGGTGAAGGCGGCCTTGATTCTGACGAGCGCTGGTTGATCGGAGGTCGCGACCACGACCACCGAGTGCTCAAGGGCGTCCCCGAGGTCGCGTTCGACGAACTCCCGAACCTCGCGGCCGCGCTCGCCGACGAGCGCGATCACGTTCACCGAGGCGCTGGTGGAGCGGGCGATCATCCCGAGTAGCGACGACTTGCCGACGCCGGAGCCGGCGAAGATGCCAAGGCGCTGCCCGCGCCCGCATGGGACGAGCCCGTCGAGCGCGCGGACGCCGAGCCCCACGCGCTCGTTGATGCGTGGACGCTCGAGCGCGCTGGGCGGCGAGGAGATCGTCGAGCGCGCGCTGGTGCCGGCAGGTGCCTCACGTCCGTCGAGTGGGGTGCCGAGGCCGCCGATCACACGCCCGAGCAGGCCGGGGCCGACGGGGACGCGGAATGGGGCGCCGCTGGGGAGGACCTTGGTGCCAGGACCTATTCCATGGAGCTCGCCGAGCGGCATCAGCAAGGTGCGTCCTTCGCGGAAGCCGACGACCTCGGCCGGCACAGGCTCGTGGTCCTTGCTCGATCGTTCGTGCGTGGCGCTGATCAGGCAGACCTCGCCGATCTCGGCCTGCAGGCCCGTGGCCTCGATGATCAGCCCGATGAGGTTGCTGACGCGACCATGCGAGCGGGCGAGGTCGGCGTTGCGCGCAGCGCGCGAGGCGCGCTCGAGCAGCTCGCGCGTCACGAGGCGGGGGCCTCACGCCCGAGCTCCTCGGCGATTACCTCGCGCGCGCGCTCGAGCTGGGTTTGGACGGTGACATCGACCTCGGTCTCAACGGTACGCACGATCGCGCCGCCGCGACCGACGCGGCGATCGGCATGCACCTCGCAGAGCTCGATCCCGCCGGCCTTGACCGTCAGCTCACCGACCACGGCGCTGACGGCCTCGAGATCGTCGGGATCGACCACGATCACGATGCGCCGGCGGTCGGCGATCCGTCGCAGCGCGCCACTGACCACGTCAAGCACGCGCTCGGGCTGGACGTCGAGGGAGCCGGCGAGGAGCTTTGCGGCAAGCGCGAGGGCGAGCTCGACGGCATCGTGCTCGACGGCGCGCGTGAGCTCCTCGGTTTGGCTGTTGAGCTCGGCGAGCGCGGCGTGCAGAGCAGCCGCGGCGAGCTGAACCTCGGCGAGGCCGGCCTCGAGACCCTGCGCGAGACCTTCGGCGTGGCCCTCGGCACGGGCAAGCTCGCGGATGCGCTCCGCCTCGGCGGTCGCGTGCTTGACGATCTGCGCCGGGGAGCCGAGTGGCGCCTCGGCGGAGGGCTCGAGCTGCTCGAGTGGATAGCCGCTCCCCATCAGACGACCGCTTCCTCCTCGTCCTCGCCGCCGGCGCGCGAGAGCACGATCGTGCCGTCTTCCTCCAGGCGCCGCACCACCTGCACGACCCGTCCCTGTGCCTCCTCCACGTCGCGCTTGCGCTGGGGTTGCTGAATCTCGATCTCCTCCTGCAGCGTCGCGGCGGCACGCTCTGACATGTTGGTCACGACCTTCTCTTTGACCGCATCGGACACGCCACGAAGAGCGAGCACGAGATCCTTCTGGCCGGTCTCGCGCAGGACCTGTTGCATGTCGCGGTCGTCGAGCTGGATGATGTCCTCGAACACGAACAGCATGCGGCGGACCTCATCGGCGAGATCCTGATCGGTCGCGGCGAGATGATCAAGAACGATTCGCTCGGTCGGGCGATTGGCGTGGTTGAGGATGTCGGCGAGCGACTTCACACCGCCGGCGGCGGTGTACTCCTCGACCTCCGCGGTCAGCTTCTGGCGGATCACCTCTTCGATCTGGCGGATCACGGTCGGGCTGGTGTCACCCATGCGCGCGATTCGCAGGGCGATCTCAGGTCGGATCTGCTCGGGCAGGTGGCCCAGCACCTGGGCGGCCAGGACCGTGTGCAGATTGGCGACGACGAGCGCGATCGTCTGTGTGGACTCGGTGCGCAACAGCGCGACGATCTGCTCTGGGGAGGTCCGACGCAGGAACTCGAATGGGCGCATGTCGATGACGCTCGACAGGCGTCCGATCAGCTCATCGGCGCGCTCGGAGCCGAGCGCACGCTCGAGCACTTCGCGCGCGAAGTCGATCCCGCCGGCGATCCCGCCCACGCCATCGGCGCTGATCGCCGCGAGCTCGCCGAGGATCGCCTCGGTCGTCTCCTCGTCGATCGGGCCCATCTTGACCATTTCGAGCGAGAGAGCCTCGATCTCCTCCTCGCGCAGGTGGTGCATGACCTCGGCGGCACGCTCGGAGCCGAGCGCCGCCATCAGCACGGCCGCCTTGCGGCGGCCCGCCACGCGAGCGGCGGTGCGCACGGGGAGCGCCGCAACGGCTTCGTCAGGGGCAGGGGGCATCTCGATCGCCACGCACTACTCCTCCTGCATCCAGCTCCGCAGCTGTTGGGCAACGCGGTCGGGGCTGCTGGCCGCGAGGTCGTCAA
The DNA here is from genome assembly GCA_963761355.1 of uncultured Solirubrobacteraceae bacterium. GTDB lineage: Bacteria > Actinomycetota > Thermoleophilia > Solirubrobacterales > Solirubrobacteraceae > Palsa-744. Next base: position 90,884 of record CAVXHC010000017.1, read on the forward strand.
CCTTGCGGCGACTGGCGTTGCCTGCACCGACGGGTTCGTGTCCGTTGGCGCCGTTGGAGCTCGTGGCACGTTCAAGCTCGGCCAGGCGCACAGGCAGCTCCAACTGGCGCAGCCATGGTGGTTCGTGATCGATCGGCTCTTCCTCGCGGCGGCGAAGGACGCGCGTCGTGAAGAACAGGAACGCGGCACACGCGATCGCAATCAATGCGTACTGCGCGTAGCCGAGGATTCCACCAGCGGGGCCCGATGCGGCCGTGACGGGCTTGGCGAAGGCCATCTGCCCGATCGAGATCGTGTCACCGCGGCTCGGCTGAATACCGGCGGCGTTGGTCACGGCTTCCTTGATCGCGGGTACCGAGGCGGGCGCGACGGAGCGGTCGAGCAGGACCGAGATGTGCTGGCTTTCAACGCTGCCGGGAGAGATCACGGAGTGCGTGACGGTCTTGTCCACGCCGAGCGTCGCGGCGGATACTTCGTGCTTGTAGTTCGACTTGCCGCTGGAGCCGGTCTGGGCGTAGGCGGGGACGTTGGCCGTACCGGCCGCGCCGCCCGCCCCGCCGGCACCGTTGCCCGCAAGCGTTTCAAGGTTCTTGTTCTCCTGCAGCGGAACACCGCTCTTGCCGTAGGTCAGCGATTCCTGGGTCGTCTGATTCGTGCTCAGGCTGGCGTTCACCTGGACCGTCGCCTTGCCTGGGCCGAGCGTCTGGGCCAGCATCGTGTCGAGGTTCGCCTCGGTCTCCTCGTCGTAGCGTTCCTGGGCGCCCTGTTTTGTATCGACCCCGGTCGCCCCTTCGCCGTTCTGAGACGGCCACAGCAGCTGACCGTTGGCCCCGGTGATCGTGACCTTGTTCAGCTGCAGGCCGGGGACCGACGAAGCGACGAGCTGGGCGATCCCGCGCATCGAGGTGGCGTTCGGCGCCGTCGTCGCGCTCAAGAGGACGGCGGCTGAGGCCGTGTTCTGGTTTTCCTGGAACAGCTGGTCCTGAGCGCTCGGCAGGACGAGCTCCACCTGGGCACCGGAGACGCCCTGGATGTTGTCGATCGTCTGCTCGAGCTGACCCTGCAGCGCGCGCTGATAGGTGACCTGCTGCTGAAAGTTGCTTTCGCCGAGGCTCGATTTTTCGAACAGTGAAAACCCGGGCTGGGTGTTGCCGAGCAGCCCGGCGGTCGAGAGCGCGACGCGCGCCTGCGCGACCTCGTTTGACTGCACGGCCAGTGCCGTGCCGTTGTTCTGCAGCTCATAGCTGACGCCGTGCTGGTCAAGAGCGCTGGTCATCTTGCCGGTCTGGGCGGGTTCCAGGCCGGCGGCGAGGGTCGAGTAGCTCGGCTTGGCGAGCATATGCACGAACAGGTACAGCACGAGGATGCCTGCGAGCGCCGATCCGCCCAGGACGAGCCAGCCGCGGGGTGTGAGCCTTGTCGTGATGTGTTGTAGAGGCATTGATCGCGAGTTGGCGGATTGCCCGTTCTAGACCTGAGTCTGGAAGATCTGCTGAGCCGCTTCGGTGGCCTTCGTGCGAATCTGAGAGGCCAGCTGCATCGCGAGCTGTGCTTCGTCGACGGTCACCACGGCGCTCTCGGGATCGCTGAGGGTTCCGGAGGCGAGCGCCTGGCTGGCGGTACTGGCGTTCCGCTGGGTCTGCTCCAGGGAGGAGATGGCGTTCGTCAGAGCGCCGCCGAAGCCGCCGGCACTCGCGCCGGCGCCGGCTTCGACGCCGCTGCTCGGTTCAAGGCCGCTCGTCGCTTCAACGTTACCCGCGGCCAGTTCGTTTGAGCCGCCACCGGCCGGGGCTGAGGCGGACGCGGGTTCACTCAGTCCAGCGGCGTGTTCTGCGAGATTCAGTGACTGTTCGCTCGCGCCGCCGGCGCCGAGCGAGCTCGACGGCAGGATCGAGCTGACGCTACTGATCGCGGGGATCGTCACGTGAGGCTCCGTTCGCTCACTTGAGCAGTTCCAGCGTCGCGGTGAACATCGACTTGGACGTCTGCATCGCCGTCACGTCTGATTGGTAGGAGCGCGACTCGGAGATCAGGTCCACCATTTCGGTGACGGTGTTGACGTTGGGCATCGTCACGTAGCCCTGCGAGTTGGCTTCGGGGCTGCCGGGGTCGTACACGAGCTGGTCGGGAGTCTTGTCGGCGACGATTCCGTTGACCTCGACGCCACCGGGCGGTCCCTGTTCGGATTGCGCACCCGCGAGCGCGGAGCCGAAGTCGGCCGGCGTGCCGTTCTGGGCCAGCACAACCTCCTGGCGCTGGTAGGGCTGGCCGTTGGCCGTGCGGGTGGTCTGGGCGTTGGCAAGGTTCTCCGAGGTCACGTCCATTCGAACGCGTTCGGCGGTGAGTCCGCTGCCGGCGATTTCGATGGCGTCGAACAACCCCATCAGAGACCCATCGCCGAGCGCAGGATTTCGTCGCGGGCCTGCATCACGTGCACGTCCGCCTCGTATTCGAGGCCGTTCTCGGATGCCAGCGCGGATTCCTGGTCGATCGACACCCCGTTGCCTTCGGGGCCGGCGGCCGCCGACTGGACTTCGGGATGCAGCGCGACCTGGCTCGGGGATTCGCCGTTGGCGAGGGCTGCACGCATCGCCCCGCCGAAGTTCAGCGTCTCGCGCTGGTAGCCGGGGGTATTTGCGTTGGCGATGTTGTTGCTGATCAGTGTCTGGCGCATCCAGGTGCCACGCATCGCGGTCTGGAGTGCAAGCTGGGTGGTGTCGGCCAGGAACATTTGGGTGGGGAATCGGTACGGTTTGCGCCCTCCTTGGACGACCCCGACCCTCATCCGTGAGGGTCGCTGACCCGGGACTGCGCCCGGTCATCTCGAGTAATCGGCCAGGCGAGCGCGGGCTTTAGCGTCCGGCTCAGGCCGTCTGATCGACCCGCCTGATGCGGCGGTGAGTCTCGCCGGCGTAGCCACGCGCGGCGCGGCCGGCACGGGCGGTCGCGCGGATGTCGCAGAGCATCGCCTCCGACAGCCGGTGAAGCGTCACGTTGGTGCGGTGATGTAGAGCGGCGGCACGTTCGAGCGGCCTGCGCGCGTACTCGGGCGGACGGGCGGGGAGCCCGGCCGTGAGCTGGTTCCACTCCTCGGTGAGCGCGCGTAGATCTTCGATGCGCCCGTCGCCGGCCAGCTCGAGCTCGCGTTGAGCCAGCTCGAGGATCGCCTCATAGGGGTCGAGCTGGCGGGTGTCGCACGTCTCGGAGGCGCTCACCGGGGGTGCCTCGTTCGGACGCACGGCGCCGTTTGAAGTAAGCGCTCCACCTGTCTCACCGGCGCGCGAGCTCCGCCCACGATCCGCGCAGGTCGCCGAGCAGATCGCCGACCTGCTCGAGCTTGGCCGCGTCTTGGTGCAGACGGCCCTGGCTGAGGTGAGCCAGGCAGAAGCGGTAGATCCTGTGAAGTTGCTCGGCGATGTCTTCGCCCTGATCGTCGTCGAGCACGCCGTCGAGGTGGGCGATGATCAGCTCGGCGTGTCGCAGCGCGTAGTGGGCGCGTTCGATCTCTTTCGCCCGCATCGCGGCGGCGGCCTGTCTCAGGAAGCGGCGCGCGCCGTCGTAGAGCATCACGACGAGCTGCGTCGGCGTCGCCGATAGCACGATGTTCTCGCGATAGGCGTCCGGTAATGGGCTCAGTTGGGTCATCGCGCTCCTCGATCGATCGTTCATCGACGGACTCGAACTGAACCGGGTAATCGGTCGAGTGAGCGCAGATTTGAGCCGCGATCCTGCGCCGTCACGCAGAGCTCCGGCTCGTGGCTGCCGGCGCCGAGGGGCCGACGGAGCTGAAGGGCCGGCACGCGGAGCGCGGTCGGCAGCCTAAAGGGCGGTTGTGGACGTCCCGCTGGTGGAGCTTCGAGTGAGCGATGCGATCTGCGAGCTCAGCCAGTTGCCCACCGCCTGACTCTGGGCAATCGCCGCTTCCATCGCCGCGTACTGCTCCTGGAGGGTCTTCTCGCGCAGGGCGATGGTTTCGTTCATGAAGCTGATCTGGCTGTTCATTTCGGCGACCTGTTCGCTGTCGCCGTTGATCCTTGCTTCGAGATTGCCGCCGGGGAGCGCCTCGGCGTTGACGACCGCCTGGAACCCCGTGGACCACTTGGCGAGCATCTGCTCGACGCCGCTCGGGTTGGTCTGCAGTGCGTTTTCCAGTTCGGCCGTGTTGAGCTGAAGCTGCCCTTCCACCGAGGATTGCGAGACTTTGTGTGAGCCGTTGGCGGCGCCGGTGCTGATGCCGATGTCCGCTGGGCTCGACATGTCGCTCGCCAGGCCTTCGAGTGGTTCGTACATGCCCTGGCGTAGGCTGTCCAGCGTCCCCATCAGCTCGGAGTCACCAAACAGCGTTCCGCTCTGCAGTTCTTCCTTGCCCTGGGGATTGCTCGGTGGCTTCGTGTTCAGCTGCTTCTCGATCGCGCTGATCGCGGAGTTGTAGAGCTTGACGAAGGATTGAACCTGGGCGACGATCGCGCTCGTATTGACCGCTGGAGCCTGTACGTCGATCGTCACCGGGCCCGTGGTCGTCGTCAGCGCCTTGAGGCTCAGCGTCACGCCGGGGATCGCGCTCGTCACGGTGTTCGAGCTGGAGCTGGCGGCGACGCCGTCCACGCTGTATTCGGCATTCTTCCCTTCTTTGGCGAGTCCGGCCTGTTCGACGAGCGTTTCACCGCCGTCTTCGACCTGGATGAAACCGGGGCCGGTGGCCCCGGTCGTGCGCGTGGAGAGGATCAGCGTTTCACCTTCGAGCGCCGCAGCAAAGACGGTTGTTGAGTTCGCGGTGATGGTTTCAGCGAGCGTCTGGATGCTCGCGTTGGCGGCGAGGTGGATTTCCTCGCCATCGATCGTGATGGTTTCTGCGGCGACGGGGCTTTTGAACGTGAACGTACGCTGCGCCGAGTTGGCGAGCTGGCTGACTTCGACCTCATAGCCGCCGATCGCCGCGCCGTTGCTGTTCGCGGCGGTGATCTGCGTGGGGTTGCTGGACTCGACCGACTGTGTCGTGTTGAACGTCACCGGCGAGCCGAGTTCCTGCGCCGAGAAGCTGAGTTCGGTGAGATTGCTCTGGATCGACTGAAGCTGTGCGCTCTGACCCTCGAGTGCCGTCTGCTTGTTGGTCAGCCGCGTGACCGGCTCGCGTTCGGCGGCGAGCAGCGCTGTGATGATTTCGTTGGTGTTCAGACCGGAGGCGAGCCCCGTGATGTTCAGCGGCGCATTCGCGGAAGATGCGGTGCCGATCGCAGTGGTCATCGCAGCTTCTCCTAGTCGAGCGGCGCGCCGTCGGCGATGTCGCATGCTTCGGCGAGCGACAGCTGTTTGAGGACGTTGCCATCGCCGTCGTGCACCTCGACTACGGTGGAGCCGCTGGCTTCATCGTGCACAAAGCGCAACTCGCGGCCCTGAGCGCTGAGGCGCTCATAGGTCCGCGCGGCCTGCGCCATCCGATCGAGCACCTCCGCCGGAGGGCCATCCGCTGGTTGCTGCTGGGAGAGCGCGGACTCAAGCTGACTGACCCAGCCGGTGGCAGAGGCCTCGCGGGCGGCTAGGGGTTTTGGGTCATCCGGAGCGCCCGGAAGCGCCGGTCCGGCGCCGGTGCTGCTCTGCGTAGGAACAATTGGCGAGCTCATATCGGCTTTCCTCCTGAAAGCATTTCCAGCGGTCCCATCCATGGGCCGCTCGCTCTTGGTTTCGTGATCGTAATCGGCAGACACGCGCAAGAACTTTAGGGAGCTGTGTTGTTGGTCAGCATCTGCCTTCGGTGATCGACCGCGCCCGTGCATCTTTGAGCCGCTGCGGGGCCCGTCTCGATGTCCTCGCTGCACCCTCGATCGACAGCACGCCGGCACTGCCGAGACTCCGCTGCGCGACGCCGGCTGACCGCGGCGCGGACGTTTTGTCAATCGAACGTGGGGTGGCCGTTCGGCCAGCGAGAGCAGGAGGTTTAGAGCTGTCACTGACACGATCGTCGAGAGCTCTCCTCTGAAACTCAAGGCAGACCGATCAACCCTCCGATGAGCGTCGGGTCTCCATCGAAAACGGACGCTCCGGGGGCTGAGGATGAGGACCCGGGTCGACACGGAGGCGACCATCAATCCCTCGAGAGTCGGAGCGGTAAATGACAATCATCGAGCAGCAGACCGCCAGGATGTCGGCCACGGAGGTGCTGTCTTTGTGGAAGGAATACAAGCGTGGCGGGGACATGAAGGTGAGAGATCGGTTGATCTTCACATTCACTCCGATGGTGCGCTACATCGTGTATCGCAAGATACGTGAGGTCCCGGCGCAGTGCGAGGTCGACGACTTCCTCTCATGCGGAATGGAGGCCCTGATTCGCTCGATCGAGCGCTACGACCCGAAGCGGGGTGCGACGCTCGAGCAATATGCATGGACCCGCATTCACGGCGCCGTGCTCGATGAGCTCCGCCGCCACGATTGGGCGCCGCGCTCGCTGCGTCGTGCCGAGCGCACGATCAAGAGTGCGCGCAAGAGCTTCCTCGCCGAGCACGAGCGCGAACCGACGCGCGGCGAGCTCGCCGCGGCGGCCGGGATGAGCTCAGCGGAGCTCGGGGCGCGCATCGACGAGCTGGCGGTCGCCCGGGTCGGTTCGCTGAACAAGACGATCCGCGCCGAGGACAGCTCGACGGTCGAGCGCATCGATAATCTCGAGAGCCACGATGAGACGTGTGACCCGGCGCTCAGTGCGGAACGCAGCGCCGCGAAGGAACGCTTTCGCGAGGCCTTCACGCGGCTGCCGGACCGCGAGCGTCAGGTGGCGGTGCTGCTGTATGTCGAGGGCGCTGCCCTGCGCGACATCGGAAACCGGCTGGGGGTCTCAGAGAGCCGCGTCTCCCAGATCCATGCCGAACTGCGCGGTCGCCTGCGCGAGTGCCTGAAGAACGACGAGGCGCTGTTGAGGATGGTCGGATAGCTAAAGAATCAACCAGCGCGGGCGATCACCCGCGCTGAGATGGATCTCGGCCTCTTCATAGCTGCTTCGGGCATGGTCGCATCGCAGGCCCGCCAGGATCAGCTCTCCAACGATCTCGCAAATGCTTCAACGCCGGGCTACAAGGCGGACGCCACGCCGGTGCACAGCTTCGGCGAGATCCTGCTCGACAACACCGTCACCGGCAAGCCGATCGGCTCGCTGAATACGGGGGTCTCGCTCGGCAAGAGCTATACCGACATGACGCCGGCGGGGATGCAGAGCACCAATGAACCGCTCGACTTCGGGATTGTCGGCACGGGCTTCTTCGCGGTCCAGACGCCGCAGGGCGTGCGCTACACGCGCGATGGCCAGTTCACGACCTCCGCGCAGGGATTGCTGGTCGACGGCGCGGGCGAGAACGTCCTCGCCCAGAACGGCGCCCCGATCAAGGTGGAAGCCGACGGCACCGTGCCGGCGAGCGCACTCGGCGTCTTCAACGTCCCCGCGGCCGTCAAGCAGGGGGAAAACCTCTTCGCAGGTGTCGCCGCCGGAGCCGGGTCGGGCAGCGTCCGTCAGGGTGTGCTCGAGGAATCGGGCGTCAATCCGTCGACGGTCATGGTCGAAATGATCAGCTCGCTGCGCAGCTTCCAATCGGGCCAGCAGGCGATACAGGCGATCAACCAGACATTGCAGGCCGCCTCCACACAGGTCGGCTCGCTGAACGGCAGCTGAGGGGAGGGACGAGGAGATGTTCGAAGGCATGTACGCCGCGGCCTCCGGCATGGCGGCCCAGCAGCAGCAGCTCGACGCAATCAGCAGCGACCTGGCAAACGGCTCGACGACCGGTTACAAGGCGGAGCGGGTCGGTTTCCGCGACCTGCTCTACAGCCAGGTCAACCAAGCCGGCACCGCGACGACCGCCGGCGCCGGCGCGGCCGCCGAAGTGATCGGGCGAAACCAGAGCCAGGGTGCGATCCAGGGCACCACCAACCCGCTGGACCTCGCGATCGAAGGTAGCGGCTTCTTCACCGTCAAGCGCCCCGACGGCACGATCGCACTGACCCGCGGTGGCGCCTTCCAGCTCGACGCGCGCGGCCAGTTGACTACCTCCCAGGGCGATCTGCTCGATCCACCGATCACTCTCCCGGCGGGAGTCGCGCCCGCTGACGTGACGATCTCGCCGGATGGCAGCGTGACCGACTCGCGCGGACGCGTGCTCGGCAAGGTCACGCTCGTGAGCGTTCCATCGCCCGACCATCTGCTCGCCGACGGCGCCGGTCTGTACTCGACGACCGCGGCGAGCGGTCCCGCGCGAGCCGGCGACGGGGGCACGATCCACCAGAGCGCGCTCGAGGCCTCCAATGTGAACACGGCCACCGAGATGGTGCAGCTGGTCAACACCCAGCGCAGCTATCAGCTCGAGAGCAGCGCGATCCAGACCGAAGATCAGATGATGTCGATTGCCAACCAGCTGGTGTCATGAGCGCTCCCACATCGATCGCCGCCGCCAGCCCGCTGCTTGCGGTTCCTGGTGAGCCTTCTCTCCCGATCGCGAGCGAGACGCGGGCTCCGGCCGCAGTGCGCGAAGGATCATCGGCCGCCAAGCAGGCGTACGCGACAGCCCAGGGTTTTGAAGAGATGCTTCTGCAGCAGCTCTCCCAGGCGCTCGCACAGGGCGACGGGCTCGGCGGCGAAGGAGCCGGCGGCGCCGGTGAAGAAGAAGAAGCAGAAGGCGCCTCGCCTGCGGCCGGCGGCGGCGAGCTCCAGACACTCATGCCGCAGGCCCTCACCGAAGGCATCATGCGCGAGGGCGGCATCGGCCTTGCGACGCAGCTGATGAACACGCTCGACCCCGCCGCCGCCGGCAGGCCGCAAGCGGGCGCGACGGTCACCGGCGGAGCTGCGACGGGCGCATCCACTCAGGGCGGGGTGACGGCAGCGCCCTCCACGGACATCTCTGGCACTGTCCCGCCGAGCAGCGGCGGTGGAACCGGCGGGACCTCGGCGTGAGCTCGTCTGCGCCAACTCCGGTGCTGCCCGATGCGCTTGAGACGGGCGAGTCGCTGACCGCGGTCGTGTTGGCTCACCTCGACGCGCAGATAAGCTCCGTGCAGCGACTGCTCGGGGTCGTGCTCGAGCAGGGCGTCGCGATTCGCTCGCGCGACGTTCACACGGTTGTGAGGCTCGCCGGTCTTCTACATGGGGAGCTCACCCGCCGCCAACAGATCGAGCACGAGCGCTCGTTGCTGCTCGAACGTGCCGGCGCCCGCCTGGGGGTGCCCGCCGGGCTCGTAACCCTGACGCTGCTGCGCGAGATCATGGACCCGGCAGGGGCTCAACTCGCCGATCTGCGCAGCGCTGAGCTGCGCGGCCTGATCAACGAGCTGCGCCGCGAGCACTCCTGCAACCGGGCGATAATGCAGATCGAGCTGTCCTTCCTGGATCACCTGATGAAGTCGCTCGCGCTGGACGGTGGGGTCCACGGCTATGACCCGCGCCGCACGAGCTCATCAGAGGGCCGCGCGCGCCAGCACGGTGCGCTCCATCTCCTGGACCTGCAGGCCTGACGGCGAGACGGACAATGTCGATTCCCACATTGCAAGGACTCCAGACGGCGCTCTCCGGGCTGCTCGCCGAGCAGCAGGCGATCGACCTCACCGGCCAAAACATCTCCAACGCCAACACGGAAGGCTATTCCCGGCAGGTGGCCGTCCTGCAGACCAACGAACCGATGCGGATCCCGGCGCTATCGCCCACCACCGGCGAAGGCGGTCAGCTTGGAACCGGGGTCAGCGTCGCCACCTACACGCGCATCCGCAACAGCTACCTAGACGCGCAATACCGCGCGCAGAACTCCGAGCTCGGATCCGCCACGACGCAGGCAAACGAGCTCCAGCAGGCTCAGAGCGCATTCGACGAACCCTCGAACGCCGGCATCGCGAGCCAGATGTCGACCTTCTGGAGCGCATGGGGTGAACTCGCCAACGCCCCTTCCAGCGAAGCCGCGAAGGTCGCCGTTGTGAGCGCCGGGACCGAGCTCGCCGACACCCTCAACCAGGTCAGCTCCCAGCTGCAGACGATCAAGGGGCAGGCCGCGCAGCAGTACGCGGCGATCGTCGGCCCGAGCGGCGAAGTCCAGGGCGACGCGAATCAGATCGCCGAGCTCAATCAACAGATCAAGCTCTCGCTGCAGGCCAAACAGCAGCCCAACGACCTGGAAGACAGGCGCGACCTGTTGCTCGACAAGCTCTCCGAACTGGCCAACGTCACCGTGGTCAAGGAAGCTGACGGCACCGACACCGTCTCCTTCGGTGACGCTGCTGAACCTCTCGTACGGGGCTCGCAGGTCACCTGGCCCCAGGTCCTCAGCCCCGCGGCCGGGGGCACGCTTGGCACGTTGCTCGAGCTGTCCGGTCCCGAAGGGGCGCTGGCGCATTACCAGGCGTCGCTCGACGGCGTCGCCGCATCGCTCGCCGAATCGGTGAACGCGCTGCACACCACGACCCCATTCTTCACCGGCACGACCGCCGCGACGATCGCGGTGGCGGTAAAACCGTCCGAAGTGCAGACCTCCGCGAAAGGCTCCTTCGGCGGCAACGAAGTCGCACAGGGGATAGCCAATCTACGCGGCGGAACCGCTGAACAGCGCTACGCCGCGCTGATCGCGCAGGTCGGCAGCGACGTGCAGAGTGCGCAGAGCAATCAGGCCAACTCGCAGGCCGTCCTGACAGCGATCAACCAGCAGCGCGAGAGCGTCTCGGGCGTATCGCTCGATGAAGAAATGACGAACCTGATCACCTTCCAGCGCGGTTACGAGGCCTCAGCTCGCGCGATCACCTCGATGGACGAAATGCTCGGAACACTGATCGAACACACGGGATCGACGGGGATGTGATGAGCACCCGCATCACCAACGACATGGTAATCGCCTCCACGCTTGCCGACATCAACAGCGCCCAGGCCGCCATGGACCGTTCTCAGAGCGAGCTCTCCTCCGGCAAGTCGCTGCTCGAACCCTCTGATGACCCGGTAGGCGCGAGCCGCCAGATCGCGCTGCAGAGCACGCTCGACGGACTGACGACCTACGAAAACAGCGCAAATGACGGGGTCGCCTGGCTGCAGACGGCGAGCACCACTCTCTCCAACGTCGGCGAAGTCACGCAACGCGTGCGTGAGCTCGTCCTACAGGCCGCGAACGGAGTCGAGAACCAGTCCGACCTCGACGATATTGCCGAAGAGATCAAGCAGCTGACCGAAAGCGTCAAGCAGGACGCAAACGTCCAGTACGCCGGTCAGTATGTCTTCTCGGGCACGGCTACGAACGTTCCTCCCTACGCGCAGGGTGAAAACGATGCCTACGGCGGCAATAGCGAAGCCGTGTCACGCACCGTGGGCCCCGGCGTCTCGGTCCAGGTGAACGCGCCGCTCTCCTCGGTGCTCGGTGAAGGTCAGCCTGCAAATGACGGCAAGCTCCTCGACACGCTCCGGACGATCGTCGAAAACCTCCACGAAGGCACCCCTGCCGCTGTGCAGGCGATCGGCGGCAAAGACCTCGCGAGCCTCGACACGAACCTCGGGGCACTGACGAGTCTCCAGGCCAATGTAGGCTCGGCGATTGACCAGCTCAAGACCGCGGAAAACCGCATCCAGAGTCTGCGCTCCACCACCGCCACCCAGCTCTCCGGCGTGGAAGACGCCAACTTTGCACAGGTCTCGATCGAATTCTCAAATCAGCAGGCCGCCTACGATGCCGCCCTGCGTGCCGGTGCCTCGATCGTCCAGGAAAAGTCCCTGCTTGAATTCCTCGGGTGATTCAGTCTCTCCGGAAATACCGTGGCCGTCGAATACCGTCCAGCTTTCGCTCGCGCTAGCCTTCGAGATCCCACCGCATAGACCAGCCACATGACCGACAGTTCGCCCATAGAACCGACAACCCCGCAGCAGGCTGCGCCGCCACCCGGCGGTGAGGATGCGGCCGGGTCAGCGACCGTCATCCAGAGCTCGCGCTTCGGTAGCCTGAGCGTCGAGCGCGATGCCGTGATCGAGTTCCCGCACGGCCTGATCGGATTGGACAGTCGCCAGTACACCGTGCTTGACATCAACCCGGGGACCGGCTTCCGGTGGCTGCATTCGCTCGATGATGGGGGTCTCGCGCTGCCGATCGTCGACCCTCGCGAGTTCTTCCGCGCGTTCGCATTCGAGATCTCCGATGAGGACCGCGACCTGATCGGCGCCGAGGACCCCTCCGCGGCCCAGCTCTATGTCACCGTGCGTGCCGCGCCGGACCCGAGCGACATCGTCGTCAACCTGCGTGCCCCGATCGTGATCTGGGACGGCAGGGGGCATCAGGTCTTGAACACAGCTCCCGGTGCCGAGCTGAAGGCGCAGCTTTTCGCATTCGCCCGTGAGCCTCGCTGAGAGCGGTTCCTGCGCCGCGCAGCTCAGGGATCCGGCGCGGATGCGGGTCCTGATGCGCCATACTGTCGACACATGCTGATCCTGACGCGTCGTCCGGGAGAGCGCGTCGTGATCGGCGGCGAGGTTCTCGTCACCATTTTGGATGTCAGCGGGCAGACTGTTCGCGTCGGGGTAGCCGCACCCGAGGGTATTCCCGTCTATCGCGAGGAGATCTGGCTGGCCGTCAGCGAGGAGAATCGCGCCGCCGCCGAGGCCGCTGGTGACGCTCTGCACACCACGCCGGGCCTCGCCGCGCGCCCCGCCCCAACGCGCTCGGAGTCCGCGTCCGGCACGCCTTCCCCGGGCTCGAACACGCCCGGCGCGTAGCGCTCGGCGCTCGCCGGAGACCCGACTCGGGCATCGAACCGCGATGACGGGCGCCTGTTCGCCTCAGAGTCTCGGCGAGAGCGAGTCCTGACGCGAGTGCGCCGACACATCGGCGCGCGCAGAAGTTTGTGTGGCAAGCCGGCCTGCGGCCGATAACCCGGTCATGGCCTGCGATCACTCGGGATTTCACAGCGGAAGGATGCGCTACCTGCCCGAGTCGAGGGAGCTGCAGATGGTGATGGTGTGCGACCGTTGCGGAGCCGAGCGCGCGCGCATGGGGAGGATCGGATACTCTCCCCACCCGCGAATGCTGGTCGGGAACCTGGCCGGCCTCACGGGCCACGCGCTGGGGCTGAGCGAGATGCAGTTCGCGCGGGTTCGCTTCGCGGCGCTCGTGTGCGCGATGGGGCGCGATCAGATCTCGCCTGAGATCGTCAATAAACGGGGTCCGCTCACTGACGAGGAGCGCATCGCGGTTCGCCGTCAGCCCGAAATCGGGGCCGCGCTGCTTGGCAACTCGAGCGGCTTGGACGATATCCGCGAGTGGGTCCTATGCCACCGTGAGCGACCCGACGGCGACGGCTATCCGCGCGGTCTGGTGGGCGCAGAAATTCCGTATCAGGCGCGGATCCTGGCGGTGATCGATGCATATATGGCGATGACCGACGATCGCCCGTACGGTTCCGGGCGCGATCACGAGTCTGCCTGTCGCGAGCTGTGGCAGTGCGCCGGCACAGAGTTCGACGCGGCCGTCGTCCACGCGTTCGTGAGGGCGTCGCTCGCCGGAGATCCCCGCACGGCGCTCGCGGCCTGAGGCACCACAAGCTCCCATAGGTCGCTCAACGAGCGAACCAACCTGCCTAGGAGCTGACGCTGGGATTCCCGTTCGAGGCGGTGCTCAGGGTCTCTTCGGGCTTGATCAGGCGCAGACGCGCCGGAGTGCTCACGGCCTCCGCAATGTCGCCGTTCACGAGCGGGTCGATCGTGGATATGGCCCAGGCGATGGAAACCATCAGCTCTTTCCATTGCTTCGTGGCGGGGATCACGTCCTCGTCTGCTTCTCTGGCAAGGACGAACAACGCCGCGTTTGCGACGATGCAGGCCTCGGTCGGGTTCATTCGGCCAAGGGTCGCGACCGATGCGTCGTACAGCCCCTCGTGCGCCTTGGCCTCCGCCCCAATCAGCTTCTCGTCCCTGGCTGCCGGTTGCTTCAACCGCTGCTTGCGCTCTGACGCATCCATCGAACCACTCCTTTGATTACCTATGACCCGGTGTCGGCAGGAGCGAGTGGCGACTTTAGCGTGGCACCGCGCAATGGGATTGATGGCCGTCGCGGGAACGCTGAGGACGCCATGATTCCTCGAATGCTGTCTGCTGCTAGGTTCCGACGGATGGCTCCGACGGAAGGCCAACAAGAGACGGACGCCCTTCTGGCGAACATCCCGCAGAGCGCGAACGCGCTCGGCTCAGCGACTGCCCCGGTGACCCTTCAGTACTTCGGTGACCTGGAGTGCCCTTTCTGCAGGGACTTCACGCTCGAGGTGCTGCCCGCGATGATCGAGCGGTGGGTGCGCGCCGGCGATCTTCGGATCGAGTACCACGCGTTGGAGACCGCGACGCGCGAGCCCGAAGTGTTCGTGGCTCAGCAGGTGGCGGCGCTCGCGGCGGGTGAGCAGGAAAGGGCGTGGCACTTCATCGAGACCTTCTACCGCGAGCAGGGAGAGGAGGGCTCGGGCTACGTCACCGACAGGTTCCTGCAGGGAATCGCCAGCGAGGTCCCGGACCTGAACCTCTCGCAGTGGAACCGCGCTCGCAGTAATCCGAAACTAGCCGGCGAAATCGCCGCAGACGCCCGCGTCGCCGAGAGCGCTGGCCTCAACGGCACTCCGTCGTTCTTGATCGGCAGGACGGCGGGCGCGATGACGACGTTCGCCCCGACCGACACGACGTCGTTCGATGCGGCTGTCGAAGGGCTTCTGAAGTCGTAGAATGACCGCCCGCGGGGCGGTCGCGCGGGGTCGATGTCCGACTGGCGCGGCGTGAGCCCTCATGGCTCTCTCATTCATCAGCGCGCGCGACCCTGGCCGGTGAGATGAGGCAGGCGCCTCGCCGCAGATAACGATCAAGCGAGCACCGAAGGGGTGAGCCATGAACGCTGAAACCGCCACTAGTTCCACTGGAAACGCAGACGAGGTGCCGGATGAGACGACTCGAGGCCTCGGAGTTCAAGCGAATGCGAAGGCCGACCAGGAGAAGGCTGGCGTGGGGCTGTTGGGTGTCGGGCTGATGGGTTCCGCGATGGCGCATCGGCTTCTGGAGCAGGACATCACGGTCGTCGCATGGGACCGCGATCCCGAGCACCTGCGTGATCTTGAAGGGCGCGGCGGCAAGCCCGCCAAAGGGCCCAGCGAGGTAGTGAGCGGCGCCGCGAGTGTGATCACCATGCTGCCAACGGCCGCGATCGTCCTCGATGTGGTTGGGCCGCTGCTCGAGGATTGGCCGGCGGGCACAGTGTGGCTGCAGATGAGCAGCGTCGGCGCGGCCGAGGCGGACCAGCTGACGCACCTGGCCGAAACGCACGGGATCACGCTCGTTGACGCGCCCGTATCTGGCAGCACGCATCCCGCGGAGGATGGTCAGCTGACCATACTTGCCTCTGGACCTGCCTCCGCGCGCGCCGCAGTCGAACCGATCTTTGGGGCGCTGGCATCGCGGGTGCTCTGGGTCGGGGAGGCGGGTATGGGCTCGCGGCTGAAGTTGGCTGCCAATCACTGGATGATCAGCATTGTCGCCGCACTCGCCGAGTCGATGCGCCTCTGCGAAGCAATGGGACTGGATCAGCAGCAATTCGTCGCGCTACTCGACGGCGGGCCGCTGGGCGGTGGCTATGCGCTGCAGAAGCTGGATGAGATGCGCCGTCACGAGTATCCGGCTGGCTTTCCGGTCCGTCTCGCCGTCAAGGATCTGCAGCTTGTGCGCGAGGTCGAGCAGAGCTCCCGGTTCACGATGCCACTGCTGGACGTGGTTCTCGAGCGCTTCCAGGCCGCAAGCCACGCTCTCGGCGATCAGGACCTGGCGGCCATCTACGAGCTCGACGGGGCAACGTGATCACGATGGGCGCACTCGCGTACCCCGGTACCGACCGCCTCGCGGATGCTTGATCGAATCGATCGTACGACGTCTTCAGCCCCCAAACACTCAGGAGGTTCAAAATGCCCGCGACACAGCTCATGACTACGCAGCTCGGGAACACCGGCCTCGAGATCACCCGTCTCGGCTTCGGTGCGTGGGCGATCGGCGGCGGCGACTGGGAGTTCGGCTGGGGTCCGCAGGACGATGAGCAGTCGATCGCAGCGATCCACCGTGCGCTCGAGCAGGGAATCAACTGGATCGACACCGCGGCCGCCTACGGCTTCGGTCGCTCCGAGCAGACCGTCGGCCGCGCCGTGGAAGGGCTCGCCGAGCGGCCATACGTGTTCACGAAGTGCTCGCTGCTTGAAGGCCCCGGCCGCCGGGTGGTGCACAGCCTCAAGCGCGACTCGATCCTGCGCGAGGCCGAGCACAGCCTGCAGCGGCTCGGCCTCGAGGCGATCGACCTCTACCAGATCCACTGGCCGATTCCCGCGGCCGACATCGAGGAGGGATGGGCGGCGCTCGCCGAGCTCAAGCAGCAAGGCCTCGTGCGCCACATCGGCGTATCCAACTTCGACGTCGAGCAACTGCGTCAGGCCCAGCAGATCGCCCCCGTGGAGACGCTGCAGCCGCAGTACTCGCTGATCGAGCGCGATGGCGAGCGCGAGCTGTTGCCGTTCGCCGAGCGGGAGGGGATCGGCGTGATCGTCTACTCGCCTATGGGGTCGGGGATTCTGAGCGGCGGGATGACCCGCGAGCGCGTCGAAAACATGCCCGAGGATGACTGGCGCAAACGCGACGCGCGCTTCAACGAGCCGGCGCTGTCGCGGAACCTCGAACTGGTCGAGCGCCTCAAGGCGGTCGCCGAGCGCCACGACACCGTGCCGGGCGCGATCGCGGTCGCCTGGACGCTGCGCAACCCGGCAGTAGATGGCGCGATCGTCGGCTTCCGTCGCCCCGACCAGGTCGACCCGATCCTCACCGCGGCCAACCTACAGCTCACTGACGAGGACGTCGCCGAGATCGAAGGAGGCCTTACGTTGTGACGGCCGTCTCCGCTGACCGAGCCGGGTGAGCGATATAGCCGCCCATGACGCGCGCGTGCTCATCGTCGGCGGATCGCTGGTGGGGCTCTGCAGCGCGATCGCGCTCGCTGGTCGCGGAGCCCACGTGACGGTCCTCGAGCGCACCCCGAGAGGCCGATACGAGGGCGGTGGCGGCCTGGGCGTGGACGTCGGGCTGATCGCCGCGGTGACCGGCCTGCGCGAGAGCCCGCCCGTGTGCTGGGGGACGGACCGCGCGACGACGGCGTGGCCGCTGCTCGCCGACTGGCTCGAGGAACACGCACGGCGTGTCGGCGGGATCGAGCTGCGACGCAGCTCGGAGGTAGTCGATGCCGGTGATGGTTGGGCGCAGCTCGTGGACGGCGTCCGCTACGAGGCCGACGTGGTGGTCGGTGCAGACGGCACGCGCAGCACCGTCCGCCGCTCGGTGACGCCCAAGCACGCGGACGCTGTCTACGCCGGCTTTCTGCTGTGGCGCGCGATGGTCCCCGAGAGCGACCTGCCTGCCGACATCCTGCCAGTACAGGACGAGCCATCGCGCGAGCACTACTCCGGGCCCTATCGGCTCGTGACCTACCCCGTCCCGGGCGCGGACGGCGGAGCAACGCGCGGGCACAGACGCCTGAACATGGTCTGGTACGACCCGGCCCGCAGCGAGTTGCTCACCGCGAGCGGACTACTGGAGGGCTCCACCGTCCACGGCTCGCTCGCCGCCGCTGATGTGCCCATCGAGCTGCGCGAGGAGCTGCGGATCGTCTCCGAGCAGAACTGGCCGACGCCGTGGCGAGAGGCGATGGACGTCGCGTTGCGAGACTCGCTCCTGTTCGCGACGCCTGTCGCGCAGTACTTGCCCGAGCGCCTCGTCAACGGGCGGATCGCGCTCGCCGGCGACGCCGCACACGCAGCCAGCCCGATGGTCGGCGGGGGTTTTCGCCAGGGCCTCTACGACGCGGCGGCGCTCGCCACGGCGCTGCAGTCACGCAGCGATCCCGCCGCCGCCCTGAGGCGCTACGAGGACAGCCGGCTGAGCGATGCGCGAGCTCACGTCGAGCGGAGCATCGCTGCTAGCGCCAACTACCTGGAGCGCCGGAGGAGCCGATGAACGGGCCGGCTCCCAACCGTCCGATGGGTTGAAGCCGTAGCTGCGCGAGCTGATCGCGCGTTGGTCGGGGCTGATCGGACGATCATCCGCGCGCCGTTGTCGCGACGCCGACCAACAGGGAAAATAATCCCTCGGAGGCGCTAAGCGCCATCTTCTTCAAGGCGCGGAGGCGATGGGCATGTCAAAGGTCAGGGCCAACTTCACGGGTGCGGCGCTCGGGTTGAGCACGTGAACCGACTCCTCGCGCGTGCGTGATGGCGGACTCAGCCACAGAGGCTGTCTCCGTTTCGTCGCACGGTTCGGCGCAGGCGCACCACACGCGTCGAGCCCTGAGCTACGCGAAGCCGCATCTGCAGAGAGCGGCTCTGAGGCTGGCGGCCTATCTTCTGGCCGCCTACCTGGTCCTCAAGCTGATTCCGACGCTCGAACAGGCGCTCAGCAGCCTGGAGCATGTCAGCTGGCCGTGGGTGCTCGGCGCGCTGGTGCTCGAGACCGTTTCCGAGATGGGCTTTGTCGCCTCCTGGAGCGCGATCGTCGACCCGGAAAACCTGCTCATCGCCGAGGGCCGAGGCCGGCGAATGGATACACGCGTAGCCTGGGCACAGCTGGGAGGGGGGACGCTCATCCCGGGCGGCTCCTACGGGGGCCTCGGAGTGGGAGCCTGGATCCTGCACCGCCTCGGAATGCCCTCCAAGCTCATCGCCGAGCGTGAGTTCAACCTCAGCTTTCTCAACACCGCCGTCGACGGGCTGGCTCTGATCCTGTTCGGCCTGGGTCTCGCGACGGGCGTCCTGCCCGGCCCGCGCAACCCCCTGTTGACTCTGCTGCCGGCGGTCGTCGCCGCCGCGGGGATTGCCGCGGCTCTGCTGATTGCCCGTCGCGTGGCAGCCGATGCTGAGCGCAAGCCGGCCAAGCACGCGAGGGTGGCCGACGCGATCAACGCTCTCTCGGAAGCCGTAAACGACACGCAGCGGCTTCTATTCCATCGTGGTGGCCGCACGGCAGTCCTCGGGGCGGTGGTCTATCTGCTGTTCGACGTGCTGGTCCTCTGGAGCGCCTTCTTCGCCGTCCACGCTCAGCCGGTACCCGGCTTCCCGCTCGTGCTCATGGCGTACATAATCGGGGCACTCGGCGGTTCGATTCCCCTGCCGGCCGGCATCGGCACGATCGGAGGCATGCTCGGGGCGTTCATCCTCTTCGGCGTGGAGCACAACGCCGCGCTTGCTGCCGTCCTGCTCTATCAAGCGATCGGACTGCTGGTGCCGCTGGCCGGTGGTGGGATCGCCTACGCGATCCTGCGCCGGAACCTGAAGCAGATGCCCACCGGTACAAGCGAGAGGTAGAGGAGGCGCGGAGCGGCCTCCGCCTGGACGAGAATCTCCGGTCACGGTTTGCGGTCTCCGATGCTAGGTTCGACGCGTACAGATCACGGCCAGGACGACGGGCCCGCGCAACTATGGTTCGCGACCGACCTGACAACCCGCCCTTCTGCCTGGAGCGCACGACAAGGGAGTTCGCATGAGCACCACAACTCAGGAACTGGACGCCGATAGATGGCACGAGTACTTCGACTCGCTCACCCCGAGCATCGAGGGGATGCTTGCCACGATTGAGGTCATGGCCACGCAGGTTGGAGATCAGCTCGACGCTGAGCGCATGCCGTTGCAGGCCATCAGCTTCGACCCGAAGGATGACGTGCTCGAGATCGCACTCGGTGGACGTGGTGTGCGCTACCCGGTCGTGCTGCGGCACTTCATCTCCAGTCCACGCACGATCAGCGTCGAGGAGTCGAGTTCGATCGCTCCCACGGCGATCCTCGTCACCGACGGGGGCGGCGTCCGAACGCTGATCGGCCTATTCGAGCCAGTCGAGCTGGAGGCTTAGCGAACGCATGCTGTAGAGACGGCGCGCGAGGAGCTCAACGACCGCGTGTCGTGGGGAGCCTCAAGCCGGGTCTTGGGTGCTGTACGGGTCGTCCTCGCCGCGCAGATCGCGATAGCGGCGGTCGAAGAGCTCCAGCACGGCAGTGATGTCCGACGGTCCGTGGATGCCATGGCTGACACTCTCCGGCATCGAATCGGACGGTTCCGCATCGCCGTGTTCGACCAACGCGTCGCGCTCAAGGTCCGAGAAGCGCAACTCTGCCTCGCCGCGCTCGCGATCGAGGACGCCCAGCTCCAGACGCTCGTAACGCACGACCGCGGCACTCTCCGAGATTCGCTCGATATGGATCCCGGGCCAGCTGGCCAGCTCGCTGGCGATCTCATCGACGAGCGCTTGCGCACGGGACATGAGGCGCATCGTATCTGCTCCGGTCAGCGGCTCGGTCCGTCGCCTGTGTGGGCCGGCTCGCGTCGGTCACACGCTCGCGGATGAAGGCGTAGCATCCAGACATGAGCGACGAGAGTATCGCTGCGCGGATCGAGCGCTTGGTCAAAGAGGAGCACGAGCTGCGCAGCCGCGAGGAGAGCGACGCCGCCGACGCACTTGAGGCCGATGCGGAGCGCCTACGTGCCGTTGAGGTCGAGCTTGACGTCTGCTGGGACCTGCTGCGCCAACGACGGGCCCTCAGGGACGCCGGCGTCAATCCCGCTCAAGCCGCAGCGCGCGACCCCAACACCGTCGAGCGGTACTGGCAGTAGCCGGCGTCCGGCCCGAGTTTTCCGTTACCCAGCCTGTATGGCGGGAGTCTTGGGAACGCGTCGGCCTCGCTTCGCTCTGATCGAATAGACCCTCTTTGGTCAAGCGTGCGCCGCCGCGTCGCTTGAGCGATGGCCGGTAGAAGAGACGTCCAGACACCACGGCCAGTGCTCAAAGAGTTCGGCTCATCGGACCGACAGACCGGAATGGCGGTGTTCGTGAGCGGCGAGGATCTCGCACCCATCGAGTCGGCAGCGGCGTCCGGCACCGGGTCCGAGCGCGGCGTGATGGCTCGGGCTCTTGCGGCCTTGTTCGCAGCGGGTGCGACCCTGGCGCTTCTGACGATCGCGCTCCCGCATTCCAAGCGAGCGAGCGACCTCGGGCTGCTGGTCATCGTGGGCTTTGCCTACGTCGTCGCCACTGGCCTGTATTGGCGGGCTTGCATGCTTCACCGTCGCGTGCTGCCGATTGCGCTGCTGCTGGGTAGCACGCTGATCGCGGGGGTGGCGTACTTCTCCGGGCAGAATCCCAGCCCGTTGGTGTTCTTCTATCTGTGGGTGTTCCTCTACGCCTCCTACTTCCTGACGAGGAGGGAGACGGTCGTTCAGATCGTCTATGCGGGGCTCACCTACGGTGCCCTGTTGGCGCTCAGACCACCGTCTGAAGGAATCGCAGAGTGGTGGCTCGTGGGGATGGGCACGCTGCTCGTGGCGGCGATCCTGATTGGCTCCATGCGTGCGCGGGCCGAGTCGCTGATCGCGAGGCTCTATGACGCAGCCCGCACCGATCCCCTTACAAAGCTCTCCAACAGGCGAGGCTTTCGGGAGCATCTTGACCTGGAGCTCGAGCGCGCGCGACGGGGAAAGACCCATGTGTCCGTGATCGTGGGGGACGTGGACCACTTCAAGCAAGTCAACGACCGCGCGGGCAGCAACGTCGGCGATTCGGTCCTACACCGCCTCGCGCGCGTTCTGGAGGAGGGCCGTCGCCAGCTCGATGGAGTGGCCCGGGTCGGCGACGAGGAGTTCGCCCTGCTCTTGCCCGACACGGACGGCCATACGGCGCTGCTCCTGTCCGAGCGTCTGCGCTCGGAGCTGGAGAAGGAGTTCTGCACCGACCTGATCCGGCTGACCATGAGCTTCGGCGTGGCGAGCTTCCCTCAGCATGGCGAGACGGCCGGGTCGCTCCTGCGGGCGGCCGACGAGGCGCTCTACGCGGCCAAGCAGAGTGGCTATGACCGCAGCGTGCTCCACAGCCCGGCGCTCAGAGACGCCCGGCGCCCTGACGGTCAGCCGCGGGACATTGCCGGCGAGCGCTTCCTCGCCGTGGTGCTCGACCTCGCCGAGGCCGTCGATCTGCGCTTCAGTGGCTCTGCGCGTCATTCGGAGACCGTTGGCCGCTACGCGGCGATGATGGCCCAGGGGCTGGGGCTCCCCCAGCAGCGGATCGAACGGGTGCGCCTGGCCGGAATGCTTCACGACGTCGGCAAGGTGGGCGTGCCCGACAGCATCCTCAACAAGCCGAGCAAGCTGACCGAGGAGGAGTACCGGACGATCATGCGCCATCCGGAGCTAGGCGCGCAGATCCTCGAGCATCCGAGCCTGGAGGACGTGCGCGAATGGGTCGGCGCGCATCACGAGCGCCCGGATGGACGCGGATATCCACGCGGGCTCTCAGGCGAGCTGGTTCCCCTGGAGGCGCGCATCCTGGCCGTGGCTGATGCCTATGAGGCGATGACCAGCGACAGGGCCTACCGCTCCTCGATCGGGCCCGCGGCTGCCCGCGAGGAGCTGGAGCGATGCACCGGAACCCAGTTCGATGCCCGCGTCGTCGGCGCTTTGCTCGCTGTGCTGGAACGGGAGGCCGAGCACGCCGAGACGGTGCTCACGAGCCCCTGATCAACAGGTTTAGCTCGCTGGCATCGCGGCGCCTAGCGCTGGCAGCCCAGGCTAAGCATTCATCCGTAGGCCTCAAGGAGCGCACGCTCCGCGCCGATGTCTCTGAGATGGCAGGCAAGAAGGCATACCGCCAGCCGGGGGCCAGCGAGAGGCAAGCCTCGCCGGCTCCGCCGGACGTATTGCAGCCGACGGTGGAGGGGCTTCACCCGCTCGGCGAGAGACTCAAGGCACGAGCGGACGGCGTCGTCAAGGAGACGGTCGCACGAACCATAGACTCGGGCCAGATCGTCGACGCCCTGGTCCAGGAGAGCTTGGAGCGAATCTGCACGAGCACCACGACAGCCGTGGCCCGATGGATCGCCGGAGAGGGTCTTGAGGTTGCTCGCGAGGCAGGTCGTGACGCCTGGCAGATCTTCGGAGAGCTGGCGGCCCACCGCGCGGCTTCGCTGGACGAGGTGATCAGACGCTGTCTGTGCTGGCGGGACGTCATGGCCGAGGCGCTGCGCGAGGACGCCACCCAGCTGGAGGTCTCACCCGAGGCACTCTCCCAAGCCCTGAGCATGCTGCAGCTGAGCCTCGAGTCCAGCCTCGTTCTGATGTCCAAGCGCTTCGAGGCCGAGCGCCAGCGGACAGACGAAGAGCTCGCGCGGCGCGAGGAGGAGCTTGGATTCCTGGCGACCCACGACGCGCTGACAGGCCTGCCGAACAGGACGCTGATCCTGGATCGCGCAGAGCAGATGCTCGCGCGCTGCGCTCGCCGCCAGGCGGACGTCGCGGCCCTGTTTATTGATCTGGACAACTTTAAGGGGATCAACGACACCCTCGGCCATGCAGCCGGCGATCAGCTCCTGCAAGCGGTCGCGGCGAGGCTCGATGGAGTGGTACGCGGCTCCGATGCGCTGGGACGCCTGGGCGGCGACGAGTTCGTTGTGGTCTGCGAGGAGCTTTCGCTCGAGACCGGCCCCGAGCTGGTCGCCGAGCGCCTACTCGAAGCGCTCAAGCCTCCATATGCGCTGGGACCCGAGGCGCAGACACGCGTGACGGTCACGGCGAGCATCGGGATCGCGATTGGAAAGACAGTCTCGGCGGAGGAGCTACTTCGCGAGGCCGACGTTGCGATGTACCGGGCCAAGTGGGACGGCAAGAATCGTCACGTCATCTTCGAGACCGGCATGCAGGAGACGATCCAGGACCGAATGGAGCTGGAGATCGACCTGCGCGACGCGCTTGAGAAGGACCAGCTCTTTCTCGCCTACCAGCCCACGTTCGCGCTCAGCGATATGAGGCCGACGGGCGTGGAGGCATTGATCCGCTGGAATCATCCGGTGCGCGGGATAATTCCACCGGATCAGTTCATCCCGCTGGCCGAGGAGACGGGGCTCATCACCGAGATTGGTAGGTGGGTTCTGGAGCGTGCTTGTGCGCAGGGCGCTGATTGGCGAGAGGCCGGGTACGCGGTCGGCATGGCGGTCAACGTTTCGGCGCGCCAGCTGGACACCGATCAGTTCGTCGCCGACGTTGAGGACGCGCTCTCTCACAGCGGTCTGGATCCGGCGGCGCTGACCCTCGAGATAACCGAGTCGACGCTGATGCGCAATGTCGAGGAGACCGCCGGTCGGCTTTCCGCCGTCAAGCAGCTCGGTGTGCGCATCGCGATCGACGACTTCGGCACCGGGTACTCGTCGCTTGCTCACCTGCAGCGGTTCCCGGTCGACGCCCTCAAGATCGACCGGTCATTCATCGCGGGCCTAAGCCAGAACAAGGAGGGTGAGACGCTCATCCACACGCTTGTGCAGCTCGGCAAGGCTCTCTCGATCGAGACCTTTGCCGAGGGCATCGAGCAACAGCAGCAACTCTCCCAGCTCAGAGACGAGGACTGCGAGAGCGGTCAGGGCTTCCTCTATTCCCGACCACTTGACGTGGCTGGCACCGAGGAGTTCCTGCGGAGCTGGGCCAAGGGTGGCGCCGTCGTCTAGGCGTGGCCTGCACGGATAGGGGGCCGGGCCGGGCTGTCAGGCGGAGAGCATTTCGAGCACACGGGCTTCGATGCGCGTGCGGGCGCGCCACGGCTCGGACGGCAGGCGGTCGAGCGCGATGGCGCGTCCGTCCTTGAATCGCTCGAACACTCTGGGGTCGATATAGGACTGACGCGCGACGGTGGGGGTATTGCCGAGCGCATCGGCAACGGCCCGCGACGCGACCGTCGCGGCGCGCGATGGGCGGGGTTCCAGTGCAGCAAGGGTTGCCGCGGCGATCACTGTGGCGTTCCAGGTCCGATACTCCTTTGCCGAGAACGGAGCGCCCGATTCGGCGCGCAGGAAGTTGTTGACGTCCTCGCGATGGATCCGCGTCCAGGCGTGAGCAGCGCGGAACACGAGAAGCTCGCGCGGGCCCTGGCGGCGGCGCTTTAGAGCCGCGAGCACGTCCAGCGCCGGTGCGTCGGCGATCGCAAGTCGCTGTCGCTTGCCAGCCTTGCCGACGTAGTCGAACACCGCGCGATCCGGGCCGACGGTCACCTGCTCGCGCAGTAGCGTCGTCAGGCCGTAGTGCTTGTTGTCCCGCGCGTAGCGATCGGAGCCCACGCGGAGCAGACCGATGTCGAGCAGCCGGAGCGACAGCGCCAGCACGCGGCGATGACTCAGCGGCTCAGCCTCATCGCTGAGCCCCAGCTCGATATGCCGGCGCAGGCGCGGTTGCGCTCGGCCAAACGCCTCCATGTCGTGGAACTTGAGCTGATCGCGCCGATGTTGCCACGCCGGGTGATAGCGATACTGCTTGCGGCCGCGGCTATCGAGGCCTGTCGCCTGTAGGTGGAAGTCGGCGTCCGGAGCAATCCAAACCGACGTCCATGCGGGCGGTATCGCCAGTCTGTGGATCCGGTCGAGCACGACCGAGTCCTCGACGAGCGCCCCGTGCTCGTCGAGATAGGCGAAGCCCGCAGCCGCCGGCACGCGCTGCAGCCCGGGCTCGAAGTCGTGCACGAAGCGAAGCGGAGCGCTTCGCTCACAACTCGTCGACGCGGTCATACGAGCCGCCACGTCGGGCGACGGGCTGTCGGGCAGCGGCGAGTCTCAGGGTTGCTCATGCACGACCAGCACGGAGGAGGCCGAATGCGCCACCACGCCTGCCGCAACGCTGCCGAGCAGATGTCCCACCAGCCCGCTGCGGCGGTGGGAACCGATCACGATGAGGCTCGCTCCCCGCTTCTCGGCGGCCTCGACGATCCCCGTCCAGGTCGGTGCTGCCTCGACCGCCAGGCTCTGCGTCTGGAATCCCGCCTTCTCGGCAAGCGATGCGCCGTAGGCGGCCGTCTCCTGCGCGGCCTGTCGTACCTCGCCGGCCGCCGCAGCGTCGAGGTCTCGACCGCTGGTGGGCTCAAATCCGACATCACCCGGCTGCCAAACGCACACGACGAGCGCCTCGCGTCCAGGCCCGAGCTGGTGGCCGGCCTGCTCGATCGCGAGCGCCGCAAGCTCGGAGCCGTCGTAGGCGAACAGCACCGGGCCGGTGGGTGCGGCGGCCATTCCCGCGTCGACATTGGCCGAGGCCATCAGTTGGCGCCTTCGGTCACGGGCCGCGAAGCGGTCGAGCCCGGGCGCAGTCTCGCCAGCAGCGGCGGCGAGTACCAAGCAGGGGCCTCGCCCTCGAGGAAGCGCTCGATATCGGGCGTCTGCGGGCGGGCGCCGCCGAGCGCGTAGAGCGTGATGCCGATCACGGCCCCGCCCAGCGCGATCCCGAGGCCGATCCACAGCGCGGTGGCGGTGCCGGCATCGAGGTTGCCGCCGACGGTCGCGGCGAAGTGGGCGAAGATCGGCGCGATCATGAACGCCGCCACCGCCCGCATGAGCTCGACGATCGCAAACACGCGCTGCAGGTTGGCCGAGGGCAGCGAGAAGCCGGCGATGAACAGCGCGGGCGCGACCGTCGCGCCGAGACCGATGCCCGTCAGCGCCGAGCCGAGCAACGTGCTCGCGGGGCTCGACGGAACGTTGATGCTGAAGACCGCAATTCCCGCGGCGAGGAAGCCCATGCCGGCCAACGGGAGATAGTGGATCGCACGCCGGGTGATGAGCAGGCCGAGCACGATCGCGGTGATCACCGCGCCGGCCACCTCGGGCAGATAGAGCAGCCCCAGGTGCAGTGGCCCGTAGTGCGGCGCCAGTGCGCCTGCGGTGAGCGCGGTCGCCGACACCGATGCAGCTGCCGCGAACAGCGCCACCGCGACTCCCGCGACCGGCATCGTGCTGGTCAGCAGGGAACGGACGGTCAAGAGCGGCCGCTTCGAGCGGAACTGGTAGACGATCAGGACGACGATCGTTGCCAGACCACCCAGCAGAGGTGCAATGGTCTCGCCGTCGAGGAAGGCGTGGGTCAGCAGCTCTGAGGCACCGAAGAACGCGGCCGCGCAGCCGACGGCCGCCAGCGCAACCGCGCGTAGATCGCGCGGCGAGTCAGGATTGGCAGGCGGCGCGTCGTCGAACGTCAGCACCGACAGGACAAGCGCGCTGGCCGCGATCGCGGCGATGACCCAGAACAGCGGCCGCCAAGCGTCCGCCTCCGCCTGTAGGCCGCCGATCGTCGGGCCGAGTGCAACGGCCCCGAAGATGCACAGGTTCATGATCATCGCGGTGGTCCGCAGCTTGCTTGCTGGATAGCCGATCGCCAACGGCGGCACGGCAGAGATGAGCAACAGGCTCGTGCAAAGGCCCTGAAGAATGTGGCCCGCGATGTACATCCCCGGGTTCTGCGCCGCCGCCGCGAGGACCGACCCGATCACCAGCAGCGCGGCGTAGCCGACCATCATCCTCCGCTGCGGCAGATGCTGGGCGAACTGGACCGCCAGTACCGTGCCGACCGCGTAGGCGGCATTGGCAAGACCGGAGCTCAGGCTCATCGTCTGCAGGCTCATGTGCAGATCCTTGGCGATGATCGGCGTCAGCGGGCCAAGCGCCGCAGACAGAGCCAGGTAGGGAATCAGCGCGAACATCACCATGGCCGCGACCGCGGGATACCGGCCGGCCAGCGGGCCCTGGCGCATCAGCAGCGACGATCCAGTGCGTCGAGCGCGTTCGCTTTCGGCCGCTGAGAGGTGTGGGGCAGCGACAGTCTCGTCATGTCGTGAGGATTGAGTCCCATCGCATTCGGACAGCCCTATCCGGGTCATCGGCGTTTTAGCAGGCCTCGCTGTATCGCAAGGAGGCGTGCGCGAACTCCGAGCTCGGGCCCTACCGGCAACGAGTGCGTGTGCGCCTCTCCAGACAGACCGGTCTGTCTGATACGCTAGGCAAACGCAAACAGTTCCTTCTGTCCGAAAGGGAAACGATGACCACCGCAAGCACGGAGATCAGTACCCAGCCCACTTCATCTGAGCGGCCTCTCCTCGGCCGTCGCGCGCTCGTCACCGGCGCGACAGCAGGCATCGGAGCGGCCATCGCCACGGCGCTTGGTCGCGACGGCGCGGAGGTGCTGGCGCTGGGCCGCGACGCTGAGCGCGGCGCCGGGATCGTCGCGAGCGTGCGCGACGACGGTGGCCAGGCTGAGTTTGTTCAGGCGGATCTCGGCGATCCGGCGCGGCTGGCCGAGCTGGCCGATGAGGTCGGCGACGTTGACATCCTCGTCAACAACGCCGGCTTCTCCGTGTGGGGCGCCACGCCAGAGGTCGCTATCGACGACTTCGATGCGATGTTCGCCGCCAACGTTCGCGCGCCCTACTACCTGGTTGCGGCGTTCGCACCCGGCATGGCCGCGCGCGGCCGGGGCTCGATAGTCAACATCGGCAGCATGGCTGGGACGGTCGGGCTCGCCGGCGGAGCTGCCTACGGCGCGACCAAGGCGGCGGTTGCCGCGCTGACGCGCTCATGGGCTGCCGAGTACAGCGCGTCCGGCGTCCGTGTGAACACGGTCGCCGCGGGCCCGGTGTACACGCGCCCCGAGGCGCGTGAGCTGTTCGACACCCTCGGCGCCACGACCGCCGCCAAGCGCGCCGCCGAACCCGCTGAGATCGCCGAGTTCGTCGCGTTCCTTGCCTCGGACAAGGCGAGTTACATCACGGGCGCCACGCTCGCCGCCGATGGCGGCCGTACCGCGATCTAGAGCTTGCAATGAGTGAAGGAGTCCACATGCCACGAGACATCAAAACCCCCGGCCCCGATCACCAGATCACGATCGCCTCGAGCGGCGACCACGTCGTCGTTCGCAGCGGTGGGCTGACAATCGCCGACAGCCGCAGGACGCTCATCCTGGACGAGGCCCACCACTCGCCGGTCCGCTACATCCCCCTCGCCGACGTCGACCGATCACAACTCGCCGCCAGCGAACTGATCACCTACTGCCCGTACAAGGGCGACGCGTCCTACTACTCGATCACGGCTGATGCTGAGGGCGGCACCGACGCGGTCTGGTTCTACGATGACCCCTACCCGGCGGTCGCCGAGATCAAGGCCCATGTCGCGTTCTATTCCGACCGCGTTGAGCTCTCCGTCGAGGCTCCGGACGGCGCGCAGGACTGAGCGCAGATGCCCACGCGAAGCACACGAGCGACCCGGCCCGAGGAGGTCAAGCGCTCGCCGCGCGAGCGACTGCTCCAGGCGGCCAGCGAGTTGTTCTACGCCGAGGGTGTCCAATCCGTTGGCATCGACCGCGTGATCGAGCGCGCCGGCGTGGCCAAGGCATCGCTCTACAGCACGTTCGGCGGCAAGGAGCAACTCGTCTGCGCCTACCTTCACGACAGACACGCGCAGACGTTGGGGCGATTGCGGGCGGCGGTGGACGCCGTCGAGGATCCCGTCGAGCGGATCCTCGCGGTGTTTGACGCCCAGGCTCAGCTGTTTCGCGCACCCGACTTCCACGGCTGCGCCTTCACCGCCGCGGCCGCCGAGGCGCCGGCGGGCGGACGCGTCGATGGGGCCGCCGAGTCCTACCGCCGTGACATCCGCGCCCTGTTCACCGAGCTCGCCGCCGCAGCCGGTGCCCAGGATCCCGTGCTGCTCGCCAGCCAACTCCAGTTGATCTACGACGGCGGAGGGCTTGCCGCCAACATGGACCGCGACGTTGCCATCGCCGCCCCTGCGCGCGCCGCCGCCATCGCGCTCATCGCCGCCGCCATTCCGGCCCACTCGAAGTGAGGACCGCGTCTCGGGGCTCCGCTCGCCTGGACGACGCGCCCGCCCGGCGTGTTCTCCCCCCATCGGGTCGGATGTCCCCTTCAGCCTAACGTGGGTCGGCGAGCAAAATGAGCCGAGCACCGAGGAGCCCGCTTCGTAATTTGACGCTGGCAGGACGCTCGTCGGCTTCGGCGTGCCGCCGCTCAGCTCAAGCTGCCCAGAACATCGTCGAGCGCCTGCTCGATCGACTGCTCTCCGGAGTTCACGTAAAGGATGCGGCTGGTGCTACGCGAATCAGCCAGCAGCCGTGCGAGCACGCTCGCGACATCGTCACGTGGCACCGATCCGCGGAACGGGTCAGCGTCAATGCGGACGCTCCCTGTTCCGGGATCATCGGTCAAGCCGCCTGGCCTGAGGATCGTCCACTCCCGATCGCTCGCAACTATCGCCGCGTCGGCTTCGGCCTTTGCCCGCAGGTAGATTTCGAACACTTCGTCGCCCTCTGGCGGGTTCTCGACGCCGGCGCCACTGATCATGACGTAGCGCCGAGCGCCGGTGGTGGTGGCTGCACGCAGGAGCTTGATCGCTCCATCGCGATCCACGGTCAGCTTGCGATCGGCTCCGCTACCGGGTCCGGCGCCGGCGGCGAAGACAACTGCGTCTGCACCGTCGATGGCAGTGGCGATCTCCTCGACACTCGCCTGCTCCAGGTCGCAGAGGACCGGAGATGCCCCCGCCTGGCTGACCTCGGTCGCGTGATCGGGGTTGCGAATCAGCCCGATCACCCCGGCGTCTTCGGCAGTGAGCAGCCGCGTCAGCCGCAACGCGATCTTCCCGTGGGCACCCGCAATCGCCACCTTCACGGCACGATCCTACTCGTGGGGCATCGGCGCGCACCCGGCGGGCGCCGGGGATGAGGCAGCGCTTAGCCCCGGAGGAAGGCCTCGACATCTGCGGCGAACTCTGTCGCGTGCTGGAAGAGGAAGCCGTGTGCGGAGTCGGGGTAGATCTTTACCTTGGCCTGCGAGATCAGGCCCGCGAGCAAGTAGGAGTAGTGCGGCAGGATCATGCGATCGCTGTCGCCGTTGGCGATGAAGACTGGGCAGTCGATCGCGCTCACGCGCTGTAGCAGCGCGTGGTTGGGTACTCCCCAAGAGCACACGGCGTCGTACTGTGCCTGGCGTGTCTGCCACGTCGTTTCGGCATCGCGATCGTCCGTGCGAGCGCCGAAGATTCGCTGCAGCGACTGCTTTCCGGCGTCCTGGCTTGTGGGGGATGGCGCGTAGAACACGGCGAGCACTCCCTCGGGCCCGGTCTTGGGTTTACCGACGGCGTCGATGACGTCCTTCGCCCAGCCGTGCATGTCCTCGGCGCCCTGTGGCGCTGAGGACGCGAGGACCAGGCGTCGCACCAGTGCCGGCCGCGTGAGCGCGATCTCCTGCGCGACGAAGCTTCCGATCGAGAAGCCGAGAAGGTCGACCTCAGCGAGCTCGAGCGCGTCGACGAACGCGATGGCGTCGCTCGCCATCTCCGCGATCGTGTGCGGCGTCGTACCCGTCGAGCCGCCGACGCCGGTGTTGTCGAACGTCACCACACGCCGGTGCTCGGCAAGCGCGTCGACGAGCACAGGATCCCAGTTGTCGAGGTTCCCGCGAAAGTGCTGCAGGAGAACGAGCGGCACCTCGCCGCTGCCGAGGTCGCGATACGCGAAGGTCGTCCCGTTTGCCGTCCCGACCCGACGGTTCTCGGAGCTTATGTAGCTATCCGCGGCGGTCGCGCTCATGGGTTCCTTTCTATCAAGGTTGACCAAGCTGGCTTGCCGGGCTGTGGGCCTGGATCCAGGACCTCGTCAGCTCCAGGTAGTCATCGGCGCCGTCCTCCCACGTGAAATGGTTGGTCTCGAGGATGTCGAGCTTGCTGTCGGGCAGTCGCGCATGCAGGTACTCGGCGTTGCTCGGCGGCACGAGCGAGTCGTGGCGGCCGGCGATGATCTGAACTGGGGTGCGGATGTCGCCGAGTCGTTCGGCCAGCACCGGGAGGTCAGACGGGTACTGTCGAACGTAGGCAGCCGACTCGACGAAGCGCTCGCCCGCGTAGGAGGTCAGGTAGTCCTCTCGTACGGCCTCGGGCAAGGTGTGCCGCTCGATGGCTTCGAGTGCTCGGGCGACGATGTCACGTCCGTCGAGGCCCTGGAAGCCGCTGAGGTCGGGAGCCTCGATGATGTGCTTCGAGTGCGCCCGTCACCTCGAGCGGGAAGGACGCGCCGCCGCTGCCGACGACGGCGCTGGGGAACCGGTCGACGTCCTGGGCTGCCGCGAACAGGACCGCACCGGTCCCGACGTCGGGACCGACCACGTGCGGGTGGCCGAGCTCCCACTCGTCGATCAGCCGCAGCAGGAACCCACCCATGGCCCGTGGGGAAAGCAGCTCAGCTCGGCGCTCGGATTGGCCGAAGCCCGGGAGATCGATGGCGACGAGGCGGGCGTTCTCGGCCAGGCGCGACCAGATGGTGTTCCACGCGAACAGGCTCTCGGGCCAGGGATTGAGGAGCAGGACCGTCTCCTGCGCGACCGCCCTCGGTCTCGGCGTACCTGATCTGAAGGCCGTCGGCCTCGCGCTGTCGCGGGGTCATGTGGACGGCGCTGTCTGACATCAGTCCTCCGTTGGTGTTCGATGATCGCGCGAGCGCATCAGCCCTGGGCTTTGGCCACGAGTTCGGCGCGTGCCGTCTGGGCGAGGTCGGCACCAGTATTGGCGTGTCCGGCCACGCCCCAGCCGCCTTCGGGCGACTCGGTCAGCAGCACCCAGGTCCGCTCAGCCACACCCGGGTCTTCTGCGGCGCCTGACACGATCTCGGTCAGCTCTTTCACCACCCCGAGTTGCTTCTCGCGATCCAGCACGCCCGCGGGCGTCAGCACCTGCACGCGTACGTAGTTGCTTTCGCCATTGACGTTCGCGATCGCGCTCGCGGGGAGCTCATGGATGAACGCTGCGGTGTTGTTCCGGAACAGCGCGAGATCTGGCACCTGCTCCCAGCGCATCACCGCGCTCGCCAGATCCTGCGCGAGCGTGTGCACGTCCTCGAATGTTCCTCCGCGGCATATACGTCGATCATCGGCATGGCTGAGGCCCCCTTCCTAGGACACTACGGCGTCGACACAGGCGCTCGACCGCGGTACGGATCGCGTCGAGCACGACGTCGGGGTGCGAGAGCATCGCGACGTGGCTGCTGTCTACCGCAAATACGGTGGCGCCCATGCGGTTCGGAGACGAAGCGTTGCAGCTCCGGGTTGACGGTGCGGTCGTTGTTACCAAGGACGTAGCAGCTCGGCTTCGACTTCCAGGCGGCACCTGGAACCTTCTGTTCGAACAGGTCGGCGGCCGGCACGCCCTGGGTCGCCCAGACGAGCTGCTGCTCCTCTGGTGAGAGGTCCCCCGCGAAGCAGCCGATCCCGTCCGGGAGCAGCCAGATGCGCCCCTCCGCGACCTCGATGTATTTGAAGACGTCTGTTGGCGGGGAACTTGCGCCTGCAGGCTCGCCGCCGTTTCGTCTTCGTCCGGAGCAAGTGCGCAGATGTACACCAGAGCCGCCGACGCGATCGTCGGTGCCCGCGTGCGTGATGATGGTTCCGCCCTGCGAGTGGCCGACGAGGACGGCCGGGCTGCTGACCCGCCCAAGCGCGCGTTTGACCGCGGCGACGTCGCCCTCGAGCGAGTCGAGGCTGTTCTGGGCGGACACCACTTCGTGCCCCTCCGCCTGAAGCGTGGGGATCACCTTGCTGTAGCACGACCCGTCGGCCCAGAGGCCGTGGGCGAACACGATGCTGGGCTTCGTCTGCGCGGACATGCTCATCCTTTCGGTAGTACCGCGTGCAATCGAGCAGGAGCCTGACTCGTGGCGTCCGCGTTCTCTTGAGTCATACGACTGCTTCTCGCGGGTTGATCAGGCGGCCGCTGTCGAGGAGAGCAGTGCCATCGGCACCTCGACGCGGAGCGCCTCCAGGAGCGCCGCGAGCTTTCTGTCGAGCTCGACCCCGACTGCTGAGACCGCGGGGATCCCGAAGCTGCCGAATTGCGTGCTCGGCTGGTCGACGGTGAACCACGCGCGTTCGTGTGCGTCTTCCCAGATGACCGTATGCAGCGGCGCGTAGAGCATGGCGCGGGGATCGTGGCGGAACATCTGCTCGGCGATGGTGACGTTGCCCATGAGGTAGGCGATGCAGTCGTTGCTCGTCGCCCGCGAGCTGCATCACGGGATGGACGTCGTTGCGAAAGTAGATGAGAAATCCGTGCGGGGCCCACTCGGCGTGCGCATCTATCACTTCGGCCCAGCTCGCTCCGCGCTCCACGAGCGCGGCGATCTCCTCGACCGGATTCGCGGGCACCGCCTGCTCGTAGAGCTCTTGGAACTCGCGGACGCCGGGGACCTCGACGTTCAGGCGTCTCACGGTGAAGGTCTCATGGCTCGTTGCCACGGCGGCAACGTAGCTCTGACCGGCGCCGCTTCGCTTGAGTCATGCGACTGCTTGCGCATATCTCGGGCAAATGGCCGTCTCGAGCCCGCCGCATGCGACCAGCGAGCTGATCGGG
The DNA here is from genome assembly GCA_963761355.1 of uncultured Solirubrobacteraceae bacterium. Taxonomy (GTDB): domain Bacteria; phylum Actinomycetota; class Thermoleophilia; order Solirubrobacterales; family Solirubrobacteraceae; genus Palsa-744. The sequence continues at coordinate 125,119 of CAVXHC010000017.1, forward strand.
CGCAACGAGGAGGTTGCGCGGGTCGACGCACTTCTGGACCGCGTCCGCGACCGCGGCGGAGCGCTGGTGATCCGCGGGGAGCCGGGATCGGAAAGTCGGCGCTGCTGGACCGTGCGCGTGGCCGCGCGAGCTCCCTGGGTGCTCGCACGCTCGCGACCGTGGGCGTCGAGTCTGAGTCCGAGCTCGCCTTCGCGGGGCTGCACCAGCTGCTCGGGCCGATCGGCAACCGCATCGAGAGGCTTCCCGATCCCCAGCGACAGGCGCTCGACGCAGCATTCGGCGTCGACGACGCGGTCGAGGCGGATCCGTTCCGCGTCGCCCTTGCCGCCTACCGGCTCGTTTCCGACGCGGCGGACTCGAGCCCACTGCTGTTGATCGCCGACGACGCGCAGTGGCTCGACCGTTCGAGCCTTGACGTGCTGAGCTTCATCGCACGGCGGCTGGACAACGAGCCGGTGGTGTTCATCGCCGGCCTTCGCGACGGGTTCTCGACGGCGCTCGAGGAGGCTGGGCTGCCGATCCTCCAGCTGGGCCGCCTGTCGGCATCCGATTCCGAGAAGCTGCTCGACCGCGTCGCGTCGGGGCTGTCCCCGCACGTGCGCGGCCGCGTGCTGGCCGAGGCCGCCGGCAATCCGCTCGGACTCGTGGAGCTTGCGCGGGCCATGCCGGAGGCCGGCGACCCCGTCGAGCTGCTGTCGCCGACGCCGGCGACGCTGACCGCGCGCCTGGAGCGCGCGTTCGGGGCGCGCCTGGACGGGCTCGGTGAGGACACGCGCCTCGTTCTGCTCGCCGCCGCGCTCGACGGCAGAGCCTCGATCGCGGAACTCCTGTCAGCTGCCACGCTCGTCTGCCGGGCATGAGGTCGCGCTTTCAGCTCTGGATAGCGCCGCCGAACGCGGCCTGGCGCAGGCGCACGGATCCGAGGTGCGCTTTCAACATCCGCTGATCCGCTCGGCGGTGCAGAGCACGGCGCCGCCGGCGCAGCGGCTCGCGATGTACGCGGCTCTGGCAGAGGTCGTGCGCGACCCGGAGCGCCGGCTGTGGCACCGCGCCGCGTGCGCGGTGGGCCATGACGAGGAGGTCGCCTCGGCATTGGAAGAGCAGGCGCAGATCGCGCGCCGGCGCGGCGCGGTCATGGTCGCCGCGGCCGCACTCGAGCGCGCCGCCATGCTGACGGCCGATCCGCGCCGGAAGGGAGAGCGGCTGGTGCGGGCAGCGAGCTCGTGTACGACCTCGGGCGCGTCGACGTTGTCAGCCGGCTTCTGAGGGAGGCGGAGTCGCTCGAGGTGGGTCCGCTCGAGGCCGCCCGCCTGGCCTGGCTGCAGCAGATGATCAGCGGTGACGTCTGGTTCGAGAAGGGCGCCGCCAGGACGTTCGTCACGATCGCGGAGCAGCTGCTCGCCGGCGGCGATGCGGATGCGGCATTGCGGTCGCTGGTGCCGATCGCGCATCGCTGCTGGTGGACGCGGTCCCGCGCCCGGACGCGGCAGTACATCGTCGATGCGGCCGAAGGCATCGGCTTTCCGGACGACGACCCACGACTGCTGGCTGTCATCGCGCTCGCCAATCCGGAGTCGACGGCGCCGTCGGTGCGGCGCCGAGTGGCACGCCTGCGGCTGCAGGAGATGACCGATCCGGTCGCTGCGATGTACGTGGGCATCGCCGCCGAGAAGGCGGGCGACTTCGCGGCAGGCTCGCGCTTCCTCGCGCGCGCGGTCGAGCGGCTGCGCGAGCAGAGCAGGCTCGGCATGCTCACGCAGGCGCTCGTCCACTACGCGTGGGCCGCCACCTACGCGGGTGATTGGGAAGCGGCCGAGCGGGCGGGCGCCGAGGCGGCGACCCTGGCGCGCGAAACTCGCCAGCCTGAGTTCGGACTCACCGGGCAGCTCGTAGGCGCGCTGGCCGCCGCGCTGCGCGGTAGCGAGACCGACCTCGATGCGATGCTCACCGGGCCGGAGCGGGCACTGACGGCGATGAAGGGCGGCCCGCTGCTCGCGCCCGCGCATCTTGCCCGAGGCGCAGCGGCTCTCGGCGAGGGACGGCACGACGACGCATTCCGCGCGCTGTGGCCGGTGTTCGACGAGGACGACCCGGCGTATCACCGCTTCATGCGCTGGCCGGCCGTGCTGGACCTCGTCGAGGCCGGCGGTCGCGGTGAGCACGCCGCCCGGCGTCAGGAAGGTCATGGGCGAGCTCGAGCAGATCGCAAGGCGCAGCGAGCCGCCGATCTTGCGCGCCGGTCTGGCCTGCGCGCGACCGCTGCTGAGCGACGACGATCACGCCGAGGCGCACTTCGTGGCGGCGCTCGGCGAGGAGTCGCGGAGCTACCCGTTCCTGCGCGCGCGGACGCTGTTCTCATTCGGCCGCTGGCTGCGTCGGCAGCGCAGAAGCGCCGACTCACGTGCACCCCTACGCGACGCGATCAACCTGTTCGACGCCCTGGGCGCGACGCGCTGGAGCGAACGCGCACGCCAAGAGCTGCGAGCCACCGGCGAGAAGATCGGGCCGCGCACGCCGGACGCTCGCGACCGGCTCACCGCCCAGGAGCTGCAGATCGCCCAGCTCGCGGCCGCCGGCCTGTCGAATCGCGAGATCGGCGAGCGGCTGTTCCTCTCCCACCGCACGATCGGATCGCACCTGTACCGGATCTTTCCAAAGCTCGGGATCACCGCCAGGTCGCAGCTGCCCGCGGCCCTCGAGCCGCGGCGGCGAAGAGAGTCCGGCTGACTGAGGGAAAATGGGGCGAGAGGGAGGGGGATGCAAGGTGTGAGGAGTGGTGAGGTAGAGGTGGGTAGAGGTGATGAGGGTGGAGAGGGAGGGTAGAGAAAGGGGTGAGAGATGAGGGGTGAAGGGTATGAGGTAGGAAGGATTATGAAGAGGAGAAGGAAGGAGAGAAGAGGGAGAGTGGGGTGGAGGAGGAGAGGGAGGGGGGCGGTAGCTGCTGTAGCCAACCACCTCGCCGTCAAGCGAGAGCTCGTAGCGATCACGCTCAGGCGCGTCAGCCACTTCGATACGCTCCGCCACGGCCATGCCCGGAAGGTTAGACACGTTGAGGTGATCTGAGCATGGCTATGGCCTCCCCGGATCAGCGGACTCGGTCGTGGTGACGCCGAGCTTGGTCAGGAAGCTGCGGTAGTCGCTCTGCACCCACTCCTCGGCCAGCCGCCGCTCGTCGTCGTATCTGAAGGTGCCGATCACCTCCCACTCGAGGTGCTGGCCGGCGGGCTCGACGGGGCCGATGGGCGAGTAGGTGAAGACGCCGGTGAAGTCGCCGGAGAACGTGGTGCGCGCCGCCAGGAAGTTGCCGTCGGCGATGATCTGCTCGCGGACGAGTCGCAGACCGCTGAAAGCCGCGCGCAGCGAGGCGAAGTAAGCGCTGAGCTCGTCGAAGCCCAGCTCGGCGCCGGGGCCGTGGAAGACGTAGTCCTGCGCGAAATAGGCGCGCAGCGCGGCGTCGTCCTCACGGGCGATCGCCTCGTCGCCGATGCGGATCAGATCTCGGGCGAGCGGACTGTCAGAGATGAAGCCTGGCATCGTTTTCTCCTTGCTTTCTAGGCTACCGTCGCTCGCCTGATGCAGACGCACGGCCGGCTAGGACATTCGGTGTGCGAGCTGCGTGCGTGACTTCACGTCGAGCTTGCGGGCGTCTGAACGAGCCCAACCTCCAGCAGGACGTGCACGGGGTTATACCCACCCTTCCCAGCCACGCAGTCCCACACACCGGCCAGCCCGCCGCCAAGGCCGCATCCTGAAGGGCGCAGGACGATGGCGCGGAAGATTCGAGCTGAGCTCGAGGCGGCTCGAGGACGGCCGCAGTGACGGTCAGCCGCCGATCGTCCTATCGAGCAGCGCGAACAGCTCGGTGAAGTGCCGCTCGGCCGCCGCTTCGTCGTAGGCGGCGGTGTCGCTCATCGTGTAGCCGTGAGCGGCCCCCTCGTAGAGCTCCGAGCGGTAGCCCACCTCGGCGTCCTCGAGGGCTCCCTCTAGCGCCGCTACGTGCTCCCGGGTCATGCTCTGGTCGTTGTCGGCGTGGCCCAGGTAGAGCTCGGCGGAGATCGCGTCGGCGCTCAGGTGCGGGCTGTCCTCGTCGTCACTGACGAGCCCCCCGGCGTGGAAGGCGGCGAGCGCCGCGACGCGCTCGGGGTAGGCGGCAGCGATCCGCCAGCCCACGCGCCCACCCAAGCAGTAGCCGGTGATGGCGAACGGCGGGCTTGCGATCTCGCCGAGGTAGTCGAGGTAGGCCGCCCCGTCACTGACGATCCGCTCGGGCGTCAGCTCCGCCATGGCAGGCCCCAGCCGCGCGAAGAACGGATCGCGCTGTGCGGGATCCTCCAGGTCGGGGATCTCCGTGTTCGACGCACGGCCGGCTCGATAGAGGACGTTCGGGGCGAGTACGACGAAGCCTCGCGCTGCGATGCGGTCGACCATCTCCTCGATGCGTGGGCGCAAGCCGAAGGCATCCATGATGAACAGCACGCCCGGGCGACCCGCGTCCTGGCCGGGGGGCCGCGAGAGGTAGGCGTCCGCCACGCCGTCCTGGGTACTGATCTCGACCGTCTCGCCGTTCATCGCTGCCCGCTCCCATCGTCGCTGGTCGGAAGTGTGCAGCTTAGCCGCCGCAGACTCCCCGGAGCCGGCGTCACTTGGCCGCGCCCTGCGCGAGCCAACGTTCGAACAACGAGACCTGCGCGCTGGGCCACGCGCCATCGCAAGGCATGCTCCCATCCTTCAGTCGTCCTGCGATCGCCTGGCCGTGAGCGACGACGTCGTCGTAGGACCAGAGGTCAAAGGCGCGACGCATGGACGTTCGGTCACTTTCGCGAAACAGCGGCCTGATATCTGACTCAAATCCAACTGGCGAGCCCTCTGTTGACGAGACCGGTTCATCTGACATCAATAGACCTCCTGACCCGCGGCGCGAGCCGCGGAACGATGACTATCTTCGATGGTTTGCTAGACGCTCGCTCCGCTGTTGCGGGCCGGCGTCGTCTTGATTTTTCGCGAACTGATTCTCCAACCTGATGAAGTGCGGCGAACGCGCTGGCGCACCTGTGCGGTTCCCGCCAGACTGGCGGGGGACAGCGGCGTGAGCAGGACCAAGGTGCTCGCGACGGTGGGCTCGGGGTCGGACTCCTCGATGACGGCGTTGAGTGTGAGGTGCAGCGTTCCGGGCGCCTCGCCCTCCCATACGCGGGCGACCGCCGCGGCCAGCGCGTCCCGTCCGCTGACGTTGCCCATGTCGCCCTCCATGACGGCGTCCTCGGTGAACAGGGCCGCGTAGCCCTCGGCGTCTCTCGCCGTTGCGCAGGCGTCCGCTCGCGCGACGAGCTGAAGCATCTCCAGCGAGTCAGACGCCTCGAGCGTCACGATCCCGGTCGCATGGAGCGCTCGATCTGATTCAGCAGGTGCTCACCGAGCACGTTCTTGGGGATCATGGCGTGGATCGTCCGGGGCGGGATCGACGTGTACACCGACCCCGTCTGGTCGGCGAACTGGGTGACCCGGAAGGAGACCGCCATGCTGCACAGCGCGTACGCGTCCCGTCTGTCCAGGTGCGCATGCGCGTTCAACCAGTCGATCGCTGTGCGCACGCACGCGGGCAGGGCGCTGTCCAGTGAGTCGGAGAACGCCATCACGATCCAGTGCGTGGGGGTCTCGACCGTCGGGCCGGTGAGTGCCACCTGCTTGTGCACGTGGTAGCGAACGCGCACCTCCTCCATGGCGGTCTCGATCGAAGTCTGGTCGACGACCCCGTCGCCCTGTGCACCATTCGCGTCGCCGGTCCAGACACGAGCCCCGGACTTGAACACCGGCAAAAACAGCGACGTGCCCGCGACGAGCTCGGCCAGGTCGAGGTTGCCGCCGTAGGGTCCGGCGAGGATCGCCGAGACGGGCTCCTCGCCCTCGGGCTCGACGGCAAACACGCCCATCGACGGGGCCAGCGGTATCCGGATTCCCTCGACGAAGTCGGCGTGCTCGCGCTGCTCGTCGAAACGGAAGTAGTGGACGTATGGTTCCTTGAAGTCAGCCGGCAATGCGCCGACCCCGAGCGGGAACGAGTTCCAGCCCCAGTCGATCGTGCGCAGGCTGAGCATGTGGCACTCGAGCACGTCACCGGGCTCGGCGCCACGGACCTCCACCGGACCGAGGTTCGAGTACGGGCCCGAAGGGGAACTTGCGCCGCAGTGGCTCACGGTCGGCGAAGGACATCCCGAACTTCGCCTGGTTGCCCCACTGGGTCCAGGTGTTCGGGTAGGACACGATGTCGCCCGCCTCGATCGTCAGGGCTGCCGGGCGTGAAGGGTCCAGCACGCCGGGGCTGACCGACGCGGGCGTCGACTCGAGTATGTGCGTGGCGGGTTTCGTGATCTCACGGTCAGACTGCAGGAACGCCAGCAGGTCAGCGTTGATCGTCGGGGCCTGGGTGGTCGGCATGCCGTGCGGGAATCCCTTGTAGGTCTTCAGCGTCCCGTTCTGCACGAGCTTCGCGGACAGCGGCCCGGAGTCGGCGTAGGGAACGATCTGGTCGTCTTCGCCGTGCATCACCAGGACCGGCACCGTGATCTTCTTGAGGTCCTCGGTGAAATCGGTCTGGGAGAAGGCGACGATGCCGTCGTAGTGCGCCTTCGCTCCGCCCATCATCCCCTGGCGCCACCAGTTCTCGATGATCGCCTCCGAGGGCTCCACGCCGGGCCGGTTGAAGCCGTAGAAGGGCCCCGACGGCAGCGCCCGGTAGAACACCGAGCGGTTGGCGGCGAGTTCGGCCTGGAGGCCGTCGAACACGCTCTTCGGCAGCCCGCCGGGGTTCGCGTCGGTCTGCACCATCAGCGGCGGCACCGAGCTGATCAGCACCGCCTTCGCGACACGGCTCTCGCCGTGGCGGGCGATGTAGCGCGCGACCTCGCCGCCGCCGGTCGAGTGCCCGACGTGGATCGGCGTCCTTGAGATCGAGATGGGCGGTCACCGCCGCGAGGTCGTCGGCGTAGTGGTCCATGTCGTGACCGTCGCTGGTCTGCGTGGAGCGCCCGTGTCCGCGCCGGTCGTGGGCGATCACGCGGTAGCCGTGCGCCAGGAAGAACAGCATCTGGGTGTCCCAGTCGTCGGCCGAGAGCGGCCAGCCGTGGCTGAAGACGATCGGCTGGCCCGAGCCCCAGTCCTTGTAGAAGATCTCCGTGCCGTCGCTTGTGGTGATCGTGCCCATTGCCCGCTGCCTCCTTTGCTCTCCCGTTTACGCCGAAGCCCGCGGGCGCAGCGTAACACCGGCTCTTGGGCAGACGCTCGGTGCTCGCGCGGCGCACGCTCGCGCTGCTGCCGGCTTGCGGCGAAAGTCTCCGATCGAGTGCATGCAGCATCATTAGGAGATGCGCGCGACGATCCTCAGAAGCCAGCGGCAACCGCTCGAGTTCGCCACGATGCCCGACCCGCAGCCCGGGCCTGGGCAGCTTCTGCTCGAGGTCCACGCCTGCGGGGTGTGTCGCACCGATCTGCACCTCCGCGATGCGGAGATACCTGCGACCAAGCTGCCGGTCGTGCTCGGTCATCAGATCGTCGCGACCACTCCAGACGCTGTCAGGGTGGGCGTCCCCTGGCTCGGCTGGACCGACGGTACCTGCGGGTACTGCACCTCCGGGCGCGAGAACCTCTGCGTCAACGCTCGCTTCACGGGCCGCGACATCGACGGCGGATACGCCGAGCTCACCGTCGCCGACGAGCGTTATTGCCTACCCTTGCCCGAGGAGCTCTCAGACCAGGAGGCGGCCCCGCTGCTCGGCGGCGGACTGATCGGCTACCGCGCCCTAAGCTTACCGGTGACGCGGAGCGGCTCGGCCTGTACGGGTTCGGCTCGGCCGCGCACATGATCTGCCAGCTCGCGGTATTCCAGGGGCGGCAGGTGTTTGCGTTCACGCGGCCCGGGGATGAGCGCACGCAGACGTTCGCGCGCAGTCTCGGCGCTTCGTGGGCGGAGGGGAGCGACGAGATGCCGCCCGAGCCGCTCGATGCGGCGATCATCTTCGCGCCTGCCGGCCCGCTCGTCCCGCAGGCGCTCGCGGCGCTCGCGCCGGATGGAGTCGTCGTGTGCGCCGGCATTTACATGAGCGACATACCCCCGTTCCCCTATGAGCTGCTCTATCACGAGCGCAAGCTGCGCTCGGTCGCAAACCTGACCCGCCGCGACGGTGAGGAGTTCCTCGCGGTGGCGCCGAAGGTGCCGATAAGAACGACCGTGACGATCTATGAGTCGAGCGCGCCGAGGAGGCGCTCGCGGACCTGCGAGCGGGCCGCTTCGAAGGGCACCGCGGTCATCGTGCCTTAGCCGCCCTGCGTCTGGCGGATCTGCTGTCGATCGAGCCGCGCCCGCACCACGCATATGCTTTGGCCCGTGGGCGCCGATGAACCCAAGCTCGTGTGCGTCGTTGAGATCCCGAAGGGCGGGCGCAACAAGTACGAGTACGACCCCCAGCTGGGTGGGATCAAGTTCGACCGCTTGCTCGTGAGTGCGGCGACCTATCCGACCGACTACGGCTACCTGCGCGATACGCTCGGCAAGGACGGGGATCCGCTGGACGCGCTGGTGTGTCTGCACGTGCCCACCTTTCCCGGGTGCCTGATTCCGGTCAAGCCGGTCGGCATGTTCAGCATGCGCGATGAGAAGGGGGGCGATGACAAGATCATCTGCGTGCCCCTGCACGACCCCTACTGGAACTCCTACGAGGAGCTCGAGGATCTGCCGATGCTGCTTGCGTCAGGAGATCGAGCAGTTCTTCTCGATCTACAAGGATCTGGAAGGCAAGACCGTGACGATCGAAGGCTGGCGTTCTCTTGCGGACGCGAGGCAGGAGATCGCGGCGTCGCGGGCAGCGCCTACGCGAGCACTGAGCCCCGGGCGCATGGTCTCAGCGCGGTGCAGCCTCGCGGCTGTGCGCCGGAACTCGGGTGCGCGCCTACGCGGCCGCGGCAACGCGTTCGGCCGCCTCGTCGCACTCGCCCGTCCGATGGATCGAGGTTGTCCGCGGCGAACCGCTCCGCGACGCGCACGACTTCGCGCCCGAGCGTCAGCGAGCTTGCTTCTCGATGGAGGCGTCCTTGACCCGCCCGTCCTCGTCGAAGACACGCGCCGCCGCTGCGACGGGAACGACGTACGGGACGTCCCATGCGCGCAGCGCTCGGGTCGCGAACTCCATCGTGTTGATGGCCTGCAGGCCCTGGGTTCCGCCCGCCGCGCTGATCAGCCCGACCACCTTGTCATGCAGGAACGGCGGCTCGCGGGGCACCGAGCACGTGCAGCCAGTCGAGCGCGTTCTTGAACGCACCGGAGATCGTCCCTTGATACGTGGGGCTGCTCCAGAGCATCCCGTCGGCCAGGTCGCACGCCTCGATCAGCCGGTGCAGCCGCGTCGGTCGGCTCGTCATCGTCGGGGTCGTACATCGGCAGATCGAGCTAGCGCAGGTCGAGCAGCGTTGTCTCGGCGCCGGCGCTCGCGTCCCCGTCGAGCGCCAGGCGCAGTGCGGGGCGCCAGCTTCGACACTCTCGCCAGCGAGCCGCCGAGCCCAACGATCGTGAGGCGGGGTAGTTCATCGATCGGCTCAGGCTACTCCTCGCCGGTATCCTCCGGCGACTGACCAGAAGCTCGTCGGCTCCGCAGACGCTGACCGCCGGCAGCCGTGACTCCCTGATCAGGACTCCGAGAAGAAGGGACCTACGCCCAGATGGCCGACCAGGACGCCGAGCTCATCCGGGGCAGGAACGTGATTGCAGTGATCGCCTTCCGCGAGACCGACATCTACGCAACGGATTCGGCGCCGGGCGAGCGACCCACGCGCGTTGTTGCGCCCGATCCGCGCGGGCGCTTCCACAAGACCCACCACCACGCCGGGAACCCATCGGGAACCTACGAGGACGACAGCCCGGAGTACTGGAGGGAGATCACCGAGGAGCTCGTTTCTGCAGCGGCGATTCTCGTATTCGGCCATGGCAAGGGCAAGGCCAACGCGTCCCATCACTGGGTGAGTTACGTCGAGAAGCACCGCCCGGATGTTGCGGCGAAGCTGGTCGCCGACGTGCGCATCGACATCGACCACATCGACGAGAAGCAGATGCTGAGCCTCGCCCAGGCTTACTTCGGTGAGGCGGCCGTAGCGGTTCCGCTCCGCCGGCTCGGCTCTCGTCGGCGGCTCCGGGGTGGCGTGAAGCTGCTGCACGGTCGCCCGCGGGCGACGTTGGAACACGGTCCGGCGCTCGCCATATCGTTCGCGCGTGGCTCGCACCCGGCTGTATCGCGACGGAGAGCTCGTGCTCGAGGACTTTCCGGTCGAGGACATCTCCGAGTACCTCAAGGACGAGCGCGCATGCGTGTGGCTGGACTACTGCGACCCGACCGAGGCAGAGCTCGCGACGATCGTCGAGGAGTTCCAGCTGCACCCGCTGGCGGTCGAGGACGCGGTCAACGAGCATCAGCGCCCAAAGCTCGACCGCTACGACTCGCACCTGTTCCTGAGCGCCTATGCCGTCAGCTCGATACGGAGTCCGGTGAGCTGCAGCACGCACGAAATCGGGGCGTTCATAACCCCGCAGGCGCTGATCACCGTCCGCAAGGACGAAGGGCGGCCGATCGAGCCGGTGCTCGCGCGCTGGGACGAGTCGAAGGAGCTCGCCAAACACGGCGTGTCGTTCCTGCTGTGGGGCCTCCTCGACGACATCGTCGACGGACACTTCGAGGCGGTGCAGTCGCTCGACACCGAGATCGAGGCGCTCGAGGATCTGCTGTTCGACGACGCCCCGCGCAACACCGAGGTTCAGCGCCGCTCGTTCGAGTTGCGCAAGAGCCTCGTGCTGCTCCGGCGCGTCGTGCTGCCGATGCGCGAGGTCGTCAACTCGCTGATGCGTCGCGACCTGCACGTGCTCGACGAGGCAATGGCCCCCTACTACCAGGACGTCTACGACCACGTGCTGCGCGCGACCGAGTGGACGGAGTCGCTGCGCGACCTCGTCACCACGATCCTCGAGACGAACCTCACGATCCAAGGCAACCGAATGAACCTCGTGATGAAGAAGGTCACGAGCTGGGCGGCGATCATCGCCGTACCGACCGCGATCACCGGCTTCTACGGGCAGAACATCCCCTATCCCGGTTTCGCGGCTCACTGGGGGTTCTGGTTCTCGACGGCGCTGATCATCGTGCTGTCCGGCTGGCCTGTACCGGGGCTTCCGGCGGCGCGAATGGCTATAGCTGCGCGCGCAGACGACCGTTCGACGCTTGTAGGCTGACGACATGCGCAGCGACAGCGGCCGCTCGGCGGAGTTTGCGGGCTCATCGGGACGCCGATGAGGATTTGCCATGAATAAGCCGGTGTTGTTCTGCTACGACGGATCAGACGGCTCGAGGACGGCGCTGTTCGCCGCCGGCGAGCTCGTTACGCACCCGGCCGACGCCGTAGTGCTGGCCGTGTGGATGCCCGCAGTGGTCAGCCTGGTTCGCGCAGGCTCGTTTCTGACCGCCGTACCGAACGAGGGCGATATCGACGAGCAAGAGGCCGCCCTGCGAAACGAATCGCTGAGGAGGGTGCCGCGAGCGCCCGCGAGCACGGCTACAACGCCTCGGCACGAGTCGCGCAAGCCGACGTCTCAGTCGCCGAGACGATTGCCGAGACAGCTCGAGAGATCGACGCTGGACTGATCGTCTGCGGCCAGCGTGGACGCGGCCCACTCCGCAGCACCCTGTTCGGCAGCGTCTCACATGCGCTCTCGGGGCACGCGCAACGGCCTGTGCTGATCGTTCCCGCCCGCGCGGGATAACTGCAGGCGTCACCGTCGCCGGATGGCTAGGGCGACGCTCGCTCTCCGGCCGGTGGAGACGAGGTTTCCTCGAGCTTCGCGTATGACGTGCTGCCGGCCGCGATCGCTCCGCCTTCCGCTGCGCCGTCCGGCAGCGTGATGTGCTCGACGTGCACCCTCACAGCGAAGTGACAACAGGGTCCGGTGACCAAGATGGCGGTCGCCGGCGTCGCCGCTCTCGGCCGGGATTGCTGTTCTGTGATCCACCGCCTTCTTGGCTGCCGGGGAACCTGCTCTTGGCTCTTCGAGGGAAGGATCAGCAGTGCGAGCAGCAGCCCGAGGCCGAAGATTCCTGCGGCCCAGGCGAACGCGGTGGTGTAGCCGTGGATCGCTGCCGCGTTGTTGACTCCGGGCGTCCCGGCGTGGCTGGAAGCGTAGGCGGCTGTGGCGCTGGCGAAGATCGTGCTCAGCAGCGCGGTGCCAACCGAGCCGCCGACCTGCTGGGAGGTGTTGACCATCGCGGAGGCGACCCCGGCCTCGGAGCTGTCGATGCCGAGGGTGGCGGTGCTGAACGCGGGTGCGAAGATGCAGCCCATCCCGAGGCCAATGATGAGCAGCGAGGGCAGCACATGGCTCGTATAGCTGGCGCCTGGGGAGAGGCGGGTGAGCAGGAGCATCCCGATCACCCCGAGCGCCATCCCGACGGCGATCAGCGGCTTTGCGCCCGTGCGGTAGAGCAGCTTGGTCTGCACCGTCGTGGAGGTGACGACGAGCACGGCGGTCAGCGGCAGGAACGAGAGGCCGGTCTTCACGGGAGAGAAGCCGAGATTCTCCTGCATGTAGTAGGTCAGGAAGAGGAACACCGCGAAGACCCCGGCGCCCGCCAGCAGGATCGACAGGTAGGCGCCGCCACGGGCGCGGTCCCTCACGATGTGCAGCGGGAGAAGGGGATCCTTCCTGCGGCTCTCGACTGCCACGAACGCGGCGAGCAGGACCGCGCTCGCGGCGAGCGAGACGATCGTCAGCGGCGTCGTCCACGAGTGCGTCTCGGCGTTGGAGAACCCGTAGACCAGCGCGAACAGGCCCCCACAGGCGAGTAGGACACCTGGGATGTCGATACGCGGGCGGCTCTCCGGGGGATGGTTCTGCAAGAGCCTCAGCGCCACGAGCACCGTCGGTATCGCGATCAGCACGTTGACGTACAGACACCACCGCCAGGACAGCGTCTGCGTGAGCACCCCGCCGAGGATCAGCCCGACCGACGCACCGCCGCCGGCGATCGCCCCGAAGATGCCAAACGCCTTCGCCCGATCGGGCGAGCCGGCAAAGGTGACCGTCAGCAGCGACAGCGCCGAGGGCGCGAGCAGCGCACCGAAGGCACCCTGCAGCGCCCGCGCGACCACGAGCATCCCGAAGGACTGCGCCAACCCTCCGATCGCGGAAGCTCCCGCGAAGCCGATCAGCCCCGCGATGAACGTCCACTTGCGCCCAAACAGATCACCGAGCTTTCCCCCCAGCAGCAAGAGGCTGCCGAACGCCAGCGCGTATGCCGTGACGACCCATTGCCGGCTGTCGGTGGAAAAGCCCAGCGACCGCTGCGCTGAGGGCAGCGCGATGTTCACGATCGTCGAATCGAGGACGACCATCAGCTGCGCGACACCGAGCAGGGCCAGGATCGCCCAACGACGGTCCGCGGATGCAGAGCCGGCCGCGGCCGTCACCGGTGAGACCCCGATACGCTCGCTACTCGCCATTGACGTCATCCACGCTACGCCACTTTGCGTAAGCTCGCGATCTTCGCACGACACTCAACAAGGAGACGGCATGAAGGCGGTGCGATTCGACGAATACGGCGGGGTCGATGTGCTCGAGGTGCGCGAGGTCGAGGACCCGGTCGCCGGTCCGGGCGAGGTGCTGGTGGCGGTCAAGGCAGCCGGGATCAACCCCGGCGAGATCGCGATCCGCGAGGGCCGTCTTGATGAGCGCTTGCCGGCGACGTTCCCCTCCGGCGAGGGCACCGATTTCGCCGGCGTCGTGCAGGCGCTCGGCGACGGCGTGAGCGCGCTTCGCCGTCGGCGACGAGGTGCTCGGCTGGACCGAGCAGCGCGCCAGCCACGCCGAGCTCGTCGTCGGTCCCGGCCGACCAGCTCACGGCCAAGCCGGCGACGGTCTCGTGGGAGGTGGCGGGGTCGTTGTTCGTGGTGGGCTTCGCCGCCTATGCGTCGGTTCAGGCGGTCGCTCCGCGGGCCGGCGAGACCGTCGTGGTCTCCGCCGCGGCCGGCGGGGTCGGGCTCGGTCGCCGTCCAGCTTGCGCGCCGCACCGGAGCGACCGTGATCGGGCTGGCCAGCGAGGACAACCACGACTGGCTGCGCCGCCACGACATCGTGCCGGTGACCTACGGCGACGGGCAGGCCGAGCGGATCCGCGAGGCCGCCGGCGGCAAGATCGACGCTTTCATCGACACCTTCGGCGGTGGCTATGTCGACCTGGCGATCGAGCTGGGCGTCTCTCCGGAGCGGATCAACACGATCGCCGACTTCGAGGCGGTGCAGCGCCTCGGCGTCCACGGGCAGGGCACCCACGCGGTTGCCACCGCGCCGCTGCTGGCGGAGCTCGTGGCGATGGTGGCCGACGGAAGCCTCGAGATCCCGATCGCGCGCACCTACCCGCTGGAGCAGGTTCGCGACGCCTTCCGCGAGCTGGAAAGACGCCACAGCCACGGCAAGATCGTGCTGCTGCCCTGAGCTGCCGGGCGTCGAGCCGCTTTGCCGTCTGTCGAGCATCCAGTGAGATGATTTGGCCGTGCGTCCATGTGCCCCTCATTCACGGACCGGCGATAATCCGCCATGGGGTGGGCAGATGCGGTGAGGGGCGTTGATCTTGGTCGATCCCGCGCACGCCGCGCAGCGCCCGCGTGTCATCGAGCCCATTGACCTCTCGACCGCCTGAGAGCCGACAGAAAGGGAAGCCTCCGTCATGAAGTCCAAGATGCTCCCGGCAATCACGGTAACGGTGCTGATGCTGCTGATCGCCGGCTACGGGTCGTCGTTGGCGGCCTCGGGCACGCCCGCGCTCCCCGCGGCCACTGCGTGCAGCGCAATCGCGGAAGGCGGCGAAGGTGCGATCCAAGCGTGCGAACAGGGTTACAAGGGCACTCGCCTGAGCGCGCCGCTGGTGACGATCTGCCTGATGGGTGTTGGCAAGGTTGCGGTCTACGAGAACCAGCTCGACTGCAAGATGGGCTACATCGCGGCCGGCGGTGTGAGCAAAGCGGGTCCGTCGGTCAGCTCGAAGGGGAAGGCCGAATGCGCCTCGATCACCGAAGGCGGATCTCCCGAAGCCTGCGAACAGGGCTACGGGGACGCCGTCGGGGGCCTCAAACAGTACGAAAGCTGCGACCACCTCGGCGAGGGCGCCATCAAGACGTTCGAGAGCGTCAGCGAATGCGAGGACGGCTGGTTTGCGGGTAAGGTCCGCCCGAAATGCATCCCCGGATCGGATGAACAGAATGGCCAGCCTGGGACGACGATCAACGCTGACGCAGAAGCAGACAAGACCTGCGGAGAATCCTAGTTTCGCCGCGCTGAGGGCGACGCCGTCAGGCGTCGCCCTCCTCGAGCACACGAGGTCCACTCTCACCGGGTATCCGACGGGTGTCCGCTCGGCGTTCGCTGACTCAGATCAAGCTCGGTCGCCTTCCGCTGGGGCTGTAGATAGCCGGAGCCGCTCAAGGTGACGGCGTGGCTCCTCATGCTGCTGCTCGGTTATGCCGATAGTTGGAATAGATGTGGCATAAATGACTAACCGAGCCCTCCTCATCGCAGCGCGATCTCCACAACTGCACACAGGGCTCCTAACGCCCGGGCTCGGGCGCCGCGCGGCATGGCCGCTGTCGGGATCGTGTCGCGTTGAGCGGTGAACCATGGATCGTGTTCTCCGTGGTTGCGGCCCTCGCCGCGCTGGTCCTATGGCTCCTCTATCGCTTGCTCGCCACGCGTAGGCGTCTTGAGACCCTTTCGGCGGAGGCGCTCGCTGCCTTTCGACTGAAGTCGGAGTTCGCGGCGAGCATGAGCCACGAGATACGCACCCCATTGAACGGAATCATCGGGATGACCGAGCTCCTGCGCGACACCTCGTTGGATCCGGTGCAGAGCGATTACGTCGTTGCGCTCGCCTCATCAGGCGAGGCGCTGCTCAGTGTGGTCTCGGACATGCTGGACTTCTCAAAGATCCAAGCCGGGTTTCTGGCGCTCAATCGCAGCGACTTCGAGCTGCGCGAGACTGTCGCGGAAGCGTGCGAGATGCTCGCCGAGCGGGCTCACTCCAAGGGCCTTGAAATCGACCACTCGGTTGAGAGCGATGTGCCTTTGACGGTGAGCGGCGATCGGGCCCGCCTGCGCCAGATCCTGCTGAATCTGCTTTCAAACGCCGTCAAGTTCACAGCCGCCGGCGAGGTCACGCTACGCGTCTGTAGGGGCGAAGACGATCAGCTCCGTTTCTCGGTCTCGGACACCGGGGTGGGGATCGATGGAGCACAGGCGTCTTCCTTGTTTGAGGCTTTCGCGCAGGGCGATCAGTCGACGACTCGACTGCACGGCGGAACCGGCCTCGGACTTGCGATCTCACGCCAGCTGGTGGAGCTCATGGGTGGCCGGATCGGCGCCGAGCCCGGGTATGTCGCCGGCAGCGTGTTCTGGTTCACCGCTGATCTGCCACAGGCCGACAGTGCTGGGCGAACCTTTGAGCGAACCGATCCTGAGCCCCCGAGCGAAGGTGTCGCGAGCGGTCGAGGCCTGTTGGTGCTGATCGCCGAGGACAACGAAATCAACCGCACCGTCGTCCGGCGCTGCTGGGCAAACTAGGACTGCAGACGGCCATCGCCCACAACGGTCACGAGGCGATCGACATGGCCGCGGGTCACGATTACGACGCGATCTTCATGGACTGCCTGATGCCGGAGATAGACGGATTTCAGGCCACGCGCGAGATCCGCAGGGGCGAGCACGGCCGCCACGTACCGATCATCGCGATGACCGCTCTTTCGATGCCCGGCGACCGCGAGCGATGTGTGGCGGCGGGGATGGATGACTATCTGAGCAAGCCGCTTCGGCGCGCCGCGCTCGATGCGGTCGTCCGCCGGTGGCTGCCCACTGAGGTGCTCCAGGCGGAGCCTCGATACGCCCCAGACCCTGGGCGGTCTGAAGCCCACGGCGCCCCTCGGCAGATCGCGGACGTACTCGATCTGGCCAGCGTCTCCGAGCTGCGAGACACCCTCGCGCCGGCGATGCGAGACCAGCTGATCGATACGTTTGACGAACAGAATGGAGAGATGCCTCGTCGGCATCTCGGCGGCGGTCCAGCGTGGCGACCGCGACGAGGTGCGACGCGTGGCGCACCTGCTCAAGGGCAGCGCGGCGAGTCTCGGGGCAGCGAGACTGCGTCAGTGCTGCGAGCGCCTGGAACACACGGGCAGAAGCCAGGACGCCGACGTGGGCGAGGCACAGCTCCTAGAGCTGCGCGAGGCCGCAGCCGAGGCCACTCTGGCGCTGCGTCAACAGCTGGCTTGACCGTGTCCGAGCTGACTCTGCACCGCAGGTCCCGGGCGGGACGGCAGATATTGGGCAGGCGTGGCGCGTGCTCAAGTAGGGGCAGCGAGGTGACGATGGCTGTTGGATACATAACCACCAACCAGAACTGTCAAGGAGACGATGATCCGATGAATTCTGCTAACGCCGACGATCATCGTCCACGACTGATGATCGCAGACGATGACCCCGCCGTTCAGTCGATGTTGGACCTTTCCCTCAGCAACAGGTTTGACGTAGTCGGGATGGCGGCCGACAGCGATGAGGCAATCGAGCTCGCCAGGGAAAGTCAGCCCGACGCCGCGATCATCGACGTCGAGATGCCCATGGGCGGGGGGCTAAGCGCCGTGCGCGGCATCGTTGAAGTTGCTCCCGAGACCGCGATCGTGGTGTTGTCCGGAGACGAGTCAGACAGCGTCGTGCGTGAGCTGATAGGAGCGGGAGCGATCGCATATCGCCGCAAGGGCGTGGCCATCGACGTGCTGGTGGAGTCCCTGACCGACTCGATAACGGCCCACGCCAATCGGCACTCCGAGGCTCATTGATCACTCTCCTGCGGCGGCGGAGTCCGGGAGGGGCTCAGGAGATACCGCTGCGGACGGCTTGGACCGCCGCCTGGATGCGGTTGTCGAGATGGAGCTTGGCGAGGATGCTGGCGATGTGGTTGGAGATCGTGTTGGGGCTGAGCGAGAGATCGCTCGCGATCTCGTGATTGCTCTTGCCGCTTGCCAGGCGGGTGAAGATTTCAAGTTCGCGCGGGGTCAGGGTGGCACGGATCGCGCTCGCGGCGTCGTCGCTGTCCGTCGTGATGGGGATGTCTCGCTCGCGTATGCGCTGCAGGAGCTTGCCGGCGATCTCGGAGGAGATCACCGATTCTCCGGCTGCGGTGGCCCTCACCGCTGCGATGATCGCCCCGGGGTCTGCGCTCTTCAGGATGTAGCCGCTGGCACCCGCGACGATCGCCTCGACGACGCGATTCTGCTCGGTGCGGGTGAGGATCAGTATGCGCGAGGCGGGGGCGAGCAGGCCGAGCGCCTCGATCGTCTCGACACCGTGGCTTCCTGGAAGCTTGAGGTCCATCAGCACGACGTCCGGGCGTAGCTCGAGCACCAGCCTGAGCGCGTCTGACGCGTTGGTGGCCTCGCCCAGCAGGCCAACGCCATCGGCCGCGAGCGCTTGCGCCAGCGCGCTTCGAACGAGCTGCTCGTCGTCGACCAAGACGACCGTAACAGGCCGTACTCGCTCAGAGATTGAGTCCTGATGCGCTGACATATCGGCCGATTCGACCGTCGGCGTCTCCCTGTGGGGCAGTTTAGTTGCTCTGCAACGGATGGTCCGTGTGGACTCCCCACCGGTCCGTTAGGACCCCCACATTGGGCTCGAAGGAACTATATACGTCAATGGGCGCGGTGCCGATATTCACGCAGATTCCAACATGAGGATTACGGATCCACCCGAGTACGTTGTCGCCCGCGATGCTAGGTCCGGGGCATATCTCCAGCGCAACGACCTAGCAGCCACGGGAAGGGCCATGCCATGGTAGAGCCCCATCAGACGGCGGATCCACAGCACAACGGGACTGTGGCTCGGCCGCTTCCAGCCGACGAGCTTGACCAGTCGCAGCTGCTGACGGTCCTCTCGGATGTCGAGAACGGCGACTTCGGCGTGCGCATGCCGCTCGAGTGGACCGGCGTCGCGGGCAAGATCGCCGCAACGCTCAACAACGTCATCGCCGCGAACCAGACGTTGGGCGCGGAGCTCGCGCAGGGTCAGCCGCGTCGTCGGCAAGGAAGGCAAGCTCTCCCAGCGCGTCGCGCTGCGGGGCTCGGACCGGGTCTGGTCTGAGAGCATCGACTCGGTCAACAGCCTGATCGAGGATCTCGTCCGTCCCACCACCGACATGCAGCGAGTCATCGGCGCGGTCGCCGACGGCGACCTGTCGAAGAAGATCACCGGCGACGTCCACGGCGAGGTGCTCGAGCTGAAGAACACCATCAACGCGATGGTGGACCAGCTCAACCGGTTCGTCTCCGAGGTGACCCGCGTCGCCCGCGAGGTCGGAACCGAGGGCAAGCTCGGCCAGGCGGCGGCGGTGACGATCGAGGTCGGAGGCGTCTGGAAGGACCTGACCGACAACGTCAACCTGATGGCGGGCAACCTCACCGGACAGGTTCGCGACATCGCCGAGGTGACCACGGCGGTCGCCAACGGGGATCTGTCAGCAAGAAGATCTCCGCCGACGTCAAGGGCGAGTTCCTGCAGCTGAAGAACACGGTCAACGCGATGGTCGATCAGCTCAACCGGTTCGCCTCCGAGGTGACCCGTGTCGCCCGCGAGGTCGGCGTCGAGGGCAAGCTCGGCGGCCAGGCCCAGTCCGCCGAGGTCGCCGGCGTCTGGAAGGACCTGACCGACAACGTCAACCAGCTCGCGGCCAACCTCACCAACCAGGTGCGCGCGATCGCCGACGTCGCGACGGCCGTGACCGAGGGCGACCTGACGCGGCAGGTCGGGGTGGAGGCCTCCGGCGAGGTCGCCGTGCTGAAGGACAAGCTCAACGAGATGATCCGCAACCTCCGGGAGACGACGCGGGAGAACACCGAGCAGGACTGGCTGAAGACCAACCTCGAGCGCTTCACCCGCATGCTCCAGGGCCAGCGCGACCTGGCCACGGTCTCGAGCATGATCCTCTCGGAGCTCGCGCCGCTCGTCTCGGCGCAGCACGGCGTCTTCTACACCCTCGCCAGCCTCGAGGACGGCGGTGAGCCGGTGCTGCTCTACCAGGCCGGCTACGGCTACAAGGAGCGCAAGCATCTCGCCAACCACTTCCGCCTCGGCGAGGGCCTCGTCGGCCAGTGCGCTCAGGAGAAGGAGCGCATCCTGCTGACCGACGTCCCCGGCGACTACGTCAGGATCAACTCGGGCCTCGGCGAGTCGGCGCCGCTGAACATCATCGTGCTGCCGATCCTCTTCGAAGGCTCGGTCCGAGCCGTCGTGGAGCTGGCCTCATTCAGCCAGTTCAGCCCAACCCACCAGGCCTTCCTCGATCAGCTCACCGAGAGCATCGGGCTGGTGCTCAACACGATCGAAGCCAACACCCTCACCGAGAACCTGCTCAAGCAGTCCCAGTCACAGGCGCAGGAGCTGCAGTCCCGCCAGGAAGAGCTCTCTACCTCCAACGAGGATCTCGCCAGCCAGGCCAGCCGCCTGGCCGAGCAGTACACCGAGGTGGAGCGCAAGAACCAGGAGGTCGTGCTCGCCAAGCGTCTGGTCGAGGAGAAGGCCGAGCAGCTCGCAGTGTCCTCGAAGTACAAGTCCGAGTTCTTCTCGAACATGTCACACGAGCTGCGCACGCCGCTCAACAGCCTGCTGATCCTCGCCGGCGAGCTCGAGGACAACCACGAGGACACGATGACCGACACGCAGGTGCAGTACGCCAACGTCATCCGCTCCTCGGGCAACGACCTGCTGCGACTGCTCGACGACATCCTCGACCTCGCGAAGGTCGAGTCGGGAACGGTCACGCTCGAGATCGCCGAGCTGCCATTGATCGAGCTGAGGGACGCGATCGAGCACGACTTCGAGCCCGTCGCCAAAAAGCAGGAGCTGTCGTTTTCCGTCGAGCTTGCGCCGGAGCTTCCCGCGAGCATCGCGACCGATCTCGGCCGCCTGCGCCAGGTGCTGAAGAACCTCGTCTCAAACGCGTTCAAGTTCACCGAGCGGGGCGGCGTCGCCATGCGCATCGACACCGCCGAGCAGCGGCTGGAACCCGACGAACGACAGGCTCAGTCGAGCGGACACGGTGATCGCGATCAGCATCGAGGACACCGGGATCGGCATCACTCCCGAACAGCAGCAGCTCATCTTCGAGGCGTTCGCCCAGGCCGACGGGTCGACGGCTCGTCAGTACGGCGGCACCGGCCTGGGCCTCTCGATCAGCCGTGAGCTCGTGCGGCTGCTCGGCGGCGAGATCACGCTCAGCAGCACGCCTGGTGAGGGCAGCACCTTCACCGTGTATCTTCCACGCGCCTGCGAGAGTCACGCCGAGCCGACTACGACGCCCACGCTCGAGGTCTCGGCACCGGAGCCCGCATCTCCACCCGAGCTCAGCTCCTCGACCTCGCCTTCGCCGGAACTCGCCGCACCGATCACCCGACGGCGACCCCGGCGCGGGGACAGCTGAGGCTGCCGAGCTGAAACCGCTGCCTGCCGTCGAGCACCAGGCCGGCCGCAATCTGGCTGGCATGAAGGTCATGGTGGTGGACGACGATTTCCGCAACATCTTCGCCCTGCTCGCGCTGCTTCAGCGGGTCGGCATCGAGGCGATCTCCGCGGAGAGCGGCGAGCAGGGCATCGCGCTCCTTGAAAGGACGCCGGAGTTCGATCTCGTGCTCGTGGACATCATGATGCCGGGCATGGATGGCTACGCGACGATGCGAGCGATGCGCGAGATGCCGTCGGGCGAACGACATCCCACTGGTCGCCTTCACTGCGAAAGTGGAAGACGGAGAGCGCAAGCGCTGCATGGACGCAGGCGCCTCGGCGTATATCCCCAAGCCAGTGGATACCGCGACGCTCCTCGAGGTTCTCGGCGAGTGGCTCCCGGCCGCCGCGGCCACGACGTCGGCCGGCGCGGCTTCCCAGGAGCGGGACGCGGGCCTTCGCCCGAGCTCGTCGGTCCCAGCGCTGAACGGCGAGCGTGACAGCCGCAGCACCGACGCCCGAGGCTCCCGAACTGAAGCCGATGTCTTCGCTGCAGCACCCCGCGGGCGCCGATTTGACGGGCCGTAAGGTCATGATGGTGGACGACGATTTCCGCAACATCTTCGCCCTCACCGCGCTTCTGAAGAAGGCCGGACTCGACGTCGTCTCAGCGGAAAGCGGCGAGCAGGGCATCGCGCTCCTTGAAAAGACGCCGGACCTCGATCTCGTGCTCGTGGACATCATGATGCCGGGCATGGATGGCTACGCGACGATGCGAGCCATGCGCGAGCTGCCCTCAGGCGAAGACATCCCACTGGTCGCCTTCACTGCGAAAGTGGCGGACGGGGAGCGCCAGCGCTGCATCGACGCAGGCGCATCGGCGTATCTCCCCAAGCCAGTGGATAGGGCCACGCTTCTTCAGGTTCTCGGCGAGTGGCTCCCGGCCGCCGCTCGCGCGGAGGGGCCGGCAGTCTCGAGTGGCTGATGACCGGCACATCCGGCCGTCGAGGCCGCTGCCGCGGGGTCCGCCCCATCGATTCTCGTCGTCGACGACAACCCGGTCAAGCGAGTCGCGCTCCGTGCGATGCTCGCGCCGCTTGGCCATGCGGTGGTCGAGGTGGACTCGGGACGTGCGGCGCTGCAGGCCCTTGTCAGCCAGACCTTCGCTCTGATCCTGATGGACGTCCGCATGCCGACGCTGAACGGGTTCGAGACCGCCAAGCTCTGCCGCGCGCAGAGCCGTGGAGGACGCACGCCCATCATCTTCGTGACCGCGATGGGTGGCGATGAGACCGAGGCCGCGAACGCATATGCCAGCGGTGCCGTCGACTTCATCTTCACGCCGGTCCTCCCGGATGTGCTGCGTGCCAAGGCCTCTGCCTTCGTCGAGCTGTTCGTGCGCTCCCAGGAGCTGCAGCAGTCGCTCGAGGCGATCACGACCCTCAATACGGCCTTGCGCGAGAGCGACATCCGCACGCAGGCGGTGCTCGACAACGTGGCGGACGGCATCTTCATCCTGGACGAGGGGGGGCTGATCGAGTCCGTCAATCGATCCGTAGGTCAGCTGTTCGGCTACCGCGCCGGCGAGCCGGTGGGGCATCCCTTCGCGTTCATGATCGCGCCAGAGCGCCGCAGTGAGTTCCGCGATCTCGACATCGCTCAATCGGGGCTGCCGAGCGAAAGAGGCACGCCAGGCAGGGCGATTGAGACGCTGGGCTGCCGTCAGGATGGCTCAACGTTCCCGATGGAGATAGAGCGCGGAAGGATCAAGCACGGCGAGCGGCTGTTGACGCTGGCCTCCGTGCGCGACATCTCCGAGCGCCAGGCGCATACCGAGGCTCTCGAGCACCTGGCGCTGCACGACGGGCTCACGGGTTTGGCCAACCGGACGCTGTTCGGCGATCTCGTGGCGCGGACGATCGCGACGGCGAAGCGGACGGATCGAGCCCCGCGCGGTGCTCGTGATGGACCTGGACGGCTTCAAGCAGGTCAACGACTCGCTCGGACACGATCGCGGCGACACGCTGCTCAAGCAGGTCGGCGAACGGCTCGTCGGTGCCTTGCGCGAGGGCGACACCGTCGCCCGTCTCGGCGGAGACGAGTTCGGGATACTGCCCGCGGATTCAACGGACCTGTCGGCGGCAGCGGCGGTGGCCTTGAAGATCGAGCACACGTGCGAGCCGGGGTTCGAGGTCAACCACGAGACCGTTCACGTGTCGCCGAGCATCGGCATCGCCATGTTCCCCGAGCACGGAAGCACCACCACCGATCTGCTGCACCGTGCCGACCTGGCGATGTATGCAGCCAAGCGATCCGGTCACGGCCACGCCGTCTTCAGCGCCGAGCAGGAAACCCAGACAGCCGATCACCTGGCCCTGCTGCTCGACCTGCGCCACTGTGTCACCCGCGAGGAGCTGGTGCTTCACTATCAGCCCAAGATCGACCTCGCCACACGGAAGATCTTCGGCGTCGAGGCGCTGATCCGCTGGCAGCACCCCAAGCAGGGTCTGCTGGCGCCGGCCAGCTTCATGGGAGAGGTCGAGCGCACTCATCTGATCGTGCCCGTCACCAGATGGGTGCTCAACGAGGCCCTGCGCCAGCAGCGGGCGTGGCGCGACGAAGGACTCGATCTGATGATGGCCGTCAATGTCTCCGCGCGCAGTCTCCGCAAGACCAGCACGCCTCCCCGAGACCGTGGCGGAGCTGACCCAACTGTGGGGCACTGCTGCCCGGCAAACTGACCCTCGAGCTCACCGAGAGCGCGCTGATCGAGGACGCGGCCCCCGAAGTCCTCGGGCGTCTTCACGACATGGGAGAGACGCTCTCGATCGACGACTTCGGCACCGGCTACTCGTCGTTGGCCTACCTCCAGCGCCTGCCGGTCGATGAGATCAAGGTCGACCGGTCCTTCGTGGTGAATCTCTCGCGCCGCCAGCGACGACGCCATCATCGTCCGGTCAACGATCGACCTCGCTCACAAACTCGGCCTGACGGTCGTCGCGGAGGGAGTCGAGGACGAGGACGCGGCGAGCATGCTGCTCGAGTGCGACTGCGACGCCGCCCAGGGGTATCTGTTCTCCCGTCCTGCGCCCGCCGGCGAGCTGGCCGAGTTGCTGAGCGACTCCCTGTCCGCGAGCGCGCGCTCTGCTGTCGTTGGGCAAAGCGTCCGTGCCTCAGGTCACGGGCGCGTCGCTTCGAAGATTTCTGATCGGAGCAGGGGAAAGGCAGTAGAGACAAGCGCGTAAGCCGAGAGGGAACCGCCGGGCCGGGAGCGGTCGCCCACCCAACTGATGTGACAGGCGAGCGAGCGGAGCCGGGCGCGAGCCCGATCTTGCCCGACTAGCTCTTCACTTCGCGGGGCCGGCGGTCGAGGCCCAGGCAGTACCACCCGAGGATCGACCAGGTCGATCCGCGCCGCTCAGCGGCATGAATCCTGATCGACTCGGTCAACGCTTGAGCGAGCACACGCGGTGCGACGCCCTTGCGACGGTAGGTGACTGCACCTGCCTGCATCAGCTCATCAACCACCCCGAAGCTCCGATGCCCGGAAAGCATCACGATCGCGGTGTCAGGCGCAACCTCACTGATTCCGCGCACCGCGCACAGGCCGCCGCCCTTCGGCATCCTCACATCGAGCAGCGCCACGTCGGGCTGGCTGGCCTGAGCCAGCGCGATCGCCTGCTCGCCGTCGGCAGCCACGCCGACAACATCGAACTCGTCGCCGAGCGTCATGCTCAATATCGACTGGACGACGGGGTCATCGTCGGCGATCACCAAGCTGGGGCGGTTGCCGGCGGGAGTGGTCGTTTGTGCCTGGTCCATTCGGTGGCTTGCGCTAAGGCGTTGCCGCGGAGATCGCGACGGTCAACGGACGTCGCGCTACCCATCGTCCTCCCACAGACTGAAGTTGAGCACAGCGCGTGCGCCGGGACGGATGTATACGCCCGGTGTTTGGAGAGCGGTCCGAGCGCCCGTCGTGCAACCGACTCACCCGACGGGGTGGGTCTCGTGGCGGGCTAGCCCACGCGAGGAAGCGGCGGGTCTGAATCGTCGTAGATGCGGGCGGCAGCCAGCCCGCCGTTCTCGCCCCGGACATACACTGCGACGCCGGCCTCCGGCGAGAGCTCGGTGCGGCCCCATCGCACGACGTTGTACTCCAATGCGCAGGCGCGCCCATCGTCGGTCAGGGCACAGTGCTCCAGCGGGATCCCACCGTCGTTGGAGAAGAGCAGCTCGTAGAAGTCGCGCAGGCCCGCGGGACCCCGGTGGATGTGCTCCCCGCCGGCGGGCTCGCGGGCGTACGCGCCGGACTCGAACGTGGCGAGGATCGCGTCGACGTCGCCGGCTGCGAGCGCACGTTGATACTCGCCGACGACGCCCGGCTCACTGAGCTTCGGGTCGGGCTGCAGCAGAGGGGGTCGGTTCGCGTGCCGGCCGGTCAGCGGCCACGTGCTGAAGTAGATCCTCAGCTCGTCGATCCGCCGGTCGGGTTGACGGTCGGCAACGATCGCCACGGGGAGTTCCACCTGCCCGGCCTCGCCGCCGAGGTGCAGGACCACCTCCTCGACGCCGCGACGCTCGGTGGCGACGACGCTGACGTCCTCGATCGAGGCGTCGCGGGCCTCGAGCCAGGCATGGGTTTCGCTGGCGAATGCCGCGAATGCACGAGCGCCCTTGATCCGTCCGCGCACGGGGTCGTGCAACTCCGGCTCGCCGCCGAAAGAGCCGATCAGCGCATCGATTTCACCGGCCATCAGGCCGGCGAAATAGGACACGGCAATCAGCTTCTCGCCGCGACGGTTGTCCTCCAACCTCGCGAGCGCCGGGGCAGAGAAGAACTCGGGAACCCAGGGCACGGGCGCCTACTCGAAACCGTGGATGGGCGAGATGCGCGGGCTCATCGGGGCGGATTGTAAGACGACGGCATCGACTGAGGGGAGCGCTTGTTCCATCCGTGAAATGACGAGTAGTCGCCCGCATCCCACGCTTCGCGCAGCCCGGGCTTGCTCAGATCCCAGTCGGGGCGGATCTCGCTGGTCACGGTCCGTAGGTCGTGCCAGAGATCCATGAAGGAGGGACGTCCCCAGAACCAGTAGCCGTTGTAGATGCTGTGGATGACCAGCCCGGGCTTGAGCACGAGCGTGTGGGGGATCATCGGGTCGTGTTCGGGGTCGGTGTACTCCTGGATTTCTAGGTCCTTCTGGACGATCCGATCGGGGTCGGAGAGAAAGGGCCACTGGGCGCCCATCGACGCGCGGAACTCCTGGTTCGTGTGATGGGCATCGGTCGAGATCGTGGCAACCTTCGTGTAGGCCACCGCGATCTTGGGGTAGTTGGCGGCGAGCTCGAGGTGCTGCTGGTGCTCCTTGGGGCAGTAGTGTCCGCGCGCGAGCGTGAGGATCAGGGGGTCCTCGCCTTGGATCTCGCTGAGCCTTCGAGTAACGTCCTCCTGATCGGGCAACTCGTAGTCGGGGAAGGTGAAGCCGGGGGCGATGTCGCTGCGCATGATCTGCTCCTGTCGATGGTTGAGGAATGACGAGAACGATGACCGCCGTCCCGTCCACCAGCGCCGGGTGGCTCAGGGGTCCGGACCCCCGGTCCGCGGTACGGGCGTGTACCCGCGGTAACCTGGGCGCCATCGGAGCCTTTCCGGTCCGCGTTGAGCCTAGTCAACCGGCGCCGCGGGTGCCAGAGAGGCCACCATCCCGATGAGTGACCGCACGCCGGTGTGCGAGTTGCTGGGGATCGAGCACCCGATTGTTTCGGCGCCGATGGCGATAGATCCCCGCCTGCCGGCCGCGGTCTCAAATGCCGGTGCCCTCGGCACCATCGGGCTTTGGTGGGCCGACGACGCCGGAGACGTGGTCCGTGAAACGGCAGCGCTGACCGATCGTCCGTTCGGCGGCAACTTCGCTCTCACCTCCGATCAGCACCATCGGGTCGATCAGGCCCTGTCCGCCGGCCTGCGGATCGTGTCGTTCATCTTCGGCGATCCCCGGGAGTACGTCGACGCGGTGCATGGCGCCGGAGGGCTCGTCATGCACACGGTCGGCAGTGCCGAGGAAGCGCGGCGCGCAGCCGCATGTGGAGTGGACGTCATCGTCGCGCAGGGCTGGGAGGCCGGCGGTCACGTGTGGGGTGGTGTGGCGACGCTCCCATTGGTGCCGGCGGTGGTCGACGCGGTGGCACCGGTACCGGTCATCGCGGCCGGTGGGATCGGCGACGCTCGGGGAGTCGCCGCCGTGCTCGCCCTCGGCGCGCAGGCCGCCTGGCTGGGCACTCGCTTTCTCCTGGCCGCGGAGATGCCGATCCACGAGGAATACCGGCGCCTGCTGATAGCCGCGAGCGAGACTAATGCAGAGTGGTACGCCAACCTCTATGAGGTGGGATGGCCGGACGCTCCTCATCGCGCCCTCCACAACTCGACTGCCGAGAGGTGGGAGGCCGCCGGCCGGCCGCCGCCGGGCAGTAGACCGGGAGAAGGGGAGGTGATAGCGCACTTCCCCTCCGGCGAACCGATCGTTCGATATTCCCCCGCGCCCCCGCTGGCTGGAACAACCGGCGAGATCGAGGCGCTATCGCTGTGGGCCGGACAGAGCGTTGCGCTCGCCAGACACTCACAGCCCGCGGCGGAGATCGTGGCCGAACTCGTCTCCCGTTTGTAGTCTTACCCACCTCGAGGCTTCGCCTCGCGAGCGCCACTCGGTCCCGTCAGTTAGCCATCGGCGGTCCCGCGCCGACCGCCTTGGGCGCTGTCGTGATCTCGCCCCGGAGCGCCTTCAGCGCGGCGACGTAGATCTCCGAGAACGTGGGGAACGGCTGGATCGTGTCGGCGAGAACGTCGATTGGGATGCGGGCACGGATCGCGAGCGTGGCCTGCTGCAACCACTCGCCCGCCTCGGGGCCGAGCGCGTAGGCACCCGTCAGCCGCTCGCCGTCGCTGAGCAGCGACAGGAAGCCGGGGCTGTCGGCGTAGTCGCGCGTGTAGGTGGCGGTCTTCGCGACCCCCGACAGGGGGACCATCGCGGTGAAACGGCCGGCGGAAGCGCCCACCGACGCGGCCTGGGGGTCCGTGTAGGTGACGCGCGGAACGGCCTCGTAGTTGGCCTTTCGCGGTTCGCCGAGGATGTTCGCGGCGACCACCTCACCCTGGTACTTGCCGACGTGGGTCAGCGGCCAGAGGCCGTTGACGTCGCCGATCGCCCACAGATTCTCCGCCGCGCGCAGGTGCGCGTCGACCGGAACTCCGTGCGCGTCCGGTTCGACGCCGACGGTCTCAAGGCCCAGCCCCTGCACCCGCGGACGCCGCCCGGTGGCGACGAGCAGCCGGTCACCGCGCAGCTCGCGCCCGTCGTCGATCTCGAGCACGTAGTCCTTGCCCTCGCGTCGCGCCGCGGCCGCGTTGGCCGATAGGGCGAGCTCGATCCCGTCGCGGCCCAGAATCTCAGCGAGCGCCTCACCCAGCGGCGCCGGCTCCCGCGCGAGCACGCGCTCGGACATCTCGACCACCGCCACCTCGCCACCGAGTCGACGAACGGCCTGCGCCATCTCCACGCCGACCGGGCCGCCGCCGAGGATCAACAGCCGGCGCGGAACGGCCTTCATCGACGTCACCTCGCGGTTGCTCCAAATGCCGTCCAGGTCGCGCAGGCCCGGCACGGGCGGCACGAACGGATCGGCGCCGTTCGCGAGGACCACGTGCTCGGCCGTGTGCCGCACGCCGTCGACCTCGACGACGCCCGGGCCGGCGAGCCGCCCGCTGCCGCGCAGGAGGTCGATGCTGTGATCGGCCAGCCATTTCTCCTGTCCCGCGTCGGAGTAGTCGGAGACCATGAAGTCACGCCAGGCGAGCGCCGCCTTGACATCGACGTCGGCGCTCGCGGCGGCCTCGCGCGCCCCGTGGACCGCCTCGCCGGGCCGTAGCAGCGTCTTGGAGGGAACGCACGCCCAGTAGGAGCACTCCCCGCCCACGAGCTCGCGCTCCACCACGGCTACGCGCAGGCCGCCGTCCGCGAGCGCGCCCGCGCAGTGCTCCCCCGGCGAGCCGGCGCCGAGCACGATCACGTCATAGTCGCTGCTCATGTGGGCAGCTCCTCGCCGGCGCGCTCGCGCACCATGAAGAGCGCGTACCAGTCCGGCCAGTTCGGGTCCGCTTCACCCGTTCGCGCCTCGTGCTCGCCGTGTGCCGCCTCTGCTCGCCTGAGCGCGTCCGCGAGATCCTCCACCGACTCATACGTCGTGGCCATCAGCCTCTCCTTTCAGCGACCGGGGAGCCGCGTCGTGATCTCCTGCAGCAGCCAGCCGTTGCCGTCCGGATCGCTGAAGGCCGCGAACGAGCCGTAGGACTTCTCGTCGGGCGCCGGCCCGGCAACACGGCCCGAGTCGTGGAATCGGGCGCCCGCTGCCGCCTCGTGGAACACCTCGCTCACATCCACGCCGCGCGCCAGCAGCTCCTCACGCGCAGCCTCGATGTCGCGGACCGACAGATACAGGCTCTGGGCCGAGCCGGGCGCATCTGAGGCGATGTTCTTGCCAAATTGGATCGAGCACCCGGAGCCCGGGGGGGTGAACTGGACGAGGCGGAAGTCCTCACCGCGGGCGATGTCGGCGTCGAGCCTCCAGCCGAGGCGTGCGTAGAACTGCTTCGCCCGATCGACATCCGAGACCGGCAGGACCACGACCTCGAGCTTGAACTCCCCGGCCTCTACCGGCGGCGTGCCCACCGCACTCTTGCCGCTCACGTCGAGACTGCTCATCTGCCCTCCATCCGGTTGGTGGCGCCACCAGGCGATGGCGCGTTCTGGCCGACCCGCGCATACTCTCCTTCTCATCCGAGCGGAAGTCAAGGTCGTCTCGGGCCCGTAACGAGCCGGTGGCGGGAGCCGAGGCGAAGGGCTAAATTGTGAGGACATGGGCGGGCTTGAAACCGCACCGGCAGAAGGCACGATCGACCGCGGCTGGGGCCCGAGCGCGGGCTCGCGGGTGCTTGTCGTGTTCGAGCCGTGCCGGACGGGAACGGCGGCGCTGCGCGAGGGAGCTCAACTCGCCAATGCCGGCAGCGAGTTGTGGGTCGTGACGCTCGCGCCGCAGGCTCGCCCCTTGCGCTGCTGCGGCGGCGGCGGCGCGGGTCCCTACAACTGCGCGGTCCGAGGAGCGGCAGAGACAGAGCTGCGCGAAGCGCGGCGGCACCTCGGGTCCGTCGCCGCGCGAGCCACGTTCACGGTGCTCGTAGGCAGCCCCGATCCGCCGCTCGCGGCGTGGGTGCATGAGCAGGCCGTTGACCTGATCCTCCTTCCCTCGCGTCGGCTTACGCTGCACGGTGGTCCACTCGCGAGAGGACTGCGTCGCGAGACCGATGCTGAGGTTCGTCTCATCAGGTGAGCGCGGGGGCAGCCTAGGTTCGTTCCCAATCGACGCCGGCGGCCCACTCAGCGAAGCTCATCCAGGCGACCTCCGGATAGCGGCCTCTCACGGCGCTCACGTCGATCGCGTATCCGTCGCCTGCGAGGAACGCGTACATCGCGGCCAGATCCGGGTTGCGCTGGCGCACCTCCTCAAGGGGAGTCTCGAGGGCGCCGACGCCGAATGCCTCAGCCATCTCACGCGGAGTGGGCGCGTCGGCTGCGATCTCGATGCGTGTCGAGAGGTGCTCGTCGCGGCGAGCGAGAATCGCGGCCGCCACGGCACCGAGGTCGCGCAGGGCAACCTGGTGCAGCGGCTTGTCCGCCGGCAGGGGCAGCGGCAGGCTGCCTTCGATGATCGCCTCGCGCAGTCCGAGGACATTCTCGTAGAAGTAGCTCGGCGCGAGAACGGTCCAGGGAACGGACGACTCGCGAAGCCGTTTCTCGATCCGTGCCTTGCTCTGAAAATGCGGCACGTGAGCCCGCTCGGCGGCTGCGACCGAGGCGAAGATCAGCCACGGCAGCCGTGCCTCGGCCGCCGCGTCGACGATCGCCTCGCCCTGACGCAACTCTGCATCTGCTCCCCGCTCGAAGGGCGTGGTGACGGCGTAGGCCACAGGCACAGCTGAAAGCGCCCGAGCGATGGACGCCGGGTCGTCGAGGTCACCGACCACCAGCGTGGCGCCGCTCCCGGCAAGTGCCTGTGCTCGCACCGAGCCGGGGTCGCGAACGAAAGCATGGACCGGGACGGCCCTCGCGAGAAGCTCACGAGCGACCGCGCCACCGTGGGTACCGGTCGCGCCGAACACCAGCACCGGATCCGAGGCCACGCTACTCAACTCCTTCGCACGCGACGTGCGGTGCCTGTCGATCGGCTGCATGCACGGCCACCGACCGAGCATAATGCGACGGCGATGAAGGGGCCCACCGCCGGCGCCAAGACGCACGGGGACGCCACGCCGACTACAGGTTCGTCGGCATGGTCGCCGTTTCGCTCGCCGGATTTCGCAAGGATGGCCTCGGCGCAGTTCGTGAGCAACGTCGGCGGCTGGATGCAGACCGTCGGCGCTCAACAGCTGATGCTGACGCTGACGACGTCGGTCACGCTGGTGGCGTTGATTCAGACGGCAGCAGGGCTGCCGGTGGTCCTGTTCGCCGTGCCGGCGGGCGCCATCGGCGATCTCGTCGATCGTCGCCGGCTGTTGATCGGGGCACAGTCGTTCATGCTGCTCGCGGCCCTCGTGCTGGCCGGGCTCGCGCTCGCCGGTCTGGTGACGCCGTGGGTTCTGCTCGCGCTGATCTTCGCCGTCGGCGTCGGGCAGACGCTGACATCACCCACGTGGCAGACGCTGCAGCCCGAACTCGTGGCGCCGGAAGACCGCACACAGGCGATCGCGCTGGGTGCCGTGAACATGAACCTCAGCCGCGCAATAGGCCCCGCCATAGGCGGTGCGCTGTACGCGGCGAGCAGCGCCGCGGTGCTGTTCTTCGTCAATGCTGCGAGCTTCGTGCCGGTCATCGGCGCGGTCGCCCGCTGGCGGGGCCGAGCGCGCCCGGCGAGCGCGGCCGCGCCCGAGCAGGTCGGTGAGGCGACCCGCGCAGGAGCGCGCTATGTCGCCGCCAGCCCGGCGCTTCGCGTCATCCTGCTGCGCGCCGGGTTGTTCACGTTCTTCGCCAGCTCGCTGTGGGCGCTGCTGCCGCTGGTCTCGCACAGCCGTCTGCATCTCGGCGCCGGCGGCTACGGGCTACTGCTCGGTGGCGTGGGCGTCGGAGCGGTTGCCGGCGCGGCGGCGCTGCCGCGCCTTCGCGGGCGCGTGACCCCGGGGGGACTGATGAGCGCCGGCACGCTCGTCTTCGCCGCCGTGACGCTGGCGCTGGCCTACGTGCGCGGCAGCGCACTGGCAGCGTTGGCGCTGGTGGTCGGCGGCGTCGCCTGGATCCTCGTGCTCTCGACGCTGAACTCGCAGTATCAGTCCACGCTGCCGGGCTGGGCCAAGGCCCGCGGCATGTCCTACTACCTGGTGATCTTCCAGGGCGGTGGCGCGCTCGGCAGCGCCGCGTTCGGTGTCGTCGCACAGCACGCGGGGCTGACGGAGGCTCTTCTCGTCGCCGCCATCGGGCTGGCGGTTGTGGCCCTGGCAGGCGTCTGGTTGCCGTTCAGAGCGATCTCACCCCACGACCTGTTACCGGCCGGCGACTGGCCGGACCCGCAGCTCGTCGGCGCCGTGCCGACCGAGGGACCGATGCTGGTGACGACCGAGTATCGGCCGAAGCCAGGGCTCGAGCAGGACCTCGTCGATGCGCTGTACGCCGGGCGCTACGCCCGCCGCCGCACCGGTGCCATCAGCTGGCGCGTGTGGCGCGATGCGGCCGATCCGGGGCGCATACTGGAGCAGTTCGTCGTCGGCTCCTGGGAGGAACACCTGCGCCAGCACGAACGCGTCAGCCGCCGCGACCAGCAGCGACTCGACGAGATCAGAGCGATGACCGATCCGAGCCGGCCCACGACCGTCACCCATTGGCTGGCACCCAAGCGCGGCATGGACTCGACTCCGCTCGGCCAGGATGCGGGCGACGGGGACGCCGGAGCAGCGCGATGAACCTCGCCGGCACGCGCGTCGTGGTGACCGGCGCCACGAGCGGACTGGGACGGGCGATGGCTCAGGCGCTGCTCGAGGCCGGCGCCGTCGTGGCCGTCACCAGCAGGAAGAGGTCTCGAGCAGACGCGGCCGCGGCGCTGCTGGGACCCAGGGCCGTGGCGATCGAGCTCGATGTCCGCGACGAGGCGTCGGTTGTGAGCGGCGTGAGCGAGATCTACGAGCGACTGGGTGCTGTGGACGTGCTCGTCAATAACGCCGGCATCGGCATGCTCACCGTCAATCCGCGGTTCCTCACGGACCCGCAACCCTTCTGGGAGGTCGTGCCAGGGGGCTTCCGCGACGTGCTCGAGACGAAGGTCACCGGGTGCTTCCTGGTCGCCCGTGCCGTGGTTCCGCGCATGCTTGCGGGCGGGGGCGGTCGCATCATCACGATCTCGATGAACGAGCAGACGATGGTCCGCCGCGGTTTTGTGCCCTACGGCCCAGCAGGCGCGGCGGTCGAGGCGCTGTCGCGTGTGATGGCCGCCGACCTGGCCGGCACTGCGGTTAGCGCCAACGTCCTGCTGCCAGGCGGCGCCACCGCGACGGGCATGCTGCCCGACGACGTGTCGCCCGAGACCCGGGCGAAACTTCTGGACCCCGCGATCATGGGGCCGCCGATCGTCTGGCTCGCCTCCGCTGAGGCCAGGGGCGTCAACGACGAACGCATCGTCGCGACGGACTTCGACGCCTGGCGCGCGCGGCGCTGAGCGATCGTGATCGCCGTCGGGCGCGGTCGCCCTCGCGAGCTCGATCGAAGATGCCCTGTAGTCTTGCCGCCCGTCCAGGTCCGCCCATAGGAAAAGCATGCCATCGCTGAGCAGAAATGACGCCATCTTCGTTCTCGATCTCGGCGACGGTGAGAACCGCTTCAACCCCGACTCGCTGGACGCGCTCGAGGGCTGTCTCGATGAGATCGAGGCCGCTCCCCCGCCGCGGGCGCTGGTCACCACGGCGACGGGCAAGATCTGGTCCAACGGCTTGGATCTGGAGTGGATGACCGCCCATGGCGAGGAAGCGATCGCGGTCGTCTCCCGCGTGCATGCGCTCCTCGCTCGCGTGCTCGAGCTGAGCGTTCCGAGCGTCGCAGCGCTGCAGGGCCACACCTTCGCCGCCGGGGCGATGCTCGCGCTCGCTCATGATCAGCGCGTGATGCGGGCCGACCGCGGCTTTTTCTGTCTGCCCGAGGTCGATATCGAGATCCCGTTCACCCCGGGCATGAGCGCGTTGATCGCGGCTCGCCTACGGGCGGACACCGCGCACGAGTCGATGACGACCGGCCGGCGTTACGGAGGGTCTGACGCGGCCGTCGCCGGCATCGTCGATGAGGCGGTCGCTGAGGCTGAGGTCCTGCCCCGGGCGATCGAGCGGGCGGCGTCACTGGCCGACAAGGACCCGGACACGCTGCGCACGATCAAGCAACGCCTGTACAGCGACGCGCTCGCGGCGCTGCGCGCACCACAATCCTTCTAGCGCGGCGCTCCTCGCCCGCTGATCGTGCTCATCAGGCGATGCTGCTCAGCTCGGTCAGGTCCTCCTGGGAGAGGCTCAGCCCAGCACCGATCACGTTCTCGCGCAGATGGGCAACAGATGAGGTCCCCGGGATGAGCAGCACATTCGCTGAGCGCTGCAAAAGCCACGCCAGCGCGACGGCCATCGGCGTGGAGTCAAGACGGGCGGCGACCGATCCCAGCTCGGCGGACTGCAGGGGGGTGAAGCCACCGAGCGGGAAGTACGGCACGTAGGCGATGCCCTGTGCGGCGAGCGAGTCGATCAGGCCGTCGTCGACTCGGTGTGCGAGGTTGTAGAAGTTCTGCACGCACACGATCGGCGCGATCGACTGCGCCTCGGAGATCTGCTCGGCGCTCACGGTGCTGAGGCCGAGATGCCTGATCAGTCCCTCGCGCTGCAGTTCCGCCAGCACGCTGAACGGCTCGGCGAGCGAGCCGGGGGTCGGGCTGTCGAACCCGCCGACGCGCAGGTTGACGACGTCGATTACCTCAATCGCGAGGCGGCTCAGATTCTCGTGCACGGCTTGGCGGAGCTGCTCGGGGGCGAGCGCCTGGGGCCAGCCGCCCTCGGCGTCCCGCAGCGCTCCGACCTTGGTGACGATCCGCAACGAGTCGGGGTAGGGGTGCAGGGCTTCTCTTATGATCTCGTTGGTGACGTACGGGCCGTAGTAGTCGCTCGTGTCGATGTGCGTGATGCCGAGCTTCACCGCCTCGCGCAGTACCGCCACGGCGGCCTCGCGGTCGGCTGGCGGACCGAACACGTGCGGGCCGGCCAGCTGCATCGCGCCGTAGCCCATGCGAGTGACGGTCAGATCCTCGGCCATGGTGAAGGTCCCGCCGGGAAGTGTGTTCGTTGTCATCAGGACGGTCCGTTGTAGCGTCTTCGCCTACGGCGCGGAGGGTGGGGCGCTGCTCAGCGCAGCCTCAAGCGCAGCCGCCTGATCCGCGGTCAGGGTCCGCCGGACCGCGTCTCGCGCACCCTCACCCAGGGCGGTCAGCATCTCGTCGACGTCAGGTGCCGGGGCGATCAGGACGATCGCGGAGCATGATCGGGGGACGAGATCGCGCAACTGGCCGACGAAGGGTTCAGGCTCAGCCTCGGTTTCGCTCGGCTTGCCCGCCAGCGAGCCGATGATGCCGCCGAGCACCAGCCCGACCGCGATCCCCGGCGGTCCGAGCAGAATGCCGACCACCCCGCCGGTGAGAGCGCCCTCGCCGGCGCCCTTCTCCGAGATGTGGTCGGACTCGTCGTAGTCGACGTAGTGGCCCGCGAAGCTACCGCGCAGGATCAGGTGGCCGTTGTGGTGATGCTCCGCGAACCCGACCTCACGCACCCACCGCGCATCGCCGGCGGATCGGTCGCGAGCCGCGGCAAACCCCTCAACGGCGCCGTTCTCACCATCGAACAGCACCCGCGCCAATTCGAGATCCACGAAGGCAAGTCTATTCATCATGTCGGTGTCGGCCCTTCACGATGCGCCGCGGCCGATGAACTCGACGATGCGGCGGTTGACCTCCAGCGGCTTCTCCAGGTGCAGGAAATGCCCGGCGTCCGCGACGACGTCCACCTGCGAGCCGTCCGCGAGGAATCCGAGCGCCGAGGCGGCGTGCTCGGCGCCGACGCAGCCGTCGGCGCGTCCATGCATGTAGAGCGTCGGCTGGGTCGGCGTCATCGCGGCGGCCTGCTGCTGGCTCGCCAGCGAGGGGTCGAGCTCGACGGCCCCGAACAGCGCGCGGTAGTAGCCGAGGGCGGCGAGCAGGTGGGCTGGGTCGGCGAGCGCTTCGGCGACCCGCACGACGTCTTCGGCCGCGTCATAGCCGGGAGACCAGTCGTTCCACAGCGCCGTGAGGAACGCGAAGTCCTCGAGCGGTATCACCTGCTCGGCGATCGCCGTCAGCTGGAAGAACATGTACCAGCTGCGCTTGAGCTGCTCGATGTCGGTGAACGCCGCCGCCATCACCGGCGCGGGCGGGATCGCGAGCGTGACGACCCGTCGCCAGCGCTGCGGCTGATGGGAGGCGGCCCCGTACGCCGCGACC
This sequence comes from uncultured Solirubrobacteraceae bacterium, assembly GCA_963761355.1. Taxonomy (GTDB): domain Bacteria; phylum Actinomycetota; class Thermoleophilia; order Solirubrobacterales; family Solirubrobacteraceae; genus Palsa-744. The sequence continues at coordinate 162,269 of CAVXHC010000017.1, forward strand.
GCGCCCCAATCGTGTCCGATCAGCACCGCCTCTGCGCCGGCGCCGAGCGCCTCGTGCAGCGCGTTGGCATCGGCGATCAGCGCACCGGTCTGATAGCAGTCCTCGGCGGATAGTGAGGTCGGGGCGAAGCCGCGCATGAACGGGGCGGCAACGCGCCATCCGGCGCCGGCGAGCTCCGCCATCAGGTGTCGCCACGTCCACGCGGTGTCCGGGTAGCCATGAAGGCAGAGGGCAAGCGGCGCCGCCTCCGGCCCCGACTCGAGGACCACGAAGGAGACGCCGTTGACCGCAATCGTTCTCTGCCGAGCGCCGTCGAAGCTCGCCATGGTGGCGGACTGTACAGGCGGGTGCTCCGGCTAGTCCTCCACCACGTCGATCACCTCGTATACGCCCGAGACGTGGTCGTTCTCCACGAACGCCGAGAGATCGATCATGCGGCGGTTCTCCTCGGCGTCGGCCTCGGCGCGCCAGCGCCGGTAGTCCTCCTCGCTCATATCGAACAGGCCGAAGGAGATGATTTCGTCTTCGTCGCGGATGTTGCGGGCGTGGTATGCGCGCTGCAGGCCCGGTGGCTTCTCGGTCCCCGGGTCCCACGCGCGACGGAACTGCTCCCACGCGCCCGGCTTGAGGCGGCGGGCGGAGAACATGACGATCATCTCACTACCTCCTTCGGTTGATGGCATTCCATGAGCGAGCACGCACTATGCCTGCATCATCCGTCCTTTCACGGGGACGGTGCAGCCCGGGGTGGCCGGTGCTCGGCGCGCCCCCCACGGTTCGTCGCGCTGCACCGCGCACGCTCACGCGCGCGTGTGCCGAGCCGAGGCGGGCTGGTATATGCTCCTCACACTTCCTAGGCGAGATGCTCTTATGCGACGATTGACAAGGACGCGAGGGGGAGGACAGATCGCCGTAGCAGCGGTGAGCACCACCCGCGGAGGGTTGTGACACCTTCGCTGCCGCTGGTGGGAGAGGACTTCGCCGGCTACCTAGTGCGAGGAGTCCTCGGCCGGGGCGGGATGAGCGTTGTCTACGAGGCCGAAAACGCGCGCCTCGGCAATACGGTTGCGCTCAAGGTTCTGGCCCCCGAGCTCTCGACGGACGACACCTTCCGCGCGCGGTTCCTCAAGGAGTCGCGCCTGGCCGCCTCGCTGAACCACCCGAACGTGATCCCGATCTACGACTCGGGTCCGTGCGACGGGATGCTGTACATCGCGATGCGCTACGTCGCCGGCTCCGACCTGCGTACGATACTCAACACGCACGAGCGCATCTCCCCGGGCGAGGCGCTGGCGCTGATAGGGCAGGCGGGCCGAGCGCTCGACGCGGCGCACCGGCTGGGGCTCGTGCACCGCGACGTGAAGCCCGCCAACGTCCTCATCGAACCCGGAGAGGACGACGATCCCGACCACGTCTACATCGCCGACTTCGGTATCACCAAGCACACGCTGTCGCGCAGCGGGCTCACGGCCACGGGCCAGTTGGTGGGAACGATCGACTACATCGCGCCGGAGCAGATCCAGGGCAAGCCCCTGGACGGGCGGGCGGACATCTATTCGCTGGGCTGCGTGCTCTACGAGTGCCTCACGGGCCAGGTCCCGTTCGTCAAGGACCTGGACGCCGCCGTCATCTGGGCGCATGTCGAGGAGCCGCCGACGCCGCCAAGCGCCATCCGCGCCGAGCTTCCGCGCGCGATCGACGAGGTGATGTTGTGCGCCCTGGCAAAGGACCCCAACGATCGCTATCAGACGTGCCGGGATTTCGTGGCTGCCGCGCGCGCCGCCCTCGCGCCGGTCGCGGGGACCTCGCTCTCCCCGGCGCCCGGCGGGGACATTCCCGCCGGCTCACCGACCGTGTTGTCGGCCGAGCATGTCCCGCAGCAGGCGCCGGCGCCCCCGCCTCCTGCCGGACCAGAACGTGAATCTGCGGCCGCCCGCGGTGCTGAGGTGCCGGCGGCGGGCGCCGCCGGCCGGCAGCCTGCTCCGGCCTCGGGGAGACCCCCTGGTCGCGACCGCGCAGACAGAAGGTCCGGGCGCAGGTGGTACGCGGCCCTGCTCGCCGCGGTGCTCGTCGGTGGGGTGGTTGCGATTGTGCTCGTCAGCTCATCCTCCACCGCCAAGCAGAGCGGCCAGCTCGCGTCCTCGGCGCTCGCCCAGGTGCCGACGAACCACGTCACCGGCTCGGGCAAAGCGACCGTGGCGCTCAACGGGAATGTGGCCACGGTCACCGTGACCACCAGCGACCTGGACTACGGCGACGAACTGGTGCATGCGATGCACATACACGCCGGCGGCAAAGGTGAGTGCCCTCCGGCGTCGGCGGCGCGCCCGCACAACGGTCATCAGACAATCAGCACCGACGACGGGCTGCTCTACTACGGAGACGCGGTCGAGGCCCTGACGACACACGGCGACACCAGCCCCTCGAGCATTCTGGCGCTGAGGCGCTTCCCCACCGGGGGCTCGATTCACTACCGGCGAACGATCACTCTCCCCGCATCGGTCGCCGCCTACATCCGCGAGAACAACGCCGTCGTGGTCGTCCACGGGATCGACTATGACGACAGCGGGGGCTACACCGGCGTGCTCGAACGAAGCGAACTCAACAAGACGCTGCCCGCGACGGAGACGGCGCCGGCGCTCTGCGGCGTGCTCCTCGCCCAGCCGAGGACCGCCTCCCTGAAGCTCAGCTCACACGGCCATGCGGCGGTCTTCAGCGCGTCCCTGAGCGTCAACGCCGCGAGCAGCATGTCGCCCGGCGAAATGCTCCTCTGCCAGGTCGGTGAAGCGGCCGCGGCTGCGGGGGAGCCCCGGCGGTCGACGAGCGAGAAGACGACGGCTTAGCGGCAGCGACAGAGCCAGCGGATCATCCGGTTCGACTGGACCGAGGGCGTCTCGACTTGCCCCCCCCGGGGGTGCGCGCCTTGCCGAGCAGGATCCGCTCGAGCTCCTTGAGCGATTCGCCCATGTAGATCGCCAGATGCTGGAGGTGGGGCAGGGTGTCGCGGGCGCCGGTGAAACCGAAGTTGAGCGTCCCGGCATAGCTCACGCAGGTGATGTTGAGCGCGTTGCCGTGCAGCAGCAGCGACAGCGGGAACAGGGCATCCAGGCGCGAACCGTTGAAATAGAGCGGCTCGGGCGGGCCGGGGACGTTGGACACCCCGAGATTGAACGGGATCGGCGCGTGACCGGCGAGTCCGGCCATCAGCCCCGCGATGTACGGGCCGTTGACGAGGAGCGTGTAGGAGGTGCGGGCCTCGGGCGGGAGCCGGCTCAGGTGACGCTTCGCCTCCGCGGTCGAGCGCATGATCGCGTGCAGGCGTTCGGTCGGATCGGCCACGTTGGTACCGAGCTCGGCCACCATCATCCCGATCGCGGTTCCCATCGACTGATCGTCGGCCTCGCGCAGGTTGACCGGGATCCCGGCCGTCAGCGGACGATCCGGGACGCGGGCGTGCTCGGCGAGATAGCTGCGCAGAGCGCTGCCGCTGAGGTAGAGCACGATGTCGTTGAGCGTGCACTTCCCGGCCCGGGCCAGGGCCTTGATCCGCTTCAGCTCATACTGCTGGGTGGCGAAGCGCCGCTGGCCGCCGAGGCGCCCGCCCAGCACCGAGTCGGGCGCGCGGTAGGGGGCCTGCAGCCCCCCGTCGTCGACCGCGGCACGTGTCAGCTCGAACGCCGCTCTGGACAGCCCTGTGAGTGCGGCGGCACCGCCGCGCACGACACCGAGCGGAAGGCCGAGCGGGCCCCCAGCGCCGTTCTCCTCGACGGCGTGGCGAGGGCGCTGGCCCGCGCCGACGGTCCAGAAGGCGGGCATACCGCGCTGGTTCGGGTCGTTTGAGAAAGCACGCATGATCAGCCGCATGCCACTCACGCCGTCGATCAGCGAGTGGTGCATCTTGGTGTAGAGGGCGAAGCGGTTGCCTTCCAGGCCCTCGATCAGATGCACCTCCCACAGGGGACGGTGGAGATCGAGCTCGTTGCTGTGCAGGCGCGAGACGAGAATCCCGAGCTCGCGCTGGCCGCCGGGATGGGGTAACGCGGAGTGCCGGACGTGATACTCGAGGTCGACGTCGTGAATCTCGCGCATGAGCGGGACGCGCGTGCCGAGCAGCGGGCCCTCGACGAGTTTGAGGTTCCAGGGCGCCGGGATCGAGTGTGCCTCGCGCATGCGCTGGACTTCCTGCTTGAGGTAGTCGGCCGGCGCATCCTCCGGGAGCGTGAACTCGAACAGCCCGCCGACATGCATCGGCGTGTCGCGCGACTCGAGCACGAGCCAAACGGCATCGAGTGGGGGAACCTGTCTCATCGCGACTCGCTCCGCTCCTCGTGGTCGCTTTATCCAGAGCAAGCCTAGCCGCTCGTCCCTTCCGCAGCATTGTTCAGCCGCTCGGGCGGTCAGGCTAGGCGGTGATGATCATCGAGCGCAGGACGTCGCCCTCGACCGCGAAGACGAAGCGGCTGTAGCCGTTGAAACCGTCCGAGGCGACCTCAATATCGACAGACACGCCGCCGGCGGCCGGCTCGCTTCCCGTCACATCGAAGCGGCTGTTGGCGCCGATCAACTCACGATCGCTCCACCCACGCATCTCCTGCGCTCCGATGAAGCGCCGGCCGTTGTCGTCGATCGAGCCGTCATCTGCGAACTGCGACAGGAATGCATCCGTATCGCCGGCGTTCACCGCGTCGATGGCTCGCGCCACGGGGGTCGGTAGAGGCTCTGTCATCGGGTGCCCGCCCCGTCCTCGCTCGCGTGCGTCAGCACGGAGATCGTGCGATCGCGGCGAGGTCGAACCCGAGTCCTTCGTACAGCCGGATCGCGTTGGCGTTGGCGGTCAGGACATGAAGGAAGACATGTTCAGAACGATGCTGGATGTCAGCGACGAGCGTGGACACGAGTCGTGTCGCCAGTCCGTGACCGCGATGCGTCGGCGCGGTGCATACGGCGCTGATCTCCGTCCAGCCGTCGAAGTGCAGACGCTCGCCGGCCATCGCGACAAGCAGGCCCTCGCGTCGGACCCCGACGTAGCGGCCGAGCTCGATCGTTCGCTTCAGGAACGGTCCGGGATCGGTCAGCGCGACGAGCTCGAGCATGTCGGGCACATCGGCCGGCCCCAGGGTGACCGCCTCGGGATCGTGGGCCCCGGCGGCACGCTCCCCGATCATCTGCACGAGCTCGAAGGTGCGGGTCACCGTCAACCCCTCAGGCAGCGAGGAGCCGTCGTGAATCGTCGCCGCGATCGTTCCGGGCGGCACCAACTCGATTGCGTCCTGCCAATCGCTGCTCGACGCATCGGGCGGCAGCGCGAGAAAAGGCGCGACATCGGGGGCGTATCGAAGCGCGCGACCACTTCGCTTTGCAAATCGCGAGTGTGCGCCCGACAGAGCCGCATACGCCGGGTTCTCGAGGCGGGCGTCGTCTTGCACTGGCCGGCTGACGGCCCCGTTCATCCGGCCAGCGTGGCGGTGATCGGCGCCTCGTTGGTGGCTCCCCTGTACTGGCCCCCCTTGTGGGGATGGTCGGCGAGCGCGCTGTCAGCCACAGCGAGTACGCCGATCACGGCGAGCGAAATCGCGACCGCGTGAATCCCTGTCCGACGCATGCCCAACCCCTTTCTCCTCATTGACCGCGGACGCCGGCCAGGCTAGCAAGCGAGCATGTGGCCGGCAAACGCCCGCACGCGGCGGGTCAGGTGTAACAGCTGGGCGCCCGGCTGAGCCGTGACCAGTCATCGGGTTCATGCCCGAGCACGAGCAGCGCGCCGGTCTCCTGCGCGAGCTCGCGCAGGTGCTCGAGCGAACGCGTCGCCTGCTCGCGCGAGAACAGTGCGCGCGGATGCTGGCGTCCCTCCCATTGAGCGCGATTGTCGGCCGCGTCGGCGGTCAGGAGAACGGGTCCGGTCTCATCGAGCTCGAGCAGCAGCGACATGTGCCCCGCGGAATGGCCCGGCGTCTCGAACAGGAGGACCCTCCCGTCCCCGAACAGGTCCAGCTTCCCCTCGATCAGCTGCCAGCGCAGCTCGGGCCGCTCGTAATCCTCACGAACGTAACCGGACGCGATCGGAGCCTCGGCCGCGCGAGCGGCTTGCAGCTCGCTGGCGTGCACGATGACCGCGGCATTCGGGAAATGGCCGAGCGCGCCGGTGTGGTCGATGTGCAGATGAGTCTGCACGACGTGGCCGACCGACTCCGGTGCGACGCCAAGCTTGCGCAGCTGGGCGGCACAGTGCTGCTGCTCGGTCATGCCTACCTCGAACTGGTCTGCCAGCGCCCCCCAGTGTGCGTGTGCGTCGCGCGCGACGGCCAGCGGATTGCCGCCGTCGACGAGGACGTCTCCCTGAGGGTGGCGGATCAGGAAGAACGGCACCGGCACCTCGACTCCGCCCAGGCCAAGCGTGCCGCTGTCGAACATGTAGAGCGCGGGGCTGTCCGGCACGCCACAATCCTATTCTTTACAGCACCTCACCCAGCAGCTACAGTCGCCGTTAGCGATGACGGGCAAGGGTGCCATCGGGGAGGGGCCGTGACGCGGGCCAGGACCGTGGTCGCACGGCGTATGCGCAGCCTCCTGTTCGCGTGCACGCGACCGTTCGGCTACCTGGTCTTCGTGCTCGCACTCGCAGCGCTTTCGGCGTCGGCAAGGCTGCTCGGCGAGGAGCACGAGCTGGGCTTCTTCGCCGGACGACTCAGCGAGACGATCCGGCGCTACCCGGAGATCACGCGGCCGGGCGTTCAGATCGCCTGGCTGACCTGGCTCTTCCTGCTCCTGCTGGCGCTCAGCCCGATTGATCCGATTACTAGTCGCTGGGACGAGGTCTTGCTTTCGGCCTTTGCCCTCGGCGTCCTCTGGCGTCGGACCGTCGGCGCTCACTCATCCGGGCGCTGAGGTTCTCAAGAGCCTGCTCAAGGCCGACCTCTGCCGGGTCGAGCTCGCGCATGGCTGCCGCCAGCCGGTATTGCGCGAAGTACTCCGGCTGGACCTCACACGCCTGCGCAATCAGCGCCATCGCCCGTATCGAGGGTTTGTCGTGACCGTTGGCGAGCATGTTGATGTGAGCATGGGTCATGCCCTTGCCGTCAAGCTGGCGTGTTGCCTGCGCCAGGCTGCGGTAGGTCATGTCGCGCTCGCTCATCAGCGCGCGCAGTGCGTCGCCGAAGGGCTTGTCGCTCGCTTGCTCCATCGTGCGAGGGATCGTACTGAGCAGGGCTCCAACCCACGCCGGCCGTCATCGCCGCGGTTATTTCGCGCGAGCTCTCCTGGCCCGCCTGTTCAGCGCGACGGCTGCGTCGGGCGTGACGGCCTGGAAGCTGAAGCTCTCCTGCAGATACAGGCGCACCGCGCGGCCGTCGTGCGAGTCGTATCCGATCGACAGGTCCTGGCCTGAGTCGAACAGGAAGTCGCCCCCACGCTGGCTTATCAGGACCGCGCCCTCGACCCCCGGCGCCCACGCGATCGGCCCGTCGATTATCCGCCGCAGGTGCTCGAGCAGGGGGTAGCCCCCGTGCTCGGCGGTCTCGAACACGAGCCGATACTCCTCTCCGCCGAGCGCCAGCGCGTACGGTCCGGCGATCCCGCTGTTCAGCAGCTGCTCGACGGCGGAGGCGACCGAGCGCGGATACTGCTCGACCGCCGCGCCGAGCGCCACCGGGTCATGCGGCGAGGCATCTGTGACCCCCGTGATCGCGCCGCTCCAGCCGTGGAACACCGAGATGTTCTCCGCGACGGCAATACGGTGGGCGGCTCGATCGAGCTCGTCCAGGTTCGCATCGGCGGCGCCGCGGTCGGCGTCACGAAGCTCCTCCAGCGAGATCTGGAAGTCCGCTCGGGTCTCGATCAGCGGCAGCACGCGCCGCTGTAGAGCGGTGACGCCCTCCCCGGGCGCCGAGGCAAGCGCGCTGGTGCGCCCGAGGTTGCTGGCGGAGTGCCCCCAACCGTGCGGGCCGACGAAGTCGACGAGCTTGCGCGCGGCGAGCGCGGGCTCGAGTCGCTGACGCGCCTCTTCGTCGAGCAGCTGCCATCCGGCGTCGCTGATCGGTGCGAGCGAGCGAAGTAGGTGGTTCATGGATGCGCTGCCTGCTCGAGGGCCATGGTGTCTCCTTGTGCGGGCGGTCGGCCGTGGTGGCGCCGTCGCGATTGTATTGGTGTGCCGGCGCTCATTTCAGGCTGCCGATGCTCAGGGATTCATCGCTCGGCCCGCTCGGCCCGCCGACGGCCGGCTGAGCGTCGGCGGACGACGGAGCGCCGGGCCAGGCCGGCGGATTCTCGAGGAGCTCCACGGTGGGCACGAAGAAGAGGCTGCCCGTGATCGCGGTTGAGAAGTCGAGGATGCGGTCGTAGTTGCCGGGCGGACTGCCGATGAACATGTTCTTCAGCATCTGCTCGATGAGCTCAGCGCTGCGCGCGTATCCGATGAAGTAGGTGCCGAACTCCCCGTCGCCGACCCGGCCGAAGGGCATGTTGTAGCGCAGGATTTTATGCTCCTCGCCCTGATCGTCGACGATCGTCGTCAGCGCCACGTGGGAGTTCGCGGGCTTGACGTCGTCGGCGAGCTCGATGTCGTTGAGCTTGGTGCGCCCGACCACCCGCTCCTGCTCGGAGACGGGCAGCGCATCCCAGCTCGTCAGGTCGTGCAGATAGCGCTGCACGATCACGTAGCTGCCGCCGGCGAAGTCGGCGTCCTCGTCGCCGATCAACGCTGCGGCCGGCGCGGCGGCTCCGACCGGGTTCTCCGTGCCGTCGACGAAACCGAGCAGGTCGCGCTCATCGAAGGACTTGAAGCCGTGAACCTCATCGACGACCTCAGCCTGTCCCTGCAGTCGTTCGATGAGCCTCTGCGCCAGCTCAAAGCACAGGTCGAGGCGGTGCGCGCGAATGTGGAACAGCAGATCGCCGGGCGTGGCCACGGCCGTATGCCGTGCCCCGCGCACCTCGGCGAAAGGATGCAGGCCGGCCGGACGCGGTCCGCCCGCGAGCCGATCCCACAGCTCGGAACCGAGGCCGACGACGCAGCCAAGGCCGCCGTCGGGGATGCGAAAGCCGACCGAACGGATGAGGCCGCCCACATCCGCAAGCAGGTCGCGCACGTCATTCTCGCCGCCCTCGTTGACGCTCAGCACGAGGAAGATCGCGGCCTCCGCGGGTGCCATCAGAATGGCCTGCGGCTCTGGTGTCTGGTCCATTCCGTCGATCCCTCCAGGGTGCGAGCGCCATCGTGGCACACAAACGTGCGCGCATGTTGCCACGGTCGGGTCTCAGCCACACGGCGCGCGGCCCTGCGTCCTAACCTGTGCACATGACCGTGCTCGAGGTGAGCGAAGCGGATTTCGAGAACGAGGTGGTCGAGCGCTCGACGGCTCTCCCCGTCGTCGTGGACTTCTGGGCGGAGTGGTGCGGTCCCTGCCGGCAGCTCAGCCCGCTGCTCGAGCGGGCCGCCGCCAAGCGCGAGGGGCAGGTGGTGCTCGCCAAGCTCGACACCGATGCCAACCCCAACCTGGCCCAGGCCTTTCAGATTCGCGGGATCCCCGCCGTCAAGGCGTTCAGCGACCGGCGCCTGGTGAACGAGTTCGTCGGCGCGCAGGATCAGGCGGCGGTCGAAAGCTTCTTCGACGGGCTGCTGCCCTCGGAGGCCGATCTGCTGGTCGCAAGCGGTAGCGAGGAGGATCTGCGGCGAGCGCTCGAGCTGGAGCCGAGTCGCGCGGACGCTGCGCTGGGCCTCGCGCGGATTCTGATCGAGCGGGGCGCCGGCGAGGAGGCGCTCGAGGTTCTCACCCCCGTCAGCGGCAGCTTCCAGGCCGATGGCCTCGCCGCACGCCTGCGCCTGGAGAAGAACGGTGAACTCGCTGACGCCTTCGCGGCGCTCGACCGGGACGAGCTCGAGGAGGCGCTCGATCAGCTGCTCTCAGCGCTTGCCTCAGCCGATGAGCAGCGCGATGACATTCGCCGTGTGATCGTGGGGGAGCTCGATGCGCTCGGCCCCGAGCACCCGCTGGCTCGCGATGCGCGCAGCCGGCTTGCCGCCGCCCTCTATTAGACGCTCGGCCGTTGCGGGCGGCGAGGCCGTTCCGTGGGGCGAGGGCGGTTGAGCGTGCCGGCGCGTTCCTACATGTCAACCCGCTACTCTTCGACGCGCTCGCTGCGCATGAGCGGGAGGAGTGGGACACGCGCGCCCCCGGACGCATGAGGCGACACCGGGGGCGCCTCCCACGCGGGAGCCGGCTGCTGATCAACCCGGCAGCGGTCGCGCTCAGCGCGCGGCCGCCGAGCCTCAGGAGTGGCCGCGAACCGTCCTCCACGACTGCCACGTGATGCGCAGGATCGCGACCGTGATCGCGAGCCCTATGAGCGGGTCGGCAATCGGCGCGCCAAGCGCCACGACGACCGCCGATGCGATCACGGCCAGGCTCACGTAGGCGTCCGCGCGAGCGTGATGACCGTCGGCGATCAGCGCCGCGCTCTGCAGCCGCCGTCCTGCCGCCAGGCGGATTCGGCCCGCCATGAAGTTCGCCGCGTAGCCGATCGCCCCGGCGAGGGCCAGCGCGAGCAGGTGCGTCGGCGCGGACGGGTGGATCAGACGTTGCACGGCCTCGACGCCCGCCACGCAGGCGCTGATGAAGATGGCGGCCACGACCGCCAGGCCCGCGCGTCGCTCGGCGACGTGTGAGTGCAGCGCGAAGGCGATCCCGAGCGGAAGCGCCGTCAGCGCATCGCCGAAGTTGTGGATGAGGTCAGCGAGCAGAGCGATGCTGCCGCTCGCGAGAAACACGACGGTCTGCGCGACGGCCGCCAGGCCGAGGACCGCGAGCGACAGCGAGACAGCGCGGATGCCCTCACGAGATCGCTTGATGCTGTCGTCGATCAGGCCGTGGGAGTGGCCGTGCTCGGCTCCGTGCGCATGCTCGTCTGCCTGCTCGTCGGCGTACGGGCGGTGCGCAGCTGGCCCGTCGAGCGGCTCGGACAACCGCGGAGAGGTCAGGTGACGGTGGCGACCGGAGTGTGCGTGGCTATGGACGCGCCTGCCGTGGCGGTGGGTCTGCCCGGAGCTGGCGGCATTCATTCTGCGCAACCTAGCCAACGCCCCGGAGCGCAGGCGCCGCTGCGCTTCCGGCAGGGCCCTCGTCACATCGATGCCGCCGACGCGCACGACGAGCGGGCCAAATGGCTGGATGGGGGCTACGGATGGCTCGAGCATCGACGTGCGACACTACCCCGCGCCGGGATGCCCGCGAGCCGCGGCCCGCCAGCGGCGGAGCAGGCGTCCGCAGACACGACCCACCTTCGTCCTTGAGCGCGCGCACCAATCCCGACTCCGATGCCTTTCCCGTGCTGGGTGCCTCCGAGCTCGCGGAAATGGCGCCCTTCGGCACGGAGCGCCCGACGAGCGCCGGGGAGTTCCTGTTCGAGGCCGGCGACGCCGAGCAGGACCTCTTCGTCGTGCTTGACGGCGCCGCCGAAATCGTGCGATCCGACGGGACCGATGAGGTGGTCGTGGCCACGTATGAAGCGGGCGGTTTCATCGGCGAGCTGAATCTGCTGACCGGACAGCGCCGCTTCGTGAGCGCCCGTGTGGTTCGCGCCGGCCGGGTGCTGGTGATCGGACAACAGGAGTTCCGTCGACTGATGAGCCTGCGGCCTGCGCTCGCCGAAATCATCTTCAGCGCGCTCGTGGCACGACGGGAGATTCTGCGAGCCGGACCCGGGGCACAGGCGATCCGCATCATCGGGTCGCGCTATTCCCCGGCGGCGATGAGCCTGCGGTCGTTCGCCGAGCACTCGCGCATCGCGCACACGTGGATCGACGTCGAGGATGCCGAGGACGTCGGGGCCCTCCTCTCGAGCATCGGCGTGGGCCCGCAGGACACGCCCGTGGTGGTCACGCCCAACGGGATCCTGCGTCAGGCCACGCCGGCGACGTTCGCCGAGAAGCTCGGGCTGACGTTCCATCCCGTACCCGGTTTCATCTTCGACCTCGTCGTCGTCGGCAGCGGCCCGGCCGGACTGGCGGCGGCGGTGTACGGCGCCTCGGAGGGCCTCAGCACGGTCTGCCTGGATGCCGTCACGGTCGGGGGCCAGGCCGGCGCGAGCTCGCGAATCGAGAACTACGCGGGCTTTCCCAACGGCATCTCCGGATCGGATCTCACCTCGCGAGCGGCGGTCCAGGCGCTTCGGCTAGGTGCTCGACTGAATGCGCCCTGCGAGGTGGCGGGCATGCGACCCGAGGGAAGCTTCCATGTCGTCGTCCTGAAAGACGGCAGCGAGATCCCGACGCGGGCGGTGATCGTGGCCTCGGGAGCGCGCTATCAGCGCCTCGCCGTCGAGGATCTCGAGCGCTTTGAGGGCGCCGGCGTGTACTACGCGGCCACGGACCTCGAGGCGCGTGTCTGCGCCGGCGCGTCGGTCATCGTGATCGGAGGCGGCAACTCCGCGGGACAGGCCGCGATCTATCTCGCGCAGAGCAACTGCCGCGTCGTGATCGCCATCCGTCGCGAGGACCTCAAACAGACCATGTCTCAGTATCTGATCGAGCGGATCGACGCGGATCCAAGCATTGAGCTCATCACCGGCGTCGAAGTGCGCGGGCTGGCGGGCGGGGATCGTCTCGAGCAGGTGACGCTCGCAGGAACCACCTCAGGCGTCGAGCAGACGCTCCCCTGCTCGGGTCTGTTCTGCTTCATCGGCGCGCGCCCGGCGACCGGATGGCTTGGGGACTGCGTGCAGTTCGACGGGGACGGGTTCATCCTGACCGATCGCTATCTGCCGGCGTCGCCGGGCAGCGGCTCGAGGGGCCCGCTGCCCTTCGAGACCTCCATGCCCGGCGTGTTCGCCGCCGGCGATGTTCGCCATGGCTCGATGAAGCGCGTAGCCGCAGCGGTGGGCGAGGGATCGAGCGCCGTGCGCTCGGTGCACGAGCGTCTCGCCACACAGACCTGAGGCTTGCGATGGGGCGCGCGCTGCGGTGGCTCGGCCGGCCTGATCACAATCTCGCCGCGCTGCGCCGCGCGGGACGAGCGGCGATCGTGATGCCGGCCATGTTCGCGATGGGGAAGGAGGTGATCGGCAACCCCGTGCTGGCCACCTTCGCGGCGTTCGGCTCGTTCGCGATGCTGTTGCTCGTCGACTTCGGCGGAAGGATGAGCGAGCGCCTGCAGGCGCAGGCCGCGCTCGCGATCGTCGCAGGGGGGTTGGTGTGCCTCGGCACGCTGTTCTCCGAAAGCGTGTTGCTTGCGAGCGTGGCGATGGGAGTGGTTGGTTTCGCCGTCATCTTCGCCGGGGTCGTGAGCTCCGTGCTCGCGGGAGCGACGACCACGCTGCTGTTGGCCTTCATCCTGTCGGTCACCTTTGCCGGGCCCGCCTCATCCATTCCCGATCGCGTGGCGGGGTGGGGGATGGCCGGCGGCGCGTCGCTGTTGGCAATCGCGTTCCTGTGGCCGGCGCCCACTCGCGATCCGCTGCGAGAGGCCGCCGCGAACGCCTGCCGGGCAATCGCCGCGCGCCTGCGCGCGGAGGTCGCCTACGTGCTGGGCGACGGAGAGGAGTCGCTGGCGCGCGATCGCGATCACGCGGTCGCGCAGGCCGAGGAAGCACTGGGCGCACTGCACCGCGGGTTTCTCGCCACCCCCTACAGGCCGACCGGTTTGACCACGCCCGCGCGCACCGTCGTCCGCCTCGTGGACGAGCTCAGCTGGCTCGGCACGATCGCCGCCCAGTCCGCCCCGGCCACAAGGGCCACCCCGGTCAGCCGCGAGGCCTGTGCGGTCAAGGTCGCTGCGGCGGCTGTGCTCGAGCGCGGAGCGGGACTGCTCGAGGTGACCGGCGGGGATTGCACGGAGCTTGACGCGGCAAGGGCCCAGCTGCGCGAGCGCCTGGCAACCATGGAGCAGAGCGCGACGGCCGAGCTTCCCGTGCGGCGCGCGGTCGGCGGATCCAGCGGAGCGACGACGGAGCGCCAAGCCGGCGAGTTCATCACGTCGCTGGATCCGAGCTTCCGCGCGCAGGAGCTCAGCTTCGCGGTCTCGAGCATCGCCCAGAACATCGAGCTGACCGCGGCAGCCGAGCGCCGCAGCTGGACCGAGCGGGTGCTGGGCCGACAGCCGCAGGGCGTGTCCGGGGCGCTGAGCGCGGCCGAGGAGCGCGCGAGCGCCCACGTGGACCGGCACTCGGTGTGGCTGCACAACAGCGTGCGCGGCGCCGTCGCCCTGGCGCTGGCCGTATTCGTGGCGAATCGGACGGGCGTGCAGCACTCCTTCTGGGTGGTGCTGGGCACGTTGTCGGTGCTCCGCTCGAACGCGCTCAACACGGGCCAGAACGCCATTCGCGGGCTGCTGGGGACCGTGGCCGGGTTTCTCATCGGCGCGGCGATGCTGACCGTGATCGGCACCAATACGACGCTCCTATGGCTGCTCTTGCCCGTCGTCGTCCTGCTCGCCGGCATCGCGCCGGCGGCGATCTCCTTCGCGGCAGGGCAGGCCGCGTTCACGCTGACGCTGGTCTTCCTCTACAACATCATCCAGCCCGCCGGTTGGCGGGTCGGGCTGCTTCGCGTGGAGGACATCGCCATCGGCTGCGGCGTGAGCCTGATCGTCGGGCTCCTGTTCTGGCCTCGCGGGGCGAGCGCGGCGCTGCGCCGGGCGCTGGCCGACGCATACACCGACAGCGCCACATATCTCTCCGGCGCGGTGGATTTCGGCATGCTCCGCTGCGATCGAAGCGACGCCTCCGCGGCGGCGCCGACGGGCCAGGCCATTCGCGCCGCCGCCTCGTCGAGGCGCCTGGACGACACCTTCCGCAGCTACCTGGCCGAGCGCGGCGCCAAGCCGATCCCGATGGCGCAGGTCACGAGCCTCGTCAGCGGGGCCGGCGGGCTGCGTCTCGCCGGCGACGCCATCCTCGATCTGTGGCAGGCCGAGCGAGGCTCGGATGGCGGCGACCGCACGGCGGCCCGCCGGGAGCTTCTGAAATCGAGTCGGCGCGTGGAGGGCTGGTATGACGACCTTGCCGAGGACCTCGTCAAGCGGCTGGAGCCCGGCGACCCCCTTCCTCACGACAGGGAAGCCGACGGACGCCTGCTCGGGGCGGTGCGTCACGACCTGCGCGGCGAGGACGGGAGGGCGAGCGCGACCGCCGTTCGCATGATCTGGACGGGCGATCATCTGGACGCCGCGCGCCGCCTGCAGAAGGCGATCGTCGAGCCGGCGCGGGCGATCGCCAAGCACTGAGCCCGGCCGCGGGATGGGGGTTCTCGCCTTCGCCGGGAGCTAGCCGGTAGCGAGCGCGCGGAACCCCCACAGCGCCTTCTGCCCATCGAGGCTCAACAGGCGCCAGCGCCTGCTCAGCGGTGCCCATACGTAGATGCGAACGTCGATCACGCTGCCGACGCCTCCGAGCAGATCAACCGTCGCACGGGCGTCGATGCCCTCGCCCAGCACCTGTGAGCTTCTGATGTCGACGACCTTGAAGCTGAGGGGCGCAGGAGGCTCGACGGGCTCCGGAGCGCGGGGCGGGCCCTCCAGCGTGACCACGGCCAGGTCCTCCTCTGTCGAGCGTTTCTGAAGCGCCTTCTCGAGCGGCACCATGTGCGCTCCCGTGCCCTTGGTCTCGGTGTCGAGGATCCATGTCTTTGCCATGGCTTCAATCTAGCGGCGGCGTGCCGTCTCGCCGGCCCGCGAGGGTGGGGTTGACCGGCCCGCCCATGCGGTGGCAGACTGATGCGTGCGATGACGGCAGACGGGACGATCACGGCGTGTCCGAACTGCGCGACGAAGAACCGCGTTCGCCCGGTTGCCGCGGGCGTACCGCGCTGCAGCGCCTGCCACACCGACCTGCCGTGGATGGTGGACGCGACGGCTCAAAGCTTCGATAGCGAGGTCACGGCGTCGGTCCCCGTGCTCGTTGACTTCTGGGCCCCCTGGTGCGGTCCCTGCCGCATGGTCTCGCCACTGGTGGAGAGACTTGGCCGCGATCACGCGGGTCACCTGAAGGTGGTCAAGCTCAACGTCGATGAGGCCCAGGCGATCGCGGCCCGTTACCGCGTCCAGGGCATCCCGCTGCTCGTGCTGATCAAGGATGGCGCCGAGGTTGACCGCATCGTGGGCGCCGTGCCCGAGGGGCAGCTGCGCAGCTGGCTTGAGCCGCACCTCGAGCCGGCCCGCGGGAAGGCGAGCGCAGCTCAGGCCTAGCTCGCGCGCCTTCGGGTGCCGGCGTCTGCGCCGTGCTAGCGAACGTGGCCGTTGCCGGGGAGCGCGCAGGTCGGCGCTGGGTCGCGATAGAGGCCGACGCCCGCGGCGAAGGCGCGGATGAAATGTCCGTGGGAGGAGCGGATGGGGCGACCATCGTTGACGAGTTCCCCGCTGATCAAGAGCGTGTACCCCGCCGGGATGGCGCCGGGATGGATGATCCAGAGCGCGCCGCTCGGGCCTTCGCCGAAGGGCTGAGGTTCCACCATCTGCATCAGCCCGCCCCGCACGCGCCCCGGCGCGATCGCACCGGCGGTGTGGATGCAGCGGGGCTCCCTCCAGGCGATTCGCGCCCTCACGCCCAGCTTTGCGAGCGCCCGGTTCGCACCGCTGATTCCGACCACTTCGTTCAGCGTGAGCGTCACCGAGCCGTCGCCGTTCTGAGTGACCGCAAACGCCGTCTGGGTGACGTTGGTGCCGGCTGCCGTCAGCGACAGCACCACCGCCACGATGGCGGCGAGCAGCGCGAGCCCGCCGATCGTGAGCGGCAGGTGAGATCGGCGCCGGCGCCCCGGGAGGCGATGCTCACCCGTGGGCCGGCGAGCGCGCCCGGGGTGGGGGTGCAGGCGCTCGGCGGCATCGAGCAGGTCGATCTCGAGGCGGGTGATCAGGTCAGTCACCGGCCGCCTCCTGTGCGAACTGCGTGCGCAGCGTGGTGAGGCCGCGGCTCACGCGCTTTCGGATGACATGCTCCGAGCACTCGACGCTCGCGGCGATCTCCGCGTAGTCGCGCTCTTCGACGATGCGTGAGCGGATCGCGTCGCGCTGCTCGCTCGGCAGCTCCACGAGCAGCTGCCCGGCCAGCCCCAGGCGCGGATCGAGCAGCTCTTCGATGCGATCGAGGTCGGCGTCGGTGAGCTCGAGCGCAGGCATCCCCAAGCGCGCCCTCGCCCGGTCCTCGACCGCACCGCGCCGCAGCGCATCGACGAGGCGACTGGATGCCATCGACAACAGCCACGAGCGTGCCGCGCCTCGACGCTCGTCGTAGCGAGCGCTCGTCTCGAGCGCCGCCGCGAACACCTCGGCGCAGATGTCCGCGGCGAGCTCGGGACGGCCCGTGCGCGACATCAGGTAGGCCAGCACGGCGGCGACATGGCGTCGGTAGAACACGGCGAACGCGCGGCGGTCACCCGCCGTCGCCGCCAGGAGCTCGCCGTCTGAACGTCGATCCTCATCGGGCATCTGCTGAGACTACGAGCGGGCGCTCGATTCTGTGACAGCGCCCGAGCCTGTGGGGCGATCAAGCGAGGTCGCGGTGTGAGATCACGCCGGCCTGCAGCGCACGCTCGGCGAGCTTTGCTCGCTTCTGGTTCTGCGGCAACTCGCCCAGCTCGAACTTGGCGAACAGCGCCCGCAGGTGCATCTTGACCGCGTCGACGCTCAAGAACAGCTCCTCAGCGACCTCCTGATTGGTCGCCGGGGTCGCGAAGCCGCCGTCGCGATATGGACGGCAGAGGGCGATCAGCACCCGGCGCTGGCCGTCGGTCAGGTTCAGCGACGGCGAGCCTCCGGCGGCGACGGTCTGCTGCGCGGGGATCGCCTGCGCAGCCCTGTAGGCCAGGACGGTGCGTCCGACGCGGATACGGTCCCCATCGCGCAGGCGCTGTCGTCCGCTGATGCGCTCGCTGTTCACGAAGGTCCCATTGGTCGAGAGCCCATCGTCCACGACCGCCCATTCGCCGCCGAGATGGTGCAGCTCGGCGTGCAGGCCGGAGACCTCGCTGTCCCACGGGATCGACAGATCCACCTCGGCGCGCCGGCCCACGGTGCTGGTCTCGCGTTGAGCGCCCGGTGAGAACAGGCGCAGACTCCCCTGCTCGTCGCGGAAGGCGAGAACCGGCTCGCCGGCTCGCTCGGCCGCCAGCAGCTGCTTGAGCTCCTGCGCCGAGAGCGAGTGCTGGGCGAGCGGGTCGGCCTCGCTCGGATGTTCGGCAGGCGTCATCCCTGAAGCCAACCGCCGGTTGCGGGATGGTCGCTCACGCGTTGGCAGTCTAGGTGGATCGCGGGCGACGGGCCAACCGGGCGCGGCCCGATCAGCGATAGCTTCCGGGCGGTGCTGATCGCGCCCGACAAGTTCAAGGGAACCCATTCGGCGCGCGAGGTGTCGCTGGCGATCGCCCGCGGAGCGGGCGACGCTGTGGAGCTCGAGGTGTGCCCGGTCGCGGATGGTGGCGAGGGGACGATGGAGATCCTCGTCGCTGCGCTGGGGGGCGTGCTGCTCGAAACGGCGGCGCACGATCCGCTTGGCCGCTCGATCGATGCGGCCGTGGGCCAGCTCGATCAGGGGAGGGTGGCGATCGTCGAGGTTGCACGCGCATCCGGGCTGGGGCTGCTCTCGGCGAGCGAGCTCGACGCCGAAGCGGCCTCCACGGCCGGCACCGGAGAGCTCATCGGCGCAGCCGTCGCGGAGGGCGCCCGCACCGTCGTGGTCGCGGCCGGAGGCTCGGCCACCACGGACGGCGGCGCGGGCGCGATCGACGCGATCGAGCACGCCGGCGGCCTGCGCGGGGCGAAGCTGATCGTGCTGGCAGACGTGAGGACGCCGTTCGAGCGCGCGGCCGAGGTGTTCGGGCCGCAGAAGGGCGCCGACGCGGCCGCGGTCGAGCGTCTGAGCGCGCGGCTCGCGCGCCAGGCCGAGACGTTGCCGCGCGACCCGCGCGGCGTGCCGATGAGCGGCGCTGCCGGCGGCCTGTCCGGCGGCCTGTGGGCGCGATACGGCGCGACGGTGGTGCCGGGCGCGCGCTGGGTCCTTGACGCGCTCGGCTTCGATCGGCGCCTGGGGCGGGCACGTGCCGTGGTCACCGGCGAGGGCCGCATCGACTCAACGACCCTCGAGGGCAAGGTGGTGTTCGAGATCGCAACGCGATGCGCGCGTGCCGGCGTGCCCGTCCACGCGGTCGTTGGCTGCACGGCGCTGAGCCCGGCCGAGTCCGCGCAGCTCCCGCTCACCTCGATCCGCGAAGCCAGCACCATCGCGGAGCTTGAAGCGGCGGGGCGCGAGCTCGCGGGGTTGGCCGGGTAGGCCTCGCCGCGTCGCTCAGGGCGTTGGCTGCTCAACCGCGCTCAGAGTCGAGCACCGCCATCTGCTGCGCCGGGTAGCGCTCACCGACGGCGGCGTTGAGCGGGATCGCGCGCTCGAGGTCGCTCTGCTCGGCGGCGCTCAGCTCGAGTTCGAGTGCCCCCAGAGCCTCACTCAGGCGCTCTGGCGTGCGGGCGCCCACGAGCGCCACGATGTCCTCGCCACGGGCGAGAGCCCAGGCGATCGCAACCTGTGCGACCGTCGCTTCCCTGGCATCGGCGAGCGTACGCAGGGCATCGACCAGAGCCAGGTTGCTAGCTCGGTTGGCGGGGTCGAAGCGAGGTGCGCGAGAGCGAAAGTCGGTGGGGGCGAGCTCACGCTCGGCGGAGAAGTGGCCGCTGATCAGGCCGCGGCTCAGAACTCCATAGGCGGTGATGGCGATGCTCAGCTCGCGGCACGCCGGCAGGATCGCCCGCTCGATCCCGCGCGAGATCACCGAATACTCGAGCTGCACGTCGCAGATCGGATGGGTCGCCGCCGCTCGGCGGATCGTCTCGGGGCCGACCTCCGAGAGCCCTATGTAGCGCACGTAGCCGGCCTGGACGAGCTCCGCGATCGCGCCGACGGTCTCCTCGATCGGCACGTTCTGATCAAGGCGCGCCGGACGGTAGACGTCGACGTACTCGACGCCGAGGCGCGTCAGCGAGTGCGCCAGCGCCGTCTTGACCGCGGCTGGGCTCGCGTCGTAGCCGAGCCAGACGCCATCCGGGCCGCGCTGCGCGCCGAACTTGACGCTCAGCATGTAGTCATCGCGGCGGCGTGTACGCAGGGCCTCGGCGATCAACAGCTCGTTGTGACCCATTCCATAGAAGTCGCCCGTATCCAGCAGGTTGACCCCTGCGGCGAGCGCCGCATCGATGGTGGCGATGGCCTCGCGGCGGTCGGAGGGCCCGTACATCCCCGACATGCCCATGCAGCCGAGACCCACAGCCGAGACCTCGGGGCCATTCGCGCCCAGCCGCCGGAGCTTCACGACCCGGGCTCCCGCTCGCTCGCGACCGCCTCTGCCTGCTCACCGCTCTGGTCGGGCAGCGCGGGCTGGGCCTCGGCCGCGGCGTAGGAGCCGATCGCGCCGAGCGTCCCGGTGAGCAGCGCGGCGAGCGCCCAGCCGGAGCCGTGACGCTCGCGTCCGAGCGCGCCATCGAGCGACAGCGCTCCCGGTCCGGTCTCGACGAGCGCGAGCACGGCGGCTATCAGCACGAGGTTGTACTCGTAGCCGCCGTTGCTCGCCCACGGACCCTTGCTGGCGTGCACGCGGTGGATGGCCGTGATCATCGTCGCGATCAGCACCGACCCGGCGAGTGGTGTGGCGAGTCCGAGTGCGAGCAGTGCGCCCCCGCCCGCCTCCGCGGCGCCGGCCGCGATCGCGTTGTGCCGGCCCGGGCGCAGGCCGAGCGACTCGAATGCCCCCGCCGTCGCATCGAGGCCGCCACCGCCGAACCAGCCGAACAGCTTCTGCGTGCCGTGGCCGACGAACAGTCCACCCACCACAAGCCGCAACAGCAATCGCCCGATCTTCATCTGAGAACCTCCGCTTGGTTGACGTGGGGTGAGTTTGCCACGACTCAAGCGCGGTCAGGCTGGTTCGACGATGAAGAACCTGTTCGCGTCCTGGTCTCGGAAGAAGAACATCGGCGGTACCGGATCTCCCATGCGCATGACCTCTGCGTCGACGTCGACTCCTCGTGCTCTGAGGTTCGCGTGGTCGGCGTCGATGTCGTCTGTGGTGAAGCTCACGTGCGTGTCGATCCCCGTGGGTTCTCCCTCGCGCGGGGGCATCAGCGCAAGCGTCGTCGCCGCTCCGGCCGGCGCGACTTCCAGCCATCGGTCGCCCCGTCCGAAGGGTGTGTCCGCGCGCTTCTCGAAGCCGAGCTTCTCTAGGTAGAACGCCAGCGCCCGGTCCTGGTCTGAGACGGGAATGATCACCGCCCCGACCTGCGTGATGTTGGTGGCTGTGGATGTCTCGGTCATGCGATCCTCCCGTTGGTCGTGTCTAAGGTCTCTACCCCGCGGCTGTACACGTCTCACCGCTAGCGGGACAATCATGTCCATGAGCGGCGCGGACATAGGCCTCGCCGTATCGGTGTTCCTCGCCTGCACGGTCGAGGCGGTCGAGGCCCTCACGATCGTACTGGCCGTGGGCACCACGCGCAGCTGGCCCTCGGCGCTGTCCGGGGTCGCAGCGGCGACGGTCGCGCTCGCGGCGATCGTGCTCGCGCTCGGACCCGCGCTGACGTCGCTGCCGATCGACGTGCTGCGCGTCCTCGTGGGCGGCGTGCTGTTGGTCTTCGGCCTGCAGTGGCTGCGCAAGGCGATCCTGCGCTCGGCCGGAGTCAAGCCCAGGCACGACGAGCTGCAGAGCTACGCGGCGGAGGCCGAGGCGGCGCGGCGCGTGGGCGAACGACACCACGGATTCGACGGCTACTCGTTTGCGATCTCCTTCAAAGGCGTGCTGCTCGAGGGTCTGGAGGTCGCGTTCATCGTGCTCACGTTCGGCTCAAACCAGCATCGCATCGGCCTGGCCGCGGCCGCGGCCGCGCTGGCCGTGTTCGTCGTCGCCGTGGCCGCTGTCGCCGCTCGGGCGCCGCTCGCCAGGGTGCCTGAGAACGCCATGAAGTTCACGGTCGGCGTGATGCTGAGCTCGTTCGGGATGTTCTGGGGCGCGGAGGGTGCGGGCGCGCACTGGCCCGCGGGTGACGGCTCGCTGCCGGCGATCATCGCGCTCGTGCTGATCGCAGCGCTGGCGATGGTGAGCGCGGTGCGCGGCTCGCTGCAGCGGCCGCCGGACGATCCGGCGGTGGCAGCCGCGGCCACGGTCGCGCCCGCGCGCGTGGAGCGGGCCGAGCGCCGATGAGACGAGCGAGCGCGTTCCTCACCGGTGCATGGGAGTTCGTGGTCGGCGATGATTGGCGCACGGCGCTCGGGGTGGTCGCCGCGCTGGCCGTCACGGCGCTGCTCGCCGATGCCGGCGTCGCGGCCTGGTGGGTGATGCCGCCCGCGGTGATCGGGCTGCTTGCGCTCTCGATCCGCCGCGCGGTGCGGAGCTAGCGCGGTCGTGTGAGCCGCTCGAGCAGAAGCACGAACGAGGCGTAGGGCGCGCCCGTCACCTGCTGCAGCGCGATCTCGCAGGTGCGGTTGCTGCACAGGTGCTCGTCGATCCGACGTTCCGCGAGATCGGCCGCCTCGTCGCGCAGCGCTGAGGCCGGCAGCTCCGGGTGGAGCAGACCGCGGTCGCCCGCCATGCCACAGCAGCTCGTGCCGGCGGGGACGATCACCTCCTGCGCGAGCTCCCCGGCGATCGCCGCGAGCTTGCCCGTGAGGCCCATGTGCTCCGCCGAGCAGGTGGGATGAATGGCGGCCGTCGCCACCTTTCGCGTCGTATCGAGCCGTGCGAGCAGCCTGTCATGCCACCCAGGCGATCGAGTCGAGCACCTGTATCTGTTCGAAGCGGGCACGCTCGGCCTCGTGCAGGCGCGCAGCGACGTCCTCGTGGAGCCCGTGGGCGCAGGAGGTCGCGTCGATCACGACAGGAAGCGTGCCCCCGGCGCTCCAGCGCCACATCGCGGAGGCCGTCCTGGCAGCCATGTGATCCTGACCGCGGCGATACCCCTTCGAGCTCCACGGGGTCGCGCAGCAGTGCCCGGCAACATCGTCCGGGATCCACAGGGGCAGGCCGGCGCGCGCCGAGACCTCGACCAGCGCCTCGGGCAGCGACGGTTCCGGCTCGACACCGACGGGGTTCGCGAAGATGCGGTTGATGCACGCCGGGAGATAGACCGCCGCCGCTCGCGAGCGATCGCCGCGCGGCAGGCGTGCGCGCGCCGGACGCGGCATGTTCGGCGGGTAGCGAGGGCACGAGGTCGCTGCCGAGCCTCTCTCTGATCAGCTCTCCCGCTCGGGCGAGCCTGCTCTCGCCGACCACGGTTGCCGCTGCTCGCGCACCGCTCAGCGCGCCACGGGCTGCGCGCTCGACCGTCGCGTAGCGCCTGGCGAGCATCAGCGCAAGAGCCTCCTCGCGATCGGTGCGCTCGCGCCGGCGGAACTCCTTCATCAGCCTGCCCGTGTCGATCGCGACGGGGCAGACGCTCTGGCAGCTGCCGTCCGCGGCGCACGTCTGGATCGCGTCGTACTCGTAGTCGGCCATCAGGGCCTCATACACGCGCGACCCCTCCGCTTGTCGCGCCATCTCGCGGCGGATGACGATGCGCTGGCGGGGCGTGGTTGTGGTGTTGCGGCTCGGACAGACCGGCTCGCAGAAGCCGCACTCGACGCAGTGCGCGGCGACCTCCTCGATCTCGGGCTGGGTCTTGAGGTGCTTGAGGTGGATTCCCGGATCCCGGTTCAGGATCACGCCGGGGTTGAGAACGTCGCGGGGGTCGGCCAGCCGCTTGACGCGCCACATCATCGCGGTCGCCTTCTCACCCCACTCGCGCGCGACGTAGGGAGCCATGTTCACGCCCGTCCCGTGCTCGGCCTTCAAAGAGCCGTCGTACTTCCCGACGATCAACTCCACGAGCTCCTCCATGAACTCGTGGTAGCGCTCGAGGTCCTCCGGCTTTGAGAAGTCGGGCGTCAGCTGGAAGTGGAGGTTGCCGGCCGACGCGTGCCCGGCGACGCCGACCAGAAAGCCGTGCTCGCCGAGCAGCGCCTGCAGGTCGCGCGCGCACTCGGCGATCCGCTCGGGGCGCACGCACACGTCCTCGATGATCAGCGCGGTTCCGAGTGGGCGCAGCCTCCCCACGAGACCGAACAGGCCCTCGCGGACTCTCCACGCCAGCTCCATCTCCCCGTCCTCGCGCGTGAAGCGAGCCGGTGCGATCAGCTCATACCGGGCGAGGATCTCGGCGGCCGCCCCCTCGCTCACGTCCAGCTGATCGTGCGTGGCGCCCCCGAACTCGACGATCAGCGCGGCCGACTCGAATGGCAGCTCGCGCCAGTACTCAGGGCATCCGCCCATGTTCCACGCCGCGGCGATCAGCGCGGGCGCCACCATCAGCTCGGTCGCCCGCGCGCCGGCTGCGACGAGCGCGGGCACCGCCTCGGCCGCAGCGTCGATGTTCGGGAAGTGCACCCACGCGAGCGTCGTGTGCGCAGGCTCCGGCCGCGTGCGCATGACCGCCTCGCCGACGAATGCGAGCGTGCCCTCCGAGCCCACGACGAGGCGGCGGAAGATCTCCAGCGGCGTGTCCGCGTCGAGAAAGGCGCTCAGCCTGTAGCCGGTCACGTTCTTGATCTCGTACTTGCGCTGGACACGCTCGGCCAGCGCCTCGTCGGCGAGCAGCTCCGCGCGAATCTCGAGCAGTCCCCGCGCGAGCTCGGGCTCGGCGTCCGCGAAACGCGCCTCGGCGTCCGGCGCCGAGGTGTCGATCACGGTGCCCGACGCGAGCAGCAGCGTCATCGACTCGACCGTCGTGTAGGAATCCCACGCCACGCCACAGCGCATGCCGCCCGAGTTGTTCGCGATCACGCCGCCAACCGTCGCGATGTCTTTGCTCGCGGGGTCGGGGCCGAGCTTGAAGCCGTGACGGGCGAGCGCCCTGTTGGCCGCACCGAGCAGCGTCCCCGATCTGACGCGCACCCGAGCGCCGGCGTCTTCGACCTTGACGCCGGAGAACCAGCGTCGCACGTCGATCATGATGCCGTCGGTCTGGGCCTGGCCGTTGAGACTGGTGCCGCCGCCGCGGAAGTTGACCGGCGTGCCGGTCCGGCTTGCGTAGTCGAGCACCTTCGCGACATCACCGAGATCGTGGGCCATCACGACGACCGCGGGCAGGCGCCGATACGGGCTCGCATCGGAGGCGTAGCCGATCACGTCGATCGCCCTGGCGAGCACGCGCTCGTCACCGAGCAGCGCGATCAGCTCGCTTCGCAGCGGCTCGGGCGTACCGCCGGCGAGGCTGTCCGGCGCGCGGTCGGGCGCGGGCTCGCCCGGCGGACGACCGATCCGCCGCGTGTCCGGGGCCAGCAGCACCGGCGAGCGTGGGCTCAAGCGAGCGCCATCCCCGGCGCGACGTCGACCTGGACGAGCTGTGGACCGGCTTGGGCGAACGCATCGGCAAGGGCGCCGTGGAGCTCCTCGCGGGTGAGCACGCTGCTGGACGGCACGCCGTAGCTGCGAGCCGTCGCGGCGACGTCGAGGTGCGGGAGATCGAGCGCGGGCGCGTCGGTGACGTTCTCGAGGGAGGCGAACCACTTGAGAATCGAGTACTCGTGGTTGCGCAGCACGAGGAACTTGACCGGGACGCCGTATGCGGCGGCCGTCCAGAAAGCCGTGATCGCATACTGGGCCGAGCCCTCGCCGAGCACGCATACCACCTGGCGCTCGGGTTGCGCGAGCTGTACGCCGACGGCCGCAGCCAGGCCGAAGCCGAGCCCGCCGCTCGCGCTGAAGTAGTAGGAGCCCGGGCGCGAGAGGCGCAGCTTGTTGCGCAGCGCGGCGGTGCTCGACGGGGACTCGAGCACGACGATCCCGTCCGCCGGGAACAGCTCGGCGAGCGTCGCGTGCACTTCGCCGCCGGACAGCTGCTCCCCCGCCGGGGGAGCCTCGAACTCCGCGCGCGGCGGCGGCGCCTCGCGGTCCGGTGGCTCTCTCAACTGCTCGAGAAGGGCGCGCAGCGTGAGCCCGACATCGGCGACGATCGCGTCGCCCATCGGCGCTCGCGCCGCCTCGTCGGGGTCGCTCGTGATCGCGACGAGCTCGGCGCCCTCGGGCAGGAATGCGCCGGGGATATTGGGGTAGTAGGGAAACACCGATGAGCCGGCGACCAGCACGAGGTCATGGCCGGCGAGCGCCTCGGTGAGCGGCGCCACAGCGGGCGGGAGCACCCCCTGAAAGGCAGGATGGCTCTCCGGGAATCCGATCCGGCTGCCGCCGGTCGGCGGGGAGGCCCAGACGGGCAGGCGCTGGGCCTCGACGAGCTCGACCGCCGCGTCCCAGCCGCCGGAGGCGTCGATATCCGGGCCGGCCACGAACACCGGCCGGCTGGCCGAGCGCAGGCGCTGCGCGAGGGCCGCGATCTGCTCCGGATCGGGTTGTGCCCGGCCTCCCACGGTGCGTGCCATCTGGCTTGCGTAATCGGCCGGGTCGATCTCGACCAGCCAGTCGTCCATCGGGATCGAGACGAACGCCGGTCCCGCGGGCGGGAGCGTAGCGTGGTGGATCGCCTGCGCGAGCGCGAACGGGACGTCGGCGGCGCGGGGCGGCTCATAGCTCCACTTCACGAATGGCTTGGGCACCTCGACGGCATCGCGGTTCGTCAGCGTCGCCTGCATTGTCATCAGCGAGCGCGCCTGCTGCCCGGCGGTCACGAGCAACGGCGCCCTGTTCGCGCGCGCGTTGAAGATCGCACCGACGCCGTTGCCGACTCCCGGCGCGGTGTGCAGGTTGACGTGCGTGACGCCGGCGCTCGCCTGTGCGAAGCCGTCGGCCATCCCCACGGCAACCGCCTCCTGCAGGCCGAGTACGTAGCGGAAGTCATCCGGGAAGGGTCCGAGCATCGGCAACTCGGTCGAGCCGGGGTTCCCGAAGATCGTCGTCATCCCACGCTCACGGAACAGTTCGAAGGCCGCTTCGCGGACCGTTGTCATCTACGCCTCTCCCTCCGGTCGGATTGATGTTCCACGAGCGGGCCTGCCCGCCTCGACGCTCGTAGGTGCAAAGGCGCGCGCCCAGGGGCGCAATTGTCGTAGCGTACGTTGTTGTGGGCGAGATCCGATTCCCGGGCGAGAGCGATGAGTACCGCGCCGCGCGCGATCAGCTGCTGCGCGCGGAGATCGAGCTGCGACGGCACACCGAGCAGGTGGCCGCGCAGCGCCGGGCTCTGCCGGTTGGCGGTGAGGCTCCGAGCGACTACCTGTTCGAAGAGGGCTCCGTCGTGGACGACGAGCTGCGCCCCGTGCGCCTGTCCGAGCTGTTCGAGCCGGGCAGAGACACGCTGCTGCTCTACAGCTTCATGTACGGCCCGGACGCAGCCGCCGCGTGTCCGCTGTGCACCTCGTTCATCGATGCCATCGACGGCGAGATCGAGCACCTGAGCCAGCGCCTCAGCTTTGCGCTCGTCGCCCGCTCGCCGATCGAGCGCCTGCGCGCTCACGCCCGCAGCCGCGGCTGGAGCCGCACGCGGCTGTTGTCTTCGTCGGCCAACACATTCAACGCCGACTACCACGCCGAAAGCGCCGACGGACAGCAGAACCCGCTCGCGCACGTGTTCGTTCGACGTGACGGGGTGGTGCGCCACGCCTACACCACGGAGCTGTTGTTCGCCTCGACCGACGGCGAGCAGAGCCCGCGCCACATCGACTCGATGTGGCCCTTGTGGAACGTCCTTGACCTGACCCCGGAGGGCCGCGGCCATGACTGGTGGCCGCAGCTCGAGTACCCTCGCTGAGCGGGCGACCACACGGAGGTCACATGAACTCTGGCGCAACCACTCCCTCCCTCCCCATTGCCGGCAGCGAGCTCGAGCCACTGGTTGAGCGTCTTGCGACGCTCGCGCGGGAGCTCGCCCCGCGCACCGAGCGCGAGCGCAAGCTGCCTGATGAGCTGGTGGATGAGCTGCGAGCGTCGGGACTGATGCGCGCCGGCGCGCCGAGGACGCTGGGGGCCCTGCAGGCGCCACCCGCCGTCACGCTCGCGTGCGCCGAGAGGGTCGCGCAGGGCGATGCCTCGGCGGGTTGGTGCGTCTCGATCGCGGCCACCAGCAGCCTGCTGCCGGCCTACCTGTCATCCGCCGCCGCCGAGGAGATCCTCGGCGACGAGCGCGCGATCGCGGCGGGCGTGTGGGCGCCGCGAGGGGTGGCGAGAAGCGTCAGCGGCGGCGTTCGCATCTCCGGCAGGTGGGCGTTCTGCAGCGGCATCTCGCACTCCGATTGGCTGTTCGCGGGATACATCGTCGAGGGCGCGCAGCAGGCCTCGGGCGCGCCGGTCGTGCGCGTCGCCGCGCTGCCCACGGCCGAGCTCGAGATCCCCGACACCTGGCACACGAGCGGCCTGCGCGGCACCGCCAGCCACGATGCGCTCGCCGATGAGCTGCTCGTGCCCGATGAGCACACGCTGTCGCTGACGGAGAGGCCCGCGAACGTCGACGCCGCGCTCTACCGCTTTCCGGCCTTCGGCTTCTTTGCGCTGTCGATCGCCGCCGCCGCCCTCGGCAACGCGCGTGGAGCGATCGAGGACCTCGTCGAGCTGGCGGCTGAGAAGACGTCGCTCGGGTCGAGCCGGAAGCTGGCCGAACGCCACGCCACGCAGGCGGCCGTGGGGGAAGCGGAGGCTGCGTTGCGCGCGGCGAGGTCGCTCTACTACGAGGCCATCGAGGAGGCGTGGAACGCGGCCCAGGAGCCGGACCCGGTGCCGCCCGCTGCCCGTCTCGGGCTGCGGCTGGCCGCCACCCATGCGGTGCGGACGGCGGCCGATGTCACGCGCTCGATGTACGATCTCGGCGGCGGCACGGCGATCTACGACGATTCTCCGCTGCAGCGGCGCTTTCGCGACGCGCACACCGCAACCGCCCACTTCCAGGTCAACCCGGCGAGCTTTGAGCTCGCCGGGCGACTGCTGCTCGATCTGCCGACGAACATCGCGCAGTTGTGAGTCACGGTCCCGGCGTGGCCGTCGAGGACCTCGACGTGGTGGCCCCGTTCTGGCTCGATCGCGAGGACGGCGAGGTCATCGACATCGCCGTGCAGGCCAGGCGCTATGGCTTCGACACGATGTGGATCGGGGAGATGGCGACGTTCGACGCCTTCGCGCTCGCGACGGCAGTCGGTCTTCAGGCGCCGGGCCTGCGACTGAAGATCGGGCCGCTGGCCGTCGGCGTGCGCAGTCCCGTCGCGCTGGCGCTGGGGCTGTCGTCGGTGAGGACGCTGACGGGTGCGCACGCGGACCTCGCGCTGGGAGCATCGAGCCCGGCCATCGTCGGCGCTTGGCATGACCGTCCCTGGGCCGAGGTGGCGCCGCGCATGCGCGAGACGGTGACGGCACTGCGCGCGATACTCGCGGGCGAGCGGGCGGATTTCGACGGTGAGCACGTGCACGTCCACGGGTTTCGCCTGCGCCGCCCGCTGCAGGGAACCACGATCTCCGTCGCCGCCTTCGGGCCGCGGATGACGCGCGTGGCGGCCGGCGTGGCCGATGAGGTGGTGCTCAACCTCGTCACACCCGAGCACGTCGCGCGCGTCCGGGCGAGCGTAGAGGAGCAGGCACGCGCCGAGGGCCGGGCTCCCCCCGGGATCGCCGTCTGGGTTTCCGCCGCGCTCGAGCCCGCTGAGGCGACGGCGAGCCAGCTGGCCGCGCAGATCGCCGCCTACCTCGCGCCGCCGGGATATGGGGAGAGCTTCATCGAGCTCGGCTTCGACGAGCTGGTGACGCGCGCGCGCGCCGGGGCGCGCCGATCCGAGCTCGCCGCCGCTGTCCCACTCGAGCTCCTGCGAGAGGTCTGTGCGATCGGGTCGCGCACGCAGGTCCTGACACGCCTCGGGGAGTACCGGACGGCCGGGGCAACGCGCATCGGCATCGTTCCAGCGACCGCCGAGGATCCGGGCGGACGCGGCCTGCTCGAGGGGCTGTCGGCCATCGCTTGACGAGTTGAGGTTCGCCGCGCCCGGGCGAGGAGTGGCGTGCCAGGCTCTGCGAGCGTGGTGTAATCGCGGTCGTGGCCTATACCACCGCCGAGGCCAGACAGCAGCTGCTCGATGCGCTCGCGGACGCGATCGATGAGATCGGGATCGCGCTCGCATCCCTGGGCGAGGCGTATGAGCTTCTGGATGAGCACACCGCCGAGCAGCTCGAAGAGGCGTTGTTCAGGCCGGCTCAGCTGGCCTACGGCCGAGCGCAGCGGACCCACGCGGAGTTCGCCGACCGCCACGGTCTGCCCAGGCGCGTGTTCGAGCCGGCCTCGCCGGGAGCGCCGTCGCGCGGGGTGAAGGGCCTGCTCGACAGCGCGGTTGAGGCCGGCGAGCGCGCCGACAGCGTGCTGGCGAGCCTGCAGGACTCGATGCTGCCCGTCGAGGTCGGCGATGCTCCTCTGCGCGCGGGCCTCGAGGACGTGCGCAGGCTGATCGGCGATCTGCGCGCGCGAGCCCGCGAGCTCGTGCGTACGCTGGGTCGCTAGAGCGTGCGGCGCTGCGGGTAGATCGTCTCTCCGCGGGCGAGCATGGCCACGTACTGCTCGATCCGCCGTCTGCGCGTGGCGGCGCGCTTGGCGGCGCCGATGCGGTGGATCAGTGCGTAGCGGTTCTGGCTGGTGAGGATCTCGAACATCGCCTGGGCCGAAGGCTCCGCGGCGAGGGCGGCGGTCAGATCCGGCGGCGCGACGGCGTCTGCCTGGCCGGCGTAGGCGCTCTGAAGACGCCCGTCGGACTCGGCCTGCGCGACCGCCGCCGTGCCGACCGGATGCATCCGTCCTTCGCTTGCGAGCCGCTCGGCGATGCCCACGTTGCGGCTCGACCATGAGCTGCGCGCTCGGCGGGGAGTGAAGCGCTGCTTGTAGGTGCGCTCGTCGCGACGGCGCACCTGCCCGTCGATCCAGCCGTGGCAGAGAGCCTCCTCGAGCGCCTCGTCGTAGGTCAGGCGTGTCGGCGTGGTGCTGCCCTTCTTGGCGAGCACCAGCCAGACGCCGCTCGGGCCCTCGTGATGTCCGGCGAGCCACGCCCGCCACGCGGCCGCATCGGCGACGGTGAGCTCGGGCAGCTCCTCGGGCATATCCGACGGTCAGTCTAATCTGAGATGACGATGATGCTTGACATTCCGTTGGGTCCCCGGGCGGGCGCTAAACCAGCGCTCGAGCGGGGCCGAGTGGAGGCATAGATGTTGACCGATCTCGCCTATTCCGCCGTCGCGTTGACGATCGTGCTCGTGGTCGCCTACGCGGTGCTGTCGGTCGTATACAGGCGCGGACGCCAGGTGGAGTTCCGCATCGGCCGCGGGTCGGGTACCGGGAGGGTGCTCGGCACGAGCGGCTTCAAGCTTCGCGTGCGCTCGCTGCACTCGGGTACCGAGCACACGGTGGCGCTGACCCACGTGCGCCGCCGCTAGAGGGCGACGCGCAGCAGGGGAGGACTCGTCGGGTGAAGCGAGCCGCCCAGCGGCTCGCGAGTGACCAGCACTTCCTGTATCCCGTGCAGGTTGCCGGGGACGTTGACGGAGGCGCTGCCGGAGCTCGTCACCCCGAACAGCGCGTCGGTCGCGTGCGGCGTGCCGCTGCGAGCCAGCCAGACCTCGTAGATGTCGCCCGCCGGTGGCTGCGGCATGTCCGAGACCACCAGTTCAGCGCGACTGCCGCTCTGGCGCAACGCTGCGCTGGCGCCGCGGACGCTCGCGGCCATGTGCGCGGAGGTCACGCGCTGATGAGTGCTCGAGTTGAGGGCGATCGCGATCGCGATCGCCGCGAGCGCGGTTGCCGCGACCGCGAGCCCCGCCCCCAGCAGCGACACGCGCGGCGACCGCCGCCGCCCGGCGCGAGCGGGCGCTTCCTCGGCGCGGGGGCCCGCCGCCTTGAGCAGCTCTGCCTCCGAGCGGACGGTGGCGAGCACGCTCGCACGCAGCGACTCGGGGGCGGCGAGCGGCGGGACGCTCGTCGGCAGCGTGTCGACCACGAGCTGCAGCTCGGCGACCTGCGCCCGGCAGCTCGCGCATTCGCCGAGGTGCTCTCGGTATTGCTCGGCGTCCGCGAGCGCTCCGAGGACGTAGGGGGCGGCGTCGTCGCTGTAGGCGCAGTCGAGGTTCGGATCACGCGAGCTCATGCGCCGACCGCCTGCCAGCCGCCGAGGTGGCCGCGAAGCTTGTCAAGCCCGAGGCGCATGCGGCCCTTGACCGTGCCTATCGGGGTGTCGAGCATCGAGGCGATCTCGGTGTGGGTGAAGCCGCCGAAGTAGGCGAGCTCGATGACGTGGCGCTGCTCGTTGGGCAGCTCGCCGAGCGCGACCCTGATGTCCTCGGAGGCCGCATTGCTCATGGCTTGGACGTCGGTCCGCTCGGGCGCCTCCAGCTGATCCTCGAGGCCTTCGTCATTGGCCCGTCTGCGATCGTGCACGCTCGAGCGGCGCAGCGCGTCGATCGAGCGGTTGTGGACTATCCCGAGCGTCCACGTGCGCACGCTCCCGCGGGCGCGGTCATAGCGTGCGCCATTGCGCCACAACGAGAGGAACGACTCCTGCGCGACATCCTCGGCGAGCGAGCGCCTGCCGCACATGCGGTATGCGAGCGAGAAGGCCGCATCGGCGTGCCGTTCGAGGATCACCTCGAAAGCATCCGCGTCCGCGCCCGCGACCAGCTGCATGAGCTCCTCATCGGCGAGCCGGCGGAGCTTCTCCTTGGAGTCCGCGGTCGAGCGGTGCAGGCGAGACATCACCTTCAGATTACGCAGCAGCCGTTCGCGCGGATCACTCGGGTGATTCGCCTGCGGGGGGGGGGAGCGGTTAGAGCACGAGCGCGAGCGTGAAGCCGTCGTAGCCCTTCACGCCCACGGTCTGGATCGTGGTCGCGCTGACGCGCTCCCCGCCGGCCTGCTCGGAGGAGAGCATCTCGTGGAAGCGCCGGGATCCCTCGACAGTGGGATCGTCGCTGTCGGAGTCGATCACGGCGCCGTCGCGGATGACGTTGTCGGCGATGATCAGGCTGCCGCGACGAGAGAGCTCGAGCGCCCAGGTGAAGTAGTTCGGCGTGTTCTTCTTGTCGGCGTCGATGAAGATCAGATCAAACGGGTCGCCGCCCTCGGCGGCGAGTTGGGGCAACGTGTCGAGGGCGGCTCCGACGCGGAGCTCGACGATGTCGGCGAGGCCGGCTGCGGCGATGTTGGCGCGTGCTACCTCGGCGTAGTCTTGGCTTGCCTCGAGCGTGACCAGGCGACCCCCCGGCACAAGCGCCCGCGCCAGCCAGATCGTGCTGTAGCCGCCGAGGGTGCCCAGCTCGAGGATTGTGCGCGCTCCCATCGTCCGTGCCAGCAGATTGAGGAGCTTGCCCTGGGCGGGTGAGACGGCGATGCTCGGAAGGCCCCCCGCCGCGCTGGTCTCGAGCGCCGCATCCAGCACCGGGTCGGCCGGGACGAGCTTCTCGGCGATGTAGCGATCGACCGCCGCCCACTGCTCGCTGCTCACAGGTTCGCCCTTCCCGAGCCGGCCGTCGGGGACGGTCGGCTCACGGGATGTGCACCTTCGCCCTGCCCAGGAGCAGCGCGAACAGCCGCTGCTGGGCCGCCGCGGGGAAGGGCTGCAGCGCGCCCGTGCTGAACATCGTGACCGTGGCGGGGCCGTACACGAAGCCGAGAATATCCAAGTAGAACGGGATCCTTATGCCGCGTATGACGAGCGTGGCGGTGACTCGCCAGCCGAACCCGCCGGTCGTGCCCGCGGCCGGAGGTGTGCCGGATACGACCGACACCGGGCCGATCATGCCGCCTGCGTACTGGTGGCGTTTGAGGACGAGGTCGAAGTAATGGGCGAAGCACGCGCGGACGTGCGCGCTTCGGATCGCGGCGAGTTCGCCTGCGGCCGTCGCCGGCGTCGGGGCGACGCCGACTTCCGAGCTCACGCCCAGCTGCAGGATGCCGCGGCTCAGTTCGAACTGCCGCGAGCTCGCGTTGGCCAGTTTGCGGCTCGAGCCGAGGGGCCCGACGCAGCTGAGCAGTTCGCGTTCGTAGCGCTTTTCCTGTGCCGTTTCCCCCTGCTTTGCACTCGCGACGGTGAAGCCGGGGAGGTCCGCGGCGGTGAGGTTGACGGCGCGGGCGGCAGCGAGCGCCTGGGACCTGCTGAGCGGGCTGCTCCCGGCAGCGGTTCGCGCGCTCGCGCTCGAGTGTGTGGTGTGTGCCGGCGCTGAGGCGCCGCAGGCCGTCAGCGGTCCAGCTGCACCGGCCAGCACGAGCAGAAGAGGCGTCAGGCGCATGGCCGATGCGATTGTGTCAGAGCACGGGGGACCCTCCGCGGAGGGTCGATATCAGTCACTCACCGCGGAGGCGCGGTTGCGGCGCTCGGCGAGGTCGGCGCCGGTCGTGGTGGTCATGACGGCGGCGGCAGGACCACCGAGCACGCGGCGAACCAGGCGCGGGGCCAGCACTCGAAGGGCAGCCGCGAGCGCGTACGGGCGCGGAACGTAGCGCTCGGGACGGCGCCCGATGCCGGCGTCATAGATCGCCTCGGCGGCTTTCTCCGGCGTGGAGACGAGACGTCGCGTCAGCGGCTTGGCGGTGAGCTCGGACTGGGGGAAGCCTTCGGTGGAGATGAACCCGGGGAGCACCAGTCCCACGTGCACGCCGTGCTGGCGCTCCTCTGCCCAGAGGGCGTCCGACCAGCCGGCGAGCGCGAACTTCGACGCGCTGTAGGCACCCGCTCCGGCGCGGGCAAGCCTGCCCGCGGTTGAGGACACGTTCACGATCGCGCTCGGCGCCGAGTCTCTAAGCAGCGGCAGGAGCTCCTCGGTGAGCCGCAGCTGCGCGTCGAAGTTGATGGCCATCGTGCGCCTGACGTTCTCATAGCCGCCGTCGGCGAAGCGCGCGCGCCATGCCGCGCCGGCGTTGTTGACGAGCAGGTCGAGCCGTCCGTGGCGCTCGACCACGTGCTCACGGATGCGCGCAGGCGCATGCTCGTCGAGCAGGTCGATCGCGATGAAGCTCACCCTCTGCTCGCCTAGCTGGGCGGCCAGCGCTCTGAGGCGCTCTTCGCGACGAGCCACCAGCACGAGCGCAGCCCCCGGCTCGCGGGACAGACGGCGGGCGGTTGCCTCCCCGATCCCGCTCGAGGCGCCGGTGATGACCACGACGAACGGCTTCGATGGGGTGTATGCGTCGTCGATGGCGAGCTCCTCGCGGTGGCTGGTTGGCGCCGGTGCCGCTTCAGGCGTCGGGCGGTTAGCCTTTCAGATCGGCGAGACCATGAGCGCGAACACCCCAAGTGATGTCGAGGAGATCACCTCGACCGATCGCCGATCGGCCCGCAAGCGCCAGGCGCTCGAGCTGTTTCGCGGTCTTCCGCGCCACTACGACCTGTTGTCCGCGGCGCTCAGCTTCGGCCAGGATCCGCGCTGGCGCCGGGCGCTGGTGCGAGCGGTCGCGCCGGCTCAGAGCGCGCGCGTGCTGGACGTCGCGACCGGGACGGGGATGGTCGCGGCCGAGCTGATCGCGCGCAGCGGCTGCTCTGTCGTGGGTGTCGATCAGAGCGCGGAGATGCTGTCGGCGGCGCGAGCCCGCTTCGATGCGACGGAGAATCAGCGATCCCGCCGCCACGTGCACGCGCCGCGCGGTGGTCGCGTGGAGCTGATCGAAGGGCAGGCCGAGGTGCTGCCCTTCGAGGACGGAAGCTTCGATGCGCTGACGTTCACCTACCTGCTGCGCTACGTCGATGACCCGCGCGCGACGGTGCGCGAGCTGGCCCGCGTCGTGCGCCCGGGCGGACGGGTCGCGTCGCTCGAGTTCGGCGTGCCCCCGCGCGCTCCGGCGCGCTGGGCCTGGCGGCTGTACACGGCGATCGGTCTGCCGATGCTCGGACGCCTGGCCTCGCGGGAGTGGGCGGAGGTGGGCCGCTTCCTCGGCCCGAGCATCAGGAGCTTCTACGAGCATCATCCGGTGAGCCGGATCGTCGGCTACTGGCAGGAGGCCGGGCTGCGCGACGTCGTTGTGCGACCGATGAGCCTCGGCGGCGGCATCATCATGTCCGCGACCAAGGCCGGCGCTGGAGGCACGGGGCATGGCGCTGGCGAGTAGGCCGGCGACCAGCGCGGACGGACGGGCTGCCTCAGCGCGGCCTCTGAGCCACGACGCCCCGTCACGGCCGGTGCGCCCCGCCTTCTATTCTCTCGGCCGCGGCCGCCGCGGAGATCTGCTGACGCTCCTGCACCCGCCCTACACCGCGTGGCACCTCAGCTACTTCGCCCTTGGCGCCGCCGTCGCACCGCATCTGTACCTCAACCGCCTGCTGTGGGGTCTCGCCGCCTTCGCGCTGGCGGTGGGGGTCGCGGCGCACGCGCTCGACGAGCTCCACGATCGGCCGCTCGGCACGGGCCTGTCTGAGCGGACCCTCGTCCTGCTGGCCGCGGTGAGCCTGCTCGGCGCGCTCGCGATCGGTGTCGCCGGTGTGCTGAGCGTCTCGGCCTGGCTCGCACCGCTGGTGCTCGCGGGCGCGCTGTTCCTGCCCGCCTACAACCTCGAGCTGGCCGGTGGGCGCTTCCACAGCGACCTGTGGTTCGCGATCGGGTGGGGAGCGTTTCCCGCCTTCACCGGATACTTCGCAAACGCCGGGAAGGTCGCGCTCCCCGGCGTGCTCATCGCCTGCGGGTGCCTGGCGATGAGCATCGCCCAGCGGCGCCTGAGCACCCCGGCCCGCGAGCTGCGCCGCCGCACGCTGGAGATCCGCGGCGTGCGCGTGCGCTCCGACGGCCGCGAGGAGGAGCTGTCCTTGGCCGGCCTGCTGGCTCCGCTCGACGGCGCGCTCGCGGCGCTGTCGCTGGCGGTCGTGGTCACGGCCTGTGCGCTCGTTGCCTCCCGTTTGTAGAGTCATAGGCCGTGCCCGAGGACTCCTCGAACCAGCCGGATCGTTTGAGCGCCCCCCGCGCCGACGCGCATCCGCGGATGCCGCGCGACAAGCGGGGCTGGCACGTTGCCCCGGCCCCGGACGGGCGAGGCATGCCCGAGCAGGCGCCGAGCGGACCTCCCGTGCACCGCAGACCGAGCTTCCTATGGTTCGTGCTGGCGCTGATCGCGATCAACTGGCTGTCGGTGCTGTTCTTCACGCCGAAATCATCGGAACCGCGCGTGAAGATCCCCTTCAGTCCGTCCTTCCTCGCCGACGTGCAGGCGGGCCATGTGAAGTCGATCTCCTCGAAGGGGGACACGGTCGAGGGCACGTTCACGATGAAGGTGCAGTTCCCGCACACGGACACCAAGGCGACGCCCACGAAGCTGTTCGCGACCGAGGTCCCCAGCTTCTGGAACGACACCGAGCTGTCAGCGCTGCTGAAGGAAAAGCACGTCGAAATCAACGCCAAGCCGACGACGACGAGCCAGTCCGTGCTCGCCGAGCTGCTCCTCGGGTTCGGTCCGACGCTGTTGATCGTCGGGTTGTTCATACTCATCGCCCGGCGCGCCGCCAAAGCCGGTGGCGCGATGGGCGCGCTCGGAAACTTTGGGAAATCCCAGGCGCGGCGCGTGGACCCGGAAACGATCCGTGTCACGTTCGCCGACGTCGCCGGGATCGACGAGGCGAAGAAGGAACTCTCCGAGATCGTCGACTTCCTGAAGAACCCGGAACGCTACGGGCGACTCGGCGGGCGCATGCCCCATGGGGTGCTGCTGTCAGGAGCACCGGGCACGGGTAAGACGCTCTTGGCGCGGGCCGTGGCCGGCGAGGCACACGCCGCCTTCTTCTCGATCTCCGCCTCGGAGTTCATCGAGGCGATCGTGGGCGTCGGTGCCTCGCGCGTGCGTGACCTGTTCGCACAGGCCAAGGCGGCAGCTCCTGCGATCGTGTTCATCGACGAGCTCGATGCGATCGGGCGCTCGCGGCAGGGCTCGGTATCGGTTACGGGCGCCAACGACGAGCGCGAGCAGACGCTGGATCAGATCCTCACCGAGCTCGACGGCTTCGAGCCCGCCGAGGCGGTGGTCGTGCTGGCCGCCACCAACCGTCCCGACGTGCTCGACCCGGCGCTGTTGAGGCCCGGGCGCTTTGACCGGCGCGTGAGCGTCCAGCCCCCCGACCGCAAAGGGCGCAAGGAAATCCTCGAAGTCCATACGCGCTCGATCCCGATGGCCAACAGCGTCGATCTCGACGCGCTCGCCGCGTCGACGCCCGGGATGGTCGGCGCCGATCTCGCGAACCTTGCCAATGAGGCCGCGCTGCTAGCGGCGCGACGTGGGCACGAGAAGGTCGAGATGTCCGACTTCACCGATTCGCTCGAGAAGATCCTGCTGGGCTCACCGCGAGGCATCGTTCTATCGCCGGCGGATCGTGAGCGGACCGCCTA
Source organism: uncultured Solirubrobacteraceae bacterium (assembly GCA_963761355.1). Lineage (GTDB taxonomy): Bacteria > Actinomycetota > Thermoleophilia > Solirubrobacterales > Solirubrobacteraceae > Palsa-744. Next base: position 200,523 of record CAVXHC010000017.1, read on the forward strand.
CCACGAGTCCGGCCATGCGCTCGTCGGGATGCTCACCGAGGGGGCTGATCCGGTGCGCAAGGTGTCGATCATCCCGCGTGGGATGGCGCTCGGGGTGACGCTGTCGACGCCGGACTCAGACCGCGTGTCCTACTCGCGCGAGGACCTCGAGGCGAAGATCCGCGTGGCCCTCGGTGGGCGTGCGGCCGAAGAGGTCGTCTTCGGAGCGATCACCTCAGGCGCCGAGTCCGATATCCAGCAGCTCACCCAGATTGCGCGGCAGATGGTCGGACGCTGGGGGATGAGCGATGCGATCGGACCGATAGCGGTACTGCCGGCCGAGGGCGAAGGCCCTTATCTGCCGGGCGCGAGCGGGACCTCGGAGTCGACGCAGCATGAGGTGGACGAGGAGGTGCACAGGCTGATCGAGAGCGCGCACGAGGAGGTGACGCGACTGCTCGCCGACCACCGCGATCAGCTCGAGAGCCTTGCCCAGGCATTGCTCAAGGCCGAGACGCTCGATGCGGCGGATGCCTACGCGGCGGCAGGCGTTCCAGCCCACCAGGAAGAGCCGACGGCGGTCACGTGATCGTTGCGCGGCCCGTCCGCGACGTCAGCGCTCGTGCAGCCGTTCGAGTTCTTCTTTGTTCTGACGATTCTCGCCGCGGACCTGGATCAGGATGAAGACGATGATCACGTTGACGATCACCCCGATGCCC
>CAVXHC010000018.1:0-120722 GCA_963761355.1 uncultured Solirubrobacteraceae bacterium
ACCTTGTTACGACTTCACCCCAGTCACGAGCCCCACCTTCGACGGCTCCCTCCCTTGCGGGTTGGGCCACCGGCTTCGGGTGTTGCTCACTCCCGTGGTGTGACGGGCGGTGTGTACAAGGCCCGGGAACGTATTCACCGCGGCAATGCTGATCCGCGATTACTAGCAACTCCGCCTTCATGCAGGCGAATTTCAGCCTGCAATCCGAACCGAGACGCACTTTAAGGGATTCGCTCCACCTCGCGGTATCGCAGCCCTCTGTATGCGCCAATGTAGCACGTGTGTAGCCCTGGACATAAGGGGCATGAGGACTTGACGTCATCCCCACCTTCCTCCGGTTTGTCACCGGCAGTCTCGCATGAGTCCCCAACTAAATGCTGGCAACATGCGACGGGGGTTGCGCTCGTTGCGGGACTTAACCCAACATCTCACGACACGAGCTGACGACAGCCATGCACCACCTGTGAAAGTGCCCCGAAGGGAAGATGTGTTTCCACACCGGTCACTCACATGTCAAGCCCAGGTAAGGTTCTTCGCGTCGCGTCGAATTAAACCACATGCTCCGCTGCTTGTGCGGGCCCCCGTCAATTCCTTTGAGTTTTAGCCTTGCGGCCGTACTCCCCAGGCGGGCAACTTAATGCGTTAGCTTCGACACGGGGGGAGTCGACACCCCCCACATCTAGTTGCCATCGTTTACAGCGTGGACTACCAGGGTATCTAATCCTGTTTGCTCCCCACGCTTTCGCGTCTCAGCGTCAGTCACGTCCCAGCGAGCTGCCTTCGCCATTGGTGTTCCTCCTGATATCTGCGCATTTCACCGCTACACCAGGAATTCCACTCGCCCCTTCCGGACTCTAGCCCGATAGTATCCACCGGCATTCCAGGGTTGAGCCCTGGACTTTCACAGCGGACTAATCGGGCCGCCTACACGCTCTTTACGCCCAATAATTCCGGACAACGCTTGCACCCTACGTATTACCGCGGCTGCTGGCACGTAGTTAGCCGGTGCTTCTTGTGAAGGTACCGTCACTCCAGCCGGCTATTCACCGGCGAAGCTTCGTCCCAACTGAAAGGGGTTTACAACCCGAAAGCCTTCTTCCCCCACGCGGCGTTGCTGCGTCACGCTTTCGCGCATTGCGCAAGATTCCCCACTGCTGCCTCCCGTAGGAGTCTGGGCCGTGTCTCAGTCCCAGTGTGGCTGATCGTCCTCTCAGACCAGCTACCCATCGAAGCCTTGGTGAGCCGTTACCTCACCAACAAGCTAATGGGCCGCGGGCCCATCTCGATGCGGAGGCCGAAGCTTCCTTTCCCCTTGCGGGCACATCCGGTATTAGCCCGAGTTTCCCCGGGTTGTCCCAGTCATCGAGGCAGGTAACCCACGTGTTACTCACCCGTTCGCGGCTCTGCCCCAGGGCAAGCCCTGGTTCGTCGCTCCACTTGCATGTGTTAAGCACGCCGCCAGCGTTCGTCCTGAGCCAGGATCAAACTCTCCGTGAAGAACTTCACGAAAAGCTGTCATGGAGTTGCTCCTCGGCGCTTACGCGACGAGGAGACGATCGGAACCCATACACCGTGGTTCCGAACCATAACGGGGTACTTCTCTACTTGACTCTTGTCCGCCTCCGGATCGAGCAGTGATCCGGCCGATGTGATCGGCCATCACGCTGACGCGCCCGGCGGCGGGTCGAACCTGGACGCACACCACGATCGAGAATCGATCGTAGATGCGCATGCTGTTGAGTTTTCAAAGACCGCCGAGTCTCTCCATGAAGGCTTCCTTCTGAAAGACCGATCCGACCCGGCGTCCAAGGGCGCTCTACGGGCCAACCAGAGAGCATAGCGCTTAACCGGCCCGCAGGCGGCGGAAGCGGCGCTTGCCGACCTTCAGCACCTGTCCGTCCGCGCGCTCGCCCGAAACGTCGTGCTCGCCGGCCGCGAGCTGGGTCTCGCCGAGGGTGACGCCGCCCTCGTCGATCAGCCGGCGCGCCTGTGAGCGGGAGATGCCGAACTGCTCGGCCATCACTGCGGGGAGATGGACGACGCCGCCGTCCATCTCGAAGGTGGCCTCATCGATCTCCTCCGGCGCCTCTCCCTGCACGTGCACGCGGTCGAAGTGCCGCTCGGCCGCGGCGGCGTCCTCGGCCGAGTGAAGCCATGTCACGAGCGCGCGGGCGAGCGCGCGCTTGGCCTCCATCGCCGGCACCTCCGCCGGCACGGGCGCCTCCAGAAGCAGCCGGTAGTACTCGCCCATGACCTCGTCGGGGATGTTCATCGTCTTGCCGTACATCTCCGACCGCGAGTCGGTGACCCCGATCTGGTTGCCCAGCGACTTGGACATCTTGCGGTGGCCGTCGGTGCCGACGAGGATCGGCATCGTCAGGATCGCCTGCGCGGGCTGCCCGTAGGCGCGCTGCACGTCGCGCCCGAGCAGCAGGTTGAACTTCTGATCGGTCCCCCCCAGCTCGACGTCGGCGCGCACGGCGACCGAGTCGTAGCCCTGCAGCAGCGGATACAGCAGCTCGAGCATCGAGATCGGCTCCGAGGCCGACCAGCGCTTGGCGAAGTCGTCGCGCTCGAGCAGCTGCGCGGCGGTCGTCGTCCGCAAGAGGGCCAGCAGGTCGGCCATCGGCATATCCAGCCACTCGCTGTTGTGCCTCACGTCGAGGCGCTCGGGATCACCGTCGAGGATCTTCAGCGCCTGCTCGGTGAAGGTCTCGGCATTGGCCTGGATCTCCTCCGCGGAGAGCATCGGGCGCAGGCTCGATCGCCCGGAGGGATCGCCCACGCGGGCCGTGTAGTCGCCCACGATCAGCACCACGCGGTGGCCGGCGTCCTGGAAATCGCGCAGCTTGCGCAGAACCACGGCGTGGCCGAGATGGATGTCGGGGGCGGTCGGATCGATGCCGAGCTTCACGCGCAGGGGCCGCCCCTCACCGCGCGCCAGCCGAAGCTTCTCCGCCAGCGCCCCCTTCGGCAGACTGTCGACGGCGTTGCCGGCCAGTCGGCTGGCGAGCTCGACAGCCTCCCCGGGGCCTGCGTCGGTGGTGTCGGGCATGCGCGCCCAATGCTAGACTCTCGCCCCCCGGTGGGTCCCAACAGTGCCGCCACGCGCGGCATCTCGAGCCACCGGGACCGGGGCCCGCGCCGCTCGCGTAGGCGTAGGCTCTGCTTCGCAGCTGCAGATGAGCGACGACGATCGGCCCGACATTCCGCCCGCGCCCAAGCCGCGCCTGAAACGGCTGCGGTTTCTGGCGATTCTGTTTACGGTGCTGCTGCTCGGCTTCGTGTCGTTCGTGTTCGGCATGTTCGTCGCCGTCGCCTCGGATCTGCCCTCGCTGACGCGCTTCTCACAGCTCGAGAACGCAAAGAGCTCGATCCTGCTCGACGACCTGGGCCATCCCCTGGGCATCGTCAGCCAGCAGAACCGCGTGATCGTCACGACCTCCCAGATTCCCCAGATCGTGAAGGAGGCGGTGATCTCGATCGAGGACAAGCGCTTCATGACCAACAGCGGCGTCGACATCCGCGCCATCGCACGCGCGTTCGTACAGGACGTCGAGCACAAAGGGAGCGTTCAGGGCGCCTCCACGATCGAGCAGCAGTTCATCAAGAACGCGCTCCAGGCGCAGTCGCACCGCACGATCTTCGAGAAGCTGAGAGAGACCGCGCTGGCATATCAGCTCTCGCACAAGTGGTCGAAGGAAAAGATAATCACCGCATACCTCAACACCATCTACTTCGGCAACGGCGCATACGGCATCGAGTCGGCGGCGCAGACCTACTTCGGCTCAGACGTCAACCACCTCGGCTGCGGCACCGCCGGCCACCAGCTGTGCGTCCAGCAGCTGCAGCCGTGGGAGGCGGCGCTGCTCGCGGGCATCATCCAGTCCCCCACGGCCTATGACCCGGCCAACCATCCGATGGCGGCCATGGCGCGCCGCGACGTCGTTCTGCGCCAGATGTTCGAGCAGGGCTACCTGACCAGGGCTATCTACGAGGAAAGCATCAAGCAGGCGCTGCCGGCGCCCTCCCAGATCCAGGCGCCCGAGGAGCAGACGGTGGAAGGGGTGGACGTCGGCTACTTCACGAGCTGGGTGCAGCAGCAGGTGATCGAACGCTACGGCGCTCCGCGCGCGTTCGACGGTGGCCTGAAGATCAAGACGACGCTCGACCTCGAACTGCAGCGGGCGGCCGAACAGGCGGTCAACGACTACCTGGCCTATCGGGAAGGCCCCACCGCATCACTCGTGGCGATCGAAAACTCGACCGGCGAGGTGCGCGCGATGGTGGGCGGACGAAGCTACGACGAAAGCCCCTTCAACCTGGCCACAGAGGGCGAGCGCCAGCCGGGCTCCTCGTTCAAGGCGTTCGACCTCGCGGCGGCGCTCGAGCAGGGCGTCTCGCCGTACTCGGAGTGGGCCTCAAAGGAAAAGGAATTCATCGTTCCGAACACTGGCGGCCATGAAAAGTTCGTGGTGCACAACGACGAAGGCAACTACACGGGTGAGAACACGCTGATCAATGCGACCGCCTACTCGGACAACTCGATATACGCCGAAGTAGGGCTGAAAGTGGGCACGAAAAACATCGCCCGCCTCGCGCACCGGATGGGTATCACGACCCCCCTGTCGACCAACCCGGCGATGACGATCGGCGGACTGACCGTCGGGGTCACGCCCCTCGACATGGCCCACGCCTATGAGACGATCGCCCACAACGGGCGGCGGGTCACGGGCACGATGGCCGAAGACGAAGCCCCGGTGGCGATCCAGGAAGTCGAATCTCCGGGCAAGCCGCTGCCGGACGGCGCGCGGGTGGACCGCAACCGCGTGCTGAGCCGGCACGTGCTGGCACCGGAAGTCGCCCAGACGGAGACCTCGATGCTCGAAACGGTGCTGCAATACGGCACCGGGCGCGCGGCGTCGATCGGTCAGTTCGCCGCGGGCAAGACGGGCACCACCTCCAACTACGGCGACGCCTGGTTCGTGGGCTGGGACTCGAAGTACACGGTCGCGGTGTGGGTCGGCTTCCCCAACAAGCTGATCCCGATGAGCAACGACTTCGACGGCGGCCCCGTGCTCGGAGGCACCTTCCCGGCGCTGATCTGGCACGACTTCATGACCTCGGCGCTGCAGATCGACAAGAACCGGGCGGAAGCCGCCGCCGCCAAGAGGAGCGCCTCGGGCAAGACCCCCGCCAGCTCCAGCACGGGCCCCTCCGAAGAAAGCGCGCCCGCGCCGTCGAGCACCACGACGCCCAGCCAGGGCTCGACCTCCGGCGGGGCCGGCAGGACGAACGGCAAGCCCTCGACGCCGAGCCCCACGGGGAACGGGGCGGGCGGCGGGGCTCCCGGCGCGAGCCCTGAACACGCCGCCGCGGCACCGTCCACGCCGGCGCCCGCGCATGAAGCGCCCAGCGCGGCTCCCCCGGCCTCCCCGTCGCCGGCGCCCCCCTCCTCGTCCTCGCCCTCGCCCACGGGCGGCGTGAGTCCCGGCGGCTAGCTCGGCGGCGACGGCGGCCGCGGGCGCGAGACGTGAGCGCTCTGAGCCGCGCAGAAGCGCCAGGGGAGCTCGACCGCGTGGGTGATCCCGACGCGTGTACCCCGCTGCAGAAGAGGCTCGCGCCAGTCGCCGGCGCGAGCGTGGATGCGAATCGGCCCGCTCGTGAGGCTGGTGGCGTTCTGCGCGAGCGAGATGCCCATCGCCTGCGTGAGCTTGCCGGGCCCAGAGCAGAGATCCTGATCGCGCGCAGGGCGGCCCCCGACGAGCCCGCGACGAGCCCGCATCCGCTCGAGGCCCGACACCGGCAGGAGCGCGCGGATGAGCACGCCCGAGCCGGTCCCGGCGGGCTCGCAGACGGCATTGAGCAGGGCGTGAATTCCGTAGGAGCGGTAGATATAGGCCCTGCCCGGCTCACCGAAGAGGGTCGTGGTTCGCGGTGTCAGGCCCGCAAACGCGTGTGAGGCCGGCTCGCTTTCGTGATAGGCCTCGGTCTCGACGATCACGCCCGCGGCTCCCCTGTGCTCGACGGTGCAGCCGATCAGATCCGGGGCGACCTCGAGGACCGGGCGCGCGTAGAAGTCAGCCCGCAGCGCTCTCATCGAGCACCGCTCTTGCGAGGGCGAGCTGCTCGGAGACGCGCTCGAGTGAGGTGCCGCCCTCGGATACCTTCGACTCAAGCCAGGAGCTCTGCGTGAGCACCGCGCGGAACTCCTCTGCGTGGGCGCCGAGCAGCTCGTTGTGGGCGGCGAGCTCATCGGCGGTCAGCTCGGAGAGCGTCCTGCCGCTGTCGAGCGCCGTGCGCACGATCCCCGCCACCACCCCATGGGCCTCGCGGAAGGGGATCCCCAGCCGCACGAGCAGATCGGCGATGTCGGTGGCTGCCACGAGCTCATCGGAGGCCGCCTCCAACAGGCGCTCTCGCCGGAAGCTCACGCCGGCAATCATCGCGGTGGCGGCCGCGAGCGTCAGCTCGAGCGTGTCGACCGCGTCGAAGAGGTGCTCCTTGTCCTCCTGCAGGTCCTTGTTGTAGGTCAGCACGAGCGCGTGCAGGACCCCGTGAAAGGCGCTCAGGTGGCCGACCACGCGCGGCGCCTTCGCGCGCAGCAGCTCGGCGGCGTCGGGGTTCTTCTTCTGAGGCATGATCGAGGAGCCCGAGCTCCACGAGTCGGGCAGCTCGCAGAAGCCGAACTCAGAGCTCGACCACAGCACGAGCTCGGCCCCCAGCCGCGACAGGTGGGTCGCACAGGTCGCCGCGGCGCTGAGATAGTCGAGGATGAAGTCGCGTCCGGAAACGGCGTCGATCGAGTTCGGCGAGACCCCGTGAAAGCCCAGCTCGCGGGCGAGCAGCCGCCGGTCGGTGTCGAAGTTCACCCCCGCCAGCGCGCCGGAGCCGAGCGGGAGCACGCCCGCCTGGCGCTCGGCGAAGCCGAAGCGCTGACGGTCGCGCGCGAGCATCCAGAAGTAGGCGAGCAGGTGGTGGCCGAGATACACCGGCTGGGCACGCTGCAGGTGGGTGTAGCCGGGCATCGGCCAGTCCAGGTGTCCCTCGGCGCTGGTGAGCAGGGCGCTCATCAGATCTGAGATCGCCGCCTGAGCGGCGGCGGCGCGCTCGCGTGTGTACATCATCAGGTCGGTCACCACCTGGTCGTTGCGCGAGCGGGCCGTGTGCAACCGCCCGCCTACTGGCCCGGCGAGCTCGGTCAGGCGCCGCTCGACGGCCATGTGGATGTCCTCGTCGCTCTCGCTGAAGGCGAAGCGCCCCTCGCTCAGCTCATCCTCGACGGCCTGAAGCCCCGCCAGCAGAGCGCCCAGGTCCTCGGCCGTGAGCACGCCGCGCTCGGCGAGCATGCGGGCGTGCGCGCGCGAAGCGGCGATGTCCTGCGGCCACAGCCGCCGGTCGAAGGCGATCGAGGAGTTCAGGCGCTGGAAATCGGGGTGCTGGGGCTCGTGGAAGCGGGACACGGGCGGTCAGTCTAAGCACGTCCCTCAAGCGCCGCCCCCAGCGCCTCGGCGACGCGGGCGACCTGGCCCTCGCTCATCTGCGGGAAGAAGGGCAGCGCGAGCGAGCGAGCGGCGACGTCCTCGCAGACCGGAAACTCCCCCGGGCGATGGCCGAAGCGCTCGCGGTAGAAGCTCATCAGATGGATCGCCGGCAGATATGGCTTGCTCTGGATGCCGGCCGCCGCGAGCGCGCGGACGGTGTCGTCGCGATCGGCGCCTCGCGGGAGCTGCACGACGAACACGAACCACCCGCGAACATCTCCGCCGGCATCGGGACACGGCAGCTCGAGGTCCTCTATCGAGGCGAGCGCCGTGCGGTAGCACCCGGCCAGCGCCGCCCGCGCGCTGAGCATCCCCTGAAGGCGCTCCAGCTGGGAGAGGCCGAGCGCGCAGGCGAGGTCCGACAGGCGGTAGTTGTAGCCCAGCCGGTCGTGATCGAGCCAGCCCATGTCGGGCGCGCGGCCCTGGTTTCGCTCGGAGTCGATCTGCGCCTTCAGCTCACCATCGGCGAGCGTGATCATGCCCCCCTCACCGGTGGTGAGCTGCTTGTTGGCATAGAAGCCGAACACCGCCGGATGACCGCGGCCGCCGACCGCGGTGCCGTCCGCGTGAACCGCGCCGAGCGCCTCGCAGGCGTCCTCGACGATCGCAAGGCCGTGCTCCTCGGCGAGCGCCTCGAAGGCAGGCATCGCGGCCGGGTAGCCGAAGATGTGAACGGGCAGCAGGGCCTTCGTGCGAGCGCTCACCGCGGCAGCGGCCGCGTCCGGGTCGAGGTTGAGCGTGCGCGGATCGATGTCCGCGAACACCGGACGCGCGCGCTCGTAGCACGCCGCGTTGGCGGAGGCCACGAACGAGAACGGACTCGTGATCACCTCATCGCCGTCCTCCACGCCGACGGCGCGCAGCGCGAGGTGCAGGCCGGCGGTGCCGCTCGAGACAGCGCACGCCAACGGGGCGCCCACGCGCGCTGCGAATGCTGACTCGAACGCCTCCAGCCGTGGGCCGAGCGAGAGCTGCCCGGAGCGCAGCACCTCCACCACCGCCCGCTCCTCCTGCTCGCCCAGCACAGGGCGAGCGAGCGGGATCGTCTCAGTGCTCACGTATCGATCCAGCCCCCTGTGCGGCCGGTCCCTCAGCGGAGGTCGAGGTGGCCTTGCCCGGCTGCATGCCGTACTCGAGCGAGTCGACGAGGGCATCCCAGGAGGCTGCGATCAGGTTCTCCGAGACGCCGATCGAGCCCCACACCTGCTGGCCGTCGGAGGCATCGATGAGCACGCGCGTGACCGCCCCCGTTCCCTTCTTCTCATCGAGGATGCGCACCTTGAAGTTGACCAGCTCGATGTCGCGCAGATGCGGGTGGATCTCGCCGATGGCGTCGCGCAGCGCATTGTCGAGCGCGTTCACCGGGCCGTTGCCCTCGGCCGTCCGCACGTAGCGCTCTCCGCCGAGCCAGATCTTGATCGTGGCCTCGGTGTCGACCTTGCCGTCGGCGCGCTTCTCGACGAGCACCCGCCACGACTCCAGGCGGAACAGCGGCTCATAGGTGCCCGCCTCCTTGCGCATCAAGAGCTCGAAGGAGCCGTCGGCGGCCTCGAACTGGAAGCCCTTATGCTCGAGCTCCTTGACGCGCTCGAGCACGCGCTGCACGAAGGCCTCGCCCTCTGCGCCCTCGGCCGGCTTGATGTGAGCGTCGGCCGCCTTCTCGGCGATCGTGCCCTTGCCCGAGAGCTCGGAGATGAGCACGTCGCGGCGGTTGCCCACCGCCGCCGGGTCGGTGTGCTCGAAGGTCTGCGCGTCCGCGCGCACGCCGGCGGCGTGCAGGCCCGCCTTGTGCGCGAACGCGTGCTTGCCGACGTACGGCTGCGCGGGATCGGGTGAGCGGTTGAGGAGCTCATCGACGAAGTGCGCCGTCTCGGTCAGCCGCGCAAGGCGCTCGCGCGACAGCAGCTTCACCCCCATCTTCAGCTGCAGGTCGGCGATGATCGTGATGAGGTTGGCGTTGCCGGTGCGCTCGCCGATGCCGTTGACGGTCCCCTGCACCTGCGTGGCGCCGGCTTCGACCGCAGTCAGCGTGTTGGCCACGGCGCAGCCGGAGTCGTCGTGCGTGTGGATGCCGAGGGGGACGCCCGGCAGCCCTTCGGAGACCACCGCGAAGGCCGTGCGGATCTGGGGCGGCAGCGAGCCTCCGTTGGTGTCGCACAGCACGACGCGCTCGGCTCCCGCCCCGGCCGCGGCCCGCAGGCAGTCGAGCGCGTAGCCCGGGTCGAGCGCGAAGCCGTCGAAGAAGTGCTCGGCGTCGAACAGCACGCGCTTGCCGGCGCCGACGAGAAACGCGACAGAATCGGCGATCATCGCGAGGTTTTCCTCGCACGAGACACGCACGACCTTCTCGACGTGCAGCACCGAGGCCTTGCCCACGAGCGTGCAGGCCGGTGTGAACAGCTCGGCGAGGATGCGCAGGCCCTCGTCGGCCTCGGCCGCTATGTCCCGGCGGCGGGTCATGCCAAAGGCGACTATCTCCGCGACGCTCAGCGACTCGCCCGCGAGCAGCTCGAACAGCTCCTGCTCCTTCGGGTTCGACGCTGGGAAGCCGGCCTCGATCATGTTCACGCCCAGCTGATCGAGGGCATGTACCACCCGCACCTTCTCCTCCGCAGTCAGGCTCAGGCCTCCGCCCCCCATGCCGTCGCGCAGCGTGGCGTCGTATAGCTGTATGTCGGGCATGCCCGGGCCTAGCCCGCTGCGGTCGTCTGTGCGTCGGGCGCCGAGCCCTCGCCCGTGGGCGTCTGCAGAGCCGGCGCCTGGACCACGTCAAGCCACTCGCGGTAGCGCTCCGAGCGCCCGTGGATGGCGTCGTCGAAGGCAGCCTGCAGCACGCGCGTGATCTCGCCCGGCTTGCCCGTGCCGATGCGGTGGTCGTCGACCTCGCGCACGGGCACGAGCTCGGCGGCGGTGCCGGACAGGAACATCTCCTCGGCCAGGTACATCTCGGCGCGGGCGATGTTGCGCTCGACGACCGTGTAGCCGAGATCGCGCGCGATCTGCATGATCGAGCGGCGGGTGATGCCGTCGAGGATCGAGTTGTGCTGGCCCGGCGTTGCGATCTCGCCGTCGCGCACGATATAGACGTTCTCGCCCGTGCCCTCACACACGTGGCCGTGGTCGTCGAGCAGGATCGCCTCGTCATAGCCTGCCTTCAGCGACTCGACCTTGGCGAGCACGCTGTTCAGATACTGACCGGAGGCCTTGGCGTGCGGGATCAGCGAGTCGGGGCTGATGCGCCGCCATGAGGAGACCTTCGCGCGGATGCCCTCGCGCGAGCCCTCCTCGCCGAGATAGGCGCCCCACTCCCAGCAGGCGATCGTCACGTCCACCGGCGCCTCCAGCGGATTGAGGCCCATCTGGCCGTAGCCGCGGTTGACGATCGGGCGGATGTAGCAGGAGCGAAGCCCATTTCGTGCCACCAGCTCGAGCGTCACCGCGCGCAGCTCCTCGGCGGAGTAGGACACCGGCATGTAGTACAGCTCGGCCGAGCGCAGCAGCCGGTCGATGTGATCGGCGTTGCGGAACACTGCCGGTCCGAGCTCCCCGTCGTAGCAGCGCATGCTGTCGAACACGCCGGTGCCGTAGTGCAGGCCGTGCGTCAGGACGTGGATCTTGGCGTCCTCCCAGGCGACGAATTCTCCGTTCATCCAGATGAGGTCGGTGGGCTCCACGTTCATTGCACTCCTGTTAGAGGTTGTCGAGCACTGCTTTCGCCGCCTGCTCCGTGCTCGCCTCCCCTCCCAGGTCGGGCGTGCGCAGGCCCCCGGCGAGCACGCGTTCAACCCCCGATTCTACAGCCGCTGCCTCGCTTTCCAAGCCCAGGCCGTGCCTGAGCATCATCGCCGCGGACAGGAACATCGCCAGCGGGTTGGCGCGGCCCTGGCCGGCGATGTCCGGCGCCGATCCGTGCACCGGCTCGAACATGCCCGGGCCGTCGCCGCTCAGGGACGCGCTCGGGAGCATGCCGATCGAGCCCGTCAGCATTGCCGCCTCATCAGAGAGGATGTCCCCGAACATGTTCTCGGTGAGGATCGTGTCGAAGCGGCTCGGCGCGGATACGAGCTGCATCGCGGCGTTGTCCACCAGCACGTGCTCCAGGGCGACGTTCGCGAACTCGCTGGCGTGCAGCTCGCTCACGGTCTGTCTCCACAGCCGCGAGGTCTCGAGCACGTTGGCCTTGTCCACGCTCGCGACCCGCGGGTTCCCAGAGCGCCGTTCGGCGGCCTCGAACGCGATCCGGGCGATGCGCTCGATCTCCGCGGTCGTGTAGGCGCACACGTCAGAGGCCGAGGTCGACGTGCGGGTCTTCTCGCCGAAATAGATGCCGCCGGTGAGCTCGCGCACGACGAGCAGGTCGGTCCCCTCGATCCGCTCGCGGCGCAGCGGCGAGGCGTCATACAGCGCCGGCAGCGGCTTGACCGGTCGCAGGTTCGCATACAACCCGAGCCCCTTGCGCAGGCCGAGCAGCCCCTGCTCGGGGCGGGGCTTGAGCGGGTCGGTCGTGTCCCACTTCGGACCGCCCACCGCCGCCAGCAGCACCGCCTCCGCGCGCCGGCAGGCGAACAGCACCTCATCGGTGAGCGCCACCCCGTGCACGTCGATCGAGGCCCCGCCGAACAGGTGCTCGTCGAACTCGAAATCGCCGAGCGCTTCGAGCAGCTCGAGCGTCGGCTCCATGATCTCGGGCCCGATCCCGTCGCCGGGCAGCGTGACGATGAGGTGGGCCATGGCGCGACGCTACCACGCGCCCTGCTCGGCGCAGGGCGCGGGTGCGCTCACAGGGCGGTGGTCACCGGCCCGCTGCGCTGGCGTTCGCGCTCGTAGCTCTCGATCTCGGCGGACTGCTTGAGCGTGAGCGCGATGTCGTCGAGGCCGTCGAGCAGGCGGTGGCGGATCTCGTGGTCGATCTCGAACGCGACCTGGCGGTCGGCGAAGCGAACCTCCTGCTCGCGCAGGTCAACCTGACCATGGCCCGCTCTCGCCAGCGCCCGGCAGTCCTCCTCGGAGAGCACGACCGGGAGCAGCCCGATCTTGGTGCAGTTGGAGTAGAAGATGTCTCCGAACGACGGCGCGACGATCGCCTGAAAGCCGTAGTCCTGAAGGCCCCAGGGCGCGTGCTCGCGCGAGGAGCCGCAGCCGAAGTTCTCGCCTGCGACGAGGATCGGGTTGGGCGGCAGGTCCCAGTCGGGCTCCTTGGCCCAGTCGTAGAAGAGGAACTCTCCGAAGCCCGTGCGCTCGACGCGCTTGAGGAACTGCTTGGGCATGATCTGATCCGTGTCCACGTCGGCTCGGTCGAGGTGGCTGACGGGCCCGCTGATGGTCTCAATCGCCTTCATCGATCAGCTCCAGTCTCGGATATCGGTGAAGTGCCCCTCGATCGCCGCGGCGGCGGCCATCTGCGGAGACACCAGATGGGTGCGACCGCCCCGCCCCTGACGGCCCTCGAAGTTGCGGTTGGAGGTCGAGGCGCAACGCTCGCCGGGCTGGAGGATGTCGGGGTTCATGCCCAGGCACATCGAGCAGCCGGCAACCCGCCAGTCAAAGCCGGCGTCGCGGAACACGCGATCGAGGCCCTCGGCCTCGGCCTGGGCCTTGACCTGTTGTGAGCCGGGAACGACCATCGCGGAGACGCTCGGTGAGACGGTGCGACCGGCGACGACCTCGGCGGCAGCGCGCAGATCGCCGATGCGGGAGTTGGTGCAGGAGCCGATGAACACGCGGTCGATGCTGATCTGCTCGATCGGCGTGCCGGGCTCGAGCGCCATGTAGTGAAGCGCCCGTTCGGTCGCCTCGCGGTCGGCTGGGGTGTCGAAGTCATCGGGCGAAGGCACGCTGCCGGTGACCGCGCGGACCATCCCGGGGTTCGTGCCCCAGGTCACCTGGGGGGAGATGGCCGCCGCGTCGATCACGACGTCGGTGTCGAACTCTGCGCGGTCGTCCGTGGGCAGCGTGCGCCAGCCCTCGATCGCGGCGTCGAGCTCGGCACCCTTCGGCGCACCGGGACGCTCCACCTCTGAGAACCACGCGAACGTCGTCTCGTCGGGGGCGATCATCCCCGCCCGCCCGCCGCCCTCGATGGTCATGTTGCAGACCGTCATCCGGCCCTCCATCGACAGCGCCTCGACCGCGGGCCCCGAGTACTCGACGACGTGGCCGGTCAGCCCGCCGACGCCCAGCTGCCCCAGCGTGCCGAGGATGAGGTCCTTGGCGGTGACGCCAAAGCCGAGCTCGCCCTCGTAGCGGATGCGCATCGAGCGGGGCTTGTTCTGGACCATGCACTGGGTGGCCAGCACGTGCTCGACCTCGCTGGTGCCGATGCCGAAGGCGAGCGCGCCGAAGGCGCCGTGCGTCGAGGTGTGCGAGTCCCCACAGACGATCGTCATGCCCGGCTGGGTGACGCCGAGCTCGGGACCGATCACGTGCACGATGCCCTGGCGCTCGGAGCCCAGCGAGTAGACGGGGATGGCGAACTCCTGGCAGTTGCGCTCGAGCGTTTCGACCTGAACGCGCGAAAGCTCGTCCTTGATGCGTGCCGCGACGGGCGTGCCGTCGGTTGGCGTGTTGTGGTCGGCCGTCGCGAGCGTGCGGTCGGGGCGGCGCACGCCACGGCCGGCCAGCCGCAGCCCGTCGAAGGCCTGCGGGCTCGTCACCTCATGCACGAGGTGCAGGTCGACATACATCAGGTTGGGTGGGCCCACTTCAACCTCGTGGGTCTCCCAGATCTTGTCGAACATCGTCTTTGGCATCTAGCTTCTCCTCAGTCCCGCGGAGACGACCGCCAGAAAGGCCGCCTCCTTCGTCGTGGGGTTCTCGAAGTGGTGGGGCAGGTCGGCGTCGAAGGTCACGCAGTCCCCCTCACTCAGCTCGTGTCGTTCGGCGTCGCACACGAGCACCACCGAGCCGCGCTCGACGAGCGCTGTCTCGCGGCTTCCCGGCTCGTGCATCGGCGGGTCATCAGCGGCGCCCGTGGCGCCGCCCGGAGCGAGCGTGTGACGCGACAGCTCGGCGCGCTGGCCGGGCTGGGAGGAGGTCATCACCTCGAACTGATGCCCGCGGCGCCGGTTTCCGCCGCGCTGGCGCTCGCCTGCCTTGACGATCGTCACCGCTCCGTCCTCGTCCAGCCGCAGCAGCTGTGAGAGCCGCAGCTCGAGCCCCGCGGCGATGCGGTTCGCCACGGTGAGCGTCGGGCTGGTCTCGCCGCGCTCGACCTGCGAGAGCATCGGTGCGCTCACGCCGGAGCGAACCGCCAGATCGCGCAGCGACAGCGATGAGGCCTCACGCAGGGCCTTCACCCGCGCCCCGATGACGACGGGGTCGAGCGGGTCCACGCGACGGGCGACTGCGAACTTCCCGCGCTGGACGTTCGTGCTCGGCTCGGCCCTCTTCCGCTTGGGAGGAGTCTGGACTGGCATCGTACGAGCGTACGCTATCACAGACAACCCGGTGACCGGGTATGGTCGCCCGTCGCACCCCAGCGCAGACCGGGCAGTTCCCGGCTCACCACTTCACCAACTCGTAAGACACACGGCTTTCGCCGTGAGAGACAGGAGGAGCAGTGCCAACGCTGATCGGATTCCACGAGGTTGACGACGTCGATCACTGGGCCGGCTCGCCGGCGCGAGAGGACGTGTTTGGGCCCATGGGAATCACCGTCCGCACGTTCCGCGACCCGGAGGGCTCAAATCGGGTCGGATTGATTCTCGACGTTCCCGACATCGCCGCCTTCGAGCAGTTCATGCAGTCTGAGCCGGCAGCCGACGCGATGAAGTCGGACGGCGTCCGAGCAGACACGCTCGTGATACTCGCCGAGGCGTAGCTACCCCGGCGCCGCGCCGCCCGGCTCGAGGGCCGGGCGGCGATGATCGTCAAAGACTCAAGGACCTGCAGTCTCCGGCAGGCCGATCGCCTCACCCGCGCGCGAGCGTGAGACGGCGACCGACAGCGCCCGCACATACGCGCGCGCGGCCGCGTCGATGATGTCCGTCGACACCCCCTGGCCGGCGCCCGTGTAGGAGTCGATCTCGACCACGACCGAGACCTCGCCGAGCGCATCCTGGCCCTCGGTCACGGCCCCGATCACGAAGTCGGACAGTTTCGCGCCCACCCCCGTGGCCGCGTCGATCGCCTGGAAGACCGCGTCGATCGGCCCGTCGCCGGTGAACGTGCCCTCCGCCGAGGAGTCATCCGGCAGCGTCACCGACACGCGCGCGTGCGCTGAGCGCCGCGAGGAGGCCTCGACCTCGAACCACTCGAGCGTGTAGCCGGGGATCTCCTCGCGCAGCTCGTCGGTCACGAGCGCCTCCAGGTCCATGGCCGTGACGTGTTTCTTGCGGTCGGCGATCTCCTTGAAGCGCTTGAACGCCGTGTTCAGGGCCTGGCCGTCCAGCTCGAAGCCCATCTCCTCGAGCGCTTTGTGCAGCGCGTGGCGGCCGGAGTGCTTGCCCAGCACGATCGAGTTGCTCTGCAGGCCGACGGTCGTCGCGTCCATGATCTCGTAGGTCGTGCGCTCCTTCAGCACGCCGTCCTGGTGAATGCCGGCCTCGTGCGCGAACGCGTTGCGCCCGACGATCGCCTTGTTCGGCTGCACCTGGTATCCGGTCAGCCGCGAGACCAGGCGGCTCGTGCGCGCGATCTCGGTCGTCTCGACCCCGGTCCACAGCGACAGGCTCGGCTCGCGCGTGCGCAACAGCATCACGATCTCCTCGAGCGAGGCGTTGCCCGCCCGCTCGCCGATGCCGTTCACGGCGCACTCGACCTGACGGCATCCCGCCTGCACGCCCGCCAGCGAGTTGGCCACGGCCAGGCCGAGGTCGTCGTGGCAGTGCACCGACACCGTCACGTCCGCGAGCCCCGGCAGCAGCCGGTAGAGCTGCTCGAACATCGCCGCGTACTCCAGCGGCATCGTGTAGCCGACCGTGTCGGGCACGTTGATCGTGCTCGCGCCCTCATCGAGCGCGATCTGGATCACCTCGGCCATGTAGTCGATGTCCGAGCGCGAGCCGTCCTCCGGTGAGAACTCGACGTCCTCGGTGTACTCGCGCGCGTGCGCCACCGCCGCGCGGACCTGGCCCTTGACGTCGTCGCGGGTGGTCTGCAGCTTGCGCTCGATGTGGACGTCGCTGGTGGCGATGAACGTGTGGATACGTGGGCGCTCGGAGTCCTTCACTGCGTGCCACGCCGCGTCGATGTCCTGCTTTGAGGTGCGGGCGAGGCCGCAGATGACCGGACCCTGGACCTCTCGCGCGATCGCCTGGACCGATTCCGAGTCACCCGGCGAGGTGATCGGGAAGCCGGCCTCGATCACGTCCGCGCCCAGCCTCGCCAGCTGGTGTGCGATCTCGAGCTTCTCCTGCTTGTTCAGCGATATCCCCGGCGACTGCTCGCCGTCGCGCAGGGTGGTGTCGAAGATGAGGACTCGCTGTGCGTCCTCACGACCGGGCGCAGCTGCTGCGCCATTGCCGGTAGATCCGTCGTCAGTGCTCATGTCGTTCGTGCTCCTTCTCTGTCTCGTTCACACATCCTCTCTGCTGGGTATGCGGCTACGCGGCCGCCACGCGCTATTCCCCCCGAGGGGGGAGCAGGAGAAGGTTGAGAAGCGAGATCTGAAACGACATCTGCGGGCAAGGTTAGCACCCGCACGCGCCGCCACATGCGCCGGGCGCCCTCGGTTATGCTCGGCACTGCGCAGGGCCCTGGCGGCGTCCTGACGCCCAGGGCGGCCGTGCGCCGATGAGCGCTCCGGCGTCGCGGATCACGAGGAAAGGAAGGCGCACCATGAGCCAGACCGATCTCGCAGCCCCGACCGTGGAGGACCTGCGTGCGACGATCGCCGGCGAGGTGATCACCCCCGGGGATCCGGCCTACGAGGAGGCACGCCTCGTCTGGAACGGCATGATCGACCGCCGCCCCGCGCTCATCGTGCGCTGCGCGTCGAGCGAGGATGTCGCGGCCGCGCTGGCCGCGGCGCGCGAGCACTCGCTGCTCGTGAGCGTGCGCTGCGGCGGACACTCGACGCCGGGCTACAGCTCCTGCGACGGCGGGCTCGTGATCGACCTGCGACCGATGAACCGGGTCGAGGTCGACGCCGGTGCCGGCACCGCGCGGGTTCAGGGGGGCGCGATCTGGCGTGAGCTCGACGCGGCCACTCAGGAGCATGGGCTGGCCGTAACAGGCGGGCGCGTCTCTGACACCGGCGTCGGCGGGCTCGCCGTGGGAAGCGGCAGCGGCTGGCTCGAGCGCTCCTACGGGGTCACCAGCGAGAGCCTGCTCTCGGCCGAGGTCGTGACCGCCGATGGCAGCGTCATCACCGCCAGCGAGCAGGAGAACCCCGAGCTCTTCTGGGGCCTGCGGGGCGGCGGGGGAAACTTCGGCGTCGTCACCGAGTTCGAGTTCCGCCTGCACCCCGTCGGTCCCATCCTGGCGGGGGGCCTGCTCCTGTATCCGCGGGCGCAGGCGGGCGAGGTGATCCGCAACTATCGCGACTTCATCGCCGCAGCCCCCGACGCGGTCGCCGGGGGCGTGGCGCTGCTCACGGCGCCGCCGGAGGAGTTCGTGCCCGAGCAGGTGCGCGGCAAGCCGGCCGTGGGCATCGTCTTCTGCTACGTCGGCTCCCCTGAGGAGGGCATGGCCGCAGCCGAGCCGCTGCGCGCCTTCGGCTCGCCGGTGGTGGACATGATTCAGCCGATGCCCTATGCCGTCGTGCAGCAGATGCTCGACGCCGGCAGCCCTCGCGGCGTGCGCGAGTACTTCAAGGTCGATACGCTCACCGCCCTCTCCGACGCCGCCATCGACGCGATCGTCGCCCAGGCCGACGGGCTGCCGACGCCGTTCGGGCAACTCGTCCTCGGGCCGCTCGGAGGCGCGCTGGAGCGAACCGACCGCGAGGCGATGGCGCTAACGCTGGACGACGGCGAGTGGACGTACTTCTGCCTGTCGATGTGGATGGACCCCTCGCAGGATGAGGCCAACACCGCCTGGGCCCGCGGCTTCCACGAGGCGATGCGCCCGTTCGCCGTGGGCACGGCGATGCCCAACTTCATCGAGCCCGACGAGGGCGTCGCGCGCCTGCGTGCGTCCTACGGGGAGGACAAGTACGCGCGCCTGTCCGCGCTCAAGCAGCGCTGGGACCCCGGCAACATCTTCCGGCTCAACCAGAACATCGTGCCGTAGGGGGTTGAGCTCCGTGCCTCTCACCGGCGCATGTGGCTGCGGCGCCGTCCGCTTCGAGGTGAGCCGACCGCTCGTGTCCGCGAACTACTGCCACTGCACGCGCTGCCAGCGGCGCAGCGGAACCGCCGCCTCCGCCAACGCACGCGCCGAGCATGGATCGTTCCGGATTCTCAGCGGCGAGTCGAGCCTGCGCGCATGGAGGCCGGAGGGCGGCTTTGAGAAGTGGTTTTGCGCCGACTGCGGCTCGGCGCTGTTCAGCCGCGACCCAGATGACCACGATCGCGTGAGCATTCGCCTGGGCGCCGTCGACGGCGACCCTCAGATCAGGCCGACCATGCGCCAGTTCGTGTCCTACGCCGCCCCCTGGGAGGCGATCCCCGAGGACGGGCTCGCCCGTCACGAGGAGAGCGGCCACCGCGCGCAGGAGGAATGACGCCGGACCAGAGACCCGGCGAACGCTGAGGATCTTGCAGGCCGTAGCGCGGCGACGTGGTAATAGTTGTGCCTATGGCACGCGCGATCTGGACCGGCGCAGTCGGCTTCGGCCTGGTCACGGTGCCGGTCAAGCTCTACAGCGCGCTCGACCGCAAGAACGTGCGCTTTCACCAGCTGTCGGGCAAGACCGGAGTTCGCGTGGCGCAGAAGCGCGTCGATCCCCAGAGCGGCGAAGAGGTCCCCTACGAGGACATCGTCAAAGGCTATGAGATCGCGCCCGAGCGCTACGTCGTGATCGTGCCGGGGGAGCTCGAGACGCTGCAGCCGAAGAAGAGCAAGACGATCGAAATCGAGGACTTCGTCGAGCTCTCGCAGATCGACCCCATCTACTACGAGCACCCCTACTACCTCGCCCCCGGGCCAGGGGGGGCCAAGCCCTACCGCCTGCTGCTCGAGGCGATGCAGCAGGAGGGCCGCGTCGCGATCGCGCGCTTCGTGATGCGATCCAAGGAGCAGCTCGTCGCGATCCGTCCCATGGGCGACGTGCTCGAGATGGCGACGATGCTGTTCGCTGACGAAATCCTGCCCCCTGAGCGGATCGGCGAGATCGCAGAGCTCGGCGAGGTCAAGACGACCAAGCGCGAGCTGGACGTCGCCAAGCAGCTCGTGGACTCGCTGGCCGGCGACTTCAACCCCAGCGCCTACCGCGACAGCTATCGCGAGGAGGTGCTCGCGCTGATCGAGCGAAAGGCCCAGGGCGAGGAGATCGCCGTGCAGCAGGCGGCCGAGGACGTCAGCGCGCCGGCACCGGACCTGATGAGCGCACTGAAGGCCAGCCTCGAGGCGGTGCGCGCGCGTGATGAGACCCGGGCCGCCCCGGCCAAGAAGCGCCGCAAGCCAGCCGCCGGCAAGCCCGCCTCGAAGGTGCCCGCGGCGGAGAAGCCGGCGGCAAGGAAACCTGCTGCCAAGAAGCCCGCCGCCAAGCGAGCCGCCGCCAAGCGGTAGTGCCCCGCGGCTCCAGGGCAAGGCAGGACGCCCCGCTCCAGAGCTACCGCTCGAAGCGCGACTTCACACGCACGGGCGAGCCCGCCGGCGACGGCGGCCAAGGCGGGGGCGCTCGCTTCGTCATCCAGGAGCACCACGCGAGTCGCCTGCACTGGGACCTGCGCCTGGAGCGCGGCGGCGTGCTCGTCTCCTGGGCGATCCCCAAGGGACTCCCGGAGACGCCGAAGGACAACCGCTTCGCCGCGGCCACGGAGGACCATCCGCTCGAGTACGCCGACTTCGAGGGCGAGATCCCCAAGGGCGAGTACGGCGCCGGCACGATGACGATCTGGGACCGCGGAACCTACGAGTGCCTGAAGTGGGAGCCGCGCAAGGTCGAGGTCGCCCTGCACGGCGAGCGCCTGGACGCGCGCTACGCGCTGTTTGCGATCGGCGAGGGGGATCGCCCGAAGGACTGGATGATTCACCGCATGGACCCCGCTGTGGACCCGCTGCGCGAGCCGATGCCGCAGCACCTCGAGCCGATGCTCGCCCGCGCCGGAGAGCTCCCGCCAGACGACGGTCGCTGGGCGTATGAGATCAAGTGGGACGGCGTGCGCGCGATCGCCTACTCGCACCCCGGTGAGCTCGAGCTGCAGAGCCGGAACCTCAACGACATCACGGGGCAGTACCCCGAGCTGCGCCGCCTCAACCGGGCGCTCAGCTCGCACAGCGCCGTCCTCGACGGTGAGATCGTCGCCTTCGACGAGGACGGCCGCCCCAGCTTCGCGGCGCTTCAGCACCGCATGCACGTCGCCTCCGCCGCCGGCGCCGCCCGGCTGGCCAAGAGCGCGCCCGTGACCTACATCATCTTCGATCTGCTGTGGCTGGACGGGCATCCGCTGATCGACCTGCCCTACTCCGAGCGCCGCGCGCGCCTCACCGCCCTCGAGCTGAGCGGCGAGCGCTGGCAGACGCCGGAGCACATCGTGGGCTCCGGCCGGGAGGTGCTCAACGCCAGCGCCGCGCAGGGCCTCGAGGGCGTCGTGGCCAAGCGGCTTGACTCGACCTATGAGCCGGGGCGCCGCACGGGGACGTGGGTGAAGGTCAAGAACGTCCGCCGCCAGGAGTTCGTCGTCGGCGGCTGGCTGCCGGGCAAGGGCGGGCGCAGTGCGCGCATCGGCGCGCTGCTCGTGGGCGTCTACGACGAGAACCAAAGCCTCCGCTACGCTGGGCGCGTCGGCAGCGGCTTCAGCGAGCGCGAGCTCGACCGCCTCGGCGGCCTGCTCGAGGGGCTGGGGCGCGAGAGCTCGCCGTTCTCGGCCGGCCCGGCGCCGCCTCGCGGGGCGGTCTTCTGCGAGCCGAGGCTCGTCGTGGAGGTCGAGTTCAGCGAGTGGACCACCCGTGGCAGCCTGCGCCACCCCTCCTACAAGGGCCTGCGCGAGGACAAGCCGCCGGAGCTCGTCGTGCGCGAGGAGGCCCCGGCGCAGGCGGCCGAGCGCGATGGCCTCGACGGCGAGGATGCGGGCCGCGACCGCCTGATCCTGCACGAGCAGAGCGCCGGCAGAGCCTCGGCCACGGTCGACGGCCGCACGCTGGCGCTGTCGAATCTCGGCAAGCTGCTCTACCCCGAGGCGGGCTTCACCAAGCGCGAGGTGATCGACTACTACGCCTCGGTCGGCCCGGTGCTGCTGGGCCACCTCGCCGAGCGCCCGCTGACGATCAAGCGCTGGCCCGATGGCGTGCAGGGGAAGTCCTTCTTCCAGAAGCAGGCGCCGGCGCACCGGCCGGACTGGGTGCGGACGGTGACCCTGCCCAGCGAGCGCAAGCCGATCGACTACCTGCTCGCCGGAGATCTCTCGACGATCGTGTGGCTCGCGAACCTGGCGGCGCTTGAACTGCACACCCCGCTCGCGCGCGCCGCGGCGATCGAGCGCCCGACGACGCTGGTGTTCGATCTCGATCCCGGCAAGCCGGCGACGATCGTCGAGTGCTGCCGGGTGGGGCTGGCCCTGCATGGAATGTTCGAGAACCTCGGCCTGAAGAGCTTTGCCAAGACCTCCGGTTCCAAGGGGCTGCAGCTCTACCTCCCGCTCAACACCCCGGAGGTCAGCTACGAGGACACGAAGTCCTTCGCCAAGGCGGTCGCCGAGACGCTCGAGCGCGCCGAGCCCGGCCTCGTGGTCTCACGCATGACGAAGGCGCGTCGCACGGGCAAGGTCCTGATCGACTGGAGCCAGAACGACCCCCACAAGACAACCGTGTGCGTCTACTCGCTCAGGGCCGGCGAGCGCCCGACGGTCTCGACTCCCGTTCAGTGGCGGGAGGTGCGCGCCGCCCTGGACTCCGGTGATCCCTCGCGCCTGTCCTTCGAGGCCGGCCAGGTGCTCGAGCGCGTTGCCGAGCAGGGGGACCTGTTCGCGCCCGTGCTCTCGCTCGTCCAGGAGCTGCCGGCGCTGTGAGCGCGCGCTCGCTCGCTGCCCTCTCAGCCGCGTATCTCCTCGCCGGCCAGCAGCTCCATCAGCAGGCTGTCGTGCCACTCCTCCCCGCCGACGTCGCGCTCATAGCCGCGCATGATGCCGACGGGCTTGAAGCCCACCTTCTCGTAGGCCCGGATCGCCGCGGTGTTGGCCACCGCCGGATCGATCGTGATGCGGTGGTGGCCGCGGTCGATCAGCTGGCGCACGACGCGCCTGAGCGCCTCGGTGCCGAGACCGCGGCCGTGCACGGGCGGATCCAGGAACACGTCGATCGCGGCGTGGCGGTATCTCGGCGCGAGCTCCTCGTGAAACTCGATCAGGCCGACGATCACGCCGTCGAGCAGGATCGTCTGGCGGGTCGCCGCCGGTTCGTCCGTCGCCGGGAAGCCCTCGGGCGGCTCGCCCCACCAGCGCGCCACCTCCGGGGTCGCGTGGATGCGCCGCAGCTCCACCGCGTCGGCGGCTTGCAGCGGGCGCAGCGTCATGCCTGCCGGCGAGTCAGCCACCGCCGGCCCAGGCTAGGGGACCAGGACCACCTTGCCGACGTTGCGCCGCTCGGTGATCATCGTCTGCGCGGCGCCCGCGTCCTCAAAGCTGAAGTCGCCGGCGACCACCGGTTTGATCGTTCCGTCGTCCAGCAGTTCGCGCAACGGCCCGATCCACGGCTGCAGCGTGCCGCGGTCCTTCCACAGGCTGAGCATGTTCAGGCCGATCACGGACTTCGATTCGGACATCTGCTTGACCAGGTTGAAGCGCGGCATGCGCGCGATCGCGCTCAGCGCCGTGACCAGGTTGCGCCGCTGCCCGGAGACGACGGAGGAGGCGCCGAACGCCACCAGGCGCCCGCCGGGGCGCAGCAGCGAGTAGCTGCGCCGGAAGCTCTTTCCGCCGACGGCGTCCATGATCACGTCGAACGGCGGCAGGCCCTGCTCCCAGCCGGTCTTGGTGTAGTCGATCGCGTGATCGACCCCGATCTCCCTGCAGCGCTCGTGCTTGCCCGGCGAGGCCGTCCCGTAGACCTCGTTGCCGCTGCGCTTGGCCAGCTGGGTCGCGGCGATGCCCACGCCTCCGCCGGCGGAGTGGATCAGCACGCGCTCGCCCGGCTGCAGGTTGCCGTAGCCATACAGACCGGCCCAGGCGGTCCCGTAGTTGACGGGGATCGAGGCGCCCTGCTCGAAGGTCAGCTCGCCCGGGAGCGCGATCACATCGCCCGCGGGCACCGCCACCTGCGAGGCATAGCCCCCGAACTGGGTGCTCGCCACCACACGCTGGCCGGGGCTGAGCTCGTGCACGCCCTCGCCCAGCTCGAGCACCGTGCCCGCGACCTCATAGCCGACCACGCAGGGCGTCTTTGGAGCGTCGGGGTACAGGCCCATCCGCGCCATCACATCGGCAAAGTTCACGCCCGCGGCGGCAACGTCGATCCGCACCTCGCCCGGGCCCAGCTCGGGATCGGCGCGCTCCTGCACCTTCAGCACCCCGGGGCCGCCGTGCTTGGTTATGACGACGGCGCGCACGCGCTGAGCGTATCCGAAAGGCCCTCAGCGCAGCACGACGGCCCAGCCGTCGCTGAAGCCCTCCGAGGCCACGATCTCACGCACGACCTCGGCCGGAACGAGCACATCCGTCGTGACGACCATCGCCGCCGAGCGCTGCGAGGGACCCGTCAGGGCGGCGCCGTCGGGCGTGTGACCGACGGCGGCGGAGGAGATGTTGATGCCGTGCGCGCCGAAGATCGTGCCCACGCGCCCGATCATCCCGGGCAGGTCGGCGTAGCGGAACACCGTCACGAACCGCTCCAGCTCGATCGTCAGCCGCCGCCCCTGAACCTCAACCAGATGCGGCACGCGATTGGGCCCGATCCCGGTTCCGGCGATCGCCACCCGCTCGCCGCCCGCGACGACCGTGACGCGGATCAGCTCGTTGAAATCCTGCGCCTCGGACACCGACTTCTCCTCGACCACGATCCCGCGTTCCTCGGCCATGCTGGGCGCGTTGACGAGGTTGACCTCCTCCTCGGTGCGCCCCGACAGCGCACCGCCGATCACCGACAGCGTCAGCAGGCGCGTATCGAAGTCCGCAATCCGTCCCATGAAGGCCGCCTCGATGCGCTCCACCGAGCTGCCCTCGGCAAGCGCCATCGCCAGCCGGCCCAGCTGCGCGGCCAGCGGCACGAACGGTCCGAGCACCTCCATGTCCTCGGCGGCGATCGAGGGGATGTTGACGGCGGTCGAGACGACGCCGCCGGTCAGCGCCGCGACGACCTGCTCGGCGCTCTGATAGCCGGCGCGATCGGTGGCCTCGGCGGTCGAGGCCCCGAGGTGCGGTGTGACGATGACGTTGGGATAGCCCTCGAACAGCGGGTAGTCGGTCATCGGCTCGGACGGGAACACGTCCAGCGCCGCGCCGCCGACCTTGCCCGAGTCGAGCGCGTCCTTCAGCGCGGCATCGTCGATCAGGCCTCCGCGCGCGACGTTCAGGACGCGCACGCCGTCGCGCATCTTCGCGAACGCCTCGGCGTCCAGCCAGCCTTCGGTCTCGGGGGTCTTGGGCAGATGTACCGTGATGAAGTCGGCCTGCGCGTAGAGATCATCGCTGTCGGCAGCCTTCTCCACGCCCAGCTCGCGATAGCGCTCGGCGCTCACGAACGGGTCGAATGCCAGCACGCGCATCCCGAACCCCCTGGCGCGGTGCGCGACCAGCTGGCCGATGCGACCGAAGCCGACGATGCCGAGCGTCTTCTCGTAGAGCTCAACGCCGGAGAACTTCGAGCGCTCCCACTTGCCGCTCGTCAGCGACATGTGCGCCTGCGGGATGTTGCGCGCGAGCGCCAGCAGCAGCGCCATCGTGTGCTCCGCCGCCGTGACCACGTTCGACTGCGGCGCGTTGGCGACGATGATGCCCCGCTTGGTCGCGGCCTCGACGTCGACGTTGTCCACGCCCACGCCCGCGCGGCCGATCACGCGCAGCCTGCCGGCATGGCCGATCAGCTCGGCCGTCATCTTCGTCGCCGAGCGGATCACGATGCCGTCGTAGGCGCCGATGCGCTCGGTCAGCTCCTGATCGCTCCAGTCGACCCCGAGATCGACGTCGAAGTGCTCGCGCAGCAGGTTCACACCCGAGTCGCCGATCTTCTCCTTGACCAGCACCTTCAGGCGCCCGCCATTCGCCGCCTGCGCGGCCGCGGCGTCCGCCGCCGTCGCGCTCATGGGGCGATCCTCTCGAGGATCCAGTCGATGCACGCCGTCAGCGCCTGCACGTCGGCGGGGTCGACCGCGGGGAACATCCCGACGCGCAGCTGGTTGCGACCCAGCTTGCGGTAGGGCTCGACGTCGACGATCCCGTTCGCGCGCAGCGTCGCCGCCAGCACCGCGGCGTCGACACCGTCGTCGAAGTCGATCGTCCCGACGACGAGCGAGCGCTTGGCCGGGTCGCTGACGAACGGCGTCGTGTGCGCGCCCTGTTCGGCCCATCCATACAGGTGCTCGGAGGAGGCCCGTGGCCGCGCCACGCACCAGTCCAATCCGCCCCCCTGGAGCATCCAGCGGAGCTGCTCGGCGAGCAGGAACAGCGTCGCCACCGCGGGGGTGTTGTAGGTCTGGTCTTTCAGCGAGTTCTCGAGCGCCGTGTGCAGCGACAGGAAGGGCGGAATCCAGCGATCGGAGCCGTCGAGCTCGGCGATCCGCTCCTGCGCCGCCGGGCTCAGCAGCGCAACCCACAGTCCGCCGTCGGCCGCGAAGCCCTTCTGCGGTGCGAAGTAGTAGGCGTCCGCGAGGCTCACGTCGACCGGCAGGCCTCCGGCGCCCGAGGTCGCGTCGATCACGACCAGCGCCTCGCCCGCGCCCTCGGGGCGCAGGACCGGGACCATCACGCCGGTCGAGGTCTCGTTGTGCGCCCACGCGAGCACGTCGGCTCCCGCCTCCATCGCGGCCGCGCCGACGTCGCGCGGATCGGGGGCGTCGCCGGGGTCGGCGGAGATGATCACCGGTTCCCCAAGGAACGGCGCACCGGCGCTGACCGCGGCGAACTTCTGCGTGAACTCTCCGTAGACCAGGTGCAGCGACCGCTGCCTCAACAGGCCGAACGCAGCCGCATCCCAGAAGGCGGTCGCGCCGCCGTTGCCGAGCACGACCTCATAGCCGTCCGGCGCCGAGAACAGATCGCGCAGTCCCGCGCGTATCTCGGCGACCAGCGCCTTCACCGGCTGCTGGCGGTGGGAGGTGCCCATCACGGCGCCGCCCTCGCCGGTCAGGCGCGCGAGCGCCGGCAGCGGAACCTTGGACGGACCGCAGCCAAAACGCCCGTCGGCGGGCCTCAGCTCATCGGGAAGGACCAGTTGCGTCTCTGCTGTCACGGGACTCGGCGTCATATCGGGCTTCCTCGCTCTTCTTCCTCGCTCCGTCGGGCTCGAGGGGATGTAGATGATCGGGAGGGTGCCCAGGCGCGCGGCGGAGCTGCTCGCCGCTTCCCGGTGGTTGATTCCACCTCAGCGCCAGTCGCGGCGACGAAGCCGAGTGTAGCGATCAGGCGTTCCAGAGGACCTCTCGGTAGGAGGCCATGGCGCTCCAGCCCGCCGGCAGCCGGCTGTCGGCCACTCCGGCGGAGGGCTCGGTGCCCAGCAGGCAGTACTCGGGCGCCGGGCCCAGGCCGATGCAGCGCCGCCACAGTCCCGTCGTCGCTGGATCCATCCCATCGCCGAGCAGCGCCTCGATCGAGGGGTGCTCGTGCCCCGGCGCGGGCGTCACCCATACGCTGAGGCGCGCCTCGCCGGCGCTTGCATAGCCCTCTGACAGGCGGTAGATGGCGCCCGTGGACACGCCTGTCAGGGAGGCGACGGCGTCGTGAGCCTGAACATGCGCGTGCGACACGGTCGCCTCCTCGAGCACGCCGATCGCAGACCAGCTGTCCAGGAGATACCAGTCCTCATAGCCGACCTCGAGCTGCGAGGCCCGATCGCCTGCTGGCAGCCACGGGAGCTCCGCGGCCCTGAACGCCACCGAGCCGCCGAAGCCGACTCGGCGGGCTGTGCGCGAGCGAGGAGTGGAAGTGCGCGACCGCGCGCTCGTAGGTCGCGACATCGGCCTCTCGGGCGGGCCGGTGCCAGGCGATGTAGGCGAGCACCCGGACCTTGCCCGCAGCCTCAGAAGGAGGGCTCGATCCAGTCCATGTGCGAGCGCAGCTCGCCACCGACGTGCTCGACCTGGCTGTCGGCCTGCTCCGCGCGCATGCGCTTGAAGCTCTCCTGACCGGCGCGATTCTCGGCGATCCACTCGCGCGCGAAGTCGCCCGACTGGATCTCGGCGAGGATCTCGCGCATGGCGGCGCGCGTCTGATCGGTGATCACGCGTTTGCCGCGCGTGTAGTCGCCGTACTCGGCCGTGTTCGAGATCGAGTAGCGCATTCCCGCGAGGCCCTTCTCATACATCAGATCGGCGATCAGCTTCAGCTCGTGCAGGCACTCGAAGTAGGCCATCTCGGGGTCATAGCCCGCCTCCACGAGCGTCTGAAAGCCGGCCTGGACGAGCTCGGAGGCGCCTCCGCAGAGGACCGCCTGCTCGCCGAACAGGTCGGTCTCGGTCTCATCCTTGAAGGTCGTCACGATCACGCCGCCGCGCGTGCAGCCGATGCCCTTGGCGTAGGCCAGCGCGAGCGCGCGCGCGTGGCCGGTCGCGTCCTGCTCGACGGCGAGCAGCCCCGGCACGCCGCTGCCCTCGGTGAACTGGCGGCGCACGAGATGCCCTGGGCCCTTGGGCGCGATCATGGCCACATCCACGCCCGCGGGTGGCTCGATCTCTTTGTAGTGGATCGAGAAGCCGTGCCCGAACAGCAGCATGTTGCCCTCGGCGACGCCGTCTGAGACCTCGTTCTCCCATACCTCGCGATGGAGCTCGTCGGGGACGAGCATCATCACGAGGTCGCCGCGGCTCGCGGCCTCAACGACCGAGAGAACCTCGAGTCCGTGCTCGCGCGCCGAGGCCGCCGAGTCAGAGCCCTCGCGCAGGCCGACGACGACGTCCACGCCCGAGTCCTTCAGGTTCAGAGCGTGCGCATGGCCCTGCGAGCCGTAGCCGATGATCGCGACGGTCTTGCCGTCGAGCAGGTGCAGGTCCGCGTCGTCGTCGTAGAGCATCAGAGCGCGCAGGATAGAGCACCCGCGCGCCCGGCCTCATGCGGTGGCAGAGGCGACCAGCGTGCGCGCGGGAATCGCGAGCGCGCCCTCAGGGGAGGTGTAGGGCGCCATGCGGGCGGCCAGACCGGCGCGGATCTCCGCGATCTCGGGCTCCGGACGGCTGAGGACGGCGTCGTGGAAGGCCCGCGCGATATCGAGGGTGGTCTCCCAGAACACCTCGAAGGAGGGGTGGCGCTGCTCGAGCTCGATCGCCTGCACCTCGACCTCGGCGAAGCCGGCCTGCATGAGGAGCTCGCGCACGCGCTCGGCGTCGCCGAGCGCGAACGGACCGGGCGTGCCCGGCGCGGGCGGCGTGGTGAGTCCCCGCTCGATCAGCTCAAGCGACGGGAGGAGCGCCCAGGGATTGTGCTGGACGGAGTCCCACACCGCCAGCGCCAGCCTCCCCTGCGGACGCAGCACGCGCCGTGTCTCCACGAGCGCCGCCGAGGGATCGGCGAGCAGCATGTAGCCCCAGCGACAGAGCACCGCGTCCACGCTCGCCAGGGGAAGGTCGATCCACTCCGCCCCGAGCACACGGAACTCCACGTTCGCGAGCCCCAGCTCGGTGGCGCGAGCGCGCGCGCCGTCGAGCATCGCATCAGCCTGATCGGAGATGATCACGCCGCCGGTGGGCGCGACCAGCTCGGCCGCGAGCATGCCCGTCTCACCCAGACCTGCCGCCAGCTCCAGCACCTGATCGCCCGGCTTCAGCGCGACCGCGTCGAGCATCCAGCGCGAGACCGGTGCGCCGAGCGCCCTGATCGCCTCCCGGCGCCGGACCCAGCCCGGCGCCGCGGCTTCCCATCCGGCCAGACTCGATGCGCGATGGGCGTTCGGATCGAAGCTCATCGCAGCTCCCGCCTCCGCAGCTTGCCCGACGGCGTGCGCGCGAGCGGCTCGCGCGCGAGCACCACTTCTCGCGGGACCTTGTAAGGAGCCAGCACGCGCGCGCAGTGAGCGCGCAGCGCCTCGCCGTCGACGACGACGCCGGGACGGACGACGACGATCGCCGTGACCGCCTCGCCCCACTGCGGGTCCGGGCGCCCCAGGACGGCCGCCTCGAGCACGTCCGGATGTGCCTCGAGCACGGCCTCGACCTCGGCGGGCGCGACGTTCTCGCCGCCGCTGACAATCGTGTCGGCGATCCGCCCGGTGACCATCAGCCGGCCCTCATCGTCGAGCGTGCCCACATCGCCCGTATGAAGCCAGCCGTCGGATCCCGCCGCGCCCGGCGCGACCGTTGGTCCCTGCACCATGATCTCATTGTCGCGCCCGATGCGAACGCGCGTACAGAAGAGCGCCGCGCCGCCGCCGGGGCGATCATCGGCCAGTGCAGCCACGGGGGTCGTTGTGACCTGCGAGCAGGCCTCGGTCAGCCCGTAGGTGGTCGCGACCGGCACGCCCGCCGCGCGCGCCCGGGCGACGAGCGCTTCGGGCACGGGCCCGCCGCCGGTGAGCGCGGCGCGCAGAGACGGCGGCCGGGCCAGCCCTGCGTCGAGCAGCCGGGCGAGCGTCGTGGCGACGAGGCTCACCAGCGTCACGCCCTGCTCGAGCAGGGCATCGCGCACGCGCTCGCTGTCGAACCCCTCGTGCACCACCGCCGTCGTGGCGTAGACGGCGGAGCGAACGAGGATCGACAGGCCGCCGACGTGTGCCAGCGGCAGCGCACACAGCCAGCGCTCCTGAGGGTCGCGCCCGAGTGCGACGGCCGAGCCGAGCGCACTCCACAGGAAGTTCCCGTAGGTGAGCTCGACAGGCTTCGGCGACGCGGTGGTCCCGGACGTGTGGATGACCACCGCGGTCGCATCGAGATCGTGTGAGTCGTCGGCAGGCGTTGGTCGCGGACTCGCGCGGCCGTCCGCCGAGGGCACCGCCAGCGGCTCCTCCAGGAGCAGCGCCGCCCGATCGGCGAGTCGTGTCCGTTCGGCCGGCGAGGAGCGCACGTCGATCGGCACCGCGACCGCGCCGAGCAGAAGGCATGCATGCAGCGCCTGTGCGAAGGCGAGGCCCGGCGGCAGGGCGATCGCGACCCTCCCCCCGCTCGGCGCCGCGCTCGGCGAGCTCGGCCGCACCGCCCCGCGCGGCGGCGAGCAGCTGCGCGTAGGACCAGCTCCCCTCACGCGTCTGAAGCGCCGTGTGCGCCGGTCGCGTCCTGGCGGCGCGTCCGAGCCATCCCTCGACGACCATGGCGCACAGGCTAGGGTCTTGCGCCCATAGGTGCGGGCGCGGGCAGCCCTTCGGATAGGCTCGCGAGCTCGAACCTCAACGAAGGGAGAGTTATGTACGCCGTCGTGGTGACCGTCACGATCTCTGACTGGGATGCAGCCGCAGAGGAGCTCCGAGAGCAGGTCGTGCCGATGGCGTCCGCTGCGCCGGGCTTCATCGCCGGCTACTGGGTTGCCCTGCCGGGAGGCAGGGGCGCATCGATGGTCGTGTTCGACTCCGAGGCTTCGGCGCAGGCCCTTGCGGCCAACGTCACGCCGCCGCCCGACAGCGCCGCTACGCTCGAGAGCGTCGAGGTCGGCGAGGTCATGGGGCACGCTTAGCCTTGCCCAGTTCACGCCGGCTCGCTCTCGCTCTCGCGCCATGACCACGACCTGGATACCCGCCACAGATGGCCCCGCCGGCGACTTCACGGACATCCGCTATGAGAAGTCCGCGGCCCCGCATGAGGGCATCGCCAAGATCACGATCGCCCGCCCCGAGGTCAGAAATGCGTTTCGCCCGCGCACCGTCATCGAGATGTCGCGGGCGCTCGAGGACGCGCGTGAGGACACCGCGATCGGCGTGATCGTGCTGACCGGCGAGGGCCCGGACGCGTTCTGCTCCGGGGGCGATCAGCGCGTGCGCGGGGACTCGGGATACCTCGATGAGGACGAGGCCGGAAGAGCGGGCGTGGGACGCTTCCATGTGACCGACCTGCACGTGCAGATCCGCCGGCTGCCCAAGCCGGTCGTGGCGATGGTGGCCGGCTATGCGATCGGCGGCGGCCACGTGCTGCACCTCGTCTGCGATCTCACGATCGCGGCCGAGAACGCGCGCTTCGGGCAGGTCGGGCCAAAGGTGGGCTCCTTCGACGGCGGCTTCGGCGCCGGTCTGTTGGCGAACCTGGTGGGGCCGAAGAAGGCCAAGGAGATCTGGTTCTTGTGCCGCCAGTACTCCGCCGAGGAGGCCCTGCAGATGGGCCTGGTGAACACGGTCGTTCCGCTCGAGCAGCTGGAGGAGGAGACCGTGGGATGGTGCAGCGAGATGCTCGCGCTGTCTCCGTTCGCGCTGCGGCTGCTGAAGGCGAGCTTCAACGCGGCCGAGGACGGCCTCAGCGGCATCCAGCAGCTCGCGCACGACGCGAACCTCCTGTTCTATGAAAGCGCGGAGGCGCAGGAGGGGCGCGATGCCTACATGGACAAGCGAAAGCCCGATTTCTCCCGTTTCCCGCGGCGCGCCTGAGCGCGTGAGCGCGGTGCGCATCTGGGTGATGGCGGCGCGCGTGCGCACGCTGCCGGCGGCGGTCGCGCCCGTGCTCGTGGGCACCTCGCTGGCACTGGGGGCCGGCCATTTCCATCCGCTCGCGTTTGTCGCCGCGCTGCTCGGCGCGGTCTTCATACAGGTCGGGACCAACCTCTCAAACGACTACTCCGATGCGCGTCGTGGCGCCGACACGGAGGACCGGCTGGGCCCGGTGCGGGTGACGGCGGGCGGGCTCGTGCCACCGCGTCAGGTGCTGATCGCGACCTACGTCACATTCGGGCTGGCGGTCGCGTGCGGCGCCTACCTGGTCGCGGTCGCGGGCCCCGAGCTGTTGGCGGTGGGGGCGGCTTCGATCCTCGCCGGCGTCCTCTACACGGGCGGGCCGCGCCCCTACGGCTACGAGGGCCTCGGCGAGCTGTTCGTGTTCCTGTTCTTCGGGATCGTGGCAGTGGTCGGGTCGTACTTCGTGCAGGTGCAGGCGCTCCCGTGGCAGGCCTTCGTGTGCGCGGTGCCCGTCGGCCTGCTGGCGAGCGCGATCCTCGTGGTCAACAACGTGCGCGATCTCGAGACCGACCGGCGTGCGGGCAAGCGCACGCTCGCGGTCCGCATAGGCCGGGAGCGCACGCGCGCCCTGTACACGGCAATGCTCACCGTCGCGTTCCTGACGGCGCCGCTGTCGTGGGTGCTCGGGTCGATGACCGCGTGGCTGCTGCTCACCTGGGCGAGCATCCCGCTCGCGGTCGCCGTGGCCCGCGTCGTGCGCACGCGCAGCGACGGCCCCTCGCTGAACGGCGCCCTCGCGAGGACGGGCGCGCTGCAGCTCGTCTTCTGCCTGCTGTTCTCGGCAGGGATCCTCGCAAGCGGCGGCATCAGCTCGTGAGATTGGACCTCACGCGGCGAACCCTGCGGCTGAGGGACCCGCTCGAGACCTCATACGGATCGATCATCGAGCGCGACCTCCTGTGCGTGTCGGTCACCGACGCGGCGGGACTCGCCGGTCACGGAGAGGCTGCCCCGCTGCCGTCCTACGACGGCGTCAGCAGCGAGCAGGTGTGGGCCGCGCTCGCGGGCTATGGCCCAGTGCTCGCGGCGGCGGAGGGCCTCAACGGCGCGCAGATCCTCGACGCATGCCGCCGCGTGGCCGATGTTCCACAGGCTCTTGCCGCGATCGACCTGGCGCTGTGGGATCGGGCCGGGCGGCTGCGGGGAAAGCCGGTCGCCGCGCTGCTCACGGATCGCCCCGCGCCGGCCGTGCCCGTGAACGCGACGATCACGGCACTCGATCGCCACGGCGTCGCCGAGCAGACCGCCGCTGCGGTGAGCGAGGGGTTCGGGTGCGTGAAGGTGAAGGTGGGCGTGGGCGACGACGCGGGCCGCGTCGCCGCCGCGCGCGCGTCCGGCGGCCGCGAGGTGGCGCTGCGCCTGGACGCGAACGGGGCGTGGACCGTGGAGGACGCCGTGCGCGCGATCGATGCGCTGGCCCCCGCGGGGCTCGAGCTCGTGGAGGAGCCGGTGCATGGTCTGCATGGCGTGCGGGAGGTGCGCGAGCGCGTGGCGGTGCGGGTCGCGATCGACGAGACCGCGTCAGAGCACGGCGCGCTGGGCGCGGGCGTCGCCGACGCCGTCTGCCTGAAGATCTCCCGCTGCGGAGGCATCTCGAGCCTGATCGCCGCCGCCACGCTCGTCAGGGCCTCGGGCGCCGAGGTCTACGTCGCCTCGACCCTGGACGGCCCGCTCGGGATCGCCGCCGCGCTCCACGCCGCGGCGGCCCTCGCCTCGCGCGGCCCGGTCCCCCCCTGCGGACTGGCCACGCTCAGGCTGTTCGAGGACCTCGAGGACCCGCTGCCCGCGCAGGGCGGTCAGATCGCCGTGCCGACGGCCCCCGGCCTCGGGGTCGCGCCGCTCGCGCCCGATCACTGATGACCCGGGTCAGATGCCATCGTCTCGCCGAACACCCTCGCCAGCGCCGCCGGGTTCTCGAGCGCCAGCACGTGACCGCCCGCCACCACGACCAGGCGGGAGCCGGCGATCCCGCCGGCCAGCCGCTCGCCCAGCGCGCGAAACTTCTCATCGCGCTCGCCCACCACGACGATGACCGGCATCGTCAGCGCGCCCAAGCTGTCCCACAGCGGCTGCATCTCGCCGGTGCCGAGGCGCCGCAGGGCCGCGGCCAGGGCGCGCGGGCGGTTGCGACGGTGATCCTCGCGGGCGAGCGCGGCGACCTCGGGCGGATCCTCGGCGAACAACAGCTGGCTGCGCCAGCGCTCGATGAAGTCCTCGAAGGGGAGCCGTTCCAGCTCATCGGCGAGCCGCTGGTCGGCCCGGCGCCGTGCCGCCCGTTCCTCCGCGTCGCTGATACCGGCGGTGGTGGACACCAGCACAAGACTCGCCACGCGCTCGGGCGCCTCAAGCGCCACCCGCAGGGCGACCCGCCCGCCGAGCGAGTACCCGGCCAGCGCGAAGCGCGCCGGGCAACGCGCCAGCACGTAGTCGACGCAGCCGTCGAGCGTGAGCGGAGACTCGACATCGGCGGCCTCGCCGTGCCCGGGCAGGTCGAGGGCCAGCGGCAGGTAGCCTTCCGGGCCCATCCGCTCGAGGACTCGGTCCCACGCGTGCCGGGTGCCGGCGAAGCCGTGCAACAGAACCAAGGTCTCTCGCACGTGGCCATCCTAGTTCCCGTCCCCGCTCGCCCGTGAGCTCCGTCGCCGACACCTACGTGCTGTTGCGTGCGTTCGTGGATGAGCTCGCCCGCTGCGGAATGCGCGCCGCCTGCACCTCGCCGGGCTCGCGCTGCGCGCCCCTCGTGCTGTCGCTCGCCCACGAGCAGCGGCTGCACTGCTTCTCCCACGTCGACGAGCGCTGCTCGGGCTTCTTCGCGCTGGGTCTGGCCAAGTCCTCGGGACTGCCCGTGGCCGTCGCCTGCACGTCCGGGACGGCTGCCGCCGAGCTCCTGCCCGCCGCGCTCGAGGCTCACGAGGCGCGCGCTCCGCTGATCCTGCTGACCGCCGACCGGCCGCCCGAGCTGCGCGAGAACGGCGCCGGGCAGGCCGTCGACCAGCTGAAGCTGTTCGGGAGCGCCGCCAAGTGGTTCTTCGAGGTCGGCACCCATCGCGCGAGCGCCGAGCGGCTGCGCTGGATGCGGACGCTCGCCTGCCGCGCCTACTGGACCGCGCTCGAGGGCCGCCCGGGCGTCGTGCATCTCAACTTCCCCCTGCGCGAGCCCCTCGTCAGCGACGAGCCCCTCCCGGAGGATCGAAGCGGCCGGCCGGACGGACTCCCCTTCCTCCTACGCGCGCCGCTCGGGGCCGCGGCCCGGCCCGGCCGCGAGGAAGCGCAGAGCGCGCCCCCGCGGCGGCAGTCGCCGAGCGGCGAGATCACGCCGGCGACGCTGATCGCCGGGGCGCGCCGCGGGGTCGTGGTGGCCGGCCGCGACGAGCGCCGCGCAGCCCGCGGGGGTCGCTCGACGGGCGAGGCGGCGGCGGCGTTCGCGGCCGCCGCAGACTGGCCGCTGCTCGCCGATCCGCTGTCCGGCGCCCGCCGCGGCGAAGCGGCGATCGCGCACTACGACGCTCTCCTTCGCGATCACGCCTTCACCGCCTCGCTCGAACCCGATCTGATCCTGCGCGTCGGCGACCTGCCCGTGTCAAAGCCGCTGCGGACGTGGCTTCAGGGACTCGAGCGCGTGCGCCAGGTCGGCCTCGATCCCGAGGGCGCCTGGCAGGATCCGGCGGCCGTGCTCTCGTATTCGCTCGCGCTCGACCCCGCGGCCGCGCTGACAGAGCTCGCGATGGCGCCGGAGCAGGCGGAGGACGGCTGGCTCGCCGGCTGGCGCAGCGCCGACGCGCGCGCGGCCGAGGCGATCCTCGGGGTGCTGGCGGGCGACGATCTGTCCGAACCGCTCGTCGCGGCCGAGCTCGGCGTGCTGCTGCCGGCGCAGGCGACCGTGTTCGTAGCCTCATCGATGCCGGTGCGCGACATCGAGACCTTCTGGCCGGTCCGCCCCGATCCGCCGCGGGTGCTGTGCAACCGCGGCGCCAACGGCATCGATGGCACCGTCTCGAGCGCGTTCGGCGCCGCAGCCGCGGAAACGGGCCCGGTGATACTGCTGATCGGCGACGTCGCGCTCGCCCACGACATCGGCGGTCTGCTGGCGGCCGAGCGCCTCGAGCTGAAGCTCACGATCGTGCTGATGGACAACGGCGGCGGCGGCATCTTCGACTTCCTGCCCGTCTCGCGTGCGGCGCCGGCGCGGGCGCCCGAGCAGCGTGAGGGCTCCGGTGGCGAGGACATCTACACCCGTCACATCGCGACCCCCACCGGGCTCGATTTCGCCAAGGCCGCCGGGCTGTACGGGCTCTCCCACGAGCGCGTGGGCAACGTCGGCGACTTTCGCGCAGCGCTCGAGCGCGCGCTGGCAGCCAGCGGGTCGAGCATCGTCGAAGTTCGCGGGGAGCGTGCGCGGAACGTCGCGCTGCACGCGCGTGTATGGGAGGCCGTGTCCCGTGCGCTCAGTCCGTGAGAAGCGGGAGCAGCGCTGAGAGCTTGACCTCCGTCTCGGCCAACTCGGCCGCCGGATCGGACTCCGCGACGATGCCGTTGCCGGCGTAGCAGCGGGCCACGGCGCCGCGCAGCAGCGCACAGCGCAGGGCCACGCAGAACTCCCCGTCTCCGGTTGCGTCCGTCCAGCCGACGGGCCCGCTGTACCAGCCGCGGTCGAGGCCCTCGAGCGCGGGGATCAACGGCGCCGCCCGCGATAACGGCTCGCCCCCGACCGCCGGCGTGGGATGCATCAGCCCGGCCAGCTCCAGCGCGTCCATCGGCTCCGTGAGCTGGGCTCTGATGGGGGTCGCCAAGTGCTGGATGTTGGCGATCTTGACCAGCGCCGGCTCGGGAGCGGCGGCTACCCATACCGCGTGGGGACGGAGCATTCGCTCGATCCGCCGCGCGACGATCGCGTGCTCGTCGCGAAAGCCCTCGTCCCGCAACAGCTGCTCGCCGAGATGGTCATCCACGGCCGGATCGGCACTGCGGCGCGTCGAGCCGGCCAGCGCCAGCGTGCTCACACGATGGCCCTCGCGCCGCACGAGCAGCTCGGGACTCGCGGCGACGAGCGTCGCCTCGCCCCGTCCGATGCAGAACACAAAGCACGATGGGAACTCATCGCGCAGGACGCCGATGACGGCCGCCGGCTGATACGCGACGGGGCCGTGCACCTGCACTTCGCGAGCCAGCACGATCTTCTCGATCTTCCCGGCCGCGATCAGCTCGACCGCTCGCGCGACCGCCGCCTCGTAGTGCTCGGGCGGCATCGCGCTGGATACCTGAAAGCGCCCCACCGGCGCGGGGTCGAGCAGCGGCAGCGCGCGCGAGCGCAGCTCGCCGAGGCGCGCTCGCAGCGCCGCGTGCAGGTCCTCGGCCATGTCGTCGGGCGAGACGAGCGCCGCGAGCGTCAGGTGCGCGGCCGGCTCGCCATCGCGCTCGCGGCGGACGAGCGCGACCTCCGGCACGATCAGCGAAGCCGGTTCAAACCCCGCCCAGTGCGGCGATGCACCGCCGTTGGCGGCGAATGCGAAGCCGCCGACGGCGATCGGTCCTGCGGCGCCGCCTGAATCCTCGCCGGCGCCGCTCACGGCCGCCGCGGCCAGCGCGCGCCAGCGCTCGGCGACGCTCGCGAAGCGCCCGGCGCCCTCGGCCTCGAGGCTCAGCGCCTCGCCCAGCCCGGCCAGCGCGGCGTGGCCGCGGTCAGGCTGCTCAAAGGCGAACCAGGCCTCGCCCGGGCGCCGCGACGCGCACACGACCGCGGTCGGATCAACCTCGCCCGGGAGCTCCACAGCGAGCGTGGCGAGTGTGGCCGAGCCGCTGCGCCGCGCCTGCTTGAGCGCCTTCTCCAGGCACGCAGCGAGACGCTCGTCGTCTGCTCTCGTGAGCGCGAAGGGCGAGAGTGAGCCGGTGTCCAGCACCGGCTAGGTCTCGCTGCGACCCCGCGAGATCGCGATCTCGCCCGTGCGCATCATCTCGATCAGGCCGAAGGGCCGGACCATGCTCTCGAACGCCGCGATCTTGTCCGTCGTGCCGGTGATCTCGATGATCACCGCGCGCTTGGTCACATCCACGACCTTGCCGCGGAAGATCTCGGCAATCTGCATGAGCTCGCCGCGCTGCACGCCGTCGGCGGCGACCTTGAACAGCGCGAGCTCGCGCGCGACCGTGTCGGCGGGCTCCAGATCGCGGATCTTCAGCACGTTGATCAGCTTGTGCAGCTGCTTGGTCACCTGGTCGATCGGGTGCAGCGCTCCGTCCACCGTGAGCGTGACGCGCGAGACCTGCTCGTCGTCGGTCGGACCAACCGTGAGCGTGTCGATGTTGAAGCCTCTTCTGGCGAACAGGCCGGCGATGCGCGTGAGCACTCCGGACTTGTTTTCGACGAGAATCGAGAGCACGTGCTTGCGGCCCGTGCGCATGCTCGTCGCGGCCTCGAGCTCGGCGAGGCTGAGAGTCGCCTTGGTGCCGGGTTCACCCATCGCCGAGCTCACCCGACCATCTCGCGGGCGGCCTGACCGGCGGGGATCATCGGGTAGGTGTTCTCCTCGCGCGTGACGCGAACGTCCACCACCACCGGGCCCTCGGTGGCGATTGCGCGCTTCATGTCCGCGACCAGCGTGGTCTTGTCCTCACAGCGCATGCCCGTGGCCCCGTAGGCCTCCGCCAGCTTCACGTAGTCGGGAAAGTCGCCGGTGTCCACGTGGCTGTATTTGCCGTCCCAGAACAGCTCCTGCCATTGGCGGACCATGCCAAGGTAGCCGTTGTTCATGATGAACACCTTGATCGGGATCTGGTTCTGCGCGCAGGTCGCCAGCTCTTGGGCGTTCATCTGCACAGAACCGTCGCCGGCGATGCAGCAGACGAGCCGCTCGGGGCAGCCGACGGCCGCGCCCATCGCGGCCGGCAGGCCGAACCCCATCGTGCCCAACCCGCCCGAGTTGATCCAGCGCCGCGGCTCCGGGAAGTCGTAGTACTGCGCCGCCCACATCTGGTGCTGGCCGACGTCGCTTGTCACGATCGCCTCGCCGTCTGTTGCTTCATAGAGCGCCTGGATCATGAACTGCGGCTTGATCTCCGAGTCGCTTGAGTCCTCGTAGCCGAGCGGATACTTCTCACGCCAGCCATCGATCCGTCCCCACCACGCGGCCAGCCGCGCGGGGTCGGCACCGATCGCGCGGTACTCGATCACGAGCTTGGCGAGGATGTGCTTGGCGTCGCCGACGATCGGGATGTGCGCGGGCACGTTCTTTGAGATCTCCGCCGGGTCGACGTCGATGTGGATGAACTTCGCCCGCGGCGCGAACTCTGAGAGCTTGCCGGTGATGCGGTCGTCGAACCGGGCGCCGATCGCGCAGATCAGGTCGGCCTCGTCCATCGCGTAGTTCGCGGCGCGCGTGCCGTGCATCCCCAGCATCCCCAGCCACTGCTCGTGGGGCGCGGGAAACGCGCCCAGGCCCATCAGCGTGCACGTCACCGGGAAGCGGTCAGAGGTCGCGAACTCCACGAGCTCCTCGGAGGCGTTCGCGTTGACGACGCCGCCGCCGGCGTAGATCACCGGGCGCTGCGCCGCCGCGAGTGCCTTGGCGGCCTGGCGAACCTGCTTCTGGTTGCCCTCGACCCGCGGCTGGTAGCCGGGCAGCTGCACGTCTGTGACCGGCTCATAGGCGATCTCCGCGCGCGAGAGGTCCATCGGAATGTCGACGAGCACGGGCCCCGGGCGCCCTGTGCGCGCGATGTGAAACGCCTCGTGGATCGCGCGGGGGATCTCGTCCGGGTCCTGGATCATGAACGAGTGCTTGACGACCGGCATCGTGATGCCGATCGTGTCGGCCTCCTGAAAGCCGTCGGTGCCGAGCAGTTCGGTGCGCACCTGGCCGGTGATGAACACGACCGGCACCGAGTCCATCATCGCATCGCAGATCGGCGTGACCAGGTTCGTCGCGCCCGGGCCGCTGGTCGCGAACGCGACCCCGACTTTGCCGGTCGCCTTGGCGTAGCCCTCGGCAGCGTGCCCGCCGCCGGCCTCGTGGCGGACGAGGATGTGACGGATGCCGCCGCCGACGAAGGCGTCGTAGGTGGGAAGGTTGGCGCCGCCGGGCAGGCCGAAGACGACATCCACGCCCTCCGCCTTCAGGCATTCCATCACGGCGTCGACCGCTCGCATCTCGCCGAGCTCCTTTCCTTAATAACTGGGGCAACAGCTGGAACTGCTGCGGAAAACCCCAGTGTACCAGCGGGTTTCGGCGCTGCTCGGAAGCCTGCAAAGCGGCCGTCTGCGGCCCACGCGCGCCCGGCGGGCGCTGATGAGGCTGGTCCGCGGGCGCCTCAGGAGGACCCGATCGCGACGCCGATCGCCAGCACGATCACGCCGCCGACGGTCACCACCAACAGCGAGGAGCGCATCGACACGTGCAGGAAACGCTTGCGCAGCCAGGCGATCAGGAACAGCTCGACGGCGACCACGCAGCCCGCCACCACCAGCGCCTTGTGGACGTCGGAGATGAAGAACGGAAGCGTGTGAAAGATGCCGCCGAGCGTCGTCATCCCACCGGTGATGGCGCCGCGCACCACGGCGGAGCCGCGGCCGGTCTGCTCGCCGGTGTCTGACAGGGCCTCGGACCAGCCCATGCTCACGCCTGCTCCCAGCGCGGTCGAGAAGCCGACCAGCAGGGCGGTGTGCGAGCTCGAGGCGATCGCCGCCGCGAAGATCGGCGCGAGCGAGGAGACCGTGCCGTCGATCATGCCCACGAGCGCCGGCTGTACGACGCGCAGGACGAAATCGGGCTCGTCTTTGAAGCCCGCGCGGTGGATCACCCTCGCGCTCAGCGAGCCGCCCGGCTGGGGCGCTGTCTTTGCCTGGGTATTCATGGCTGTACACGACAGCCTATGCCAAGAATCGGCTTAGGGCAGCCAAAATCGGCTTAGGGCACCCTTATGAGATCGGCCTCGACTCGGCCTCTGAGACGGCGGTCTAACCGGGCGCGGCGGGCGCCCGTTCCCACGATTCCGGCTGCACGGCGCCATCCGGGAAATCGAGCTCGGCGCCGCAGCGCGTGCACACCGCGTCGTAGATCTTCGTCACCCGCCCGCAGCGCGGGCAGCGCCGGCGGAGCTCATCGCGCTCGGAGCGAAAGGCGATCGCGGCGAGCAGGCCGAAGAACGGGACGACTCCCGAGATCAGGAACCACAAGAAGAACGAGCTGCCCTTGACCTTGCCGACGATCCCGCCGGCCAGACCGAAGCAGACCGCGATGATCACGTAGGGCATGGCGGCGACTCAGAACAGGACGCGCCAGGCCCAGACGAGTCCGATCACGCCCAGGATCAGCACGACGGGAAGCGCGATCGCCAGCACGATCCCGATCACGATCTTCAGAACGACGTAGCCGACGACCACGAGGATCAGCGCCGCGATCAGCGTGCGGGCGATCGATCGCGAGGAGGTCTCGGAGGACTCATTCATCTGGGACATCACGCTCTACAGTAGTGCGGCCGGACAGGAATTGCTACCCCTGCCCGGCCGCGACCACTGGCGCCGGCCGAGGGAAGCCGGCTATCGGTGTGAGGACAGCTAGCTACGCGTGGCCTAGCCGGCCGAGCTCGCGGGCGTTCCGTACCGTTGCGATATCAACCCCGTTGACACCCGGTCGCCGACCGACGCTGGTGAGCTTGTAGCGACGGATCCGCGGTCCCTGGCTGGGGCCATCCACCGACTCCTGTGGCAGCAGGAGGAACCGCCGAGGAGATGAGGGGCTTGCGTTCAGACCTGAGGAGTTCATGGCCAGCATATTGGCGCGCCAAGCCGCTGCTGGCTTTGGCCCACCGTCCAAAATGTAGGTCCGGGGCGTGTCTGAGCTGTCAGATGCCGAGTTGCTCGTTGACGAGCCGGGCGACCTCGGTGCCGTCGGCGCGGCCCTTGGTCTCGCGCATCACGTGCCCGACGATCGGCCCGATCGCCTTGGCGTTGCCTTCGCGAACGCGCTCGGCGGCGGCGGCGTTTGCCGCCAGCGCCGCGGCGACGATGCCCGCCAGTTCATCGCCCGAGCCCATCGCGGCCAGACCCTCCGCCTGCACGATCGCCAGCGGATCGTCACCACCGTCGGCCACAAGCCTGTCCAGCACCTGCCGTCCCGCGCCGACGCTCACCTGTTTGGCCTGCACGAGCCCGACGAGCACGGCCAGCGCGCGCGGCTGCACGCGTGAGGAGGCCGGGTCCCCCCCATCCTCCAGACGCCCCGCCAGCTCGCCGGCGATCCAGTTGGCGAGCGCCTGCGCCTCCGGCGCGGGCTCGACCTCGGCGGCGAGCGCCTCCTCGAAGTAGTCGCCGAGCTCGCCGCGGAAACCCAGCTGCTGTGCGCTCTCACGCGTCAGCCCGAGCTCCTGGAAGCGCTCGGCGCGATCGGCGGGCAGCTCGGACATGGACGCGCGGGCGGCCGCGAGCATCTGCTCGTCGATCGCCACCGGCAGCAGGTCGGGCTCCGGGAAGTAGCGATAGTCGTGCGCTTCCTCCTTCGAGCGCAGCGAGGTGATCGCACCGGAGCCGGGGTCGAAATGGAGCGTCTCCTGTAGCACCCGCCCGCCGTCGGCGAGGATCGTCTCCTGACGGGCGATCTCGGCCCTGATGCCGCGTTCGATGAAGCGGAAGGAGTTCATGTTC
Organism: uncultured Solirubrobacteraceae bacterium; assembly: GCA_963761355.1. Classification (GTDB taxonomy): domain Bacteria; phylum Actinomycetota; class Thermoleophilia; order Solirubrobacterales; family Solirubrobacteraceae; genus Palsa-744. The sequence goes on from CAVXHC010000018.1 coordinate 42,952, forward strand.
TTCAGCTCGGTCTTCACCCCCAGCGCGCTCGTCCCGGCCGCTCGCAGTGAGATGTTGGCGTCGCAGCGCAGCGAGCCCTCCTCCATGTTGACGTCGCTGACGCCCAGCTGGCGCAGGGTCGTGCGCAGCAGCTTCAGCCACTCGCTCGCCTGCTCGGGCGAGCGCAGGTCCGGCTCGGTCACGATCTCGGCGAGCGGCGTGCCACCCCGGTTGAAGTCGACGATGCTCGTGCCGGAGCCGTGGATGCGCCCGCTCGAGCCGAGATGGATCAGCTTCGCCGCGTCCTCCTCCAGGTGCACCCGGTGGATGCGCACGTCGCCCAGCCGGCCGCCCCGGCACAGGGGCTCGTCGTACTGAGAGATCTGGTAGCCCTTCGGCAGATCGGGATAGAAGTAGTTCTTGCGGTGGAAGATCGACCGGGGCGCGAGCTCGGAGCCCAGCGCCAGCCCGATCATCAAACCGAAGTGAACCGCGCGCGCGTTGGCCACCGGCAGGCTGCCGGGGAGCCCGAGGCAGACCGCGCAGGTGTGTGTGTTGGGGGGCTCTCCAAACGACAGCTCACAGCCGCAGAACATCTTCGTGGCCGTCGCGAGCTGGACGTGGATCTCAAGGCCGATGACGGCTTCATAGGAGCCGCCGCTCGCGCCTGTGCCATTGCTCCGGCGCCCGTCGTCAGGCATATGCCTCGCCGCCGTCGAATCCGATCGCCCGCTCGAGGGCGTGGGCGGTGGCGAGCAGCCGGTTCTCGCTGAAGGCCGGCCCGCAGATCTGAAAGCCGACCGGCAGCCCGGCAGCGGAGCTCCCGACGGCGTCAGCTTCGGCGCTGAGACCGCACGGGATCGAGATCGCGGGGATCCCCGCGAGCGACATCGGCACCGTGAAGTAGTCGCTGAGATACATCGCCCACGGGTTCGCCGTCTTCTCGCCGAGCTCGAACGCCACGTTGGCCGAGGTGGGCGTGACGATCAGATCGACCTGCGCGAACGCCTGGCGGAAGTCCTCGGCGATCTTCGTACGCACCCTCTGCGCGCTGCCGTAGTAGGCGTCGTAGTAGCCGGCCGACAGCGCGTAGGTGCCCAGCATGATCCGCCGCTTGACCTCATCTCCGAAGCCGTCGTGGCGGGTGCGCGTGTACATCTCGAGCAGATCACCGGCGTCGGGGGCGCGATATCCGTAGCGCACGCCGTCGAAGCGCGCGAGATTGGAGCTCGCCTCCGAGGGCGCGATCACGTAGTAGGCCGACAGCGCGTGGGGGGCGTGCGGCAGACGCACCTCCTGCACCTCCGCGCCCAGCCCTTCGGCGAGCGCGAGCGTCCTCTCGAACGCACTTCGCACGCCCGGGTCGACCTCGGCGCCCGGAAGGTCATCGCTCGGATTCAGGAGCTCGGCGGGGACGCCGAGGCGCAGCCCATCCAGACGCTCCGCCCGCGGCCGCTCTATCTCGCCGGGAAACTGAAGCGATGTCGCATCGCAGACATCGTGGCCGACCATGTGCTTCAGCAGGATCGCCGCGTCGGTAACGTCTCGCGTCAGCGGTCCGGCCTGATCGAGCGAGGAGGCGAAGGCGATCATCCCGTACCGGGACACCGCGCCGTAGGTCGGTTTCAGCCCGACGATTCCGCACAGCGCGGCGGGTTGCCTGATCGAACCGCCCGTGTCGGTCCCGAGCGCCCACGGCGCAAGCCCGGCGGCGACCGCCGCTGCGCTGCCGCCCGAGGAGCCTCCCGGCACCCTCCCGCGGTCCCATGGGTTGAGCGCCGGCCCGAACGCCGAGTTCTCGGTCGACGAGCCCATCGCGAACTCGTCCTGGTTGGTCTTGCCCAGGAGCGGCGTCCCGGCTTCAGCAAGGCGCTCGACGACGGTCGCCGTGTAGGGCGGCTCATATCCCTTGAGGATGAGCGAGCCTGACTGACTCGGAACGCCCTTCGTGCAGAACAGGTCCTTCACCGCGAGTGGCACGCCGCGCAGGGGAAGATCCGCGCCCGCATCGCCGCCATCGCCCTCGGCGACCCAGGTGAAGCAGTTCAAACCGCCGTCCGCATCCCCTCCGTGCTCGCTCGCACGAGCTCGATAGAACGCGAACATGTCGCTCGGACTGAGGTCTCCCGCCGCGATCGCCTCGATCGCCCCGGCAGCTGACAGCTCGAGCAGCTCGCCCCCGGGAGCGCTCATGCCTGCGGGCTGGGGACCAGGAAGCCCTCGCCGCTCACCTCCGGCGCCTGAGCGAGCGCGAGCTCGCGCGGCAGACACGCGCGCGGCTCATCCGGACGGAGCGCGCCCGTCACCTCCACCACATGGGAGGTGGGCGGCACATCGGCGAGGTCGAGCTCTGAGATCTTGGCGATGTGGTCGAGAACCGCCGACAGCTCGCGCGCCATCGGCTCGAGCTCATCCTCATCCAGTGCCAGCCGCGCCAGGCGCGCCACGTGCAAGACCTCATCGCGCTCGATCACAGTGGTGCGGATTCTAGGCGCGCCCGCGCGCCGCCGCGCGCCGCCGGGCCTCTACTGTGCGGGCGGCGGGCGCGGCGGGGGCATGGCGGGGTCATACAGCGAGGTGCGTTCGTCGCGCATCGACTGCCACGCGCCGGCGAGGATCAGGACGGCCCCGGCAAGCGCCAGCCACGCGCCGGCGCAGAGCGAGGTCGCGTGATCGGGTCGCTCGATCACTCTCACGAGCGCCGCAATCAGCGCCACGAGCCCGAGTGCGACGGTCCACACCGCGGCGGCGACGGGCAGCGCCGTGCTGCGCTCGGTGACGGTGGCCGCGACAAGCACCAGTGCCGCGCCCGCTCCCAGCATCAGGAGCACCACGGCCGGCCCGAACGTGCTCCATGCATCGAGCGAGCCCGTGGGGGTTTCATACCACCGCAGGAACAGTGACGCGATCACGCATGCGGCCCCTGCGAGAGCCAACAGCTCGCCGGCGCGCAGACGCTTGAGGTTCACGCCGCTATGCCTCGATCGGCCCGTGCCGGCGCGCCGCCTGCAGCGTGTTGCGCAGCAGCAGGGCGATCGTCATCGGGCCGACCCCGCCGGGCACGGGCGTGATCGCGGAGGCGACCTCGACGGCGGCGGCGAAGTCGACGTCGCCGACCAGCCCGCTGGAGTTGCCCGCCTCCTGCGGGGTGATCCGATTGATGCCGCCGTCGATCACCACCGCTCCGGGCTTCACAAATTCCCTCCCGATCAGCCTCGGGCGCCCGACCGCCGCGATCAGCACATCCGCGCGAGCGCACACCGCGGGCAGGTCGCGCGTGCGCGAATGACACGTCGTCACCGTGGCGTTCTCGGCCAGCAGCAGCTGGCCCATCGGCTTGCCGAACAGGTTCGAGCGCCCGACCACCACGGCTTCGGCGCCCTCCAACTCGACGCCCGTGTCCGCCAAAAGCTCCATCACCCCGAGCGGCGTGCATGGTCGCAGCCCCGGACTTCCGAGTGACAGCGCACCGGCGTTGACGGGGGTCAGCCCATCGACGTCCTTGCCCGGGTCGATCATGGCGGTCAACGCAGGGCCGTCGAGATGCTCGGGCAGCGGCAGCTGCAGCAGCACCCCGCTGACCGCTGCGTCGGCGTTCAGGCTCGCGAGCTCCTCGGCCACCTCCTCGAAGGACGCCTCCGCGTCAAGGCGGCGGTCGAAGGGAACAATCCCCACCTCGAGGCACGCGCGCTGCTTGCCTGCGACATACACCGCCGAGGCCGGGTCTTCGCCGACGAGCACGGTGGCCAGCCCGGGCGGGCGCGGGGCCTGCTTGACGAACGCCTCCACCTCGCGGGCCACCTCGCCGCGCACGCGCGCTGCTATCGCCTTGCCGTCGATGATCCTGGCGCTCACGAAGCGGATGCTAAGGGTTGCGGCAGACCATCGACGGCGAGATTCAGCGGCGGCTGACCGGGGCGTACTCGGCCATCAGCTTGCGCTCGGAACCATCGCCTGCGAAGCGCACGACGATCACCCCGTCGGGCTCGACTCCGGTGACCACGCCCTCGCCGAAGGCCGCGTGCACGACGTCCTCGCCGAGACGAAAGGCGACGGCCGCCGGCGCCTCGCGCGTGCCGGACGCGGCCCAGTCCCCGGACGCCGGGGCGCGCGCTCCAACCTGGGTCCCGACGCCTGAGGCGCCCACGCCCGCGTGGATCGGGCCCATGCGCTGGCCCGCTCCCCAGCGGACCGATTGCTGAGGCTCGTCGATCAGCTCGGGAGGAATCTCATCGAGGAAGCGGCTGCGCATTCCGTTCGTATGCGCGCCGAACACGGCACGCCTGCGCGCGTAGGTCAGATACAGCGCGCGCATCGCCCGCGTCACCCCGACGTAGAACAGACGCCGCTCCTCCTCGAGCTCACCTTCGTCGATGGCGCGCGAATGGGGAAACACGCCGTCCTCGCATCCGGCGATGAACACCGTCGGGTACTCGAGCCCCTTGGCGTTGTGCAGCGTCATCAGCGTCACGAGACCCTCATCCTCGCTGCGCGAGTCGGCGTCCGCGACGAGCGCGATCTCCTGCAGGAACACATCGAGCGTGTCCTCTCCCTCCGCGGCGCCGGCATCGAACTCGCGGCCCACCTCGACGAGCTGCTCGAGGTTCTCAAGGCGTCCCTGCGCCTCGATCGTGCGCTCGGCCTCCAGAGCTTCCAGATAGCCGCTCTGCGACAGCACGGCCTCGAGCAGCTCGGCGATCGGAAGCACCGCGACGCCCTCGCTCTCGCCGCCGGGCGGCCGGCGGTCATCGGCGGGCAACCCTGCGAGCGCGCGCAGCTCTTCCATGGTGCCCATGAACCGGCGCAGCGCCTTCACCGCGGCGGCGCCCAGGCCCGGGACCTCCTCGGGCGCGCTGGCGGCCTGCCAAACCGATGTGTCGACCGCGGCGGCGTGCGCGAGCACGCGCGCGAGCGAGGTCTGCCCCAGCCCCCTGCGCGGGGAGTTGGCGATGCGCGTGAAGCTGACGACGTCGAACGGGTTTGCGAGCAGCGACAGGTAGGCGATCGCGTCCTTGATCTCGGCGCGCTCGTAGAACTTCGTGCCACCGATCACCTGATAGGCGATCTCGCGGCGGACCAACGTGTCCTCGAGCACCCGTGACATCGCGTTCGTCCGATACAGGACCGCGATCTCGGCGCGGGCGGCGCCCTCGTCGAGAAGCCGCTCGATCTCGCCCACGACGAACCGCGCCTCGGCGTGCTCGTCGTCCAGCGCGCGCACGTGGACCTTGTCCCCCTCCCCCAGCTCGCTCCACAGCCGCTTGGCGATCCCGCCGCGGTTGTTGGCGATCACGGCGTTGGCGGCGGACAGGATGGTCTCGGTCGAGCGATAGTTCTGCTCGAGCTTGACCACGCGCGCGTCGGGGAAGTCGTCCTGGAAATCGAGGATGTTGCGCACCTCGGCGCCGCGGAAGCTGTAGATCGACTGCGAGTCGTCGCCGACCACTGCGAGGTTGCGGTGGCCGGGAATGTTGACGCTCGCGCCACGCTCGGGCTGCTGGCGCCCTCCCCCGACGAGCAGCTGCAGCAGCCGGTACTGGGCGAAGTTCGTGTCCTGGTACTCGTCAACCAGCACGTGGCGAAACGTCGCCGCGTAGCGCTCGCGGACCTCGGGGAACAGCTCGAGCAGGTTGACGGTCCTGAACAGCAGGTCATCGAAGTCCATCGCATTCATGCGATGCAGGTCGCGCTCGTAGATCTCATACACGTCGGCCACCATCTCCTCGAACGGGGAGCCAGCCGCCTCGCGGCAGTCCGCGGCCGCGCGCAGGCGGTTCTTCGCGGCTGAGATCTGGTTGTGGATGGCCGCTGGCGTGAAGCGCTTGGGATCGACCCCAACGGCATCGGCCGAGCGCTTGGCCAGCCGACGGGCATCCGCCTGGTCGTAGATCGTGAACTGGCGCGTGTACCCCAGGCGCTCGGCCTCGGCGCGCAGGATGCGCGCGCAGGCGGCGTGGAAGGTCATCAGCCACATGCCCCGCATCCCTCGCCCGAGCAGCGCCTCGACGCGCCCGCGCATCTCCTTGGCCGCCTTGTTGGTGAAGGTGATCGCGAGGATCTCCCCCGCCTGCGCCTGGTCGGTGTAGATAAGGAACGCGATCCGATGCGTGAGCACGCGCGTCTTTCCGCTGCCGGCACCCGCGAGTATCAATAGCGGCCCCTCGCCGTGCATGACCGCCTCGCGCTGGGGCTCGTTGAGCCCCTCCAACAGCTCCTGGAGGTGCTCTGCGTGCGGGTTCTCGGACATCAGATATCCAGCATAGATGCGCACTCGGCGGGGCTCGCGGGCGACCTGCGCACCCACATCAGCCGCCCGCCATGCTCACGGCGCCCGCCAGACCAGGAGGCGGGGGACCCGGGACTAACCGCCCGCCGGGTTCGGGCCCTTCACCTCTCGCAGCGGCCTGATCTCGGCCACCGGCTGGGGCTCGCCCTCGGACAGCTCTGACACCATCCGTTCGAGCGCACCGATGCGGCTGACCAGTCCCTGGATCGCCTCGGCGATCGGATCGGGCAGGTGGATCCAGTCGGCGTCCGGTCCCTCGACGCGGCGTCCGTCCACGCGCACCGGGTGGCCGGGGTTGCCCACCACGGTCGAGTTGGGCGGCACGTCGGTGATCACGACGCTGTTCGCGCCGATCTTCGCGCCGTGGCCGATCGTGATCGGACCGAGCAGCTTCGCCCCCGAGCCGATCGTGACGTTGTCCTGCACCGTGGGATGGCGCTTGCCGGTCGCGAAACCGGTGCCTCCCAGCGTGACACCCTGGTAGAGGGTGACGTCGTCGCCGATGTCGGCGGTCTCGCCGATCACCACGCCGGCCCCGTGGTCGATGAACAGGCCCTGCCCGATGTGCGCCGCCGGGTGGATCTCGATACCCGTGAGCGCCCGCGTGAGCATCGAGATCAGGCGCGGCAACAGCGGCACCTCGGCCTCGTGCAGCGCGTGCGCCACGCGGTAGGCCAGCAGTGCGTGGATCCCCGGCCAGGTCGCGAGGATCTCGCCCTGTCCCACCCCGCGGGCCGCGGGGTCGCGGTCGCGTGCGGCGAGGACATCGCGACGCAGCTCCTTCGCCACCTGCGCGAAGGTCTCGAAGCCGGGCATGTCAACAGCGTAGCGGCCGAACCGCAGATAGTTGACTGCGCAGCCATCTGCCGGACGGCGCGCGAGCGGCAGGCGCCCCTCGAGGGGCGCTCATAGAAGTCAGGGCGCGAAGAAGGCCTGCGAGACGTAGCGCTCGCCGGAGTCCGGCATGACCACCACGATCCGCTTGTCCCTGGACTCGGGACGGGCGGCGATCTGAAGCGATGCCCACAACGCCGCTCCACCGGAGATCCCGGCGAGCAGGCCCACCCGCCGCGCGCAGCTCCAGGCGGTCTGGATCGCGTCGTCGTCGGATACGGCCACCACCTCGTCGAGCAGCTCGCGGTTCAGCACCGGCGGTACGAACCCCGCACCGATCCCCTGGATGCGGTGAGGACCGGCCTGCCCGCCGGAGAGGACCGCCGAGCCGAGCGGCTCCACCGCCACCACCTGCAGCTCCTGGTTGCGCTCACGCAGATACTCGCCGACTCCGGTGATCGTGCCACCGGTTCCCACGCCGGCCACCAGCACGTCGACGCGGCCATCGAGCGCGCGCTCGATCTCCGGTCCCGTCGTGCGCCGGTGGACCTCCGGGTTGGCGGGATTCGAGAACTGGTCCGGCAGGAACGTGTCACCCTCGCGGGCCATCGCCCGCGCAGCCTCGACCGCCTCTCCCATGCCGCCGAGCGACTCGGTGACATCCACCCGCGCGCCGTACAGCCGCAGCAGGCTCTCACGCTCCCGGCTCATGCCTTGGGGCAGCGTCAGCACCAGCTCATAGCCCTTGGCGGCGCACACGAACGCGAGCGCGATCCCCGTATTGCCGCTCGTCGCCTCGACGATCCTCGTGCGCCCCGGCTCGATCCTCCCTTCGGCCTCGGCCGCCTCGATCATCGCGACGCCGATGCGGTCCTTGACGCTTCCACCCGGGTTGAACGACTCGAGCTTGGCGAACAGCTCAACCCGGTTGGCCGCCGCGGCCGTGCCGTCGAGCATCCGCGGAAGCCCGACCAGCGGAGTGCTCCCGACGAGTTCCGCAATGTTGATCGGGATTTCTGCCATAGACGCCACGACAATAGTGGGCCAAGCGGGCGCGCGCGACCTGGAAGGGCCGCGGACGCAGGCATGCCCGCCGGGCGGCCGAGCACACGGCGGTGGGGACGCTCCGCCTGCGCATCACCAGCTGCCCTGCTGGCCACCTGCGCAGCCGGTTTTCGTGATCGGGCTCGTGCAGCTGCGGGTGACTTCGCCGTTGGCGCTCTTGGCGATCGTGAATTCATCGCCCGTGGTCGCTTTCGTCGTCACCGAGTATTCGCTCTTGGCGCTCGTGGTGGCGCTCAGGTAGGCCGTGCTCGTGGTCGCGGTCGTGCGGATGGAGGGCTCGTACTTGTTCAGTTCGGCCGCGTTCACCTTCGCGTATTCGCCGTTGTTGTCGGTCGCGATCGTCTCGGCCGTCGTCTCGGCGGTGCGGGCGAGCTCCTTGGCCTGCGCGTCGCTTGCCTTACTCTTCTGCCCGGCGAAGGCCGGGATCGCGATCGCCGTCAGCACGCCGATGATCAGGATCACGACGAGCAACTCGATGAGCGAGAAGCCGGCGGCGTCGGTGAGGCGCTCACGTGTGCGCGCAGGACCATTCTGCTCGATGCGGGCACTTGACTGCTGGGGAACCTTTGAAAACACGATAGCCCTCCGTAGCGTCTCACTGGCGGCCGAGCTATCTCGTGTCGAGATCCCTGACTTTGCGCCCTCACCTCACGGTGAGTTTGCCTTTTTCAGCGTGTTTGGTTATCCGAGTCCCGCACTGTGCAGCACCGATGCGCTCCTGGGAAGCGCGGGTCTCACTTTGCAAGAGAAATGGACGGATGTACTAGCGCGCCGACGTGACGCCAGCACCGGGCCAAGCGCCATCGTGGATCGGACAACCCTGTCGGAACGGGCGAAGGGTGCGACTATGAGCCGGCGCTTGAGCGCCGCCGGCTAGGAAATCGGCACGCTCGTGCCGACGACCGCAACCTCCGGTCCGAGCCGGCGACACTCAACGACGAGCCTCTCGGATTCGGCGTCCCAGGCGGTCAGCATGTCCACGATCGCCTTCGGCAGCGCGTGAATCCCCATGGCTTGCGTCTCTGACTGGCCGGCTGGGTGCTCCATGCAACCAACGTCGGCCTCCCCGGCCCAACGCTTAGCGTCGCGACGGATCTTGCACGAGTCTGCACGAGTCCGCTTCTCGCCGCAATGTGCGAAGACTTCGCAAGCCGCCCCATGACGCCTCGGGCGAACATGTTTAGGATCGCGCCACCTCAACGCGTGGGAGGCGCTGCCCCCGGTTTATACCCTCCGGCCGGGGGCACGCGTATTAGACCGAGCAGCGAGGGCCGTTCAGAGGTGTGAGCGCTGTCGGCGACGCCCCGACACGGTCAGGGCGCTCTCGGGGATGACCTACCAGAACGTCCCCACAATGCGAGCAGCGGGCCAGCCGGGCAGCACGACCCGCTCCTCGATCGAGCGGCCGGCATGCACGGCTAGATGTGGTACATGCTCGCACCCGCCGCGCGCAGCTCGCGCTCGATGACGTCGGCGATCGTCGTCTCTTCGAGCACCTTCCGCGCCGCCCCGGCGACGTCGGCGAACACACCCTCGGCGTCACGCCCCAACGGACCATCGAGCAGCTCGACGACCTCGAGCACGCTCACGGTCGCGGGCTCGCGCGCAAACCTGTAGCCGCCCTTGACGCCCCGCTGGGAGCTGATGATGCCGCCCCGGCGCAGGGTGGCGAACAGCTGCTCGAGGAACTGCACGGGCACGTCGCGCCGGCGCGCCAGCTCGCCGATCGGCACCGGCCCAGCGCCCGCGCTGCGCCCGAGCTCGGCAAGTGCCAGCACCGCATACGGAGACTTGCTCGTGATCGAGATCATGTGGCTCGCCGGCCGCTGCCTTCGCCGCCGCGGATGCGATCGTATCCCTCTGCCGGGGGATTCGTTCCCGAGCGCCCGCCGAAGCGGGAACTACAGCCAGCCGCGCTCGGTCGCCATCAACACTGCCTGGGCGCGATCGACGGCCCCGAGCTTTCCGTAGATGTTGTGCAGGTGCGTGCGCACGGTGCTCGTGGAGAGCGTCAGCTCGTGGGCTATCTGCTTGTAGACCTTGCCTTCGGCGAGCCGCTGAAGGACGCCGAGCTCGCGTCCGGAGAGCGGGCACGGGTCGACGTGGCGGCGACGCTGGCTGGGTGAGCTGGGCAGTTCGTACATCACGCGCCTGAGCTCCTCGGCCCCGAGGCCGACAGCGCGCGCGGACTTGAGCATCTCCGCCGGTGACACCTGTCCGCCCTGCTCGTAGTGGGCGAGCATGTCCGCCAGGCGGATGACCGCGGCCTCGCCCTCCACGTCGTGATTGTGGTGGCGCTCGATGACGGTGGCGATCGTCGCCGGCAGGCCCCAGCGGCGGGTCAGCACGCCGCCCACGAGCGCGTGATCCACACCGAGCTCCCTGCGCTCCTGGTGGATGCGCTCCTCGGGCGTCCTCGCGCCGCGGTGCACCTGGGAGGGATAGCCGGGGTAGGCGTGGAGCAGAACCAGCTTGCCGATGTCGTGCAGCAGGCTCGTGACGGTGAGGCGGTCGCGATGCTCGGAGTCGACCTCGGCGGCGATGCGATCGGCCGCGTGCTGTGTCGCGAGTGCGTGCAGGCGAAAGCGCTCGGGCGCCGCGTCCCAGACGCTCGCGCGCTCGAAGAAGTTGAACGTGCCCACGCGACCGGCCAGCGCCTCGACGGCGGGCGCGGTCAGGATCTCGACGCCTCGCGCGACGGTGTCGACGCGTCCGCGACCGCCGGGAACCCGGTTGGCCAGGCGCAGCACGGCGATGATGAGAGCCACGTCGGACTCGACCGCGGTGACGATCTCGGCGGTCGCGACATGGTCTTTGGAGGTGACGGCAAGCAGGCGGTTGCGCGACTCGGCCAGCGCGGGATAGGCCTCCAGCGCTTCGAAGGCGGCCGTCAGGCGGCGTCCGTGGCCCTCGTTCTGGTGGCGCTCACCGGAGACCTGGCGCTCGGTGGACGGCGCAGGCTGCGGGCGCTTCGCTGGGAGCGTCGCGGCAGATCCCTTGCGGGGAGCCGTCGCCGCAGATCCGTTGCGAGCGCGGGCGGCGCTTGCTTTGCCGCTTGCTTTTCTGGTGCTTGGCTTGGGTTTTGAGACTGTCGCCGGCATTCGCCCGCATCCCCTCCTTGGGATCGCCGACCATCCGGGTCGGTGGGGTCAGGTAGAGGACCTATCGGCATTCCGCCGCGAACATTGAGGGTAGATTTCCCTCACCCTCCCCCGAGCGCCCGATCGATCCTCCGCAGCGTCTCCTCACGACCGAGCAGCGCGATGCTCTCGAAGATGCCCGGCGAGACGGTTTGCCCTGAGATGGCCACGCGCAGCGGCTGGTAGACCTCCCGCGGTTTGGCGGCGCGGGACTCGATCACCGCTTCGAGCGCCCGCGCCACGCTGGCCTCATCGAAGCTCGGCGCCTCCGCCAGCGCCGCACGGGCCTCGCCGAGGGCGGAGAGCCCGCTCTCGCCGAGCCAGTGCTCGCGCGCGGCCGGGTCGTCCGTGGGCCCGTCGAACAGGAACCCGCTGAGCGGCCAGAAGTCCGCGAGCGTATGGATCTTCTCCTGGCTGATGCGCGCGGCTTCCTCGAGCCCCTCGCGCCCGGTGAAGTCTTCCAGGCGACGCGTCAGCTCCTCGAGCGGCAGGCCGCGGATGTAGACGCCGTTCAGCCACTTCAGCTTGACCTCGTCGAAGCGGGCCGGATTGCGGCTGACCCGCTCGAGCGTGAACCGCTCGACGAGCTCAGGGGTGGACAGCACGGTCGCGTCGTCGCCGGCTCCCCAGCCCAGCAGGGCGAGATAGTTGCGTACGGCCGCGGGCAGGTAGCCCGCTTCGCGCAGCTCCCCCACCGCCGCCGCACCGTGACGCTTGGACAGCTTCTTGCCGTCCGGTCCATGCAGCAGCGGCAGGTGCGCATACAGCGGCATCGGCGCCTCTGGGTCGATGCCGACGGCTTTGGCCGCTTCCAGCACGAGCAGCTGCTTGGGCGTGTTCGAGACGTGGTCCTCGCCGCGCACGACATGCGTGATGCGGGCGTCGAGGTCATCGATCGCCACCGCGAAGTTGTAGAGGACCGACCCGTCCGCGCGCGCGATCACCGGGTCGTCGAGATGGGCATGCTCGAAGCGCGTGTCACCGCGAATCGCGTCGTGGACGATGGTGGCGCCCTCGGCGGGCACGCGCAGGCGCACGGCGCCCTCCGGCTCGGGCTCGCCGCGAAATCCCCGCTCGGCCCCGTGTTGGCGCTTGTAGGCCTTGACGTCCTCGGCCGTGGCGCTCGAGCGGTAGGCGTGGCCGGCCGAAAGCAGCGCCTCGAGCACCTCCCGGTGGCGCCCGGCGCGCTCGCTCTGGAGGATCGGGCCTTCATCCCAGTCGAGCTCGAGCCAGCGCAGCGAGTCGAGGATCTGCTCGACGTTCTCGGGCGTGGAACGCTCGCGATCGGTGTCCTCGATGCGCAGCACGAGCTCGCCGCCCTCGTGCCTGGCCAGCAGCCAGTTGAACAAGGCGGTGCGCGCGCCGCCGATGTGCAAGGCGCCCGTGGGCGATGGAGCAAAGCGAACCCTCATAATCCGCCCGCATGCTAATCGGAGCGCACGTCTCCCCCGCCGGAGGCCTCGCGAAGGCGATCGAACGCGGCCTCGAGCGCGGCTGCAGGGCGATCCAGATCTTCAACCAGTCCCCGCGGCAGTGGAAGCCGACCGTCTATCGCGATGAGGACGTCGGTGCATTCCGCGAGGCGATGGCGGCCAGCCCGATCGACGCCGTCCTGATCCACGCCATCTACCTGGCGAACTGCGCCAGCGAGGACCCGGATATCCGTGCGAAATCGCTGACCACGCTCACGCACTCCCTGCGGGTCGGGCAGCAGATCGGCGCATGCGGCGTGGTTCTCCACCCCGGCTCGGCCAAGACCGGTGACGCGCAGGCCGCGATCGCCCGCGCCGGCGAGACCGTGCGCGAGGCCCTCGACGAGAGCGAGGGGTGCCCGCTTCACCTGGAGAACACCGCCGGGACCGGCGGCACGCTCGGCCGATCGACCGACGAGCTCGCGGCGCTGCTCGAGGCCGCCGGCGGAGGGGATCGCCTCGGGCTGTGCCTCGACTCCTGCCACCTGTTCGCCTCCGGCTATGACATCCGCACCGGCGCCGGGGTGGACGAGCTGATCGGCGAGATCGAGCAGAAGGTCGGGCTGGAGCGCCTGGGCTCACTGCACCTGAACGACTCGCAGACGCCCGTAGGCTCCAACAGGGACCGTCACGCCAACATCGGCGACGGCGACATCGGCGAGGATGGCTGCGCGGCATTTCTCGCCGCTCCGGCCTTCGCCGAGCTGCCCTGCGTCCTTGAGACCCCGGGCGAGAAACGCAGCGGCCCCGGCCGTGAGGAAGTGGCGCTTGCCGTGAAGCTGCGCGAGCGGCGGGTTGCCGCTCGGTCTCACGCGGGTGCCGGCGAGCGTTAGGCCGTTTTCGATCCTCAACACGGCCACCGTCTATGCGAGCGATCCCAACTGTCGGCATCGGGCAAGTGTAGGTCGTCCCCGCGACTCCCGGTCCGGCCGCGGCGCGGATCGCACAGCAAAGGAGGCCGTTGACTGCTTGACTCTGCTTACCGGGCGGCGCTCAGGTCCGCCTGCTAGGGAGAGAGACATGGAGGCAGTGCGATGAGGGCGTCTAGGGCCCTACGGGGCGCGGGTGTAGCGGTGTGTGTGGCAATCAGTCTGTCGCTGGTGATCGCGAGCGGAGCTATGGCTTCGGGGGGCGAGCTCTGCCTGCCCACACATGAAGGCTGGCTGGTCTTTTCGCCCGTCAAAGGTGTTTGCTTCAAAGGCTGGGTCTTGACCGAAGTCGGGACTGAAGGCAAACAGGGCCCCGAAGGCAAGGCCGGGCCGACCGGACCGCAGGGCAGCGCGGGCGCGACGGGCGCAGCCGGAGCGGCGGGAGCCCAAGGAGTGACCGGAGCCACCGGACCGTCTGGAGCCACCGGAGCCACTGGGTCCAACGGCGCGACGGGTGCGACCGGACCCGAAGGTAAAGAAGGAGCTAAGGGCGCAACCGGGCCGACCGGGCCCACGTCGCCGGGCTGCGGCTGCGGCTGCGGCTCTTGCGTCGACAAGTTGGCGAGAGGTGCGCAAGAGACGGGAACGTGGGCGACTTGGCTCTACGCAGCGGCAAAAACGCACCAGCAGCAGGTCGAGGGCGTCGTGTCCTACTCGATCCCGATCGCGCCCGGGGAGGAAGTGACGGCTGTCTACCTTAACCAGCGAGCATCAGGGGAACCCGAAGCGCCTTGCGGCGGCAGCGTGAATGAACCAAGAGCGGAAGAAGGGTTCCTCTGCGTCTACACCGGCGAACAGTTCGGCATGCTTGAAAAGGAATGGGAAAACACCGAATTCTTCGGTTTCCAAAGTCCCAACGGTGAAACGACATCGGGCCGGGAACACAAGGGCGGGGTCCTCGGAGAAATGATCATATTCAGGACCAAAGAATTCAAAGAAGAAGCCACTCACGCAAACGAACGGGAAATACTAAAAGCCGCATCCATGAACGCGGCCGGAAGCTGGGCCGTCACGGGGAGGTAGGCGCTGGCGCGTCTTCGGCGTCCGAACCCGAAGACACAGCCAAAAGTACCCACGGCGGTGGCCTGTGCCTCACGGCACGGGCCACCGCCTTGGCATAGACCGATCCCGACGCAAACGACTGTCTGGCATGACAGTGGCGAAGAGGAGGCCACACTGGGAGGTCCGCGCCAGACCCCGGTGGAGAACGGGCGGCTCAGGCGAAGCATCTAACGCCCGACGGTATACGCCTCAGCCCGTGGCCGACGCCTGCACGACGTGCGCGAGCGCGTGCTCGAGCTCGGCGCGCAGCGTCGAGGTGTGTTGAACGCGATAGGCGTCACCCAGACGCAGCCGGCGCGTACCGGTGCTCGTGTCGATGTCGATCAGCACCTCAGCCGGGCCCGGGAAATCCTCGATCGCGTGCTTGAGCTCATCGATCGTGGCACTCGACAGGGAGTCGACCGATACGCGCAGGTGCACCGGCTGGGCGAGCGTAGTCGCCGTGCGGGCTGCCGCCTCAGCCTCGGCTCGCGCCCGCTCGATCTCCTCCTGGGAGGGTGCGAAGGGTTCCACCGTCTGCACCACCAGGCATGTGGCGCCGGCTTCCTTGTGATCCACCCGACCCTTCACGAGCACCACCTCGTCCACCCTCAGCGCCGCCTCGTGCTCGGCCAGCGCCTTGCCGAACACGAGCAGCTCGACTGACCCCTCGAGGTCGTCGAGGGTGGCGAACATCATGTGATCCCCGTTGCGCGTGCGGATGCGCTTGGCCTCGGTGATGATGCCGCCGACCGTCACCCAGTCCTTGTCGCGGCGATCTGCAAGCGAGGACAGCTGGCAGTCGGCGCGCGCGCGCAGCGCCTCGCGCAGGGGCTTCAGCGGGTGCGCGGATACGAACAGGCCGATCGCTTCCTTCTCGACGGCCAGGAGCTCCGCCTGCTCGAACTCCTCGGCCGGGATCGGCGGGTGAATCGGGCGCCCCAGGCCGGCCGGGGCGGGCGTTCCGGCCGCCGGCGCCGGCAGATCGTCCTGCAGATCGAAGATCGAGCCCTGACCCGTGAGCGCGTCCTGTTGGATCTTCTGGCCGGCTCCCTGCGCCTGCTCGAGCACCGCGAGCATGCCCTTGCGGCTCGCGCCGGTCGAACCGAAGGCCCCGCACTTGATCAAGGCGTCGATCGCCTTCTTGTTCACCGTGCGGCTGTCGACGCGCTCGCAGAAATCCCACAGCGAGCCGAACTCGCCGCCCTCATCGCGCGCCCGCTTGATCGCCTCGACCGCCTGATAGCCGACGCCCTTGACGGCATCCAGGCCGAAGCGGATGTTTCCCACGCGGCCATCGGTCCCGGCCTCGCGGGCCGCCTTCCCGGGTGCCTCGACCGTGAACTCGTGGTCTGAGAGGTTGACGTCCGGCGGCAGTATCTCGATGCCCATCTCCTCGCAGCGGGCGACGAAGAAGGGCACCTTGTCCTTCGTCGACATCACCGATGAGATCAGCGCCGCCATGTACTCGGCGGTGTGGTTGGCCTTCAGCCAGGCGGTGCGATAGGAGATCAGCGCGTAGCAGGCGGCGTGGCTCTTGTTGAACGAGTAATCCGCCGACTTTTCGTTCGTCTGCCAGAGGAACTCGACGACCTCCGAGCTGGTGCCCGAGGCGCGGCAGCCCTCGACGAACTCCGGCTTGAGCGCGGCCATCGCGGCCCGGTTCTTCTTGCCGATCGCCTTGCGCAGGTCGTCCGCCTTGGCCCCGGAGAAGCCGGCCAGCTCCTTGGAGATCTGCATCGCCTGCTCCTGGTAGAGGATCACGCCCTTGGAGGACCGCAGGATCTCCCTCAGGCGCTCGTCCGGGTAGGAGATCGCCTCGGGGTTGTGCTTGCCCCTGGCGTACACCGGGATCTGGTCCATCGCGCCCGGACGGTAGAGGGCGCCGAGCGCGACGAGGTCGTTGAACTCGTCGGGGCGCACCTTCTTCAGCGCCTCGCGCATGCCCTCGGACTCGAACTGGAACACGCCCGTGGAATCGCCGCGCGCGAGCATCTCGTAGGTGGCGGGGTCATCGAGCGGCAGCGTCGTCATGTCCGGGCGCTCGCCGCTCGAGCGCTCGATGATGTCCAGCGCATCCTCGATCACGTCGAGGTTGCGCAAACCGAGGAAATCCATCTTCAGCAGGCCGATGTCCTCGATCGGCTTCATCGAGAACTGGGTGACGGTACGGAATATGCGCTCGCCGTCCTCGTCGGTGCCGGCGTCGGCGAGCTGCAGCGGCACGATGTCCGTCAGCGGGCCCTCGGCGATGACAACCGCCGCGGCGTGGATCGAGGAGTTGCGCACGATCCCCTCGAGGCCGCGTGCAACATCGACGATCTTGCGGGCGTCGGGCTCCTCGTCGTAGGCCTTGCGCAGCGACTGGCCGTCCTTCAGGCAGTCGTCGAACGACGGCGCACGGCCCATGATCGGATCCGGGATCAGCTTCGCCAGCCGGTCGCCCGTGCCGTAGTCGAAGCCCAGCACGCGCGCCGCGTCGCGGGTCGCCGCGCGCGGGAACATCTTGCCGAAGGTGACGATCTGAGCGACCGACTCGCGCCCGTACTTCTCGGTCACGTAGCGCATCACCCGCTCGCGCCCGCGCACGGAGAAGTCGATGTCGATGTCCGGCATCGACACGCGCTCGGGATTCAGGAAGCGCTCGAACAGGAGGTCGTAGCGCAGCGGATCCACGTCGGTTATGGCCAGGCAGTAGGCGACGATCGAGCCGGCCGCCGAGCCGCGTCCGGGGCCGACGGCGATGCCGCTCTCCTTGGCGAACTTGACGAAGTCCCACACGATCAGGAAGTAGGCGTTGAAGCCCATGCGGTCGATCACGCCGAGCTCCATCTCCACCCGCTCGCTGGCCTCCGCGGGCGGCGGATCACCGTAGCGCAGGCGCAGCCCCTCGAGCACGCGCGCGCGCAGGTACTCGCGCTCCGGGCTCCCGTCGGGGGTCTGGAAGCCGGGAATCAGCTGCTTGCCGAGCTCGAGCTCCACCGAGCAGCGCTCGGCGATCTCGAGCGTGCTCGCGATCGCCTCGGGCCACTCCGCGAAGGCGGCGACCATCTCGTCTGAGTCGCGCAGGTAGAACTCGTTGGTTTCGAACGTCATCTTGGGCGCGGCGATCGTGCTCTTGGTCTGCACGCACAGGAGCGCCGTGTGGTGGTCATAGTCCTCGCGGCGCAGGTAGTGCACGTCGCCGGTGCCGACCAGCCTTCCCCCAACCTCACCGGCGATGCGCACGATCCCCTCGTTGCACTTGTCCTGCGGCGTGAGCCCGTTCTTCTGAACCTCGAAGTACACGTTGTCCGCGCCGAACACCGACAGCAGCTCGTCCGCGTGTGCGCGCGCGTCCGCTACGCGATCCTCGAGCAGTCGCTGGCAGAAGCGCGAGGCAAGGCAGCCGGTCAGCGCGATCACGCCGTCTGAGTAGCGCTCGACCTGGGCCAGGTCCACCGTCGGCTTGCCCCGCTGCAGGCCCTCCAGGAAGCCGGCCGAGGAGAGCTTGACGAGGTTGCGATAGCCCGCGTCGTCGGCGGCGAGCAGCGTCAGGTGGTTGCGCTCGGTCTTGCCCTGGGCGGCGGCGGCGTGGTCATCCACGAGGTAGATCTCACAGCCGATGATCGGCTTCACGCCGTGCTTCGCGCACGCCTTGTGGAGCTCCACGGCGCCGTTCATCACGCCGTGGTCGGTCAGTCCGAGGGCCGGCTGGCCGAACTCGGCGGCGCGCGCCGCCAGCGCGTCGACCTTGCACGCGCCGTCGAGCAGCGAGTACTCGGAGTGCACGTGCAGGTGGGCGCAGGCGGAGGTGCTCACTGGGACTGCATGCTAGGCGCCCCCGCGGCGGCGGCGCGGCGCGCGCGGCGCTGTTTGCGTCTTATCGAGCGCCTTCTCAGCCACGACATCGTGTGCCTGTGCGGCGGGCGCTTCGCCCCGGCCGCACCGAGCCCCTCCGGGCTCTCCCTGCTGGACACGCGCTGCGGCGGCTGCGCGCTCGCGGCCGGCTGGCCCACGTCGCCGCCGACATCCTCCACGCGCGCGCGCAGGCGCTCGACGGCTGCCGCGAGCGCCTCGGTCATCTCCTCGCGGTGGGCGCTCGGCGAGGCGCTCCAGGCGCCGGCGGAAGCATCGAGCCGCCGTGGCGCGGGATCCTCGCGGTGCAGTCGCTCGGATGCGGGCTCCACCGGCGCCGGCGCCGGCGCAGTCGCGACGGCCAGCCTGGCCACGACGCCCCTGAGCTCCCTCACCACGCCGACCAGGCGGCGATAGCCGAGGCGCATACGCTCGAGCAGCTGCTCCGAGCGCATGCGCGCAGCCCGTTCAACCTCGAGGTCCTCGTGCAGCTCGAGCGCCCGGCGCTCGAGCTCGGCAAGGCGCGCCTGAAACTCCTTCTCGACGCGGCGCGCGGACGCCAGCTCGGATGCTGCCGCCTGCTCCGCCTCGGCCAGCTCCCGCTGGACGGCCTCGAGCTGCCCGCTGAGCGCGCGCGCGTCGCGTTCGCTCGTGCTGAGCCGCCGGCCGAGCCGCTCGATCTCAAGGCGACTCTCCCTTTCCAGGTCGATGCCGCGCCGTTCCAGGTCGATGCTGCGATCCTCGGCCTCGAGGCGCAGCTGCTGCTCGGCGTACTCGCGCTGCTTTGCGCGCCGCAGCTCCTGCTCGCCCGACGGTCTCCGCTCGATCGCCGGCGGCGCCTGCTGGACCTCGCCGTGCTCGGCGATGCGTCGGCGTTCGGCCTCGGCCTCGGCCAGGCGCTGCTGGAGGCTTGCCAGGTGCGCCTCGAGCGTCCGCACCGTCGCCTCCGCTGCCTCAGCGCGGCGGATGAGCGCCGCGTCGCCGGACTCCACGGCACGGCGCGCGCGGCGTTCGGCGAGCAGGTCGCCCTCGGTCCCGCGCCCGCGGCCTTCGGCACCCAGCCCGCCGGACTGTGCGCCCGATCCAGAGCCGCCGCCCGGCGTCTCGCTGCCCTCTGCCATCACGATCATCGCAAGCTACGGTGCCCGCCGGACGGTCCCGGAGACATCGCTGACACGGCCGCTCCTCAGCCGAAGCCGCTCGCGCGGCGCGAGGCTCAGCCTCCGAGCCGGCGCGCGAGGATCGCCATCGCGACGAGCACCAGCAGGCCACCGAAGCCGCTGGTCACCAGAGTGCGCATGGGCGGCAGCCTGCGCCGCAGATACCACTTGCCCCCGCGCCAGAGGACATAGCCGACGAACTTCATCGCCATCGCGTTCACGGGCGCAATTCTAGCCGCGCTCAACGCTCCTCGCGCAGGCGCCAGGCCATCCGCGACTGCAGCGACCACAGCTCGATGAACCCGGGTGAGGCGGCCTGCGAGAAGAGCCCGCCGGACTGCGCGAAGGACGCGAGCGTCGCGTCGTAGAGGGCGTTGGCGGAGGAGCGGGTGATCACGCGCGCAAGGCCCTTGTACAGCTTCACGCCGATCGTCCCGCTGACCAGCTCGTTGACGCGCTCCATGTATGCGTCCAGGTCGGCGCGCAGCGGCTCCCACCACAGCCCGGCGTAGACGAGGTAGGCCCACTGGCGCTCGAGCTGCGGCTTGAACTGGTTCTGGTGGATCGTGCACACCAGGCGCTCGAGCTCCTGGTGGGCCGGCAGCAGGATCGCCGCCGCGGGCACCTCGTAGATGTCGCGCACCTTCAGCCCGACGATGCGGTCCTCGATGTGATCGACGATGCCCACGCCGTGGCGCGCGCCGATCTCCGCGACCCGTTCGAGCAGCTCGACCAGCTCCATGCGCGTCCCGTCGAGCGCGACCGGCACCCCACGGGCGAACTCCACCTCCACGACCTGCGGCTCATCGGGCGCGTCCTCGGGCCTCGTCACGAGCTGGAAGACGTCGTCCTCGGGCGCCCGCTCGAGGTCCTCGATCCAGCGGCCCTCCGATGAGCGCCCCCACAGGTTGTCGTCGATCGAGTACGGCGGCGCCGACTCGGCGCCCTCCCCCACGTTGGACTTGATCGGTATCCCGTGCTCGCGCGCGTACGCGATCTCCTCCTCGCGGCCCATCTGCCAGGAGCGCACCGGCGCGATCACCTTCAGCTCGGGCGCGAGCGTGGCGACGGTCGCCTCGATGCGAACCTGGTCGTTGCCCTTGCCGGTGCAGCCGTGGGCGATCGTGTCACAGCCGCTCGTGCGCGCGTACTCCACGGCCAGCTTTGCGATCAGCGGACGGCCAAGCGCCGTGAACAGCGGGTAGCGCCCGTACAGCGCGTTGGCCCTGATCGCGGGCGCGATGTACTCGTGCGCGAACTCCTCGCGCGCGTCCACCACGTGACACTCGAGCGCGCCCAGCTCAAGCGCCTTGCCCTTGATCACCTCGTAGTCCTCGCCGGGCTGTCCGAGGTTGACCGTCAGGCAGACGACCTCGGCGTCGTAGGAGTCCTGGATCCACTTGAGCATCACGCTCGTGTCGAGACCGCCCGAGTAGAGCAGCAGGACGCGGCGGACGTCGGCCGGGTCGGCCTCGTAGGAGGCCGTGCGTGCGAAGGAGATCTCATCAGGCGCGCTCATCGGGCGCCAAGGCTATCGTCAGCGAGGGGTCGAGGGGCGAGGGCGAGCCCCGCGCGCCGCCCGTTGCCGCGGCGCTCTAACGCCGAGCGTGCTTGGACTTCGCCTTGTGCCTGGGCGACGGCGGGCGCAGGGTGGCCGAGCGCACGAGCGCCCTCGGCGGGTGAAGGCCGGCCGCGTTGGTGACGAGCGTGGTGAAGGTGATGCGCCTGTTGTACGGAAGCCTCGTCGCCGTCGCGCGGTAGTGGCCGGCGGAGGTGCTACTGAGGGGCATCGCAAGCGACACCGTGCGCTTGCACGTCGATCGTCTGGCCGAATGCCCACCCCTGCGCTTGCCCTTCTTGACGGGGCAGCTGGCGGTGAGCGTGTAGCTCGCGCTTGATCTGACGCCCAGCGGGACGGCGTAGGGGTCGCTGGCGGCAATCGACACCGAGCAGGCCTGCAGGTGGCATCGCGGGCCGCTGAGCGAGCCCGCCGGGCGGGCGGTGTCGGCCGCGACCGGAGCGCTCGTGGCGCTGCGGTAGGTGCTCACGCCGCCGGCGTTGCTGGCCTGCACGATGCACACCAGCGGAAAGTCGATGAGGCTCGCCGGCGGGGCGTAGACGTTGCTCGGCCCGCTCTGCAGCACCCGCTGGGAGGCGTCTTCGACCTCGAAGGTGTAGGTGAACGAGGGCGAGCCGCTCCACGTTCCCGGTTCGCAGCTCAGCGGGCTGAAGTCGACGGGGCCGGCGCCCACCGGTCTGATCACCGGCGGCGAGCTCGGGCGCGCGGCGACAGGCGGGGATTCGCTGCCTT
The DNA here is from genome assembly GCA_963761355.1 of uncultured Solirubrobacteraceae bacterium. Classification (GTDB taxonomy): domain Bacteria; phylum Actinomycetota; class Thermoleophilia; order Solirubrobacterales; family Solirubrobacteraceae; genus Palsa-744. The sequence continues at coordinate 65,006 of CAVXHC010000018.1, forward strand.
CGATGAAGTCGCGCACCTCCGGCGCCGCGACGTTGGTAAAGCCGTCGGGCCGTTCCACCGGGCAGCCCTGCAGGCCGAAGTCCACGATGCCGACCTGCACGGCGGGATTGCCCTCGGTGAGCGCCCCGCCGCTGTCCCCGCGGCAGGTCGAGGAGGTCGCGCTGATCGCGCACAGCAGCACCGCTGAGTTGACTCCCACGGCTCCGCGGCAGGGGTCGCTGGCGACAGCGGTCAGCGACGTCGAGTAGAGCTTGCCGTTCGGTTCGGCGTTTTCGGCGCCGTTCTCGAGGCCGTATCCGCTGACCGACAGCGGGGTTCCGGGCGCTGGCGTGGCGCCGATCGGGACGAGCGATATGGCCTCGGCGTTCATCGCGGGAGACAGGGTGAGCGCTTGCGAGAGGGTCAGCACGGCGACGTCGTCCTTGGTTTCCGGCAGGCGCGTGAAGTAGGGGTGTTGGCGGACGTGACTGACGCCCCTGACCTGCCTCGTCGGCGAGGACCCCAGGGTCGTCGAGGCACCGGCCACGACCGTGAAGTCGCCCGGCGGGTGCTGAACGGTCGTGCCCTCGGCGTCGACGCAGTGGGCGGCGGTGAGCACGTGCGTGGCATCGAGAATCGACCCGCCGCAGGCGGCGATGACGTGATAGCCGTCTTCTTCGAACTCGGATTCGATGTAGACCTGCCAGGGAACCTGCGAGATCGATGTTTCCTGGCCGCCGATGATGAAGGGCGTGAACGATTCCCGGCCGCCGGCTGCCACGCTCACGGACGGGGCCAGGGCAAGGACACACGCGATCGGCGCGAGGACCGTCGCGATCAGGGCGAGGGAGCGCTTCATCAACACATTCGCTGATCGGCCGCGGAGCGCCCGTGCTTAAGCGATCGGCCCCGGTTTCCGCGGCCTTCCTAGCGCTGGGCCAGCGGCGCTGGCACGCCGGCGGCGCGGGCCGGCTATTCGGCCGCGGTGTCGGCGAGCGCCCGGGCCAGCCGCGTCACCGCCTCGATGACGTCCTCCTCGGCGATCGTCAGCGGCGGCAGCAGTCGCAGCGTGGTCGGCCCGGTCGCGTTCACGATCAGCCGCTCCTCCAACAGCGCGCGCCGCGCGACCGCAGGCGCCGGCACGTCCAGCTCGCAGGCGAGCATCAGCCCGCGACCGCGCACGGCGCTGACCTCGGGCAGCGGCTCGAGGGCGCCGGCGAGCATCTGCCCGAGCTCGCGCACGCGGGCGAGCAGCTCGGGGTCGTCTGTCACCTCGAGGGCGGCGAGCGCCGCGCCCGCGATCACGGGCCCGCCGGCGAAGGTCGAGGCGTGGTCGCCCGGCTGGAGCACGTCGGCCAGCCGCGGACCGGTGATGAGCGCGCCGATCGGCAGGCCCCCGCCCAATGCCTTGGCGGCGGTCATCGCGTCGGGCACGATGCCGATCTGCTCATACGCCCACAGCGTCCCGGTGCGGCCCATCCCGCACTGGACCTCGTCGAACACGAGCGCCGCGCCGTGCTCGTCGCAGGCCTCGCGCGCTGCCCCCAGCACCTCTGCCGAGAGCACGTGCACGCCGCTCTCGCCCTGGATCGGCTCGAGCAGCACCGCGGCCGTGTTCTGATCGATCGCGGCGCGCAGCTCCTCGGCCTCGGCGGCGACGGCGCGGAAGCCCGGTACCAGCGGGGCGAATGGGGCCTGCTTTGCCTCCTGCGGCGTCGCTGACAGCGCGCCGTAGGTGCGCCCGTGGAAGGCGCCGTGGACGACGATCACATCCCCGCCGGGGCGCGCCTTGCGCACGAGCTTGATGGCGGCCTCGCTGGCCTCGGCGCCCGAGTTGCAGAAGAACACCTTGCCGCCGAGGCTCGAGGCCGACAGGCGCTCGGCCAGGCGCATCGCGGGCTCGGTGTAGAACAGGTTTGAGACATGCATCAGGCGCCCCACCTGCCCGCGCACCGCCTCGACCACGCGCGGGTGGCAGTGCCCAAGGCTCGTCACACCGATGCCGCACAGGAAATCGAGGTACTCGTTGCCCTCGGCGTCCCACAGGCGCGGACCCTCGCCGCGGACGAACTCGACCGGGTAGCGCGCGTAGGAGCCCACGACGCTCGTGCGCTCGAGCTCCTGGAGCTCTGACAGCGTCATGAGCCGGCCTCGATCTTGGTGCCGATGCCGGCGTCGGTGAACAGCTCCAACAGCAGCGAGTGCGCGATCCGCCCGTCGAGGATGTGCGCGGCGCTGACGCCGGCGTGGATGGCGTCCACGCAGGCTTCCAGCTTGGGGCGCATGCCGCCCTCCAGCCGAGGCAGCGCGGCCTGCACCTGCTCGACCGTCGCCTGCCCGATCAGGCTCGCGTCCTCGGCCGGGTCGCCCAGCCAGCCCGGCACGTCGGTCAGGAACACCATCTTGTAGGCGCCGATCGCGCCGGCCACCGCGCCGGCGGCCTCGTCGGCGTTGACGTTGTATGAGCACCCGTCGCGGTCGGCGCCGACGGACGCGATCACCGGTATGTAATCGCTTGCGATGTGCTCGATCACGCCGACGTTGACGCGCTCGATGCGCCCCACGAAGCCGATGTCCTCCCCGTCCGGAGCCGCTCGGCGGGCGACGCGGAAGAGCGAGCCGTCGTCGCCGCAGAGGCCCACCGCCGACTGGCCGTGGCGGTTCAGGCGCAGCACGATCTCCTTGTTGACCTTGCCGACGAGCACCATCTTGGCCACCTCGACCGTCTCCTCATCGGACACGCGCAGGCCGCCGACGAACTCGACGGGCAGGCCGAGGCGCTCCATGTAGGCGGTGATCTCCGGGCCGCCGCCGTGGACGACGATCGGGTTCAGCCCCACGTACTTCAACAGCACGACGTCGCGCGCGAACTCCTCGCGCAGGCCGGGGTCCTCCATCGCGGCGCCGCCGTACTTGATGACGACCGTCTTCGAGTGGAACTCCCGTATGTAGGGGAGCGCCTCGAGCAGCGTGCCGACGTCGTGCTTCTGCGTGTCGGTCATGTCGTGTACTCCGCGTTGATCGTCACGTACTCGTGCGAGAGATCGGAGAAGAAGACCTCGGTTTCGGCGCCGTCTCCGGGGAGCGTGACCTCGTACTCGATCTCCGTCCCTTCGACCGCGCGCGCCAGCGCGTCCTCGTCGTAGTCGATCGCGGCTCCGGCCGAGCAGACGGGCGTCCCCTCGATCGACAGGTCGACCGCGAGCGGCGGCGTCGCGGCCTCGCGCCCGCCCGCCGCCGCGCCGACGGCCTGGATGATCCGCCCCCAGTTGGGGTCGGCGCCGTGGAGCGCCGTTTTGACGAGCGGCGAGTTGGCGACCGCGCGCGCGACCGCCTCCACGCCGTCGGCGCGCCCGCCGCGCACGAGCACGCGCGCGATCCGCCGCGCGCCCTCGCCGTCGGCGACCATCATGATCGCGAGCTGGCGCAGGAGCGCGTCGAGCGCCTGGCCGAAGCGCAGCTCATCCTCGCTTTCGGGAACGATGCTGACGCCGCTCTCGCCCGAGCACATCAGGATCGCCGTGTCGTTGGTCGACAGCTGTCCGTCCACGGAGGCGCGGTCGAAGGAGCGCTTCACGCACACGCCCAGCAACAGCTCCGCCGTCTCGGCCGCCAGCGCGGCGTCGGTCTCGATGAAGCACAGCATCGTCGCGAAGCGCGGCGAGATCATGCCGGCTCCCTTGCACTGGGCGCTCAATCGAACCGGGCCGGACCCCAGCTCGAGCTCGAGGCTCGCCCGCTTCTCGGAGGCGTCGGTGGTCTGGATCGCCTGCTGGAAGTCGCCGTCGCCGTCGCCGCTCAGCCGCGGCCGTGCGTCGAGGATCCCCTTGACGATCGCGTCCACGGGCAGGTGGTGGCTGATGGCGCCGGTGGAGGCCAGCGCGACCTCCGCGGGGTCGACACCCACCGCCGCCGCCGCGGCCCCCTGCGTCTTTGCCGCATCGTCCAGGCCGCGCCGGCCGGTGGCGGCGTTTGCGCAGCCCGAGTTGACGAGCACGGCGCGCAGGGCGCCCAGCCGGCAGCGCTCCTGGCTGACCAGCACGGGCGCGGCCGGCGTGCCGGTCGCGGTGAAGCGCGCGGCGCTGACGGGCCGCTCTGAGTCACAGACGAGCAGTCCCAGATCGGTGTTGCCGCTGGGCTTCATGCCGCAGGCCACGCCGGCGGCGCGAAAGCCGGGGGGAAGGCCCGCGCCGGGGCCGAGGTCGCGCACATGCTCGGGCGCGGGCACCCAGCGCGAGTGGAAGAAGGGCTGCGGCGGGCCGCTCATGACAGGCCCTCGGTCTCGGGGAAGCCGAACATGACGTTCAGGTTCTGGACGGCCTGGGAGGAGGTTCCCTTCCAGAGGTTGTCGATGGCCGAGAACACCAGCACCTTGCCCGTGTGCTCATCACAGGCGGCGAAGATCCGGCAGAAGTTCGTCTCGCGCACCTCGAGCACTCCCGGTGGCGCATCGACCACCTCGATGAAGGGCTCCTGTGCATAGGCCTCGGCGAACAGGCCCCGCAGCTCCTCGGCAGCGACCGTGCGCGTCGGCGTCACGTAGCAGCTCGCGAGCTCGCCCTCGTCGAGCGGCACGAGGTGCGCCTGGAACTGCACCGCGAGCCCCGGCGGGGCACCGCCCCCGCGCCGTTTCGCGCTGTGCGTGCTCCAGCCCGCGGGGCTGTTGGCGGCGGCCAGGGCGAGCTGCTCCTCGATCTCCGGCGTGTGCCGGTGGGCGGCGACGTTGTAGGGGATGATGTTCTCGCCCGCGATCGACAGGTGGGTGGTCTCGTCGAACACGCGCCCGGCGCCGGATATTCCCTGCTTGGCGTCGATCACCAGATCGCCGATCAGCCCTTGGCGCGCGAGCGGCGCCAGCCCGAGCACGGACGCGGTCGGGTAGCAGCCCGGGTTGGCGACGATCGCGGCGCTCGCGATCCTCTCGCGGTGAAGCTCGGTCAACCCGTAGACGGCCTCCCCCAGCAGATCAGGCCGCGGATGCGGGCCGTACCAGCGTTCGTAGGTGGCAAGCGACGCGAGCCGAAAGTCCGCGCTGAGATCGACCACGCGGGCACCGCGCTCGCGCAGCGCGCCGACGGTCGGCGCGGCCGCGGCGTGCGGATAGGCCACCACGGCGGCGTCGATGCGGCCCACCCCGTCGAGGTCCAGCTGCTCGATCGTCATCGGCACGCGGTAGCGCGGGTAGAGCTCGTCAAGGCGCCTGCCCACCTCCGAGCGGCCCGTGACGGCCGCCAGCTCGAAGCGCGGATGGCGCCACAGAAGGTGTGCCGCCAGCGCGCCGGCGAAGCCGGTTGCACCGGCGACGATCACCCGCGGCGCGTCCTTCACGAACGCCTGTGCCGGCGAGGGCGCGGCGGCGGGGACGGAGCTCGCGCCCGGCTCAGCCACGGAGCTCGCCCCCCAGCCCGGCGAGCGCCGCGAGGATGCGTTCGCGCGCGGGCGCGACGTCCTCGTCGGTGAGCGTGCGCTCGGGCGAGCGGAAGGACAGCGACAGGGCCAGCGAGCGCCTGCCCTCGCCCACCTGCTCGCCGCTGTAGACGTCGAACACGCTCACGTCGTCGAGCACCTCGCCCGCCGCCTCGCGCACGGCATCCAGCACCTGCGCGGCGGCGATCGCATCGGGCAGCGTGACCGCGAGGTCGCGGTGCAGCGACGGGACCCCCGAGAAGGCCCGGAACGCGACGACGGGCGGCGACGCGCCCGCCACCTTGTCGAGATCCACGACGAACACCGCTGTGCGCTCGAGATCCCAGGCGCCGGCGACGAGCGGGTGAAGCTCGCCCACGAACCCGAGCATCTCGGCGCCGGCGAGCACCGCGGCCGAGCGGCCCGGATGCAGGAAGGGCCACCCGCGGGGCTCGGTCGAGAAGCTCACGTGGAGCTTCTCAAGGAGCGAGCCGAGCAGGGCCTTGGCGGCGAAGAAGTCGGCCTCGCCGGAGACGCCCCGCCACGAGCGCGGCGCCAGAGCACCGCTGAGAAGCGCGCCGAGGGCGTGGTGCTCATCTGCCAGCGGACCCTCCGCCGAGGCGCGATAGACCGTGCCCGACTCGAAGATCGCCACGTCCGGGCCGTTGCGCGAGACGTTGTGGCGCGCGGCGTCCATCAGCGAGCCCACAAGCGTCGGGCGCATGATCGACTGCGAATCCGACAAAGGGTTATCGAGGCGCACCACCTCGCGCATCGCATGCTCAGGCGGCAGGCGCAGGCGCTCGAGCAGGCGCGGATCGGCAAAGCTCCAGCCGACGACCTCATATAGGCCGCGGCCGACGAGCGCGTCCTCGGCGGCCCTCCGCACCCGCTGGGCGTGGCTCAGCATGCCGGCGGCTCCGCGCCGCGCGGGGAGGGTTGCGGGAAGGCGATCGACTCCGTCGATCCGCGCGACCTCCTCGATCAGATCCACCTCGCGTGTCACGTCATCGCGCCGCAGCGCGGGCACGGTCACCTCGAGGCCGGCGGGCACCGGTGCCGAGGCGAAGTCCAGCGCCTCGAGGATCTCCGCCTGGCGCTCGACGGCGACCGGCACGCCGAGGATCGCCCGCACGCGGGCATCGCGCAGGGTGATCACGCGCGCCGGCGTCCGCGTGTAGGCCTCATCGATCGTCCCGCTGGAGATCACGGCTCCGGTCAGCTCGACCATCAACAGGCTCGCGACGGCCTGCGCCTGCAGGCACTGCTCCGGCTGGAGCCCCTTCTCAAAGCGCGAGGAGGCCTCGCTGCGCAGCCCGAGGCTCCAGGAGGTGCGATGGATGTTGGGCCCGCTCCAGGTGGCGACCTCGAGCAGCACGCGGCCCGTGTGCTCATGAACCTCCGAGCGCGCGCCGCCCATGATCCCGGCGATCGAGGTCGGGCCGTCGGCGTCCTCGATCAGCACCATCTCGGAGTCGAGCGTGCGGGTTTGGCCATCGAGCGTCTCCAGCTGCTCGCCGGCGCCGGCCGTGCGCACCGTCAGGCGCGCGCCCGCGACACGGTCGAGGTCGAACGCGTGCAGCGGCTGCGCTGTCAGCAGCATCGCGTAGTTGGTGATGTCGACGACGTTGTTGATCGGCCGCTGGCCGGCGGCCATCAGCCTCGCCTTCAGCCACGGCGGGGACGGAGCGATCGTGACGTTCTCGAACACGCGCGCGGTGAAGCGCCGGCACAGCTCCGGGCACTCCACGCGGACCGCGACGGCGTCGAGGGGCCCGGGCGAGCCCGGGTCCTGTTGCCACGGCGGCTCGGCCAGCGCGGCCCCGCTCGCCGCATGCAGCTCGCGCGCCACCCCGTAGACCCCCAGGCAGTCGGGCCGGTTGGGCGTTATCTCGAGCTCGAGCACCTCCGTTGCGATCGGCAGCACCTCGGCCAGCGGCGTGCCGGGAGCGAACTCGGCGTCCGGCGTGAAATCGTCGAGCACGAGGATCCCCTCCTCGCCCCCTCCCATCTCGAGCTCTGACGCGGCGAGGATCATTCCTTCCGAGACCACCCCGCGCAGCTTGGCCTTCTTCAGCCTGCTCCCGTCGGGCATGACCGCGCCCGGGCGCGCGACGGCCACCGTCTGACCCTCGGCCACGTTCGGGGCGCCGCACACGATGCGCGCGGGCGCATCGCCGTTTTCCGCCCCGAGATCGACCTCGCACACGCGCAGGCGGTCGGCATCCGGATGCGGGCCGACCTCGAGCACCCGCCCCACGACGAACTTCTCGACGGCCCCCACGCCGTGATGGTGGATCGCCTCGACCTTCGTGCCGGTCATCGTCAGGCGCTCCTCGACACCGCCGACATCGAGGTCGGGATTGCAGTATTCGCGCAGCCAGTCGAGCGGCACCCTCATGCGAACTGCTCCAGAAAGCGCAGATCGTTTTCGAAGTACAGGCGCAGGTCGGGGATGCCGTGCTTGAGCATCGCGATCCGCTCGACACCCATGCCCCAGGCGAAGCCCTGCACCTTCTCGGGGTCATAGCCGGGCGCGTTCTGCGCGGTGGTCGGCACGTGCGCGTAGACGTTCGGGTCCACCTCGCCCGCGCCCAGCACCTCCAGCCAGCCCTCGCCCTTGCACAGGTAGCAGCGCGAGCCGTCGCGCAGGAATCCCTTCCCCTGACAGTGAAAGCAGGACACGTCAACCTCGACGCTGGGCTCGGTGAACGGGAAGAAGTGCGGGCGCAGCCTGACGTCGCGCTCATCGCCGAAGGCCGCTCGCGCGAACACCAGAAGCGTCCCCTTGAGGTCTGAGAGCGTTATGTCCTCGTCCACGGCGAGCCCCTCGATCTGGTGGAACTGTGGGGTGTGCGTGGCGTCGGAGTCCGGCCTGTAGACGCGCCCGGGGATGACGACATACAGCGGCGGCGGGTGGGCCTCCATCGCGCGCACCTGCATCGGCGAGGTGTGCGTCCGCAGCAGGAGCTCCTCTTCGGCCGCGCGCGCCTCGACCGGCCGGGTGACGTAGAAGGTGTCCGTACGGGCGCGCGCCGGGTGGGTCGGGCTGTGGTTGAGGGCGTCGAAGTTGTAGTGAACGGTCTCGATCTCAGGCCCCTCCATGACGGTGAAGCCGAGGCCGAGAAAGATGTCTTCGAGCTCGCGTCTGGTGGAGGTGAGCACGTGCAGCGCACCGATCGGCTGCGGTGGCGCGCCGGGCAGCGTCACGTCCAGCAGATCGCCCTCGAGCGCGCGCTCGAGCTCCCGCGCGCTGAGCTCGGCGGCGCGTGCCTCGATCGTCCGTTCGAGCGCCTGGCGCGCCTCGTTGGCCGCCCTTCCGACCTCGCCGCGCTGGGCGGGCTCGAGCTCTGAGACTCCGCGCAGCATCTGTGGAAGCTCGGCCTTGCGGCCGAGATAGCGCACGCGCAGCTCCTCGAGCGCCTCCGATGTCGAGGCCGCCGCGATCTCCTCCTCAGCCTGCGCCCGCAGCGCCTGGATCCGCTCGATCATGACGCCCGGACCCTAGATGACGACGGGGCGTCCGAGGCGTGACGGGTCATCTCATACAGCGCCACCGTCGCCGCCATCGCGGCGTTCAGCGAGTCTGTTGCGATCGGTATCCGCGCCACGCGCTCGCAGGCCGCGAGCACGGCGGCGGGCAGGCCCTCGCGCTCGGCCCCTATCAGCAGCGTCACCGCTGCCCTCGGGCCGGCGCCGCGCTCGCCCCCGCGCAGCGCGCTTGGCGCATCGGCGGCCAGCGCGATGCGCTCTCCCGGCAGCTCGGCGACGTCGGCCACCCGCGCCAGCCTGACCGCGAAGATGGCGCCCATGCTCGCGCGCACCGCCTTCGGCGAGTGCGGGTCCGCACAGCCGGGTCCGAGCGCGACGCAGTCAGCGGCGAAGGCCTGCGCGCCGCGCAGCACCGTGCCGACGTTGCCGGGATCGCCCACCCCGTGCAGGTAGACGCACAGCGGGCCCACGGGCGTGCCCCAGCTCTGCTCGTAGACACCGATCACGCGCGTGCCAGACCCGAGCGTCGAGACGGCCCGCAGGGCGGCCGGCTCGACCTCGTGAAAGCTCGCATCGCCGAGGCCGGAGCCCGCGCTGCGATAACCCTCGAGCGCCGGGCGACCGGCGCTCCTGGCGGCGCTCACGAGGTCCTCGCCCTCGGCGACGAACGTGCCGGAGCGCTCGCGCTCGCGGCGGCTGTGAAGCCGGCGAAGCGACTTCAGGCGAGGATTCTGGGGGGAGATGATGTGGGTCATGTCAGTGGTGGTGTCGGCGGGGAGCGGTGGCACAAAAAAGGCGCCGTCCTCTGTGAGGAGCGGCGCCCGGGAGGCTGTTCGAGTCGATTGCCGGTACTCAGGCAGCCGACGCCTCGCGGGCGACCTCGGCGAAACGTCGGAAGGTGTCGGCGTCGCGGACGGCGATGTCCGCGAGCACCTTGCGGTCGAGCTCCACGCCGGCCAGCGACAGGCCATGCATGAACTGCGAATAGCTCATCCCGTTGATCCGCGCGGCGGCGTTGATGCGCGTGATCCACAGCCGCCGAAAGTCGCGCTTGCGGTTGCGCCTGTCGCGGTAGGCGTAGGCGTCCGCCTTCATCAGCGCCTCCTTGGCGCGCTTGTAGTTCGAGTGCGCCTCGCCGCGGAAGCCCTTCGTCAGCTCGAGCGTCGCACGGCGCTTCTTGCGCGCGTTGACCGAGCGCTTGACCCGCGTCATTTGCCAACCCCCAGCATCCGCTTGATCCGCGGCACGTCATCCTCAGAGACGAGTGCGGGGCGTCCCAGCGCGCGCTTGCGTTTGGGCGACTTCTTCTCGAGGATGTGGCTCGTGAAGGGGTGCCGCGCGCGCACCTTGCCGGTGGCGGTTACCTTGAAGCGCTTCTTCGCGCCGGAGTGTGTCTTCATCTTGGGCATGATCGCGAACGGACGATTATGACACGGCCGTGTCCGCGGAGGCGCTTCCGTCCTCCTCGGCAGGCGCCTCGACGAGCACCTCGGCGACGCCCGCGGACGCGCTTCCGTCCTCCTCGGCAGGCGCCTCGACGAGCACCTCGGCGACGCCATCGTCCTCGCCGCTGAGCGCTGGTGCGACCGTCGGAGACTCGATCGCCGCGGAGGCGACATCGCCCATGTGAGCGCCCTCGCGGACCTCGCCATTCGAGACCTCGCCCACATCGACGCGGCCGGCGAGCACGGCTTTCGAGGGAGCCATCATCATCGTCATGTTGCGTCCTTCCTGCAGCGGACGCTGCTCCACCACGCCCAGCTCGGACAGCTCCTCGGCCAGCCGATCGAGAATCGCGGTGCCGCGCTCGGGGTGGGTGACCTCGCGCCCGCGGAACATGATCGTGACCTTGACCTTGTCCTTGTGGCGCAGAAAGCGCTCGACGTGGTGCTTCTTGGTGTCGTAGTCGTGCTGGGCGATCTTGGGGCGGAACTTGATCTCGCGAATCGTGATCTGCTGCTGGTGCTTGCGTGCCTGCTTGACCTTCTGAGCCTGCTCGTACTTGTACTTGGAGTAGTCGAGCACGCGGCACACCGGCGGGCGCGCCTCGGGGGCCACCTCGACGAGGTCGAGGTCGCGCTCCTGGGCGAAGCTGAGCGCGTCGGCGGTCTTGAGCACGCCGATCTGGTTGCCCTCGTCGTCGATCAGGCGCACCTCCGGCACGCGGATGCGCTCGTTTATCCTCGTCGTGTCCCGCTCAGGCGGGCGCCGGTCGAACCTACGGGGGACCGGCACTAGTGCTCGCAGCCGCGCTTCAAGCGGATGTCAGGCGTGGCGCTCTGAGGATTTGCGGGGCTTCAACGCCGCTCAGTATAGCTCCCGCTGCAAGCGCTCGGCGAACTCCTTCACCGGCACCGCCCCCGCGTCGCCGCCGCGGTGCTCGCGCACGGACACCGTTCCCTCGCCCCGCTCGCGCTCGCCGACCACGAGCATGAACGGGATCTTGCGCAGCTCCGCCTCGCGGATCTTGCGCCCCACCGACTCGCTGCGATCGTCAAGCTCCACGCGCGCAGCGTCGCTTCGCAGCTCCTCGGCGACGCTGCCGGCGTACTCGTTGAAGCGGTCTGACACGGGCAGCACGATCGCCTGCACCGGCGCCAGCCACAGCGGCAGCTCACCGGCGTAGTGCTCGAGCATGATCCCGATGAAACGCTCATAGGATCCGAACAGCGCGCGGTGGATCATCACCGGCGTGTGCTCCTGGTTGTCCGCGCCGGTGTAGCTGAGCTCGAAGCGCGCGGGCATCGAATAGTCGAGCTGCACCGTCCCCAGCTGCCACGAGCGCCCGAGCGAGTCGGTCATGTGCATGTCGATCTTCGGCCCGTAGAAGGCCCCGTCACCGGGGTTCAGCTCATACGAGAGATCCTGCGCCTCGAGTGCGCTCATCAGCTTGCCCTCGGCCCTGTCCCACATCTCATCGGTTCCGATGCGCTGCTCCGGGCGCGTGGAGAGCTCGAGGCGCACGTCGAAGTCGAACAGCTCGTAGGTCGCAAACGCCATCTCCAGACAGCCCGCCACCTCCTCCTGGACCTGCTCCTCGGTGCAGAAGATGTGCCCGTCGTCCTGGGCGAAGTGGCGCACGCGCAGGAGCCCGTGCAGGACTCCGGAGGGCTCGTTGCGGTGCAGCAGGCCCGGCTCTGAGTAGCGCACGGGCAGCTCCCGGTAGGAGTGCCGCTGCATCGCGTACAGCTGACAGTGGCCCGGGCAGTTCATCGGCTTGACACCCATCTCGCGACCCTCGACGTCAAGCCTGAACATGTGCTCTTTGTACTTTTCCCAGTGCCCCGAGGTCTTCCACAGCTCGGCGTCGTAGATCAGCGGCGTCTTCACCTCCTGATAGCCGCGCATCTGGCCCATCTCGCGCGAGACGCCCACGAGCGCGTTCCACACGCTGGTCCCCGCCGGCAGCCAGAAGGCGGCGCCCGGGGAGACCTCGGAGAACGTGAACAGACCGAGCTCGCGCCCGAGCTTGCGGTGGTCGCGCGCCTTCGCCTGCTCGATCCGCTCCAGATACTCGGCCAGATCGTCCTTGGAGAAGAAGGCGGTGCCGTAGATGCGCGTCAGCATCGTCCTCGCCGAGTCCCCGCGCCAGTATGCGCCGGCGACGGACTGGAGCTTGAGCGCCCCCACGGTCTTCGTGCTCGGGGCATGGGGGCCGCGGCAGAGGTCGGTGAACGGGCCGTTCGTGTACAGCGAGACGGTCGCCAGCGGATGCTCTGGATCGGCGTTGCGGATGAGATCGTCGATCAGCTCGACCTTGTAGTCCTGGCGCTCGGCCAGGAAGCGCTCGCGCGCATGCGCTACGGGCACGTCCTGGCGCTCGAACGCCTCGGCCGCCTTGACGTGCGAGCGCATGCGCTCTTCGATCGCCGGGAAGTCCTCCTCCGAGATGGCGGTCCCGTCGGGAAACTCGAAGTCGTAGTAGAAGCCGTCGGCGATCGGCGGCCCGATCGAGATCTTCACGCCCTCGTAGAGTTCCATCACGGCCGCGGCCAGCACGTGGGCGGCATCGTGGCGGATCAGCTCGAGCGCCTTATCGCCGCTCTTGGCCGTGAGGATCGCCACCCGCGCACTGTCCGGCAGCACCCGCGAGAGGTCCAGCACCTCGGGATCCTCACCCGCGCGGCTGACCTCGACCGCCAGCGCCGCCCGCGCGAGTCCGGGCCCGATCGCGGCGGCGGCGTCGGCGCCGGTGGCGCCGTCGTCCAGCTCGAGGGCCTTTCCGTCTGGGAGTGTGACCGTGACCGCCATCTCAGCGCTGCAGGCTACCCGCCCCGGCAGGGGCGTCTCGGCCACGCGCACGCACGAGCTCAGGCGATCTGCCAGAGGGCGTCGCTGCCGAGGGCGCTGCGGCGCACCTCGCCCGCTCCGGCCAGCTCGATCAGCGCGCTCTCCGCCGCGAGGCGGTCGGGCTCCTCGTTGTTGTGCGCCATGATCGCCGCAACCTCCTGGGTGACGAGACCGCCGGGGAAGCTCCTGAGCGCCTCCAACGGCCCCTCGGGCGGCGGTCTGCGCTCGAGCGTGCGGTCGAGGTTGGCGATCAGCACGTCGTAGGCCTCGATCTTCTGAAAGCCGCCGGCCTCGACCCGCCGGCCCTCGCTGCTCTCGAACACGAGCGACGGCGCCGAATAGCGCACCGGCCCATCGGTCTGGCGAGCCTTGCCCTGAAAATCCGTCGCACCGCCCGCCGCGGTGCGCGTCTCCTGCTTGTCGGCCTCGTAGGCGGCGGTCGTGGCCTCGTCGTCGATCGCCGCGACCACTGCCTGCACATCTAGACCACTAACGCGCTCGAGCGCACGCGCGATGTCGTCGTCCTCGTCGAGCACCAGCGTCGTCGTGAACCAGCCCAGCTGCAGCGCGCGGAAGACCTCGAGCTCGCGTTGCCCGTCCAACAGGCGAGTGGCGACGATCGCCCTGCACGCGCGCCCGGTCGCCGCGACGCGCGCACGGGGCTCGGCCAAGAAGGGCATCCCGTAGCGGCGGAAGCGCATGTTGCCGACGGTCATGCGTGTCGGCGTGTAGCCGTTGCGCACGTAGCGCTCGGGGTCCTCGGCCAGGCCGATCGTGACGAGCCGCCAGGCCAGCTGCCCGCCGTAGCGCCACTCGAGCACGGCCAGCTGAGGACTCGCCGAGTATGCCCAGGGGCAGCCCGGATCGCTGAAGTGGGTTATCGAGATCATTGGCGTGCCCTCAATCTAGCCGCTCGTTCGCGCGCCCCCGCCCGCAGGAAAACGACTTGTGTGAACGCCTCGAGCTGCCGATACGCCAGCGACATGCCCAGAATGTATGCGCTCGCCCTGTCCGCAGTCATAGCCCTCCTGCTCGCCGGCTGCGGAGAGTCCTCATCGCCGCCACCGGCCTATGTGACCGCCGGTGACGCCGACTGTGCAGCGCAGCTCGCGCAGCTGCACAGGCTGGCGCGGCCGACCACGCCTGACGAGGTGATCTCATATGTGCCGCAGGCGCTTGAGATCATGGCGCGCGGCCGCAGCCTCCTCGAGGCACTCGATCCGCCCGCCGGCGCCCGCGTCGAGCTCGCGCGCGCGCTCACAAGCCAGGAACAGCTGGCCACGCTCCTGCACCGTGTGCTGCGCGAACTCGAGTCGGGGATCGTTGAACCCGGCATGTTCTCGCGGGCCCAGACCGAAGCCGCAGCACTGAAGACCGACATCGACGCCCACCTCCGGCGGGCCGGACTCGCGCGGTGCGCGTGACGGCCGCGCGAAGCCGCCCTGCCGGGCGCCCGCGGGGGCGGGTCACCCGGATCGGGCCCGCGATTTTCGCCCATCGACGGTCGCTGAAGCTCAAGCTTGGCGCTGAAATGACGAGAACCGGCGCATGCGACCGTTAGCGCTGCTCGGACTCGTGTTGGCGCTTCTGCTCGGCGCGATCGCCGTGACCGTCACCTCAGGCAACATGCACACCCGCCGCAGCATGCAGGATCGGATGGTGCAGGAGGCCGTGAACGGTGAGACCTCGCTGATCGCCAACGGCGAGCGCCAGACGACGACGGCGCTCTCCCTGCTGCTCGTCAATCCGGCCGTCAGCGACCTCTTGAGCGGTCGACCATCGCCGGGCGAGCGTCGCCGCACAGACCTCGCCGAGTCCGCTCGGGCCCTCGCCGCGCTGCAGCGCTCCGCCTTCGTCCCCGTGTCGGCCGCCTGCCTGGATGACCGATCCGGTCGCCAGCTCGTGTGCGGACCGACGGCGCGCCCGGCCGACTTCTCGCCGCAGCTGGACCGGCAGTTCGCGGCGCTCGCCGACAGCTCTGCCGTCGGGGCCACAAGCGGCGCGTTCCTCTCCCCCGTCAGCGGGCAGTTCTCGGTCGCCTTCCTCGCGCCGTTCCGCGTTCGTCACGTGCTGCTTGGCGTCGTGCACCTGGACATCGGCATCGCCGCCGCACGTGGGGCCGGCCTGATCGTGAACGACACCCCCGGCGTCCAGGTCCAGCTCGCCACCTACAACAAGGGCCGGCTGACGTTCACAGGAGCCTCCAGCCCGATCACGCCAGCCGCTCAAGGGTTGCCGGCCGCGTTGTCGGTGGCCGCCTTGAGGATCGGTGCGCCGCCCCAGTCCACGCTCGAGGGAGACCATCGCGCGATGATCGCCGAGCTGCCACTGACGATCGGCTGGGCGCATCAGCACATTGCGGTCGCCGCGCACGCGATCGCCGCCGATCCCGACTTCCTCAACACGTGGAGCGCCGGGATGCTGTCGCTGCTGGTGGTCGCGTTCCTGATGCTGATCGGCTCCGTCGTCGGTCTCGCCGTCTCCAACCGCCGTGTGAGGCGTGAGCTGTCGACCGACCCCCTGACCGGCGTCCGCAACCGCCGCGCGCTGATGGAGGATCTGCCCCGCGTCTGCCACCGCGCGAGCGAGGAGGAGCCCGCATTCCTATGGTTCTTCGACCTGAATGGCTTCAAGCGCTACAACGACTCCTTCGGGCACGTCGCGGGTGACGCGCTGCTCGCGCGCCTCGGCGCCCGCCTGCGCGGCGCGGTCAGCTCCTGCGGCACCGTCTACAGGCTCGGCGGCGACGAGTTCTGCGTCCTGATCTCAACACCTGTGGCGGATCCGCACGCCCTCTTTCAGGAGGCGCGCGAAGCACTGTCCGAACAGGGCGGCGCCTTCACGATCACGGCGTCCGCGGGTGCGGTCGAGATCCCCCGCGAAGCGACCGAGCCGACCCATGCCCTGCGACGCGCCGACCAGCACATGTACCGCGAGAAGATACGTGACCAGAGAGGCGCGGCCGAGCTCATCACGTCGGTGCTGCACGCGGCGCTGGCACAGCGCCACCCAGACCTCGGCGGGCACTCCAACGACGTCGCCGGCGATGTCGAGCTGCTCGCGCGCACGGTGGGGCTCGACGAGGACGTGGTCGATCTCATCGTGCAGGCCGGCGACCTCCACGATGTCGGCAAGCTCGGGATTCCCGACGAGATAATCACCAAGCCGGGGTCCTTGACGGATGAGGAGTGGCGGTTCATGAAGCAGCACACGATCATGGGCGAACAGATCATCTCGGCCGCCGGGCCATCTCTCGAGAGGATCGGCCCGCTCGTGCGCGCCAGCCACGAGCGCTGGGACGGGATGGGCTATCCCGATGGCCTCGCCGGTGAGGAGATCCCCCTCGGCGCCCGCATCATCGCGATCTGCGACTCCTTCCACGCGATGATGGACGAGCGCGTCTACAAGTCCGCGATGTCGCTCGGCGATGCCCTGAATGAGCTGCAGCGCTGCGCCGGGACCCAGTTTGACCCGGCGCTTGTCAAGATCTTCTGCCGGCTGGTCGCACAGCGCTCGGAACCGGACCGGTTGAACACCGGCGCATAGCGCGGGCTCAAGCGGCGGCGCGCGCCAGGTGCGGGTTGCGTCGTTGCGAGGCGCTCACGAAAGCCTCGACGACGAGCTCGTCGAACTGACTTCCCGCGCATCGCTCGAGCTCGAGGCAGGCATCTTCGTGGGAGCGCGCCAAGCGGTAGGGGCGATCGCTGGTCATCGCCACATAAGCATCGGTCACCGCCAGGATTCGGGCCTCCAGGGCGATTTCCTCGCCCACGAGCCCACGCGGATAGCCACTGCCGTCTGGTCGCTCGCGATGGCAGAGGATCCACTCCCTGATGTCATCGAAGCTTGCATCGCCGAGCAGCGCCGCCCCGAGTTCGGGCTGGCGGCAGACCTCGACCCACTCCTGTTGGGTCAGCGGCCCCTGCTTGTTGAGGATCTCGGGCCGGATCTGATCGCGCCCGACGCTCGACACGAGGGCCGCGAAACGGACCTGGGCCACCTGGATTTCGTCCAGGCCCAGCTCGCGGGCGGTCAGCTCCGCCAGATGCCCGGCTAAGCAGCGCGCGCTGGGGACGTAGTCGACCCGTTCGAGCTCGGCCAGCTCGGCTCCGCATTCGTCGCACACGAGCACCAGTTGCAGCTGGCCTGCCTCTCTGAGGTAGCGCGCGCCGCCACTGTGAAGCGCCGAGTGATCACAGCCCATGCCCACCTATCGGCCGCGGCCGCCCAACGCTGGCGAAAAGCTTGCGATCCTGGACTTATGCCCACATCCCGCGTGTTGCTGTGAGGGGACGGGAGGTTGTGCGCTACTTGTAAGCGAGCAGGCTGAAGTCCCTGAGCGCCCCGCTGAGCGAGGCTTCCGCGGCATAGATCTGACTGAGCGCCGCCGCGTATTGCGCGGAGTTTTCATCGCTCAGAGCAGCCTCGAGCGCTGCGTATGCTTCATGCGTCCGCGCCAGCGATTCCGCTAGCGATCCCTGCGCGCGCGCGGCGGCGGGCGGCGGGTGCACGACGCCGAGCAAAGCAGCCGCCCCGGCCAATCCCCCGGCCAGGCCCGTGGCGGCCGTGATGGCGGTGGCCCGCGAGGCTCCTTCACGAATCTGGGGCCGCAGCCTGGCGAGCAGTGCATCGACCCGCGCGGCGATTGCGCTGACCTGCCGTCCATAGGTCAGCTGGGGGGTCAGCGATTGATATGTCCGCACTTCGACCTGCGGGCTGGCGCTGGCGATCGTGAGCGTGGCGACGAGTCGTTCGCACGCCTGCAGATAGCTCGAGAAGCTGGCGCGCGCGTAACAGACGATCGCGGTCGTGCTGGCCGCTGAAGTGGGGATCGTATAGAGCGTCAGTGCGAGCCCGGAGCTCGCGAGAACCAGCCCCGAATAGCGGTAGGCCTGGGTGTTCAACAGGTCCACCACTTCCGTGTCCGCATGCCCTCTCAGCGCCGCGAGGAACTGCGGCGGCACGGGACCGAATTCGCTGCCGAGCAGCCGCCCGACCACGAGGCCCGCGCGTGCGGCCCCACCGCCCGGGCCCAGCACGAGCGGCTGGGCCACCGAGAGGCCGGGAATGGCAGGCGCGGCCGAGGCCGGGCGCCAGCCCGAGGCGGAGTTGTAGTTGACGATCGTGACCGCGTTCGAGGCTTCGCGGGTGCGTTCCACCGCCGTTGTGCTGGCGCTTCCGTGTCCATCCAGATAGCCGACGATCGCGACCGTCATCAGCACCAGAACCGCGACAATCCGCTGGTCCTGGCTCATGCGCCGCAGCAACGGCTCAGCCCGAGCTGTCAAATGAGCCGCCCCCGCCCGAGGGGGAGCCGCCCCCACCCGAGGAGGAGCCGCCGCCATGAGATGGAGCGACCGGGGGAGGCGCGGACTGCACGGGCGCCGGCGTTGGCGCGGGCGTGGGCGCCGCCGATTCCACCGGCGCAGATTCGCTGCGCGGAGTCCGGGACGCTTCCACCGTCGAGCTCGATGAAGACCCGTGCACGGCGGGACTGGGGCTCGCCGGAGCTACCGGTGCCGGCGCTTCGAACGCGGCCAGCGAGGGGATCGGGGGTGCGGCTGCGAAACCGTAGGGAATCCCCGCGGTGACGGACACGGCCGGGAGCTTCTGTGGACCGTAGCCCGCCGGCGCCGCGGACGTCGAGCGCGCGACGCGTCCGAGGGCGAAGAACGCGCCAAAGACTACGACGACGCACGCCAGCAGGAGCAGCGAGGAGCGGACGTCGAGGCGCCAGGCTCCGCCGCGGTTGCGGGTCCCCCACCTCCTCATGCGAACGCGAACGGTGCTCATGACGACGGGCACACCAGCGGCTTTCCCCCGGTCGGCCCCAGGCACTCATCGAGGCGCACGGGCAGGCGGTGGTGACGGATGGTAAAGCGCGTGTACTTCCCGATCTCCCCGGCCTCGAAGACCCGGATTTCCAGGACCACGCCGGCCGGAAGACCGCGCTCAAACCGTCCAAACTCGAGTACCAACGTGCTCCCCTTGCGCTTGCTCGAAACCGCCACCCGGCTCTCCGATTTTGCCGGGCAACCGCGCCCTTTGCAAGTTACCGTGACGTGAGCCCCGGGCGGCGCCTCGGCGCTGAGCAGGCTGAGCCGGGCCCCGCGCGAGGTCTCGGAGCCCGCGATCCGCACGATCGGGAAGGGCTGCATCAGCGTGAGTGGAACCGAGGTCACGGGAATCGTCTCGGTTGCGATGCTCGAGACCCCGCTGCCGTCGGTGATGCGCAGACGCGCGACGTGGTTCCCCGGGGTGGAGAACGACGTCGTGATCACGGGTTTTCCCGTCTGGAAGGGACCGGTCGCCGAGAGCGCCCAGGCGAACGCCGTGATCGGGCTCGTGGGATCGGTCGAGCTCGACACCAGCGAGACGTTTTCGCCGGTCTTGGGAGCGGCCGGAAACCATGTGAACGATGCCATCGGCGGCGACAGGCCAGTGCTGGGCGCGATGACCGTGAACGTGGCCGGAGCGCTCCTACCGATGTTGCCGGCTTTGTCCGACTGTTCGGCCTGCACGGTGTAGGTGCCGACGCTCAGACCGCCGAAGGCGCCCGACCAGCCGCCGTTCGCGACCGGAACCGTGAGCGCCTCCCGTTGAGCCGAGCCTGCGGTTGTCGACCCCGAGAACAGCTGGATCGTGACGTCCGTGTCGCCCGGTTCGCTCCCTGCGGTTCCGCTGACGGGCTCCGATCCGGTGCTCGTCGAGCTGCCGGTGACCGGGAAGCCCAGGGTGACCGGGGGCCCTGAGGTCTGGACCGTGAACGTGATGGTCACTGTGGTCGGGCCGCTTTCCTCCTCCTGGATTGCCTCCGCGGTATAGGTCCCCGCGCGTAGGACTTTGGTGACCGTGAAGCTCCAAGCGTCGGCCGTGAGAATTTCACTGTGCTGGCTCTGCAGTTCGCTTTTGGCGTTGCGTATTGTGAGCGTAACTTCATCGCCTACTTCTCCGGTTCCGATGAAGGTGGGCGTCGAGTCGGTGATCACGCTTCCGTTCGCTGGGCTTTCGATCGTGATGGGCGCGTCGGCGCTCGCGTTGGCTACCGGGCCAAAGGCTCCCGCGACGAGCGCGATGACCCCCGTGCTCAACAGCGCCCTCCTCGCCCGGCCGGCAAGTCCACGGTCGCGGCGGTCGCACCCCGTGGCGCAGGGAGCCCGATCGAACCTGGGTCTCGTTTCGTCCATGCCCACGGTGCTCATCACGGGCAGGCTATCGGCTTGACCCCTGCCGGGCCGAGGCATGCGTCGACTCGCGTGGGCAGCCTGCGGCTACGCACGTAGAAGCTCGTGAACTTGCCGATCTCGCCGGCTTTGGAGACTCGGATCTCGAGCACGATACCGGCACGCAAGGACCGCTCGAAGCGCCTGAATTCAACCGGGGCCACGCCGACCTTTCCGGCCGCTGCTATGCGACTCGCAGACCTCGCCGGACAACCATGGCCCTTGCATTCCACCCCGACCTTCGCGCCCGCCGGCGCCTGCACCCTCAGCAGCTTGAGCCTGATCCCGGACGCGGTGTCCGTACTCACGATGCGCACCACCGGGAACGGCTGCATCAGCGCGATCGGTTTCACGCTCACCGGGATCGTCTCGCTCGCGATGCTCGAGAGGCCGTTGGCGTCGGTCACGCGGAGTTTGACCACGTGGTTGCCGGGCGTCGCGAACGTCGTTTTCATCACCTGGCTGCCCGCCGTGAGGACGCCTTTGCCCGCGAGGTCCCACGCGAAGGCGGTGATCGGGCTGCTCGCATCTGTGGAGCTCGACGCCAGCGAGACCGGTTCGCCCGGGTGTGGAGAGGTCGGGAACCAGGTGAAGGACGCGACCGGAGCCGTGGGACCCTGAGCGGAGAGGGCGGGCGATGCCGATCCGGTGACGAGGAACGTGGTCGGGGCGCTGAGGCCGACGTTGCCTGTGTCATCGGACTGTTCGGCGCGGGCCGTATAGGTGCCGGGGGCGAGTCCCGCGAAGGTGGCAGACCAGGTTCCCGCCGACCCGTCCACGGCGATGATCTGTACCGGACTCTGACCTTCGCTGATGGTCGAGCCGGCGAACAGCTGCACCGTCACGGTCGGAAGATCGCCTTCGGCACTACCCGCGGCTCCTCCGACGAGCTCGGATTCACCATTCGTCGCGCTACCGTTGGCCGGGTAGGTCAAAGTCACATGAGGCGGCATCGCGTCGACCGAGAACGCGACCGGCGCGCTCACTCCGGGCTGGGCGTTCAGGCTGGAGTCTGTCTGTTCGGCCTGGACGGTGTAGGTACCTTCGCTCAGCGCCGCCACAGGCGGCGCCGTCCAAGTGGCACCACTGAGCGTCGCTTCCATGGTCTGCACAGGGGTGCCCGACGCCGAGCCGCCAGCGTAGACGCGAAGCGTGACGGTTTTGCCATCTTCCGAGCCCGCCGAGGCGCTGCCCGTGAAAGTCGGGGTGGCGTCGGTGTACAGCGCCGCGCTGGGGCCGCTACCGCGCGCTACGAACGCGGAGCTGTCAAGCGTCACCACCGGCGAATTGGTTTTGATGTTGAATTTCGTCTGGCTGCTGCCGACGTTGCCCGCCGTATCGGACTGTTCGACCAGCGCCGTGTAGGTCCCGTCGGGAAGTTGAGGACCCGAGGAGCCGGTGGTCCACGTTGCACCTTCACGGGTCAAGAGAAGCGTTTGAGGTGTTCCCGAGAGCGACGTTCCGGCGAAGATCTTGAGCGTTATCGTGGGAAGGTCTTCATCGGGGGTGCCCGGTACCGTGGCGGTACCCGCAGCTCCTCTGAACGTGGGCCTTGATTTGGTCAGTTCGGTGCCGTTGGGCGGTGTCGTGATGGTGACAGCCGGCGGCTTCGTGTCCACGGTGAAGATCGAGCGTGCGCTCTTCGTCGTATTGCCGGCCCGATCGGACTGTTCGGCCTGAGCGTTGTAGGTGCCGTCGGGCAGGGCTTCAGGGACGCTGCCCTGCCATGTGCTCGCGCTCGGCACAATCGGGATCGTCCGGACGAGGGTTCCGGTCGTCGTCGTACCGGTATAGATCTTCAACGTAACCGACGCCACGTCACCCGGCGCCACGCCGGCGATCCCGCTGAAGCTCGGCTTCGGGTTGTTTGTCACCGCGGCAACCGTGCCCAAGGACAACGCGGGGCCTTTGGTCTTGATCGTGAAGACCGATGGCGTGCTCTTGCCGATGTTGCCGGCCTGATCGGACTGTTGGGCCTGGGCGGTGTAGGTGCCTTCGGCGAGCGCAGCCACTCCCGTGCTCCACGTGGCTCCCGTTGGAGCAACCGACATCGTCTGGATTGGCGTGCCGGCCACGCCTTCGCCTGGGTAGATGTTCAAAGTCACCGAGGCGAGGTCCCCGGAGGCGGTCCCGGCGCCGCCGCTGAAGCCGGGCGTCGTGTCGCTTGTGAAAGGGGCGATCGCGTTGAGCGTCACAGCCGGCGGCGTGGTGTCGACCGTGAACGTCGACGTCGCACTCTTGCCGGTGTTCTTTGCTTCATCTGACTGTTCGGCCTGGGCGGTGTAAGTGCCTTCGAGCAGGGCTTCGGCGATGCTCGCGGTCCATGTGCTTCCCGTAGGCGTGACGGGAACGGTCCGGATGGGCGTGCCGGTCGCGCTGCTGCCTGAGTAGATCTTCAGCGTCACCGATGCGATGTCGCCCGGCGCGACGCCGACACCTCCGCTGAAGCTCGGCGTAGGGTTGTCTGTCAGGGTCGGTGCGGAAGTCAGCGACACGGCCGGCGGTGTGGTGTCGACCGTGAACGTCGAGGGGGCGCTCTTCGCCGTGTTGCCGACTTTGTCTGACTGTTCGGCCTGGGCGGTGTACGTGCCGTCGTTGAGGGCCTGCGTCGGGCTCGCGCTCCACGCGGTGCCGCTGGACGTGACCGAGACCGTCTGGATCAGGGTCCCTGACGTGCTCGCGCCGGCGTAGATCTTCAAGGTGACGGAGGGGATATCAAGGGATTCATCGCCGGCTGCCCCGGTGAAGCTGGGCTTTGGGTTGTTTGTGGGCGAGGCGACGCGGGACAACGACAGCGGCGGCGGTTTCGTGTAGATGGCGAAGGTGGAGGTCGCGCTCTCGCCGATGTTTCCGGCTTTGTCTGACTGTTCGGCCTGGACGGTGTAGGTGCCTTCGGGCAGGGCTTCGGTCGCCGTCAGGGTCGCTGTCCACGTGCTTCCGCTTACCGTTGCCGACAGCGTGTGGATGGGCGTGCCGGAGGCGCTGCTGCCCGAGTAGAGCTTCAACGTCACCGATGCGACGTCCCCTGACGCAATGCCGGCATCCCCGCTGAAGCTCGGCTCGGTGTTGTTCGTCGGGGTGGAAACGGGACTCAGGGATACCGCCGGGGGCGTGGTATCGACGGTGAACGTGGACGTCGCGCTCTTGCGGGTATTCTTTGCTTCATCTGACTGTTCGACCTGGGCGGTGTACGTGCCGTCCGGCAGGGCGTCAGCGATGCTCGCGCTCCATGTGCCTCCGGTCGGCGTGACGGAAAGGCTCCGTTCGAGTTTTCCGGACGTGCTGCTGCCGGAGTAGATGTTCAACGTCACCGATGCGATGTCTCCGGGTGCGACGCCTGCGTTGCCGCCGAAGCTTGGCTTCGCACTGTTGGTCAGCGCGGCGACAGGGGTCAGCGACACGGCCGGCGCCACCGTGTCCACCGTGAAGGTCGATGGCGCGCTCTTGGTCGTGTTTCCGGCTTCATCTGACTGTTCGGCCTGCGCGGTGTAGGTGCCGTCGTTCAGAGCCTGCGAGAGGGTCGTGCTCCATGTGGCGCCGCTGGGCGTGACTTCGACGGTCTTGACGAGCCCTCCCGACACCCCTTCACCGGAATAGATCTTGAGCGTCACCAATTTGATATCGCGGGGCGCGACCCCGGCACTTCCGCCGAAGCTCGGCGTCGAGTCGTTCGTCGGTGAGGTGATCGGGGTCAACGACATTGCAGGTGGTGTCGTGTCCACCGTGAAGGTCGAAGACGCGCTCTTGGTCGTGTTTCCGGCTTTGTCTGACTGTTCGGCCTGTGCGGTGTAGGTGCCTTCGGGCAGGCTTTGCGTCAGGGTCGTTTTCCACGTGGCTTCGGTCGGTGTGACCGCCACCGTCTGGATGGGACTGCCCGAGGGGCTGTCGCCCGAGTAGATGTTGAGCGTCACCGCCGCGATGTCGCCCGGTGCCACGCCGGCGCCCCCGCTGAAGCCCGGCGTGGGGTTCTTGGTGGGAGAGGCGACCGAGCTCAATGACACCGCCGGTCCTTTCGTCTTGACCGTGAATGTCGTCGCGCTCCTGCCCACGTTTCCGGCTTCGTCTGACTGTTCGGCCTGCGCGGTGTAGGTGCCTTCGGTCAATGATTCTGTCGTGACCACGGTCCAGGTGGTTCCGACGACCGTGGCGTGGAGGTTTTGTATGGGCGCGCCGGAGGCGACTTCCCCCGAGTAGATGTTCAAGGTCACCGTCGAGCTGTCACCGGCCGCATCGCCGGCGGCTCCGCTGAAGGTGGGCTCCGTATCGTTTGTGGGCGAGGTGATGGGAGTCAGTGACACGGTCGGCGGCGTGGTGTCGACCGTGAAGTTCTCCGGCTTGCTTTTGCCTTGCGGATCCCCGAACGAGCTTGCCTGAGTGGCCACTGCCTCGTATTCACCGTCTGCCAGAGGCGGACTCACATCGGGAGAGGTCCAGGCGCCGCCCGTTCCCGCAACGGTGGCGCTGGCTACTTCTTCTTCGGATTTGTTGTAGATGTGGACGACCACTGGGGTCGCGGTTTCGCTCGCGGAGCCGGTGAAGGAGGGCGTGGTGTCTTTCGAAGAAGACGGCGGCCCGTTCAGCGTGACGGTGGGCGATTCAGCGTGGACGGCGAACGTCACCGGTTCGCTGACCCCGGTTTCCAACGCGAGGTTCGTCTGCGAAGCCTGTGCGGTGTAGGTGCCGTCGGCGAGGTGCTCGGCGGGGAGTTCCCAGATGCCACCGAGCGGCGGCAGCAACGTCATCGGGGTCTGCAACGGCGTGCCTTCGGCACGGGTGCCGCTGTAGATCGCAAGCGTGACCCCACCGGCGACTTCTTCGGCGAGTCCACCGAACGAGGGCTCCGGATTATTGGTCGTGGTTCCTTCGAAGCGCTTTTCGATCGTGACGGTGGGAGCGGCCACGGCGACGCCCACTCCGCCCGCGACGACCGCCACGATCGCAATCGCTACGACTCGCAAGAGTGCTCTTCCAATCCTTGTCAAAGCGCCCTGCCCATCTCCCGTCACCTTTCTCGCCTGAAACCCAGCCAGCGGCTCTCAGGCTCCCCGCACGGTCCGCAGTCGCGCATGATATGGATAAGCGAGCGTGCGTGCTGACCCGCCGGCGCCGACCGACCGTTCTGCCGCCGGCCGAGCACCCGCCCCGGGCGACCGCCGGCAAGACGCCCGCTACACAGGCGCTGCGGCTGAGGCGAACCGGAGCGGGAGTCGGCACCCAGCGCCAACTCAGTCGCTGGCCTCGTACTTGAACGAGATGGCAAGGCGAACGCGGTAGTTCTTGATCGCTCCGTTTTCGATCGCCACGTCCTGCCTGACGACCTCGGCGATGCGAAGATCGCGCACCGTTTTGGCCGCCGTCTCAACGGCGCTCCGCGCCGCCGCCTCCCACGACTCGCTGCTCACGCCGATCACTTCGGTAACGCGATACACCCCATCAGCCATCACAGCCATCCTCTCCTCGTGTTGAAACACCATGCCGAAGAGCTGCCGGCATGGGCCCGTGCTGAGCGCGAACCGCAGCATACCCCTGGGGTCGAGCATGCCTCCCCGCTTCCCGGTGGCGGTGGAGGAGCGGGGCCGCCGAGCGTCGTGCTCAGCGACCCCGGAGCGCCCTCAAGCCGAGCGCCTACGAAGCGTCAAACGGAGCAGGGACGCGAGCGGCGATCCGTGCCGACTTCGGTGATCCCTGCCGATGTGATCTTGATGCGCGTCGGGACGTTGCCGCGCTCGAGCAGCTTGCGCAGCACCGACTCGCCCTTGGACTCGATGCTCGAGCGCAACGGCTCGTCAAACGCCTCGGCTTTGAGCGATCCCGCTATCTGCACGTATACGTGCTGTTCGGCGCGGCCATGCTGCACCTTCCAGCGGTACATGTCACCGACCCGAGGAGCCTGGATCGGGGTAGGTCCGCCGATGATCGCGGGATGCTCAGCCATGTCAGCATCATGACCTCCCTGCGGCTAGAGAGAAGGGACCGCTGGCCAGCATCCGGACTTGTGCGTTTGGACAGGCGCCCAGCCGCGCCGCGGCTGCGAGGCGGGGCGAAAAGTGGACCGCCGAGTAGGGGGCACTCGGCGGTCCTGGCAATTCCCAGCTTGGGTGCCGGGAACGGAGGTCGGCCTCGGCGCTCCTTCCCCTGAATCACTCTCCTCCGGGGGAAGCACTTTCCCGGGGCCATCCCCGACCTACCCCGATCGAGCGACCGGTAAACGCGCTCTTGCGCGAATCAGGACGCGTCCTCGAGCCTCGCGACCGCGGCCTGCATGAAGCCGCCCGCGAACGCGTCGCCGACACCGGCGAGCGGGACGAGCCGGGGCACGGGCATGGTCGCGTCCAGCTCGAGACCGAGATGTGTCCCGGTTCCGCCACGCTGGTCGAGCCGCCAGGTGGCCTCGAAGGACGCGCCGCTGGACGGGCCGCGCGGGACCTGCTTCAGCTCGACGAGACCGGGACGGCGCACCCGAACGGCAAGCAGTAGATCAAGGTCCCTGGAGACCGGCCCATAGGACAGGTGAAGCTTCGTTTCCGCCCTGAGCGGAAGCCCATCGTCGCCGGACTCGACGACCTCCACCTCCCTGACGACATCCGGGTACCAACTGGGATAGGCGTCGAGGGCGGCGAGAAACGCGAGGCAATCCTCGATCGGCACACCGGCGTCGGCGCGCGCCGCTCCGTGCAGCTGCTTCATGGTTTGCCAGCCTAGCCAGAACGGGCCGGCGCCGGTCGAGCGCCAGCGGGCGACATCAGCCGTCGGCCCTGTTGCGGTTCCACTCGAACCAGGCGACGCCCACCCGGCCGTCGTCCGCCTTCACACGGCACATGGCGCGCGGGAATTCAGATATGCGGCCGTCCGGCGCCTCCAGCCGCAGCGGGCCAAACGCGATCGGCTCGACGGTCAGGCTGATGTCGTCGTAGACCACCTGCGCCTCCGTGATGAGGCCGTCGGGTCCGACCGTGTCCGATGCGCTGACGACGTCGAGCTCCACGACCTCGCCGTCCGGGGGCTGCAGATAGCCGACGCCGACCGGTGGGGCTCCCGGGAGCCGGAACTCGACACCGTGGAAGCGCGTGCCGTCGTCGAGGTGCCCCGCCGACCACATCCACTCGGCCGACCACCAGTCGCGCGTGCCCCACGAGTGGTCACGCTGACCGACGCCGCGCAGCTGGATGGTCTCTTCGTCGACGCTCACGGTCCCGGTGACCGAGCACGGGATCTCATAGCGCGTGGCCACGCGATACGCGTAGGGTTCGCCAAGCGTCTCCCAGCGGAGGTCGAACGCGACGTCGACACTCTCGCCTGCTTCGCCGCGCAGGAACGCCGCCGCATCGCCGTGCCGTTCGCCCACGCCGTCCAGGCGCACGCTGAAACGCTCGAGCTCGGACTCGCACAGGTGCTCGGCACGGAGACCCTCCCGCTCGACCGTCAGTGCATCCCCGGCCGGCAGCGGCGCCGCGAAGTCGATGATCGCCACCGTCGGGCGGTCCGGGCCGCAGATGAAAGCGGTGATCCAGGCCACGCCGAGGTTCGGGTACAGCCCGAGACGCGTGTACAGGCCTGCCGAGACGTCGTTTGCGACGACATCGAAATACCAGCTCTCATTCCACAGCTGCTCGGGACCCGGGGTGTGACGGCCCTCGGCACGAGGCTCTGGGCGCAGGGCCGCGGGCCGGCCCGAACCCGGGGCGGGCAGGAGCTCGAGCGCGTCGAGATCGAGGATCTGCTGTGCGTAGCGCGCGAGCGTCGTCATGAACATGTCGTCGCCGCGCTCGGTGCGCTCGACCAGCATCACCGGACCCACCGTCATCAGGATTCCCGCGAACGTCTGGCGGCGGTATCCCGCCCAGCAGTCGCGCCAATCGAATCCCCGGATACCGCGGCGCTCGAGCGCTTCGTGGTACTCGCGCACGAGCGTCTGCTCGTGCTCGCGACGGTCCTCGACAGACAGCGCGCCACCGAGGAAATACGCCACGTCGCTCATCGCGGGTCCCCAGCCAACCGTCTGCCAGTCGACGACCACGAACTGACGCGATGCCTCTCCATTGCCGAACAGCATGTTGTCCAAGCGGTAGTCACCGTGCACCAGCCCGAGCGGGGGGCGGCGGTCAGCCACCCACCCGTCGAGGCTGGCGACGAATCGCCGGCAGACCTCCTGATGCTCGTCCGTGACGCGCTCGCCGTAGCGCTCGAAGAAGGCCGGGAGCAGCTGCGTCATGAGCGCCTGACCGAGCACGTTCTCCTGATTGAGCCACGGCGTCGCACCGAGCTGGGTGTCGGCGAACACGGGAGCGTGCAGCCTCGCCAGCTCGCGAACCGCCAAGCTGGCCTGCTCGGGGCTGCAACCGGCGATCTGATCGCCCTGTACGGCTGGGGCGACGTCCTCGAGCAGGAGCGTGAACCAGCCCTCGGCGGGGTCGATGACGGCAAGGTGGCAAGTAGGCAGCGGGCCCCCCAGCCGCCGCGCGAGGTCACGGTAGAAGTGGATCTCGCGGTCGTAGATACCCAACCGCACCCCCACGGAGCGGCTGTTCTGGTCGGCGGAGGCCGTCTTCAGCACCACGCTCGCGGGGCCCGCCCGCGCCACGTCGGAGTAGTCGAGCAGGACTCGGCGGCTCTCGCTCATCTGGCCTGTGCCGACCGGTTCGACACGGAACCCCTCGATGGCGCTGCTTCCAAGCGCCTCCCGCAACCACTCCGTGGTGAGGTCCTCCGGGCGGCGCAGAACCGCGACCTCTCCTCCCATGGCCCTATCTAATCACGGGTCGGGCATCGACCCCTATCCAGTGAGCTACGCTGGGCCGCCCCTGCGGAAGGAGACACAGAGATGAAGAAAGTCGCGGAGCTGCTGCTCTGCATCCTGCACCCCGTCGCAATGGTGCTGATCTGGATCGACCTCATATTCCGTCGCGACGACTGGGCTTTCACAAGACTGGCATGGGGCATCGTTGTGATCATCCCGCTCGTCCCCTTCGTCTACGTTCTGACGGGGAACGACTTCCTCTAGCGGCCCCGGCCAGGCCAAACCACCTCCTAGGCGTCGCGCCCGGCGACCTTGAGGCCTTCGGCGTGATCGGTGTAGAACTCAGCACGGGTGATCTTAAGATCCCGGACGGTCCAAACGGCGGCGGGGGCTTCCCTGACCTCCTGGGTGCCGCCCTCGAGGCGCCCGAATGAGTGATTCAGGACAAGGACCCGATCGCCGCAGTCGATGACGTCCTCGACCTCAGTCCGATACTCGGCCCACGGCCCCAGCCAGTCCAACCAAAGGGCCCTCAAGCCATCCATTCCCCTTCCAATTGTCGCGATGCCCAACACGTTGACCGCCGTCTCAAACTCGGGGTGGTAGAACGGGGCGGCGGCCTCGACAAAGGTCGCCCACCTGGACTCGTCGCGGAACAGGCGTGTCAGGTCAACGTCGCGGCCGGGTGAGATCGCCAGAAGCAGCTCGATGTTCTGCTGTGACATCGCCTAGCCCTCCGGTTCCAGCGTCTTGAGCCCGTCGGCGCGCGAGCGGTCGCCGATCGCGGCGTGTTCCTCGGGTAGGCCAGGGGGCGTGAACTCGTGGGACATAGCCTGAGAAGTATCCCGTAGCGACGGGCGATCTGAACGGCGAGACCGCCGCGGGCCACCGTGGCGGGCAGCCGCGTCTGAAAAGCACGGGAAGGCCAGCTGGTAAGGCGATACTAGCCCTAGGGTGTCTTTCGGCCGAGGCTGGCCGGGGCGAGGATGGTCTCACAAACCAATCCGCCCAAGGAGGCAAACAAAATGAACACCAAGATCCGCGCAATCGTCGTAACCCTCATTGCCGCAGCGAGCTTTGGGAGCGCCACGATGGCCCCCATGGCCGCACAGGCGGCGACCAAACAGAAAGACCTCACCGACAAAGGCTACACGTGCGAACACACCTCAGACAACCTCACCGTTTGCACGGACAAGGAAGGTCACGAATGGTACTGCGAAGAGAGCAGCGACGAATGTGGGCAGGTGAAACTGCAGGTGGTCAACTCGACCCTGCTGCGTACCTCCGGTCTGACCCTGAAGGCACCGCCGGTTGTGACCACTCCCCCGGTCATCACAGTTGCACCGCCAGTCAGCAAAGTCAGCCGAGTCGCGTAGGGCCCAGCAAGGCTAGAGACACTAAGAGCCCCCGCTCAGGCGGGGGCTCTTGGCCGTTCCCGAAGCGTGGACTTCGCCTTACGCACCTTTCGGGGTGCGGCCGAGGTCGGGCGCCTACGGCAGCGCCCATTCCTCGAGCCGCTTGTTGCCCGAGTCAGCGACGAAGATCTGACCCGAGCCCACGGCGAGCCCCCTCGGGCCGGCCAGCTGCCCGGTGCCCACGCCGCTTGAGCCGAAGGCGGTGACGAAGACGCCTTCCGGGGTGAACTCCTGCACGCGGTTGGCGCTCGCGCCCGCGAGGATGCTCGCGCCTTCGACGACGTAGAGGTTGCCGCTGGCAGCGTCTGTGGCGATGCCGTAGGGCACGTTCGATTTGCCGGTGCCCGAGCCCTTTTCATCGAACACGCTGACGAACGTGCCCGCCGTTGAGAACTCCTGGACCCTCGCGGCATACGGTTCGACCAGATACACGTTCCCACCGGACAGCGCGAGGCCCGAGACCCAGCCGAGCTTTCCGGGCGCGGTGCCCGCTTCGCCGAACTGGGCGATGTATGTGCCTGTGGAGCTGAACTCCTCGACACGGGAGTTGAGGGCGTCTGCGACCCAGACATCGCCGCCTGAGTCGATCGCGACCGCGGTCGGGGAGTCGAGCTGGCCATTGCCGGAGCCGTAGGAGCCGAACTTGGCGAGGTATTTGCCTTCCGGGCCGAACTCCTCCACGCGGTTGTTGGCGGTGTCGGCTACGTAGAGGTCGCCTGCGGAGTTGAGCGCGATGCCGCCGATCTGGTTGAGCTGTCCTTCGCCTGTGCCCGGCGAACCGAACTGGCTCAGGTATTCGTGCTTTGCGTTGAACTCGAGCACGCGGTCGTGGAAGCGGGTGCCGTCGGCGACGTAGATGTTGCCGCTCGCAGCCACCGCCACGGCGGTCGGTTCGCCGAAGGGGAGGCCTTTGGCTTCGTCGTGGGTGAAGCTCGCGCAGAAGCCTTCGACCATGCAGGTCGGGAGCGTTTTGAACGTTTCATCAGAGCCTTTGCTCGTGCCGGCCGCGCTCGTCGCCGAGATCCTCACGTGGTAGGCGGTGTCTTCGCTGAGACCCGAGACCGGCGCCGAGACCGCCACGGGGGTGCTTCCAGAGCCCGGCAGCACAGAACACGGCACGCTGGAGCCGTAGGAGAGCGACGTCCCGTATTCAAACTTGCATTCGGTGACTTCTGAGCCCTCGGGGTTGACCGTCCCGTTCAGGGTGGTGGTGGTCTGGGTCACCGCCGACGCCCGTTTGGTTTCGACGGCCGGCGCCTGCGATGACGGCGTCCCGATCATGACTCGGCCGTCGATGTCAGCGACCGCACACATCCCTTCTGGGACACAGGACACGCCCGTCAGTTCGTCGGCTTTCAGTTCCAGCATCGGATTGGGCGGTTCGATGGGAACGCCGTAGACGTTGCTCTTGAACCATGTTCCGAGCGTTCCCGCGAGGTCGGACGCCACGACCACATTGCCCGGTGAGCCGTTGCCGCCATAGCTCGTAGCGACGCAGAAGCCGCCCGGCGCGCAGGAGATTTCATCCAGGCCGTTGAGCCCTTCTATGTAGGTTTCCCTCCAGGTGGATGCCCCGCCTGTCGGGTTGCTCGAGGCGAGGATGCTTCCACCACCGGCCGTCACGCACAGATTCGTCGACGGACAGGAGATGCTTGCGGGGACTTCGGCATACGTTCTCGTCCACGCTTCAGTGCCGCCGGTCGGGTCCGTGGATGTGATGACCCCACCTTGCGTATCGACGAGAACACACAGCTGTTCAGACGGACAGGAGACGCCGGCGAGGGTGCCGACATGTGGGACGGGGGCGACGCTCCACGCGCCCGAGCCGCCCGTCGGGTGTGTCGAGGTGACGACATCACCTTCCCTATCGATCGCGACACAGAGGTTCGCTGACGGGCACGACACGCCCCGGATCGGAATCGCGCCGTCCACGTTTGCCTCGTTCCACGCGCTGGCCCCACCGGCCGGATCGGTGGACATGAGCACATTTCCGGCTTCGTCTCCGACGACACACAAGCCGGACGAGGGGCACGACACGCCGTTGAGCCGGTGTTCATCGAGGTGAACCTTCGTCCATGTCGCGCCGCCTGCCGTCGGGTCGGTGGACACCACTACATTCCCGCCTTCGTCGGCTCCAACGCACAGGCTCTCGGACGCACACGAGATGCGCCACGTACCGCTCGAGCCGACTTCCAAGGGTGTCAGGGTCCAAGCACTCGCACCTCCCGTGGGTTCGGTTGATGTCAGCACGGCGCCACCGCTGTCGCCCAGCACACATAGGTCCGCAGCCGGGCACGCCGCAGCTTCGAGCGAATTTTGGCCGCCGAACCTGTTTTTGAGTTCGAGGGTCGCGGATGACCACGTCCCTTCGCCGCCGGTCGGTTCCAGCGACGTTATGACCTTGTTGCCTTCCAGCGCGACGCACAGGCCCCAGGCTGCGCACGACACGCGGGTGATCAACCCGTCGCTCACGTGGCTGAGCTTCCATGTGGCGTCGCCGCCGGTCGGTTCGGTCGACACGAGCGCGTCGCCGACGTTATCGGTCAAAACGCAGAGGCTTTCGGAGGAGCAGGAGACGGCCTGTAAGTTGTGGCCGCCTTCCGGCTCGAGCTGGCTTACGGCCCACGCGCCGGCGCCCCCCGTGGGATTGGTCGAGGTGGCGAGGTAGCCTTCATATCCGGAAGCCACGCACAGTTTGTTCGTGGGGCAGGAGACGCCGCTGAGGCTGATGCGGCGGGGGCTGGTGATTTCGGTGGTGCTCCACGCAGCGACTCCTCCAGCTGGGTCCGTCGAGGTGAGAAGCTGGTGTTTTTCGGTTTCATCGACCGCCACGCACAGGCTCGTCGATGGACACGAGACTTCGCTGATTCCGGATTCGCCGACCTTGATCGGCGTCCAAGCGCCGCCGGTTGGTTCCGTGGAGGTCAATATTTGGCCGGAGCGACCGACGGCGACGCACAGCGCGATCGAGGGACACGAGATGTGCCTCAGTTTCGCGCTCGAGTCTGAATAGACCCGCCTCCAGGCTCCTGTGCCGCCTGTCGGATCTGTCGAGCTCAGCACGTCGCCCTCGTTGTCAACGGCGAAGCACAGGCTCTGAGATAGACAGGAGACGCTCTTGATTTCACCCGGGGAAAGAAACGGTGGTTGGTCGTCGGCACGCACCGGACTCGCCCAGGTCAGCGGCGAGGACGCCATCGCCGGTTCGCTGCGGACAGCAAAGCAGCCGGCGAGCATCAGCGTCAGGAGACCTGCGAGCGCAAGCGCGGACAGCGCACCACGCCCCGACAGAGGATGCACCCCAGGCACGCCCACAGCTCTCCCGAGACCGCTCAACATCCCGACCTCCAAGCTCCCCGACAACCCGCCAGCCGACGCTGACGACAGAGACGATAACAGCCGGGGACCT
Source organism: uncultured Solirubrobacteraceae bacterium (assembly GCA_963761355.1). Taxonomy (GTDB): domain Bacteria; phylum Actinomycetota; class Thermoleophilia; order Solirubrobacterales; family Solirubrobacteraceae; genus Palsa-744. The sequence continues at coordinate 98,957 of CAVXHC010000018.1, forward strand.
GTCGGTGATCTCAAAGTCGGCAGTCCGCGCGAACGTCCGCTGCCTGGTGTCCGGCGGCCCGCCGAACGACGCTCGCGGCACACGAATGGACCTTTCATGCAGACCTGCGCGGCAGCCCTCCTACGACCCGATTCACGCTAGGCTCCCGGCTGTGAATGGAGGCCGGAGGACCGCCCGCCCCCTGCTTGTCGCACTCGCGGCTGTCGCAGTCCTCGGTGGCGCAGCGGCGATCGCCGCCGGAGCGGTGGGTGCCGCCGGGGTGTCCATCGTCTTCCGCGCCTACCAGCCGGCAGATCTGACGGTCGGCCTCGGACAGGCGGTCACTTGGCGCAACGAAAGCTTTGACCAACACACCGTCACGTCGGCGACCGGACTGTTCAGCTCGGGCGTCATGACGACGGGAAGCTCCTTCTCGGTCACGTTTACGAAAGCCGGGACGTTCGACTACTCGTGCACGATCCATCCGTCGATGCACGGGAGCGTGCTTGTGCTGCCGATCGCCCCGGGGACCGTGCAGCTGCAGCTGACGACCCGTCACCTTGCCCACGGGGAGGCGGTGGTCGTCCACGTGCTGGCCGCGCGGGGTGGCGCCGGTCTGCTCCCGCGGAAGAGCATCGGCACGAGCAGAGCGGTTCGCGCGTCGCCCACGTCGAACTCGCGCGGGACGCGCAGGCCAGTGCTGACGTCAGTGATGCGCTCGGGACGACGCCGCTCGAGCACCTGCCCGGCGGTCGACCCGGCAATCGGCAGCCTCGCCCCCTGCATCTCCCGAGCGTGGCCGGCGCTCGCCTCCACCACGAGCTCGTGACCCTTGCGCAACATGATCACGAGGCTGCGAGCGCCCACGAGGGCGCGCCCACGCTTGACGATCAGTTCGAGCATATGCTCGAACGCGATCTCCCCGCCGATCGTGACCGTCACATCATGGGTCGCCTCGAGCCCTCGCAATGCCTTCTCCACCTCTTCGCGGCGATGCACGGTGGCCTCGTAGCGCCGGGCATTGTCGATCGCGACCGCCGCCGAGTCCGCGAGCATGATCGCGGCCTCCTCGTCCTGTTCGCTGAACTCGCTCCCCCGCTTCTCGGACAGATAGAGGTTCCCCCAGGCCTGACCGCGGATCACGATCGGAGCGCCCAGAACCCCTCGCCCGCGCGGCATCTCGCCGATGTTCTGCTGGATCTCCTCAGAGCCGCCCGCGGGCACGAGCTGGGCGAGTTCGGTCCCCTGGTCGTTCAGGATCCCCACGGCGGCGTAGCGGGCGTCAGTGATCTCCCGTGCCGCCCGCAGCAAGCGATCGAGGATCGCGCCGAGATCGACGTCTGTCATGAGCTCACGGCCAACGTCAAGCAACCGGCGAATCAGCAGCTCCTCAGAGGACGAGCTCATTCGCGAAGACCCTACTCGCCGGTGTGGACCGGAGTCAGCGCTGGCCCCGGACTCCGCGACCCCACGCGGAAGGACGAAGAGTCCCGCGTGGGCGGGGACTCTCGGTGTCCTTCGGGATCCCGGCTCCAGTCATCTAGCTGTGTTGCCCACGCGCGGACCAACTTCCAGGGCGGCGCGGCGCTGCACCACGCTGTGATGGGATGGTGAGGTGCGATTTGCCATCGGACTGCCGAACGTCGGCGCCTATGGCGACCCCGGGCTGCTGGTCGAGCTTGGCAGCATGGCCGAGCAGTCGGGCTGGGACGGCGTCTTCATCTGGGACCATGTCGCCTACCGTGAGCCGGGTTGGCCTGTCGCCGACCCGCAGGTGGCCGTGGCCGCGCTTGCCGCAACAACGAAGCGCGTTCGCCTCGGCGTGCTGATGGTCGCGCTGCCGCGCCGGCGGCCATGGAAGGTTGCCCGCGAGCTCGCTTCCCTGGATGTCCTATCAGGAGGGCGCGCGACCTTCGGTGCTGGGCTCGGATCCCAGGCCCTCCAGGAGTACGAGGCCTTTGGCGAGCAGGGCGATGCCAAGATCAGGGGCGAACGCCTTGACGAGGCACTTGAGGTCGTCGTCGGTCTCTGGTCAGGCGCGCCATTCACATACCAGGGCAAGTACTACACGGTCACGAACGGCAAGTTTCTGCCGCGCCCGGTGCAGCAACCCAGGATCCCCGTATGGATCGCCGGTCGCTGGCCTGCACGACGACCATTCGCCCGCGCCGCGCGCTGGGATGGCGTATTCCCGACGCACGCTGACGTCGGACACGCCCAGACGATGAGCCCCGTTCAGCTTGAGGACATCGTGACATACACGCGCTCGCAGCGGGATCCTTCGCTCGATCCGTTCGACGTAATCATCGAGGGCCACACAGACGCGGCGGACAGCTCATCAGAGGCCCGCCGAATCGCCGATTACGAGGATGTCGGACTCACCTGGTGGATCGAGAAGCTCGGATGGTTTCGCGGCTCGGTGGACGATATGCGTCATCGCATACAAGCCGGTCCGCCGCGGAGGTGAGGCAGCGACAACGGACCACTCCCCGTGCGACGAGCCACACGCAGCCGCTACCGGCTCCGAGCAGACGCTTCGCCGGGTGTCTGCCTCGAAGTCGCGGCGACTCAAGGCACCAGCCATCCGCCGCACAAGCTCCACCAGGTCGGGGGTGGTGGACTCCTTGGGCATCGTGCAGCCATCGAGCGCCTCGTGAAGGATTCCGTCGCCCGAGGCCGACTGCAGCCGCTTCGGTTTCCACCTGGCTAGGGTAGGGCGTAAGCGATGATCGTTGCCGATATCACGATGTCTCTCGACGGGTACGTCACCGGACCCGAAGCGGGCCCGGGGCAAGGGCTCGGGAGGGGAGGCAAGCCCTTGCACGCGTGGGCCTTTGACGCCAGCAGTGAGGTCGATGCGCGAGTTCTTCGCGAGGCCGTCGAGTCGACGGGTGCGGTCGTGATGGGACGACGCACGTTCGAGGTCGTCGATGCACCGAGCGGGTGGAGTGAGGACGTAGGCTACGGCGCCGAACAGGCCACCACCCCGCCGGTGTTCGTTGTCACTCACCGCGTCCCGGACTCGGTACGTCTCGCCTCGCGCTTCACGTTTGTCACCGAGGGCCTCGTGGCGGCGATCGAGCGCGCCCGGGCCGCGTCGGGCAAAAAGAATGTCGTCGTGATGGGCGGCGGCGACGTGGTCCGCCAGTCCGTCAGCCTTGAGCTGATCGATGAGCTCCGAATCCACCTGGCACCGAACGTCCTCGGCGCCGGCACCCCTCTCTTCGGCGATGGTCAGACACGACAGCTCGTACAACACTCTGTGCAAGTGTCCTCTCTCGCGACGCACCTGACATATCGCGTAGCCCCGACGTAGCTGCCTGTCCTCGGTTGGTCGCGGTCGAGGTAGATCTTGCGCCCGTCGAACGAGCAAAGGGAATACGCTTGCAGCGTGGGGCACAAGGTCGTGTGTATCTCAAGCCAAGACGGCGCTGGCGCCCAGGAAGCAGCGCAGCTTGTGGCGAGCCGGCTTGGCTTTCGCCTCATCGATGAGGACATCGTCACGCGCGCGGCCATCGAGGCCGGAGTCGATGAGGACGTCGTCGCTGACGTCGAGCGTCGGAAGTCACGTGTAATGAAACTGGTCGAGGGATTTGGATCGAGCGGGTTGGGGGCGGGCTATGTGGTTCCCGGCGTGGACATCGTCAACCAAGGTCAACCGGCAAGCGACGAGCTGAGGGGAATGATCCGGTCGGTCATCGAGGACACCGCCGGCGGCGGGAGCGCGGTGATCGTCTCGCACGCGGCATCCCTGGCGCTCGCCGGACGCGAGGATGTCCTCAGAGTGCTCCTGACAGCACCGCCGCAGACGCGCGAACGGCGACTCGGCGCAACCCTCGGGTTAGACGAGAAGGAGGCTGCGCGGGCCATCAAGCGTTCCGATGCCGCCCGGGGGGACTACATAAAGCGCTTCTACGGCATCAGCACCGAGCTGCCAACCCACTACGACCTCGTCATCAATACTGAGAAGCTCGCACCCGAACATGCGGCTCGGCTGATCGTTTCGTGCATGGGCGATACTGGGCTCGAACCAGTGACCTCCGCCTTGTCGAGGCGGCGCTCTCCCAGCTGAGCTAATCGCCCTGGGAATGGCTCCAAGCCTAGCAACGCGTAGGCGCCGCAAGACGTCGGAGCTCCACGACCGATAAGGCAAACCCGGACGCGGCACGAGGCCCGAGCGGAGCCTCCCAGGTCGCCCGGGTCTCGTGCCCCATCAGGGCACGATCAGGACGCGGCCTTCGCCTCCTGAGACCGCCGGTTCTGAGCCGCTCGAGGCAGCTTCGCCTCTTTCCACGCCACCGGGGCCGGATCCGGTTTCGGTGGCGGCTTCGGTGGGCTGTTCGGAACCGGAGCCGCCCGTTTCGGCTTCGCCGTACGGCGAGCGCCTGCCGTAGGGCGATTGCGCGCCGCCGGCGCCTTCAACTTGGGTCGTGCTGCGGCTCGCCGAGGCGGAGGAGACGCCGTTGCCCGATTTGATTGTCTTGACCGCTTGGGCGACCGTGTTCGAGGAGATCGCGAAGCCGACGCCGGTGCTCCCGGGTTGAGAGCCGGCGACGCTGGCGGCGTCGCTGGCGATCTGGGAGTTGACACCAATCACTTCGCCCTCTTCGTTGAGCAGCGGTCCGCCCGAGTTACCCGGGTTGAGCGCCGCATCCGTCTGGATCACGTCGCTGATCTTGGAACCGTCCGGCGCCGATATTTCTCGGCCGAGCGCCGACACGATGCCGCGAGTGAGCGTCTCGTCGAGACCGTAGGGGTTGCCGATCGCGTACACGGCGTCACCGACCTGGACCGAGCTCGAGCTGGCCAGGGTCAGCGGCTTCAGGCCGAGCCCGGACGGATCAACCTGGATCAGCGCGAGATCCTCGTTGGCTTCTTCACCAACGATCGTTGCCGGGCGGGTGACGCTCGAGGATCCTTTGGCGGCCACCGTCAGGCTCCGCGCGCCCGCTATCACGTGGTCATTGGTCAAAATCAGACCCTGTTCGTTGAGCACGATGCCGGTGCCGCTGTCAGCTCCCTCAGACGTGACCGCCTGGATCGCGACAACACCGCTTGAGTCGCGCTGATAGATCTGAGTAGCCGTGAGGGCGGTGGATGTGGCCTCGCGACGGACCCCTGAGGAGCTTCCCTGCAGCGACGCTGTCGACGCGCGCACCGTTGGCGGCGAACCGTGAGCGCCGACGCCCAGCACGAGTGCTCCAACGGTCGCGGCGGCCGCCCCGACGAGGGCGGCAAGCATCACTACTGCAATTGGACGTTTCACGGGTCACCTCTGATTTCGATGGATGAGGCCATCATGCGACGACTCGCTGATCGGACGCTAACGCTGTCCCAAAGGCCGGCTAACGGCTGCCCAAGAAGTTCATAACGGGGCCACCGCGGGATCGCCCCTACACTCGCAGCAGCCCGATACCCTCCTGGGCCCTGGGCGACGTGGCGGAGTGGCTACGCAGCGGCCTGCAAAGCCGTCTACACCGGTTCGATTCCGGTCGTCGCCTCTCTGTCATGAATGCCTGTTCAGTGGCGCTCTAGTCTCCGGGCACGAGCTGGCGACCGTCGTGGAAGGCGAGCTCGATGTGTGGTGCTCAGCTCGGCGTTGGCGGTGCATACTGCGGGCGCCCGGCCGGCCGGTATACCTGGATCGTGACGCCCTTCGGGAAGGCTCGCGAGCCGACCAGGTCAAGCGCTATGTCCGGGCCGCTCTCAGGGAATAGCCGCGCGCCCTGGCCGACGACCACGGGGACGATGAGCAGGTTCATCTCGTCGACGAGCTCGTTCTCGAGCAGCCAGCGGACCAGGGCGCCGCTGCCGTGCACCTGTAGCTCACCCGCCGGCTTGGCTCTCAGCTCGCGGATGGCGGCCGCGACGTCGCCGGAGAGGACGGTCGTGTCCGCCCATTGCGGGTCGGTGAGCGTGGTCGACACCACGTACTTGGGCCGCGTGTTCAAGGCCGCTGCGATGGGGTGGCTCGAATCTGCCATTACTCCCCAGTAGCCGGCGAAGAGCTCGTAGGTCCGCCGGCCGAGCAGGAACGCGCCGGCGCGCTGGTAGACCTCCTGGACGAACGTCATGACCTCGTTGTCGGACGACGGCCTGGGCCGCCTGGCCCATCCGCCGCGCTCGAATCCGCCACGGCGGTCCTCATCCGGTCCGCCGGGTCCCTGCATCACTCCATCGACGGAGACCTGCGTCGTGGTCGTCAGTTTCATGGGTGAGGCACCCTCCAGAAGCACTGCCGGGAAGAGGGGACTATAGGTCCGTCGCGGGCCCTGTCAGCGATGGGCTATCCGTGAGGGCTTTCTGGGAGGTGTTTCTCGTTCTCTCCCGGGGGTAGAGCCCTGGTGGGCCATTGCCCCCAAAGGCCCCCCGGTGGAGGAGGGGAGCCGCTCACGGTGCTCGCCCGGGACGTCCGAGCGCGGAGGGCGTCGGGTTGAGCGCCGGAGCGGCTTGCCGGGTTTACGACCCGCACCGGTGGGTAATAGCGGCCTAGCAGTGGGTCTATCCTCCTGGACCCGTTTACAGTGTGGTGCGGCCCTGGGACTGTCCCCCCAAGCTCCAGGGCCCGCCGCACCGTATTGCATGCCCGCCGGAGGTTTGCGCTGAAGGCGTTGCGGGCAACCCCAACAACGGCGGATACTCCGTCGCAATCTAGGTAGGGGAGGTTGCAACATGGTTGCGCTAGTGGCACTCGTGCTCATCCTGGCCATATTCGGAGGCCTCGGCTTCGCGGTGAACGTTCTCTGGTACGTCCTGATCATCGCTCTGCTGTTGTGGCTCATCGGCTTTTTCATCGGCGCCGTGCCCGACGGCGGCAGGCGTCGCTGGTATGGGCGCTGACAGAGCCCAGCAAGGCTCCCGGGGTCTGAGTTCTGGGCCGAGGGGGCGGGTAGGAATCGGCTGGCCGGAGTCCCTCAAGGAGGTGGGCCTCGGCACTCGCCACCGCCCCTCTGCCGTGTTACTGCGTCGTTGCTTAAGCGTTATGTGTTCGCGGCCGATAGATCCGGCAGATGCTTCTCACAGCTCTCCAACGGACGCGTGGCGAGCGGGGCTTCACGCTCGTCGAGCTTCTCGTCGTGATCCTCATCATCGGCGTGCTCGCGGCGATCGCCATACCCTCGTTCCTGAGCCAGAAGAGCAAGGCGACGGATTCGGCGGGCAAGGAGCTGGCACACGCAGCTCAAACCGCCGCGGAGACCTATGCGACTGACCATTCCGGCAACTACCAGGGCATGACGGTTGCGGCGCTGCAGTCCTACGAGAACACGATTCCGTCATGCCCGAGCACGATCAACGCATGCCTGAAGACGGTGACGGTCGCGGCTGCGCCGTATCAAGAATATACGGTGACCGCGGAAGCGACCGACGGCCACACGTTCTCCTATACGAGGGAACCGAGCGGGATCACCACACGCACCTGCACCCCCACGGGAGTGAGCGGGTCCGCGGGCGGCGGCTGCCAGAACGGCAGCTGGTAGCGCGGCGCGCCGACCCGCACGCGGTTCCTGCAACGCCGCCATCGGAACGACGCGCCCGCCCTTCAGCCGCTGCCTTCAAGCGCCCGCTTGAAGGAGGCTTCGTCCTGGGGTCCATGCAGCTGCGCCTCGATACGACCGTGGCCGTCGAGCACGAACGTCGTCGGCAATGAGGTCAGGTGATAGTCGTCTCCGACCGTCCCTTCGGCGTCGCGCAGGATCGGGAAGGTCCAGCCGTAGTGGCGGATGAACGAACGTGCCCCGGAGGCGGCATCGCTCCAGTCCACGCCGACCAGCCGGTTGCGTCCGGCGTCGCTGTCTGCGATGCGCTCGAGCGCCGGCGCCTCGCGCGCACACGGTCCGCACCAGCTCGCCCAGAACACCACCAGCGCAGGGCGCCCGGCGGCCGCGCTCAGCAGGCTCGTAAGCGTCGCCGGTGGACCGGCGAGATGTTCGCGCGGCAGCGCCGGTGCGGGGTGTCCGATCGAGGCCGAGCGCTGGGAGGCAAGCCCGAAGACGATCAGCGCGACGAGGCCGGCCGCCGCCACGGTGAAGCCGAGTGCTCGCCGGTGCCGAGCCATCGCGCTGCGATCAGCGCGCGGCCAAGAGCGGCACGTCGTGGGCTATTTCCGAGGGCTGGAAGCTCGCGGCGTAGATCGACAGCCGCTTGCCGGAGGCGGTGATGCCGTAAATGAGACCCGAGTGGTTGATGAACTGCGGCTGCTGGGCGTCGCGTTCGGAGCCCACCCCCCACGCCTTCCACACACGCGCGAGTTCAGAGGCCGAGCCGATCAGGTACTGCATGCGGCCCGTCATCTCATGGCGCGCGAGAAAGGCCGCCACCGCCTTGGGCGTGTCCCCGCGCGGATCGACCGACACGGCGATGATCTGCACTTTGGAGGACACGCTCGGACCCATCAGGTTCTGAGCAACTCGCAGCTGGGATGTGATCAACGGGCAGATGTCCGGGCAGTTTGTGTAGAGGAAGGTCACGAGCACCGCTTTACCCCGGTAGGAGTCGATGTTGATCGGCTGACCGAGGTAGTTGCGAAGCGCGAGCGGGGGCGCCGGAGCAACCGGTGAGAGCAGGCCCTCGGCGTCCAGGTTTGCCAGCTTGGCCTGCGCCCGCTGCGTCTGCTGGGCCGAGGAGCCGCCGACGGTCAGCAGGGCCACGCCGCCCGCGATCACGACGAGCGCAAGCAGCGAGAGGAGCAGGCGGGGGTCGAGGCCCTGTTTACGCATGACAAGGCGAAGTTATCAACGTGAGCCGCTTATCGCGCCCGTTGGCCGTCGGCAAAAACCTTTGCAAACCTCCCCATGTAATGCATCTTGCAGGGAAATCTGTTAGTTTGCCCCCGTTCGTGCCGAGTTCTTCACCCCAAGGGGTGGAGGAGCGGGGGACCCAAATGCAGCCGAAGCCGGCTGCGGGGGCGAATCGCCACAAGGTGTGGCGTAGCGTGAGTGAGAAGCTTACGCGAGCCCGACAGCTAACCCCGTAGGCGCCAAGCAAATGGAGAAAGGACGCCTTTAGCATGTCGGGATTCCCGCGTGATCTTGCCGTTGTCGACCCCTGGGACGCTTCGCTCGAGCGCTCCCGCGCACGACGTGCGCGCACCGGTCGCAGACGTGCCCGCCACAACGCAAGCAACTCCCTGTCGGCGCTGCTGGACGCGCGCGGCCACAGGCGCGAAGGGCGCGATCTCGCCGAGGAGCAACCGTGGGAGCTGTCGCTGGGGCGCTCGCGTGCGCGCCGGCGCGCGGCCGAGCTGCGGTTCGTGCCCGCGGGCACGCGGGCAAAGCGAATCTCCCTCGGCGCGCTCGCCGCGCTCACGGTCGGGCCGACCGCCGGGCTCGCGGACGGGCAGGCCACGATCAACGCAGGCGCGAACCCCGAACCGCCGACCACGACCGAACACACGATCTCGCTGAGCGCGGGCAGCGAAGGCAGGCAGGTGGAACTCCTTCAGCGCGCTCTCGGCTCGATCAAAGTCGATGGCATCTTCGGCCCGGAAACCGAAGCAGCGGTACGCGCGTTCCAGGCACGCTCAGGACTCACGGTCGACGGGGTGGTCGGCCCCTTCACGAGCGCCGCGCTGCGCGGCCAGGCCAGCGGCCGCGCCTTTACGGCCAGCGTCCAGACCGTGCTGCCGGGTGAATCTGGGGCCCAGTCGGGCCAGCCCTCGGAATCCAACGGCGCCGCTGAAACGACGAGCGGCGACGCGGTCGCGCAGCTTCAGAGCGCCCTGCACCTGACCGCCGACGGCGACTTCGGGCCCAAAACCGAGGCCGCGGTCCGCCGCCTGCAGGCACGCCACGGGCTTGCCGTGGACGGCGTGGTCGGTCCCGAGACCTGGAGCGTGCTCGGCGTGCACGGCCAGGAAACGCTGACGCCACCGCCCTCGGCTCTCCCCCAGTCGCCCACGGCGCAAGGCCACGCGTCCGCAGGGAGCGTCGAGGTGAGCGACAACTCCGCGCTTGGTGAAGCGCCGAACACGGAAGCACCCGCCGGCGGCGCCGGCGCCGTGCAGCGTCTGCAGGCCGCGCTGAAACTCCCGGTCGACGGTGAATTCGGCCCTGAAACCGAGGCGGCGATCCAGCGTCTGCAGGCCCGCCACGGGCTGACCCCCGACGGCGTGGTCGGCCCTGAGACGTGGAACGTGATCGGTGTGAGCGGCGAGGAAACGCTGACGCCGCCGCCGTCCGCGATCGTCCACAAGCCCGCCAGCGGCCCCCACATCATCGAGGCGGTCGACACGTCGGGGCCCGGCGAAGCGCCGGCCGCCGGCGGCGCCGGCGCGGTGCAGCGACTACAGTCGGCGCTGAAGCTGCCGGTGGATGGCGAATTCGGGCCGGACACGGAGGCGGCGGTGCGCCGCCTGCAGGCGCGTCACGGGCTCACCCCGGATGGCGTCGTCGGTCCCGAGACGTGGAGCCTGCTCGGTGTGAACGGCGAGGAAACGCTCACCCCACCCCGCTCTGCGATGGTGGACGTGAGCTCGGGAGGCGGGTCCACGACGAGCACGGCGGGCGGGGGCGAAGGCGACTCCTCGAGCGTTGTCTCGCGGGTGATCGCGGCCGGCGATGAAATCGCGACGAGGCCCTACGTGTGGGGCGGCGGCCACGGCTCGTTTGAGTCGACCGGCTACGACTGCTCCGGATCGGTCTCATATGCGCTGCACGGCGCAGGTCTCCTCAGCTCGCCCGAGGACTCGACCGGACTTGAGTCCTACGGCGAACCGGGCCCCGGCCGGGACATCACGATCTACGCGAACGCCGAGCATGCGTTCATGGTGGTGGACGGCAAACGCTTCGACACCGTCGCCCTACAGGAGACGGGCTCGCGCTGGTCCGACAGCATGACCTCGACTGCCGGCTTCGTGGCACGCCACCCCGCCGGGTTGTAGCGCGCCGCAGCAGTGAAGCGATGAATAGGTGAGGCCGTCCTCGCGGACGGCCTCAGCGCGGACCGCGTGACCCTCCTCCGAGAGTCCCGTCCCAATCCCGGCCTAGCGTGATCGTCTCCGTCCCGCCCAGCGGACAGGAGCGCACGCCGATGCTTGCCCGAGCACACACGTTCACGATCGAAGGCCTGCACACGCGCCACGTGACGGTGGAGGTCGACATCCGCCCGGGGCTGCCCGCGTTCGCGATCGTCGGTCTCGCCGACGCGGCGGTGCGCGAGGCACGCGAGCGGGTGCGCTCGGCGATACGCAACTCCGGCTATGAGTTCCCCGCGCGGCGGATCACCGCAAACCTCGCGCCGGGGGACATACCGAAGGCCGGCCCCGGCCTTGATCTGGCATTGGCGTGCGCCGTGCTCGCCGCCAGCGGTCAGCTCCCGCGAGAGCGGCTCGAGAGCCACGCACTGTTTGGGGAGTTGGCCCTCGGCGGCGACGTGAGCGCCTGCCAGGGGACGCTGGCTGTGGCGCAGGCGACGCGCGAGGCCGGGCTGAGCGCGCTGGTTCTCGCCGGCGCGCACGCGCGCGAGGCGACGCTCATCGAGGGCCTCGAGGTGGCGGTCGCCGAGCGGCTGAGCAGCGCCGTGCGCGTCCTTCAGGGCGGCGCGGGCGATTCGCTTCCCCCTGCCGGCGCAGCCACCCGCACAGCGGATGCGCCATCGCCCAGCGGGCCCGACCTGAGCGAGGTGCGCGGCCAGCACCACGCGGTCAGGGCGCTCGTGGTCGCCGCCGCCGGTGGGCACAACAGCCTGTTGAGCGGGCCCCCGGGGACCGGCAAGACGATGCTGGCCCAGCGGAGTGCCTCGATCCTTCCGCCGCTGAGCCGCGCGGAGGCGGTCGAAGTGACTCGCATCCACAGCATCACCGGCGAGCTCGCTGGCGCTCTTGCGAGCATGCGGCCCTTCCGGGCGCCCCATCATTCGATCACCACGGCCGGCCTCGTCGGTGGCGCGCGCAGCAGGTGGGTGGGCGAGGTGGTGCTCGCGCACAACGGGGTGCTGTTCCTCGATGAGCTCTCGGAGTTCGCCAGGCCCACACTGGAGGCACTCCGTCAGCCGCTCGAGGACGGACGGGTGGCGGTCGTGCGGGCGAGGCACTCGGCTGTGTATCCGGCCCGCTTCATGCTGGTCGCCGCCACCAACCCCTGTCCGTGCGGCTATGCCGGGGACGACGAGCGCTGCAGATGCAGCGAAGCCGATATGGCACGCCACCGCCGCCGGCTGAGCGGTCCCCTGCTCGATCGCATCGACCTGCTCATACATCTCGAGCGCGACGGAGCGCACGGCTTGAGCGCGGCGCCGCTGACGAGCTCGCAGAGAGCCCGTGAGCTGGTGGCGCTCGCACGCGAGCGCCAGGCGCTGCGACTGCGCGATGACGCCGTGAGCATCAACGCGCACATGGATGTGCGGACTCTGTTGAAGCACGTGAGACTCGACGGAGCGGGCGAGAAGCTGCTCCAGCGAGCCGGCGAGAGCGGACTGCTGAGCGCGCGCGGTCAGCACCGCCTGCTGCGCGTGGCCAGAACGATCGCCGACCTCAACGGCAGCGAGCGGGTGCGCGCACGCGATGTCGGCGCCGCGCTGGCGCTCCGCCCCGAAGCCGGCCTTGAGGGAAGCCGAGCCGCATGAGCGCCGGCTCGCTCACGGCCGGCTCGCAGGCGTGTGAGAGCTGCGTGCTTCGAAGCTGGCTGTTGTCGGCGCTGAGCGCGACGCTCGAGTATCAATGCGGCGATCGAGGGCGACTGTTCGAGCTGCTGGAGCTGAGTGACGAGGACCTTGTGCGGGCCGTCGGGGGTAGACGCCGGAGCGAGCTGACCGCCGCTTTGGCGCAGTTCGACGTTCGTGACGTGCCGGGCTCATGCGGCGTGGAGGCGGTCTGTCGTCACGCCCCCACCTACCCGGCGACACTGCTGGACGCCGGCGCCCCGAGGATGCTGAACGTCGCTGGCGGGGTCGAGAGACTGCGAGTGCTGACGAGTGCGCCCACCGTCGCCATCATCGGCTCAAGCCGGGCGAGCGACTACGGCATGGAGATGGCCAAGGCCCTCGCACGGGGCCTGGCGGCCGGCGGGGTGACGGTCGCCGGCGAGCTGTCCGACGGGATCGCGGTCGCCGCGCTGGCGGGCGCGCTCGAGGCCGGCGGCAGTACCGTGACGGTGATGCCCGGCGGCCTGGACGTCGCCTGTCCCGCCAGACGACGCTCGCTGTATCGGCGCGCCGGTCAGGCTGGGTGCGCCGTCGCAGAGCTTCCCGCCGGCTGCAGACCGAGGCGCTGGACGCAGGCGGCAGGCGAGCGCATCCTCGCGAGGCTGGCGGAGCTGACGGTGGTGGTGGAGGCGCGGGACAGCCCGCGCGAACTCGCAGGTGCGCTGACTGCGCGGGCACTGGGAAGGACCGTCGCGGCCGTCCCCGGTCGGGTGACCTCGCACGCGTCAGCTGGGACGCACGCGCTGCTGATGGCCGGTGCGCACCTGGTGAGAGGACCCACGGACGCGCTGGAGCTGCTCTGCGAGGTGAGCGCAGAGTTCGCCGGGCCGCTGACCGCTGGCGCCGACGCGGACTTGGGCCTCGAGCCCCGGCTGAGGGCGACGCTCGAGTTGGTGGGCGCCGGAAGAGACACGCCGGCGAAGCTGGCGGGCGGCGGCGAGGACGCGACAGAGACGCTGCTTGCGCTGAGCGAACTTGAGCTGATGGGGCTCTTGGCGCGCGGCGACGGCGGCCGCTATGTGCCGCGGTATGCGACCGCTGAGCGGCGATTAACCGTTTACTAGAGCCGAATATCCTCAAGGACGGCGGGGGCGGAGCCGACGCTTCAGCTGACATGGCAGGTCACGAAGCGAGCCCCAGGGAGGACCCGGCGCGACCGACGCCGCAGCCGCCGGCTGCGTTGGCGCTCGTGCCGGCCGAGCCGGTGGCGCAGCTCGCGGGCGATCTCACGCGCCTCGGCAGGGCGCTGCAGGCGCGCGCCGAGGACGTCGTGACGCTGACGATCGAGCGAACCGCCAGATCGGGCCAGGTCGTCGACACCCTCATCCAGGACAGCTTTGAGCGCATCTGCAAGATCTCCACGGTCGCGGTGGCCCGCTGGATCGCCGGGGACGGCCTCGAGGTAACCCACCCGGCAGCTCGGGAAACCGGGGACATCTTCGGGCAGCTGGCGGCCCACCGCGCGGCGTCGCTGCAGGAGGTCACGAGGCGCTGCCTTCTGTGGCAGGACACGGCTGCAGAGATACTGCGCGATTGCGCCAGGCAGCCGAGCGCTGGCGCCACGCCTGAGGGGCTGCATGAGGCGCTGTCGATGCTGCAGCTCAGCCTAGACGTGACACTTGTCCGCATCTGCGAGTGCTTTGAGAGCGAGCGACTGCGAACCGATGAGGAGCTCGCCCGACGTCAGGAGGAGCTCGCGTTCATGGCCACCCACGATCCGCTCACCGGGCTGCCGAATCGAACGCTGATGCTGGACCGCGTCGCGCAGATGCTCGTGCGCGCCCACCGCCACAAGAGTCCGATCGCCGCGCTGTTCGTCGATCTCGACAACTTCAAGAGCATCAACGACGCCCTCGGTCACGAGGCCGGCGACGAGCTCCTGCGAGCGGTCACCGGACGGCTTGAAAGCGTCGTGGGTGAGGCCGACGCCCTGGGGCGCATCGGCGGGGATGAATTCGTGATCGTGGCCGAAGAGGTCTCGCTGGCGGCGGGACCCGAGCCGATCGCCGAGCGTCTGCTCGAGGTACTCAGCGAGCCCTTTGAGCTCGCAGGCACAGCGGCCACGCGCCCGACCGTGACGGCGAGCATCGGCATCGCTATGGGCGAGAGCGGATCCCCCGAGGAGTTCCTCCGTGACGCCGACATCGCCATGTACAGGGCCAAGTGGGACGGCAAGAACCGCTACGTCGTGTTCGAGTCCGACATGCAGGACGCCATCCAGAGTCGAATGGAGCTCGAGATGGATCTGCGCCAGGCCCTCGCGAACGGCGAGTTCTTCCTGAACTACCAACCCACATTCGATCTCACCGACATGACCCCGACCGGGGTCGAGGCGCTGATCCGGTGGAGGCACCCGACGCGAGGGATCGTCCAGCCCAACGACTTCATCCCGCTGCTGGAGGAGACAGGACTGATCATCGGGGTCGGCACGTGGGTTCTGAACGAGGCCTGCCGTCAGGGTGCGATCTGGCGGGCCGCCGGGCATCGGATCGGCATGGCCGTCAACGTCTCCGGGCGCCAGCTCGACGACGACGAGCTGGTCACGGGTGTCAAGCGAGCACTCTCAGAGACCGGGTTTGAGGCGGGCGCGCTGACGCTGGAGGTCACCGAGACGACGCTGATGCGAAACCCCGACGCGGTCGCGCGGCGGCTGAGCGTCATGAAGGACGTGGGCGTGCGCATTGCGATTGACGACTTCGGAACCGGATACTCATCGCTGGCCCAGCTCCAGCAGTTCCCGGTCGACGCGCTGAAGATCGATCGCTCGTTCATCTCGCGGCTGACGCTCAACCCCGAGGGCGAGACCCTCATCCACACGCTGGTGCAACTTGGCAAGGCGCTGTCGATCGAGACGCTGGCGGAGGGCATCGAGCGCGAGCAGGAGCTGGCCCTGCTGCAGGACGAGCAGTGCGACAGCGGCCAGGGTTTCCTGTTCGCAAAGCCCCTGGACGCGGACGCCACCGGCGACTTCCTGCGGAACTGGACCACGACCAGGGCCCCCGCCTTCGTGGCCGCTCCCGAGCGCGCCGAAGCGCATTCTAGCTAGGCCGCCATCCTCACGGCACGTCCCGAGCACCAGGCGCCTCCGATCATTGGCAGAGCCGGCGACACTACGAGCTGATCGCGTCCAAAACACACGCGACCACCGCAGAATCGGGTTTGAGCACCGGCAGGCTCAACTGCGCGCGAAGCGCGGGCGGATGAGGCGCCCCGTGCGAGCCCGGGACGCCTCATGCCTAATGCCGTTGACCGGCCCTATTCAGTTGCCTGATAGTTACGCCGGCCGTGCGCGATTGCACGAGCGATGCTCGCCACGGCGGTGCTTGCCCCGGCGATTCTGCCTCTGGCCGTACCCAGTCTGACCATGATTGCCCTGGTGGCCAGTCTGGCCCTGGCAGTACTTGCCATGGTCGGAATTGCCACGGCGGTGTTTGCCATGACCGGATGTGCCCTGGCCGTGGTTGCGCTGGCCGTGATTGCGCTGCTGGCCATAGTTGCCCTGGCCGTACTTGCCCTGGCCGTGGTTGCGCTGCTGGCCATAGTTGCCCTGGTCGTAGTTGCGCTGGCCGTTTTTGCCCTGGCCGTACTTGCCCTGGCCGTTCTTGCCGTGCTGGCCGTAGTTGCCCTGGCCGTACTTGCCCTGGCCGTTCTTGCCTTGCTGGCCATAGTTGCCCTGGCCGTTCTTGCCGTGCTGGCCGTAGTTGCCCTGGCCGTACTTGCCCTGGCCGTTCTTGCCTTGCTGGCCATAGTTGCCCTGGCCGTACTTGCCCTGGCCGTTCTTGCCGTGCTGGCCGTAGTTGCCCTGGCCGTACTTGCCCTGGCCGTTCTTGCCTTGCTGGCCGTAGTTGCCCTGGCCGTTCTTGCCTTGCTGGCCGTAGTTGCCCTGGCCGTTCTTGCCTTGCTGGCCATAGTTGCCCTGGCCGTTCTTGCCTTGCTGGCCGTAGTTGCCCTGGCCGTTCTTGCCTTGCTGGCCATAGTTGCCCTGGCCGTTCTTGCCGTGCTGGCCGTAGTTGCCCTGGCCGTTCTTGCCGTGCTGGCCGTAGTTGCCCTGGCCGTAGTTGCCCTGGCCGTTCTTGCCTTGCTGGCCGTAGTCGCCCTGGCCGTTCTTGCCCTGCTGGCCATAGTTGCCCTGGCCGTTGTTGCCTGGCTGTCCAGGGTTGCTCTTGCAGGACCGGCCCTGGCCGTTCTGGCTGTTCGGGCCGTTCTGGCTATTCGGGCCCTGGCCGTTCTGGCCGTTCGGGCCCTGGCCGTTCTGGCCGTTCGGGCCCTGGCCGTTCTGGCTGTTCGGGCCCTGGCCGTTGTCTTGTCCGCCGTTCAATCCAGGGGCGTTGACTGGCGGGGGGACGTTGATGTCCGTCGGCGTCGAGCTGGTTGCGCTGGCAGCCGACGGAATCGCGTTTGTGCCGGTGGTGGTCTGGACCTGTTTGATCAGGCTTTCGAGCACACCACCTCCCGGGTTGGCCGCGAGCGCAGAACTGGGTACCAGCGCGAGAGCGCAGACGCTCGCTGCCATGGCGATGCAATGGCGTTTCATTGACTAGCTCCTTTCGAGCTTTTGACTTGATTACCGAGGACCCTCCTCGAGAGGGGCAAGCCCTCAGCGTCGGATCCGAGGCGCTGGGCCCGCGACGGGCCCAGGCCGATGAGTCGCCCGGAGGAGCTAGCCGGGGCGCTCGGGCATCAAGAGGAACGGCGCCGCGCAGCACGACTCGCTCGCGAGCCGTAGCCGGCGCCTTGCCTGCAGAGCCCCCAGCAACAAGAGGCTCGCAAGGAGGAGGAAGACTGGGAAACCTGAGCCGCCAGACGATCCGGCGCCGCTTGACGACACGGCTCCTGACGGTGCGAGATGCGGAGAGGAATTGGCCGGAGTTGAGGCGGCGGAGACGCCGCCAAGAGATCGGGGACCACTTCGAGTGATCATGAGCTCGTTCCAAGCGGTCGACCCCCCAGGGCCGGCGGCGGAGAGCATCGACCCCCAAAGCCGATGGGAGCTCAGCGTGGGTCCACCGTTGCCGCTTCGCAGATCGTGGCCGGGCGGGAGATTCGAGACGATTGGGCCCGCGGGGAGGCTCGGTGAAGAGCTGGGCGAAATCGCAGCAGGAGGCAAACCGAGTGTCGAGCCGAGCCCCGTCGCAAACGTGCCGGTGCCCGTCCCGTTCGTGACGCGACCGGGAGTGCCAGCGGCCGTCGTGTCGAGCTGCCCGAGGGCGCCGGCTGTGATCCCATTCGTGACCTGCCCAACCGTCTCGCCGAGCGTTGAGCCGACTGTGCTGGGGCCGGTCGGGGCCGTGAGCTGAGTGAGCGAGGACGCCGCACTGGTGATCGCCGTGCCTGCCGCGGGGATGACACTGCTGGTCGAGGCGATGATCGTGGCGGAGAGCGACGACGCCGCACCAGTGACCGCGCCGGCCGCCGCGGGGATGACGCTGCCAGCCGACGGGATGATCGTGGCGGTCCCGGCGCCGAGCGAGGACACCGCACCAATGACCACCCTGCTAGCCGTCGGGATGACGCTGCCGACCGACGGGATGGTCTTGGCGGTGGTGGCGCTGAGCGTGGACGCCACACCGGCGACCGCTTTGCTGGCCGTGGGAATGATGACGCCGGTGGCCGAGGGGATGGTGTTGGCGGTGGTGGCGCTGAGCGTGGACGCCACACCGGCGACCGCTTTGCTGGCCGTGGGAATGATGACGCCGGTGGCCGAGGGGATGGTGTTGGCGGTGGTGGCGCTGAGCGTGGACGCCACACCGGCGACCGCTTTGCTGGCCGTGGGAATGACGCCGGTGGCCGAGGGGATGGTCTTGGCGACGGAGACCGTGGTCGGGGAAGAGACGGCCGACGGGTCCGCCGACACGCCGGGAGTCGAAGGCGAGCCGTCCGCTGATGACCCTTGGGAGGAGATCGGCGACACAGTCGTGGCAGCCGCTTCGCCGACAGCAGAGGTGGCGGCACTGGCCGTCTCGGCCTGTTTGGCGACGGCCTGGCCAAGCCCGCCGAGAATGCCATCTGCCGGGCTCGCCGCTAGGGCTGGCGCGGCCCAACCCGCTGCGCAGACGAGGCCCACGAGCGGCAACGCGATGCGCAGGGCGACGACTGAACGCGCCGTAGTGACGGTTCTCCCTGTGCAGGCAGCTTTGAACGGGTGTCCAGTTTTGACGCGCATTAATGCCCTCTTGGTGCGTATCACCCGTTATGCAGCGAACTACACAAGTTTGGATGACTAAAAGCTCGCAAATTGCGAGGTGTTTTCGGTCCTCGGGACTTCGGGAAGCCGCCCCGGTGAGACCCGCGAGGGCGAGCTGACGCTCGATCCCACGCGCATCTACCAGCCTCTCGCGCGGCCCTCAGCGTGTCTCCCATGTCCCGACACACCTGTCCGGCATGTCCTGACACACAACAGAAAGCGGATGAAGGGATTCGAACCCTCGACCTTCGCCATGGCAAAGCCGGAAAGGACAGCCGAGGCCCGCAGGTACGGGCGGCCCGAGGGCCCCTGATGGCCCTAATTTGCTGATGATGAGGTCGGTTGGGTACTCAAAGCGGTACGCCGCTCGGGCTGGTACTCTGCTGGTACTCAATCGGGTACACCCTCTCCATGAGCACGAATCCCAGCGCATCGATCATCATCGTTGAGGGCCGCGACACGCCCTACTTCGAAGCCAAGTTTCGCTACCAGGGGCGGCAGGTCAAACGGCGTATCGGCCCCGCCTGGTTGCAGCGTGGCGCGGATGGCTGGCGTCCACGTCGTGGACGAATTCAGGAGGGCTTCTACGACGAACGCCGCGCCCATGTGGCCGCCGCGGAGATCGTCGCCGCCTACGTCGCCGATGCTCGCGAAGTCGACCGGGTGGAACGCGAACGCAGAGAGGCCGGGGTCACGTTCCGCGAAGTCGCCCACGAGTACCTGGACTGGCTCGAGAAGGTCAAGGGCGCCAAGCCGTCCACCATGCGCGATCACCGAAGCACGCTCGCAGAGGCGGGCACCGCCTACCGACGTGGCCGCGGAACCATCAACGGGCATGTAATGGCGGCTCTCGGGGATCGACCGGCGAGCAAGCTGACGACCCGTGAGGTCAACGCGCTCCTGACCAAGGTCAGCGACACCGGCACTTCACCCAGCACGGTCAACAAGTTTCGTGCCGTGATCGTGTCCGTACTCAACTACGGCGCCAAAGAGGACACCTTTGGCCTCGAGAGCAATCCCGCGCTGCTGACCGACAAGCGTCGCGAGCCCGATCGGGCGCCGCTGGTCTTCTACTCCCCGGAGGAGATCGAGGCCCTGGGCAGAGCGCTCGCCGATGGTCTGCATCGCGAGCTGGACCCCGAGGAGGCAGAGCGTGCAGACGATGCCCAGGACTCCGAGTTTGTCCGTGTGGCCGCCTATGCCGGCCTGCGGCTCGGAGAGCTGCTCGCGCTTCGCTGGCGGGATGTGGACTTCGCCGGCCATGCGCTGACGATCAGCCGCGCGATGAGCGATGGCGTCGAATCCTCCACGAAGAGTGGCCGCGTCCGTCGCGTTCCGCTACCAGACCAAGCTGCGGTGGCCCTGGATCGTTTGAGCAAGCGCGAGAACTTCATCGGCGAAAACGAGCTCGTGTTCTGCAATGCGCTTGGACGACATCTCGACGGGTCGGCCCTTCGTAGACGCTTCAAGCGAGCTCGTGACGCTGCCGGTCTGCGGCCGCTGCGCTTCCACGACTTGCGACACACCTACGGGTCGCTGCTGGCTGCTGCTGGCGTGGACCTCGTGACGATCCAGGCGGTGATGGGGCACAGCGACCTCGCCACGACCGGACGCTATCTGCACGCACGACCCGCATCTGAGCAGGCGGAGATCTTCACGCGCGCGTTCGAGCCGGCGTCACCGGAGCTTGTCTCCGCCTAGCAGCACCGCTTCGATCTGCTGGCGGATGTAGAGCCGACGCCGGCCGATCTTCCGTGACGGCAGCAACCCGCGGCGTGCCCAATTGTGGACGGTGCTGACGGGTACATGGAGCAGCTCGGCGACCTCGCCCGCGCACAGAACGTCGGCGGCTGTGAGTGGCGCGGGCACAGCAGTGGTCGGCTGCGTGCTCATACTTCCCGAATGTCGCGTGCGCTCGTCAAGGGCGGCTGTCCCGGTGGCCATCACCTAGAAAGCCGAGCAACGTGCTCGCTGCGCAAACCGATCCCCGGCCGCGCGTCCTGCCGCTCCTCCAGGCGCGTGCGATCCTGCTCGCCGGCGCCTGACGGGAGCGACGCTCCCCTCCACGGAGTGGATCGCCTAAGCGAGCGACCCAGCAGCCATGAAGGAAGCGCCACCACCGCTCCCCGTCGACGCTGTCGCAAGCCTCACGTCTGACCTGATGGCCAGTCGCTGCCTCGAGGTCGAGTGCCCGCTCGCCGAGTCCGCCGCCCCCGATCCCAACGACGCACCCTCCACTTGCCACAGCAGCCGGAGTATCCCGCCACACCGGTTGTCACCACGCGACCATTCCACACGCCGACCCGACTGTCCCGCTAATTGGCCGATCGCCGTCTCGTATCGTTTCTCGTCTCGCTGCACGCCCTGCTGCCCGCTCGCTCCCGCTCACCACTCTGCATCTGGCCTCGCCATAAACATCTGTGATGTGTTGGTCGAGGAAGGGGGTCCCCGGATCGAAGCGAAGCTGAGAGGTGGGGACCCCCTTCCTCGGGCCAGCTGCAGAGCCAAATTCCGGGAGCGAGCGGGCAGCTGGGTGCCTCGCCCGGATGCCTCGCCGAGAGAGCGGCGGCCAATAGGGCACCCGAGAGCGGCAGCTGGGCACCCGGGAGCGGCAGGCCCCCCACCTCCGAGATGACCGCAGTGGCAGCTCCGCGCGCGTTTCTCAGGAGTCGGCGTCGCTGTCGACTACGCCGGCAGAGAGCGCGATCAGGTCGAACTCGATCTCGAGGGCGAAGAAGGGCGCAGGTGGATCGATCTCGCTGCGTTTTCTGCACTCCGGAGGGTCTGAGGGCGCGCGCAGCATGCGGAAGTCGCCCGAGATGATGCGCTCGCGCGTCGTAAAGAGGATACGTTCGCGCCCGACGTATCGCCGCTCGCGGCGACCGGCTTCTGGCTGTCCGCGCGAGGCGGTCAGGGGTTCATCCGCGGCCTTGACGAGCCCTTGAAGCGCACTCTCGTGAAGGG
>CAVXHC010000019.1:0-66692 GCA_963761355.1 uncultured Solirubrobacteraceae bacterium
ATGGGCGCGGCGGGTTTCGAACCTGCGACCTCTCGCGTGTGAAGCGAGCGCTCTCCCACTGAGCTACGCGCCCTTCTGGCCGGATTCTACGGTCGTTCCCCTCCGTGTGCGAGCTGCCCTCGGGGCGTCGATTCCGGAGCGGACGAGTCGCGAGCGCGATCAGCCGCTCGCGATGCGGTAGACGGGCCCATTGAGTGACGTTACGTAGATGTGTCCACTGGCGTCTTCTCCAAACGACGATGTGCCGCTGACGGTCAAGCCCGTGGCATGAAGGCCGCTCGCGCGCCCGCGGCTGAGCTTCACCGACTCGATCTGCGGACGGCAGTAGTCGCCGAACAGGTAGCGCCCGTAGAGGCCGGGGAGCGATCGGTCACGGACGACGTAGCCGCCGATGATCGCGCAGTAGCCGTTGCTGTGCCGCGCGATGAGGACCGGGAACACGGCGTTCGGTGCACGGCCGGGCTTGTTGCGGCGGTCTCCCTCCCAGATGCTCCAGCCGTAGTTGGCGCCCGCGCCGGTTCCGCTCGGCGCAAAGTCGACCTCCTCCTGCAGGTCCTGGCCGACATCGCCGATGATCATGTCGCCAGTCAGGTGATCAAACGAGAAGCGCCAGGGGTTGCGCAGCCCGTAGGCCCAGATCTCGGGCCGCTTGCCGGACTGGCCGACGAACGGATTGCTGGGCGGGACCGTGTAGCCGCCGCTTGGTGACGGGTCGATCCGCAGGATCTTGCCGAGCAGCGTGTCGGTGTTCTGCCCGTTGTTTTCAGGGTCATCCTCACTGCCGCCGTCGCCCACACCGATATAGAGGTCGCCATGCGGTCCGAACGCGAGCTGTCCACCGTTGTGGTTCGTGTACTTGTCGTGGTCGATCCTCAGCACGACGCGTGCGCTGTCAGGGTTCGCGAGGTCGGCGTTTCCGGCCGAGCGCTGGTATTGAACGACCATGATGTCGTTGCCGGCGATCGTGTAGTCCACATAGAAGAGGCCGCTGCGCGCGTAGTCAGGAGCGAACGCGAGCCCCAGCAGCCCCTGCTCGTCGCTCCCCTGCGAATAGACCAATCTGGTGATATCGAGGAACGGTTGAGTCAGCGTGTGGCCGTCTAGCATCAACATCACCTGGCCGGCCCGCTGGACAACGAAGACCCGGCTCGGATCGCCCGGCGCCCCCGTGACGCCCACGGGTTCGGAGAAGCTGCCGACCTTCACCAGCCGGACTTTCGCGGAGGCTGCTCGGGTGCTCGCCGCCAGCGGCGTCCTGACGGCCAGTTGCTGTGAGGTGGCCGCAGGCGTGGACCCGCTGCTACCGCATCCGGCGAGCGCCAGAGGCAGAGCGAGGACGATCATTCGTTCGCGGCGCGTCACTACGCGACATCGTCGCACCGAGGCGTCAGACGTGCGCTGGTGCCTCAGCCCTGTGAGAACCGGTGGAAGAAGGCTTCCAAGCGGTAGACCTGTGCCTCGAGAGCGACGAGACCGACGAGGTTGCCGAGTGCGACGTTGATATCGACCAGGTGCGTCCCCCACAGCGGCCCGAGGACTTCACTGACCTGTTCGCGGGTGTCGCCTGCGGGACCAACGTCCGTCAGCTGCAGCCAGCTCGCGCCGCCGGCGTGCTCACACTGGGCTGTGTACTGCCCCGGGTAGCTCACCCAGGGGGTGGGGCCTTTCGGCGCGCGAATATCTTTCAACCCTCCGAGGAAGCCCGGGAAGGGTGTCGTCGACTCGTAGGGGAGCAGCGGCCCAGCGTGATCGCCCTGCAGGAGCAACGCGGGGTTCACGCACAGGACTTCGAGCTTGTTGATTTCTTCTTCGGTCGGGGCGCTCCCCAGCAGTGGGCTGTTCACCCGGCCGAAGTCCGAGCCTTCCGGCGGTTCTTTGAGGAAGCTTGAGTAGGCCACGACGCAGTGCGTCTCCAGGGCATCCTGGCAGGCCGGGACGTTCTTGAAGTCGCCACCCTCGGTCTTGCCCTTCGGCACCAGGACGTTGCCGCCCAAGAGCAGCGTCGACACCAGCTGTTTGCGCAGCGTGGGGTTGGGATCGATCTGTTCCTTGATCAGCTGCTTGAGCATGAGCGCGCCCTGGGAGTGGCCGATCAGAACGAAGCCGCGGCCGTCGTTGTACTTGGCGAGGTATTCCTCGAACGCGCCCAGCACGCCGAGGTAGGCCTTTTCCGATGCTGCAGCTGTGACTGCCCCCGGGACGCTGATCGCATACAGCGTCAGCTGTGGGTAGATCGGCGCGTACACATTGCAGGTCTGCGAGAAGCGCGATGCCTGATCGATGGCGATCTGGGTCTCTTCGGGATCGATTTCCAGGTTCGCGTTCGGCAGGAGACGGCCTTTTTCGACTTTGAGCTGGCTGCTCACCGTCGGGTACACGTAAAAGCAGTCGATCGGCGGATTGCTCGCCGGCTGGGCATGCTGGACAAAGCTTGCGCCGTTGCCGAATTCGACCGTCGTTTCCTCGCTGCTCAGGCACGGGTTGCTGACCAGCCCCGGCTTGCACAGCCAGACGGTGGCGGGTGGTTCCGCCGCCGACGCCGCAGACGCGGCGAGCGCGGAGGCCACGAGCGCCGTCGCGACGACGACACCCAGCGTCCGTGCTCGCCATCCCGCTGTTCGCATCGGACGCCTCGTCGTTCCGTGATACATACGCCGTCCCCTCCTTGCCGGTGCCGCGCATCTGCGCGCGACCATCTTCGCGCCTCCCTGCATCATGCAGTGGCGAATGATACATGATGAGGTCTCGATTGGCACTCCGCTTGCAAACGCGATCAGGACGCGGTTTCGCTGTTAGCGTGGGCAACGAGCGTGGCATGGCTCTAGGCGCGATTCCATGAGCAGGGCAGCACGATGGCTATTTCGGTCACTGACGGCGGTGCTCGTGACGATGGCCGCAGGCCCGCTGGGCACCGCGATCGCAATGCCGCCGAGCGTCACGATCACGAGTCCGCTCAACGGGAGCGTGAGCAACCACACGACGCCCTACTTCAGCGGGCTCGCCGAAGAAGGCAGCGGCAAAGTGAGGCTCAGAATCTACGCCGGGCCTACCGCTGACGGCACCGCCATTCAGGAATTGATCACGCAGTTGTTTTCCCCGCCTGACGGCGGATGGTTGCTGGGGCCAGCAGAAGGCCTCGACGACGGTATCTACACCGCGCAGGCGACGTATGTGAACTCCGCATTCGAAACCGCCACGAGCTCGCCCGTCACATTCAGCGTCGATACGGCCCCGCCCACGGTGACGCTGGCCTCGCCCAAATCGCCCTCGGCTGACACTACCCCGTCCTTCACCGGCACCGCGACCGACACCACACCCGTCACGGTCCAGATCCACGAAGGGAGGACTTCGAAAGGCACATTGGTCTCCGCGGCGAGCGCGGAAGGCACCGGCACGCGTTGGAGCTCCGGCGATGCCAGTCCGCCTCTGCCGATCGGCGAATACACCGCCGTGGCTGTTCAGCCGAGCTCACTCGAAAACCCAGCCGGCTGGAGCGAACCGGTGACGTTCGCCGTCACGCCGGCAGCGGTTGTCACGCCCGCGGTGGTCTCTGCTCCCCCTGCCCCGGCCGCCTCGTTCAAGTGGATCCCGTCCGCTCCGCACACCGGCGAAACCGTCACGCTGGTCTCGACCTCGACGGACGCCGGCGCTCCGATCACCGGCTTCGCCTGGGCGCTGCTGGGCAACGGCGCCTTCAGCAACGGCGAATCGGCGCTCACGACTTCGTTCTCCACGCCGGGGGCTCACGTCGTGCAGCTACGCGTAAGCGACGCGCACGGCCTTTCGAGCACTGCGGCCGAGACGATCGCGGTGACCTCGCCGCCGCCGACACTGATGCAGCCGTTTCCGGTCGTGAGAATCGTCGGCACCGACAACCCCGGCGGCGCCAAGCTCAGCCTTCTGACGGTGCTGGCGCCGGTGGGCGCGAGCATCCGGGTGACGTGTCGCGGCGGCGGATGCCCAACCTCCTCCCAGCACCTGGTCGCGGCCTCGCGGGCCAAGAGCAGAGCGGGCGCGATCCTGATCACGTTCCATCGCTTCGAGCGCACATTACGGGCAGGCGCCGTGCTCGAGGTGTGGGTCTCCAACCACACGCAGATCGGCAAGTTCACCCGTCTGCGCATCCGTCGCGATCAGCTGCCCAGCCGCACGGACATGTGCCTGAACCCGGCGGGCACGAAGCCAATCGTGTGCCCGGAATAGTTGCCCCTATGAGCCCAGACGCACGCCCACATGCGGATGCAGCCGGTCGGCGGCTTCGGAGTAGGCGTTCGCGAGCGCGTCCACTTCGGCCTGCGAGAGGGTCGTCCCGAAGGCGCTCTGCCCTCCCAGCATGTGGTAACCGTCCAGCAGCTTCTTGCCGATCTGCGCAAGCGAGAAATGGCCGTCGTAGACGCTGTCGATGTACAGCGCGACGTTTTCGCGCGCGAAGCGCGCGCCCGCCGGCGAGCCGTGTTGGATCGAGTTGATCGCCGCGACGATCTGCTGCCACCCGTGCGATGTCAGCCCGCTAAAGACCGAGAACAGGCCGGCGAGCTGGGAGGCCGGCCCGGTCAGGGAGCTGGCCATCGATTCTTCGAGCAGCCCCGCCACCTTGACCGCGGCCGCGCTGTCGGCTGCGGCGGCGATCGCTGGGCGCGCGAGCGAGGCTGACGTGGTGGGCAGGCCGTTGGCGATCAGCGGCCATGCCGTCTTGGTCGCGGAGACCTCGCGTGCAACTGGCTCACGGACGCTCTGCAGCGCACGGCTGACGGCGACCAGGTCTTCGCGTTGCAGCCCCAGCGCGGCCGCGGTCGACGATGTCCGTGCGGTCGTGCCGCCGCAGCCCGCGGTGATGAGAGCGCCGCTCAAGAGCAGCGGCAGGGCGAGGGCACGCACGGCTCTGCGGCTGGCCGGCGCCGTTGCCTGACGGTCTGCGCGAACCCTAGGTTCCCAGCAGGTCGACCACGAATATCAGTGCCGAGTTCGGCGGGATCGTGGGCGGTGAGCCTTTGGCGCCGTAGGCGAGCGGCGCCGGGATGATGAGCTCGCGCCGGCCCCCCACTTTCATGCCGGCCACGCCCTGGTCCCAGCCGGAGATGACCTGACCACGGCCGAGAACGAAGCTGAAGGGTTCGTTGCGTTTCCACGAGGCATCGAACTCTTTGCCGCCCTTGTAGAGGACACCCACGTAGTTGACGGTGACCGTCTCGCCCGCCTTCGCTTCGGGGCCGGTGCCGACGATGATTTCCTTGACGACGAGTTTGCTCGGCGGCGGGCCGGAGGGTGGCGTGACCGACGGTTCTTTGGAGAGCGGGCCGGTGGTCGGCGTCTTGGCCGTCGCGGTCGACGGCGAGCTCGAGCCTGAGGAGCTCGAGCTCGCGAGTGCTTCGTCGGCCTTGTTCTCGGAGCCGACTTCGATGCTGGAGGAGGACGAGCCGCTCGAGCCGCAGCCGGCGATCAGGACCCCGGCTGCGAGCGTCGCGAGGCTGAGGCCGGCGCGGGAACGAATGGTGTGGAAGTCGTTGAAGTAGCTCACGAGCGCGCAGACTAACGGAACTTGACTCCGTTAGGATCAGTCACGGACCGTGCTAGGCGGGGAGGTAGCGGTGCCCTGTATCCGCAATCCGCTCTAGCGGGGCTGAACTCCCCTCCGAGGGGTTTTCCGCTCCGGTCGCTCCGTCGTTCGGGGCGTCGATGGTTCGGGTCCCGCGCGGTGTCGGCTTGTGAACCAGGTCAGGTCCGGAAGGAAGCAGCCTTAAGCGATCCCCGGCAGGCGCAGCGGGAGCTCCCGGACCGGAGTCGCGGCGGCGATCGGCGCCCGGTGTGCGAAGTCTCGACGAGGGGTGCACGGTCCACAGCTGCGAGCTACGGCGTACAGCGCTGAAACACGAGCCACGAGCGGTTGGAACGCGTCTCGGTGAAGCCCGGCGGCACGTTGACGGGCAGGTGGGGGTCGTTGGGGTCGAGCACGTAGTCGGCTTCGACTGCCTTGTTGGCGGGGTCGAGGTACTGCCCCGAGGAGATCGGCTTGAACTGGGCGCTGACGATGTTCTCGGGGCTCGTCTTCAGGTACAGCGCGAGCAGCGGCACCGGGGCGTGGTTGGGGACGCCTATCGGCCCGCAGCTCAACGTGATCGAGTGGTTCTCGACGAGCGCCAGCAGGTCGTTTTCGATGCTGTGCTGGCGCGCCAGGTTCTGAAGCTGGCGGTGGGCCGAACGGTACTGGGACGGCGCGTAGGCGATCAGCGCGACGAGCACGATCGCCCCGCCTGCCATCCACCAGCGCCGCCGCCCGTCGCCGCGCTCAAGGCGCGTCCAGCCGAACACGCCGGCGCCGCAGAACACGCTGAGGATCGCCGCCGCGAGGAAGGCGTAGCGCGTGTTGATCGGCAGCCCGGTCGCGGCGAAGACGGCGAACACGAGCACGGCCAGCACGCCGGCGGCCGCCCCGACGAGCGCGCGGCGGCGCAGCCACAACAGCGACAGTACGCCGCCCAGCGCCGCGCCCACGAGCACCGGCGGGCGCAGGATCTCGCCGATGCGACGGGGGATGTACT
Source organism: uncultured Solirubrobacteraceae bacterium (assembly GCA_963761355.1). Classification (GTDB taxonomy): domain Bacteria; phylum Actinomycetota; class Thermoleophilia; order Solirubrobacterales; family Solirubrobacteraceae; genus Palsa-744. Next base: position 6,540 of record CAVXHC010000019.1, read on the forward strand.
CCGGGACGTTGGCGATGCCGGTGATGCGATGGAGCGTTTGCGCGGTGTGGCGGGTGTTCGTGAGCGACCACAGCGGGTCGCCCGTGATCGCCAGGTCGCTGAGCACCCAGATGAGCGGGGCCGACAGCGCGAGCAGCGTCAACAGCGTCAGCTCCCGCCGTGCCGGCGGATTCCAGCGGACCCGCTCCCAGCCCGCCGCGGAGGGCTTCCAGAACACGAGATACAGCCAGTAGAGCGCCGAGAACGCCCACGCCTCCGGGCGCAGCAGGCCCGCGAGCGCCAGCAGGATGAGCACCGGCGCTCCGGCGCGGCGCCGGCGCGACTCGACGAGCAGGGCGGCGAGCACGAGCAGCATGTAGGGGATGTCGACGTAGGCGCGCACTCCGTAGGAGAGGACGGGCACGCGCGTGAGCAGGATCAGCGCCGCCAGCGCGCCCGCGGCGCGCCCGAACCACAGCGCCCCCAGCTCGTATACGACCCAGCCGCAGGCCGACAGCGCCAGGAAGCCGAGCCAGACGGTGACGTTCTCGACGGCGCGCGGCCCGAGCGGGGAGAGCACCACCCCGAGCAGCTCGATCAGCGGATGGGGAGTGGGGGCGATCGCGGTGCGGTAGGAGGGGTCAACCCCACGCGAGAGCTGCCCGCCCCACGCCAGCGCGTAGAGCGTGTCGTAGTTTGCGAAGCCGACGCCGCTGACCAGCCGCAGCAGCACCGCCCCGACGATGATCGCCGGCAGGGCTCCGAGACGCCTCCCGCGGCGCGCGATCCGGGCTCTCACGAGCGCGCACGCTATCCGCTCGGGCAGGCGCTCGGGCCGGTCGGAAGCGTGGATAGACTCAGCTGACCGTGTCGGCAGTCGAAGACCCACAGCCCCAGCAGCGGTCGCTTTACCGCAGGCATCGCCCGCGCACATTCGCCGAGATCGTGGGCCAGGAGGCGGTCGTGCGCACGCTGCGCAACGCCGTCGACCGCGGCAAGGTGCACCATGCCTACCTGTTCGTGGGCTCGCGCGGCACGGGCAAGACCTCGACCGCGAAGATCCTCGCGGCATGCCTGAACTGCGAGCGCGGACCGACGAGCGAGCCGTGCGGGGTGTGCGAATCGTGCGTGTCGATCGCGCGCGCCAACTCGATGGACGTGATCGAGATGGACGCGGCATCGAACAACTCGGTCGACGACATTCGCGAGCTGCGCGAGGGCGTCGCCTACGCGCCGGTGTCCGGGCGCCGGAAGGTGTACATCCTCGACGAGGCCCACATGCTCTCGACGGCCGCATGGAACGCGTTCCTGAAGACGCTCGAGGAGCCCCCGCCGAACACGGTGTTCGTGCTGGCGACGACCGAGGCGCAGAAGGTCCCGGCCACGGTCGTCGACCGCTGCCACCGCTTCGACTTCCACCGCGCGACCGTCGAGCAGATCGCGAGCGTCGTGCGGCGCACGGCCGAGGCCGAGTCGATCGAGATCCCGCCGGAGGCGGTCGCCGCGCTGGCTCGTGCGGCGACGGGAAGCTTCCGCGACGCGCTGGGGACGCTCGAGCAGCTCGTGACCTACAGCGGCTCTGAGATCGTGCTCGCGGATGTGCTCGCGGTGCTCGGCATCGCCGACGCGGGCCTGCTTGAAGAGACGGTCGACGCGGTCGCGGCCGCGCGATGCGCGCCGGGCGCTCACGGCGCTCGCCTCCTACGTCGAGCAGGGACGCGACGCGGGCGCGTTCGCCTCCGACCTCGAGGTGCGCGCACGCGAGCTGCTCGTGGTGCAGAGCCTCGGGCAGGTGCCGCCCGAGCTGTCGCTCACGCCCGAGGCCGATGAGTCCCTGCGCGCGCAGGCCGAGCGCGTCGAGCACGCCGTGGTCGTGCGTCTGCTCGAGCTGCTGGGAGAGGCGATGGAGGCCGTGCGCGCGGGCGCCGACCCCCGCACGCGCCTCGAGCTCGCGCTCGTGAAGGCCGCGCGGCCCGAGGTGGATGGATCGACGCGGGCGCTGCTCGCGCGCATCGAGCGCCTGGAGAGTGCGCGCGGCGAGGCTCCCTCCCAGGGCCCGGCCGAGGAGGAGGGGCGAGCCTCCGCGGTGAGCGCCCCCTCGCGCCCTCAGCCGGATCTGGGCGCGAGCGTCGAGCGCGCGATCGCGGCGGAGGCGCAGCGAGCGCAGACGGCGGGTGAGCCCCCGCCTGCGCCCGTGACCGAGGCGCCGGCCGCGGTCCCGGCCGGAAAGCCGAGCGCCGAGGGCGCCGCCGACGTCGAGGCGCTCGTCGATCTGTGGCCGGCGGTCGTCGAGCTCGTCGGCGCCGAGCACGCGCTGTGTGGAGCCGTGATCACGGAAGCGCGGCCCGTGGCGGTCTCCGGCGAGGATCTGATGGTGGGGTTCCCGACGACGGCGGCGTTCTTGAAGCGCCAGGCCGAGGATCCGGCCAACCGCGTGATCGTGACCGACGCGCTGCGCCAGCTGACGGGCGGGCGCTGGCGCTTGTCCTATGAACTGCGAGACGAGCTCAGCGACTCGGATGGGTCGGGCTCCGGGGTCGGAGACCTACACCGAGGAGGAGTGGGTCGCACGCTTCAAGCAGGAGCTCGACGCCGAGGAGATCCCGCTCGAGCCGGAGTCGGTGCCGCCGAAGAGCGCACAGAAAGGCGAGTAGACATGCCCAAGCAGCCGCGGGTCCCGAACATGCAGCAGATGCTTCAGCAGGTGCAGAAGATGCAGGAGGATATGGCCACGGCTCAGGAGGAGCTGAAGAGCGAGGTCGTCGAGGCCTCGGCCGGTGGCGGCATGGTGACGGTGCGCGTCGGCGGCGATCTCGAGCTGAAGGCGGTGAAGATCGACCCCGCCGCGGTCGACCCCGAGGACGTGGAGATTCTCGCCGACATGGTGCTCGCGGCCGTCAACGAGGGCATGCGCATGGCCCAGGAGCTCGTGGCGCGCAAGATGGGCGGCGCCACCGCCGGCATGGATCTGGGCAACCTCGGTGGGCTGGGCCTGCCCGGCCTGTGAGCACCTCCTACTCCCCACCGGTCCAGACGCTCGTGACCGAGCTCTCGCGGCTGCCCGGGGTCGGCAACCGCACAGCCCAGCGGCTCGCGTTTCACATCCTGCGCGCCTCCGAGGAGGAGGCCGCCGCCCTGGCGGAGGCGATTCGCGAGGTCAAGGAGAAGATCGGGCTGTGCGAGGTGTGCTTCAACCTGACCGATGAATCGCGCTGTCGCATCTGCCAGGACCCACGCCGCGATCAGGCGCTGATCTGCGTCGTCGAGGAGCCGAGCGACGTGATCCCGATGGAGCGTACGCACGAGTACCACGGCGTCTACCACGTGCTGGGCGGCGCCCTGTCCCCGATCGACGGCATCGACCCCGAGCATCTGAAGATCACCGAGCTGTTCGCGCGGGTTGCCCGCGACGATGACCTACCCGGTCAGGAGCGCGGCGTGCGGGAGATCGTGCTGGCGACGAACCCGACGACGACGGGTGAGGCCACCGCGCTTCACATCGCCGAAGAGCTGCGTTCACGCGCCCCGGGGCTCACCGTCACGCGCCTGGCCAGCGGCCTGCCGGTCGGCTCGGATCTCGAGTACGCCGACGAGGTGACGCTGGGCAAGGCCTTCGCCGGACGCCGGGCCGTATAGCGCGCAAGGCTATTCTGCGCCAGATGCCCGAGCGCGCGCCCGCACATATTCCCGACGTGGTGGTGATGAAGTTCGGCGGCACCTCGGTGGCCGACGCCGAGCGCATCAAGCGCGCGGCGAAGCGCATCGTCGAGAAGCGCGAACGGGGCGCGCGCGTCGTCGCGGTGCTGTCCGCGCGCGGGAAGACGACCGACGAGCTGATCGCGATGGCCGAGGAGGTCTCGGCTGCGCCCGACCCGCGCGAGATGGACATGCTGCTGTCCTCCGGCGAGCGGATCTCCTGCGCACTGTGCGCGATGGTGATCAACGACCTCGGCCACCGCGCGATCTCGCTGACCGGCTCACAGGCGGGCATCGTCACCGACGAGTCCCACACCAAGGCGCTGATCCTCGACGTGCGTGCGGAGCGCATCATGGAGGGCCTGAAGGAGGACAGCATCGTGCTGGTGGCGGGCTTCCAGGGCGTCTCGAGCTCCGGAAAAGACGTGACCACGCTCGGGCGCGGCGGCTCTGACACGAGCGCGGTGGCCGTCGCGGCTGCGCTGGGTGCCGAGGTGTGCGAAATCTACACCGACGTCTCCGGCGTCTACACCGCCGACCCGCGCATCGTGCCGGACGCGCGCAAGCTGAAGACGGTCTCCTTCGAGGAGATGCTCGAGATGGCGGCCTCCGGTGCGGGCGTGCTGCAGCTGCGCTCGGTCGAGTACGCGCGCAACCACGGCGTGCGCATCCACTGCCGCTCCTCCTTCGACGATGAGCCCGGTACGGTTGTGGTCGCGGAAGGAGAGACGATGGAGCAACCCCTGATCACAGCGGTGACGCATTCGACGGCCGAGGCCCGGCTGACGCTGGTCGGCGTGCCCGACGAGCCCGGAGCGGCGGCGCGCATCTTCCAGGCGCTGGCGGAGGCGAACATCAACGTTGACATGATCGTCCAGAACGAGCCGGCCTCGGCGGAAGGGCGCGCGGAGATCTCCTTCACGGTCCCCCGCGATGACCTGCGCGCCGCGCGCGCCGCCCTCGAGCCGTTGCAGGGCGAGGCGTTCGCCGATCTGAGCGCCCACGAGGAGATGGGCAAGGTCTCGATCGTCGGCGCGGGCATGCGCTCGCACCCCGGTGTCGCGGCGAAGGTGTTCGACGTGTTGGCCAGGGAGGGCGTCAACATCGACATGATCTCCACCTCCCCGATCAAGATCTCCTGCGTGATCGCCCGCGATCGCGTGGAGCTGGCGGTGCAGGTGCTGCACAGCGCCTTTGAACTCTCCGGCGAGAACACGATCTCCGAGGAGGAGCCCTTCAGGGCCAGCCAGACCCTGTAGCGGACAGGAGCAGTCCCGGCGCGCCTCGGCCGGCGTCGGCTGCCGGGCAATCGGAGGGGGCGGCGCCGTCGCCGTCGCCGTTTGGGGCGGCCGTCAAGGCCTACTACACGAGTCCTGCGCTCACTCACCGTGAACAGCCGTAACGGCGGGGTGGTCAAGAGCACGCAAGTGTGAAAAACTATCCGCAGCTATCTCAAGTCAAGGATGACCCAAACGCGACCCCGCAGATATATCCCACGGCACTGGTTGCTCCTCGTGCGGCCGTTGTTCCGATACAGCCCGGGGCGCGACGCGTATGTGCTGCGCGGCATCGGTCACACGCGCGGCCCCGTGCTTCGTCCCGAGCGCCGGCTGACACGCTTGCCGATCGAGGGAGCCGATCGCCGCGGGCGGGCGAGCACGGCCTGAGCTCAGGCTTCGAGCGAGCGCTGCAGCGCCTCGAGCACGCGCACGACGCGCAAGCCGCTGTTTCCGTCGGAGCGAGGCACAGAGCCGCTGCGGATGCACTCGATGAAGTGCTCGCACTCGATTCGCAGGGGCTCTGAGTTTCCGATGCGCGGCGAGAACACGTCGCCCGAGCGGGCGATGTACTCCCCCCATGAGCGCGAGTCCTCGTCGAAGCCCTTGTCGTAGATCGTGAGCTTGCCCTCGATCAGCATGTCGTCGAAGGTGGCCATCCGCCGCGCGCCGACGACCGTGAGGCGCCGCTCCTTGTGCGGATCGAGCCAGGAGAGATGCAGGTGGGCGACGATGCCCGAGGGGAAGCGCAGGAAGCAGAAGACGACATCCTGCACGCCCTCGCGCACGTAGCAGGCGCCCTGTGCCAGGCACTCCTGCGGCTCCTCGCCGATCAGGCGAAGGACGACCGACACGTCGTGGGCACCGAGGCTCCACAGCGCGTTCTCGTCTTCTCTGAGGACGCCCAGGTTGAGGCGGTTTCCGTACAGGTAGAAGAGCGCTCCGAGCTCGCCGCCGTCGATCAGCTGCTTCAGGCGGTCGACCGCGGGGTGGTACTCGAGCAGGTGGCCGACCATCAGGATCCTGCGGGCGCTCTGAGCGGCCTTTACCGCCCGCTCGGCGTCGGCGGCGGTCGTGGCCAGCGGCTTCTCCACGAAGCAGTGCTTGCCGGCCTGCGCGACCGCGATCGCAAGCGAGGCGTGGCTCGGCACCGGCGTGGCCAGCACGACGGCGTCGAGCTCGTCGTCTGCGAGCAGCACGGAGAGCTCAGCGGTCGTGCGCGCGGCCGGGAAGCTGCGCGCCGCCTGCTCGAGCCGCTCCGCCGAGGGGTCGCACAGCCAGCGCAGCTCACAGCCCGCGATCGCATCGAAGTTGCGCGCGAGATTGGGACCCCAGTAGCCGAGCCCGACGACGCCGACCGTCACCGGCCGCGGCCCGTCGCTCATCGTCCGCTGTCCACGGAGCCTGCGAAGGCCGCGATCGCCTGAACGCAGCGCTCGGCGGCGTGGCCGTCGCCATACAGCTCTGGGCGCAGCGGCGGCGGCGTTCGCGAAAGCGCGCTGAGCGCGGCGCCGGCGTCGAGGTCGACGAGCGTGTTCCAGCCGGCATCCACGGTCTCGACCCACTCGGTGTTGGCTCTGAGCGTCACGCAGGGCACCCCGGCAAGGTACGCCTCCTTCTGGACACCCCCGGAGTCGGTGAGCACGGCGCGGGCGTGGCAGAGCAGCGCGCTGAACTCGAGATATCCGAGCGGCTGTGTGAGCGTGAGGCCGTCGATCCGCCCGAGCTCCTCGAGCAGTCCGGCGTCGCTCAGGCGCGCACGCGTACGCGGGTGAAGCGGGAACAGCACCGGCGCGGGCAGTGCGCGCACCAGCTCGAGCAGCGCGGGCAGGCGGGCGGGGTCATCGACGTTGCCCGCCCTGTGGACGGTGAGCAGCAGATAGGCGCCGCTGTGCAGGCCGTGGGCGTCGAGCGTCTGCGAGTCCGCGCGCGCCGCGGGCCCGGTGCGCATCGCCACATCGACCATCACATCGCCCACGACCGCGACCGTGCCCGTGACCGACTCGGCCCTGAGGTTGGCCCGGGCGGTCTCAGACGGGCACAGCAGCAGATCGGCGAGGTGGTCGGTGAGCACGCGGTTCAGCTCCTCGGGCATCGTGCGATCGAACGAGCGCATGCCCGCCTCGACGTGAATCACGGGGATGCGCGCCTGCGCCGCGGCGAGCGCGCCGGCCAGGGTCGAGTTGGTGTCGCCGTAGACGAGCACCGCCGCAGGACGCAGCTCTGCGAGCAGCGGCTCGAGCGCCGCGAGCATGCGGGCGGTCTGGGAGGTGTTCGAACTGCCGGCGATGCCCAGCTCGCGATCGGGGCGAGCGAGGCCGAGCTCTGCGAAGAAGACGCGCGAGAGCGAGTCGTCGTGGTGCTGTCCGGTGTGTACGAGGATCTCCTCGTTGTGCTCGCGCAGCGGGTGAGAGACCGCGGCCGCCTTGATGAACTGCGGTCGGTTGCCGACGACGGTGAGGATCTTCACGAAAGCGCAGCCTCAGGCGGCGGCGCCCACCACCGAGGCCGACCAGTCGATCACCGACGTCGGGCGCACCACGTGGCGGTTCATGCCGAGCTCCCTGGGCTCGAGGCCGAGCGCCAGGCCGACGAGCTGGGGGAGGTGAAGGACGGGCATCTGCAGCTCCTTGCCGACGACCCGTTCGGCGAGCGGCTGCTGCAGGTCCAGGTTCAGGTGGCAGAGCGGGCAGGGCGTGACAAGGCAGTCGGCTTCGGCCTCGACGGCGTCCCCGAGGTGACGCCCCGCCTGCTTCAGCGACGCCTGCTTGTTCATGGTGATGATCGGGAACCCGCAGCACTTGCGCATGCCGGCGTACTCGATCACGCTGCCGCCGAGCGCGTCGATGACCTGGTGCAGATAGTGGTCGCGCGGGTGCTCCTCGTCGATGCCCAGGCGGGGGCGGGGACGGACTATGTAACAGCCGTAGAAGGGGCCGACCTTGAGGTTGGTGAGCGGGCGCTTGACCAGCGAGCGCAGCCGCTCGAGCCCGATCTCCTCGACGAGCAGCCACAGGAAGTTCTTGTTCGTCAGGCCCCCCTCATAGGCGAGCCCCTCATTGGCGAGGGTGCCGTTGACGTGCGCGCGGTAGTCCGCGCTCGAGTCCAGGCGTTCCTGGCACTCGGACTGGGCGCCCTGGCAGGTGGAGCAGATGTTCATCATCAGCTCGGCGCCTTGAACCTGCTGCGCGAGGGCGAAGGTGCGGGCGTTGAGCGTGTCGGCCAGCTCCTGGTTGTGCTCGGCGATCACGCCCGCGCCGGTGCAGCAGGCGCGATCCAGCTCGACGAGCTCGAGGTCGAGCAGGGGCGCGACCTTGGCCATCGAGCCGTGCAGCTCGGGTGTGAAGCCGCGGCTCACGCAGCCGGGCCAGTAGGCGACCCTCATACGCTCGTGCTCCCTTCGGGACTCTCCGGGGCGGGTGCGGATGCCTCGGTCTCGACGCCGCCCGCGACCGTCACCGGCACCTCCTCCACCACTTCATCGACGCCGGTGATGTACAGGTTCAGCTCGTAGCGCTCGGGCTTGCTCTCGATCTTCTCGTAGATCGACTGCACGCTCTTCAGGTCCTTGCTCTTGAGCTTGTGCGGTTTCAGCGCTCCCATCGGCGTGACCTTGCCGCGGATCAGCGCCTTCACGATCGAGGGGAGCGAGCTGAGGAGCTCTTTGCCGGCCGCGGGGTGGAACTTGCCGAACCACGAGGCGCCGCCGTAGGAGCGCGGCAGGAGCTCGGCCTCCCACAGCAGGCCGTTGTCCTTGATCAGCCCGATGAACGCGGCCTCGTGGCGCTCGCCGTTGTTGTGATCGACGATGTGCTGGTCGTTCGTGGCGATCCGCCGCAGGCGCATGATCTGGCCCATCGGGTTGACGTCCTTGGGGCAGGCCTCCACGCACTTGAAGCAGTGCGTGCAGTCGAAGATGCCCTGCGGGTCCTGGGCGAGGTCGTTGAGCCGCTCGAACTGCTGGTCGTCGCGCGGATCTCCGACGAAGCGGTAGGCCTTGGCGAGCGCGGCCGGGCCGATGAAGCCCGGGTCCACCTCCATCGCCAGGCAATCCGAGACGCAGGCGCCGCACTGGATGCAGGCCATCGTCTGGGTGACGTCGACCATGGCATCGTGGGAGACGAGGTACTCGCGCTCGGGCACCGGCTGCTTGTTGATGAGCCACGGCGTGACGCGCTGCACCTTCTTCCAGTGCACGGCGTCCATGTCGACGATCAGGTCCTTGATCACCGGCATGTTGCCCATCGGCTCGATCTCGATGACGCCACCCTCGGCTCCCCGAAGGGCCGCGTCGAGGTGGGTGTGGCAGGCCAGCGCCGGTTCGCCGTTGACGCGCACGCCGCAGGAGCCGCAGATCGCCTGGCGGCAGGAGCAGCGGATCCCGATCGAGCCGTCGAAGCGATCGCGCGCCTGCAGGATCGCCTCGAGCACCGAGCGGTGCGGCGCGAGCTTGACGGTGTGCTCATCCCAGTAGGGCGCCTCGCCGGACTCGGGGTCGTAGCGGCGCACGCGGATGGTGAAGTCCTCGGGCGGCTTGTGCGTGTCTGCCATCAGTACTTCCTCTCCTCAGGCTGCCACTGGGTGATGGTCACCGGCGAGAAGCTCACGTGCGGGCCGCCGTCTGCGCCGAGCGAGATGTCGATGTGCTTCAGCCACTGATCGTCGTCGCGCTCGGGGTAGTCGGTGCGGAACTGCGCGCCGCGGGACTCCTTGCGTTCGAGCGCGCCGACGACGGTCGTCTCGGCGCAGTCGATCATGTAGCCGAGCTCGAGCGCGCCGAGCACGTCCTGGTTGAAGACGGTGCCACGGTCATCGATCCAGGCGTGCTGTGACTCCTGCTTCAGGCGGGCGATCGTCTCCTGCGCGGTCAACAGCCCGGCCTCGTCGCGGAAGACCGCCGCGTAGCGGTTCATCAGCTCGCCGAGCTCGTCCTTGATCTCCGATACGCGCCGGCCGTCGCGGGGGCGGGCGATGATCGCGTCGATCATCTCGGCGTCGCGTCTCAGCCCGGCGTTGTGATCGACCTTAGGCATCGCCATGCTCGCGGCGCGCGCTGCGGCGTGCTCGCCCGCGCGCCGGCCGAAGATCAGCGTGTCGAGCAGCGAGTTGGCGCCGAGGCGGTTGCCGCCGTGCACGGATACGCACGCCACCTCGCCGGCCGCGTAGAGCCCGTCGATCGGCGTGCGCCCGTCGACATCGGTCTTGACGCCGCCCATGATGTAGTGCTGTCCTGGCCGGATCGTGATCGGCTCGCGGGTGATGTCCACTCCCGCGAAGTCCTTGCCGAGGTTGACGATCTCGCGCAGCGCCTCGAGCGTGCGCTTGCGCGGGACGACCGTCACGTCGAGATAGATGCCCGTGCCGCCCGGGCCCACCCCGCGACCCTCGTCGATCTCGATCTGCTCGGCGCGCGAGACGACGTCGCGGGAGGCCAGCTCCATCTTGTTCGGGGCCGCCTTCTCCATGAAGCGTTCGCCCTGGGAGTTGAGCAGGTGGGCGCCCTCGCCGCGCGCGCCCTCAGTGATGAGGATGCCGGTCTCGACGAGGCATGTGGGGTGGTACTGGACCATCTCCATGTCCATCAGCGGGGCGCCGAGCCGGTAGGCCATGGCGATGCCGTCGCCGGTGACGATCAGGCCGTTGGTGGTCGGCTTGTAGGCCTGGCCGGCGCCGCCGCAGGCGAGGATCACGTTCTTGGCCAGGAAGGCCTCCATCCGCCCGCTGCGCACGTCGCGGGCGATGACCCCGGCGCACTGGCCGTCATCGTCCTCGAGCAGAGACGTGGTGAACCACTCCTCATAGCGGTCGACCGTCTCGTGGTGCTTCAGCAGCTGCTCATAGAGCACGTGCAGGAGCGCCTGGCCGGTGATGTCGGCGACGTAGGCGGTGCGCTTCATCGAGGCCCCGCCGAAGGCACGCAGGTCCAGTTCGCCGTGCTCGTTGCGGTGGAAGGTGACGCCGATGTGCTCCAGGTGCATGACCTCCGCCGGCGCCTCCGAGCACATGATTTCGATCGCGTCCTGGTCGCCGAGGAAGTCGGAGCCCTTGACGGTGTCGTAGGCGTGGGAGTGCCAGTCGTCATCGATCGAGATCGCGGCGTTGATCCCGCCGGCGGCGGCCACGGAGTGCGAGCGCACGGGGTGGACCTTGCTCATGATCGCGACGCTCGCGCCCTCGCGCGCGGCGGCCAGGGCGGCGCGCTGGCCGGCGAGGCCCGCGCCGATGATCAAGACGTCGTGTGCTGGCATGGCTGGATCGGTTCTCTCGGGGGGACGGAGGCGTTTGGGGAGGGCGTGTGCGAGCGGCGTCTGCGCCGGGGACTCTATATAGCGGCCGGACGCAAAGCCCGGCGGACCTGCGCCAGCGTCACCACGCCCTGCAGGACCCCGTCCTCGTCGACGGCGACCATCGCGCCCAGACGGCTGAGCCCTTCGGCCCCAAGCAGCGATTCCAGCGGCGCCTGCTCGCCGATCCGCACCGCCAGGTCCTCCTCCAGCACATCGGACACCGGCAGGGCGGGGCGCCCGGCGGAGATCTCGTCGTCCACACGCTGTCCGCGCACGACCCCGAGGAAATGGCGCGCCGGATCGACGACGGCGAACCACGGCCAGCGGTAGCGCAGGAAGAACTGCTCCTGGGCGTCGATCAGGTTCAGCTCGGCCGGGATCGTGACGGGCTCGCGGTCCATGATGTCGGCGACGGTGATGTTCTGGATGCGCTTGCCGATCGCGCCCTGGGCGACGGCGGCGCCGGCCGCCTGGTAGAGCAGGAAGGCGAGCAGCATCGTCAACAGGCCGGCCGAGCCGCCCGTCGCGAGCGCCCACAGCCCGACGGCGCCGAGCAGCAGCGCGAAGCCCTGTCCCGCGCGCCCGGTGACGTGGGTGGCACGGTTGCGATCGCCGGTGCGCCACCAGATCAGCGCGTGCGCGATCCGCCCGCCATCCAGGGGGAAGGCGGGAATCAGGTTGAACACGAGCACGAGCGCGTTGATCGTCGCCACCCAGCTCAGCCACACGAGCGCCGGCGTCGCGCGCACGCCCCCGTTGCCGACGGCGATGTCGAAGAAGTGGTTGGAGTCCGCCGCCAGCCTGCCGGCGACGACGCAGACGACGATCACGAGGAACGTGACAAGCGGGCCGGCAGCGGCCACGCGGAACTCCATGCCGGGGTTCTGCGGCTCGCCCGCGCGCGTGATGCCGCCGAAGGCCCACAGGTCGATGCCGACGACCGTCAGGCCGTTGCGGCGGGCGACGAGCGCGTGGCCGAGCTCGTGCAGGATGAGCGACGCGAAGAACGACAGCACCGAGGCCACCGCGACGAGGTAGGCCGTTGTGTCAGAGCCGCCCAGCACTTCGTGGAAGTAGGGCGTGACGATGAGGATGAAGAAGAACAGCAGCACGAACCAGCTGATGCCCACGCCGATCCTGATCCCGAAGATGCGGGCAAGCTGAAAGTTCGTGCGCGGAGCCATAGGAGAATGGTAGGCCCAGGGGGTGTCAGGCCGGACGATCGAGCGGCCCGGAGCCGCGGTGCCCGAGCGCATGTTGATGCGTGGGCGGCGCTTCTGGCCGGGGCCGCCTCAGCCGGCGCTCGGGCGGCTGCGGGAGATGATGCCCTCGAAGTCGCTGCCCGCCGGCAGCGTGCCGTACTCGAGACCTGCGTCGCCGCCGAGGCGCGAGGCGCAGAAGGCATCGGCCACGGCCGGCGGCGCGTTGCGCACCAGCAGCGAGCCCTGAAGGCACAGGGCCATGCTTTCGACCACCCGCCGCGCTCGCATCTCGAGCGTCGCCGGGTCTGAGAACTGATCCTTGAGCGCCTTCACGCGCGCGTCCAGGCGGGCGTCCGCGCCGCTCGCCTCCTGCACCTCGGCGAGGAACACCTCGAGCGATCGCGGCGTGCGCGTGAGCGCGCGCAGGACATCGAGGCTCATCACGTTGCCGGAGCCCTCCCAGATCGAGGCCAGCGGCGCCTCGCGGTACAGGCGCGGCATGCCGGACTCCTCGACGTAGCCGTTGCCGCCGTGGCACTCGAGCGCCTCATAGGCGTGGTTGGGGGCGCGCTTGCACGTCCAGTACTTGCCGACGGCGGTGGCCAGTCGCTTGAACAGCTGCGCGTCGGTCGAGTCCTCGCCCGCCTGGGCATCGGCGTCAGCTTCGTCGTAGGCTCGCGCCAGGCGCATCGCAAGGGCGGTGGTCGCCTCCGACTCGAGGCACAGGTCGCCCAGCACGTTGCGCATCAGCGGCTGGTCGATCAGCTTCTTGCCGAAGGCCTCGCGGTTGGCGGTGTGGTGGAGCGCGTTGACGACCCCCACGCGCATGCCGGCGGCGGAGCCGATCACGCAGTCAAGGCGCGTGTGCCCGACCATCTCGATGATCGTCGGCACCCCGCGGCCGGGCTCGCCCAGCATGCGCGCCCATGCGCCGTGCAGCTCGATCTCAGAGGAGGCGTTCGAGCGGTTGCCGAGCTTGTCCTTCAGGCGCTGGATGTGAAACGCGTTGCGCGTGCCGTCGGGGAGGACCCGAGGCAGAAGGAAGCAGGACAGGCCCTCCTCGGCCTGGGCGAGCACGAGGAAGAAGTCCGACATCGGCGCCGAGCAGAACCACTTGTGCCCGCTCAGCTCGTACTCGCCGCCGCTCCCGCCCCCGTTGAGCGCACGCGCGACGGTGGTGTTGGCGCGCACGTCTGAGCCGCCCTGCTTCTCGGTCATGGCCATGCCGGCGATCGCCGAGCCCTTCTCGCTGACCGGGATGAGACGAGGGTCGTAGGTGTTGGCGGTCACGAGCGGCTCCCACTCGGCGGCCAGCTCCGGGTCGGCGCGCAGCGCGGGCACGACCGCGAAGGTCATCGTGATCGGGCAGGCGAAGCCTGCCTCGGCCTGCATCGCGGTCATGTAGAGGGCCGCGCGTGCCGTGTGGGCGGTGGGCTCGTCGCTCGTCCAGGGCAGCGAATGCAGCTCGTGCTCGATGCCCATCGTCATCAGCTGGTGCCAGGCGGGGTGGAAGTCGACCTCGTCGATGCGGTTGCCGTAGCGGTCGTGCGTGCGCAGGACCGGCTCGATTCTCGTTGGCCTCGCGGCCCCACACCTGCTGAGGATCACCGCCGACGATCCGCCCGAGCGCGGATGCGCGCTCGCTGATCCAGCCGGCGCCCTCGCGCTCGGTCGCCTCCACCAGCGGCAGGTTGCTCGAGAACACGTCGACGCCCTCGAGCGCCGGCGGTTGGTTGAAGACCGTATGCGTCCGCCACGGGGCGCCCGACTCGCCCAGCGCGTCAGGGGAGCTTATGGCCATGGAGACAGTCAAGCAGAAGTCAGGAGCGCGGGCGAGCGATGGTCAACGAGCGCGCGCGAGCGATAGCATCGCCGCCGCGCCATCAAGGGGGCGGCCGGCCGAGCGGCCGGGCGTATCTCGCACAAATCGACAGACCCCGAGGACCGTCCATGCCCAAGATCAGTGTCAAGAACCCGATTGTGGAGCTCGATGGCGATGAGATGACGCGGATCATCTGGGCCTTCATCAAGGAGCAGCTGATCATCCCCTATCTGGACGTGGACCTGAAGTACTACGACCTCGGCATCGAGAACCGGGACGCCACCGATGACCGCGTCACGGTCGAAGCCGCTGAGGCGATCAAGCGCTACGGGGTGGGGGTCAAGTGCGCGACGATCACGCCCGATGAGGCTCGCGTGGAGGAGTTCGGCCTGAAGGAGATGTACCGCTCTCCGAACGGGACGATCCGCAACATCCTCGGCGGCGTCATCTTCCGCGAGCCGATCGTGATCTCGAACATCCCCCGCCTCGTGCCCGGCTGGACCAAGCCGATCGTGATCGGCCGCCACGCCTTCGGCGACCAGTATCGCGCGACCGACATGGTCGTCCCCGGCGAGGGCAAGCTGACGCTCACATACACCCCGGCCGACGGCGGCGAGCCGACCGAGCTCGACGTCTACGACTTCCCCGGCGGGGGTGTGGCGCTGGCGATGTACAACCTCGACTCCTCGATTCGTGACTTCGCGCGAGCGTCGCTGCGCTATGGGCTGCAGCGCGGGCTGCCCGTGTACCTGTCGACGAAGAATACGATCCTCAAGCGCTACGACGGCCGCTTCAAGGACCTCTTCCAGGAGATCTACGACGCCGAGTTCAAGGCCGACTTCGACGCGGCCGGACTCACCTACGAACACCGCCTGATCGACGACATGGTCGCCGCCGCCCTGAAGTGGGAGGGCGGTTATCTGTGGGCCTGCAAGAACTACGACGGCGACGTCCAATCCGACACCGTCGCCCAGGGCTTCGGCTCGCTCGGACTGATGACGAGCGTGCTCTCGAGCGCCGACGGTCAGACCGTCGAGGCCGAGGCCGCGCACGGCACCGTCACCCGCCACTACCGTCTGCACCAGCAGGGCAAGCCCACCTCCACCAACCCGATCGCCTCGATCTTCGCTTGGACACGCGGGCTCTCAGCGCGCGGGCGCATGGATGGCACGCCTGCCGTCGAGAGCTTCGCCGAGACGCTCGAGCGCGTCTGCGTCGAGACGGTCGAAGGCGGAAAGATGACAAAGGACCTCGCCGCGCTGATCGGCCCGCAGCAGCCGTGGCAGACGAGCGAGGAGTTTCTCGCCTCGATCGAGGCGAACCTCAAACGGGCGATGGTCTGAGCCCACAACCCAGGAGATGAACTTGTGAGCAATCCCGTACGAGTGACCGTCACCGGCGCCGCCGGCCAGATCGGCTACAGCCTTCTCTTCCGCATCGCCTCCGGCGACCTGCTCGGGTCAGAGCAGCCGGTCGATCTGAGGCTGCTCGAGATCCCGCAGGCGATGGGGGCGCTCGAGGGGGTGGCGATGGAGCTGATCGACTGTGCCTTTCCGCTGCTGTCCGCGATCGATCTGCACGATGATCCCAATCAGGCCTTCGATGGCGTCGACATCGCGCTGCTGGTCGGCTCGCGTCCGCGCACCAAGGGCATGGAGCGGGCCGAGCTGCTGTCAGAGAACGGCAAGATCTTCACCGTGCAGGGCAAGGCGCTGAACGATCACGCCGGCGTGGACGTGAAGGTGCTCGTAGTGGGCAACCCGGCCAACACCAACTGCCTGATCGCGATGAACAACGCTCCCGACATCCCGCGCGAGCGCTTCACCTCGATGATGCGCCTCGACCACAACCGCGCGGTCGCCCAGCTGGCGAACAAGGTGAGCGCTCCGGTGACGGCCATCACCCAGATGGGCGTGTGGGGCAACCACTCGCCGACCATGTACCCCGACCTGTTCAACGCCCGCGTGGGCGAGGAGCGGGCGGTGGATGTAGTCGACGACATGGAATGGGTCGAGCAGGAGTTCCTCCCGAACGTCGGCAAACGAGGTGCGGCGATCATCGAGGCCCGCGGCTCCTCCTCGGCGGCGTCGGCCGCCTCGGCCGCGATCGACCACGTCAACGACTGGGTCACCGGCAGCCTCGACTGGGTCTCCATGGGCATCCCATCCGAGGGCTCCTACGGCATACCCGAGGGCCTCATCTGCGGTTTCCCATGCGTGTGCACCGATGGGCGGTGGAAGATCATCGAGGGACTCGACCTCGACGAGTTCTCACGGGCGCGCATCGACGCCTCGGTGGCCGAGCTGACCAGCGAGCGCGACACGGTCAAAGGCCAGGGTCTGATCTAGCAGCTCGAATCGGAAGCGACAAAAAGCGCGGCCATGAAACCGCGCTTTTTTGTCACATCGAGGGACCGCAACTGGTGCATCCCGGTCGGCGGGCCGGAAGTCGGACGGATCGTCGTCCCTGACAAGGACGCAAGCAGCGAAGTGTGCTCTGCACACCAGCGACCGAGGACACAGTCAGGGGCGAGGAGACTACGATTTCGGGTGCCAGCCGCGTCCCTGCTTGGTTACCTTGCCTTCCTGCTGCAGGCCGGGGAGTACGCGGTAGAGGTAGTTCTGCTTGATGCCCATCTTGGCGGCGAGCTCGGGGATGGTGATGCCGGGCTGTCCCTGCACGAACGCAAGCGCCTCCGCCGCGCGCGTGCCGCTGCCTTTGCGACGACCGGCGCGGCGGCGTCCGGGAGGACGACCGGGGCGGCCGGCTTTTTTACGTTTCGCTTTTGCCGGGGCAGCGGTCGCCGTTGCGGTGGCAGCCGCTTTTGTTTTGGTGCGGTTGACCGAGCCGCGTGGGCGTCCCGGCCCGCGCCTGCGGGGAGCGGCGCTCGCGCTCTGAGCCGAAGCTGATCCGCCCACACTCGCCAGGGCCGCGGCGGCGGCCTCGAGGCGTGTGTACTCGTCCACGAAGGGCTTCAGCTCCTTCAGGCGATCGGTGATCTCATGGCGCTTGTCATCCAGAAAGTCAGTCACGATTAATCCCTCTTCACTAGTGTAAATGTGATCTCGGCCACATCGTTGCGGGGCCACCTTACACTAGTCCTTTGCTCAACTCTCTGCCGAGGACCCATTCTCCAGATGCGCCCGCAGTCGATCAAGTGTGCGCCTGGCCTCTCGCTCGGGGATACCCCCGACGAGCGCTCGGCTGACGATCGCGCCGACCGGACCGAGCGGTGCCCGGAAGTCGTTGCGGTAGTCAAAGCGCGTACCCCCGCGCTCCGCCGTCAGGATGTATTCCGAGTGGGCACGCGATCGCGCCGGCCCGCGTCCCTCCCATACGGCCAGCTCGTTCGCCCGGCAGTCGACGAGCGTCCAGTGAACCTCGAGGCTCACACCGCGCAGGTGTATCCGCTGGTCCATCTCATATCCCACCCGCACACGGCCATCGTCCGCGTGCAGGAGCGCGCGGTGAATCGTGACCCAGTCACCCAGACGTTCGGGGTTCATTATCATGTTCCACACCTGCGCGGGTTCGGCCGCTATCCAGGTCGAGGCTGTGACGAGACTCATGGTTCAGCGCGCGGCCAACGGCTCGAATTTCTCCCACTCGGCGAGCGCGTGTTCGACGGCTGCGTCGAAGGCGTGCAACCGCACTGAAAACAGCTCGGCCGCGTGATCGTCGGCCGCCAGCAGATCTCCCTCGAGTCCCTCCATCAGCGGCAGCACCAGGTCGGGATCCTCCCCCGCGATGGCGGCCGCCACGCGCGCCGCGAGTGGGGTCGCGCTGACGCCGAAGCCGAGCGAGGGCCGCGCCACGAGCATGGCCTCGGCGATGCGCGTGATCATCTCTTCGTAGGTGAGGACCTCCGGTCCGCCCACGTCCAGCGACCGGCCTGACACGAGAGTGTTCGTGGCAGCGGCCGCGAGCATGTCGGTGATGTCGCGCGCATCGATCGGCTGCGTGCGGAAGTTGCGCCAGGCCGGCAGCGTGAGCACCGGCAGGCGCTCGAGCAGGTGGACGAGAAAGCGAAACGAGCGCGAGCGCGCGCCGATCACGATCGACGCGCGCAGGGCCACCGAGTCCGCGACGGCGTCCAGCAGGATGCGCTCCACCTCCCGGCGACTGGCGAGGTGGCGCGAGCGGGGGGCGCCGCCGCCGCCGGTGAGCCCGCCGAGGTAGACGATCCGCCGCACGCGCGCCCGCGCCGCCGCCGCCGCGAACGTGTGAGCCGCGATTCGCTCGCGCTCGGCGAATGTCTCCCCGCCAGAGGCAGAGGGCGTGCGCGGGCGCTCCATCGAGTGGATCAGGTAGTAGGCGACCTCGACCCCGTCGAGCGCCTCGGCGAGCCCCTCGCCGGTGAGAACGTCGCCCCGCAGCACCTCGGCCTCGGCGCCATCGCTCTGCGAGCGCTCGCGCGCGAGCGCTCCCCTTACGCGGGCGGGGTCCCGTCCAAGTGCGCGGACGAGGTGTCCTTCGGAGAGCAGGCGGGGAACGACGAGCGATCCCACGAAGCCGCTGGCGCCGGTGACGAGGATGCGCATGCGCCCAACATGATCACTCAAGGCGCGCCGCCGGCGAGGAAAATGTCCGGAAAGTGCGCCCCAGGGGAGCCGATTGTCACACGAAAGTACACGGATCTCGGCTATTTCCGGGTACAAGCGGGTTTTCCCTGCGCTTTGCGGAGTGGTTCTTCGGCGCCCCCTTGAGCGGCCGGTCGAACAGTGCTTTGATCGGCCCCGTTCGGTCAATCCTCACTCGCAGCAGGGGGCATCGCAGATGCAGGGAAAGCAGGGAAAACGAGCCCCGCGCAAGGTCAGCTGCGAGGAATGCTACTTCCGCTGCAACCTGCTCTGCGCCCTGGATCTTCCGGAGCCGTGCGCGACCTTCCGTCCGAACGAGGCCCAGCTGCGCCCGCCGCAGCAGCTGCGCTTCGTGTTCCGGCAGGAGCGCCGCACGCGCGCGGCGTGGACGTTCCCCTCGGCGCAGGAGCAGGCCGCCCTTCACGCATAGCGTGATACCGGCCCCTGTAACGGGGTATATTGGGGGCCGACCAGCAAGCTTTCGGCAGAGGCGGTGGCGAAGATGGCAGCGAAGGACAGAATCAGTAGGGCTTCAGAAGCGGCAAGGGCGGCGCAGCAGAACCGCTATCTGCAGCGTCTGATCGAGGATGAGGAACTGCGCGGCAGCCTGTTCACGGCCTACGGCGCCGCGCGCAGCGCATACGGGCGCATGAGCAACGGCAAGCCTGCAACGCAGGCGTTGTTCGAGGACCGCAAGCTGCAGCGGGAGCTGAAGCAGGCGGCATACGCGCTGAGGGACGCTTCGAGCGCCCTGCGCGAGCCGCCCAAGCGGCGCCGGCGCGGCGGCTTCGGACGGACGCTGCTGCTGCTGGGCATCGCGGGCGTGCTCGCGATTGCTCTCAGCGAGGGCCTGCGCTCGAAGGTGCTCGACATGATGTTCGGCTCCGAGCAGGAGTTCGACTACAGCTCGACCAACTCCTCGGCCGAGGCCGCCTTCACGGAGCCCGCGCCGGCCGGCGCCTCGAACTGATCCACCGATCCGGCAGACGTTCAGACGATGACCGCCGCAGTCGAGACCGCCGAGGTGGAGTCCGAGATGGACGCCTACGCGATCGCGGCTCCTACGGGGTCAGCCGCGAGCGCCCCCGCCGGTAGCCGCTCGCTCTCGGGTGAGAAGGCACAGCGCATCGTCGAGGCGATGCGCCGCAGCGTCGCGCGTCGCGGCACCGCCGGCTCCACCTTCGACCACGTCTCGCGCGAGGCCGGTGTGTCGAGGGGCCTCTTGCACTACTACTTCGGCACCAAGGAGCAGCTGCTCGTGGAGGCGGCGCGCCGCGACTGCGAGCTGCGGATGGAACAGCTCGAGGGTCAGCTGGCAGGCGCCCAGACGGCCGAGGACTTCATCGACCTGATGGCGCAGAATCTCAAAGACACCGTCAGCGAGGACCCCGATTTTGTGACGCTCGTGTTCGAGCTGTTCACCCTGTCGCGTCGCAACGACGACATCGCGGTCGAGTACGCCGAACTGATGCGACGTACGCGCGAACAGGTCGCCGCGATGCTCACCGTGGCCCAGCGTGAGAAGATCCTGCACCTTCACGCAGAGCCCGAGGCGGTCGCGGAGATCCTGTTCTCACTGGCCGATGGGCTCGCCCTGCGGATGCTGACGGAGCCCGATCGCGACTTCACCGCAACGGTCACCGCGGGCATCGCCTGCGCGCGGGCACTGTTGACCGACTGAGCACGCTCCTTGGCGCTCCGGCGGGCGCTGGGCGCCCGCTGCCGGCCGGCGGGTTCTCACCACGGCGCTCTTATAATCGTAAAGCCAATGCCGATCTATGAGTACAGACGCCCCGACGGGACCACCTTCGAGATTCAGCAGTCGTTCAGCGAAGCGGCGCTCGTGACCGACCCCGACACGGGTGTGCCGGTCGAGCGTGTGATGCACGCCCCGGCGATTCACTTCAAGGGCAAAGGCTTCTACAACACCGACTACGGAACGCGAAACCGCCAGCGCGAGACCGCGGCCGCCGCCGAGGCCTCCTCAAAGGACTCCTCCTCAAAGGACTCCTCCTCAAAGGACTCCTCCTCGAAGGACTCATCGTCCAAAGACTCCTCGTCGGGCTCCTCCTCCGGCGGCGACGGTGGGGCCCCCTCCTCGGACGGCAAGGCCAAGAGCGAGAAGGGCTCCGCGGGCTCCGGCAAGTCCAAGGACTCAAAGCCCGTCGCGGCCAAGCGCTAGCTGCTCAATACACTCGCCGGCTTGATGGATTGGGGTATTGGTGAGTACGAGCACGTCGCCGCGCAGTTGCTGCCGGCGGCGCGAGTTGTGATCGGCCACGCTGCCCCACGCCGGGGCGAGCGTCTCGTGGATGTCGGATGCGGAACCGGCAACGCCGCGCTGCTCGCGGCCCAACTGGGCGCTCGGGTGACGGGCATCGATCCGGCGCGGCGCCTGCTCGACGTCGCCGCGGCGCAGGCCGCGGCCCGTGGGGTGGATGCCAGGTTCATCCGCGGAGAGGCCGGCCAAATTCCGCTGGGCGATTCGGCTGCCGATGTTGTCGTCTCGGTCTTCGGCGTGATCTTCGCGATGGACGCCTCGCTCGCCGTTGCCGAGATGGCGCGCATCGCCGCTCCGGGTGGGCGCATCGTGTTGTCGAGCTGGATACCCGGCGCGGCGCTTGCCGATGTCATGCGCCTGCGCCGCGACGCCGTCGCCGCGCCCGACGCGCCCGAAGGTCCCGCGCCGTTCGCCTGGCATGAGAGGACGGCGATGACGAACGTCTTCGCCCCGCTTGGGTTCACGGTCGATTTCCATGAGGAGCAGCTCGCATTCACAGCCGCATCACCACAGGAGTTCGTGAAGGAAGAGTTGCGGGCTCATCCCGCCTGGATCGCAGCCCGCGCGGTGCTCGAGCCGCGGGGTGAGATCGAGGGCGTTCGCGAGCGGGCCGTTGAGATCTTCAAGCGCGCCAATGAGGATCCCGCCGGTTTCCTTCTCACGAGCCGCTACGTCGTGGCAACGGCTCGCCGCAAGTCACCCGGACAGGAACCGCGCGACCGCCGCGTGGCGTTCGTGTTCTGAGACGGTCAGGCCCTGTTCGCCGTCGGGCAGGGTGATGCTTCCCGAGGGTTTGAGCACACTCGTGGGCGGCGTGCCCGAGATGGCGAGCGCCCCGAACAGGCCGATCAGCGTCTCACCGCTCATATCGGAGATGATCGCCGGCGGCGCGTTCCAGGCGATCCAGGGCAGCCGCACGAAGCTCGACGGGGACAGCAGCGTGTTCTTCATATCGGTGAACAACGCCTGTTGATGTTCCTCGCGCTGCAGATCGGTCTCTGACGGCGCGCACAGGTTCTCACGGGTGCGCGCCAGAGCCAGCGCCTGCTTGCCGTCGAGATGGTGGGTGCCCTTGCTCAGCCGCAGCGTGTAGCCGCCCTGGCTGAAGCCCCCGTCTAGGCGCGAGATGATGCAGCCCCCGGTGTAGTTGACTCCTCCCATCGCGTCGATCAGCTGCGGGAAGTTTTCGAAGTTCACTTCCACCAGGTGGTTGATCGGGATTCCGAGCCAGTGCTCGATCACCGAGATCGACTCGGCCGGTCCGCCGTAGGCGTGCGCGGCGTTGATCTTCTCAAGGCCGTGGCCGGGGATTTCGATGACCGTGTCGCGCGGTATCGACAGGCGCGCTTTGTGCCCGCCGCCGGTGCGGATCAGCATGATCGTGTCCGAGCGGCCGGGCCCCGTGGTTTCGGCGTCAGGTTCCTTGCTGTTCTTCTGGCGGCGGTCGGAGCCCAGCACGAGGATGGTGTTGGCGGAGGTCAGCGGATAGCCGGCCGGGTCGAGCACGCCCGCGACGTCTGAGGGCGGCGGGACCCGCTCGAAGTGCGAGCTCACCAGGAACAGGACGAGCGACAGCGCAATCCAGCCGGCGATCAGGGCGAGCACGCCGAGCGCCACGCGTTTTGGCGTGATCCGCTGCTGCCAGCCCGCGGCGAGGCCCCAGCGCCTCGCGGGCTTCTCCGGGCGCACCCGCTGCTCCTGCTCGCCGCGCCGGGGCAGCAGTCGCCGCCCTGCGCGGTAGCGCGTGTACTGCGGCGGCTCGTCGGGGTCTGGGCACATTCGCGAGGGGGGCGGCGGTGGGGCACTGGCGGGCGGGGCGGGGAGCGGCGGAGGCGGCTGGGACCTATTCGCGGCACATCGGCGGGACCCTATATTTGCCGGATGACTCCCGCGCATGCGGCAGTCGGGCGGCTCGTGGTCTGTCCGACCCCGATCGGCAACCTCGAGGACGTGACGCTGCGCGTGCTGAGCGTGCTCGCGCAGGCCGACGTGGTGGCCTGCGAGGACACGCGCCATACGAAGGTGCTGCTCGACCGCCACGGGCTCGCCCCGCCGCTCGTGAGCCTGCACGAGCACAACGAACGCGCCTACTCGGGCCGGCTGCTCGCGCGGGTGCGAGCGGGAGACATCGTGGCGCTGGTCTCCGACGCGGGCACCCCGCTCATCTCAGACCCCGGGTTCGTGCTGCTCGGCGCGTGCCTGGCCGCCGGGCTCCCGGTCGAGGTGCTGCCGGGTCCGAGCGCGGTCGTGACCGCGCTGGTCGCCTCCGCCCTGCCCAGCGAGCGCTGGCGCTTCGTCGGCTTTCTGCCCCGTGGGCGCGCCCAGCTCGAGGATCTGCTGGCGCACTCCGAGGAGACGCTCGTGGCGTTCGAGTCGCCGCGGCGCCTGACGGCCACACTCGATCTGATCGCCGCGCGCGAGCCGCAGCGCGCCGCGGCGGTCTGCCGCGAGCTGACCAAGCTCCACGAAGAAGTCAGGCGCGGAAGCGCCGCCGAGCTCGCCGAGCACTACCGCGCGCGCCCGGTCAAGGGGGAGATCGTGCTCGTGCTCGCCGGCTCGAGCGCCGCCGGCGTGCGGCGCGAGGAGGCGCTCGCAGCGCTGCGCGAGCTGGTCGCGGCCGGCGCGCGCGTGCGCCCGGCAGCGAGCGCCGTCGCGAAGCTCACCGGTCTGCGCGCGAACGAGCTCTACCGCGGGCTGATGAGCGACGGACAGTAGCCTGCGCGATAGCCATGTCCTTCTACGTCACCACCCCCATCTACTACGTCAACGCCGCTCCTCACCTGGGGCACGCCTACACGACGATCGCCGCCGATGCCCTGGCCCGCCACCATCGTCAGCGCGGGCAGGACGTCTTCTTCCTGACGGGCACCGACGAGCATGGCGAGCCGGTGGCGGACGCCGCCCACGCGCTGGGGATCGAGCCCCAGGAGCTGGCCGACCGCAACGCCGAGCGATTCAAGGCGCTCGCGCCGCTGATCGAGGCGACGAACGACTTCTTCATCCGCACCACCGACCCCCAGCACATGGACATGGTGCAGGCGGTCCTCACCAAGGTCAGGGACAACGGCTTCGTGGAGGAGGGCACCTACGAGGGCTGGTACTGCCCGCGCTGCGCCGACTTCAAGGCCGAGAACGAGATCGACGCGGGCAATCGCTGCCCGATCCACCACATCGAGCTGACGCGTGAGCAGGAGGACAGCTACTTCTTCAGGCTGTCCGCCTTTCAAGAGCCGCTCGAGCGGCTGTATGCAGAGCGTGAGGACTTCGTGATGCCGCGCACGCGCTACAACGAGGCGCTCTCGTTCATCCGCTCCGGCCTGCGCGACGTGCCCCTCAGCCGCCACAAGCTGACCTGGGGGGTGCCCGTGCCGTGGGATGAAGAGCACGTCTTCTACGTCTGGTTCGACGCGCTCCTGAACTACTACAGCGCGCTCTCCTACGCCCCGGCGCCGGTGAAGATTCTCGCCTCGACGCCGTCGATGAGCTCGCCGGGAGGCGAGCCGATCGATCTCATCGAGCGCTTCTGGCCCGCCAGCTATCACGTGATCGCCAAGGACATCCTGCGCTTTCACGCGGTCTACTGGCCGGCGCTGTTGATGGCCGCGGAGATCGAGCTGCCCGAGCACGTGTTCGTGCACGGCTATCTGCTGATGGACGGCGAGAAGATGAGCAAGTCCCTCGGCAACGTGCTCGATCCGTTCGCGGTGATCGAGCGCTTCGGGGCCGATGCGCTGCGCTTCTATCTGCTGCGCGAGGTCCAATTCGGCCAGGACGGCTCGGTCTCGACCGCCGCCTTCGAGCAGCGCTATGAGTCCGAGCTGGCCAACGAGCTCGGCAATCTCGCGAGCCGCACGATCGCGATGCTCGTGCGCTACCGCGACGGGAGCGTGCCCGCCGGCGCGCTCGATCCGCTGCTGGCCGAGGATTTCGCCGGTCTGCCCGAGCGCGTCTCAGACTGCCTCGACCGGGCCGAGCTGACGGGTGCGCTCGATCACATCTGGCCGAGGGTCAGGCGTCTGAACCGCTACGTGGAGGAGCAGGCGCCGTGGCAGCTCGCCAAGGATGATGCGCGCGCGGCCGACCTCGACGGCGTGTTGGCGACGCTCGCCGAGGGGCTGCGGGTGGTGACCGTGCTGCTGTGGCCCTATCTGCCGGCGAGCGCCGAGCGGCTGCTCGACGCGCTCGGCGCGCCCGAGCTGTCGCTCGCCGGCGCCCACTTCGGGGCGGGAGCGATGGAGCGCGTCAGCTCGATCGAGTCGCTGTTCCCAAAGGGTGAGGCGCAGAGCGCGTCGTGATCGACTCCCACACCCACCTGGACCTGTGCGAGGGAACCGAGGCCGAGCTCGTGGCGGCGGCCGAGCGGGCCGGCGTCGAGCGCATGCTGACGGTCGGCATCGACGGCGCCTCCTGCCGCGCGGCGCTCGCCGCGGCGGTCGCCTTTCCACAGGTGTATGCGGCGATCGGCCGCCACCCCAACGCGGCCTCGGGCTTCGACGACGCCGCCCTGTCCGAGCTGCGCACGCTCTCCGCCCACGAGCGCTGCCGCGCGATCGGCGAGAGCGGCCTTGACTTCTATCGCGACGGCGCGCCGCGCGCAGACCAGCAGCGCGCGTTCGCCGCGCAGATCGCGCTCGCGCGCGAGACGGGCAAGCCGCTCGTGATCCACTCGCGCGCGGCCGCCGATGAGACGCTCTCCCAGCTGGCCGCCGAAGCCGACGGGGTGAGCGTGATCATGCACTGCTTCTCGATGCCCGAGCAGCTGGCAGAGTGCCTGGAGCGCGGCTATGCGATCTCGTTCGCCGGCAACGTCACCTACAGGAACGCCGCGGATCTGGCGCACGCCGCCGGGCGGGTCCCCGAGGAGCACCTGCTGGTGGAGACCGACGCTCCCTACCTGTCCCCGCAACTCGTGCGCAAGGAGCGAAACCAGCCCGCCTTCGTGGTCCACACGGCGGCCTTCCTGGCCGAGCTGCGCGGCGTCTCGCTCGAGGAGCTGGGCGAGACCGTCGCGCGCAACGGGGATCGGCTCTTCGGCTGGGGATGAGCGCGATGGCCGACGCCCCCGTCCAGCCCAGCCTGCGACGGATACGCCAGTTCGCCGTGCAGCCGGACCGCGAGCTCGGACAGAACTTCCTGATCGATTCCAACATCCTCGGGGTGATCGGCCGCGCTGCCGGGCTGGATCGCGCGGACGTCGTGCTTGAGATCGGCGGTGGCCTCGGCGTGCTGTCCGAGTATCTGGCCGAGCGCGTCTGCCACGTGCACGTGGTGGAGGTCGACGAGCGCCTGCGCGAGGCCCTGCTCGACGCGACCTCGAGCCACGCCAACGCGAGCGTGCACTGGGGCGATGCGATGAGCATCGAGTTGCCCGCGCTCGATCCACCGCCGAACAAGGTGGTGGCCAATCTGCCCTACGGGATCGCCGCGGGGGTGCTGCTGCGCACGATCGAACAGCTCGCGAGCGTCGAGCTGTGGGTGGGGATGGTCCAGCGCGAGGTCGGCGAGCGCCTGGCCGCGGCCCCGGGCAGCCGCACCTACGGCACCCCCTCGGTGATCGCCCAGCTCGAGTGCGAGGTGGAGGTCGTGCGGGTGATCCCGCGCACGGTCTTCCACCCGGCGCCGAACGTCGACTCGGTGCTCGTGCGCATGCGCCGGCGCGCGCCGATCGCCTCCTCATCCGCGCCCTCCGCCGCGGCGCTGCGGGCGCTCATCGCCGGCGCCTTCGCCCACCGCCGAAAGACGCTCACGGGCTCGCTCGCGCTGTCCGGGCGCGCGAGCACGCTCACCCGCGAGCAGGTGCGCGAGGCGCTTGAAGGTCTCGGTCATCCCGGCGACGTGCGCGCCGAGCGCCTGTCGCCAGAGGACTTTCGCGCGCTCGCGCGTGCGCTGGAGCTGTGAGCGTGGCGGTCCTTCAAGCGCTCGCGCCGGCGAAGGTCAACCTCGGGCTGTTCCTCGGGCCGGTCCGGCCCGCGGACGGCAAGCATGAGCTCGCGACGGTGATGCAGTCGATCTCACTCGCCGATCAGCTCACGCTCGAGCCGGCCGCCGACGGCGCGCCGCAGGATGAGCTCGTCTGCCCCGCGCTGGCGGGCGCGGCGGAGGAGAACCTGGCCGCGGCGGCGCTGCGGGCCTTCCGCGCGAGCACCGGCTGGGAGGGCCCGCCCGTGCGCCTGACGATTGACAAGCGGATACCGATCGCGGCCGGCCTCGGCGGCGGCTCGGCGGATGCGGCCGCCGCGCTGCGCCTGGCCGCACGCGCCTCGGGCCTCGGCGATGAGGAGCTCATGCGCGAGCTGGGCGCCGAGCTGGGAGCAGACGTCCCCGCGCAGGTCTCGCCCGGGCGCTGGCTTGCCGGCGGCGCCGGTGAGCGCCTCGAGCGCCTGCCCGATCCCGCCCGTCCGCTCGGCCTGCTCGTGCTGGCCCAGCCCGTGGGGCTGTCGACCGCCGAGGTCTACCGCGAGGCCGACCGCCTGGCGGACGCCCGCAGCCTCGCGGCGCTCGACGGCCGCCGCGGCAGGCTGCGCGCCGCGCTCGAGCTCGGCGCCCCGCTGCCCGGCGAGGGGGAGCTGTTGCACAACGACCTTCAGCGGGCCGCCATCTCGCTGTGCCCGCAGATCGCCCAGGCGCTCCAGAAGCTGCACGACGCCGGCGCCGAAGCGGCCTTCGTCAGCGGCTCCGGGCCGACCGTCGTCGGGCTGTTCGCACGCGCCAACGCCCTCGGGCGCGTCGAGCGCGCCGCGGCCGAGCTCGCCGCCCTCGTGCCCGCGCCGATCGCCGCGCGCGCGGTCGGCGCCGCCTTCGCCGAGCCGGCGCAGGTGGCCGCCTCCGATCGCGAGGGGCCGGCGGGGTAGCCGCGCGGCCGCCGCCGGCGCCCTGACACGCGGGCGACATCACCGTGCGTCACAATCCCGGGCGGAGACGCAATGAGCAGAACAGTCATCAACGACCTCGTCGCCGTCTGCGCCGCAACATTCGTCGTGGCGCTCTACGCCGGCCTGATCCTGGTACCGGCGTGGATGGCCTACTCGCGCCTGTGGGAGCGGCTCGCGGCGACCGTGCTGTCGCTGTATGTGCTCGCCGTGCTCGTCGGCGCCGGAGTGGCCGGCGCGCTCGCCGCCGTCTACTTCTGGGGCTAGCCGGGGTGTCCGATCTAGAGGCGCTCGATGCGATCACCGAGGCGGTCGAGTCCGGGGCCGGCCTGCCGGAGGTGGTGCGTGCGGCGGCCAAGGCGCTTGAAGGGAGCCTGGCGGTGACGGATGCGTGGGGGGCCACGCTCGCGGTGGCCGCCGGCTCACCGGCCGAGGAGCGCTCGCTGCTGTCGCAGGGCAAGGGCGTCAGCAGCACCCCCCTGCGCGTGGCCGACACCGTCGTGGGTGCCCTGCACATGCGCGTCAAGACCCAGCCGAGCGCGTCCATGCGCAGGCTGCTCGTGACGATGATCGCCTCCGAGGTGGAGCGCGTGAGGGCGCCGGAGCGGGTCTCGGAAACGGCCGCCGCCGACTTCCTGCGCGCGCTGTTGAAGCGCGAGCTGACCGAGCGCGAGGAGCTCCTCGCGCGTGCCGGCGGGCTGTCGCTGGATCTCGACGAGGGCGCGAGCATGATCGTCGCGCGCGCGCACCCGCAGGTGCCCACCGACGACGGCTGGCGCGGACGCGTGCGCGCGGTCGCCGAGCGCGGCGCGCGCGCGGTCGTAAGCCGCTCGATCGCCGCCCAGTCAGAGCGCGAGGGCGTCCTCGGCGCCGAGGTGCTGCTGCTGATTCCGGGCGGCGAGGAGGCCACGGCCGCGCGCGCCGCCGAGGGCATCCTGCGCGAGATGGAGGCGGGCTTGTCGGGGTTCACGTTCGCGATCGGCCGCAGCCGCATCGCGGAGGATCCCACCGACCTGCCCCGCGCCGCGAGCGAGGCGCTGCTGGCGGCGAACGTGGCGCAGGGCTCCGCTGACGGGGCGGCGCTCGCCTTCGAGCAGACCGGCGCCTACCGCCTGTTGCTGTCGGCGATGAGCGAGAATCCCTCCGAGCTGCAGCGCTTCTACGGCGAGACCGTCGAGCCGCTGGTGGCCTACGACGAGCAGTATGAGACCGATCTCGTGCGCACGCTCGAGGCGTTCCTCGAGGCCGACGGCAACGTCGCGGGCACGGCCCAGCGGCTGTTCACCCACCGCCACACGATCTACTACCGCCTCGAGCGCGTGCGCGAGCTCTCCGGGCTCGACGTCAGCTCGAGCGACGGCCGCGAGAAGCTCAGCCTCGGGCTGAAGTCGATGCGGGTGCTGGGGATCTCCTCGGCCGGCGGGCCCGCCTCGGAGGCCGGCGCCGAAGGCGGCCGCGTGCCCCGCCGCCCCGGCAGCAGGCGTTCCTAGAACCTGCGCACGGCGAACTCCATCGCATACGTCGCGCCGGGGAGCTCGGGTTCGAATCGAGCCGGCACGGCGGGGGTGACACCCACGCCGACTTCGCGATATTCGCTCGTGACGATGTTTTCGAGGTGCCTCGGCGAGGCGATCCAGGCGGCCACCATGCCGGCCGGGGTCGCGTATTCGCCCGTACCCCAGCCGATGTTCTGGCCGACCGAGAGCTTCGTCGCGTGCGTGATGTAGCGGGTCTTCGACACGAGCGCGATCGGCGTCAGCCCCGGCGGGCGGTCGTCGGCGAAGTAGTTCCAGCTGACCATGTCGTGGACCTGGCTCGCGGCCAGCTTGCGCAGTTCCCCGTTCGATCGCAGCGGCTGCAGGTCGTAGGCGCGTCTGACCTGGTTGATCAGGCACAGCGTCGCGGAGGCTACGCGCGGACCGTTGCTGGCCGTCGGGGTGAGTTCGGCTCCGGCGCAGTCAGAGGTTTCGGCACCGGCCGGGGGCGGCGCCGTCGCGAGTGCGCCGATGCCGATCAGCGGCGCGGCGATCAACGCCGCGCCGATTTTTCCCCGCAATCTGCGAACTCCCGCCGACAAGTGCAGGGCATGGTTGCAGAAGCAGGAAATCAGGGTGTAGCCGAGTAGTTGCCCCGCTCACGAACTATTCTTCTACTGACCTTGGGGGGTCGTCCAATGGCAGGACATCAGGTTTTGGTCCTGAGAATCGGGGTTCGAATCCCTGCCCCCCAGCTCGGCGTACGGCGGATAGGCGGATAGCATGGCTGCGGTGAGCGCGCCGACAGTCCTGATCCTCGCTGCGGGCCAGGGCACGCGCATGCGCTCGAAGGTTCCGAAGGTCCTGCACGAGCTGTGCGGCGTCCCGATGCTGCTGTGGCCGGTGCGCGCCGCGCTGGACGCCGGGGCCGAGAGGGTCGTGGTGGTCGACTCCCCGCAGCGGGCGCTCGAGGGCGTGCTGCCGGCAGGGGTCGAGCTGGCGGTGCAGGAGCGCCCGAACGGCACCGGCGGGGCGGTGGCGGCGGCGATCTCCCAGCTCGCGCCCGCGGGCGATGACACCGTGGTGGTGCTGAGCGGCGATGTGCCGCTGATCGGTGCGGAGGTGATCGAGGGGCTGACGCGGGCGCACGCCGAGAACGGCGCCGTCGCCACGATGGTGACGACGATGCTCGATGACCCCAGCGGCTACGGGCGCGTCCTGCGCGACTCCTCCGGAGCGCTCGGGCGCGTCGTCGAGACGAAGGAGAGCGGCGACTCGACGCCTGCGGAGCGCCGTATAAAAGAGGTGAACACGGGCATCTACGCCTTCGACGCGAGCGCCCTGGCGGAGGCTCTGCCGAGATTGAGCACGGACAACGCCCAGGGCGAGCTGTACCTGCCGCAGGTGTTCGACGTGCTCGGGGCCGGCGGCAGCGCACTCGCCGCCTACCCCGTCGATGACCCGCTGCTGGTGCTCGGGATCAACGACCGGGTCGCGCTCGCGCGGGTCAGGGGGCTCGCGCAGCGGGCGATCCACGAACGCCACATGCGCGCCGGCGTGAGCATCATCGATCCCGCCGCCACGGTCATCGACGTCGACGTGCAGATCGGGGCCGACACCGTGATCGAGCCCTTCACGACGATCAGGGGAAGCACGCGCATCGGCGAGGGCTGTCTGGTCAGGCACTCCTACCTCGTGGACTGCGTGCTCGAGGATGGCGCGAGCGTCGGGCCCTTCGCCTACCTGCGTCCCGGCTCGGTCCTTCACCCCGGGGCCAAGGTGGGGACGTTCGTCGAGGTCAAGAACTCCGAGCTCGGCGCCGGCGCGAAAGTCCCGCATCTGTCCTACATCGGCGATGCCGACGTGGGCGAGCGGACGAACCTCGGGGCGGGCACGATCACCGCCAACTACGACGGCCGCCAGAAGCACCGCACGAAGATCGGCAGCCGCGTGCGCGGCGGCGTCGACACCTCGTTCGTGGCTCCCGTGGTGGTGGGCGACGACGCCTACACGGCGGCCGGCTCGGTCATCACCGACGACGTGCCCGACGGAGCGCTCGCGGTGGCGCGGGCCAAGCAGAAGAACATCGAGGGCTTTGCCGAGCAGCGGGAGGGCCGTTTACACTCTGAGGAGAGATGAGCAGCGTGATCGACACGCGCACGCAGTCCGCGTCGCGGGCCAGCCTGCCGATCGACTACAACAAGCGGCTGATGCTGTTCAGCGGGCGCGCAAACCCGCACCTGGCGGTGGACATCGCCGACAAGCTCGGCGTGGATCTCGGACCGGTCACGCTGAGGACGTTCTCCAACGGCGAGGTTTACTGCCGTTATGAGGAGTCGATCCGCGGGGCGGACGTGTTCATCGTGCAGTCCACCTGCGGCAACCCCCAGACGGGGATCACGGCGAACGATGCGCTGATGGAGCTGCTGTTCATGATCGATGCGGCCGTCGGCGCCTCGGCCCACAGGGTGATCGCGGTGACGCCGTGGTTCGGCTACTCGCGCCAGGACAAGAAGTCGGCCCCGCGCGAGCCGATCTCGGCCAGGCTGGTCGCGCGCATGCTGGAGGCGGCGGGAGCCGACAGGGTGCTGACGATGGACCTGCACGCGGGCCAGATCCAGGGCTTCTTCCAGAAGCCCGTCGACCACATGACGGCGCTGTTCATGCTGACGCAGTACTTCGCCGACCTCGGGCTATCGGATCTGGTCGTCGTCGCGCCGGACGTCGGCCGGGTCAAGCTGAACAAGAAGTTCGCCTCCAAGATCGGCGCCGAGCTCGCGATCCTCGACAAGGAGCGCCCGGCGCAGCAGGTCGCGGAGATCGGCTACCTGATCGGCGACGTGCGCGGCAAGACGGCGGTGATAGTCGACGACATCATCGACACCGCCGGCACGCTCAAGGCGGCGGCCAGGACGGTTACCGAAGCCGGCGCCGCGCGCGTGTACGCGGCGGCCACGCACGCGGTCTTCTCCGGCGACGCCTTCGAGAACCTGCGCACCTCCGCGTTCGAGGAGATCGTCGTCACCGACACGATCCCCGTCACTCCCGATCGCCCCAAGAACATACGCGTGCTGCCCTGCGCGGAGCTCCTGACGGACTCGATCCGGCGGATATTCGTCGACGATTCCGTCAGCGAGGTGTTCGGCGGCGAGAACCAGCTGTTCTAGCCGCGGTGGCTCTACAGAGCCACTAAAGGGCCGAAACGACCTCATTTGTCAACGGGCTGTCAACGAGAGCCGCGGCGACCGCTTCCGCGGCCATCGCGTCGGAGTGCGGCAACAAGTGGGCGTAGGTGCCAAGGACGGTCTTCGGATCGTCACCCAGGCGCCCCGCTACGACATGCAGCGGCACGGGAGGGGTGGCGGTGAGGGCGAGCGTCGCCGAGGTGTGTCGGAGCGTGTGCAGGTGCCCGGATGGAATGCCTGCCGCCTTGCGGTGCTTGCCGAACCGCTCCGTCGATCGCTGGGGGTGGATGGGTCGCCCCAGCTCGTCGGCGAAGACGAGATCCCCGTCTTCATACCCGGGCCCGGCCAGGTCGCGCTCGAGCCTCTGAGTCTCGCGGTGGTGGCGTAGGGCCTCAACCGTCGAGGGGTCGAGTGCGATCGTGCGCTCGCTGCGCCGGCTCTTCGGCGGACCGAACGTGCAACCGCCCGCGGTCGGGATCAGCTGCTGATCGACCCTCAAGCGTGCCCCGTCGAGATCCAGCACCCGCCAAGTGAGCCCTAGAAGCTCCCCTCTGCGCATCCCGCTGGTGGCCGCAACCCGCCATAGAGCGAACAGGCGATCGCCCTCGACGTGCGCCAAGAAGGCCCGCAGCTCGCGGGCGCTCCAGCTCTGCGCGTGACTGCGCGGGAGCGCCGGCGGGTCTGCCGCTCCGGCGGGGTTACGCGAGAGCTTGCCCCATCGCACCGCATCGTTGAGCGCGCGCCTGAGAACGGCGTGCGTGAGCCGGCGCGTAGAGACCGACAGGCCCTCCCGCTCGAGTTCGGAGTGGAGCGCCGTCAGATGTCCGCCGGAGAGGGCGCGCAGCTGCACTGCACCGATTTCCCTGTGGACGACGTAGGTGCTCACGATCTTCTGATAGCGGGCGTAGGTCAGGGGCCGGGCGGTAGCATGCAGAGCACCTAAGAGAGCGCCCCCGCGGCGCCTGGAGGCATGGCACAGGAGGTCTCGCTCCCGTGCAAACCGCACTCTGCGCTCCCGCCGAGCGGCTGCTCGCTGGCCGTCTGACGACCGGCAGAACGCGACGCAGTGCGACATTCAGCCCACCATTGAGCCAGACTGAGGGATTCAGTACCGCCCGCTACAAGCTTGCAAGGACAATGCCACCGAGGGAGAGACGGATATGCACCTAAGTAGACCATCAGCGACCAGCATCATCGCCAGCCTGGCACTGTTCTTCGCGCTCGGAGGCACAGCAGTCGCAGCTCATCACTACCTGATCACGAGCACGAGCCAGCTCAAGCCGAGCGTGCTGAAGGCGCTGCGTGGCAACGTCGGCGCAAAGGGGCCAGCAGGACTCGCTGGAGCCAAAGGGACCGCCGGACAGGCGGGACCTGCCGGTGAAAAAGGCTCCCCCGGCTCCCCTGGCAAAGAAGGGCAACAGGGACCCCCAGGCCCGGGAACGAGCGTGGTAGCCCGAGTGCGCAGCGGCGCCCCCGTTGAGACGACCTCAACCGAAGCCGGCAACCCCACCTTCGCAAGCGATCCGCTGACCACCGCTAACTGGACGCAGCACGCCAACGAACTAGATCAACTCGTCGGACAGCTCACCGTAAGTCTTCCCACCGAAGCGAGTTGCGAAGCATCAAATCCTTCGGTCGCTGTCGAGATCCTTCTGGACGGAACCTTGGTCGGAGGGGCCACGGCCTCGACCGGAGCAACCCCAAGGACCGAAACGGTTTCGATTGGCTGGACCAAGAAAGAACCCATGGGCGGGGCCTTTTCCGACAGCTGGCCAGCAGAAAACGTGTCTCCATGGTTGTACGAGCCCGGTGTGGACACGAGTCATACGCTGACGGCGCAGGTTGCCGACATCTGCAACCCGCCTGCTGGCGTCCACGCCAAAATCCAATCCATCAGCGTGGATGTGTCGGGTGTGAGCTAGCGCCCCGGAGCAAACAGCTTCCGCGTCATTAGCCAGGACGTATGGGACACAGCCCCGTGCGAACGCCTGATCGCTTCCGCCGCAAGGTGCGGGTACTTCAGAACACGACCCCTTGACGGCCACTGCAACTGGTCTAGGGTCGCCACTCCGCCAGAAGTGGGAGGCGCCCCCGGTTGTTCCTCCTCCGACCGGGGGCGCACGCTTCTCCCTCCCTCTGCTCCCGTGCACCGGGGAAGCGCACCGAGAGCGAGTCGGAGCCTACCCGGCGAAATGAAGGTCTGATGAAGGTCTCGCGCTAGGGCTGTGCCCAGTGACTTCGCCGCTACTCCAGCCCCGCCGCGAGCTGGTGCGCCAATGCCCTCGCCTCCGCGTAGCCCTCAACCTCGGACTCATGGCCGGGTGCCTCGACGCGAAACCGCTCGGCGCCGAGGGCCGAGATGCTGACCGTACCGCTCGGCTTCTCGATGACGACGGCCGGCCGCGGGGCGTCGGTCTGCCAGGGCTCGGGGTCGCGAGACATCGACTACAGGGTGCCCGCTCGCGCAGCTACCCGACAGGAATGACCGAGAGCCCCCACATGACGTGAGGGCTCTCCGGCGGAGACTGCGGGCCTCGTTGCCAATCTGCCCCGGCGCGCCTACGCTTTTGCGCTCAGGCCGATGCGCGACGGGCTGACGGCTACGGGTACCGTCGAGACAGGAGCGAGCGTGGAGAAGGCCCATTTGCATCCGTTGAACTTCGCCGCGTTCTTGGCGTCTTCGGCATTGACGAAGCGGCTGATCGCTTCGGCGTAGCGTCCTTCGGTCCCGGCTTTCACGCCCTTTTCGACTTCCTGGTTGTACTGGAACTGAAGGCTGTCGCAGAGCACGCCGAGTTCCCACGGCGTCATGGGCTGGGCCTGTGAGGACGCGGGAAGGATGGAGCTGCCGCCGATGCTGGCTACTGCGGCGAGAGCGATGAGCGTTGTGCGGATCTTTGTGCTGAGCATTTCCTGTGCCTCCTGGGGCGAGTTGGTTTGTAAGACCATCCTCGCCCCGGATGGCGCCAGCGGAAAGGCACCCTAGGGGTAGAGCTTCCTTACCTTGAGAGACCATCTGCGCCGCCTACTCCGCCAGCCCCATCGCTCGCAACGCCTCGCCGTGATCGAGATAGGTGCGAACGCGCGAGATCCTGCCATCGCGGAAGTCAAAAATGCCTCCCAGGGGCATATCGACCTCGACCCCGCTGCCGCGTCCGCGGCCATCCGCCCGACCGAACAGGAGAACACTGTCGCCAAGGTCGCGAAACTCATTACCGAGCACGCGCAGCCCCTCCCACGTGCTGCGCACGTCTTCGAAGTACTTTTCGATGCCCTCGCGCCCGCGGTACCCTGAGAAACGCTCGCCCTCGATCGTGCTCGGAAGCGCCGGGAACCACTCGAAGTCTGGAGTCACAACGTCAGCGAGTGCCTCAACGTCGCGCCGGTTGAAGGCATCTATTCCGCGCTTGGCGATCTCCACGTTCTCCTGCGACATCGCCTACCCCCGCTCCTGCGCGAGGCGTTCGGCGGCAGCACGGCCCTCGTCGATGTCGGCGTACTCGCTGAGCCGCCTGACGAGACCCTCGATCCACGTATAAACGAACGCCACGCGCCTCCCAACGGGCTGGTCGCTTCCCCGTGGGCGGGCCGTGTGCAGGTTGACGCAGAGAACGACTCCGTTGCCGTAGTCAAGGATCTCCTCAGCCTCGATCCGCACGTCGTCATAGGAGCTCTCGTACTCCTCCCAGAGGTCGCGTATCGCCGCAACACCTTCGAAGGTGCCCAGGCCCGGCGACTCCCACACGGCATCGGGAGCATAGAACTTCAGAATCTCATCCCAGTCCGCGCGATCAGCGGCCTCGAAGATAAGCCGGACACGCTCTACCAAGTCGGGGGCCGTGGACTCCTCGGACATCACCGGGCCAGTATCCCGTCACTGTCACGGTTCGTGCAGTCTGGGCGGTGACGTCCGACCGCTGCGATTGGTTCTCGGGCCGGCGGCGGGCTGACTCCAGTATCCCGAGTCAACCGGCTCCGGTTTGACCAGTCCTGCTTGTGTCGCCCGTCGCCGCCCGAGGACCTTCGGCGTGACCTAATAGGAGCGTGGCATTCGCCCCCAGTGACGGTTGTCCGCCGGAGATCGCTTCGTTGATCCCAACAAATCGAAGGGATGGTGGACATGATCGTGATCGGTGCGGACACGCACAAGGCCACACACGCCCTAGCCGCGGTAGATGCGGGGACCGGAAGGATTCGCGGCGGCCGCGAGATCAAGGCCGAGCGGCCCGGACATCTTCAGGCGGTGCGCTGGGCGCGCGCTGGACGATGATCGAGTGTGGGCGATCGAGGACTGCCGGCATGTCTCGCGCCGCCTTGAGCAGGCGCTAGTGGCGGCCGGCGAGCGAGTCCTCAGGGTCCCGCCTCATCGCATGGGCGCTTCGCGCAAGGGCGAACGCGAGCCCGGCAAGTCTGACGAGATCGACGCACTGGCCGTTGCCCGCGCAGTCGTCAAGGATGGGGTCGAGCAGTTCCCGATCGCCTATCTGAACGAGCAGGCGATGGAGATCCGCCTGATCTTCGACCACCGAGCCGACCTGGTCGCCGAGCGCACGCGGATCATCAACCGCTTGCGCTGGCATCTGCTCGAGCTGTGCCCCGAGCTCGAGCGATCCTGCAAGCGCGGCTCGCTGAGCAAATCACGCGCACTGGATCGCGTCGAGCGCGGCTTGGGAAAGCTGCCGCTGAGCGCGCGGGTGCGGGTCGCGCGCAAGCAGGTCCATGAGCTGCGCAAGCTCAGCCGCGAGATCGAGGCGCTCCACGGCGAGCTTCAAGAGCTCGTGAGTGCCCATCGACCGCAGCTGCTTTCAGAGCTCGGGTGCGGTGTCTTGACCGCCGCGATCTTGATCGGCCACACCGCGGGTAACGAGCGCTTTCGATCTGAGGCGAGCTTCGCGCTGCAGTCCGGGACCGCGCCGATCCCCTGCTCCTCGGGGCAGCGCGTTCAGCACCGGCTCAACCGTGGCGGGGACCGGGACCTCAACCACGCGCTGCACATCATCGCCATCACCCGGGCCCAGCGCGACCCGGCGACCAGGAAGTACCTCGACCGCAAGGAAGCCGAGGGCAAGACTCCCAAAGGCGCGCTGCGCTCTCTCAAGCGCCATTTGGCGCGGCGTTTCCACCGCCTGCTCTCCCAACCGCCAGCCGATCAGCAAGCAGACGCCGTCGACCCGAACAGCAACGGCGCGGCGCCCTCACCAATAGCCTGCATCACCTAAACGCGATCCACCCAGAAATACCCAAATAGCGAAGTGGGCTTGACATAGGAGCGAGCAGAGAGGTGCGTGGGAACGACCGAGAGCCCCCGCCTTGGACGGGGGCTCGCTCGTCGTGCTCGGAGGTGACGTTAGGGCGCAAGCACGGGCGGGGTCGTGACGTGTTCCTGGGTGCTGGGAGATGTGGGGGCCGTCGGTTCTTCCTTGATCGGGGGCGGCGTGATGACGTTTTCCTGGGTGGTGGGGGGCGTCGGCAGGGCTTCCTGGGCGATCTGGACCCATTTCCCACTCATGCACTTGTATGTCCTTGTGTGGCCTGTGTTCGGGTTGGTGACCGTGGCCGTGGTCCCTTCGGGGAATTCAGACACGGCACCGCTGGACGTGGTAAGCACGCAGAGGATTTCTATGTGTCCGACTTTGACCGGCTTCCGTGCGCTGGCGACGGATGGCAACGTTCCGACCGACAGAATGCTGAGCGCGGCCACTGCGGTGATGATGATGGTGCGGATCTTGGTGGTGAGCATTTCGTGTGCCTCCTGGAACGAAGTTGGTTTCTGAGACCATCCTCGCTCCGGCCGAGGCTGCTGGTAAGGCACCCTAGGGGTAGGTTTTCCTTACCGATCTGTGTTGTGGGTCACACACATGTGCGCGCGCCCCTCCCGCTCCGGTAGTACAAAGGTCCGCGGGAAGTCGGCGTGACGGCCGGCCCCTGCCGATAAAGAACGTGAAGCTCCGTCGGATCGCTCCTCCGGAGCTTTCGGTTCCCTCGCCCTGGTTAGGTTGGGGATTGGAAAGGAGCCCTCGGGTCAAGAAGGATTGAGCCGGGGGCCGCCTCCCGACCTCGCCGGAACGAACGAGAGCCCCCGCGCTGTCGACGGGCGCAGGGTCGCAGCGGTAGCCTTGACGGCGAGGAGGACAGCACGTGGCCCCATCGCAGATGCCCGCACACCGCCCGCGCCCTGAGGACTACCCGACAGCGTGGAGCTACTGGCAGGCGCGGCGTGTCTGGCTGCGCCGGCACGGGGGCTCGCTCATCGGAACGCTCGCCATCGCGATCTTCTTCGGCGCGCTCACCGGCTCGGCTGTGCTGCTGGTCTCGCTGATCGCGTTCGCGCTCGTGGGGACCGCTTACGCCCGCTCGCGGCCGTGACGACCATCTATCGAAGCTCCCACGACGCTCCCCCGTTCGGGCATGGCGGCTTCTGGACCATGCAGCCGGAGAGCGCCGAGTTCGTTGCTCAGATTGAGGCCGGGACGACCAGCCTCCCCGCTCAGACCCTCCTAGCCTTGGAGCGTGTCAACCGCGACGCTCTCAGCCCCCGAGGAGCTCCTGCTCGCGATCGACCTGCTCGACCGCCGGCCGCTGCTCCCGCACGAGGTCCCGCTCGGGTTGCCTAGATGCCCGGGCGTGCGCTGAAAGCCGAGGAGGTCGCGGCGGGCGAAATCGTCGCCGGCCACGTCGGCGGCGAGGCGAAGCCCCGCGATGTGCCTGGTGCTCCCGATGCCTCGCACGATGTAGACATCAAACTGCTCGACGGGCGGCGCATCGCCCTCGAGGTGACGTCGGCGGCCGACCCGGAGCTGCGGAGCATGCGTGTCGCTGCGTACGAGAAGGTATGGAACGCGCCGAGCCTAAGCGCCAACTGGTGGGTCAGCTTCGCTGGTGGATCTCAGGTCCAGATCAAGGCAATGATGCGCGGGCTCGAGGCAAACCTGAGGATCTTGGAGGAGCACGGCGTCACGGGGGTCGGGACGTTCAGCTCAGCGCAGGGGGCGGACACCTCCGACGCAGTGGCCGAGGCGACGCGGCAAATCCTCGGTGGCCGAATCACGGGCGCGGGAAGTTTAGGTGCGCCGGCGCCGGGCGAATCTGCCCGGATGCTTCTTTCCTCTCATCGTGGGTTCACTGCGGGTGGGCATGAGGTCAACGCTGTCGTCGCGGACGCCGCCGAGGCGAACGTCAAGAAGCTGCTCGCGGCCGACGCCGACGAGCGGCACCTATTCGTCTGGATCGACGAGGACGCGGCCGAGCTTGAGATCGGCACCCAGCCGCCGCCAGCGGCCGTCCCGACGCTGGCGGGTGGGATCGACGTCGTGTGGGCCGCTAAACGCGCGGCACCCGGTGCGCTCTTCGAGCGACTCTGGCGTCTGCAACCGCCCGGCGGATGGGAAGCGCTCGGGCGCCCCGTCAGCCCTTGAGCTTGTCTACCTCCCGAGCGATCTCGAGGAGAGCTGCCCAGAGCCCGTCATCGAGCTTGCGGACAAGCCGGAGTGTGTCGTGCATGCTGAGTGCCGAGGGATTGTCCTCAAGCGCTCCACGCTCGCCGGCCGTGAGCGCCTCCAACGTGTCCTTGCGCCGGTCGCTGAGCTGCTGCTCGAGCG
The DNA here is from genome assembly GCA_963761355.1 of uncultured Solirubrobacteraceae bacterium. Classification (GTDB taxonomy): domain Bacteria; phylum Actinomycetota; class Thermoleophilia; order Solirubrobacterales; family Solirubrobacteraceae; genus Palsa-744. The sequence continues at coordinate 46,791 of CAVXHC010000019.1, forward strand.
AGGTCATTGCCGCACCCTACGCGAACCTGCCTGTCAACGCCGTGTCAACGAACGACGCCGAACGGGGCAACACGGGCTAGCATCCGAGGGCCATCGCAACCCCCGGATACCCAGCAACGGCCGCACTTCGCACTTCTAGCCAGCACGGGCCGTCACGAGCAGCAAAGAACCAGCTGTTCTAGCCACCTCGCCCGGCAGGCCAGCTCGGGCGCGGCGGCTTGGAGGAGTCTCGCGCGCCCCAACGAATCCCATGATTCCTGCCGGCTCCGCCACGTCGCCGTCCGGCCGACCGAAGGGAGGAGTTAGTCATGCCAGATCGTTTGACTCGCCTCGCGCCGCTGACCGGCGTCCTCTTCGCCGTGCTCGTCGTGGCGGGCATCTTCACGGGCGGGGAAACCCCCGACGCGAACGCAAGCCCTGTGAGGGTGATCGCCTACTACGGAACCCATCGCTCGGAAGTTCAGACCTCCGCGATCCTGTTCGCGCTGGCGTTCCTCGTGCTCGTGCTGTTCGGCGGATCGCTGCGCTCCTACCTGCGCCGCACAGCCGCGGCGGAGGGGCTCAGCGCGCTGGTTCTGGCCGGGGCCGTGCTGATGGCCGCCGGCGCGATACTGGGCTCCGGCGTTGAATACGGACTGGCGCACAACCTCAGCCATCTGACGCCCGCGACCGCGCAGACCCTGAACCTGCTCTCAAACGAACTCTTCCTGCCGATCATCGCCGGCGCGTTCGTGTTCGCGATCTCAAGCGGCCTCGCGATCCTGTCCGGGGCGAAGCTGCCGAAGTGGCTGGGCTGGGTGGCGATCGTGCTGGGGATCGTGACGATCATCCCGCCGATCTCCTTCCCGGCGCTGTTCGGGTTCGTGATCTGGTCGGTGATCGTGAGCATCCTCATCTACCGCCGGACCGGACCGGCCTCCCCGGCGGGTGGGCCGGCGGATGCCGCGAGCGCGCTGGGCGCCTCAGCCGGCTGACGCGCACGGCCCTTGCTGGGCATCATCGTCGTCATCATTGCTCGACGATGTCCTCCCCGGCGTCCCCGACCGCGACCCCTGAGGCGGCTGAGCGCGGCCCGCGCGCATGGTGGCTCGGTCTGCCCGCCCACAAACGCCGCCTGTTGCGGACGCTGCTCGCCGTCGGCGTCGTCGTGGTGCTGATCGTGAGCGTCGCGCTCGCGCGCTTCCTGAGCGTTGAGAACGCCGAACGCAACGACGATGTGGCGTTGCTTCAGGCTGAGGTCAGCGGCGACCTCGCGGGCATGCTCGACCAGCTCAGCGGCTGCCGGGAGAACCCGTCCTGCCTGGCGGTCGTGCGGGCGGATGCGAGCAACCCGCGCCTGCGCCGGCATGGCGCCGTGAAGATCCTGCAGCTGGACTCGAAGACCGCGTACTCGCTGTCCGCGGCCACCGGCAAGACGCGCGTGGCCTGGACGGTGCTCGGTCAGCTGCCGGTGGTGCAGTGCGTGGACGTGCGCCGCAGCGGCAACTTCCTGTCAGGTATCCACGTGCAGCTGATCGCCCTGAGCGCGCCGATCGACAACGAAGGGATCTGCACGAAGCGCACGACCGAAGAACGCGAAGAAGAAGAAGCCAGCGCGGTAGAACGATGAACCGCGATTGCTAGAGTCTCCAGTCGCCAATGGCTGAGGAGACGACCAAGCTCGATGTGAGGACGCGCGCCGCGGAGGGATCGCGCGCGGCGCGGCGGCTGCGGCGCAGCGGGCGCGTGCCCGGCGTGCTCTACGGAGGCGGCGGCGAGTCCGTCGGCTTCGACGCCGATGCGCGCGAGCTGCGCCTGGCGCTGGCGGCATCGGGCGCGGTGCTCGATCTGAGCCTCGACGGTGAGAAACCGACGCCGGTCGTGCTGAAGGAGGCCCAGCGCGACCCGGTGCGCGGGCAGACGGTGCATGTCGACCTCTTGCGGGTGCGCCTGGATCAGGCGATCAACGCGGTCGTGCCGCTCGAGCTGCTGGGCGTCGATGACGCCCCCGGTGTGAAGGAAGGCGGCGTGCTCGAGCAGATCACGCGCGAGCTGAACGTGGAAGCCCTGCCGACGGCGATCCCGGAGTCGATCGAGCATGAGATCGGCGAGATGCAGATCGGCGAGACGATCGGCCTCGCGGCGATCGTGATGCCCGCGGGCGTGACGCTGCTGGACGATGTCGAGGACGCCGTCGTGGCGACCCTGTCCCCGCCCAAACTGCAGGCCGAGGTCGAGGAGGAAATCGAGGCGGAAACGGAGCTCATCGGCGAGGGCGAGGAGCCCGCCGAGGGCGCCGAGGATGCCGAGGACTCCTCCGAGGGCTCCTCCGGCGAGGAGTAGCAGCACTGCGACGCCCCTTTGGCGGTGGCGGCGGCGGGCCCGTCGACTGGTTGATCGTCGGACTGGGCAACCCTGGGCGCGAGCACGCGCACACGCGCCACAATGTGGGCTTCATGGTGGCCGAGGCGCTCACCGAGCGATGGCACCTGGGGCGCGTGAAGGCCCGCTTTCGCGGGCGCATCGCCGAGGGTCGCGTCGAGCCGGCGGGCGCCGGCGGCGAGAGCGCCGGCGGAGGCAGGGGCCCGCGCGTGGCGGTGCTATGCCCGCAGACCTACATGAACGACGCCGGCCGCTCCGTCGGTCCGGCGCGCGGCGCCTACAAGCTTGACGCTCGAGCGCGTGCTGGTGGTGCACGACGAGATCGACCTTCCCTTCGGCGAGGTGCGCACGCAGCGGGGCGGGGGGCTGGCCGGGCACAACGGGCTGAAGTCGCTCAAGCGCGAGCTCGGCGGCGCGGACTTCGTGCGCGTGCGCGTGGGCGTCGGGCGCCCGGACTCGACCGATCCGGAGATCGTCTCGGCATACGTGCTCGGGCGCTTCCGCGAGAGCGATACGGAGGTCAACGAGCTGATCGATCGGGCGTGCGAGCAGGTCGAAGCGGTCGTGCTGGGCGACGCTCAAACGGTGGGCGGCGGTGTGCCGCCGGGCAGGGCCTCCTCCTAGATGGCGCCCGCGGCGCCATCGCTCCGCCTGCTGCTGGGACTGATCGAGCAGGACGAGTCCGCCAGGACCCTGGCGGGCGAGGGCGGTCACGCGTTCGTCTCCCAGGCTCTGCGGCCGTATCTGATCGCGGCGCTCGCGGACGCCGACGAGAACGCGCGCTCGCGCCCGACGCTGGTGGTGGTCGGCGACGATCGCGCGGCGCGCGATCTGGCCGCCGATCTGGGCGTGTGGCTCGCGCCACGGCGGGTGCGCTACTACCCCTCGAGAGGGGTCGCCTACGAGTCGCACCTCGCGCCGCCCCCGCACCTGGTCGGCCTGCGCGTGGCCGCGCTGGACGCCCTGCTCGCGGCAAAGGGCGAGGCCCAGCCCGGGGTGGAGGCGCCGGTCGTGGTCGTGAGCGCGGTGGCGCTGTCTGAGAAGGTCCCCGACCCCGAGCTTCGCCCGCACTCCTTCCGGCTGCGCGTGGGCGAGCTGCTCGACCTCGATGAGTGCGCGGCCGAGCTCGTGGCCGCGGGCTACGAGCGCGTAGACCAGGTCGAGGAGCGCGGGCAGTTCGCGATGCGGGGAGGCCTCCTCGACGTGTTTCCCGCGACCGAGGAGCGCGCCGTGCGCGTGGACATGTTCGATCTGGAGATCGAATCGCTGCGCTGGTTCTCGACCTTCACGCAGCGTTCGCTGGACGATGTCGAGGAGGTCGAGATCGCGCCGGCGGCGGAGCTCGCGGCCGAGCACCGCGAGCTGGCCGAGATCGCGGCGGCCTCGGGCTCCTTCGGCGCCGCAGACGGCGATGAGGCATCCAGCCGGCCGGACATCGCCGAGCTCCTGCCCGTCGAGCGATTCGGCGCGCTGCTCGATCTGATCGGATCCGAGACCGAGCTCGTGGTGGCGGCCGAGGAGGAGCTCGCGCCGGTGCTGAGCGACCACTGGTCCGACGTGTGCGCGGCGTTCGGAGACGAGGACGCACACCACCTGTATGTGAGCCCGCCGAGCATCCAGGAGGCGCTCGCGCAGCGGGCGCGGATCTGGCTCTCAGCGCTGGCCTCAGAGCAGAAGATCCAGCTGCGCGCCTCCTCGGCGGATACCGCGGCGCGCTCGCTGGCCGAGGCCGAGCCCGAGCTCGAGAAGCTCGTGCGCTCGGGCTACCGCACGGTGGTGGCGTTTCCCCGCCGCGGCGAGGGCGAGCGCGCGGCCTACAACCTGGGGCGGCTGCAGGCGACGTGGCTGGGCGAGGGGCTGGACGTCGGTCGCCAGGTGCTCGAGCCCTCGCTGCGCTTCGCCGCCGGGTCCCTGCGCGAGGGCTTCATCGCGCCGTCGCTGAAGCTCGCGGTGTTCCCCGAGCACCGTCTGCTGCGCCGCCGCCGGGCCGAGCGCGGCGGCGCGGGCGGCGCCGGCGAGCGCCCGGGTTCGCGCAGGGGCGCGCTGCGGTCGTTCACCGAGCTGCGCGCGGGCGACATCGTCGTGCACGAGGATCACGGCGTGGCGCGGTTCGCGGGCTTTGAGACGCGCACGGTGGCGGACGTCACCCGCGACTACCTGTACCTCGAATATCAGGGCGACGACCGCGTGTTCGTGCCCACCGACCAGCTCGCGAAGATCTCGCGCTATGTGGGGGCCGGCGGCGAGCACCCGCCGCTGAGCAAGCTGGGCGGCACCCGCTGGGAGACGATGAAGGCGCGTGCGCGGCGCGCGGTGCAGGAGCTGGCGGGCGAGCTGTTGAGCATGTACGCGCAGCGAAAGCGCCGCTCGGGGCACGCCTTCGGGCCCGACTCGGACTGGCAGCGGGAGTTCGAGGAGCGTTTCCCCTTCACCGAGACGCCCGACCAGCGCGAGGCGATCGAGCTGGTCAAGGCGGACATGGAGGCGCCGCGGCCGATGGACCGGCTGATCTGCGGGGATGTCGGCTACGGCAAGACCGAGGTGGCGCTGCGGGGGGCGTTCAAGGCCGCCAACGAAGGCAAGCAGGTGCTGATGCTGGTGCCGACGACGATCCTCGCCCAGCAGCACTACGGGACGTTCGCCGAGCGCCTGGCCGACTATCCGATCACGCTCGAGCACGTCTCGCGGTTTCGCTCGGCGGCCGAGCAGAAAGCCGCGGTGAAGGGCTTCGCTGAGGGGCGCGTGGACATCCTGATCGGGACCCATCGCGTGCTCTCGCGCGACGTGCGAGCGAAGGATCTGGGCCTCTTGATCGTCGATGAGGAGCAGCGCTTCGGGGTCCGCCAGAAGGAGCTCCTGCGCCAGCTGAAGCTGAAGGTGGACGTGATCTCGATGTCCGCCACCCCGATCCCGCGCACGCTGCAGATGTCGCTGGCCGGGCTGCGCGACATCTCGGTGATCGAGACGCCTCCGGAGGGTCGCAGGCCGATCAGGACCTACGTGGGGGAGTACGAGGAGGAGCTGATCAAGCGCGCGATCCTGCGCGAGCACGACCGCGGCGGGCAGGCGTTCTTCCTGCACAACCGGGTCGAGTCGATCGAGCAGACGGCCGAGCGGCTGCGCGCGCTGTGCCCGGGCGTGCGCTTCGCGGTCGCGCACGGCCAGATGGCCGAGGGCGAGCTCGAGGCGGTGATGATGGACTACCTGCGCGGTGGCGCCGAGGTGCTGGTGTGCACCTCGATCATCGAGTCCGGCATCGACATCCCGCAGGCAAACACGCTGATCGTCGAGAACGCGGACACCTTCGGGCTGTCCCAGCTCTACCAGATCCGCGGGCGCGTGGGACGAAGCCGTGAGCGCGCCTACGCCTACCTGCTGTATGACTCCGCGGCGGCGCTGACCGTGGAGGCCGCGCAGCGGCTGTCGGCGCTATCGGACTACACCGAGCTGGGAGCCGGCTTCAAGATCGCGATGCGCGACCTCGAGATCCGCGGCGCGGGCAACCTGCTCGGGGACGAGCAGTCCGGGCATGTGGCAGCGCTCGGCTTCGAGCTGTACATGCAGATGCTCGATGAGGCGGTGCAGGCGGCCGAGCCCGAGGGGGAGGGTGAGCCGGCGGAGCCGGTGCGCCTGGACGTCAACGTCGATGCATATGTGCCGGCCGATTATGTCCCCTACGAGCAGGCCAAGATCGAGGTGCATCGCCGCGTCGCCGGCGCGCTCGAGGTGGCCGACGTGGAGCAGCTGCGCGAGGAGCTCGAGGATCGCTTCGGCCCGGTGCCGGAGCCGCTTGAGAACCTGCTGGCGCTGCAGCGGGCGCGCATCAAGTTCGGGCAGGCGGGCGCACGCACGGTCAGCTTCCGGGGGGATCGCCTGGCGGTGGTGCCGATCGAGCTGGACTCGAAACGAGCGAAATGGTTGCGCGAGGAACTGCCCGGGGCGGTGTATGAGTCGGGGCGCTCGCAAGTTTCCGTGCGCGTGCCGAAGGAGGGCAAGGAGCGCTTTCCCGCCGTGGTGAAGGCGGCGGACGTGCTGCTGGCGGCGATGCGCGAGGCGGCTTAGAAACACGTTAGGCGTTCGTTATGCACAGGCCAGGTTGTTTCCGCTAGAGTGCCCGCGTCGTGTCAAAAGCGTTTCGTATCATCCCGGCGCTAGGCGCCGTTTTCTTTGTCACTGCGGGCCTGTCCGCGTGTGGAGGCATACCCGGTGACGCGGTTGTGCAGGTCGGGGGCAAGCCGATCACAAAGACCACGTTCAACCACTGGCTGGGTGTCGCGGCCGCCTCGACCTCGACGACGCCGGGCGCCAAACCGATACTGCCAGAACCGCCCGATTACACCGCCTGCATCGAACACCTGAAATCGATCGAGCCCAAGCCCGCCAAAGGGCAGGCGCAGCCGACCACAGCCCAGCTGAAGTCAGAGTGCGAATCAGCCTACAAGTCGCTGCAGCAGGAGGTGCTCGGTTTCCTGATCTCCTCCGAGTGGGTGCTCGGTGAAGCCAACCACCTGGGCGTGAAGCTGACCGACAAGGAAGTCCTGAAGCAGTTCGAAATGGTCAAGAACCAGCAGTTTCCAAAAGCAGCGGAATTCGAAAAGTTCCTGAAAAGCTCAGGTCAGACGGTCTCCGATCTGCTGCTGCGCGTGAAGCTCAACATGCTTTCGACGAAAATCCAGTCGAAGATCTCGAAAACAAAATCCACGATCACCCAGGCGGACGTGGAAAAGTACTACAACGAAAACAAGGCGCACTACGGCACACCGGAAAAGCGCGCCGTCGCGATCATCCTCACCAAGACCGAAGCTCAGTCCAAGCAGGCCAAAAAGGAAATCGAATCGGGCAAGAGCTTTGCGAGTGTCGCCAAGAGCGTGTCGATCGACCCGACCAGCAAGGCCAACGGGGGCCTGCTCGTGGGCGTCGTCAAAGGCCAGGAGGAGGCGGCGCTCGACAGCGCGATCTTCTCGGCCAAGACGAACGTTCTCAGCGGTCCGGTGAAGACGCCGTTCGGCTATTACATCTATGAAGTGAGGAGTATCACCAAGGGAACTCAGCAGACGCTCGCGCAGTCGAAGGCGGCGATCAAACAGCAGCTCGCCTCCACTCAGCAGTCGACCGCACTGAGCACCTTCGTGACGAACTTCAAAAAGAAGTGGACCGCCAAAACGGAATGCCGCTCGGGCTTTGTGGTGATGGACTGCAAGACCTACAAGGCACCGAAGGGTACGACCGGCGCCACCGGCACGACCTAGCGGCGACGCACGAGCGGACGGCTACGGTCCGGTGCGCGGGTCCTGCGAGCTTCGGGTGAGAGATGGCGAGAGCGCGCTGATCGCGATCTGGCCGGGCCGGCGGGGAGCGCGATGAGCAAGATCGAGCGAGTACATGCCCGCCAGATCCTCGACAGCCGGGGCAACCCCACGGTCGAGGTGGAGATCGGGCTGAGCTCGGGCGCCTCGGGTCGTGCGGCGGTGCCGAGCGGAGCATCGACAGGCGAGTTCGAGGCCACGGAGCTGCGCGACGGGGGCGATCGCTGGCAGGGCAAGGGCGTGGCGCGCGCGGTCGCCAACGTCGACGGCGAGATCGCCGCACGCGTCTCGGGCCTCGACGCCGCCGATCAGGAGGGCCTCGACCGGGCGCTGATCGAGCTCGACGGCACGGTCAACAAGTCGCGCCTCGGCGCCAACGCGATCCTGGGCGTGTCGCTGGCGGCGGCACAGGCGCAGGCGGCGGAGGAGGGTGTTGCGCTGTGGCGCTACCTCGGGGGCGAGCGTGCGCGGGTGCTGCCGGTGCCGCTGATGAACGTGCTCAACGGCGGCGCGCACGCCGACAACAAGGTCGACTTTCAGGAGTTCATGGTGGTTCCCTGCGGCGCGCCCACGTTCTCGGAGTGCCTGCGCATGGGCGCCGGGGTGTTCCATGCGCTCAAACGCACGCTGCACGAGCGCGGGCTGAGCACGGCCGTCGGCGACGAGGGCGGGTTCGCGCCGGACCTCGCCTCCAACGAGGAGGCCCTGCAGATGCTGATCGCGGGCATCGAGGCGGCCGGCCTTGAGCCGGGAACCGACGTGGCGATCGCGCTGGACCCAGCCGCCAGCGAGATCTATCGCGACGGCGAGTACGTGCTCGAGCACGAGGGCCGCACGCTGAGCGCCCCGGAACTGGCCGACTACTGGGCGGACCTCGTGGCGCGCTATCCGATCGTGTCGATCGAGGACGGCATGGACGAGGAGGACTGGGACGGCTGGCGGCTGCTGACCGAGCGTCTCGGTGACGAGGTGCAGCTCGTCGGCGACGACGTGTTCGTGACGAACACCGAGCGCCTCGCGCGAGGAATCTCCGCGGGCGTGGCCAACTCGATCCTCGTCAAGGTCAACCAGATCGGGACGCTGACGGAGACGCTCGCGGCGATCGCGATGGCGCGCGACGCCGGCTACACCGCGGTGATGAGCCATCGCTCGGGTGAGACCGAGGACGTGACGATCGCCGACCTCGCGGTCGCCACCGGCTGCGGGCAGATCAAGACGGGAGCGCCGTCGAGGTCGGACAGGGTGGCGAAGTACAACCAGCTGCTGCGCATCGAGGAGCAGCTGGGCAGCGACGCCGAGTTCCCCGGGCGCTCGCCGTTCCGCGGCCGCTGGGGCGGATCTAGCTGACGAGCGCGGCCCGCGCCAGGGAGCAGTGACGGCAGCTTTCAAGCCGCCGGCAGGAGGTTGGCGCCGCGGGGCGAATGCGGGGGGAGCATGTCCGCGGCCACCGTCTCTGAACCACGCTCGCGGCGATCGGCCGGGCCACGCGGCGGCCAACCACCGGGCAAGCGCTCGACGCGGGGCGCGGGCACGGGCGCTCAGGGGCGCGTTCGCTGGGACAGGGTCGGGCGCGTGGCGATGCTGTGCGTGGCGGCGGCGCTCGCCTACCTGTACCTGAGCGCCGGCATCCGCATGTTCTCGACCTGGCGCCAGGCGCGCAGCGACAGCGCCACGGTGACCGCGCTGAAGCACGAACACGGGCTTCTGGAGCAGCAGCGCGAAGCGCTGGGCCGGCGCGAGACGACCGAAGAAGAGGCTCGCCGGCTGGGCATGATGAAACACGGCGAGCAGTCCTACATCGTGAGCGGCCTGCCCAACAACTGAGGCGCGAACAACTCGGGCGCGCGCCGCTGCTAGCCTCGGCATCAGTGCCGTTCGAGAATGCGATCTACCAGTGGCAGCAGGGCGAACGGCGCCTGCGCGCTGCGCCGGCCGAGCGCGCCGCGCGGCTCGAGCGCGTCACCGAAGTGATCGTGGCCGACCTTCGCCGGCGCCTCGGCGGGCGGTTCTCCACGCAGGAGCTCGTCGAGCTCTACGAACGGGGCACCAGCTGGTGTCTGCAGCTGGCGATGCGGGCGGCCCCGGATGACCCCTGGGCGTGGGAGGCGGGCGTGGTGGTGGATGCGGCGTTCGGCAGATACCTGCGCGAGGCATCGGATTTCGCCGGCGGCAAGCGGGCGCTGAGCGAGGTCTAGTCTCTAGTCGTCTTCGCCGAGGCGGCGGATGACGATGCGGTTCTCTTCGATCGCGACCTCGACGGGCCGGTGCCCGGCCCAGTGCTCGGCGTAGATCGGGTTGTCCTGGATGGCCGGGTCGAGCCACAGCCCGTAGCCCTCCTCGCCGTGATCGAAGGTTCCCTCGAGCGGCGCGTTGCGAGCGGCGCCGGTGCCGGTGGAGCTGCGCTCGCGCTCTGCGCTTGCTCGACGCCCGCGACCTCCGCGGCGGGTGCGCCGGCGCGTGGGCGCGGCCTCCTCATCGTCAGGCGCCGGCTCCTCTTCGTTCTCGGCGGCCTCTGCCTTCGCGCGCTCGGTCTCGATTTCGGCCGCTTCGAGCTCCGCGGCGATCAGCGCGTCGTCCTCGGCGCGCAGGTCGATCTCCTCGGGGTAGCTGGTGCTGGCCGGGCTGTCCGAGGGCTCCTCGTCTGAGACGAGCTCGTTCTGTCGCTTGAACTGATCGATGTCGCGGGCGGTGACCTCGAGCTGGTGAGCCACCCAGGCGTCGGTGCGGCCCTGCCGCACCCATGTGCGGATCTGGTTCAAGTGCGGGCGCAGAGATCTCCGAGGCATCGACGGTCCGGGAGACTAGCGCATAGCGGCCGCCGGGCGCAGCGCATCGCGGCCGCCGCGGGCAGCCGGCGAGCGGCGACGAGCGGCGAGGGGTATTCTCGAATGCCCCGCCACGAATGTCGTTGCGTCGATTGAGAAGGTAAAAGACACGGAAGGTCGAAGAAATCGGGAAGGCGTTCTCCGGGTCCTGTGACTATGCTTGCCAAACCGGTATCTGGGGCTCGCACCGGCTGCCCGGTTGGAAAGCAAAGAGGAAGGGTGCTCCAAATTGCTGGTCTTGACGCGCAAGTCCAATCAAAGCATCATGATCGGGGATGACATCGAGATCTCGGTGCTGTCGGTCATGGGCGAGAAGGTGAGGATCGGCATTCAGGCGCCCCAGGAGGTTCCCGTCTTCCGCAAGGAGATCTATCTGGAGATCCATCGCGATGACGTGGAGGTCGCGCCGCAGGAGGGCACCGCCGCCGAGGTGGACGACGCCCTGCGCGAGATGGGCGAAACGTAGGCCCCGCAGACGGCAGGCCGCTGGGGCCCGCGGGGCCGCGCGCTGGCAGCGCCCGGGCCGTGCTTGAGGGCGACTAGCCCAACAGTAGATAGAGCGTGCGGAACATCACGACGGTGACGATGACCGCCGTGAGGATGAGCGTGAGCACGAGCAGGGCGAAGCGCACAGAGCCACGCTTGTGCAGGCGCTCGGCCTCGCGTTTGCGCGCGCGCTGCTCGGTCGTGCGCCGCAGCGACGCGCGCCTGCGGCGGTCGAGCGAGATCTCTTTGACGAACGCCTGCTCCCAGTCGGCCAGGCTCTGTCGCATCTTCATGGCCCGGCCTCGATCAGGATGCGACGGGGGCCTTGCCCTCGGCGCGCTCGTAGACCTTGACGAAGCGCAGGTAGCTCTCGGCGATTGTGCGCGCCCCGGCGGCGCGCTCGATCTTGCCGTCGACGTAGGCCTTGAGCGGGTCCCACCAGATCGAACGCCCGATCGCGAATCCGATGTAGCCGTCGACGGGAGCCGCCGCCTCGAGCCACTGGTCGACCTTGGGGTCATCAGCGCCGCGGCCGAGCACCACGCAGACGACGCCCTCGCGCCCGCCCGAGCGGGCCTGGGCGACGAGCATCTCGCAGTCCGAGCGCTCGTCGACGCCCTCGATCTTCCAGATGTCCACCTCGACGCCGAAGTCCTGGATCTCCGCGATCGCGCGCCGCATCAGCTCGGGCCGGAGCTCTGCGTCGTAGCGATCGGAGTCGCCCGCGACCTGCGCGAGCTGGGAGTCCTCGGCGGGCACGAGCAGCTCGAACAGGAACTTGCGATCGTGCTGCTTGAGCCAGTCTGAGAGGCGCTTGAGCTTCGCGAGCTGCTGGTCGTTGGCCTCGGCGTCCCCGTCGGGGTTGTAGCGCACGAGCACCTTGTTGAAGTCCGGGTTGAAGCGTTCGATGTGCGCGGCGAAGTCATCGCCGTACTGGAAGTCGAAGTAGTTCTGGCCGGAGCGCTCGACCGGCATCGCGAGCTTGAGGCCCCGCTCGTGCGCCTCGGCGGGGATCGTCGAGCCGAACTGCTCGTCGACCAGCACGCCGGTGACCGACGGGTCGGCGCCCGCGGCGACCGCCTGCAGCATGCCCTCGAAGATGAGGTGCTTGGCGTCGGCGATGATCGCCGTCTGCTCGGGGTCCGGTTCACCCTCGATCCCGAAGAACTTCTTCTGAAACGAGCCGCGGTGGTCGAAGGCGAGGATGTAGAGCTTGTGGTCGTAGCCGAGGTTCATAACTTTCAGTATTTCAAAGGTGCCGTGGCCGTGGTTGAGAGGCCGCCGGGAGCCGCCCGGCGAGCGACCGCGCGCGGCATTCTTCCGGGCGCTCTTAGAATGGGTCGACGATGTCCTCAGGCGCCGATCTGTTCGTGGTATGCAAGCAGTGCGGATCGGAGGTCAGCCCGTACATAACCGAGTGCCCCTACTGCGGGCACCGGCTGCGCAGGCGCGCTCCCAAGCTGCCGCGCGCTGAGGCCCTCAGCCGCACGCCGCGCGCTCGCGCGCGCCGCTGGCCGGTGGGCGGGCGCGCGCGCAGCGAGCCGGCGCGCGTGCGCACGCGCCGCTCGGTGTCGGCGTTCGATCGCGCCGACACGCGACCGTACGCGACGATCGCGCTGATCGCGGTGAGCTGCGGGGTGTGGGTGGCGTGGCGCGGGGGCTTCGTCGAGCTCGCCAAGCTGGTCGTGATCGGTCCGCTCAACGGCGACTGGTGGAAGCTGTTCACCAGCCAGTTCGCCTACGCGAACGGCCTGTATGAGTTCGTGGCGCTCGTGGCGACAGCGATCTTCGGCTGGCTGCTCGAGCGCCGGCACGGCCCGGCGGTGGTGCTGGCGCTGTTCCTCGGCGCCGGCGCGACGGGGGCGCTGGTCGCTACCGCCGTGTACTCCGATGCGGTCGTCAGCGGCGCCAACGGCGCCGCCCTCGCGCTGCTCGCCGCGTGGGCGATCCCCGACCTCGAAGCGGCGCGGGCGGGCCTCGACTACGACGGTGATCTGCTGGGGGTGGCAGCGATCGCAGCGGTGCTTCTGGCGCTGCCGTTCGCGCAGGCGCAGGCGAGCTGGCTGGCGGGCCTCACCGGCGGCGTGGTGGGGCTGATCGTCGGCCTCGGCCTTGCGCGCGTGCGGCGCTCGGAGCTGTAGCGAGGCCGCGGGCGCTCCTATGATTGAGAAGCCATGACGATGACCAACGCGGTGGTGCTGATCGAGGCCGAGCGCGACGCGCTGTCCACCCTCGGCGGCGCGCTCGCCGATATCGACGGCGTGGCCGAGGCCTACTCGGTGACCGGCGAGTGGGATTTCGTGGCGATCGTGCGCGTGCCCGACCACGAGCAGCTGGCCGACGTCGTGACGGTTGAGATCGGCGGCCTGTCGGGCGTGACGCGCACCCAGACGATGGTCGCGTTCGCGGCGTACTCGCGCCACGATCTCGAATCGCTGTTCTCGATCGGGGAATGATCGAGCCCGCGTGATGGTCGCGGTGCCGATGAAGCCGCAGTACGGGCCGACGCTCGGCCGGCTGCTGTCACCGCGCTGGCGCGCCGCCTCGCCGCTCGCGCGCTGGGCGGTGATCGCCGCGGGCGTGGGCCTCGTGGCGCTCGCGCTGATCGCCGGGCTGACGCTCGAGAACGCGAGCTACTCCCACGGCGGGCGCGTGCCCTTCAGCTTCAGCTACCGCAGCCTCTACCGCGTGACGCCCGCAAGCGGGGAGTACGTGAAGATGCAGCGCCGCTACCCCGACGGGCGCCTGGAGGACTCGCTGGCGGTGGGGCCGCTGTCGCTGCCGCCCTACGCGGGCGCCCTCTCCGGCGAGCTGCCGCTGTATGCGGCCGGCTACATCAATGCTCTGCGACTGGTCCACGCGGGGTTCGCGCTCGCGGGTGAGGGCAAGACCAAGGTCAACACGGTCCCCGCCTACGCGATCTTCTATACGACCCTCGTCGAAGGGCGCACGATGTGGGGACGCGACATCCTGCTGTTGCCCCAACGCCCGGGAGCGCGAGCAGGCGTGGACATCATGATGCTGACGAGTCCCAAGGCCAACTCGCAGGTCGAGTCGCCCTCGGAAGTGGGCTCTGAGGGCGTCCTCTCAAGACCACTGAGGACGTTCAGCATCGGCTAGCGCCGAGCTGGCGCGGCCGGCGCTGTTATTCGCCGGCGGGCGGAGGGGTTGCGCTGGGGGAGAGTGTCCCGCCGGTGCCCGTCGCGCCCGTCCCGGATTCGAGCGGCGCCTTTTCAGGCGAGGGCTCCGCGGGCGGTGCTTGGCTCGGCGGCGGCACCGGGGTCGTGCTCGCGTCTTCCTGGCCGGGGGTGGGCTGTGCGGGCGCGGACGCGACGCTTTCAGCGCCGGCTGCGGGCGGAGCCGCGGCGGCGACGGTCGGGGTGCCATCGGCCGGCTCAGCTGCGCCGGTGGCCACGGAGGGCAGCTGGGTGGTCTCGCTCGTGACCTGCGTGACGGGCGCGACCGGGACCTGAGGCGGCTTCGGCGCGGCCGGCTTGAGCGGAGCGACGGCGTGCGTGGCGGGCAGGACCGTCGATGCAGCGGCGGTCTTGGTGGCGTGGTGACGGCGGTTGCGGGCGGCGAAGGCGGCCGTGGCGAGACCGGAGGCGCCGGAGCTGACCGGCTGGGTGCGCTCAGCGACGACGAGCGGCTGGGTTGTGTGAGCGACGCTCGCGGTGGCGAGCGAGTGATGGTGATGAGTGGTGGGGTGGTTGACCGCCGCCACACCCGCGGTGACGATCGCGGCGGCGGCGAGCCCGGCTACCGCCTTGGTGGCGAGCGCTCCTGCTCCGGCGGTGAGGATACCCCCGGCGACTCCCGAGCTGCCGGCCGCGCCCGCGCCCGCTCCGGCGGCTGCGCCGGCGCCCACCGTCGCTCCGGCGCCGCCGGCGACATGCGCGCCTCCGGCGGAGGCGGTCGAGCCGAGCTTTGCCAGCAGCAGCTTCTTCGCCAGCAGCAGAGGCCCGACGGGGAGCATCGCGGCGAGCGCGTGGTTGTTCTCGCGGAGCTGCTTTTTGAAGGAGCCGCAGCGTTCGCAGCCGCGCACGTGGCGGCGCGCGGGCGAGCTCAACTTGGACAGGCCCTCGGCCACCTCGCCGAGCTCGAGACGTACCTCCGCGCAGCTCAGCTTGCGCGCCTCGGCAGCCTCCGCGAGGGAGATGCGGGCGCGCACGAGCAGCGACTTGACGGACGGCACGGTGGTCTCCATCGCGTCAGCGATCTGATCGTAGGAGAGGGCGTCGATCTCGCGCAGCAGGAGGGCGGTGCGCTGCGTCTCGGGCAGCTGCTGGACGTCGGCCAGGAGCTCGCGAAAGCTCTCGCGGCGTATCGCCCGGTCGCCGGTCGAGAGGCCGTGCTCGGCGTAGTGCACGTCCATCGAGTCCACGCCGATCGCGGAGGCCCTGCGCAGGTGGTTGAGCGAGCGGTTGCGCGCGATGCGGTAGAGCCAGGGCCGCACGTTGATCTCGCGCTCGTCGGCGAGGACCGCGTTGAAAGCGGCGGCGAATACCTCCTGCAGCACGTCCTCGGCATCCTCGCGCGAGCCGAGCATGTGCCGGCAGAAGGACAGAAGGCGCGACTGGTAGCGTGAGCAGAGCGTCTCGAACGCAGCCGACTGGCCACGGCGAGTCATCGCGATCAGCCGCTCATCGGACTGAAGGCGCAGCAGCGCAGACGGACCACGCAGGCCCGGCATGCGACTCGAGTGTGTTAGTGCGGAGGCCTCCACCGTGCTTCCAATTGTTGCCGGTAGCTCTAAATACCCCGTAAGGACGCCGAAGTTGCGGTGTTTCGCTTGCAGCCGGCTGCCATAGACTGGCCTGGCTGGCCCGGGTGGCGGAATGGGTATACGCAATCGACTTAAAATCGATGGCCTGCAATTGGGCATGTGGGTTCGAGTCCCACCCCGGGCATGTTTTCGCGTGCGCGTGCGCCGGCGCTCGCGCATTGCGGTCGGGAGGCGCGCGAGCGGGTAGAGTCCGCGACCGATGAGCACGGAGAGCGCGCAGGACGTCCAGACGTTTCACGGCGGGCGACTGGTCGCGCGGCGCCTGAAGGCGCAGGGCGTGAGCAGGCTGTTCACGCTGTCGGGCGGGCACCTCTTCTCGATCTACGACGGTTGCCGCGAGGAGGGGATCGAGATCGTGGACGTGCGCCACGAGTCGACGGCGGCGTTCGCCGCCGAGGGTTGGGCGAAGGTGACGCGGGAGGTGGGGGCGTGCGCGCTCACGGCCGGACCGGGGGTGACCAACGGCATGAGCGCGATGGCCTCCGCGCAGGCGAACCACTCGCCGATGGTCGTTCTGGGCGGCCGCGCACCGGCGCTGCGGTGGGGCCAGGGATCGCTGCAGGAGATCGACCACGTGCCGTTCGTGCGCCCGCTGACGAAGCTGGCGACGACGGCCCAGAGCGCCGAGGAGATTCCGGGGCTCGTGGATGAGGCATTCCAGGCGGCGCTTGTTCCGCACGGCGGGCCGGTGTTCGTGGACTTCCCGCTCGATTATGTGTTCGCGGAGGCGTCCGAGGAGTCGGCGGGAGCGCCGGCCGAGGCGCTCGTCAGCACGAAGGCGGCGGCGGGCGAGGCGATTGAGCGCGCGGCCGAGCTTCTGCGGGGCGCCGAGCGCCCGGTGATCATGGCGGGGACGGACCTGTATTGGGGGCACGGTGAGCAGGCGCTCCTGGAGCTGGCCGAGGGGCTGCGGATCCCGGTCTTCCTGAACGGGCTGGCGCGCGGGTGCGTGGCGGCCGATCACGAGCTGTTCTTCTCGCGTGTGCGATCGCAGGCGCTCAAGGGTGCAGACGTGGCGCTGGTGGTGGGTGTGCCGATGGACTTCCGGTTGGCCTTCGGGGGAGCGTTCGGCGAGGAGACGGAGATCGTGGTGATCGACGTGGCCGAGCCGGCGCGCCAGCACCCGCGGGTACCGGAGGTGGAGTGCTACGGGGCGATGGGGCCGACGCTCGAGGATCTGCGGGCGGCCGTCGGCGCAAAGACGCCGTCCAGCGAGGCGTGGATCGCCGAGCTTCGAGCGGCCGAGCGCGAGCGGCGCGAGGGCGAGCGAGTGGAGCTCGAAGACGCGAGGGCGCCGTTGCACCCGATGCGCCTATACGCAGAGCTCGGCGGGATGCTCGATCGCGACGCGATCGTGATCGGTGACGGCGGCGATTACGTGTCCTACGCAGGTCGCGTGATCGACACCTACCTGCCCGGCTGCTGGCTTGATCCGGGGCCCTTCGGGTGCCTCGGCACGGGGTCGGGTTATGCGCTGGCGGCGAAGCTCGCACACCCCGAGCGCCAGGTCGTGCTGCTGGTGGGCGACGGGGCCTTCGGGTTCTCGGGGATGGACTTCGACACGCTCGCGCGCCATGGGGTCAACGTGGTGGGCGTGATGGGCAACAACGGCATCTGGGCGCTCGAGAAGCACCCGATGGAGTTCCTCTACGGGTACTCGGTGGCGGCCGATCTGAGGCCGGAAACCCGTTATGACGAAATGGTCGAAGCGCTGGGCGGGCACGGCGAGCTGGTGGCGCGTCCCGAGGACATGCGCCCAGCGCTCGAGCGGGCGTTCGCGTGCGGGAAACCGGCGTTGGTAAACGTGCTGACCGACCCGACCGTCGTGTACCCGCGCCGGTCGAACCTCGCCTAGATGATTGATTCCACGGCGGCGTCCGTGGTTTTCGAGGGTTTGTAAGCAGCAGGGTCGAAGTCGGCGGTGCTCAATGTCACCGCCGACCCGAAGGGGGCCTCGATGGACGCCGACCTCGACCTGCTGCTCACTGCCGTTTATGTCACGGCTGACGATCTCCTGCCTGAGAAGCCTGAGAACGCGAGAAGGAGCGTCACAGACGCTGAGGTCGTCACGCTTTGCGTCGCACAGGCGATCATGGGGATCCCCTCCGACCGTCGCTTCTTGAAGGTCGCCTCAAAGCATCTGCTCCACCTATTTCCAACGATCCCTGGGCAGGCCGGCTACTTCAAGCGTCGCCGCAGACTGGTGGACACGCTGGAGTGGCTGATGAGCGTGTTCGCCTCCCAGAGCCCGGGGTTCTATGACGAGCTGCTGCTCATCGACTCCACCCCGATCGAGTGTGCCCGCAGCCGAGAGACGGTCAAGCGCTCTGCCCTCGGCGACGCCGCGGACTACGGCTACTGCCGCAGTCATTCCCGATTCTTCTGGGGGTTTCGCCTGCACGGCATCTTCGCGCCCGACGGGACACCCAGAGCGGTCACGGTCGCCTCCCCCAAACGCGATGAGCGAGATGTCGCCTTGGAACTGCTGGCGCGCACCCGCCGTGAGGGTGGAGAGACATTGATCGGCGACAAGGGCTACGCCGGCCGGGCGTTCGCGCAGGCCGTCAGCGACATGAACGCGATGATCCTCAGACCTCGCCGCAAAGACGAGCCCGGGCGCGGCCCGCACCTCGCACCGATCCGCCAACGCATCGAGAGCATCTTCTGGAGCTGCAAGGGAACATTGACCCTCGAGCGTCACGGCGCACGCACTCTCCCCGGCCTGCGCGAGCGCATCCTGCAACGCCTGCTGACCCTCGCAGCCGCCATCTCCCTGAACCACCAGCTCGGCCGGCCCAGCCGCGCCCTTGTCGACTACTGCGCCTAAACCGTGGAATCAATCATCTAGCTGCTCAGGCTCCGACGGGCGCAGGTCAGCCTACGCCCGCGAGGCGGAGAGCTCCCCCGAAGAGAATGTCGTGCTCGGAGACTTCGACTTCCTCGAGCGCAAACGCGCGCAGCGCCTCGCCGAGAAGGATCATGCCGGCGACGATCGTGGGGGCGCGATCGGGGTCCAGGCCGACGACCGTGCGGCGACGAGCATCAGTCATGTCGGCCAGGCGGGCCAGCAGCAGGTCGACCGTGGCGAGCAGAAGCGGATAGCCGTGGACGCGCGCGGGATCGTAGGGGTCGAGCTCCTGGTCGATGGCGGCAGCGGAGGTGGCCGTGCCGGCGACGGCGATGGCTCGCTTGACCGGCGCGCGGACCTCGGGCGGGAGGCCCTCGAGGAAGGTCGTGCGCGCGTCCAGCGCGAGGCTCTGCAGCTGCGCCGGCTCGGGCGGGTCGGAGTGGATGTGACGCTCTGACATGCGCACGACGCCGGCGGGCAGTGAGACGTGAAAGCCGGCCGTGCGCCCTCGGCCGACGACGAACTCGGTGGAGCCGCCGCCGATGTCGATGACGACGGTGGGCTCGCTTGGAGCGGGACGGCCGGACATGGCGCCCAGGAATGTGAGCTGCGCCTCTTCGGAACCGCTCAGCACGCGGGCGTCGAGGGCGAAGTCCTCGCGCACGCGCGCGGCGAAGGCGGCGCCGTTTGAGGCGTCGCGCGCGGCGGAGGTGAGCACCGCGAGATTAGCCTCGCAATCGTGAGCGTCGATCGCCGCGCGGTACTCGGCGAGCGTGCTCATGACGCGTGCGATGGCCTCCTCAGACAGCGAGCCCCCGGCATCGACGCCGTCTCCCAGGCGCGTCACCACCGAGCGACGCAGCACTTCCTCGACAGCGCCGCTTGACGGATCCACATCGGCGATGAGCAGGCGAGTGGAGTTGGTTCCGATGTCGACGACGGCGACGCGCACGGTGGGCGGGATCGTAGACCGAAGGGCGAGAGCGTCGTGAGCTCGGCGCGTCCGGGCCTGGTCAAGAGCCGAATGGGCGGGCCGACGGGTGCCTGCGAGCCGCTGGAGGATGGCGCCACGGGAATCGTGTGGCCGGCCACCCGATTCCCGGGACGGACCGGCGGCGGGTTCATCCTGAAGGGCGGCGGGGTCGGCCCGCGGGCCACCTTGCGGGCTGCCGACGGCGCTCGTCGCCAGCGGCCGGCCGCGTGTTTTTTGCTAGAACATGGGGAGCGACGCGGGGTGGAGCAGTCTGGTAGCTCGTCGGGCTCATAACCCGAAGGTCGCGGGTTCGAATC
>CAVXHC010000020.1:0-26540 GCA_963761355.1 uncultured Solirubrobacteraceae bacterium
TCGTCCATTTCCCCAGTGTCAGAGCCAATCTCAGATGTGGGGGAAATGTCGGCCGAGAGGCCAAAATCGCTTGGTGGGCCAACAGTGGGCCAAATTCACCGGACCGCGTGCCGTAGAGGGCCGCCTGCGCGTCTGAGAGCAGGGCATCTAAGGCGGCGCCGTGTGCGAGTGGATGACGCTACTCGGCGCCGATGTAATTCGCCTCGATGACGGAGTTATTATCGGTATTTACGAGAGCATAACCGGGGGTTGAGGAACCCTCGTTGACGGTTATGAAGGAGGCGTGGGTCCATCTAGCGGCTGTCGACTGATCCGCGGCGGAGACCTCCCATATGGAGCCGTCATCGAGCACGACGACACTGCCATCGGCGCTACTCGTTTCCAGCGCGTGTTCGCCCGTATTCGCGTACGGATTGGCTTCGGCCGAATCGCCGACCTTGGTGACCGATACGCTCTTGCCGCGGCTGAGGTTAGTGAGGCGATCTTCGGCTGCTCCGAGAGCGATGGAGTTACCAGAGGACCAAGAGGAGACGGTCGATTGGTAGCCGGAGTCCACGGAGTACACCGACCCGTCTTCCAGTACCAGCACGGCTCCGTCCAAGGTTATGGTGTCGATCGACTGCGGGTTTGAGGGACCCCCACCCGGAATACTACGCCTGTGCCTGCGTCGGTGGGGTTGGGGCGGTGCGGCGTGAGCCTGCGTAGTGGCGAGACCCGTGCCGTCGGGGCCTTCCCTACCTACGCCGGTCAGCGTGTATCCGGATTTGCAGGCCCCATGCTTGGGAGTCACCACCCCTTGGCCGCCTTCTGTGGGCACGCACACGCTCTCCGGCGACGATTTTCCGCCTGCCAGAATCGCGCCAGCGATGGTGGTGCCTCCGAGCGCAAAGAACAGCGCAAGGAGCGCCATCACATTGGATGACGTAATCCCTCGCCGGAGTCGCATGCCCGACCTTCTCCATGGCCCCACGCAGGGCAGGTTCGTGCGTAGATGGCGTTTCTGTCGAGCTCACGGTGTCTGCGGTTGCTGGCCATCGGCGCTCCTTATCGGCGTCCGGCGCGCCCGAACACGCCGAATGTACACCACGTGATACGAGATCGACCCATGCGCTCCAAAACTTGAGCCCAAGGGTGCGGCCGGCGGCATGATCCACTGCGGTGCGCAGCCAGGCGCCATGCCGTCGGCTGGCCGGCTTTCGCCTCACGAGAGAGACGTGGCTCGGGATACTCCCTAGAGAACCCCTGCGAACTCTGCCGACCGTCTGGTTCGACGCCGTCTTCGGATTCGGCGCGACTGGAGTTGACCCGCTTTAGTTGACAAGGACGTCAACCGAAATGGGGTAGCTCCACTGCGCCCGTTGACGGATTTCCCGCGCCTCGGTCCCGAGCTGGCAGTCGTTGGGAGGAGTTTCGCTTCCTGCCATGACCATGACGCTGGCTTCTGCTGGTGTACGTATTTATCGAGGCCGAAGACCGGGTCGTGGGTGGTGACGATCCAGGACGCTCGTTCGTCGAGCGCAGCGACCGCTGCCCGCCCGGCAGCCCAAAGTCAAGTCCGATCGTTCCAGAGCGCCGCTCAGGCCCAACCGGCGAAACCCCAGCGCCAGAGCCAGAAGCTCAGTCCCGGACTCGAACCGGGGACTCCTTACTTACCAGGAAGTGCCCACCAACTGAGCTAACTGGGCGTGGGAGGGGACTGTAGCGCGCTCGCGGGGCGCCCTGAGGGGCCGGTCCTCGGCCCTCAGCGCACTGCCTTCAGCGGTGCCCCGAGTGAGGACAGCCCGAGTCCTCTTGCCGAAGGGGCTCACCGCGGTCATCCACCGATGGCTGCGCGGATGACTCAGGCACGCAGGCGGCGGGAGACTGGAATCGGCGCCCCGCGCAAGTTGCGCAGGACCATGAAGATCCCTCAAGGACTGGGGCGCTCAGACCGATGCGAACCTATGTGGATCGTGTGGCCGTGATCGTCGCGTCGCCGGCTCTCGGCGAGCAGCCTGGGCGTGTACTGGACAGGAGTTCGATCTCACGTCTTGCTACGCGTGGGAGCCTGCTGCCAGATTCCCGTCGTCGCGGCCGTGTACTTCCCTGCCGCCACAGGCGGACTTGCCCTTGCGATCGGGGCGCACAGCGTTGACCTCCACCAGCTCATCACGGAGTCAGCCGACTCGACCTCTACCGGCTGCTGATCAACGAGACGCCTGCTCGGGCGCAGCGATCAGCGAGCCGACACCGACGCCCAGGACCGCGCTCCCGCGCGACTCAGCGAGTGGGGTTAGGTCAACCGCTCAGGGTGGATCGGGATGACCCCTGCGAGAAGACGTCAGGCTGTGGCAGGCGCCCTCGGCGTAGGGCTGTCCCTGATCTCCCTCGCTCTTGTCTTCTCGGCATCGAGGTCGGTACCCCGTCAGCGGGCTTCGGCCATCAAGCCGAAGCTCACCATTCGGGTGACCCCAACAACAGTGCAGGGAGGCAGTGACGTCGTGGTCTCGGGCAGGCTCCAGCTCGCCGGCGCGGGGACCAAGCTCGTCAAGGGCAGGACGGTTGCGGTGTCTGCCACGATCGCGGCGTTGAAGGGCAAGTACCTCGTGCTCGGACGGACGACAACCAACGAACTCGGGCGGTATCTCTACCGTGTAAGGACGCTTCGAGTCCCGCCGCTCGCCCCGATCCGTTACCGCGTGATCGCTGCGATCCCTTCTTCGCCCCGCGCAATCGCCACAATGACGGTTCGCGGCGATGCCACCTCCCTGAAGGTAGGATCCAGTGGTCCGCGGGGTCCTACGGGTTCGCCGGGTCCTGGCGGTGAGGGAGGCGTGGCCGGAGCGACCGGTGAAACCGGCGCTTACGGTCTCCAGGGCGAAGCTGGATCGGCTGGCGCGACTGGTGCTGGCGGTGCTCAGGGCACTCAGGGCCAAACCGGGCTGGCCGGTGCGTGGGGTCCGGCCGGGCTGGCTGGCGCCGAAGGCGCGACCGGCGCCACGGGCGCGACAGGCACGGCGGGCTCGAACGGCGCGACAGGTGCCACCGGCGCTGAAGGCAAAGAAGGCGTAACGGGCGCCACGGGCGCCACCGGCGCGACGGGAGCCGCGGGCTCAAACGGCGCCAAAGGCGAAACGGGCGCAGCCGGCGTCACGGGCGCAAACGGTGCCACCGGCGCGACGGGAGCCGCGGGCTCAAACGGCGCCAAAGGCGAAACGGGCGCGACAGGCACCGCGGGCTCGAACGGCGCCACCGGCGCGACGGGAGCCGCGGGCTCAAACGGCGCCAAAGGCGAAACGGGCGCAGCCGGCGTCACGGGCGCAAACGGTGCGACCGGCGCGAACGGTGCGAACGGTGCCACGGGCGCGACAGGTACCACTGGCGCCAAAGGCGAAACGGGCGCAGCCGGCGCCGAAGGCAAAGAAGGCGTAACGGGCGCCACGGGCGCCACCGGCGCGACGGGAGCCGCGGGCTCAAACGGCGCCAAAGGCGAAACGGGCGCAGCTGGCGCCGAAGGCAAAGAAGGCGCGAAAGGCGTAACAGGCGCCATGGGCACCACCGGCGCGACCGGCACCGCGGGTACGAACGGCGCCAAAGGCGAAACGGGCGCGACAGGCACCGCGGGCTCGAACGGCGCCACCGGCGCGACGGGAGCCGCGGGCTCAAACGGCGCCAAAGGCGAAACGGGCGCAGCCGGCGTCACGGGCGCAAACGGTGCGACCGGCACGAACGGTGCGAACGGTGCCACGGGCGCGACAGGTACCACTGGCGCCAAAGGCGAAACGGGCGCAGCCGGCGCCGAAGGCAATGAAGGCGTAACGGGCGCCACGGGCGCCACCGGCGCGACGGGCACGGCGGGCTCGAACGGCGCGACAGGTGCCACCGGAGCTGAAGGCAAAGAAGGCGTAACGGGCGCCACGGGCGCCACCGGCGCGACGGGAGTCGCGGGCTCAAACGGCGCCAAAGGCGAAACGGGCGCAGCCGGCGTCACGGGCGCAAACGGTGCCACCGGCGCGACGGGAGCCGCGGGCTCAAACGGCGCCAAAGGCGAAACGGGCGCAGCCGGCGCCGAAGGCAAAGAAGGCGCGAAAGGCGTAACAGGCGCCATGGGCACCACCGGCGCGACGGGAGCCGCGGGCTCAAACGGCGCCAAAGGCGAAACGGGCGCAGCCGGCGTCACGGGCGCAAACGGTGCGACCGGCACGAACGGCGCGAACGGTGCCACGGGCGCGCCAGGTACCACTGGCGCCAAAGGCGAAACGGGCGCGACAGGCACCGCGGGCTCGAACGGCGCCACCGGCGCGACGGGAGCCGCGGGCTCAAACGGCGCCAAAGGCGAAACGGGCGCAGCCGGCGTCACGGGCGCAAACGGTGCGACCGGCGCGAACGGGGCCACGGGCGCGACAGGTACCACTGGCGCCAAAGGCGAAACGGGCGCAGCCGGCGCCGAAGGCAATGAAGGCGTAACGGGCGCCACGGGCGCCACCGGCGCGACGGGCACGGCGGGCTCGAACGGCGCGACAGGTGCCACCGGCGCTGAAGGCAAAGAAGGCGTAACGGGCGCCACGGGCGCCACCGGCGCGACGGGAGCCGCGGGCTCAAACGGCGCCAAAGGCGAAACGGGCGCAGCCGGCGTCACGGGCGCAAACGGTGCCACCGGCGCGACGGGAGCCGCGGGCTCAAACGGCGCCAAAGGCGAAACGGGCGCAGCCGGCGCCGAAGGCAAAGAAGGCGCGACAGGCACCGCGGGCTCGAACGGTGCCACCGGCGCGACGGGAGCCGCGGGCTCAAACGGCGCCAAAGGCGAAACGGGCGCAGCCGGCGTCACGGGCGCAAACGGTGCGACCGGCGCGAACGGTGCGAACGGTGCCACGGGCGCGCCAGGTACCACTGGCGCCAAAGGCGAAACGGGCGCGACAGGCACCGCGGGCAAAGAAGGCGTAACGGGCACGGCGGGCTCGAACGGCGCGACAGGTGCCACCGGCGCTGAAGGCAAAGAAGGCGTAACGGGCGCCACGGGCGCCACCGGCGCGACGGGAGCCGCGGGCTCAAACGGCGCCAAAGGCGAAACGGGCGCAGCCGGCGTCACGGGCGCAAACGGTGCGACCGGCACGAACGGCGCGAACGGTGCCACGGGCGCGCCAGGTACCACTGGCGCCAAAGGCGAAACGGGCGCGACAGGCACCGCGGGCTCGAACGGCGCCACCGGCGCGACGGGAGCCGCGGGCTCAAACGGCGCCAAAGGCGAAACGGGCGCAGCCGGCGTCACGGGCGCAAACGGTGCGACCGGCGCGAACGGGGCCACGGGCGCGACAGGTACCACTGGCGCCAAAGGCGAAACGGGCGCAGCCGGCGCCGAAGGCAAAGAAGGCGTAACGGGCACGGCGGGCTCGAACGGCGCGACAGGTGCCACCGGCGCTGAAGGCAAAGAAGGCGTAACGGGCGCCACGGGCGCCACCGGCGCGACGGGAGCCGCGGGCTCAAACGGCGCCAAAGGCGAAACGGGCGCAGCCGGCGTCACGGGCGCAAACGGTGCCACCGGCGCGACGGGAGCCGCGGGCTCAAACGGCGCCAAAGGCGAAACGGGCGCGACAGGCACCGCGGGCTCGAACGGCGCCACCGGCGCGACGGGAGCCGCGGGCTCAAACGGCGCCAAAGGCGAAACGGGCGCAGCCGGCGTCACGGGCGCAAACGGTGCGACCGGCGCGAACGGTGCGAACGGTGCCACGGGCGCGACAGGTACCACTGGCGCCAAAGGCGAAACGGGCGCAGCCGGCGCCGAAGGCAAAGAAGGCGTAACGGGCGCCACGGGCGCCACCGGCGCGACGGGAGCCGCGGGCTCAAACGGCGCCAAAGGCGAAACGGGCGCAGCCGGCGCCGAAGGCAAAGAAGGCGCGAAAGGCGTAACAGGCGCCATGGGCACCACCGGCGCGACCGGCACCGCGGGTACGAACGGCGCCAAAGGCGAAACGGGCGCGACAGGCACCGCGGGCTCGAACGGCGCCACCGGCGCGACGGGAGCCGCGGGCTCAAACGGCGCCAAAGGCGAAACGGGCGCAGCCGGCGTCACGGGCGCAAACGGTGCGACCGGCACGAACGGTGCGAACGGTGCCACGGGCGCGACAGGTACCACTGGCGCCAAAGGCGAAACGGGCGCAGCCGGCGCCGAAGGCAATGAAGGCGTAACGGGCGCCACGGGCGCCACCGGCGCGACGGGCACGGCGGGCTCGAACGGCGCGACAGGTGCCACCGGAGCTGAAGGCAAAGAAGGCGTAACGGGCGCCACGGGCGCCACCGGCGCGACGGGAGTCGCGGGCTCAAACGGCGCCAAAGGCGAAACGGGCGCAGCCGGCGTCACGGGCGCAAACGGTGCCACCGGCGCGACGGGAGCCGCGGGCTCAAACGGCGCCAAAGGCGAAACGGGCGCAGCCGGCGCCGAAGGCAAAGAAGGCGCGAAAGGCGTAACAGGCGCCATGGGCACCACCGGCGCGACGGGAGCCGCGGGCTCAAACGGCGCCAAAGGCGAAACGGGCGCAGCCGGCGTCACGGGCGCAAACGGTGCGACCGGCGCGACGGGAGCCGCGGGCTCAAACGGCGCCAAAGGCGAAACGGGCGCAGCCGGCGTCACGGGCGCAAACGGTGCGACCGGCACGAACGGCGCGAACGGTGCCACGGGCGCGCCAGGTACCACTGGCGCCAAAGGCGAAACGGGCGCGACAGGCACCGCGGGCTCGAACGGCGCCACCGGCGCGACGGGAGCCGCGGGCTCAAACGGCGCCAAAGGCGAAACGGGCGCAGCCGGCGTCACGGGCGCAAACGGTGCGACCGGCGCGAACGGGGCCACGGGCGCGACAGGTACCACTGGCGCCAAAGGCGAAACGGGCGCAGCCGGCGTCACGGGCGCAAACGGTGCGACCGGCGCGACGGGAGCCGCGGGCACGAACGGCGCCAAAGGCGAAACGGGCGCAGCCGGCGCCGAAGGCAAAGAAGGCGCGAAAGGCGTAACAGGCGCCATGGGCACCACCGGCGCGACCGGCACCGCGGGTACGAACGGCGCCAAAGGCGAAACGGGCGCGACAGGCACCGCGGGCTCGAACGGCGCCACCGGCGCGACGGGAGCCGCGGGCTCAAACGGCGCCAAAGGCGAAACGGGCGCAGCCGGCGTCACGGGCGCAAACGGTGCGACCGGCGCGAACGGTGCGAACGGTGCCACGGGCGCGACAGGTACCACTGGCGCCAAAGGCGAAACGGGCGCAGCCGGCGCCGAAGGCAAAGAAGGCGCGAAAGGCGTAACAGGCGCCATGGGCACCACCGGCGCGACCGGCACCGCGGGTACGAACGGCGCCAAAGGCGAAACGGGCGCGACAGGCACCGCGGGCTCGAACGGCGCCACCGGCGCGACGGGAGCCGCGGGCTCAAACGGCGCCAAAGGCGAAACGGGCGCAGCCGGCGTCACGGGCGCAAACGGTGCGACCGGCGCGACGGGAGCCGCGGGCTCAAACGGCGCCAAAGGCGAAACGGGCGCAGCCGGCGTCACGGGCGCAAACGGTGCGACCGGCACGAACGGGGCCACGGGCGCGACAGGTACCACTGGCGCCAAAGGCGAAACGGGCGCAGCCGGCGTCACGGGCGCAAACGGTGCCACCGGCGCGACGGGAGCCGCGGGCTCAAACGGCGCCAAAGGCGAAACGGGCGCAGCCGGCGCCGAAGGCAATGAAGGCGCGAAAGGCGTAACAGGCGCCATGGGCACCACCGGCGCGACCGGCACCGCGGGTACGAACGGCGCCAAAGGCGAAACGGGCGCAGCCGGCGTCACGGGCGCAAAAGGTGTGGCGGGCGCCACCGGCGCGACAGGAACCGCGGGCACAAACGGCACGAACGGCGCCACCGGCGCCACGGGAACCGCGGGCCCAGAAGGCAAAAGCGGACCCACTGGAGCCGAAGGTGAAGCAGGCACTAGCGGCACCCTGAGCGCCATCGTCGCCGCCGAACAGGCGACAAAAGGAACGACGTTCGCGAACCTGACAACGGCGGGTCCGGAAGTGACTGTCACGGTCCCGGCTTCTGGCAACGCGCTCGTGACCCTCACCGCTAGCATCGAAGTTAAGACGAACGGTGGCGCGGGATATATGGGTGTCTCCACGAACGGCGCATGCCCCGGCACGGCCTCGGTGGAAAACTCGCTGGGGGTGAAAGAGTCCACGTTGGCCAGCGAAGATGTGGTCCAGGCGAGCGCCACCTACGTTTTGACGGGCCTCGCCGCAGGCTCCAAAAAATTCAGGGCGTGCTATGAGAGCAACGGCAAAGAAGCGGCATTCAAGTACCGGGAGATCATCGTGATGCCGCTGCCATAGTCGGCAGTACGAAGGCGACGTGAGACTGGGAGGCCCCCCGGCCTCCTTTCTTATCGAACGCCGGGCATGGTAGTCGCTCGAGGGTGCGAGGTGGACTGATCTCGGCTCCAGGCCGAGATAGCGGCGATAGGGGTAAAAGCGCCAGGCGCCTTGCGCCCCGTGCTGGCGGGGATGTGAGGTGAGCACCTGCAGCTGTCGGCAGCGAGGCAAACGAGCCCCATCCTCATCGGGCTACACGCACAGCGGCCGGGACGAACGCACAGGTCTCCCCAAAGTCTCCCCATTCGAGCGGCTTCTAAGGGCTGTTAAGAGCACCTGACGACGCTGAAACCGGCATAGGCAAGCGTAGAGCAGCCCTTCCGAGCGCCCTGCAAAGTCTGCACCGGTTCGGTTCCGGTCGTCGCCTCGTTGAGAGACACCTACGAACGCGGCATCCACGCGCGTTGACACTGGCGTGTGCGCTACGGTCAACGCGCCCCATGGGCGCCCCGACAAGGTCGTAGTTGCCCTCGTCGGTGTAGAACTTCAGTGCGAAGCCCCGCGGGTCACGTACCGTGTCGGGGTAGCCCTGCTCGCCGGCGACCGTCGATAACCTCGCGAACACGGGGGTGCGCTTGCCGACCGCGCCGAGAAAGCTTGCCTTGGTGAACGGTGTGACGTCCTCGGTGACCTCGAAGAAGCCGTGGGCGCCACTTCCCTTGGCATGCACAACCCGCTCCGGCACGCGCTCGCGGTTGAAGTGCTGCATCTTCTGGACGACATAGTGGTCGTGCAACACCGTCGGGCCGGCGGGACCGACCGTCAACGAATACTCATCACTAGGGGCGAGGATCCCCGAGTCGGTGGTAGTCGCCGGAGGCGGACTGTCGCTGTTGTTCGCGGGCGGATCGACGTCAGTCATGACCTACTCCTTCCTCGCGGGTGGGATTGGCGCAGCCAACGCCGCGGCTGGACCAGCCTGTCGCGTCGGGTCAGCGACCACTGCCTGATGTTACGGTAGCGGTAGCCGTCGTATTGGCAACGGACGTGAGCGGTGGCGTCGGGGAGGTATCGCCGGGAGCACCCGGGGAACTTATGCATCCTGATGCTTGCCGAGTCGCGACAATCGGGCGTCCAACACCGCGACGGCGAGCACGGTGGCTTACGACGACCCTCGAAGCGCTCAATGGGATCGGCACAGTCACGAATGGTCGCGAACGTCTGGCGATCGAGCCCAGATGAGGAGTAATCTGGCCGCATGTACGTGGAGATGAGCCGGGAGAAATGACGGTGGGCGCCCGTGTGGGCGACGTCCTTAGCGGCGCCGCGTGCGGGACCGTCGGTGCGATGGCCATGACGGGGATGCGGGTGCTCACGACCGAGCTCGGGCTGGTGGAACAGACGCCACCCCAAGCTCTCGCCCACCAACGGGCACGCGGCGTGCGTGCGTTGCTGCGGCGTGCGCCGCGCAAGCAGCGCCGAGGACTCATCGAGGCCGCCCACTGGGCATTTGGCGCTAGCGGCGGCGCAGCGTTCGGAGCGCTGCCCCGCCCGATGCGGCGTCAGAGTTGGGCAGGACCGGCGTATGGGCTGGTGGTCTGGTTGGGCTTTGAGCTCGGCATCGCGCCGGCGCTGGGCCTCAGCCAAGCCAAGCGCCCGCGCCCGGTCGACCGCCTGGCGCTCGCTGCAGACCACGTGCTCTACGGCGTCGTGCTATCGGCGACGCGCCGGACCGCGTGAAGCTAGGCCGCAGGCTATCCGCGCCATGCTGAACGAGATCTGAGATGCTCGCGGTCGGCACAGAGCAGTAGCGGCGGCGCATCCCGCGACCTGGCTCCAGTGGCATCCGCAGGAATGTGCCCGTAGATCCAGCTGGCGGGAGAGTGACTAGCTCGCTCGCGACGCTCGATTTTTGCCCACCGGGGGCGTTTGGTGGGCTAAATCCGCCGCAAACCCCGCATACGCCGGCACCATCGCGGTCGCGCGGCCCTCGATGAGTTTGGCTTTCTAGAGCCGTTTCTTGCGCTTTCTTCGACCTTCCCCGTCCCGCTTCACACGCGAGAGGTCGCAGGTTCGAAACCCGCCGCGCCCATAAAAAGGTCTACAAATAGCGATGTTTAGATGTTTAGCAAGTTCCGCATTTAGTCAGCGACTGGACACTTAAGGCGTTCACGCCTGCTCCAAGAACAAGAGCGAGAGCGTTGACGTGGACGTAGCTCTTCTCGCTGCCTCGCGTAGCTGCGTGCGACGGTCCGGGTAGTGGCGGCCCAGCTCGTCGTAGCTGATAAGGAACGCCATCGCGGCGCCGATGACGTCGAAGATAAGCACCAGGAAGAAGAGGCCCACTATTACTTGCGGTTGGTTAGCCGCCGGCCGCCGCGTGGCTCGATCGTGCTTATCGCGCCCATCGCCGGGACGTCCCGTCTAGGAGCGAGCGCTCATGCCGCTTGGCGAGTATCCCGAGGGCGAGCGTCTGTGTCAGGTGCACCGCGCACCCGGCAGCCCAGCCGAAGAGAAACAGTGACATCTCACGCAGGATGTGAGCTCCGGCTAGGAAGGCCGCGCCGAGAAACGCGAATCCAACGTCCGAGACGAGCTCGGTACGGACGATCCCACACCTAGGCGATACGGCTCGCGTCTCGAGCGCTGAAGTCCTCATCGCGAATCGTCGGACCAGCGGTCACGGGCCGGGGAAAGTCGCGTGGGACCAAGGCCGAATGTGGCGCGCTCCTGTCCGCAGAAAATCATCATGCCTCGTCGCTGACGACGAGCACAGGGATGGTGGCGGCGGCGAGCAGGTCCTGGGTGACTCCGCGAAGCAGGAGTCGCCCCGCACGGCGGCTGTGGTGATGCCCGCAGACGAGCAGGTCAAAGCCGTGGTCGTGCGCGTGCTCGAGCAGGGCCCGTGCTGGTGTCTGGCCGTCTATCACCTGGTGCTCAACGTCGACCCCGGCGCGTTCGGCGCGGTCAGAGACCTCCCGGAATGTCTCCTTGAGGTAGCGGTGGGCTGCGTCCTCGGACTCCTCGCGATCGCCCGCCGTCTCGGCGTGCGCGGGCGAGTAGGCGATCGAGACCGCGACGAGCTCGGCGTCGTAGCGCCGTGTTATGTCAATCGCGACGTCGAACGCGCGAAGCGCCACCTCCGAGCCATCCCATGCAATGAGTATCCGCTGGAACATCAGTGCAGTATGGGGACGAGGGCCAAAGCGGCGATCAGGGCGATGAGCATGTACAACAGGTAGGCCGAGAGGCTCCCGGACTGCAATCCGCGGACGCGTTCAGCTATGCGCAGTGCCAGTGCGGCGGCGGGCGCGTAGAGGAAGCGGCTTACCCAGAACACGACGCGGGTGTCGAGCGTGAGCCGCGGAGCCTCGTTCTGCTCACCAGTCGCGCTCAGGCGGGTGCGATAGCCGAGTGGCCCACGCAGAATGACCCGCATCGGGTTGGAGTATGCCGAGGGCCGGTACTGCACGGCAGAGAGCTCGGCACCGCTCCCAGTGACCCACACGGGCGCCCGCCGAACGGGCGATAGGCGCACGCTGCGCCCGCGAGTGGCGCGAACGATCAGTATCGCCAGCAGCGCGTAGCCGGGCAGCACGATGCTCAACCAGGTCGGTGCGAGCACCGAGAACTCCTTGAACACGGGACCGAGCACGAGCGGATGGCTGATCGCCGTGCTCGCGACGTCGAAGCCGAGCAGTTCCTGTAAGCCAGATCCGAGGACATGGATCTCCCATGGCGCCAGGGTGCCGAGGAAAAGCGTGAGAACACCCAGGGCGACGAGCCCGGCCGGCCAGCGAGACGGCTCACGCAGCGCGGCTAGCTTCTCGCGTGCCGGCCCGAGGAACATGAAGCTGTAGTACTTGGCGAATGCGAGCAAGCCAAGCCCTGCGGCGAGCGCGAGCGCCGCGGCAGCCAGCGCGCACAAAAGCTGCGAGGGCAAGGTTGGCATGCGAAAGCCCTGCAGCAACGCCTCGAAGGTGAACCACTCGCTGACGAACCCGCCGAGCGGCGGGATAGCCGCGAGGGTGAGCGAGGAGATGCCGAGGGACAGCGCACTCACCGGCAGTCGACGAGAGAGACCTCCGAGCGGGTCGATCCTGCGCTTGCCGGTTGCCTGCTCGACCCGGTCGACACTGATCAGGGCGAGCGTCTTTGCGAGGTTGTGCGCGCACACCTGCAGGGTGGCTGCCAGCAGACCCGCTGCCGCCAGCGTCGGTTTGTGCGCGGAGTGGCCGAGTAGGGCGACCCCGAGGCCCGTCAGCACGATCCCGGCGTGCTCGACTGTCGAATAGCCGAGGAACCGCCTCAGGTTGTCCTGAGTGAGCGCGTAGACGATGCCGCTCAGCGCTGTGACGCCACCGAGGATCAACAGCGCATCGCCGCACCAGACGGGCAGTGGCCCGAGGATCTCGAACTCGAAGCGCCACAACCCGTAGAACCCCGCACACAACGCAATCGACAGCGAGGCGGCTCCGAGCCGGGGGGCTGAGCCATACCCGGCAGGCAGTCCACCCTGCAACGGGACCACGCCGACCTTCGTGGCGAAGCAGACCAGGAACAGCGCGAACAGCACGCTGCGCGTCCCAGCGGAGAGCGAGGCATGCGCCCAGACCTCCAGGGAGAAGCTGTGGGTGTGCGCGTAGAGCAGCCCGAACGCCGCGAGCAGCGCCGCGCCGCCGATCTTGGCGAGCCCGCCAGTGAGATAGCCGGCGAGCAGATCCGCCCGGTCACGTCCGGCGCTTGCGATCAGGTAAATGGAGACCGTTACGGCCTCCCAGGCGAGAAAGAACAGGAAGGCGTTGTCCGAGCCGATCGCGACCGCCACGAAGAGCAGCAGCGTGGAGCCGAGTCCCGTCAGCCACCGTCCTGCAGGCAGCCCGGCGTACGCAAGAGACACCGCCGCGCCGGTGAGACCAGTGAGGCCCAGGAAGATCCCCGCGAGCCCATCGGCGTGCAGCGCGCTCTGGCCAAACCCGAGCCAGCCGCCGAGCGGAAGCACCGGCCGCGCGCCGCCCAATGCGGCGGTCAGCCCCACGATCACGAGCAGCACACAACCGACCCCCGAGCACAGCGCGGCGAGCCGATCGATCGAGCGGACATCGACTAGAAGTGCGAGCAGCGGAGCGAGCGCGAGTGCGCCCATTGCGATCGCGAACAGAAGAGTCACGCGGCTATCTCCCCAGGACCTAGGAGGCCTGTGGCCAGCAGCAGGCCGTGCATGATCGCGATCGGCGCGGGTGGCGAGCCGGGCACATACACGTCCACCTCCAACACGGCGTCCACTCCCCCGGCCGTGAGCTCGCCGGCGTCGCACAGGCCACCGGAGCATGCGTCGGTGCCGACGGCTACGAGCGCCTTCGGCTCGGGCATAACGTGCCAAGTGCGCTCCAGCGGCCCGCGCATCGCTGAGGTCACGGCTCCGGTGACGAGAAGCATATCTGCGTGGCGCGGGGCGGCGGTGAGAAAGTACCCGAGGCGCTGAACGTCGTAGTAGGGGTTCCACAGCGCCTGGATCTCCCACTCCTCCGAGCCGTCCGAGCCGCAGTCGATGTGGCGGACATGGATCGAGCGGCGAAGTGCCCGTGCCTGCTCCCCCAGTACGCGGCGGGTCGGCTCCGGAGAAGAGCTTTCATCCTGATCAGGGACGATCAGTGCCTGGCGCGCGCGAGCCGCGGTTTGATAACGCGACTCGAAGTCAAAGCGACCCGGCGCAGCCCCGACGCACGCCCCGCAGAGGATGCATCGGCCGCGGTCGAGCTCCAGCCGTCGATCGCTACCGACGGCGATCGCCCCTGTTGGGCAGAGGTCTGCAAGCTCGGGGGCCGCATCCGCCGCGTCGAGGACCTCGATGCGTCCACGGTAGCCGGGGGGCGCGATCTCCTCACGTTGTGGATAGCGGGTCGTGACCCGGCCCTGGCGCAGCCCTCTCGGAATCCACTCGAGCATCAGCGGTCGGCTCCCGCCGGGGTCAGCCCGAAGCTGTGCTCGATGAAGGCGAAGTCGGTCAGTACGTCCTTTGGGAAGGCGTGGTCGAACAGTGCCCAGTTGCGCAAGGAGGGCGAGGCGATGTGCACGCGGTGGAGGAGCCCGTCGCGAATCTCCACCCAGATCGCCAGCTCGCCCTGCGGCGCCTCGGCCCAACCGAAAGCAGCGCCATTGCCGGTCTGCGGGAGCGGGGCGCGCAGCTGCCCGTCGCGGCGGCGCAGGTGGTCGATCGACTGGCGCAGTAGACGGAGCGACTCCGAGATCTCACCGAAGCGGACATTCACACGCGCCATCGCATCACCCTCTCGCTGGGTGACGACTTTCAGGCCAAGGCGTCGATAGTCGCCGTAGGGCCGCTCGTGGCGGGCGTCGGTGGAAAGCCCCGATCCGCGCGCGAGCGGACCCACCGCAGAGAAGTCCTCAAGCAGCGTCCGCTGCAAGCACCCGGAGCCGATGAGACGGTCGGTCATCGAAGCTGTGCCGAGGAACAGGGCACGGTCACGGCGCAGATCACGCTCGAGCCCGTCGAGCTCTCCGTACAGCTCGTCGAGGTCCATCGCGCCCTCGGATCGTACGCCGCCGGGCACGATCACGCCGCGTCCGAATCGGCTCCCGGTCAGCCTCACACGCAGGCGCATGACGCGCTCCTTGAGGATCTGAAAGCGAGCCTGGCCGACGTATAGGGCGGTCGTCTCGGCCAGCTTGGCAATCACATCCAGGTGGCAGGCGATGCGCTCGAGCTCCGCGTACACGGCGCGCCAGCGCTCCGCGCGCGGCGGAGCCGGAACTCCGAGCGCGCGCTCGACGCCTTCAGAGAAGGCGATCGCATAGGCGGCACTCGCGATACCCGCGACCCGCTCGGCGACATGCGTCGCACGGTCTGGGTCCAACCCTGCGAAGCGCTGCTCCATGCCGCGGTGCTTGAAGAACGGGCGTGTCTGGATGCGCAGGACGTCCTCGCCGCCGGTCTCTATCTGGAACTGGATCGCCTCGAACACGCCCGAGCGCACTGGCCCGTAAGGGAGTGCGAATACGTCGAGGCCCTGGACGCGCCGATCGATCAGATCCGCGTCGGGCGCCGTGAGGCGCCGCTCGTAGCGCAAGCCGACCGGGCGAACGTTGCTGCGTTCGACGAGCTCCTGCTCGGCCCAGCGCGCCGCCGGCCACCGGGCGCCGATCGACCCATACACGACCGGATCGGCATCCTCTGTTGGGGCTCGCAGCACGAGCAGATCGCCGCGCAGCGCAAACGCTGCCACGAGCGCCGGCTCGGGTGTCTCGGCGAGAAAGATAGTCACGAAGCGCGCTCCGACGTCTCTGAGCATTCCCGCCGCGCGCTCGAAGGCCAGCGGTTTCACACGCAACCGAACCTCGCCCCGCGGCCCGGCCTCCGGCACCGCGCCTAGGTGCCGGGGTAGGTAGTCGGGAAGCTCGATCGGCTCCTCGACGACGTCCATCATGCCGGCACCGTCAGGCTGTGACTCGCGTTGCTCAGCAACGCTTGAAGATCGCCCGGTAGATGCACGCCGAGCGCGACGACGACGAACAGGCAGCCGAGCATGCCCGCGACCATCCATGCGCTGCTCTCCCCGGTAGGGGGAGGTGCCGCGCCCACAGCCGGCTCTGCGGCGCGTCCGAGCACCATTCGTCCGGTGTGCCAGATAATCCCGAAGAACGCGAGATTGACAAACACGAGCAGCAGCGTCACCCCGACATACTGCGCGCGGGCAAAGCCGCCCACAACGATCTGGAACTCGCTGCGAAACACGCCCGAGAGCGGCAGCCCGCACAGCGCCAGGGCCGCGGCGAGGAACATCGGCCCCGTCCACGGCATCGCCCTGCCGGCGTTGGTGACACCGTCGACCTCCTTGGTGTCATAGCCGCGTAGCAGCGAGCCGGTGCCGAAGAACGCGAGGCCCTTCGCCGAGGCGTGAGTGATGACGTGCAGCAGCGCCCCGGCGACGGCCAGCGGAGCGCCGAACCCGACGCCCAAGGCGATGATCCCCATGTGCTCGATCGAGGAGTACGCGAGCAGACGCTTGTAGTTGCCCTGGCGCAGCACGAAGAAGCTCGCCGCCACCAGCGAGATCACCCCGAAGACGATCAGTGCGTGCTCGGCGAACGACCGCTCTCCGGCAGCCACCGTCACCTGGAAGAAGCGCAGGATCGCGTAGAACGCGCCGGCGAGCAGCGACCCCGACAGCATCGCCGAGACGGGAGCAGGCGCCTCGCTGTGCGCGTCCGGTAGCCACGTGTACATCGGGACGAACCCGACCTTGGTGCCAAACCCGACAAGGGAGAGCACGAACGCCAGGCGCACCGCGTCGGGGGAGAGTCCGCGGGCATGAGCGAGGAAGCGCTCGAACCGCGGCACATACGCGCCGCCCAGGGCATGTGTTCCGGTCGCGTAAAGCACGATGATCGACAGCAGCGCGATCCCGAGCCCGCTGGAGGCGATCAGGATGTACTTCCAGGATGCCTCGAGGGCGGCGTCCGTGCGGTCGATCGCAACCAGCAGTGCGGAGATGATCGTGGTCAGCTCAACGGCCACCCAGAGCGTGCCGAAGTCCGCTGCGAGCGGCACCAGCAACATGCTCCAGCCGAACAGGTTCAGCAGCGCGAAATAGCGCTTCGCGAAGCCGGGGAAGCCCGGACGCCCCTCCTCGACCTTCAAGTAGCCAATCGAGAACACCCCGGCCATCGCATACAAGAGACCTGTCGCGAGCAGGAAGACCGCACCGAGCGAGTCGACCCGCAGCCAACCAGCGGCCGTGTCCAGAACCCGACCGTGCTCGACGGTGATCGCAATCACGATCGCCAGTGCGAACGAGAGGAGCCCTGCAACCAGGGTCGCGGCGCGCGCCAGACGCCATCCGTCGAACAGCGTGAGCAGCGCCGCCGCGAGCGGAACGGCGAGGATCGAGTAGAGCGCCCAGCTCATCCTGTCAGCCTGTTCAGGACGTCGGTGCGCACCGCGGTGCGCTCCACAGCGAGGTACTGGACGAGCACTACGAACACCAGTACCCCGATCAGCACGTCGAACAGCAGCAGCAGCCCGAGGATGATCGGCAGCCCGGGCGCGATCACGAGGCTTGCAACCGATACGGCGTTCTCCAGCACGAGGAAACCGAGAAGCTGCGAGGGCGCATACGGCCGCAGCACCATGAGCAGGAACGCGACCAGCACCCCACCCACCGCGACCGGCAGCGCCGACAGCGGCAGCGCGTTCTCGGCGCCGATGTGCACGGGGCGCAGCGCGATGAACGCGAACGCGCACAGAACAATCGCGATCAGGATCGCGCTCGGCGCGCCGATAACCGTCGGGACACGGGGCTCTGCTTCGAGCCGTCTGAGGACGAACCGGATTCCCTGCGGGAACAGCAGCGCCTTCAGCGCGATTGTCACGGCACCCAGCACATAGAGGGAGCTGTCCCCGTGGCCGGAGGCAGCGGTCGAGACGGCGAGCGCGGCCACGACCGCCGACCCGAGCGCATAGAGGCGCAACTGCTCCCATATCTCCTGCGAGCGCAGCATGTACAGCTCCAGAAGCAGCACCACCACCGCGGTGATCGTCGCGGCCGCGCCGAACACGCTCAGGTTCAGATCGCCAAACCCGGGCTGAAACAGGAAGATCACGACCGCCAGCACTGCCAGCAGGAAGCTCGCCACGGTGAACTCCGGGATCTTGTACAGACGCAGCTTCGCGAAGCTCGACTCGATCACCACGACCACAGCGCCTACCGCCAGGGCCTTCACGAACAGGAGCCCGATCGCGAGCAGCACCAGATCGAGTCGCCCGCTGCTCGCCATCCCCCACGGGACCACGAGCACGTTCATCAAGACGGTAAACAGGATCAGCTGCTTGACGTTCGACCCCCAGCGCAGGAACGCGAGCCCCGGACCGGAGTGCTCGACGACGCGACCCTCCTCGATCTGACCGAACTCAAGCGTCCCACCGTGGCTCTCCACCGGTATTCGACCGGTCTCCGTCAGCACCAGCATGAAGAAGGCGGCGAGCATCAGCAGATGACTCGGGCGGACCACCTGCACCGTCGCCGAGCGCAGTGTTGCACCGAACGCATAGGGCAGATCGGTGTGGGTTGTGAGCGCCAGCACGAAAGTCACGAAGATCACGGTCGGCTCGTTGAACGCACCAAATGACCGCAGCCGGCTGGAGCCCAGCTGTGCATAGGGGCTGCCGCTGTCGACCGCCGCGATCGAGACCGCGATGCTCGCCAGCGCAAGGATGAAGCCCACCCCAAGGAAGTCCGCCATGTAGCCCAGGGGCAGCGGGAAGGTGGTCAACGCCGGGATCAGCAACGGCACGGTCGCGAACGCCGCGAAGCTCACATATGGCGCCGCCCGGAACAGCGGACCAGCGGGCGCAGGCAACACCGTCTCCTTGCGCAAGAGCTTCAGGATGTCGTA
Source organism: uncultured Solirubrobacteraceae bacterium (assembly GCA_963761355.1). Classification (GTDB taxonomy): domain Bacteria; phylum Actinomycetota; class Thermoleophilia; order Solirubrobacterales; family Solirubrobacteraceae; genus Palsa-744. The sequence goes on from CAVXHC010000020.1 coordinate 18,729, forward strand.
GTAGGGTTGCAGCACCCGCGGTCCACGGCGCTGCTGGATGATCGCCTCGACCCGAGCGATGATGCCGCTGACGAGCGGCGCAAGCGTCAGGATCGTGACGACCTGCAAAACCTGAATGGCCCAGTTTGGAAGGGTCGGCACGACGCTGAAAAGCTCCTATCGCGTGAAGTAGAACGTCTTTCGCGAAAGGAGCCATCAGCCCTTTTCCAAGGTGGGCGGTTCGGGAGAGCGGCTAGGCCATCTAACACACCCTCTCGTCAGGACTCCATCTGACGATCCGAAGGATACCCAAGCCCGCAACGGGTTGCCAGGGCGGCATCAAGGCGGCCAGAGTGAGAGTTGCTTCTAGCAGCGAGCGACGCCACCGAGCGTGCCCGCAGCGCGCGGGGCTCCCCGGTCCCCATTCCCGCTCACGTGGGCTTCGGGCGATTGCCAAGGTAGCCTTGCTTACTCGGTCTCATGATCACGTCACGTACGATCGGCACGTTGACCTCCATTGCAAATGAGCACACACTCGTTCGAACGCATCCTCGTCCCGCTTGATGGCAGCCAGTCTTCGCGAAGGGCGCTCGGTGTGGCGTTGTCGCTTTGCACCGCAATCGAGTGCCGCCTGACGATCCTGGCAATCGAGGGCAGATTGCCGGCAGGCGCCGCGTCCATCGGGGAGATCGAGGATGCCAAGCGTCGTAAGGACAAGTTCTTCTCGGCCGTGCTCGAAGACGCCAGGTCAAGCGTGGCCGAGTTCCACGTGGAGGTCGAAACGGATCTAGTGGTTGGGAGCGCAGTCATGGCGATCACTCGCTATGCAAGCGCGCACGGTCACGACCTGATCGTGATCGGCCGCCGTCGGCATCGTCGCGGCGACTGGCTACATTGCTCCACGGCCACCCGAGTTGCCCATCGGGCGCACTGTCCTGTGATCGTCGCTTGAGCACCGCTGGTGTCGGCGAGCTCGACGACAGCCCTCACCCCATGGTGTTTGGGCCAGTGGAGTCGCTCATTGGCCTAAACCCAGCCGACGCGGAGGCGCCGAACGAGATGCTCGGTCCTCGTCCAACTCAGCAGTCTCGGCGGTCCTCACGGGCACGCTCGCATCTGTGGCGAAGCACTCGTGTCATGCGTTCGCCGACCTCGGTCGCCTACGACGCTCCTCCGACAGCCTTGAGGGCCTCCTGCGGGTCGGAATACATCTCCATCCGCGCCTGCATGCCGTCGCAAAGCGTCCAGACTTGGGCAAAGGACATCTCGACGGGCATCCCCGCCGTCTTCGACCGGCCACGCTGGCGCACGAGGGCAACGACCTTGTCGCCCGCGTCACGCAGGGCCTCCACCTCAAGTTCCCAGTCATCCCAGGTGGCAGTCCAGTCGCTGAGGAAGGCTTCTGCTCCCGCAACGCCCTCGTAGACCTCCTGCTCGGGCCAGCCGTGGAAGTTCGACATGTCCCAGACAAAGTCGGGCGTGGCGGTTTCTGCAGCTAACTGCCCCGTGGTCGCGAACTGCTTGTACGCGCCCCGCACGATCTCCACGTTCTCCTCCGACATCGCCTACTCCTCGAGCCTCACGGCTTTGAGCGCCTCCGCGTGGTCCAGATAGTGTCGCTGCTGAACGATCTTGGCGCGTTCGATGGTGGTGACATTGGCGAACGCGAGATGCGTGTCAATGCCACTCGCCCGGCCTCGAACCTGCCAGTCCATGCGGGGGACGACCGTGTTACCGGCCGTGAGCAGCTCCAGAAGGATCGCCGTATCTTCACCTTCCCAAGCCTCCTTCAGGCCCTCGAAGAACCGACGGATCGCGGACTGCCCCCTGAGGGTTTCGGCCTCTACCCATGACGACGGCGGCGTCATCTCGGCGTCGACGGCATAGAGGTCCATGAAGGCGTCGAGGTCGCCACGATTCCAGGTCTCAAACCAACTGCGCGTGACGAGCGGTCCTCGTCGGGCATCGCCTACCCCCGCTCCTGCGCGAGCCGTTCGCCGGCAGCACGGGCCTCGTCGATGTCCGTGTAGGCCGTGGCGCGCACAGCAAACCCAGCCTTTGCCTCGTAGACGAACGCGCCCCTCTGCCAGACTTCGCCAGCGCTGCCCAGTGGATGACCCCGCATCATGTTGACGGCGAGCAGGACTTCGCCGCCGAGGTCTCGGAGCTCCTCAACCTCAACCTCGAAACCCTCAAAGTGGCTACGGAACTCTTCCATGAAGGCGCGAATCGCCGCAATGCCCTCAAAGGTCTCGCCCCCCTCGTTCTCCCACACCGCGTCAGCGGCAAAGAACCCCACGGTTCCGTCGAAATCCGCACGACCGTAGGCCTCGAAGGCCTCGCGCACGCGCTCCACCAGGTCGCGGGTCGTGGACTCCTCGGGCATCAGGCAGCCAAGTATCCCGTCTGCCCCTGACCGCCGCTTTGCGAAGGAGGCTGTTTCGCAAACATTCGCGCGTCCGTCAGCGCGGGCGTTCGCGGTGGGTTTCGCGCTCTGAGGGGCGTGGTGGTCTTGGCAGCGGTGAGACAGATGGGCCCGACCGGGCGTTCCCGGGCCCCTTTCAGGCCCCGGCGGTCGCTATTTGGCGGCTGTGGAGCTTCAGCAGATTGTGCGTAGCGGTGATTAGTCGCCATTCCGACCTGGCGGCGGCTCTGCCACGGCGTTGGAAGCGATCCATCCGGCGGTTGAACTTCGTATGTCCGAACACCGGCTCGATCATCGCCTGGCGTTTTCGGTAGAGCGCGTGTCCGAGCTCGGTGGAGAGCACTCGTCGCATGTGTGCGTAGGCGCCGCCATCCCACCCTGGACGGGTGCCCTTGCGGTGGCCGGCGTCGGGCGGGATCAGTACCTGGATCCCACGGTCGATGGCGTTCTCCATTTGCTCCCTGTGCCAGTAGCCGGCGTCGGCGAGCAGCACCCCCGGCGTCTCTGTGACACCCGCCGCCTGAAGCTCGCTCTGGGTCGCGTCGAGCATCGGCTGCAGATGCCCGAAATCTGGTGAGTCGACCGTGACCTCGGCGGCGATCACGACCTGGTTCTCGTTGACGGCGGCTTGGGCGTTGTAGCCCTGAACGTAGCCGCGCGCGACCTTCAACATGCGCGAGTCCGGGTCAGTCAGGTTGATCTTCCCCGCGGGAGTCTCGGGTGGTGAGTAGGGGGTTGGTGAGGCCCCGAGGCGGCGACCTCTGCTGTCCCGTGCATGCACGCGGTAGTGCTCGTAGGCGGCGTTCGCGCGGGACTCCGCCCACAGCTCCTCCTGCAGACGGCGCTTGGCCTCTTTCAAGCGAGCCGGGCGAGAACGCGGGATCGGCTTGGCTTCCTTGGCGCGTTCCTCATCGAGCTGGCGTTTGGCCTCGCGCAGCCAGCCGCGACGGCCCTGGCTGGTCGAGAGATGCTCCGGCAGCTCATCGCCGCGCTTATCGCCATAGAGCTCGTCCTCGGCTGCGTCGACTTCGGCGGCCTCTTTGAGGATCTCCCGCGCGATCTGATCGAAGTCCGCGTTCTGCTCGCGGCTCGCGTTGGCGTGGACCTTGGTGCCGTCGACGGCGATCGTGCCGACCTTGACCATCCCCGCTCGCGCGCACAGCGTGAGCACGCTGGTAAAGAGTCCGGCCAGAGCGTCTGAGTGCTCTGAACGAAAGCGATTGATCGTCACGTGATCGGGCGCGAGGTTCGACGCGATCACCCGGTAGGCGACGTCCTCCAGGCACGCGCGCTCGATACCTCGCGATGAGCGCTGTCCCTTCGCATAGGCGTAGAGCACGATCGCGACCATCATCGCCGGGTCATAGGCCGCGCGACCCCAACCGTCCTCGCGATATCGCGCGTAGAACGGCGACAGATCCATGTCCTTGACCGCGTCGATCACAAACCACGCCAGATGGTTCTCCGGCAGCCACTCGCGCAGCGAGGGCGACATCAACAACAACTGCTCACGATCACATTCGATGAAGTTCTGGGGCATCCCAGAAGTGTCTTAACGACACCGGACAGACCGGGGGGTTTACGAAACAGCCTCCGAAGCTAAGCGAGCATCTGGCAAGCCTGCCCCGTGTTATCGCTCAGGACGAGCACCAGCACGGACGTTCACAGCGCCCGAGACTGCTGCATCACGTCGTCAAAGCAGTCGTCTTCGGGCCGTCAGCGCCGGCGCCCCCAGCTCGTGGCTCCGAAGACGACGATCTTCATCTGGGTTGCTCCTGTCGGGTCGAGATCGAGTCCCTGGGTGGGGCGGGGGTGAGGCCGTGGCGGCGCATTACCTCACCGATCGCGGTCAGATTCGGGGGGCCGCCGGCGCTGGCGGCGAGGACCTCGGCGATCTCGCGGAAATAGGCCGGGCCGAACACGGCCGGGGTCGCGATCGCCAGGAACGTCGCATCAATGTCGCCGCGGTTCTCAAACGCGTGGATCTGGCCGCGCCGCACGCACACCGCCTCGCCGGGCCCGATGCCGACCGTTTCGCTGTCGATCGTCCAGGTCGTGGTGCCCTTGAGCCCGTAGATCGTCTCCTCAAACCCGTCGTGACTGTGGGGCGCCGGCATCCGCGAGTCGGCTGGGACGTAGCACTCGAACACCGACGCGCTCCCGTTCGAATCCCCGGCCTCGACCAGGAAGCGCACGCCGAGCTCACCGACCGTGATCGTGTCGTTGTCCATGGTCTTGTTCACGCTGGCTCCTCTCGGTGGTCCTGTACATGTGGCTTCTTTCGGGCAAAGCAGGCTGACGGCTCATGCTTTGCCTCGGCTAGAGGACGAAGGGGATGAGCATCTTTGTGCGGGCTCGGTACGCCGGATAGGCCGTGGGGAATGTCGCGGTGAGGTTCTTCTCCTCTACGGAAGCGGAGTAGTAGAAGTATGCACCCAGGACCGCGACGATGATCAGGCCGATCAGGTTGGTCGCCAGTGCGGTCCCGAGCAGCGCGGCCAGCAATCCCGAGTAGATCGGGTGGCGGACGAATCGGTAGGGGCCGGAGGTAACCAGCTCTGGCTCGGCCTTCTGGGTCATCGGCATCCCCCAGTTGCGTCCGAGATAGACGCGAGCCCAGATCGCCAGCGCGATCCCGGACGCGAACACGACCGTCCCGATCGCTGCCAGGACGGGGCTGTGGACGGCGAGGCTCCCGCCGCGGAAGACGCGCAGGAGGAGAACCACGGACAGGGCGCTCAGGGCGTTCAGCGGGATCCGACGCCTGCTAGCCCTGCCCTCCTTGACGCCAAGGGCCGACACGAACCAGTAGACCCAGAAGATGATCCACGCGACGGCAATGGCAGTCTTGAGTGTGTGCATGTCGTTCGAGGAGCCTGGGCCGTAGCCGGATGTCCAGCAGCCTACGTCCCTCCTTCCGGGAGGCGGAGGCTTAGGGAGGCGTTCCCGCGCCCACCTCGATCACTGCGAGGCGTTGCGAGCCGCCGGACTTTCCGAGTGGGTGTGGCGAGTTTCGCCGATCGTTTCGCCAGGTCCATCCCGTCTAGTGCTTCAACCGATCGCTCAGCCGGCTCGCTCGGCGGCGCGGCCCCGCACCTCGGTCTTTTCCTCGAGGGTCATCGTTCCCGGATGGCCATGACCGGGCCAAGGAGTGAGCAGCAGGAGAATGCGCGAGTCCGCGAGGGCCTTGACTTCGTGTCGCTCTTGGGGCGCAAACTGCACCAGGATCCCGGGCTGGCCATCGATCGTCTTGCCAGCGTGACTGGTGATCTTCACATCACCATAGATCACAGTGATCCAGGCTCCCTCATGGACTTGGTGGTCCTGGAGCAGCTCGCCGGCGGGGAGGTCGAGCACGATCACGCGCCCCTCCTCGGTCGAGGAGAGGATCTCCGGGTTGTGCGGTTTCCAGGCAAGGCGTTTGAGATCCCAGTGATCCATCGGGTAGCCAGTTTTGCAGCTCGACAAGCGCCTCAAGAGCCGGCGACCCCGCGCTGGGGCACCACACGTGACTCTCGCCCTTTGCGAGCCGCTCGTTGGCGAGCTCGACAGCCGGCGCTCCGGGCCCGCGGCGGACGTCGAACAAGAAGAAAATGCCGGGCGTGTCGATTTCGGCCGATCTCGTTCGACGTGCGGGTAGAAACCACCTCATCCACCATAAGGAGACACAAATGCGTTTCATGGTTCTGGTCCCCGGGAGCCCCGAGTCCGAGGCGGGCGAGATGCCCAGCACCGAGAGTTTGGGGGCGATGACGAAGTACAACGAAGAGCTGGTCAAGTCAGGCGTGATGCTGGCCGGCGAGGGCCTGCAGCCGACCTCCAAGGGGGCAAAGGTCCGCTTCGAGGGCGGCGAGCGCACTGTCATCGATGGTCCTTTCACGGAGGCCAAGGAGCTCGTCGCGGGCTATTGGATCTGGCAGTGTGCGTCGCGCGAGGAGGCGATCGAGTGGCTCAAGCGAGCGCCGTTCGACGGCGGTGTCGAGATCGAGCTGCGCCAGATCTTCGAGGCCGACGACTTCGGCGAGCAGCTGACGCCGGAGCTCCGCGAGGCCAACGAACGGCTGCGCGAGCGGGCCGCCCAGAGTTAGGCACGTGACGCTGTCGGCCACCCACCGTGCGATCGACGCCGTCTGGCGCATCGAGTCAGCCCGGCTGATAGCCGGGCTGACTCGCATCGTCCGCGACGTGGCGGTGGCCGAGGACCTGGCCCAGGACGCGCTCGTCGCCGCGCTTGAGCAATGGCCTGAGTCGGGGATCCCGGACAAGCCGGGCGCATGGCTGATGACCACCGCCAAGCGCCGTGGCATTGATGCACTGCGCCGGCGCGTCGCACTCGAGCGCAAGCACGAGCTGATCGGGCGCGAGCTGGAAACCCTGCAGCGACTCGACCGCCCCGACCTGGCCACACCGCTCGCCGACGTTCAGGACGACGTCCTGCGCCTGATCTTCATGACGTGTCATCCGGTCCTGTCGCGGGAGGCGCGCGTCGCGCTGACGCTGCGTCTGCTCGGCGGCCTGTCGACGCCAGAGATCGCACGCGCGTTTCTCGTCTCCGAGGGCACGGTCGCGCAGCGAATCGTGCGCGCCAAGCGCACACTCGCTGAGGCACACGTGCCATTTGAGGTCCCCGGCCGCGACGAGCTGGCCGAGCGTCTGTCGGCCGCGCTCGAGGTGATCTACCTGGTGTTCAACGAGGGCTACGCAGCGACCGCCGGCGAGCACTGGATCCGCCCGGCCCTGTGCGAGGACGCCCTGCGCCTCGGACGGATCCTTGCAGCGCTGATGCCCCGAGAGGCCGAGGCCCAAGGCCTTCTGGCCCTGATGGAGCTGCAGGCCTCGCGGTTGCGGGCGCGCGTCGGTCCGGAGGGGGAGCCGGTGCTGCTCACCGATCAGGACCGGGCGCGCTGGGACCATCTGCTCGTGCAACGCGGCCGTGACGCGCTGCGGCGCGCCGAGCAGCTCAGCGGCGCACTCGGTCCATACACGCTGCAGGCCGCGATCGCTGCCTGCCACGCGCGAGCCCCGAGCGTCGAGGAGACGGACTGGCCGAGAATCGTCGCGCTCTATGACGGGCTGGCGGCGCTCACCGGCTCCCCTGTCGTGGAGCTCAACCGCGCTGTGGCAGTGACGATGGCCTTCGGTCCCGAGGCCGGGCTCGAGCTGGTGGATTCGCTCGCCGATGAGCCCGCCTTGCGTGGCTACCATCTGCTGCCAAGCGTGCGCGGCGACGTCCTCCTGCGCCTCGGGCGGCCGGCTGAGGCACGCAACGAGTTCGAGCGCGCAGCCGACCTGTGCGACAACGAGCGAGAGCGCGAGCTACTGATCTCGCGCGCGCTCGCTTGTGGCGCATAAGGCGCGCGTGGGCGTCTCCCGCCGGTGGGCAGAGCGAGGGCTTGACAGCGGAACCC
>CAVXHC010000021.1:0-35350 GCA_963761355.1 uncultured Solirubrobacteraceae bacterium
GCTCGCTGACCTCGTTGGCGAACGCGAACCGCCTCTCCGTCCCGACTTTCAAGCTTTGATGTTTCGGGACGCGGCTGACCTGCTGGACGCACGTGGGAAGTTCGAGATTCAGCGCTTCCTAGGGTTCCTCGACGCCTACGGAGCGTTCCTCGAGGCACTTAGCGAGTCGCCTGGGATGAAAAGTTCGCCGCTTTCCGTAGGCGCGGGCTTCTCGTCCCGCGGCGACGTGCGGCGCAGGGCCGACGACGCGCGCAGGTTTCTGCGCCTAGGTACGGGACCGATTCCGGATCTATCGGGCGTCATGGATGCCGCAGGCATCGCCGTCTACCGCGGCCCGCTCGGCGCGGACTTGGAATCAACCGTCTCTGGTGCGTTCGTCAACCACGACACGGTTGGCTTTGCGGTGCTCGTCAACTCGCAAACGACCCCGGGCCGACGTCGCTTTACGATGGCTCACGAGCTTGCCCATGCTCTGTTCCACGGAGACGACATGGCCGTCTCGGTTAGCTTCAGCGGTCGCCGTGAGGGCCAAGAGCGGTTCCGAATGCTTTCGCTGCCGAGTTTCTGGTCCCGATCGCCGCGCTGCGCTCAGCAGTCGAGGCGTTTGGTGAGGCGAAGGTCACGGATGCCGAGACCGTCGTCCATCTGCAACGCCTTTTTGGCGTGAGCTACGCGATGATGCTTGTGCGCCTTCGAGCCGCGAATCTGCTCAACGCGAGTGACGACGCGCGCATGCGCGAGATCCAACCGGTGCACCTAGCCCAACGCCTCGGCTACGCCACCGACGCCGACGAGTGGGAACAAGACCCCGAGAGCTGGGGCCTAGCGAGCTTCCCGCGTCGCTTCTTGCGATTGCTCCGCCGCGCCCTCGATGACGGCCGGATTGACTCTCGCTGGAGCTGCCCAGATGACAGGGCTAGCGATCGACGATATAGAGGAGTTCGTCTCCGACCAAGAACTGCCGGCTGGCATGAGGGCCGAACTTGAGTACTTCGACGCAGCCTCATGATGTCGTGTGCAACACGACCCCCGTCCGGATCTTCGCGATCACCGGGCAGTTCGATCTACTTGCCGAAGCGGTAGGAGGCACCGTCCGGGTCCCACGCGAGGTGCTGGATCCCGAAGAGGACCCAGATCTCCCCGAGGCGCTGCTCAGCGAGGTCGGTCGCGCTCAGCGCTACTTTTCAAAGCGCTCGTCAGACGCCGAGGCGCTGCAGCGGCGCGAACGCCTTGCCGCATTGCGGACGCGGCCTGACATCGAGATCATCGACCTAGAGGCCGCCGAGCAGGAGCGAAAGGCGGAGCTGACCTCGCGCGCGACCGCGGGGTCGCACGGCCTCGCTGCGCCGCTCGGGCAAGGCGAGGCTGCGGTGATGGCCCTTGCGGAGCGCCGCGAATGGTTGGCCGTCGTTGACGACGCGGCCGCTCGTCAGGTGCTCGCGGCGATCGCTCCCACAGTCGGAGTCGTCACATCGCGGGAACTGCTCGTGCGTGCCGCCACCGACTCTGGTGCTCTCGACAGTGCGCTGGCGATGCTGATCTACAGCGACATGCTCGCAGCCGGATATCGAGGACCGCCCGATCTGTTTGGCGCTCACTGAACCGCGTCGGATCGCCGCGTTCGCGGTCATCAGGCCCATTCGTCCCCGGATTCGTCCCCGGATTCCGAATCCGGGCCCATACCCCGTCCCACCTGCCCCTACGGGCTGGTTTGGTGCTTGACCTCACGCCCCCAACGTCGGGTGTGTGAGGTCAAGAAACAAACCAGGGATGGGGCGGGGTATGGATAGGAAATGAGAGTTGAGAAGAAGAAACAAATCAAGTAGGAAGAAACAAGAGGTCAGGGGAGGAAGGACGTAGCAAGGAGAAGACAACGGAATGGCGTGACGGGCGCGATGCGAGGCCGCGAGTGTGCGGCCGGGCGATGGGTCGCCGGGCTGCAGCGCTAGGCGCTGTCAGTCGCGCGCGCGGACGACGCTATTGGCGAGCCAGCAGGCGCGCGCGACAAGTGCCGCTCGAGCACGGTGCTCCGTGCAGTCGCGGCGGACGCTGATTCACGACGGACCTTGCCGCATCTCCGCCGCGTCCTCGCTCATGCGACCGTCAGGTACCCACTCCTTCGCGGGCATCAGCTCCGAGAGCTCATCAGGAGGTCCTCCGGCCCTTGGGTCGAAATCAGGCTCGACACCACTCCGAGGTCCCGAACGCGAGGGGCCTTTGGACGGTGATGGACCTTCCGCACGCAAGAGGGCACACGATTCCGCAGCTATCGGGACAGACCGCAGTGATGAGCAGCTCTGGAACGCTGTGCGGCGGCTCCCACCTACCCCCAGGGGCCAGGACGGTCCCGATGGTCCTCATCCTTATCGTGCTGGGATGCATCGCCTCGCTCGCACTGGCAGCGCTCGTTCAGTCCGGTGCACCGAGCCCCCTTTCCTTGCGCCGGGGCCAGCAGATCGTAGCACCAGCAGCTTGCCGGCCACTCTCGCAGCGACCGCCTCGGCGAGCATCGGTGCATCTGATCGAAGCTTCTGGCCAGTTCGCCGTGGGGCATCGCTGTGGGCTCAGGGGGGCGCCATCCAGAGTACCTTCGGCGCCTCAGGGCCCGACCTGCGCGTGGCCCAGGGAACGCTTGGTCTGTCCCTCGCAGGCGTCGGCTGGGGTCAGCGAATTGCCCCCGTCTTGGCAGCGATGCCGAGGGGAGTGGGCAACCAGGCTCTTTACGAACACGGGTTGATCAGCGAGTACTACCGCAACGGTCCATATGGACTTGAGCAAGGCTTCACGGTGCGTCAGCGGCCCCAGGGCGCAAGCTCGCTTGTCCTTGCGCTGCGCGTTCGCGGGTCGCTCATCCCTAATCGGATCGGATCGGACGTCGTATTCACAACGCGTGCCGGTGCACCCGCGCTGCGCTATGGGCAGTTGAGTGCGTTTGACGCGACAGGTCGCCGCCTGCCCGCGCATATGAATCTCGCAAACGGAATTATCAGGCTGGTGATCGACGCTAGGCATGCGCGCTTTCCGCTTCGGATCGATCCTTTCATCCAGCCTGGCTCTGACCTGACCGGCGTTGGGGAAGGGTGCCCTAGTCGCGTCGTCGCGCTCTCCGGCGACGGGAATACTGCGCTCATCGGCAACGAATGCACCAACGGAACCACTGGAGCGGCGTGGGTGTTCACACGCTCGAGTTCCTCCTGGAGCGAGCAGACGGAACTTCAACCCACCGACAGGACGACCAGGGCCTACTTCGGACAGTCCGTGGCGCTCTCTTACGACGGCAACACAGCGCTGGTCGGCGGAGGAGGCGACAACGAAGGCCATGGCGCAACCTGGGTGTTCACCCGATCGGGCACCACTTGGACCCAGCAGGGTCCGAAGCTGGTTGCGGCCGGTGCAAAAGAGTACACCGGCGTACAGGTCGCTCTGTCGTCCGACGGCAACACCGCGCTTGTCGGGTACAATCGCACTGACTCCGCTGAGTTCTTTACGCGTTCGGGCACCACTTGGACACAGCAGGGCCCGAAGGTCACGAGCAGTGAGACGAACTTTGGCAGTGCGGTCGCGCTCTCCGGCAACGGGACCACCGCGCTCGTGGGCTCGGATGAGACCAAAACTGGAACAGTGTTCGTTTGGACCGGTTCAGCCTGGGTCCAACAGGGCGAACCCCTTCTAGGGGGAAGGGAGGGTGTAGCTCTCTCTTCGGAAGGGAACACGGCGTTGGTCGGCGGGTCTGTGTTTGTCCGCGCTGGCTCTACCTGGTCGCTTCAGCAACAGCTCACAGGCGAACTAGTTCACAGTGTCGCGCTTTCAGCCAGCGGAAACCTCGCTTTAGTGGGAGAAGGACAGGTGGCCGTGTACGTCCGCTCCGGCTCAATCTGGGCCTCATTCGAAAAACTCATAGGCAACGAAACACTGTGGTGGGGCGAGTCCGTGGCGCTCTCCTCGGAAGGCAACTCCGCGCTGGTCAGCGAATCGAACGGGGCGTGGGCATTTGTCCAGTCATCCGCGACCGGTCCCACCGGACCGACGGGACCCAAAGGCCCGACAGGACCCGAAGGGCCGACCGGACCGCAGGGCGCGACAGGCGAAACCGGTCCGATCGGAAGCACGGGCGAAACGGGAGCATCCGGGGCCGCGGGTGAAACCGGAGCAACCGGGGCGACCGGTGCAACCGGACCCTACGGAGTCACCGGAGCGACCGGGCCCCAGGGAGCGACCGGGGCGACGGGCAGCAACGGAGCCGACGGTGCCGAAGGCGCGACCGGAGCGACAGGAGCAACCGGCCCGACAGGGCCAACGGGCCCAAGCGGAGAGGAAGGAGCCACCGGAGCCGCCGGGTCCACAGGCGCAACCGGACCTCAGGGAGCCACCGGTGCGGCTGGCAGCAACGGAGCGCCCGGCGTGACGGGAGCAGCCGGCCCGACCGGAGCAACTGGCGCAACTGGAGCGGCCGGTCCGACCGGTGCGACCGGGCCGGAAGGCAAAGAAGGCAAGGTTGGCACTGCCGCCTACAACGCGATCGCGACGTTCGCCGACCTCGGTTGGCTTCCGAGCGGTGACTGTCTGGACTACACGGGTATCGCGCTTCCGGGCGCCGGCATCTGTCCCGGAGCGACGAGCGGGTTCCCCAACAGCCCGCTACTGGCCGGTCCCACGCCCGACAACGGGGCAACGGTGAGCAACCTGTATGCGGACGCGAGCGTGACGTTGCGGGTATCAGAAACCGCGACCGTCGCGGTCATCGACAATACGAAACAGACGACTCTGCTCTCGTGCGCGGTCGAAGGAGGCAAGAGCAGCTGTGCAACTCCGGGCCCGGGGGGGACCGCGGGACCCGGTGACAACATCGAGGTCAAGGTGACGGCTCCCGGTCTCCATGCCAACGACAGGGCTTCGTGGATAGTGAGGTTCCGCTACTAACGCCCTTTCACCCGAGCGAGCGCACGGCCGACGGGCGGTCCATGCTCCGAAGCGCGACACGCTCGCGGGGAGGCCCTCCTTCATCGCATTCCAACGCAGCCGTGTCGTTGTCTATCGCGAGACGCCCGCTCTGATGGCGACGCGGTAGCGAAGGGGAGCCGTGAGAACCGGCGAGGTCCACGGAAGGCGAGCGCGTCTAATGCCGGCGCAGGTCACGTGCCCGTGTGACCGTTGGATCTTGACGCGTGAGTAGGCGAGCAGCCACCGCTTGGCTCTCATTAGTGCTTGAGCACAAACACCTTTGTGGCGCTGACCTGTGTCTCGCCGGTCGGCTTGAACGTACCCTTCGCTGTCAACTTGAGGGTCTTTGCGTGCTTGAGGAGGCTCTTCCCGACGACGGTCAGCTTGATCTTGAGCGTCGCGGTTCCAGCAGCAGGGAATGTGCGTTGACCGGCCCCGACGAGCACCGGCTTTGGCTTCTTTGCGACCTTGGCACCAGCTGGCACCTCATACCAGTCGATCACAGCGGTCCCGGCCTCCAACGCCTTGAGCACGATTCTGAACTCACCGCTCTTCAGCAGCGTTGCGATCTTCGCCGCCTTCCCCGACGGCGTCAGCTCCGCCGCGAGTAGCGCCGCGATCTGAGCCGAACTCACGACAGCGGTCTGGGTGCCGAGGACACCTCCCCCGCCTGAGGGCGCGGGGTTGGGACCGGGGGTGGGGTTCCTCGGTTCTTCAGTCGTGGTGATTCGTCCGATCGCGGCACCGTCGATGAACCACATGTTGCCGTCCGGTCCGGCAACGAGTTCGCGTGGTGAGGAATTTGGCTGCCCATAAACAACTGGCTGTAGACCAGCCGCGAACTCCTCGATGGTTCCGCTAGGGGTAATACGTCCGATTGCGTTCTGGCTGGGCGCGTTCGGTTGAGTCGCCGCGATCCCGCCGATATCGGTGAACCAGACGTTCCGGTCTGCGCCAACGGCTAAGTCCTGGGGCTCGAAGAAGGGCGAACTTGTGTTGAAGACGCTAATCACTCCGCTTGGCGTGATCCGAGCAACCTTGCCTTTCACGAATCCGGCTTCGAGCACGTCGAGCCATACGTTGCCATCAGCACCTGCGATGGGCGCACCCACGCCGCCGCAGAACGTGGCGCATTCAACCAGAGGGGCGCTGAACTCGGTGATCGTTCCGCTCGGTGTGATCCGTCCGATCGCCTTGGTCGTGCCATTGTCACTGAACCACAGGTTTCCGTCCGGGCCAGTGACGATGGCGTCAGGTCGGCTTCCTGCGTGTAGGCTGGTGCTGAACTCGGTGATCGTGCCGCTCGGTGTGATCTGTCCGATTGCGCCCCAAAAGTCGCTGAACCAGATATTGCCATCAGGGCCGGCGACGATGCCATTGGGATTGCTGAAGGGCTTGAGCAGACCGGCGCTGAACTCCGTGATTGCTCCGCTCGGAGTGATTCTCCCTATCGCCGGGGTGCTGCCTTCGTCGTTGAACCAGAGGTTCCCGTCTGGCCCCGCCACGCTGGTCCTTGGGTCGCTGCCTGGGTTTAGGCCGGTGCTGAACTCGGTGATTTCTCCACTCGGTGTGACCCGTCCGATCGCCCTGGTGCTGCCGTCGTCGGTGAACCAGAGGTTCCCGTCGGAGCCCGCCACGATGCTCCTAGGGGCACTACCCGCGTTCAAGCCGGTACTGAACTCGGTGATCGCTCCTCTCGGAGTGATCCTCCCTATCGCTCGGGTGGTGCCATCGTCGGTAAACCAGAGGTTCCCGTCCGGGCCCGCCACGATGCTCGACGGGGCGCTACCTGGATTGAGGCCGGTGCTGAACTCGGCGATTGTGCCCAGCGGCGCGGCGCCAGCGGGTCCCGGTCCAAAAGTCGGCAGCAGACCGGTCGCAGCAATCAGAACGGCGGCCGCGAGAGCAGCGACACCGCTCCGTGCACTGATGAACCTCCACAAAGACGGCTTCACTCCCCAACCTTACGGTGACCGGCTGACATTACGCTTCGATACGTTGCCAATCCTACAGCGCGTGCTCTGGATGTGGTGCCTTGCATCGTCAGTGCAATCACTCGTCCACTCGATCACCAAGATCGTTTGCTCCATGGACGCGAGGACGCCGGCGCGACGGACCCGTCAGTGCTGCTTCGCGAGCGAGCGAGCGGGCGACGGAGTGAGGGCCGGGTCGCGTCTCCCCGTTCTAGCGGGAAGGGAGTACTCTCGCTCGGGTGTCTCCTGGTAACAGGTCGAGGAGGAGGAGGAGGGGGTCTCAGGGGAGACATATAACGGTCGCGTTGCCGCTCGCCGTGTGGGTGGTGTTGTCGCTCCCAGTGGTCACGACCATGGCTCCGAGTGTTGCGAGCGCCGCGCAGGCAAAGCCGTCGATCGCCCGTTTCCGATATACCGTCGCGCAGGCTACGAACGGACAGCGCGAGCTCACGATCGACGCGGTTGTCAAGAGGGCGAAGCGGTGCTCTATTTCATCGCTGGAGCTGACGAGCGGGCGCAAGCGCGCAGTTGCCTGCTCAGGAAGGCGCTCTGGCGCACGCATGCATTTGCGGCTCGCGCTGAGGGGGCTTCTGTCTTCCGGGGGCTTTGAGAGCCGCATCACGATTGAAGCGTCCGGATCTGGCGGCACCACGAAGGCGAGCTTCGGGGTCAAGGTTGCAAGCGCGGCCAATGGCCGCCTTGTCCCACTAGAACTCGCGGCACCTGCGCCGGGCCAGGCGAGCAAACCCGAAACCACGCAACATCCCGAAGCAGAACTGCGCGAACGCGAAGCGCGGGAACACAGGGAAGAAAGCGAACGCCACGAACGCGAAGCAAGGGAACAGAGGCAAGCGCCAGGAACCCTCACGATCGCTGGAGACGGGGCGATGGTCGGCCTATTTGAAAAACTTGCCGCCGCCTACCGCGAAGCCGGGTCCGGCACTGAGATCGCTATTACCAGGCTGCCCAACGGCACGGACCCTGCGGCGGTCTCGGAGGGCGACTATGACATCGGCTTGTCAGCTCGCGACCCGATCATCGGCGTCGACCCGCCGGGGCTCACGTTCAACAAGATCGCGGGAAGCGATCTGCGTGACCACAAGCGACGAGAACCCGATCAGCAATCTGACAGAGGCAACGGTCGAAGAGATCTTTGCCGGCTTCCTCACGGACTGGAGCGAAGTGCCGGGCGCTTTCGTCACAGGACCGATCGACCTTTTCGACTACGAACCCTCGGCCCCCACCCAGGAAACCTTCCAGAGCATCTTTCTGGGCGAGCTGCTGAACATCTCCTCGAGCGCGACCGGCGAGCCTTCCGAAGAAGTTATGCGAAACGCAGTTGCCGCTGACAAGGACGGAATCGGCTTGGCTCGAGTTGGCAAGACGGCGGGCGTGAATGCTGTCGGCTACCAAGGAGAGCCCTGCACAGTTCAATTCGCGCATACAGGCCTATACGGCGGCACACGCAACCTATGGCTTGTCACGAAGGGATACCCGTCAGGCGACAGCCTCACGTTCATCGACTGGATTAGGGAAAGCGCCGCAGCGCAGAGCATCATCGAATCCGATTGGGTCACCCTCTTGTAGGAGGCGGGCGGCGTGACAGCTGCTCATCCGGAGCGAAGCGAGCACGTGGAGGACACGCCGTGACGTGCTTCCCTCGGACGAGGAGCACTCGTCGTAGCTGCCCCTGATCGCGCTCCCGCTCGCCACTGAGAGCAGTAGCCCCTGTCGTCCCGGTCCCCTTGCGCTGCAGCCCGCAAATCGGGGATAACGAATCGCCTTGCTCCGCAGGCGGCCAGCCCGGCTTAGGGATGTCGCTGCTGCGTGTCGTTCGCGGCCCAGGCGCACCCGCCGCAAATTGGGAGGGGGGTCTCGAGCTGCCTTCGAGCGACATGCATTCAGAACCGTTGTCCTCGATCGTCGCAAGGAGGCGTTATGCATACCGAGAAGGACGCAGAAATCGTAGGTTGGATCGGCCGTGTCGGAGCGGCCGGCGCCGAGCACGTGATGGGCCGCTTCGAGATGAGCCGAAGCTCGTGCCTACGAACACCTCAGCCGCCTGGTCGGCGGATGGGTTGTTGGAGCAGAAGGTCCTGCTCTTCCGCAAGCCCGGGCTGTACCTCGCGACCGCGGAAGGGCTGCGCCGCAGTGGCCTCGAGCGGCTCGCGATCTACCGGGTCAGCTCCGGCGGGTTCGAGCACGCGCAAGAGGTCGCCTCCGGCAGCGGTCTCGCTACATCAAGGCTTTCCCGGATTGGGAGCTTCTCAGCGAGCGCGAGATCCGCGCGCAGGAGAGCGACCGCGCTGAGCTCGTGGCCTCGGCGAGGCTCGGTGAGCGGCCTGGCGGTCGCGCAGCGCTGCACCGGCCAGACCTCGCGCTCATCTCCCCGACGGGGAGGACCCTCGCCGTCGAGATCGAGCTGTCGATCAAGGCCCCGCGCCGGCTTGCGGCGATCTGCCGCGGGTGGGCTCGCGCCCGGCACGTAAGCCACGTCTACTACCTGGCGGACGCCGCGCCGGCACGCGCCGTGAGCCGCGCGATCGCGGAGACCCGAGCGGAGGACCGCGATCACGGTCCTTGCGCTTGACGATGCAGCTTCGCTGATCGAAGCCGAGCGCGAGGAGGCCAGCGATGCCCGTGTTCTTTGAGCACGCCCTTCGGGACCTCGCAATCGGGGTCGCTCTTGTCGTCGTCTGCGGTCACGTGACGGCCCCGCGCTCCGTAGGCAGCACCTTCGCTGGACCTGGGCGTTGCCCGGGGTTCCCGATCGGTTTCCTGCTCTTGAGCGGAAACCCGCTGATCGCGCTCCCGGTGTGGGGCGCGTCCCTGTACGCATGCGCGCTCGGGGCACGCTGGCACCGCGAGGACCTCGAGCTCGGGGCCGACCAGGCCGAGCGTCGCCCGCGCACGCCTGGGCATCGTCGTCATGATCCGCCGCCGCTGGAGTCAGGTGTTGATCAAGCGGCGATGGCTGGATCAGCGACGGCTAGCTCGTCGTCGGACGTGACGCGCGGGGCCTGCCCGTCTCGATCCCGGTGGGCTACGGCTCGGGCTCGCACACGCTCGTCGTGGGCGCGACCGGGTCGGGCAAGACGGTCAGCGAGGCGTGGATCGCGTGCCGGCTGATCGACGGCGTCCACGGGGCGATCGTGATCGACCCCAAGGGCGATGCGATGCTGCGCGAGGAGCTGATGGCCTCGGCGCGAGCGTCAGGGCGCCCGCTTCCTCGAGTGGACGCCGGAGGGTCCGCTCGCATACAACCCCTACGCCCACGGCACGGACACCGAGATCGCCGACAAGGCGCTCTCCGGCGAGGAGTTCACCGAGCCCCACTATCTGCGCCAGGCCCAGCGCTACCTCGGCTACGCCATCAGGGTCATGCACGCCGCGGACGTGCCGGTCACGCCCGTGTCGCTGATGGCGAACCTCGATCCACGCGAGCTCGAGGTCCGCGCTCGTGGGCTCCCCGAGGACGAGGCGGGGGAGGCCCTGGCCTATCTGGACTCTCTGACCGAGCGCCAGAAGAAGGACCTCTCCGGCGTCCGCGATCGCCTCTCGATCCTCGCGGAGTCGGACGCTCGGCGATGGCTCGACCCGACCGGTTCCGACGACGTGCTCGACATCCAGCTGGCCGTGCGCGAGCGAGAGGTCGTCTACTTCCGCCTCGACTCGGACCGCCGGCCACTGCTCGCCGGCATGCTGGCGGCGGCGATCGTGAGCGATCTGATCACGCTCGTCGCCGAGCTGCAGGCCAAACCCGTGCCGACCGTCGTGATGATCGACGAGTTCTCGGCCGTGGCGGCCGAGCAGGTGGCGAGGCTGTTCGGCCGAGCCCGCTCGGCCGGGATCAGCCTGATCCTCGGCACCCAGGAGCTCGCGGACCTGAAGAGCGTCGGCGACGGCGCGCTTCGCGAGCAGACGCTCGGGAACGTCGAGACGGTGATCGCCCACCGTCAGAACGTGCCGGAGTCGGCCGAGCTGATCGCGGCGATGGCCGGCACCAAGGCCGTCTGGATCACGACGCAGCAGACCGAGCAGGGCTTCATCGGCGGTGGCCCGAGTGGCAAGGGCACCCGCAGGCGCGGCTATGAGTTCGAGGTCCATCCCGGTCACATCAAGCAGCTCCCGACCGGGCAGGCCGTCGTGATCACGC
The DNA here is from genome assembly GCA_963761355.1 of uncultured Solirubrobacteraceae bacterium. Taxonomy (GTDB): domain Bacteria; phylum Actinomycetota; class Thermoleophilia; order Solirubrobacterales; family Solirubrobacteraceae; genus Palsa-744. The sequence continues at coordinate 11,071 of CAVXHC010000021.1, forward strand.
CCGGGTCGGGCCGGCCCACGATCGCCCAGATGTGCCACCCGCAGGAGGCGAAGGCCATGAAACCCGGACACACAGCAGGGACGGGCAGCCGACCACGCGCCTGGCGCGGTCATGATCCCCGACGACCGATCAGAGCAATCAGTCCACGTCGGTATCTCGGTCGCTGGACGGACCGCTGCTGCGGCCCGACCAGGCCGCCGTGCTGCTCGCGGTGAAGACGAGCTGGGTCTACGACGCCGTGCGCACGGGCAACCTGCCCTGCATACGCGTCGGGCGCCACATCCGCTTCACCCGCGCGATGCTCGAAGAGTGGCTGAGAGGACCGGTACCGGGCGTGAGATTCGGGTCCGGACCCGATGGCAGAGGAGCGCGGTGCGCGCGGTGCGGTCGGCCGTGTAGCTCCGCGCTCCGCTGCGGTCAAGGTCGGGCCTTCGGCCTGGCCCCTGCGGGGCCACCCCTGACGGGGCTCTCTTGACCTCCGCTCCGCACTCCGCTTTGGAGCGGTCAGGTCGGCTGGGAGCCGACCTGATGACAGTGGGGTCGACTGGTGCCGTCGCACGACCTATAGGCGGTTATAACCGAACCGCTTATATCCGGATATAGGTCGGTAGAGGATGGATCCGATCCGCAACCCGTACACGCCGAACGCGGGATCGCGGCCGCCCGAGCTGGCCGGCCGCGACGGGGAGCTCGAGCAGTTCCGGGTGCTCGTCGGTCGCCTGAAGCGCGGGGCCACAGAGCAGAGCATGATCATCCGAGGTCTGCGCGGGGTGGGCAAGACGGTGCTGCTTAACGCCTTCGAGGACCGCGCCGAGTCGGAAGGCTTCCTCAGCTACTACCACGAGCTCACGCCGGACAGCAGCCTCGTGGGCGAGATCGCCCGGGATGTTGGGCGGGCCCTGGCGCGACTGAAGCTGAGCACGCGCGCGTTGAACGCCGTCCGCGAGACTCTCGGGCAGCTCGCCACGATCACGTTGACGGGCCCGGACGGGATCAGCGTGACCGTGGACCTGGGCAAGGCCGATGAGGGGACCATCGCCCGTGATCTCTCGGAGTTGCTCCTGCAGCTGGGCGAGGCAGCCGCCGGCAAGAGGTCCGGTGTCGTTTTCCTACTCGATGAGATCCAGTTCGCAAGCGAGGTCGAGTATCGCTCGCTGATCAGCGCGCTTCACCGAGCGACCCAGAAGAACATGCCGATCACCGTCGCGGCCGCTGGCCTGCCGCAGATCCCGCGGCTGACCGGCGAGGCGCGCACCTACGCCGAGCGCCTCTTTACCTTCCCGGTCATCGCGAGCCTGTCAGAGGCGGACGCGCGAGCGGCGCTCGTCGAGCCGGCTCGACAGCAGGACGTCGGGTACGAGCCGGACGCCGTCGCTCGTGCCCTCGACTGGACCGGTGGCTATCCCTTCTACATCCAGCAGCTCGGCAAGCACACGTGGAACCTGTCCAACGGTTCACCGATCACAAAGGCGGACGTGCGAGGCGGCGATGCCGATCGCGCAGGCGGCACTCGACGCGAGCATCTATGAGGTCCGGATCCAGCGCGTCACAAACCAGGAGCGCCGGTACATGCGGGCGATGGCTGAACTCGGGGATGGGCCATACAGGTCAGGAGAGGTGGCCGCGAAGCTCGGGCGCAGAACCTCCGAGGTGTCGATGACGCGCCAGCGTCTCATCGACAAGGGCCTTGTATATGCAACCGTGGATTACGGCCACGTCGACTTCACCGTCCCCCGCTTCGGCGAGTTCATATGCCGCCACATGCGCTACGGCGCAGCGAGCCGGCCGGGCTTCGAATCCCGGTAGCGTTACTCCAAAAGCCCCAAGTTGTCGGGGCTTTTGCGTTTCATGGGACCGGCTGTGGGAACGACGCGGACGCCAAGCAGCGGCCCTAGCGCAGGGATTCCCCCGGCGCCGCCGCTACCGTGGCGAACGTGGAGTTCACGATCACGCCGAATGCCGACAGCCCAGGGGCAGCGTGGGTTGCCGTTGGACAGGATGTGCCACCGGCCTTCAAGGAAGCCCATCGGAGAGAGACACCGCTAATGATTGGCCGTGAAGCAGCCGAGCTTGTTGCGGCGTGGCTTGAGAAATACGCTATTTGGCCGGCAGAGCGTGCCCCGGCGCTGCTTGAGCCGCGCAGCAGCTAGCTCTCTACATCCGGGGTCGGCTAAAGGTCGCCAACGCAAGAGAGGAGCACGGAGATGGACACGACCAGTGCGGGCAAAGTGATGGCCGAGCAGATGGCGGCCATCGAACGGGACTACGAGGGAAACGACGATGTGAAAATCGCCGGCACAATCTCGATTATCGTGATCGAGGGGCCACAGGGCTCGACATTTCGTATTCGCAGCAACCTTGGTAACCCAGCGTTGACGCTCGGCGTGCTGCGGATGGCAGAAGATGAATTCCTGCGCGCCCTGCGCGAGCCCGGCGGCATCGAGCGTGGGGGCGGCGAGGCCGGCACGTAGGTCTGCGGCGACATGCAGGACGTTGACGACCTGCTTGCGCACACCGAGGCATTTCTGAACGATCTCGACCCGCTCTACCACGATGCACTTGCTGCGAGGGATGAGGGGCACAGGCTACGTCCGATGATTGGCACGATCCTCAAAGAACAGCGTGCCGCAATCGACTTCATGGCTACTGCGATCTATGCAAAGCATGGAGCCCGGGGGGAACGCCACAAGCCGGGGTATCCCTTCGCCAAATCGCCGCAGCGCTTCCAGAGGACGATTGACCGGAGTATGCCTGGCGTGCGGAGCGCGCGCCCCGACATCGCGGATGCCATCGAACTACACCAGCCGTACTCTCCCGACCACGAGTGGTTGAGATGGTTGAACGGTCTCCGAACTCAAGTAACCCACGCCAAGTTGGTTGCCGTCGAGCTAGAAGATGCCGGCGGATACGGGACCGCAGCGCCCCCCGAACTGGACTTCGATGTTCAGGTCTCAGCAGGGGCGGAAGCGGGAGGGCAGACCGTCCCGAGCGGCATCCGATACACGGGATGGCGGTTCTCGAATCCATCACTGCCGGTTCTCCCTACGCTGCACCAGATTCAGGACGGCGTGACGTCCTTGATCGCTGACATCTGCTCTGTAGACGGGCTATAGCGCTCCCCTGCAGTAGCTAACCCCGTTTTGGCCGCCGCGTTGTTTCGCGCTCGGCATCCATGGCAGCCGCTACGGCCGTTCAATCGCCGTAGGGCCGGGTCGAGCACGGCGTCCCGTCCGGACCGGGCGAAAGGCTAGGTGGCCGTGGCCGACGGCTCGATCCGACTCGCTGACGTTCCTGTCCCAAAAATTTGGGTTGCATTTTGGCGCGGTTGGGGACTTCCAATCTATCTCCTCTTTGTCCTGCTCGGTCTGCGCCGGAATCGACGCAAGGCTCTAACGGCGGCCACGGAATTGGGCGAAACCGCCGCCCAGGTCGTCATTGAGGCCAAAGACGGCTCTCGGACACTGCGTCGGCTCACCTACGCAATCGTTGCCCTTACGCTGGTCAACACCGGCTTTGTCATCTACTCGACGCTCAAATGACCGTCAGCGTGCGTCAAGTCGGGCGGGTGATTCTGCTTCTGGTAGCAGTTGCGCTCATTGTAGGCACCGGCCTGCTCACGTATAGCCAGTGGCACTCTGGCCGGCGGCCACCGGTGTTGCTCGGTAAGAGGGTCGCCGTCGCTGATGCGCGCACTGTAGGTCCAGAACCCGCCTGTCCGGACGAACTGAACGGTCAACCAGATAATCCTACCGCTGAACTCTCCCTGTTCATCCGCAGCGTTGATTTACACGCTCTCACTGCGACTGTCGAAGCAGCACTCTGCTTTCCCGAAGCCCTCCTGCTGACTCTCTACACGAAGAAGTACGGGCAGACTCTGCATAAAGCCAAACAAGGCTACCTTTCGTTCGATCCTCATCGCAAGTTCGGAGAAGCAGAAGTCAACGTGAGTTATACCCGGGAAGTTCCTACAGCCCAGGTCAGCGACTTTGTCCCTGGTTCGACCACCATTGGGCCGACCGTACAGCTTGGTAGGTTCGTCGGAGCCAACGAATCTCCACAAGCCTCGCTCGGAGAGTTCACGTTGCCGCTCGTAGCCGCCCCACAAGAGTACCCTTTCGACTGGTACTCGCTTCGAGACGACTTCAGCGTCACCATCTTCTACTTGGATGGCGAAAAAGATGAAGAAATTGTAGCACGGCCAACCAAGTCAGATGAACCGCCAGTCAATGTCAAAGTGTTCGGGGAACCGGCGCTATCTCCTCTGATACTGACCGCAAGCACAGCCAAGCCGCCACGCGAATTGGATCACGGCGCAAGTCTCACCGTTCGTCTAGAGCGGAGCGCTACAACCCGCTGGTACGTGACGGTTATTGCTTGGATTCCCCTCCTACTGGCCGTGCTCTTGTGCATCGTGCTCTTGCGCGCTAACGCCGCAGAGGGTCGCATCGGGCTGGAGGCAGTTGCTGCGGTAACGGCAGCGCTGCTCGCAGTACTGCCGATTCGGTTCGTCCTGGTCCCAGCCGCTGTGGCCGAACTCACACTGGTGGACTATTGGCTAGGCTTCGAGGTCGCGGTGCTCGCTGCCGTAGCGTGTCTAGCTGTCAGACGCACGCTCTGAGTGTCTTCGCGTGTTGGGACATGCGAAGCGGGTTGATTCGGGATCCTCCGTGTTTGCCCGCCACCACGTCATTTCACCCCTTAAACTCTTATTGTGGGGATTCTCCCTAGGTGTGAAAGAGTGACACGGCGGGAGCCTATTTAGGTGAAAGAGTGAGTCGCGCCGTGAAGGTGTGAAAAGCTAGGGTTGGCCCGAGCGTGCCACGAAGTCGAGATAGTCGCGCACAACCTCGTCCGTAACTCGCTGAGTCAGGGTCTTGCCTTTGCCTGTTTGCCCGTCCGCTCGTCGCTCGAACATCTGTCCGAACGCCTCTATTCGAGCGATCGCAGTAACGGCTTCCCTACCGTGGAAAACATCCGACACGTGGACGTGTTCACGCGCCCATGTTTCAGGGTCCATGGCTCGGATTCTACGCCCCGTCGCGGATGACGGAGCCTGCGTAAGCGTCGGAATCGGCTCAGAAACGCTGTAGCGCGTACAAAATACCGTTGTTTCGTGCTCACGTAACGCGGCGGCCCGTCGGGGGGTGAGGCACACGGATCTGGGCTGCCGCCGGCCCTGCCTGTCGTAGCCCCGCAATCAAGGCCACACCGGGACTGCAGCGACGTTGACCTAGCTGCGCAGTAGAGCAGACCGTCCCTGTAAGGGCGTCAAGGGTGAGCGCTGCACGCTCATGAGGGTTCGCGCCTCGCCTGCGGCTCGCCCCTTGACGCCCGGGGCCGGCCTGCTTCCTACCGCAGCGTCGATCACGTCCCAGCTCCAGCGTGGACGACTTGACAAAGCGGAGCACGAACGGAGGTCCGACCATGTCTCAGAGCAGCTCCAGCACCTCGACCGCCCTCAAGGTCGCCGCCAGGGCGCCGGCGGAAGAGTACCAAGTACGAGCCCGACACAATTCTCGTTGCGCGGCTCACAGCCGACCCGCACCTCCGCCACACGGCTTCCACGGGCAAGCCCGTCACCACGCTGCGCGTGGCCGAACAATTCACGAATCCCCGGCGCTTCCATGACGTCGTCTGCTGGGGCCGCACCGCCGAGGTCGTCTGCCAGTACCTCAAGAAGGGCCGACTGATCGAGGTCACCGGTTGCGAGCAGGAGCGGACATACACCGCACGCGACGGCAGCGAGCGGACGGTCGAGGAGATCGTCGCCTTCCGCGTCCAGTTCCTTTCCGGACGGGACGCCAACCTCGTGGTCGAGAAGGAGGCGTGATGAGCCGCGAGCCGAACCTCGAACAGCAGCTGCTCTCGGAGCGATACCGCGTGACCCCGGAGGCCTTCTGGCAGCTCAGCCAGCTGCGCGGCGACGACGGATACGACCGCATGGAAGCTGCACGGGGCCGCGGATGGAGCGCGGTCCCGTCGTGGGGTCGCGACGGCTGGGACCTCGGTGCGTGGCCACTCGTGGTCATCTCCCACCGCTCCACGACGGAGGGCTTCGAGCTCGCCTACGACGTCGAAGGCGACATCACGGTCTACCGCTACCCGACGCGCGAGCTTCGCGACGCCGCCACCGACTGTCTCGCCTTCTGGCACTGGAAGCACCAGGGCGAGGATTCGGTCGACGGCGTCGAGACCGTCGACGCGGCCCCCGACCGCCTGCGCGGTCCGTTCTCGTGGGAGCGTCTTCACGCGAGCGAAAGCTAACCGCAGGAGGGTTACGGCAGCACCCATTCCTCGATCCGCTTGTTGCCGCTGTCGGCGACAAAGAGCTGACCCGAGGAGCCGACGGCGACTCCCCGTGGACCGGCGAGTTGGCCGTTGCCCAAGCCGCTCGAGCCGAAGGCGGTGATGAAGCTGCCTTCGGGCGAGAACTCCTGCACCCGGTTGGCTTCGGCTCCGGCGAGGACACTCGCGCCTTCGACGACGTAGAGGTTGCCCGAGCCCGCTTCTGAGGCGATGTCGTATGGCACGTCGGATTTTCCGATGCCTGAGCCTCGTTCGTCGAACTGCCTTTCGTATTTGCCTGAGCCTGAGAACTCCTGGATTCTCGCGTTGTAGGGTTCTGCGACATAAAGGTTCCCGCCCGAGACGGCCAGACCGGAGGCCCACCCCAGTTTTCCTTCGCCCGTCCACTGGTTGAGGTATTGGCCGCTGGCAGAGAACTCCTCCGCGCGGTCGTTGTAGTTGTCGAGCACCCAGACATCACCGCTTGAGTCGAGCGCGACGCCGGTCGGATACCACAGCTGGCCGTTCCCGGAGCCGTGGGATCCGAACTGCGTTTCATAGACTCCTGCCGCGCTGAGCACCTGCACGCGGTCGTTACCGGAGTCACTGACGTAGAGATCGCCCGAGAGGGGGTTGACCGCGATGCCCCCGATCTGGTTGAACTGCGCGGGCCCTGAGCCCGCCGAGCCGAACTGCCCGAGGTATTCGTGCTTGGAGTTGAACTCGAGGATGCGGTCGTGGAAGCGCGAGCCGTCGGCGACGTAGATGTTCCCGTTCGGGCCGACCGCTATGGCGGTCGGTTCGCCGAACGCCAGTCCTTTGGCTTTGTCGTGGGTGAAGCTTGCGGCGAAGGTGACCGCCGACGTCGTGAACGTTTCATCAGAGCCTTTGTCCATGCCACCACCGTTCGTCGCAGAGATCCGGAAGTGGTAGGTCGTGTTCCCCGTAAGGCCCGTGAGCGGCTCGGACACGGGGACGGCGCTCATTCCGTTGCCCGGCAGCGCCGAGCAGGCCACGTGGGATCCGTATTCGGTCGTCGTTCCGTATTCGAATTCGCACTTGCTGACTTCTGAGCCGTTGGGGTTGACCGTGGCGTTCACGGTGGCAGTCGTCTGGCCGACCGGGAACGCTGCGTTGGTCACGGCGGTCGGCTGGTCGAGCGCGATGGGAGCGCCGTAGGGGCTGCCCAGGCCCGATGGGCCGTCGTAGCCCGCTTCGCCGTTGCAGAGATAGTTTTCACAGCTCCCGTTGCTGCCGGATGTCACGTCGGTCAAGACGCCGGTGCCGTTCTGAGAGGCCTCCATGTAGTAGGCGTCGGCACCGGCGAACGATCTCGTGTAGGCGTTGGCCAGGGCCATCGTCCCGGCCATCAGCGGGCTGCTGACACTCGTCCCGCCCACGAGCGTCCAGCCTGGCTCCGGTTTCGATAATTTTGACGGAAGTTTGTAGGAGTCGGCGATGGACACGGGCGTTTCAGGGCTCGCCACGGCGGCGATGTCGTTGTCGGTCCGCTTCGCGCATTTCGGGCTGGCCGTCTGCCAGGCCGGCTTGGGCTCATATCCGCTGCATCCGCTTCCGGTGCCGGCCCACACCGTTTCAGACCACCCGCGCGAGTTCGACGCCTGCGTGAGGGCCGTTCCGCCGACAGCGATCACATACTGCGAAGCCGCGGGATAACTGACCCCGTAACCGCTGTCTCCGGCGGACGCAAAGATCGGCACTCCGGCGTGGTCGAAGTATTTGTCATTTGAGCCCTCGCCGGATTCCTCTCCGCCCCCGAAGCTGTTGCTGATCTCGGTTGCGCCGAGCGTCGCGGCCTCACTCTCGGCTTTGAAGAGGCTCGCGTTTTCGTTGTTTTCCGCCTCGACCAGCAGGATGCGGCAGTTCGGGCATGCCGCCGAGACCATGTCGATGTCGAGTGAGATCTCAACCGACCAGCTCGGTTCAGGTTCTGGGAGGTGCGTGGTTTCCCCGCTCTCGTTGACCTTCTTGAAACACGCGTTGGCGGTGGTGCATGCCGACAGCCCATAGCGCGAGCGATAAACGCCCAGGTCCGATTCGGCCTTGGGATCGTCGTATGCGTCGACGATCGCCACCGTCTGCCCTGAGCCCTCCGATTCCGAGGGCAGGTCATAGGCGGAGCGAAGATCCGCCGGGTCATAGCCACCACCGACGCCGCTGCCCGTGTAGGACGGGCTCAGAAGCGCCGGGCTGGCGCTCTGCGGCGGGAGGGTCAAAGACCGCGCCGCAGCACTCAACTCCGTTGCCTGAGTCGGAACGAGGATGGCTAGACACGCGGCATGACCGGGCGTCGCGCGACCGCAGACCGCATAGGGTTCGGTCTTGGAGGGCGTGAAGGAGAAGCCCCGTCCGGCTGCGCGGGCCGCCTGCGGGAGGACCGATCCGACCAGCGCGTAGGCGATGAGCATCAGGGAGACCAGCTGCGCCACGCATCGGGCAGATGCCAACCGGAGCCCGTATCGGGCGCCCGCCAACATGCGTCCCTCGCTCTGCTGCATCCAGCCTTCCTCGGATTCGTCCATCCCTGACGGGCTCCCTCCGACCCGGGATCGAGTTTACGGGGAAAGCGGGCAGTTTTGGAGAGGAGCATGGACTCGACCCGGCCATTGACTCACTGGCGTCGTTTGAGTAGCTTGGGGAGTGCGAGGCTGGTGGCCTTGTCGCGGACGGCAGGCGTCTGGACATGAGCACGCCTTCAGTAAGCCTGGAGGAGGCAAGGATGTCGAGCGAGACGGGGCGGGCGGGACTGCTGAGCGGCTTGGAGGATGTGGCGCCGGCACGCGCCAGCGTTGCCCGGGCTCGGCGCCATGCATTGGCGGTGGTCGTGACAGTCATCGTAGTGTCGACGATGACTGTCACCGCGCCGGCCTCGGCCGCATCCTCCGGCGGTGTCCTTGGCGACAACCTCACGACGGAACTCGCCGCGCCAGCCCTGGCCGCGCCATCGGGCGTCCTCGCGTGGGGTCAGAACCTCGAAGGACACTTGGGCGATGGCATTACCATCGGTCCCGAAGTGTGTACCGTTCGTGAAGGCTTTCAGGCGACGCGCGAATCCTGCAGCAGCATCCCAGTCCCGGTAGCCGGCTTGAGCGGCATCAGGACCATCGCAGTCGGCGGAAACCGTAGTGCGTCACACAGCCTCGCCCTGCTCAACAACGGCACCGTCATGGCGTGGGGCGACAACTTCTATGGGGAACTCGGCGACGGCAAGAGCGGGCGTGAAACGTACAGCGACGTGCCGATCCCGGTGAGCGGACTGAGCGGGGTCACCGCCATCGCTGCGGGCTCGCTTCACAGCCTCGCGCTGCTGAGCAACGGCACGGTCATGGCCTGGGGCGTTAACCAGCATGGAGAGCTAGGTGTTGGGAGCACAACGGGTCCAGAGGAGTGTGAAGAATCGTCCCCCTGCAGCACCGTTCCCGTCCTGGTCCCCGGACTGACGGGCGTCACGGCCATCGCAGCCGCCGGTCAGCACAGCTTGGCGCTGCTCCAGAACGGCACCGTCATGGCCTGGGGCAAAGGAGTGGGCGAACTCAAAGACAACGACGCGCCGGTGCCGATAAGCGGACTGAGCGGGGTCACCGCGATCGCAGTCAGTCCGCTTGGCCGCGTGAAAGCGATCCTGAGCAACGGTAGCGTCGTGCAAGGTGAAGGCATACAGGAACCCCAACCGGTTAGCGGACTGAGTGGGGTCACCGCCATCGCTGCAAGCTCGCTTCACAGCCTGGCGCTATTGAGCAACGGCACGGTCATGGCATGGGGCTTCAACGAACGTGGACAGCTCGGCGACGGTGTCGAAGTCGGCCCGGAAAAGTGCTCGGGCAGGTCCTGCAGCAGGAGTCCGGTGCCCGTGAGCGGACTGAGCGGGGTCACCGCCATCGCCGCGGGCGAATACGACAGCCTTGCCCTTCTCACCAATGGCACGGTGATGGCTTGGGGCGACGACAGCTACGGAGAGCTGGGCGACGCCACCGCCAGCGGCGAAGATCGTGACGTGCCGGTGCCAGTGAGCGGCCTCGCCGCCGCCACCGCAATCGCCGCCGCCGGGAACAACAGCTTGGCTATCAGCTCACAGCCGACCGTCACCGCAGTTGACCCCGACCGCGACGGCGCCTTTACGGGCGGGACACGGGTCCACATCAGCGGCATCAATTTCACCGGGACCACCGCGGTCAAGTTCGGGTCGGCGAAGGCAGGCCGTTTCAGGGTCACATCTCCGACCTCGATCACCGCCGTCTCACCACCCGGGACGGGAACCGTCGATGTGACCGTGACCACACCGGCGGGCACCAGCCCTACCGGCATCAACGACCGCTTCAGCTATGAACCGACGGTCACCGGCGTGGAAGCCGATAACGGTCCGCCTGGCGGAGGAACCTTCCTGAGGATCACAGGCACGAACCTCACGGGGGCCACGGCGGTCAAGTTCGGCTCGGCGAACGCCACCCGCTTCAGGACCAGGTCGACGAACTCGATCACGGCCGTGGCACCGCCTGGGAGCGGAACCGTGAACGTGACCGTGGCCACCCCGGGAGGCACGAGCCAAATCAGCACGGGGGATCAGTTCACCTATGCGATGCCGGGCGAGTGGACCATCTTCCCGACACCGAGCCTCGGGAGCGGCGGCGTCGCGTTTCGTGGGCTCACCGGCGAAGACGAGTTTCGTGGTGTCTCATGCGTGTCGCTCAGATTCTGCATCGCGGTCGGTCACGACAGCACAACGGACGCGGAAGCGCTAACGGAGGACTGGAACGGCGTCGCGTGGTCGCCTCTCGAAGTTCCGCCCACCCGGAACAGCAGCGAAGGCTTCGCCGAACTGAGTCGAGTCTCCTGCGTGTCTAGGAAGTTCTGCGTCGCCATTGGGAGGGGGTTCTACGAAGCTCCGGCTCCCGACTTCCAGGGGTACTATTCGTTCATAGACTCTTGGAATGGCTCGACGTGGTCAAACATCGACCCCGCGCGCTACATGGCACAGCTCGACGGTGTGTCCTGTCTCTCGTCGAGCTTCTGCCTCGCTGTCGGGACTAGGGAATCCTCGTCCGTCCCGCCCAAGACCCGCGCCGAGACCTGGAACGGCACCACGTGGTCGATCATTGCGAGCCCCAGTCCGGCGCTTGAAAGTTCCCTATATGGAGTGTCGTGTACCTCGATCACGTTCTGTGTGGCCGTCGGGCGAGAACACAAATCTGGTAGCTACGCTCATCCCCTGGTCGAGACCTGGAACGGGACGGAATGGTCCGTAGTCCCGAACCCGGGCCCCCCAACCGGATATTTGCGTAGCGTTTCGTGTGTGAGTGCGGTGTACTGTGTGGCCGTCGGAGCATCCAAATTCGGCACCCTTGTCGAGGCCTGGAACGGCAGTTCGTGGTCACGTCTTCAGAGCCCCAGCCCTGAAGTGGGCGCCTATCCCGAACTGAGCAGCGTGTCGTGCGCATCGGTGAAATCGTGTGTCGCCGTTGGATACGGCTCGCTCGAACCGGGCCCATCCGAAACGCTCGTCGAGACCTCAAAAGGCGACGAATGGACGATCGTCCCGAGCGCCAACGGCGTCAGCGGCGTCACCTACCTCGAAGGCGTCTCATGCCTCCGGGCTGAGCCCTGCTTTGCCGTCGGCGAGGACCAAGCAACGCTCGCAGGTCCGTTCCAAACCTTGGTGGAGACCGACCGTGGTCCGTCGCCGGGAGGATTTGGCTTCTCTCGCTTTGAATAGGACTGGCCGGCACGATCGCAACCTAGTCGGCGTCCTCTTCGTGATCACCGCCCCGCGAGTCCCAGCGGCGCAGCGGCTCGCCGTCAGGCCCGTAGATGACGAACCCTTTGTTTGGGCGGCCACCTTTGGCTTTCCGGTCTAGGAGCATCTGCTTGACCTTCGCGTAGAGGTCGTTAGTGAGGTTGGTGATAAGCGTGGTTGCGACGGTCGTTCCGATGAAGATTGCCGTCCACTCAATCGGACCAAGACCGACGCGACCAGGCTCGCGCTCTGTGATCTCGAGGTTGACGGAGACGCCCGTGGCGCGGAGCTCCTCAGCCAACGCTACGGCCGCGGCGCGTCGCTCGTCGGACATCTCCTCGTAAAGCTTGCCGATGGCGATACGGACGTCGGCTTCGGGCCACGTGGTGAGGTCGGAGTTCAGGAATCCTTCGATCTCCCCGGTGTCAGACCGTTTCACCCAGCCAACGGCCGTGACGTCACCTCCCGGGACCGCATCGGGAACGAGTCCGTCGCTCCTTCCGGCTCGCCGAACGTAGCTACCATCGACCTGCTCGCCGTCGATCTCGAACGTGACATTCTGGCCGGACCTGAATGCCTCGTCGCTCATCGCCTAGTAATGATGCATGACTCGCCGGATCGCTGAGAACACGCTTGAAGCTATCTAAGTCGATCCACACACGGAATCGGGTGTTGACTCGCCGTCAGGCGAGCCTGCACTTGACTATCCGAGCGAACCCTCGTCTGGGCGAGGGTGCGGGATCGTCTCTTGAGGCAAGGGGATCCCTCCAGACGCGCTCCCCTCTGGTTTGACGGCTCTGGGCCATTTGGGCGGCCCTAAGCGGCAAGCGGTACGACTCGCAAGCTGGTAGTGCATCAGTTTGAGTTCACTCCAACAGGCAGCTCATCTGCGTCGCTGAGGACGCGCGCGATCGCCTGTCCCAAGGTCACGGTGTCGTCCTCGTGAACTAGGACCTGGACGACGCTCCCGGTCGCGGGGGACGGCGCTTCAACATCAACCATTCCGCTTGAGATCTCGACGAATGGCTCGCCTCGCTCAATCGGATCGCCGACCCTCACATGGCATTGAAGGACGCGGCCGTCGACTGGCGTGGACACATCGATGACGATGAGTCAAGCCTAGTCGAGCAGCCTGCTGCGGGAGGACGGCGTGACCTGGGCGAGTGTGCGGGAATGTCTCTCGACCAGATGCGCTCGGAGCGCCGCTCCGCTCGGAGCACCGCTGGAGCGTAGGTCGGTGTGGACTGAGTGAGGATGCAGGCGTTGGGCTCAGGCATTGTCCCGGCGGTCGCGGAACGGCGATCCCCCTAGACGCGGGAAAGGGCTTCTCGAGAACCGTCGTCGAGCCTCTGCCAGCTCAAGATCCTCATACCGGCGTCTCGCCCAATACGAGTTGGGCTTGCCAAGACGCGACGCTCCGATGATCCAGAAGATGCCGCTGAACCAACCTAGGACAAAGAAGACCCACTTGCCCTTCATGGCACAGATTACCCCGGCAGCGAGTAGCAGCCCGATAAGAATTAGGCCGACGATGAGGCCGGCCACTGAGGTCGCTAGGAGCACGAGCACAGGTTCTCAGATGCCGAGACAATCCATCGGTGGTCGAGCGCGCTGACAGAGCTAAGGGACCAGACGGTGGGCCGCGGGGGTCCGCCCTCTCATGGGCCAGTGTTCGGGAACGTCCCTTGAAGCAGCGCTACCGCTTTCGGTCGCTCACCAACTCGATCTACCGCGACGCAACGGGTGGCGGTAGCCTTTTCAATGATGCTCGGGTGGTTCTTCCAACGGCCATACAGGCCGGCCGCGCAGGCCGTTTACTACGCCGTTGCGGCGCTCTTCGGCACCGCTCTACTCATCGCTGGGCAGCCCTGGGGGATCGGCGCCGTAGCCGTTGGCTGCGCAGGACTCCTCCTCAGCGGCGCTGGTGCTGCTTGGCGGCGCCGCGATCCAAACTGATACACCACCGGCAGGACCATATCTGCACGGCGTGCTTGGGCCCCCAGGAATGCAGCGGCGCCCTGGGCCAGGGTGCGGGAAGTCTCTTGAGCGGCTTCCGCGTGGATTGCACGAGCTACTCGTAACGTGGGCTCGACAAAAAATTCGGTCAACTAGGGCCGGTCGCGAGGCTTCCCAAATGTTGTCGTCGCAGTCACGCGGTACCGGCCGCCTGCGGTGGACTCGACCGTATAGCCCTCCCGTTCACCGAACCACTTGTGGCGAGCTTGTTGGATTTCGCGATGCGACGTGTCGATCGTGCCAAGCGAGTCGTCGCCGGCGACGATGCGCATGTAGCTGACCACAAGACCGGCCATGGCCGAAGTTTTCACGAGCGGGTCGGGATGTGCCGCGTCATGCCCGATAAGAGAGGCGATACGTTGGTGCTGGCGGTGCCCCCATTTGAGCGTGAGTGTCTCATCGTCGAGCTTCTGTGCCTCCGCGTCGGGACTTTGTACCTTCGCGGCCGGAAGCGGCTCAGCGGTGTCTACCACCCGCGCGAGTTCAGGGACAAGTCGAACTAGCTCGGCGTAGGCCTCGCCGATCGGCATCTCGCCCATCTCTTGCAGCCGTCCAAAGAGGGCAACGCAAGCGGGTTCGACTGGCTTTACCGGTGCGCCCGTTGCGGCTGCCTGAGCGATCCGGTAGGCCCGGTCGCCGACGCGGCGCTCGCGGGCGCGAGCGAGCCGGTCCAGGGAGTAGGCAACTGCGCGGTCGCTGTCCTTCTGTTGAGAGAATGCGGCGCGAAGGCGAGAAGCCGCAGCCTCATCATCGGCGTCAGAGTCCGCGAGCTCGTAGGCGAGGTCCACGAGCCCGCTGGCCTCCCGCATGGCCGTCTGGTGGAACATCTCTCCGAGTTCCTTTGCCATAGACCTCACGCGGCGCCGGTTCATCGCGACGAGCCTAGCCTAGTCAGGATCGTTCGCACGGCGACAGGCTCGCTTGTCAGCGGGTGCGGCGGGAGGTCGTCGCGGCGTGGGCCAGGGTGCGGGAATGTCCCTTGAGGGATCTCGGCTACTCGTTCAGCTTCCAGATGCCCGCTTCCTTAACGGCGTTGCCGACCGTAGTCTTGCCGGGGCGCGAGACAACGAAGGTGGCGTGGTCGCCACTGACGCGCAGGTCTTTCGTGGTGGTCTTCTTAGCCACGATCTGGACCGCGCGTCGGTCATATGCAGAGGTGGCGCCCATGACCTGCTCGCAGGTGGTGACGGCTGCAGTCCTCTTGGCTTCCGCGACGATCTGCGCCTGGCTTGACTTCGAGAGGTAGCTGCACGAAAGCGACAGGTCGCCCGTCTCTAGCGCATGTAGGTAGGACGCGAGCACGGCTTGGACCTCGCGGCGGGCATCAGTCGACGACGCGTTGCTGCTCCCACCGCACCCGGCAAGCACGAGCAGGGAGAAGGCGAGTCCCGCGAGGCGTCGCATCGGTGCGCAAGGCTAACTGACTCCAGCCTCGGTTCTCGGTGTCTGCAGGCAGCGATGACGCGGCACCCTGGGCCAGTGTTCGGGAATGTCCCTTGAACGGTTACGAGCCCCGGGGGCGTTCGTCTCGTTGGCTCGTGACGGAGTAGCGTTCTCAGCGTGACTCCCTTGATGATGGACAGCGGCAACGGCGAGGCACACGAGACGCTTTGGCTTGCCCTCACGCTCGATGAGGCGCGGCAGCTAAGCGACGAACTCGATGCCAAGTTGAAAGACCTGCCCTGGTCACGGCCTCAGGGCACCATCTCAATTGCGGATACGTTCGGTCGAACGCTCCTGGTGGACGTCATGGAGCCGCACGACCCGCGTTATCGCCCTGAGCTTGGCTAGACCCCGCTCGACCCAGCGCCCTCATTCCCGCCGGCCCCACCACGGGATGTGAGGCGTCCAGCGACCGGGTCGTGACCTGGCCCAGTGTTCGGGAATGTCTCTGGCGCTATCCCGGTCGGGTACAGCGGCCTAGACTAGGGCTCAAATGCCGCCGCAGAATGTCGTCACGCGCTTGGAAGCGGTAGCCGTGGGCCTGGGACGCATCGCTGACGAGCTGGAGAAGATCTACGGCGAACCAACGCCAAATCTCCTCTACTGGCGGACGGAGATCCTTGAGGCCGTGGAACAGTTGAGAGCCCAGGCGTCGGCGAATGAACCCGCACCAGGCAGTGAGCGCTGAGCTGGGCCAGTGTGCGGCAATGTCCCTTGGGCGAGCGAACTGGCGATTCTCTGTTCTCCGATCGCGTGGCGTTGCAAATGATTCACCGGGGCCCAGGACTCTGAAGCCGCGTCTCGATCTCGGATAGCTGCCTCAGGCGCCGCTTGAGTGACGGGTGGGTACGAGCGAGCGGGTGCTCCTTGCCGATGGCGACGATGTGGAACACGTCGAGGCTCGCGGCTCGCCGCAGGTCGACGAGCGGAATCGTGTCCGGCGGCGTGTTGCTGAGCACCATCAGCGCGGACGCGAGCGCCGATGGCTTCCCTGTCAACCGGGCAGCGCCGGCATCGGCCTCTAGCTCCCGAGCGCGTGAGAACACAGCGGTTATCGCGCGCGAGGCCACGCCGACGACTAGGAAGAGAAGTCCGATTGGCAGCAACAGGAGCCAGAAGAACCCGGGAAAGATGCCGTAGTCCACGAGGAGCGCTGCTTCCCCAACGGGAAATTCGCCGGGTCGCACCGGTCGACGATTCTTCGTTGCGCGGATCGTCCGGAAAGCGCCAAGGGGAGCGTGAAAGTAGAGCCCCGCCCCGTCGAGCATCGCGGCCACTGGCGCCCCGACTGCGGACATCAGTGCGGAGTCCTTCTGTCCCACGTGAGAGAGCTCGTGAGCGATCACGGCCTCAAATTGGCGCTCGTCCAGGAGCTCGAGGAGTCGGGAGGTCAGATGCAGCGTCGTCCGCCGGGAGGTCAGCCCTTTGATCCAACTGTTCGCGTAGCGCTTGTCGTGAAGAACGATCTTGGGCTTGGCGAGTTCCCCGGTGGCGCAGAGACGCTCAACGGTGGCGTGGATCTCTGGTGCGTCGTGCGGAGACACCTCCGTGGGACGTGTGCCGGTCCAGCGTTTCGCTACGGCGGCCTGCATGCCAAAAAAAAACGCGGCCCCCACCGCAACCGCGAGCCACGGACTGACTTCAACGAGCAGCCACGCGACGGCCGCCAGGATCGCAGGAACGGCGACGAGGCTCAACACACCAGCCGCCTGCACGCGATAGCTGACGCGAAACACGCGATTCGCCGGCCGCGACATCGCAACAGATGATGGAGGATTGCGCGGACCGGTGCTCGGGCGCCGTTGCGCTATCGCTGTGTCGTCAATCCTCGCGCTGTAAGATCTCCGACGTGAGGGTGGGGCTGTCTAGCGTGGGCTGGATCCTTGGGCTATCTGCACTGGGCTGCGCGCCGATTCTTGCTCCTGCGGCGCAGGGGATCGAAATGGGAATCCCGCCGGCGCTCGAGTGTATGTACAGCAAGATGGGCGCGGAAGCCGTGGCGAAATCCAGCATGCTGTCAGCGTCCTACAGCGGCAATGTGCCGGCGGGCACGATCGAGACCTTCTCCGGAGAATCGAAATACGCTCTGACGTTCAGCGTGGCCTCATCCCCGGCCCTGCTGTCGAGCCCCGATATCGACAGCGGTCCGGGATCGCTGCAGCCCGGAACGTCCGTCTACTCGTTTACTTCGCCCAAGGCGGCCGCCGCGCCCAGGACGATCTATTGGGCGGCATCATTCACGCTCACCCCCGAAGGCTGCGAAGGCCCGTCCACATTCCTGACACCTGTGCAGACTCTCACCGTCGTCTCGACGCCGCCTACGGATGACGCATCGAACCAAGCCCAGACAGAAGCGACCGTCACTGGTGCATCGGTCAAGATCGAGAAGGTCAAGGTGACCGCGAGCAACCTGGTGATCACGGTGAGGGCCGCTCAACAGGGCATCGTTACGATCACGGGTCCTGGGCTGAGGAAGACCGTCAAGACGGTTGCGCAAGGCACCGACCGGGTGATCGTACCGTTGACTAAGGCGGGGAAGGCGGAGCGCAGGCAGCGCAAGAAGATCAGGCTCGTGGTGAGTCTTCGCACGGGTGACAACACCGTGTCGAACGCAGAGAAGATC
This sequence comes from uncultured Solirubrobacteraceae bacterium, assembly GCA_963761355.1. GTDB lineage: Bacteria > Actinomycetota > Thermoleophilia > Solirubrobacterales > Solirubrobacteraceae > Palsa-744. The sequence goes on from CAVXHC010000021.1 coordinate 29,190, forward strand.
AAGCTCTAGCGGGGGTTCCTCGCTACCGCAGGAATGAAGCGTCGCCCCCGGGGCAGCGTTCGGGAATGTCTCTTGACGCGGACCTGCACGCGGTTTCGTAGAAACGTTGGCATGATCGGCAACGTGGAGGACGTGATCGCTGTCGAGGTGCGCCTTGCCGATGGTGGGCATCGGTTCTTCGTGACGTGGGGGCGCATCCAGCATCCGGTCGACCCCGATCCAGTCTGTGCCGTGGTGATGCAATGCGCTACCGCCGGCATGCTCGGGGGCGAGCCGGTCGCCGCTCGCCTGTGCTCAACGCTGAGGGAGGCTGCGGAATCCGACGATGCGCCGTGGTTCTACGAGGCGCTCGTGTCTTACTCGCGGAGCTCGATGCCCTTCGGCGAGGGCTATGAGGCATGGCGCGAGCGGATGGCCGACGAAATGGAGCGCGGCAAGCAGATCTATTACTGCGGCCGGCCGGAGGCAGCGTAGGACGCTGCTCCGACTACGTCAGCGTGACCTGGGCCAGTGTTCGAGAATGTTCTCGAAGGGCGGGGCGTTAGCTCAAACTGCTGAGCTTGGCGGGGGTCGGCGCTTGCACCGATCGCTTCTGTTGCCAGTCGCGCTGAGCGGCAGCAAGAATGGACATGATGTCTCGGGTGGCGCCGTCTCGCCAGGTGACGACGCGCCCTTGGAGCAAGCTGGTGAGAGCTCGGCGGCCGTCCTTGAGTTGGATGCCAACTTCCTGATTGAACCCCCAGCGCCGCGTGTCGAAGCTGTCGATCTGACCCCAATCTATGGACCGCGACCAAAGGCCATGGCACACGACGACGCCGCGGTTGCCGATTGTGAGCCCGAACCGGCCGGGTACTTTGAACGACAACGCCCAAGCCAGCATTGCTACGAGTGCGATGACGTGGACCGGCCAGCCACCGCGAGGCGCGACGACGAGGGGGAACGTGAACACGAAGCCAGCTACGCAGAATGGGTAGAGCAGGAATCGAGTGAGCCGTGTTCGGTAGAAGGTTCGCTCGGAGGAGTTTCGTGTGGGCGCCACAGCGAAAGCATCGGCTGCTGATGGAAGTCCCTGAAGCGGACGACTGATGCGCGGGCGGGTTACGCGCGCGATGGGTCGGCCGTCTAGGCGGGTACGCGGTCAGCGGGCATCGTCCCTAGGACGCATCCCCGCGGCCCCGCTCGAAGGTGCCGTCGCCTGGCCCAGTGTTCGAGAATGTCCCTTGAGTCTCAGGGTGTGGAAAAGCGATGCACGGCCACCACGCTCGGATGCTTTCATTGGGGCATGGAGGGCGCTGAGCATCTAAGCGATCTGGAGCGGGAGCTCCTGGAACTGTGCAGCATGGACTCAGGCGGCGGGGAGACCACAACCACGCTTTACGTTGGAATGCTGGAATCGCCGCCAGACCGCGCAAACCTGGAAGCGACCTTGCGTGGCTTAGTTGATCGCGGTCTGATGAGGACTTGGCGCGGTGTCTACCTGGGCGGCCAATGGAATAGATGGACTGAACAGATCGAAGACGTCACCTATGAGGACGACTGGTGGCCTGTCACCGATGCGGGACGAGCGGCCATTGGGCTACCGCCGAGCGCGCAGGCAGTTCGGCAGTTCTGGATGAACCCATCGTCAGGTCCATATCGTGCGCCGCCGATCATCGCTCCGTGGTGTGCCTGGCGCACGCGGCACGGCAAGCCGCCACTTCCACGCTGGTATTCCCGGATCACGGGAAGGAGTACCGGCGGCGAGCCCTCGCACTGGAGCTGAGCGCAGGAGGTGTGCGTCGCCTGAGCCAGTGTGCGGGAATGTCTCTTGAAGAGCGCGTCCGGTCGCTCACCCATGTACAAGAGCCGCGCGCTTCGACCGCGTAGTACTTTGCGGCTCAGGCTGAGGGCTTGTGGTCCGCTGCCTCCACGGCTGACCCGATGAATGCCGGGTCTAACTCCACTACAACCTCGTCGTCCTCCCATCGACCTCGCTCAGTGACGCTGAGACCGATGAGGGCCAGTGTCGCCGCGCGCAGCCGCAGAGCCCCCTGTTCGCTCGTCTCCGGATCGAGCGGTCCTTCGCCATCGTCCCGCTCCCATGCGGCTACGGCCTGCTCCGCGAGCCGTCGCGGCAGCCGAACCTCTACCTGCGGCAAAGACTGGCCCAAGAGGACGGCACCGACCTCGCCCAGCACGCGGGCATCGCCCCGCCAGGTCTTCTGCGTCTCGGTTTCGTCCATACCCCGAGCGTACCGACGCCGACGGGCAGGCACGGCAGGGCGCCCTCGTCTGGGCCAGTGTGCGGGAATGTCCCTTGAGCGTCGGCGAGTCGGTGGTGGAACTCATAGGCTCTTGCTATGGGTAGACGCCTGCTCGTCGCTCTCATTGGCCTTGCGGTAATCGCTGTGGGTCTCGGCTGTGGAGCGAGCCAGAGCCACCACGTCCGATCCAGCGGCAGACTGGGCTCAGAAGCCTCGGAAGAAGCCTCCAAGGAGCCGCCTACCACCCGCGAAGTGGAACAGAGCATGCGGGCAAGCTCGCGGCCAGAAGCTCGACTAGGCCAGGTTCGCTGCCACGAATTGCAAGGACACCACTGGAGCTGTCTGCTGCGGTTTGTCGACGGCGCAGTCGAGTTGGAGCAGGCCGTGTGGTATGGGGCTCAGCGGTCGATCGGTATCTCGGTAGTCGCGAGAAAGGGGCATATCGTCGAACCGACCCCGCCGGCCTCACGCCGCAAGCGGCACGGCTCCTCGGCGGTCGTTCCCGGCAACACGCCGTGAGCTGCCGGGAGACGGCCGCGGCATGGGCGAGGGTGCGGGAATGTCGCTGGCGAGGTCCGCCTGTTGCGCAACACGGACAAGCTCGGTGATCGTCCGAGATTAAGATTGACGAATGGCCTCGCTCGCGAAGGAGATCGTGGACTCTTACGGCGCTCTGACAGAGGTCCGCGAGAGCGAGCGCGTGGGCGACCACGATCTCAGGTCGTTGGCGCTTGGGTTCGAGCACGGCGCAGTCCTACTCAGCGCCGTGGGGGAGGATGACACGCTTGCGATCAGCGCCTTGTCCGCCGCACACGGCGAGGACGTCTCGAAGGACCAGCCGTGGAACGACGCTGTCGGCAGAGCGCTGATCTGGCTCTGGTCGCTGACGAACCAGCAAGGCTACGAGGACGGATGTCAGCTTGAGTTCGGCGCGGCGAGACGTCAAGGTCAGCCGGACGGAGATCACCTGTGCGTTCAGGTCATGGTTGCCGGCTCTGGCCTCCATATCTCGATAGTCAGCGACTGGCTAACCCGTCCGTAGAGACGGTCCCTGCCTGGGCGACGGTGCTGTCGCTTGAGTCCATCGCAGCCGGGGCTACGCAAACGCAAGATCGACCGCGTCAGCCTCGGCCTCCGACGGCTGATAGTGCGCGTAGACCTGCGTCGTCTTGGAGTCCGCGTGGCCCATCCAGTGCTGGAGCGTTCGCAGCGGAACGCCGTTCGCGGACATCCGCGTGCCGAACGTGTGGCGCAGCTCGTGGAAGGTGATCCTCCGCACCTCGGCTCGCTCCAGGGCCTTCTTGAAGCGCCGCACAAGCTTCGATCGATCGAGCGGGTGCCCCGTCTCGGCGTGTCCGAACACGAGGTCGTTGTCAGCGGGATACAGGGACCGCTCGCGCAGGTCGGTCAGCGCGTCGGCGACGCGCTTGGCCATCGGCACGGAGCGGCCCGAGTCCTCCGACTTCGGATCGTTGAACTCGCCGCGGACGTAGGGGGAGACCACGCGCACTTTCCGCGCGTCGAAGTCGACGTCGCGCCAGCGCAGCCCGATCAGCTCGCCCTGGCGTAGTCCGGTCATCGCGGCGGTCAGATAGAGCGTCGGCTCGATCTGGCCGAAGGCGTCGTCGGGGTAGGGGAGGGCGAGCAGCTTCTCGAGCTCGGGCTGGTCGAGGAACTTGATCCGGGTCTCGGTCGTCTTGATGACGGGGCGGTCGGCGAGCTTGACGGGATTGCGCTCACACCAGCCCATCCGCATGCCGAGCTCGAACACCGAGTGCATCGTGTTCAGGTGGTTGCGCACGGTCTTCGGCGCCAACGTCTTCAGCTTGAGGGCGATGTAGCGCTCGATGTTCCGCGGCTCGATCTTGTCGAGCTCGGTTCCTCCGAAGAACGGCGCGATGTGGTTGCGCAGGTCCGACGCGACCGTCATCCGGTGAGACTTCTTGCGTCCACGCATCTCAAGGCGCCGCGAGAGCTCCTCGCCGGCCTCGACCATCGTCACGCGCTCGGTGGTCGTGCGCGGACGCTCCGCGCTCGCGCATCTTGCGGAATCGCTCCTCGGCCTGGCTCTTCGTCAGGCCGTCGCGCTCGCCCGGCGTGCGCGCCGGGCCGACCTTGCGCATCAGCTTCCGCCCGTCCGGCCCATACCATGAGCCGACCCAGGACGCGGCCGATGATTCTCAGCGAACCGGTCCCGTAGCCGCGTCGTGTCTTGCTCGCCTGCGCCACTCGTCTGCCGCCTTCCTTTGCTCCCCGCCGTATTCTATTCGTATTCTATTTTGAGCAAATGCTACCGGAGCCAACGGACAGAAATCCCGCTCTAGAGCGGGAAATCGGGGGTAGCCCGATCGCCATATCCGGCTGGGGGCCGGGCGGTCGCAGGTTCAAATCCTGTCTCCCCGATTCGGAAAGGCCCTGCAAAGCACATGTTGTGCGTAAGCGTTCAGTCCATGGGGGACATAACTCTGCTCCGTCGAATATCTGTGCGTGGAGCGCGCTGAGGCGGAGGCGATCTATGACGCGGGGCGTGAGGCCGTAGTCGAAGTCTTGCTGGCGATGGATCGCCGCATCCAGCAGCTCGAGGGCCGTGTCGAGAAGCTCGAGCGTCAGCTGGCTCGGAACTCGGGGAACTCCTCGAGTCCGCCGAGCTCAGATCCTCCCCGGGGAGCGCCCAAGCGCGGCAAGGATCGTTCTGGACGCAAGCGCGGTGGCCAGCCTGGGCATGAGGGTCGTGGGCGGCCGCTGTTGCCCGCGTGGGCGGTCGATGAGGTGATCGATCACTGGCCGGCGAGCTGCGGGTGTGGGCATGTCTTCAGCGAGGCCGAACGGGTGGCTGATGGTGAGCCTGCACGCCATCAGGTCGAGGAGCTCCCGCCGATCGCGGTGCGCGTCACTGAGCACCGCTGCCAGCGGGTGCGCTGCTCTGGGTGTGGCCGACGGCGCACCGGTGGGCTCCCGCCGGAGCTCGCCGGGAGTCATTTGGGTCTGAGGCTGCAGGCCGCCGTCGCGACTCTGTCGGTGCGAAACCGCGTCTCCCGGCGTGATGCGGTCGAGCTGCTCGAAGAGCTTTTCGCGGCACGCATCTCAACGGGCACGGTCGATAGGGTGCTCGCCCATGTCGGAGGCGTGCTGGCTGAGCCTCACGAGGATTTGCTTCACGCCGTGCGCTCAAGTGAGCATCTGAACATCGATGAGACCGGCTGGCGTCTGCGTGGATCCCAGCGTGCTCTGTGGGGCGCGTTCACCGACCAGACAGCGTTCTTTCACGTCGCAGCTGACCGTCATGAGGATCACGCCAAGGCACTGCTCTCAGACACCCAGGCGATCATCACCTCAGACCGCTGGTGGGCCTACTCCCATATACCCCTTCAGCGCCGGCAGATCTGCTGGGCGCACCTGCGCCGGGACTTCACCGCGCACGCCGAAGGCCTCAGCACAGAGAAACAGTTCGGCAAGCTCGGCCTTGAGATCTCAGAGCAGCTGTTCTGGGCATGGGAGGTCTTCCAGCACACCCACGACCGCCGTGAGCTCAAGCGCCAGATCGGACTGCTGCGCCACCAGCTGAAGCCCGCGCTCAGACGCTTCGCCAGCAAATCACCGCGCAACAAGTACTGCCGCGGGATGGCACGCAACCTCTTGAAGCTCTGGCCGGCGCTATGGACCTTCGCGACCGTCTCCGGCGTGGAGCCCACCAACAACCACGCCGAGCGCGCACTCCGGGGCGCGGTCATCTACCGCAAGCTCTCCCTCGGCAGCCAATCCGAGGAGGGGGAGCAGCGCGTCGCGCGGCTGCTTTCGGCCTCGATCACCTGCCGCCTACAGCGTCGAAGCCTGCACGCCTACCTCGTGGACCTGCTCAGCGCGCACGCCCGCGGGGACCCCCTCCCGTTGCTCAGCTGAGCTACGGACTGAACGCTT